>NZ_AP018448.1:10309267-11602651 GCF_030294945.1 Streptomyces graminofaciens | reverse complement strand
CCCTCGTCCGGGGCCACAACGACACCGTGACCGGGGTGCCGAGCGGACTCGCCTCCCTACTCCTGGAGGAACTGACCTCGCTGACCGTGGCACAGCGCCATACCATCCAGGCGGTGGCGGTCCTCGGCGACCATGCCACGCCCGCCATGGTGAGCCTGACGACCGGGACCCCCACGGCGGCAGAACTCGACGACTGCGTCGGTGCGCTGGCGCGGCGCGATCTGCTGCGCATGGGATCCGACGGCCGCTGGACCCTGCGCCACCCGCTGCTGCGGGCGTTGGTCTACGAGCACACCCCCGCACCCCGCCGCGCCGAGATCCACCGCACCGCCGCGGACGAACTGGCCCGGACCGGCGCCTCCGCCGCCGAACGCGCCCACCACGTGGAGAGGTCGCTGGTGGAATGGGACCCCGCGTCGGCCGCCGTACTGAGCGAGGCGGCCGCCCGGTTCGCCCACACGGCACCCGCCACGGCCGCCCACCTGCTGGATGTCGTCCTCCGGCTCATGCCGGACACGCCCACATACTCCAGGCGGCGCGGCGAGCTGACACTGGCCCGCGCCAGAGCGCTCGGTGTGGGCGGCAGCCTGCGGGAGAGCCGTGATCTGCTATACACGCTGATCAGCGGGCCCGGGCAGGACGACGCATCGCTGCGCGGGGATGCGACAGCGCTGTGCGCCATGGAACGCCACCTCGGACACTCCCGGAAGCGATCGCCCTGCTCCAGCGAGAACTGGTCCGCACTCCCGGTCCCGAGCCCCGCCAGGCGGTCTCCCTGGGACTCGCCCTGGGCATGGCCGCCCTGAACACCGTCTCCTACCCCGACGTACGAGACGACATCGCGAGAACGCTCGCTGTGGCCCGCTCCCACGGCGATCTCATGGAGAGATGGCGGCCCTGGCGCTGGGGCGCTGGGAGAGGCCTACGAAGGACAGGCCGCGGCGGCCCGCCGGTTCACCGATGCCGCCGCCGGGCTCGTGGACGGTCTGACCGATCCCACCTTCACGGAAGCGTCCGAGTCGCTGGTGTGGCTGGCCTGGGCGGAAGCCCTCCTCGAACGCTACGCCGACGCTGAACGCCACGCCGACCGCGGGCTGGACATCGCCCGCCGCAGCGGCCAGGTCCACGTCCTGCCCCACCTGCTGAGCGCCAAGGCCTTCGTACACCTCACCACCTGTCGGCTGCCGTCCGCCCTGGAGTCGGCCGAGGAGGCGGAATCCGTCGCACGAGCCATAGGCAGCAGCGATCTCCTGGCCTTCACGCTGTGCTTCAAGGCGCTGATCCTCCTCCTGCACAGCCCCCTGGGAGACACCGGAGCCCTGAGGACGGCGCAGGAGGCCGTGGCCGCGGCCGGCGGAAGCAGACACTGGTGGGCCTCGCTGGCCAGATGCGTGCTCGGCCACACGGCCCTCGTGAGCGGTGACCCGCACCGGGCACAGAACGCCATCCTGACAGCGGGCGGTCCCGAACTGCTGGACCTGCAGCCCTCGATCCGCCCCGGCCAGCTGGAAACCCTCGTCAACACCGCCCTCGCAGTCGGCAACACCGATCAGGCGGCGCGCTGGGCTGCACGGGCCCTCGCGGAGGCCGAACGGATGGGTCTGCGCGGTCAGCTGGGGGCGGCACTGCGCGCCGAAGCGGCGCTCGCCCAGCATCGGGGCGACACCCGCGCGGCCGCCCGCCTCTTCGAGCGCGCCGCGCAGGCGTACGCACCCTCCGGTGCGACGCTCTGGGAGGCGTACTCCATGCTCCTGGCTACTCCCAGGCACAGGCCGCGGGCGACGCCCCGCGCGCCGCCGCGATGTGGGAGCGGGCCCGCCGTCTCGCCGACGACGGCGGCGCACGTCTGCTGTCCGACCTGGCCGCGGTCGTGCGGCCACAAGACGTGGAAGCCTCGCGTAGGCCGACGGAACTGGACCGACTCACCGAAAAACCAACACGCACGGAAGAACCCCTGCGCACACCGACAGAGCTCGACCAACTGACCAAACGGGAAAGGGAGATAACCGAACTCGTCGCGCAAGGGCTGAGCAACCAGGCCATCGCGACGAAGTTGTACATCAGCTGCCGCACGGTCGAGAGCCACCTGTCGGCCATCTACCGCAAGACCGAATTGCCTTCCCGTTCAGCACTGGCGAGCCTCGCGACACGCGCCGCCCTCGACCGACGGTCCGAACCAACCCCGAACCACCGCTCGTTGGAACGAAACGACCGCTGAGCATGAACTTGCTGGCCGGTTTGGCCGGGGTGGGGTGGGGTCCTGCTCGCTTTCCACCTAGCAGTTCCACCTCGCAGTTCCACCCACCGTCGGCCATCTGCTGGCCAAGGGTCGCTCGACGACCCGCGCGACGTCCATGCCGAAGTAGGCTCCGAGCGCCAGGGACCGGCCGTTGACGCACGACTCCACTCCCCGGAGAAGAACAGCTCGCCGTTGTGCTCCCACTGGACGTTCTCGCGCACCAGACCGACGACGTGGCGCGCCGCCAACAAAATCCCCGCGTTGTCCGTTGCCGCAAGTCAGGCGACCTCGACCGGCTGAAGAGTGACCGGGTGGCCGAGTTGGTTGAGCCGGCTCACCAGCCGGGTCTGCCTGGCACGGCCGGCGCTCTGAGGAAATGAATGGAGGGTGCCAGGGCGACCAGGGCTCGCTCCTTGCCGCGGCCGACGGCTTGCGCGCCGTCCGGGTCGGCCTCTGGGATCAGCCGGTCGACATGGCCCTGCGGCTCCGGCCCGGCCGCAGTCATGCCCGCTGCCCCGCGGACCAAATACGTAGCGGATTACGTGTTTTCCCCGATGGCCCGCTCTCGCCGATGCGGCACCCTCGGATCACAGACCGTGACCGTCGGGAGACGAAGTGCGCAACGCGTGGATCTGGTTCGCGCTGCTGCTGGGCATCGCCCAAATTCTGTACTACACCCACAACGGCTTTCCCTGAACGGCCCACCGGCACGCCGCGAGGTGGCCTGAGCGCCGGCCCACGAGGCATCTGGGCTGCGGCTCCGGCAATTCGACGCCGCGACAACTGAGTATCGTGCTTCGCGTGCGGCGCAGCCTGCCCTGTGGCACCGGAGCCGTTGCATGACCACCGGCGTCATGCAGGACATCCCGAGGAGACACCACTCGTGAACATGGGACAACCGCTCGAGTTCCAAGCCTCATGCGGACACTTGCTGGCGGTGCCGAGCTACCGGGTGGGTCAGGACGTGCGCTGCCCCCACTGCCACCGGGTGGTTCCCGTGCCACCGCCGGAGGTGCCGTACGCCTCTGCTGTCCCTGTGCCCGCCGGTGCCCGGAACCGGCCGCTTTGAATGTCCTTTACGCCATACTCCTGCTGGGCGGCCTGGCAGGGGCCGCCCTCATCTACCTGGTGCTGTTCAACGAACTGTCGGAGTCTCAGCTGGTCACCTACACGCCGCTGTTTCTTTCCCGTGGTGTTCGGCCTGTACGGATTCGTCTCGCAGCGGCTGCTGCGCCTTCTCGCGGCAGGCCGGGCAAGAACACTCAGTGAGGCTGCCCACATGTCCATCGGCGTAGGAGGTTTCTGGGCCGCCTTGGCCATGTTTCCGTTCCTGGTACTGAAGTGGCGCAGCTCCCTGCTTGTCTCCATGGTCGCGGCGCTGTTCTGGGCAGTGCTGCTCTGGCTCTTCTTCGCGCTGGTCTTCCCGGTCCTCTGAGTACAAGGTGGCGCCAGGGTCTCGCCCGCGCTGCGGGCCGCGTCCAGGCAGTCCCCCGGCCGTGGCCAGTCCTGCTTCGAGCAGGAAGACGGCGACACTGTGGGCGTAGCCCAACTGGGTAATGGCGAGGGAGGAGTCGAAGTCGGCCGGAACGGCCCAGAACGTACCGTCATCGCCGTGCTCGGCCGCGGCCAACAGGCCGTCGGCACACCCCCCATTACCTTCTTCGTGGCTCCGCAACGGGGCCTCCGGCCTTCGGGTCCGGCATGACTTCCCCTCCCGTGTTGTTGATGATCCGGGGGGTGGTGTCACCGGGCCCGGAGGCATCGACGGACCGCTGATGTGGGGCTTGAGCACCGGCTTCACCCCGGCCGGAAGAGCTCTCCGTAACATGGATGTGGCAGCTCGTTGCCGTGGCAGGCCGGACGAGCCTGAGCGCAGGGGCCTGCACGTGATCGACACCGGCGGCATCGACGTCTTCCTCGGCCTGGACGTCGGCAAGGGCGAACACGATCGCCAAGCTGGAGATGATCGTCGGACGCGACGACGACCCGGCCGGCGAGGCCACCAGGGTCACCAACCTGCTCCATGGCCCGCTGACCCACATCCATCCGTCCCCGGAGCGGGTGCTCGAGGAACTCCCGGAGGCCCACCCTCTTTCCAAAGTCCTGACGTCCATGCCGGGAATCGGCGTCAGGACCGGAGCACGGATCCTCATCGAGGTCGGCGACGGCACCACCTTCCCCACCACCCACCACCTCGCCGCCCACACCGGCCTCACCCCGCGACCCGCAGTTCAGGCTCGTCGATCCACGGCGAACAGCCATCCAGGCGAGGAAACAAGCAGCTCAAGAGCGCTTCCGTCCCTCCGCGTTCACCGCCCTCAGCGACCCGGCATCGCGGGCCCAGTACGACAAGAAGATCACCCAAGGCAAGCACCACACCCAAGCCCTGCTGTGCCCCGCCCGCCGCCGGGCCGACGTCCTCTTCGCCATGCCCCACGACGGAATCTTCCACGAACCCCAGGCACCCGGAGCGGGCTGAAGGCAACCAGACCCGTCTGCGAGCGAAACCCCTACATCTTGTGAACCTCCACGAGAACCCCTCCGCAAGGACGGAGTCCAGGTGCTCCGCATGCGCACCGAACCATTGGCGAGTGTCGGCGAACGGTGCCGTCAGTTCGACGAGCACGTAATCCTCGGAACCATCAGTCGGCCCACCACAAACGCAGCAACGGAGGCGCTGGCTCACCACGCCCGTCCACTCTCGTCCGCCCCCGCCCACTGCCACCGTCTGATCATCAACATCCATGCGGCACATCGTTCCAGACGCCCTGAAGCAGAACCCATCCACCTTGGCCAAGACAGGGGCACCCCCCCACGCACGGTCCCGGAACACCTGCCGTCCGGTCGCCCGCCAGAAGCGCAGCTGGTTTCATCCGGCTCCGGCCACTCCGTGAAGCACGTCCGGTTGCCCAGCGCAGGGGCAGGGCCAAGGCAAGGCGTACGGCCCGCCGGCCGCGAATGTGGCTGACACTCCAGTGGCGCACTACGTGGTTCCACGGATGCAGCTTCAAGGGGCGATAGGCCAGCGTCAGCCAGGTACCGGGGGTTTGCGGTGCACGAGTCCGCGGGCCCGGCGAACCTCTCTGCGACCATCTGGGAGGAGAGCCAGAGATGAGCGACAACCAGCCGGCCCCATGCGGCGGGCAACTCCAGCAGGCCGAGGCACCGCAGGGGGTTCCGCCGCAGACCCCAGCGCCGGCGGCGGCAAGAGAAAGGCCGGCATCTTCATCGGCTCAATCGCGGTGCTCGCCGTCATCGGTATGGGTGTGTTCTTCACCATCGGTGGATCGGGCGACTCGCACATCGCCGATGACGGGGGCACAAACTGTCGGCGCCCCGGACGATCCTCGACGGGAGGTACAAGAGGGTCAGCGCCCAGAGCGACTCGCTGACGGAGAATGAGATCAAGGAATTCGAGTCGTGGGGGGTCCATGACCCCAGGGACGTCACTGCCGTCTACACCACGGAATCGGGCATCACCACGATCGCCGTGACGGTCTCGGGCTTCTACGGCACCATCGACGATCCGGAGAGGGCCGTCGACGCGATGTACGCCAAGCTGAAGGCGCAGTCGGAGAAGGATTCCGGCCACGGCAAACTCGTAGGCAGCCTGAAGGAGTTCAAGCCATCCGACTTCGAGAACGGCATCATGAAATGCCAGCAGACCGAGACCATCGACGTGGTGACAAAGACATACGCGTTCTGCATCTGGGGTGACCACAGCACGCTCAGCTATGTCACGTCGTACGACCCGGTCTCGCTCGGCGCCGTCTCTTGGAACTCCATGTCGCTGGAGGACGCCGCCGATCTGACCGCCAAAGTCCGCAAAGATGTGCGAGTCAGGGCCTGATTGGGCACCGCCGTATCGGGCCGCACCGCGCACCTCGGCAGAACCCGACCCACATGGCCGTCACCGAGGCAGGGCACCGAATCCGCATGGTCGCGTGGTCGCGTGGTCGCGTGGACTACGCGGTTTCACGGATGTCACTTCAAGGCGATCTGCCAAGGTCAGCAGGGTACGGGGGTTGCGGTGCACGAGTCCGCGGGCCCACCGAACCCCTCTGCGGCGCACCGGTGTTGCGGACGATCGCCTCGAAACGGTGGTTGCCCCAGAAGAGTTCGCGCACCGCGAGCAGCGCCCACTTCTCGCCCACCACGTGGAGCCCAGCGGCGGCGGAACAGGGGCGTCGGAACAGGGGCGACCGCGCAATGCGACCACATCATGACCGCCCATGCGGACAGGGTTGGCATTTCAAACTCGCCAGGCTACGTTGCCGCTCGTGATAGTTGGAGATTCAAACTCACTAGCTTTCGGGCGGGCCACCGTCTGGATCGTCTCGGTCGGCGTCTTCGTAGTGAACCTGGACCTGTTCATCGTAAATGTGGCGGTCCCGCCCTCAGCAGCTCCTTCGACGGTACCTCGCTCGCCTCGCTGTCCTGGGTACTCAACGCCTACGCGATCATCTTCGCCGCGCTGCTCGTCGTGGCCGGCCGGCTCGCCGACCGGTACGGACACCGCCGCGGCTTCCTCCTCGGACTCGCGCTCTTCACCGCTGCCTCCGCACTCTGCGCCGTCGCCCCCGGTGCCGGCTGGCTGATCGCCGCCCGGGCGCTGCAGGCCGCCGGAGCCGCCGCCCTCATGCCGACATCGCTCGCGCTGCTGCTCGACAACACCCCGCCCGAACGCCGCCCCGGGCCATCCGGGGATGGGCGGCCATCGGCGGTGTAGCGGCCGGTCTGGGGCCTGTGGCCGGTGGACTGCTCGTCGAGGCCGACTGGCGCTGGGTGTTCCTCGTCAATGTGCCGGTCGGCCTGGCCGGTCTGGTAGCCGGAGCGCGGCTGCTGCCCGACCCCCGCCCGGACCGCGAAGGACCGCTGCCGGACCTCGTGGGGGCTGCCCTGCTCACCCTCGGGATCGGCGCGCTGGCTCTCGGTCTGGTCAAGGCCGATGCCTGGGCTGGAGTTCGCCCGGTGTCGTCGGCGCACTCGCCGCCGTGGTCGTTCTCGGCGCGGCCTTCTGGCTGCGGTCGGCGCGCCCACGCCGCGCCGGTCGTCGAACTGCCTCTGCTGCGCATCCCTGCCTTCACCGCCGCCACCGTCGCGGCGCTGCTCTTCACCGTTGCCTTTGCCGCGATGCTGCTCACCTCCGTGCTGTGGTGCCAGCAGGTCTGGAACTACTCGGCGATCCAGACGGGCCTGGCGATCGCACCGGGACCGCTGGTCGTTACCGTGCTCGCCATGACCCTGGGACCGGTCGTGCAGCGATTTGGCGCGGGACGGACGGCCCGCACTCGGTTGCCTGCTGTTCGCCGGAGGTCTCGTCTGGTGGGTTCTCGCACTCGGTAGGGATCCGCAGTACTCGACCGCGTTCCTCCCCGGCATGCTGATCACCGGCATCGGAGTGGCTTCGCCCTGCCGACCCTGGTTGGCGCGGCCGCCGCAGCTCTCCCGCCGCACCGCTTCGCCACCGGGTCGGCCATCACCACGATGGCCCGCCAGACAGGTTCCGTACTGGCGTCGCGGTCACAGTCACTCTCCTCGGTGAACCCCGCACCGCCCACGCTGTACTTACCGGGTTCCGTCACGGCTGGACAGCGGCTGCGGCGGCCGCCGGGATCGCAGCCTTGGCGGCGCTCGCTCTGCGCCGACCCGCAGCCGCTACGCCTCAGCGCTCAGTGGGAAAGCCGGTCGCGGAGCCCGATAACGGTACGTACGGCGATGGCGCCTCGGGCCACGCCGCCGGTGGATCTACGACCCGGCGGCTGAGGAGGTTTTGAGTTGCCGTTCAGGGTCCTGCAGCGAACGCCCGCCTGAGGCAAGGCGGTCTGTTCGCCGGGGCCTGGCCTGGGGCGCTGTTGATCGCCGTCACGTCCAGCGGATGCTGGGGGTTGGGGGGTGCAGTTCCAGTCGCCGTGGAAGCGGTGCCGGGTGATCGGCAGGGCGGCGATCTCGTCGTCACTGATCTGGATGCCGGTGGGGTACGGGTTGGTGTCGAGTTCGGCGTGCACTGTCAGGCCGGTTTGGCGGCAGTCGCAACGATGCTCTCGACGATGACTCCATGTGTGGTCAGAGGCCTTCCACGCCAGTTCATGGTGATGTGGAGGTGACGTGGGAGAACCGCCTGTGGTGAAGTCGGCCAGAGCGCGGTCTCGTCTTTCGACCGAGCCCTTTCTCCGGGCCGCTTCCCGCACCCCGGCGTGCCACTCTCGCGGCACCGGGCGCTCCATAAGTCCCGTCCGGCTGTTGATGATTGTCTTCAACCGGCGGTTTGCCAGGGAGAAGGGATGGCTGTCCCTCGGCCGATGCGGGCGCAGGCCGGGGACCGGTAGGGTGCCGTGGCCCCCTACCGGCAGGCCGCCGACCACGGCGACGTACGTTCTGAGCGACTTGGGCACGAGGCGGGTACTCGAAAGGCTTTGGCCGTACGGCCTGGATCCGGACGGTACGCCGACGCCCCGATGGTGATCGCCGTAGCCAAGGTGGGCCACCACCGCCGCACACCGTCGGCCGGAGCACGGGCGCCTCCCGTTCCGGACGTGTGGCGCTGTCCCAGCGGCTGACCACGGCTCTCTCCTCCGTCGTCGCCCTGCGCCTGGTCCCCAGACTGGGCGCGCGTTCACGAAGGCCGACGACTCCCACACGCCCGCCGGGGGCGATGCCGTGGTGGAGGTCGTGGCGGGCACCACCCGGCACACGGTCGTCACCGTGGTACGCCTGCGCTGACCCGCGACAGGTCCATGTGGTCAGACCACGCACGAGCCCAAGCGGGGTGGGATGTGGGTGTCGATCCCGTCCTGCGTACAGCCGGTGATGTCGAACAACAGGCCATCCAGCGGACCGCCGACCAGTTCGGCGTAGGCGCGGCCGGGGCGTGGGCCGGGGTGGGGGTCGTCCGCGTCGTGGCCGTAGACCCGGCCGCGCAGCAGCTGCTCATCGTCGCTGTCCATGCCGTCCAGCCTCCCAGCCGCCACCGACAACGAGGGCTTGCCCAGGAACTCCTGGGCAAGCCCCGGACCGGCTGGGAAGGCTTGGCCGGGTCTGGCACGGAAGCGTCCGAGCCAACCGTCGGCCTTCGACGCGGGCGGCGCCTCCTGCTGCTCCTGGTGCTCGCGCTCGTCCTGTCCGGCCGGGCATGCCGCCTCGATGGCCCGCGTATCCACGCGTCGCACGCACACGCCCATCGCAGGCGCTGACCTGCCGTGGTCGACGCTACGCGCGGCGCGACCTGGCCCGGGTCAGGGTCAGGGTCAGCGAGCCTGAATTCGTACGCCTGCCCGATTGTGGATCACCTAAAGTACGCGGCATGACGCTGCAACTTGTTCAGGTGAACTTCAAGGCCCGGGACGACTCGGCGCTCGGCCGGTTCTGGGCGGAGGTGCTCGGCTGGGTCTTTCCAGCGAAGGGCCCGGCGTCACCAACCTGGAACCCGTGGGCTTCGACTGGCCGGACCCGTCCGCCGTCTGCATCGATCTCGTCCGCGTCCCGGACCCGGAGACGGTGAAGTACCGCGTGCACATCGAGCTCGCCACCACCTCCGACGCCCATCAGGCGGAGTTGGTCGCACGTCTGAAGGAGCTCGGGGCGACGCCCGCCGATGTGGGCCCGGGCGACGCGCCGTGGACGGTGATGGCCGACCCGGAAGGCAACGTGTTCAGCGTCCTGGAGCCCCGAGAGCTCTACCGGGACACCGGGCCGATAGCCGCCGTGGTTGTCGACTGCGCCGACCCAAGAACCATGGCCCGGTTCTGGGGCGAAGCAATCGACTGGACCGTCCACGAGCTGACCGACGACCGCGCCCTGCTGCGCTCCGTCAAGGGTGTCGGGCCGTACTTGGAGTTCCGCCGTACGCCCGACGACGAGTCGTATGGACCCGCGTCCATCTCGACGTGATGTCCGACCCCGTCGAGGATCAGGCGAGGGAGGTCGCCCGGCTCGAGGGCCTCGGCGCGATACGGGCGGACGTGGGTCAGGGTGACGTCTCCTGGGTCGTCCTGGCCGACCCGGCGGGGAACGAGTTCTGCGTCCTCGGCCGGGGCTGACGCGGAAGTCCGTCCGCGCCCTCATGGCGGTGCGCCAGCGCGCGGCGCCGGGCCCCGCCCTCCCCGGCCACCAACTCACGACAGCCTGCCCCACGCATACGGCAGGAAAGCCCTAGAAGTGCGCCCTGTCACTGTTTCTCGGCGGCAGGGCGCACCACAGTTCGCTCCGGTCCGGGCCAGGCCTGGTGCGGGACTACTGCGGTAGGGGTGCCTCGCCGGATACGGCGATACCTGCCTGGTGGAAGTCGTCCACGGCTGCGGCTGTCGTGTCGGGTGCGACTCCGACGGAGTAGTCCAGGCGTACCCGTGCGCGGAAGCCGGCCTTCACCGCGTCCAGCGCAGTGGCACGAACGCAGTGGTCCGTGGCGATGCCCACCACGTCGACGTCGTCGACCCCGTGGGTGCGCAGCCAGTCCGCGAGGGGGGTTCCTTCTTCGTCGGCTCCTTCGAAGCCGCTCTTGGATGCGCTGTGGGCGCCTTTGTAGAAGACGGCGTCGACCTTTCCGCCGGTGACGGCGGGGGCGAAGTGGGGGTGGAATTCGCTGCCTTCGTTTCCTGCCACGCAGTGGACGGGGAAGCTGTCCTTGAAGTCCGGGGTCTCGGAGAAGTGACCTCCCGGGTCGATGTGGTGGTCGCGGGTGGCGACGATGTACTGGTAGTCACGGCCCGCGGTCTGCTCCACCAGGTCGGCGATCTTGGTAGCGATCCGCGCACCGCCCTGTACGGGGATACTGCCTCCTTCACAGAAGTCGTTCTGCACGTCCACGACGATCAAGCCTCGGCTCACCATGGCCACCCTTCATCACGACGGAACACCCCCCTGCGTTCTACCGGCCCTCGCACGCCCCCGGGGACATAGGCGGCTGCGTTCACCCACACGGCCCATGGTCTTCACCGCAGGAACGATTCGCATTCGTCGAAGGCCATACCGCGCTCAGAGCCGGTGCCCTCTGTCTGGTGTCACCGCACCGGCGACGCGGCGGCGCCGGCCAGAGGCCCCGTCAGCCAGAGGCCCCGCCGGCCAGCTGCGGCGGGTTGGGCAGGTCGGTTCTGCGATGCTTCTAGCGCCCGGGCCTTGCAGTCGTCGCACAGGTACGGGTGGCTGTCCCCGCGGCCCCATTCGACCGCGGTGCCGGCCTTCCACCGGCCGTCGGTGAACTTGGTCCCGCAGTCCCCGCACACCGGGCACTGGGCCTCGCGTTCGGCTGCTTCCTGCGCTTGGCGGCGCCGCGCGGCTTCGGCGCGGCGGGCGAGGGTGGCATCCCGGCGAGGGTTGCCGATCGCGTCCCAGAGGTTCTGGCGTCCTCCCGGCCGAAGCGCCGGAACGCGGGCCCGCCACCCCGTGCTCCCGCAGCCGCTCCAGCGTCGTCGCCACGATCCGCATCTTCGCACCGCAGGAGTGGAAGCCACCCCAGCTGTTCCAGTCGCCCTGACAGTGCTCGCGGGTGAGTTCGGCGACCCGCTCCATCTCCTTCCATGCGGTCCGCTTGCCGACCTGGTGAAAGACGAGCAGGACCGGCCGGTGCGACGCGTCGCCCCACCGGGGATCGCGCGCACTCCAACGGGTGCGCCACATCGGCTTGTCCTGGCCGTCGCTGTCCTTCACCTTGCGGCGGAAGTGGCCCATGTACTTATCGAACTTCAAGGCGATGACCGGGGCTTCCTCGGTGCGGTCGTCGGCCTCGACGAACAACAGCGCCAGCCCGGCCTCCGGCCCGATGAGGACGATGTCGGCCCACGCACATCCCACGCCCGGGTTCTTCCACGCGCCCGTCGCCGGGAGGGCGACTTCGGTGGCCTAGGAGGTGATGGCGCCAATCCCGTCGGGCGCGGCCACACAGGCCCGGGCGGCCGCGGCGTCTTCGGCCGGCTCACCGGCCACCAGGTCCAGGCCGGGCTTCGGACGGATCATCGCAATCACGGTCTCGTTCACCGTCATCGGTCACCGTGGCCACCTCATCATCCGGACGGCGGCACGCCGCGAAAGTGCGTCGGCCCGGGCAGCGGTGAGCGCGGCGAGGGCCAAAGTGCCCACGTCCCACTCCCAGCGATGACAGGGGTCGGGTAGGAGAACTGCGTCCAGGCCTCCGGGCCGTTGGTCCTGCGGTCCCGCTCGGTCACCTGGCCGGTCGACATCCGCCGGAACATCCGCCGCTTGAGCAGTACTCCTGACCGCGTAGCCGGGCCTCGGCCACTTCAGGGGCGCCTCCTGCCGCCCGCTGAGATGCGGGTCACTCATTCTCGGCGCGCTGGCGGGCGGCGAGGATCGCGACGTCGTCCTCGTAGGCACCGTTGGCGAGGCGGGCCAGGAACGTGTCGAGCATGTCGTCCAGAGGGCCGTCCGCTGACAGGCTCAGCGACTCAAGCGCTTGCACCGAGACGTCGATGTCAGTACCGCGGCGTTCCACCAGCCCGTCGGTGTAGAGCAGCAGCGTGGTGCCGTGGTCCATTCGTACGGTGAACGATTCGTAGCCTCCGAGTCCGGTGCCGATGGCGGGCCGGCCGGGAGCCACACGATCTCGATGCTGCCGTCTGGTCGTAGGGCGGCCGGTGGTAGGTGCCCGGCGCTGGCCGCCGTGCAGGTGCCCGCTCGGGGATCCATGATCGCGAGAAGGCAGGTGGCGAGGCGGTCGAGGCCGAGCTGCGCCACCTGGCGGTCGAACTCGCCGAGGATCTTGTCGACGCTCGTGCCGGAAGCGGCAATGGTGCGTAGCAGGGAGCGGTACTGGCTCATGGCGACAGCGGCCTGGAAGCCGTGGCCCATCACATCGCCCATGACCAGCAAGGTGCGGGAGTCCGTCAGGGGGATCGAGTCGTACCAGTCGCCACCGACGAGGACGCTGCGGCCGGAGGGGATGTAGCGGGCGGCCACTTCCACGGCGGGGTGGGGGGTTCTGGGTTCGGACAGCAGAGCCCGCTGGAGTTCCAGCGCCATGGTGTGTTCGTAGCTGTAACGGCGCGCGCTTTCGATGGAGAGGGCGGCACGGTCGGCCAGCGCCTGGATCGTCACGAGGTCGTCGTCGTTGAAGGGCTGCGATGCTCCGGCCCGCCCCAGAAGGGTGACGCCGACCGGTCGGCCTGTAGTGATCAGGGGAGCGATGAGGAGCGAGTGGATGCCGGCCGCACGGAAGAGTTTGGTTCGTTCGGGTCTACGGTCACCTTCTGGAACAGCTCGTCCGAGGCCAGGTTGCCCAGCCAGAGCCGCCCGCTGTCCAAGCAATGCCGGGTGGCGACGCCCCGGGGAACGTCGACGTACGGTCCTGGTCCGCCCAGCTGATGCAGCAGCCATTCCATTCCAGGGGGCGCTGAACCCCTCACCTTGCGCAGCCGCAGAAAGCCCGGAGGAGGCGGAGGAGCACTGGTGAACTCCTCCTCGACGATTCCCACCGCGGCCATGTCGACCAGCGAGGGGCCAAGAGGTCGACCAGTTCCTGGCACGTGGTTTCGATGTCGAGTGTGGTGCCGACGCGCGTGGCTGCGGCATCCAGCAGGGCAAGCCGCTGATGCGCGGTCTCCAGGTCGTCCAGATAGCGGCGCAGGTTACTGATCTCCACGCCGATCCCGCACAGACACACATCCCCTTCCGGCAGATCCACCCGGTGATAGACCGCTCGCCAGAGCCTTTGCCCCAGCGGCGAGGGGACTTCCGTCGTTCCTGAGATGGTTGCCTCCCGGGGCTGCCCGTCCGCGAGTACCTCGAACAGGACGTCGTCCGGGCGCTGGAGGTCCGGCAGCACTTCCCCGAGCGTTCGTCCCAGGAACGCGGCGGCGGGCACGCCACTGGCCTTGACCCATGCCGGGTTGACGTACAGATGGCGCAGCCGCGCGTCGAGAACGACGACGGGGGCCAGCGTCCCCTCTACAAGCTGACGCGCCGGAAAGCCATCACCTTCCGGAAAGCCATCACCTTCCGGAATGTGCCACTGCGGCATGGGGCCCTCACCGTTCACAGGTTCCCTCTCGCTGTCTTCACTGGAGCCAATCCATACCCCGTCGATGGAGAGACCTCTCGCGGTGAGGTGAGCTTCCTCCACGCGCGTTAAATGCGGGGCATGCACGTCAGAGGCCGGCAGAGCCCCGTTGGGCGTTGGCGACACAATCGCAAAGGGCATACGGTGATGGATGGCTCGAGGTCCTGGCCCGGACCCTGCACGGCCTCCTGTTCACCCCGGGACCGAGACCTGCGCGGGGATAAGGCGACTACCGAGGACCGATGATGGGCGCTTCGCAGAAAGGGGATCCCCAAGTCACCATGAACAATCCATCGCCGCGACTGCTGGAGGTACCCGTGGTCCGGCCGTTCGTCTTAACCGGAAGTTTCTTGTTCATCGGAATTTTCTGCCACTATCTCATTCCGAATTTCACGGGTGTTCGGTCCGAGGCCTTGGCGCCCATGAGCCTCGGACTTGTTGTGTCCGCAGGATATTTTCTGGGATGGCCGTCGATGCTCGCCCTCGGAACGAATCCTGCATCGCCATGGACAGATGTCATGGCGGCAATCACGGAGGCGACAGTTCTCTACTGGTTCGGGGTGGTCACCAACATGCCGTCTGTGACTTCGAAGGCTCCAGAGGCTTCCGATCATGCCTACTCCCCGTCAGCAGCCCGATGAGTTGCGCGAGCATGCGACGACGCCGGCGGCTGAAGCCCAGGAGCGCCGCGGGATTGTGCCGGTACGCTCCGCCATCACCGGGCTGTCGGCGAGGTGCGGCCCCTGCTCGCTGAGCGGGGGTGCGCAATCAGCCCCGACGTGCGGCTGCGAAGCCTGGCCGAGGTCGTGGACCATCTCGGCGCGACCGGGAAGACCGGCAATATCGACGGCACCAAAATCCGGGTCCGCCGTCCGGCCCTCGGACGCAGAGACCGGGACAAGTTCATCTCCGGCAAGAGCAAGCAGAACGCCGTCAAGACCATGGTGGTCACAGACGAGGACGGCAGGGTGCTGTTCTGCAGCCCGACCAAGCCCGGCAGCTGCGCGGACATCACCCACGCCCGTCAGTTGGGGCTGGTCAAACCGTTACTCAGCCGGTGGACGCGAAGTACTTGCACGCGATCGTAATGGTGCAGTAGCGCCGGAACTCGTTCTGAACTGTCAGACAGGCAGAGTGGGTTCCGAACGGCCCCTGCCATTTCAGGCTCTGGACGCCGACGCTCCCCCTGTAGTCAATCTGCTGCACCGTCTGTTCGCTGGCGTGCGCGGTCGCAGCGGCGCCGGTAATAGCGCTTGCGGCAAGCACCAACGCCGCCGCCGCTGTCGTCTGCATGATTTTCCTGAACATCGGTTTCCCCTGAACGAGTCACCAGAAGTGCGATACCGGTTCGCCGCAGACCCGGGTTCCGGTTTCGGGTTTCGGGTTTCGCTTGTGCTCGACTCGGTGGTAGGGGCGACTCCTTTCGGTCTGGGTCGAAACAAGACATAGCCCGGCGTGCCACCGCAGCAGGCGACGGTCGGACTTCCCCTTCGGGCGGCGGACCGGGACGCGTGTATCCGATGCCGGCGCCGATGTATCCCTTGTCGGCCAGGGTGGGCAGGCCGTCTGCGGCTGCCTTGCAACAACGCGGGCAGGACGTGCAGCCGGGCGGCGGTGATGTCCGGGGTGGAGCCCGCCTCGACATCGGAGACCCACAGCGGGGTGCCGTCCGGGGCGGACAGGAACTGGACGTTGCCGCCGAAGCTCTTGTGTTTCCGGCTGAACCACAGGTCGTTGCCGTTGTCCCGGGTGCCGGCCAGGCGGTCGCTCTCGATGAGCATGCCGTCGAGGATCACGTGACTCTCTCCTCCTCGCGGCAGCGGTCCAACACCTCGTGCAGATCGGGTGCTTGGGCCGCGAGGATGTCGATGCCCTCGTGCAGGTAGCGATAATGGTGGCCTGGGAGATGCCAGCGTCCTTGGTCAGGCAGTGCACGCAGCCCCGCTCACGGAACCAGCGCCGCACGAGGACCGCCTGCCGGAACGTGCCCAGTGCCCGCGAGCCCCGCGGGGTGCCCAGACGACGGCGACGCGCGGCAAGCAGCCGGGAGAGGTGCACCACGATGTGGCGCGGGACATCGAGCGTGGCAGCATAGGTGACCAACGTGAAGCCTCTGGTTCAGCGGACGATCTTGTGGTGAGAACCGCCCTACCAGGGGTTTCACGTCTCTCGACGATCGGGGCCCACCTGCCCCACCCGTCCCGAATCGAGCGGTTCACATAGCTTCGCGAAGATCATTTCTCAGTGACGAGGTCTGGGATTTCCCTGACTTCACGCCCACGCTGGCTCCAAGATGTACGCAACCGTCTCCAGAAGATGCGCGCTACCGTCTCCAGCATTTGACACCCGCCACCGGGGATGGCCGCGGCGCCGGCAACGGTTCCCGGATGGCCGGCCCAATATCCTGCGCGAAGTATGGACTGGAGGTTCCGGTCGGCGGCGGAGGCCCAACACCAATGATCACCGGAGTAACCAGGGAGCCCGCAGCATGACCGGCACCACGGAGGCCCTTGGCGGGTCGGCTGCAGTCGGCAATGCAGCACGAAGTGTCACGCGCCCGTTCTACGTATACGCCGTGCTCACCAACTCGCTGTTCCAGCGCGGCGTATTCGTCATCTTCCTTTATCAGCGCGGCTTCTCCGCCGCGCAAGTGGCCCTGCTGCAGACACTGCTCTACCTGGTCAGCGGACTTGCTGAGTTGCCGACGGGAGTCATCGCCGACCGAATCGGCAGGCGTGCCAGCATCGTGACCGGCCAGATGCTGATAGCTGGATGTCTGCTCGGTCAGGTGGCGTTCTCCAACTACTGGGTGTTCCTGGCGCTGTTCATCGGGCAGGGTGTGGGCATGGCATGTGTGTCCGGTTCGGACACCGCCCTGCTGTACGACCTGCTCGTGCGTCGTGGTGCAACGGCCAGCTACATCAAGATCAAGTCCCGGTTCACCATGCTCGGGACGGTCACCTCGGGAGCCGCCATCGTCCTCGGCGGCCAACTGCAGCAGATTTCCTGGGGAGTCGTCTACGTCGGTTCGGCGGCGTGCCTCGTCCTGGCCGTGGTGGTGCTGATATCAAGGGTGCCCGAGATCCGCGGCGCGGACGCGGTGGACGAGCAGGAGGGAGCCGAGGAGGAGCACGGCGACGTCACAGCATGGCGGGCGATGCTTCGGGTCGCCACACCGGCGCTCGTGACGCTTGTCGTGGTGTCCGGATTGATGCATGCGACTTTGACGCCGTACATCATTTTTACTCAGAAGACCCTCTCCGATCAGGGAGCGGGCACCGCATTGGTCAGCGTGGTCATAGCGGCGGGATTCATCGCCGGCGGGCTCACTCCGCTGCTGTCGGACCGCGCGGACCGGCGCATCGGGTATCGGATCATAGTCCGGTGTCTCTCCTGACGCTCGCCGCGGCACTCGGCCTGAGCGGCCTCGGCCTTGCCTGGGTCACCATCGCCGCGTTCCTGGCCCTGGCCGGGATTCCCGAGATCACCGCCGTGATCGTGGACAACGTGTTCAACGAGGCCGTGCCGTCGCGCCACCGGGCGAGCCTGCTGTCGATGATCGCATTCGTGGAGTCGGCGCTCATCGGCATCGGCTATCTCGTCCTCGGCGCGCTCATGGACGGGATGGGCTCCAGTGTGGGCATGGCAACCTACGCCGCAGTCCCCTGCTGGCATGTCTCCTGTGGCTCCCGGTGCTCTTCCGAGGGGCACGGGTGGCCACCGAGACCGAGAAGCCCGCCGGCCAAAAGGCATCCTGAAACAGACCATCTCGCGCAACGTCCTGCCCGATGGCAGGGGCGCTGCTCGTTGACATGTCGCTCCCAGTCAGCGACGGAGCTGTCATCGCGACGATCAGCGCCAAACGGGATGGGAAGAATCGCGCCACTGAGAAAACCTCACTGATACAGATGCGCGAAACAGAGGCCTGGTTGCACGGGAGTTGTGGCTCGGGTGTGAGTAGTCGAGGTGCAGGAAATCCCGGTGCGAACGATCATGCTCGGCTGGCGCACCGGCCGGAGGCTCTGCTGGAGTTCGCGGAAAGATCGCTGGACGGGCGCCGGTGCTGGCTACGGTCCGCTTCGTGCCGGTGGTGGGCAGCGTCGCCGACGCATCCCGTGCTCCTCGGTGCCCGTCCCCGCGGAGGCGGGGATCAGGCGATCAGGCGATCAGGCGATCAGGTCGAGGGTGGACTCGACGGAGTTGAGCTGGGCCACCATGCGGCGGCCCCACTTGTCCTCGGGGGCGAGTGGCGCGTGCGGGGTGACCGTGCCCGTGATCAGCCTGCGGATCTCGGTCGGCTTTCGTGGATCACTCCCACCTCGTACGCCTGCAGGACGTCGCCGTCGGCGGTGAACTGGTAGCCGTCGGCGCGTGTGCAAAAGAGGGGCCGCCAGCCCTTCTTGGCGATGACGTCGCGCAGCATCGCCAGCCCTGAGCGGACTTGACTGCAGGTCAGCTCGGTGGCCAGCATCAGCTGCGGCATGTGCAGGTCGGCAGGGCTGGCCGACATCAGCACCCGCCAGAGGGCCTCGGCGTACTCGCGGGCGGTATCGCCAAAACTCCCTGCACCGCTACCTACAGGGGTAGCCGCACCGGATGTGTTGAGGTGGTCAGGTGGTCAAGGCCGGACGGCGCCTCCACCGGAGAATGGCGAGCCCTGACGGCCCGCGCTGGTGGTTGCCGCGGTGCGCGGCCTCGGGGTCAGTGCCGCGCGCAGCGCCGGGGTGAGGATGCGGCGGGTCTCGGACGGGGTGAGGGCGGCTAGGGTCGGGAGCGGGTTGAGGTAGCGGGTGTAGATGAGGCCGCCGAGGATCGTCACCACGGCCGTGGCGCGGGCGGTTGCGTCCCGGCCGCCGAGAAATTCAACAAGCCGGGCCATCAGCTCGCGTTCCAGGTATTCGCGGATCACCTCGGCAGCCTCCTCGCTCTGGGTGGTGAGCTGTAGGAAGTCGGCGTCCTCCCACAGGTCCGTCACCGCGTCGATCAGGCGGTCGGGGAGGGTGGCCGGGTCACCGCCGAGGACTTCGTCCACCGCCAGCGCATTGGCGCACTGGAACTGCATCACGTCCGCGAACAGGCCCTTCTTCGAGCCGAAGTGGTACGCGATCAGCGCCGGGTCGACCCCTGCGGCTCCGGCCACCGCGCGCAGAGTGGTGCCCCGATAGCCGCGCTCCAGGAACAGCGCCCGGGCCGCTGAGACGATCGACCCGCGGGTCGGCGGGTTGCCGCGGGGGCGGCCTCGGGTGCGGGCGGGGGCAGGGGCGGCGTTATTCATCAGCGTTGAGCCTGCTTTTCGTGATCGGCACAGTCAAGGGCGTTCCGGCAACCACACGAAGGGATGACCCGACGCCATGCGTATCGCAGTCTTCGGTGCCAATGGACCCACCGGCCGCCACCTCACCGACCAAGCCCTCGCTGCCGACCACGAGGTCGTCGCCGTGACCCGCCGCCCCAGCTCCCTCCCCACGCGGCCCGGCCTCGCTGTGGCCGTCGCCGACGCCACCGACCCGGCGGATGTCGACGCCGCGATCGAGGGGACGGACGCCGTCCTCTCCGCATTGGGCGCGCGCTTCAGCAAGGAGACCATCACCACGTACTCGGCGAGCGCCACGGCCATCACCGGGGCCATGGCCCGCCACGGCATCAAGCGGTTGCTCGCCGTAAGCTCCAGCATCGCCGACCCGAACTGGCGTCCCACGGGCGCGCACTTCTTCAATCATGTGCTCGACCCGCTGGTGAACCGACGCCTCGGCCGCACCCTCCACGAGGACATGCGCCGCATGGAGGCCGTGATCCGTCAGACGGACCTCGACTGGACCTTCGTCCGGCCCTCAGGCCTCTTCGAGCACCCCGTCGTCACGGACTACCACACCGCCGAGACCAGCGCCGACGGCGTCTTCACCGCCCGTGCCGACCTCGCCGCGAGCATGCTGCGCGAGCTGGAGGAGCGGCGGTACGTCCGTACGGCCATGGGTGTCATCACCACGGCCGTGAAGCCGAACATCGCCAAGCTGATCTGGAACGAGGGCGTGAAGAAGAAGTGAGCGAATGTCGAACTCTTGGCCGCCACACGGGCGTTCCTCACTCGCGCCCACTCGGCCACCCTCACCACCCTCCGCCCCGACGGCACCCCACACGTCACCCCTGTCCGCTTCACCTTCGACGCGGCCACCGGCCTGGTCGGGTGACCACCTGGGCGGGAGCGCGCAAGGCCAGGAACGTGGTGGCGGGCGGCCCGACGGCCCGTGTCGCGCTCTGCCAGGCGGACGGCTTCCGTTGGGTCACCCTCGAAGGCCGGGCAGCCGCGACCGACGACCCCGGGCGCTCGGCCGAGGCGGCCCGCCGCTACACCGTCCGCTACCGCGCGGCGCCGCCCGCCCCGCTGGACGTTACGCCGCCTGGCCGGCCTCCAGCCCGAAGTCCCCAAGCTGCTCGCCGCGTTCGAGCCGGGCCCGGGCGCCATGACCGACCAAAAGGCCGTGGACTGGTGCGAGGAGAACATCGCCGGCCTGGAGGTATCCCGCCACGGCCGCGCCGGCCACCACTCCCCGGAGGATCGCCCCGAGGAGCTGGCCGCAGCGATCAACGCCTGGGCCGACCGCCACGGGCTGGCGCGCCAGTAGGTGTCCTCGATCACGATGGTGCCGATCGTCCCGCGGCCGGCTCGGCCGCCACTGACGGATGTACGCGCCGCGATCGCCTTCACCATCAAACGCCTCAGCGAACGGGACCTTTCGGACGCCGCCTCCCGGGCAGCTCTTGGAAGCCCAAAAACCGCCCCATGTGGTCCAGCCCCAGATAGTTCGGCACGCTGAAGATCGCGGTGTGGATGCCCAAAGAGCGCACGAAGCGCTCCTCGGGGCCGAAGACCAGCGCTCTGGCCCGCGAGTGCAGCCTGTCTGCGCCGACCAGCAGGTCGAACCGGCGCGGCGGCCCGCTCCTCAGTCGGCCCTGCTCGTGCCGCACGGCATGCGGCACATCGACTGGCGCCTGGCCGCCCTGGACGGCCTAGGGCTGGACGCCAACACCTGTACGCACGCGGCCGTCACCCTCTTCGGACATGGCCGAGGCCAGGCGGTCGACGCGGAACCCCAAGCACGAGCCGGCCAGGCCAAGCCAGGCCAGGCCAGGCCAGCCGCATCACCGCAGAGCAGTGGATGGACACCCAGCACGACCGCATGACCACCCTGCCGGCCCAGGGCCGCCTCCCCCATTTCGCTTCCGTCACCCCTGAAGCCGACCTCTCGTCCACATCGCTGTACCGGTTCGGCCTAACAGTCCTGCTCGAAAGCCTCGCAGCACGAATCAACGCGGTGACACCAATGACACCGTGGTCTGAGACACCCTCAGGTGCTGCGCCGAATGGGGCAACAACGCCATGTCTGTCAAGAGGCCCCTCATGCTGCAGCCCCGGGGTTCAGAACACCTACTTGGTTCAGAGAAGAGCAGCAGGCCGTCCAGCGGGCCGCTGACCGGTTCGGCGTTACTGAATTCGGCTCGTCAGGGTGAATCATCGCGAAGTCCCTGAAGGTCTTCGGGTGGTGGCTGTATTCCGTGGTGTGTGAGGTATGCGGATGGGGGTGATGGGGATCTCTGAAATCCGGTCAGTCCGGTGCTGGAGCGGCGGTGCCGCTCGGACAGGCCCGGCACCTGCTCGACGAACGTCTTGCGGGAACAGTTCTTCCGATCACAGAAGTACCGACGGACCCGCAGCCGGACTATGACTCGGCGTGGCCCCAACGGCCTTTCATCCAGGGATCGTTGATACGTGCTATGCATGCGCCTCGCCTGTTTCCTGCAGTCTGGGCACCGGCCCGGGCGAGCGGTGGACACGGCCTCCACCACGAGGACATCGGAGGAGTCGGTGACGCGCTCCACTCGCACATCGATCCCGGGAAACAGCACAGCCTCGACCGTCTTGCTTGCCATGCCGGGACATACTCTGCCGAAACGATCCCTCGCTCACCTCCCTGACCTGGGGATTCACGGAACTGCGGACAGAGCCCTGAAATCGGCCAGTGCCGCTCGTCGCCCCACTCGATCCAGCGCTCAACGGAGTGGGGTTTCAGCGAGCGGTGCGCGCGTCGGCCGGAGCCACCCACTCATGGAACATGCGGGCCGTGCTGGCCGGTCAAGGGCGCCTCGGCGACCCTGCACCCTGGCCTTCGGCCACGTTGGACAGTCCGTCCCGCTCCTGGACCCGGCTGGCTGTCGGGCGGCCCCTTCCTTATGGCGTCCGTCCAGGGCCACCGCCGAATTTGTTGACCTGGGGTATTGGCAGTGGGGTGGCTGCTCTTCTACCGCCGTGAAGCCGATGGCTTCCCGGGATGAGAGGGTGCCGTCAGCCGTTGGTGTCCAAGCCCTCGCCGCTGCGTTCCTGCCAATGGGCAAGGGCATTGCGGGTCTTGAGGGTGTGGGGGTGGTCGGGGCCCAGTACCCGCAGCCGATCATCCAGCAGCTCGGCAAACGCCGTCACAGCTCCCGCCACATCGCCCGCTTCCCCTTGCGAGCGAGCCAGGTTGTGGCGGGCGGCGAGGGTGTGGGGGTGGTCGGGGCCCAGCACCCGCACATAGTCATCCAGCAGCTCGGCAAACGCCGTCACAGCTCCCGCCACGTCCCCCGCGTGGCCTCGCCAAAAAGCCAGGTTGTGGCGGGCGGCGAGGGTGTGGGGGTGGTCGGGGCCCAGCACCCGCACATAGTCATCCAGCAGCTCGGCAAACGCCGTCACAGCTCCCGCCACGTCCCCCGCGTGGCCTCGCCAAAAAGCCAGGTTGTGGCGGGTGAGGAGGGCGTCGGGGTGGTCGGGGCCCAGTACCCGCAGCCGATCATCCAGCAGCTCGGCAAACGCCGTCACAGCTCCCCCCGCATCCCCCGCCTCCCCCCGCCAAAAAGCCACGTCGTGGCGGGCGGCGAGGGTGTGGGGGAGTCGGGGCCCAGCACCCGCACATAGTCATCCAGCAGCTCGACAAACGCCGTCACAGCTCCCGCCACATCCCCGCTTCCCCTTGCGAGCGGGCCAGGTTGTGGCGGGCGGCGAGGGTGTCGGGATGGTCGGGGCCGAGGTGGTGGCGAGTAGTGCCGGCCAAGTACTGGTAGTACGTGACGGCGGCGGTGACCTGACCGAATTCGCCGAAGCTGCGGCCGGTGCGGTTCAGGATGTCGTGGGCGCGGGGCTGGTGGAGGGCGGCTTCGGCGTGGGTGGCGAGGACGGTGGCGCCTGCGCGCAGGGTTTGGGCCAGGACGGTGTCGCGTTCGACGTCGGGCCAGGCCGCCATCAAGGCGTCAGCGGCGGTGCGTGCTGCATTGTGGTACTGCTCCGTGGTGAGGGTGTCGCGGACGGCGCGCTGGATCAAAGCGTGGATACGAACCTCACGGTGGGACACATCTGGGGTGTGGTCGATCAGGCTCAAACGGTGCAGCACCCGCAGTCCTGCGGTGACCTCCCCCTCCGTGACCTCCCTCGTGGTGGCGTCGCCGGAGGCGGGGTCGTGCAGGGGAAGGCCAGCGGAGCTGGCTCGCTCTTGGGTCAGGTAGGTCAGGGCGGGCGAGGTGGCCAGGACAGCGGCGGGGATGCCGTTCGGATCGAGGAACGCGGCCAGATGGAGAAGCAGCGGAGCCAGCCCGGCCGGGCGCATCCGGCCAGCGCGCCCGATCGACAAGTCCCAGGCGGCGGCCATTTCTTGCGTGTGGCCGGGCGGCAGCGGCTGCGGGCTGGCCTCGGCAAGCGAACCCGTCCGGTCGGCCAGCAACACCCGGTAGTCTGAGACGCCCATATCGGCATCCGCCATAAATGCGGCCGCTTGAGACAGGGCTAGCGGGAGACGCCCCAGATCCTCCGCCAACGCGGCCAACTGCTCTGCGGGTTCACTGCGGCCGTGGATAGCCAGCACAGCACCCAAGTAGGACACGGCTTCAGCCTCGGTGAACACACCGACGTCGATGCGGGTCCGGCCGTCGTGGGCGAAGGCCGCGTCGCGGCGCCGGGTCGTGATCAGGGTCCGCCCGTGCGGGCTGGCGGGGGGCCAGAGTCCTTCGAGGTCGGCGGGGTCGGAGACGTCGTCCAGCACGACCAGCCACCGGTACACCTCCTGTCCGGCTTTGGGCTCCAGCCACGCCGTGAACGCCTCAGCCGCCGCCTCCAGGTCGCCCGGCTGCGCGCCCGCTATCTCGATGCCGGCCCGGCCCAGACCCACCACCAGGGACGTACGGTCGGCCGCGGTCACCCACACCAGCAGGTCCACCTCACCACCGGTCAGCGCCGAACGGGCATGGTCGGCGGCGAGCTGCGTCTTGCCGACCCCGCCCATCCCCGACAGCACCTGCCCACGGTCCGGCCCCTGGACACCTTGAGCCGCTGCGACCTGGCCGAGCACGGCCGTGCCACCGCCGGCCACCGGCCGGCGCAAGCGCGCTCGTTCCGCCCGGTCCTGGAACGCCCCCGCCGGCGGCGGGATCACCCCCACCTGGCGAGGCCGGACCACCTCCTCCAGGCCGGCAGAACGAGCCGGGCCGTCGGGAGCCTTTCCGGGGGGCTGGTCCGCTGCGCTGCGGGCCGAGGCGGTTTCGTGCAGGTGGCGGCGCAGGGTGGTGAAGGTGCGGTGCTCGGGTGTGACGGCTTCGAGGATGCTGAAGTGGTCACCCGGCAGAGCCGCGGCGTCGCTGAAAACGGACCGGGCGGATTCCACCGACACGATGCCGTCGCTTTCCCCGGCGTAGACGAAGAACGGGACGGGGCAAGTCCGGTCGGTGATCGCGGTTGCGCGCAGCACCTGGTTCACGATGACCCGCCGGGTCTCGGCGACCTCCTTGTTCAGCGGCCGCAGCTCTCGCTCTTGCGGATTCCTGCCGCGGCGTCCGAAGACGGCGTGGCGCAGCGAGCGCAGCAGCTCCGAACCGTCGTTGGGGCAGGCCAGCATCACCACCCGCCGGATTCGGGCCAGCTCCGAACCGTGTCCATCGGTGAGCATCCGCGCCAGATACCGCTGCACGACCAGCCCACCCATGCTGTGGGTGATGATCACCAGATCATCGAACGGGCCGCCCTCGGTCCGCAGATACTCCTTGAGGCTGTCGGCGATCGTGCTGATCTCCGGGAACACCCGGATCCCCAGCGGACCCCACTTCGCGACCCCTGTCGCATAGTGAAACGACAGCAACCGCACGGCGCCTAGCGACTGGTCCTGCTCGATGCGCTCCTGCACGTGCCCCCAGGTCTCCGGACCGGAATTGAACCCGTGGACCAGCACCACACCTAACTGTCCGTCCCCCACCAGCGCGCTCCCCTTCTGCACCTCCACGCACTGCACACGTTATCCGCCGCCCCCCGACGACTGCTGCGGAACCGCACAGATGCCCAGGAAGCCGCAAGCCAGCCCAGAGAACACCACATCATTCCGTCACCCGCGAACCACCATTTCGTCGATCCCTCTCCACGGGTCAGGTGCCAGATGGGTGGGGAGATCCACTGAGCAGGTGTGGGGTCGCCCCGGAGCCGGGGGTGGCCGCTTTCAAAGAGTGCCATCAGGGGTGGGCTGACCGCTGCGGGACGTCGGCGCCGGGAGTCGGTACGGCTGCAGGCGGCCGAGTTGTTCGAGCAGGGGATCAAGCCGTCGGAGGTGGCACGGTGCCTGCGGGTGAGCTTGAAGTCGGCCTATCGGTGGCAGCAGTTGTGGCGGGACGGCGGCGTGCAGGCTCTGGCCTCCCGTGGCCCGAGCGGATCGCGGTGTCGTCTGTCCCCGCGTTGTCTGGAGAAGCTGGCCGGGTATCTGGAGCAGGGGCCGGCCGCGCATGGCTGGGTGGAGGACCAGGTGTGGACCGCGGCGAGGAGCGTACCGGGCTGGCGGAGTTCTCGCCGGAGAGGTTATGCAGGAGGAAAAATGTACCCACAGGCAGCGGCGATAACAGACAACTGGCAGGCAACCATCGTCATGTTGCTCCTCGGAGGCGCTGTCATCGCATTCTTCCTGATCAAGGGGAAGAAGAGGTAGAAACACCTCTCACGTTGCGTCTGCCGCCCCTGCTGCGCGGGGCGGCAGACGCGCAGCCGCGGCTGGTTCCCGCCGCTTGCCGCAGCAGAGGACCGCAGATGTCCTCGCGCTGGCGGACGAAGTCGGCACAAAGGCCGGCACCTACGCCTGCCGTCCCAGCGGCGTCACCCGCGCGTCGACGTCGGAGCACACCGGCCTCCACCACTTTCGCCGCCACTGCTACGAGGCCAAGACGCCCACAGACACGGCGCCCGTGCTGAGTGCATTCCAGTCTCCTGCGTCCATGAGGCGAAGCTAGTGCTGTGGTGACGCTGGTTCGTCGAGTGCCAGGCCGGTGCCCGCTATGAAGCCATCGAGGGTGTCGGGCCGGTACTGAAGACGCTTGAGTCGGTTGCGGACGAGGGCCTCAAGCCGGTCGAGGGCGACCACGGCGAGGTTGGCCAGGCTGCGCTTGACGTGCGCCCATACCCCCTCGACGGGGTTGAGGTCGGGCGAGTAGGCGGGCAGCAGGAACACCGTCAGCCATGCACGCTCGGCGATCAACTCACGCATAGCATGGGAGACGTGGGTATTCAAACGGTCCCACACCAGCACGATCGGCGCTTTGACGAGCTGGTGGACGCCGTCGATCAGCGCGATGAAGTCGCGCTCGCCCATGCTGCGGCGCTTGCCTTTGCCCGCGGGGTGGACGCGCAGGCGGTGGCACAGCCGGGTGCGGGAGCCGGGCCGCATCGCGATCAGCCCGGCCACCGACAGCCGCCCCGAGCGTCGCCCGCTGACCGCCACTTGCGGAGTCACGCCACGCCGGCCCCAGGTACGTCCTTTGGGCGGCCGTCGGGTGAAGCCTGCCTCGTCCTCGAAACAGACGTAGCCTCCGCAAGCCGCCCGGGCTCTTTTACCTCGGTCCAGGTCGCCTCCTTCCACGCGGTGACGGCCTGCTCGTCACGCTCGGCGACCCGCCGCGCGGGGACCTGCGGGCTGAAGCCGAGCCGGTGCATCAGCCTCGTCGCCCCGGAGACGCTGTAGGAGACGTGGAACTTCCTGCCGATCAGCGTGGCCACCCTAGCCGCGGTCCACACCTGGTCCTCCACCCAGCCATGCGCGGCCGGCCCCTGCTCCAGATACCCGGCCAGCTTCTCCAGACAACGCGGGGACAGACGACACCGCGATCCGCTCGGGCCACGGGAGGCCAGAGCCTGCACGCCGCCGTCCCGCCACAACTGCTGCCACCGATAGGCCGACTTCAAGCTCACCCGCAGGCACCGTGCCACCTCCGACGGCTTGATCCCCTGCTCGAACAACTCGGCCGCCTGCAGCCGTACCGACTCCCGGCGCCGACGTCCCGCAGCGGTCAGCCCACCCCCATCCGCATACCTCACACACCACGGAATACAGCCACCACCCGAAGACCTTCAGGGACTTCGCGATGATTCACCCTGACGAGCCGAAGTCAGTAGGCGCCGCCGGGTCGTGGGCCGGGGTGGGGGGTGGGGGTGGGCTCGGTGGCCGCCGCGGAGGGGGCGGCGTTCGTCTGCGTCATGGCCGTAGACCCGGCCGCGCGGCCTTCGAGGCCTGCGCCGACTCCGTCTCCTGGCGCTCCTGCTCCTGGCGCTCGCGTTCGACTTGTTAGGCCTGCCGGGTGCAGTTCCTCTCGAGGGATGGGCTGAGCCGGGTCCGACAACGAGCGCCGCAGGGCCTCCTGATACTGCGGACTTCGACGTCCCTGCACTACCAAGGGCCCTGCGTTTATGCGCCGCACCGGTCGAGATCACCCGGTCAGGTACCTGGTTCGACCCGATCGCCCTCGTGATCGATGGGCCAACGGCATCTCACCACTCAAAGTCCGGACAAAGGCCCGGGTGAAACGTTCGGGCCGATGCTCACAGCTCGGTCTTGGGGCTGCTGTTACTGGGGTCCAAGAACAGTTTCCAGAGGGCGGCGATGAGGACCGCCCACTCCGACGCCTGGTTGTCGCCCCTCTGCTGCGCTATCCCCAGGAGGTCACTGTTGCTTGCTTCGAACTCCGGGTTGTTGACGGGGGCGTCATTGCTGTCGGGGCCGGGGGTCGTCGGCCCTTCGGCGGGCTGGTCGGCCAGTTCCTCGGCCGTGGGCGTCTCCTCCGTGACCCGCAGATCGGCAGCGCCTGCTGTGGGGTTGGGGCAGGTGATGGACCCCCCGCTCTCCCGGCACACAGGGGCGGGCACGGGCATGGTCACGTCCGATGCGTTGGGGCCCTCCAGGTACTGATAGAGGTGGAAATCCGTGTAGTGGTTGGGGGTGTAGAAAATGAAGCCGTTGACGTTGTCCCGGACGATCCGCTCGTCACCACGATTCGTGCCCCGGGTCGGCCGGATGTCGATGTCGTACTCAAGGAGCTGCGGCTCCTGCGTCCCGGGCATGTTCCGGATGAACTCGGTGAGATCCCCGGAGGCGGCGTCGAGGAAGAAGCCTCCCCGCATGATGAAGCCGACCCGATTTGTCGCCGAGTTCGTGGGGTCGTTGGGGTCGGTCATGTCGATTCTGTCGGTCCGCCTGCCGAAGGGGAAGCCCCGGCTCATCCAGTAGGCGATCGCGGTATCCAGTTTCTCCGTCGGGAACTGGAAGGTCTTACCGTCGTCGACGGCTGCGCTCGCCTGCTGCCCCTGGGACGCGGCAAACCACGTTCCGCCACCCAGCAGCGTCGCCACAGCAAGGAAGATCGCCAGGAACTTCCCGCTGAGCCATCGGGAACGGCGCTTGTGCGCACGGGTGCCGGACGCCCGTCCAGCGCCGGTGGGCGGGGTTGTCATTTCCATTGTTCGCTCCCTGGATCGTGATCTTGTTGGCCGTGGGCTTGACGGCCGCGTCGGCCATCCGGCGGGCGGGCGAGGCTTTCAGTGACCTCCGCGAGGCATCGCATCGGGGCGCGGAGCGTGCCCACCTCCCTTCCTTCCGATGTCTCCGTCGACCACTCGAGGGAGGCGGACGACTCCGTGCAAACGCATCCAGGAGTTGCCTCCGGCTCGACACTTGGGAGGTAGGGATGTGTACAGGCCTTGTTGCACCAGCCCCTCGAATCACAGCAACCCCACTGGCCGTATATTCAGAGGAGGCACACTTCCGGCACCAGGGTCATTTGTCCCAACCTCCGAGTAAAGCTTGATACTTCAAGATCAGCTCTGCGGGTCTCCGATGCAGTACGTCGGTGCCGCCCCCGGTAGCGCCGAGGAGCGAGAGTGCGGCGATGCCGCAGGTGGTCTGGTGACCGATCATCATCGTGGCGAGGTGCGGCCAACGGGTCGCGTCGGTGTGGCGGGCGCGTTCGAGGTAGGCCCGCACGACGCGGTTGGCGGTGCAGTCCAGGATCAGATCGTAGGAGTGCACGTCCGTTCTCGCCGGGTCCGGCACGGCCTCGGGACGGAGCAGGCCCCCCGCCGGACGGCCAACCTCTGAGATCCATGCGGTCCTGCTGAATCGGCAGTCGAGAGGTGTTCGGTTCAGAACGCCTCATGTCCGGTCGGCATGCGGGCACATCGCCTCTACCGCCCGCGACTCCCCGCCCGGCCGGGTGTGTGCCGGTTGACCGTCGCGATCACGGTGGCGTACGAGGAGCGACGCGGATGCCGGGGACGGCAAGCATCGTGCCGCTGCGCAGGCAGCCACCCCCTGGCACCGCCGCCGCGTAAACCGTCCGACGGCCCCGGAGCAGTGGCCGGGGTGCGATCTTCCTGCCGAACACCGGCGACAAGCAGCGGCGTTGTAAGACAAGGACGCCGGACGGCCGCTGGCTGTCGAACGTCGAGCTGGAGGCGTGCAACGACGCCGAGGGCAACGTCGTACGGGCGCCCGGATACCTGGCGCCTTTGCTTACGCTCCCGGTCGGCGACGTCTCGGACACCGCCACCGGAAGCCTCCAACTGGTCGGCGCGGACAAGTCCAAGGTCCGGCTGTTTTTCAAGAGCGGCGACACCTGGACGTACGTCACAGCCGGCACCGGCGTCACCGCCGCCGAACTGCGCGCCGGTCTCGAACTGGGCGTGGACGGGCATCACCTGCAGCGGGTGAAGCAAGCGCTGGTGGTCGACGGAAGCCGCCAGAACCCGAACCAGAGGAAGTTCACCTCGGAGTTCCCCAAGGAGGTGCGAAAGGCCGGTATCACCAAGCCGACGTACAAGTTCAAGGACGACTCGGACATCTGGCCGCAGGACTTCGTCGAGCCCGGCTACGTCAGCATTCCCGGCCCGGGCGGCAAGCCCCGTGTCCTGCATGTGATGATCCGTTCCGCGCAGATGGACCGCAAGGCCGGCAAGCAGGTCTTCGAAATGCGCGGCCCCGGCGTGGGCGTCGCGCAGGTCAACGAGGGGACGAACGACCAGATCAACTCCACGGGCAACCTGGAGACCACCCCGCCGTACACGCACAACGGCAAGTCTTACCCGGCAGCCGGATCATCACCGGCCGGCACGGGTCCCGGCTGCTCGCGCACACGGTCTTTCTCAAGGCCCAGGGCACGCAGGACCGCTGATGGCGACTCCGCCAGGGGGTGATCAGATCTTTCGTGCCGGCCCGTGCCTGCAAGGCAGTGAAGATCCGATGCCAGGTGCCGTCCCGTTGTCAGCGACGGAACAGGTCGTACACCCGAGCCCAGCAGGTCGTACACCCGAGCCCAGGAACCGTAGTCTGCGGGCATGTCCCGCCACGGGATACCGGTGCGGACCCGGAACCGTATGCCGTCTGCCATCTGCCGTCTGCCGTCTGCCCGTCGGGCTCCATACCGGTTGCCGACCAGGCTCCTTACCCTTCGGCAGCAGCATCTCCAGCGCCGCCCATCGCGCGTCAGCCAGATCTCCAGGTGCCACTCGGTGATCATCACAGACCGTGATCTACTTCTGGTCAGGGCGCCGATCTGGGAGAAGCCGAGGTCATGACCAATCACTGTTGCGAGGCGATGACCAGCCGCGTGAACGTACGCTGCGACCAGCACGCCGACCCCTTCGCCTGCCCGGACGCGCTGGTTGACTTCAGCGCCAAGTTCCAGGAGTACGGGCTGATCATTCATGACGGCGGTACGTCGAGCATCACGATCGACTTCTGCCCCTGGTGCGGACGACGCCTCCCCGAGCCACAGCGGGACCGGTGGTTTGACGAGCTAGAGCGCCGCGGGATCGATCCCTGGGAGGACGAGGTGCCCGCTGAGTTCCAGGACGACCGCTGGCTCGCGTCTCTGCGCCAGGAGTAACGGACCAGCAACCTCGGGGCCATTTCTTTTCGGGCCAGTGTCCAGGGCCTGTCCCCGCGCTCCCATGCGTCTCTGGTAACGGCGGGGTTGGAAGCGGAGCGTTCGAGCCCAGGGGTGCCTCGGTCATCGAGGAGCCCCGGGTGGGGGGAAGGCTGAGCGGGTGAACGCGGGTGAACCCTCGATGATGCCCCGGAGGTGTCCCCGAGGTTCAGGTGCCCGAGGTGAGACAGACACTGCGCCCTGAAACTGGCAGCAGCGCGTAATTTCTACACGGGTTCCTACTCAACTGACCACGTGGAGGCCCCAACACATACGCCACCCCTTACGGACCATGGCAGCCGGAGCAGCAATCTCGTGGGGGGGACCGAACCGTCGTCGCCGCGTTGGCAGCCTTGGTGTGGGCGGTCGACTTTGCGTCTCTTGCCTGGCTGACGTGTCTCGTGGGCAGAGCACCGGTCTGGGGCGCGGCGGCGGGGGTACCCGTCGGAGGCATCCTTCTGCGAGTCTTACTGACCGTCACCGGCGCTGCTGGCGCTCTTACCGCACTGGCTTTCGCGCCAGGCATCCGCCGGCTGTCCGCAGCGAGCCGTCTGCTCCTCGTGGGTGCTCCGGTATGCCTGGTCCCCACAGGCCTTGCGATCTGAACCTGGTTCCAGGCGGGCTGACCCCCATCCAGCACCGGGCGACCGCACCGGTCACCACAGGGCCGAACAGCACTGCGAGGTGACACCACCGGCCCGTTGCCGCCGCCGGCCGTTCACGACTGCGCGGGCCAGAACTGCACAAGGTAGCGCTCTACACCGTGTCCGGTGCCCTCGCCCTCTGACAGAGCCGCAGCGGCGGCGCGGCCCGCGCAGCTGACACGCACCCGCCATGATCCGCCGGAATCAGCCAGCGTGATGAGGTCGTCGGTGCGGCCCGTGTGCATCGACCACACGGCGACCTCGCCGCTGGTGGATGTGAAGTCAGCTTCGGCCTGCTCATCCCAGCCGGTCAGATCCTGCTGGGGCGGCGGCCCCTCCCACACTTCGACACTGACAGTGGCGGTGTGCGTGTGACCGCCGCTGGTGATGTCCAGCCGCCCAGGATGCGCGCTGAGAAAGACGCCGAAGTCGAAGTCGTCCGGGAACGGAACCGGCAGGTCGGCGTCGTCGCTTTCCTGAAGCCCGAAGGCGTGGAACCCCACGTGGGCGTCCACGTACTGCTGCCGGACAAGCTCGGCCACGGGCATCCCCTCAACTCACTCAACAGGTCACTCTCGAGACCCTACGCCTGAGTTTCAGCGTCCTGGCGCGAGCGGTACGGCCTCCTTCCGGGCGCCTAAGTGGGCGTTTGATGTTGATTCGCACCTACTGTTTCGATGCGGTTTGCTTGCATTCATCGTCAACGTGCACAGCTTGAAATGCCCGGAAGGTCCCGATGAATGGGGAGCTTCCAGGCCATCGCTAAACCAGACGGAATCCGGGACTGAGAAGCGGAGCAAACGGACGGCCGGGCCGATGTGTCGAAGGGCGCGAAGCGGTAGGTCCGGCACGGACCATCCCAAAGCCCCTGACCGCAAAGGGAGCTGATCGCCAGAAACTATGCCTAAACGCCCACTAAGAGAGCATCTGATCAGCGTTCAGGCCGTTGCGAGAGAGATGTCCGTTTCGATTCGCCAGGTTGGTGCGGATTCTCCGGTCAGTTCGCGGGACATTGTGTTAGCCATCGCCCAGTGGATCATTGCTCTCGATCTCTGCGGGAGAGCTTCGTAGTCTCGCGCCAGGCGACGGTGCTGCATCAGCCAGCCGAAGGTCCGCTCGAACATTCACCGCTTGGGCAGCGGCTCGAACCCCTTCGCCCGTGGCCGCTGCACCACCTCGACATCGATGCCCAGCCGGGCGCCGTGGTTGAAGATGTTGTTCTGGTAACCGCCGTCGGCCCAGACCTTGGGTCACACCAGGATGTGCCGCGGCCAGGTCGTCGGGCAGGAGCTTGCCGCCGGTGGTGTCGTGCACGTTCGCGGCGGTGACCAGGACGGCCCGCACAGGACCGAGCGTGTCCGTGATCAGGTGCCGCTTGCGGTCTTTGATCTTCTTGCCGGCGTCGATGCCCTGGCTCGTCTCGGCGACGTTCGCCGAGGTCTTCACGCTCTGCGCGTCCACCACGGCCGCGGTCGGCTCCGCATTGCGGCCATGCGCTCGGCGGGTCTTGTCCCGTAACAGGTCGTGAACTCGCTGGGTGGTGCCGTCGGTCTCCCACTTCGCGTCGTAGTCATAGACGGTCTTGTACGGCGGGAAGTCGTGCGGCAAGTACTCCCACGGGATGCCGGTGCGGTTGACATAGAGGATCGCGTTGACGATCTCCCGCAAGTCGTGCACCCGCGCCGCGGTGCCCGGTCCCGTCCGTCTCGCCCGCCAGGCTGTGAAAACCGGTTCGGCCGCGTTCCGTGACCGCCTGGTGGCCACCGCCGCCGAAGCGGGTGCCCCTGACCCGCAGAGCCTGGGCAGGCAGCTGGCCGTGATCTACGAAGGGGCGAACTCGCTGTCGGCTTCGTGCAACGACGCCGAGGCGTTCGAGGATGCCCGTCGCGCCGCCGAGGCACTGCTGAAGACCGCCCTGGAGCAGACTGCATAAGAGTTCAGCCACCGGCGCCTGAGCGTACGCCGATGGCAGTGCGGTGGCGGCGGTCGACGTGGCCGGATGGCGGTGGGCGACGAACTCGGCGACCGTGTCCGGCCGGACCGGGCGGTACTCCAGTTCGTCGTGCGTTCCGCACCTGGCGCTGAAGTTCCGCCCGTGCCAAGGGTGTTCGGACCCGGCGGCCACCAGGCGTTCGCCCAGCTCGCGCCGCGTCGCGGTGTTGAGGGCGGTGCTGCGGGCGACCAGCCGCAGCACGCCGGCTTCGTCGTAGCGGTCCAGGAGAAGGGTGAGCGGGTTCTTCACCGTGCCGGTGACACCGCCGATCACCGCTTCGGACGCCACCTGGGCACACTGTGGACTGTCGGTATTCGAGGGTTGCCGTATTCGCCGTAGAGCGAGCAGTTCCGTACCGGCTCGGTCACGTCAGCGGTGACAAGGTGTAAAGGCTCTCGCCGCAACGGGGGCTGTCTGCGCGAAGACGCCGGATCAAGAAGAAGACCGGCCTCTTGCGGTGAGCCCGCGCCGGCGCCCGCGCTCCGGTGCGGGCCTTCGCCCTCTGCCACCGCGTCGTACGGGCCCCTCCCGGCAGCGGCATCCCGCGCGGCAGAAGGCTCACCCGGCGCTACGAGGTTCACGGCGTCGGTAGGGCACCGATCTGCTGCATCACCCCGAGGAGGTCGGGCTGGCCCCGTTCGCCGAGGATCCGGCCGTCGGCCAGGTAGTAGAAGTTCATGGCCTGCACCGAGATCTTGTTGCCGCTCGCCGGGATCCCGAAGAACTCACCGTCGTGGGTTCCCCGCATGGTGAACCGCGCGGCCACTGTGTCGCCTTCGGTGACCGTCTCCTCCAGCGTCCACTGGACGTCGGGGAAGGCGCTGCGCATCATCCCGAGGACTTCCATGTACCCATCGGGTCCCCGCAGTGGTTCCGGGTGGCTTGGCGCGTGGAACACCGCGTCCGGAGAAATGACCTCGCGGGCGAGATCCTCGTTGCCCGTGTTGATGAACTCGATGAAACGGTTCATCACTGACTCGGTGGACTGCGATGGCATCTTGCTGTGCCTCTCCAGAGACGTTTGGACGGGTATCTGCGAGCGTAACATCGAATCGATGTTCACATCGATTCGATGTTCGCGTGCGAAGATGGACTCATGCTGGAACTCGCGATACTCGGCTTCCTCGCCGAGGGACCCCTGCCTGGACACGAGCTGCGCCGCCGCATCTCACAGCTGACCGGCTACACGCGGCCGGTCAGTGACGGCAGCCTGTATCCGGCGATCAATCGTCTGACCAGGGCGGGCTTGATCGAGCGGCGCGCCGACCCGGCCGCGGGGGCGGCCCGGTACGTGCTCAGCCTGACCGCGGCCGGACGGGCCGAAATGCTTCAACGCCTGCGCATGCCCGCCGACCACGAGATCACCGACTTCACCCGGTTCTACGTCGTCCTGGCCTTCCTCTCCCACCTGCCCGACGTGGCCGAACAGCACGCGGTGCTGCGCAGACGGCTGGAGTTCCTGGAGGAACCGGCGAGCTTCTTCTACGACAATGAGCGGCCCCTGCGTGCCGAGGAGATCGCCGACCCCTACCGGCGGGGCATGCTGCTCACCGCCCGCGCCACCAGCCGCGCCGAACGGACCTGGCTGCGCGAGGCCCTCGGGGAGAAGGCGCCCGCATTCGACACCGCATGCACCGACAGCGATCCGCATGCGCCCGCCGCTCCCGCGAGCTGACTGTCCACGGAGGTACCCCCATGCTTGCTTCCTGGTATGACGACCAGGGCCCCGCCGCCGATGTCCTGCACGTCGGTGAACTCCCTGATCCCGTCCCCGGCCCCGGCGAGGTCCGCGTCCGCGTCACCGTCTCGGGCGTCAACCCCGGCGACACCAAGAAACGGCGCGGCTGGCTCAGCTCGTCCATGCCCTTCCCGCGGGTGATCCCGCACAGCGACGGCGCCGGAGTCATCGACGCCGTGGGCGCCCAAGTCGACGCCCGCCGCGTCGGACAGCGGGTCTGGGTATACGGCGCCCAGTCCTACCGCCCCTTCGGCACAGCCGCCCAGTACACCGTCGTACCTGACCACCAAGCCGTACCTCTGCCAAATCATCTGAGTGATGAGCTGGGGGCGAGCCTCGGCATCCCCGGCATCACCGCCCACCGCACCGTCTTCGCCGACGGCCCGGTCGACGGCCAACTGGTCCTGGTCCACGGAGTTCTCGGCGGCGTCGGCTCCCTGGCCGCCCAGCTCGCCCACTGGGCCGGCGCGACTGTGATCGCCACCGTCCGCCGAACCGCGGACCTCAACCGCGTCGACGCGGCCGTCGTCTCCCACGCCGTCGCCCTGGATACCGGCGACCCCGCCGCGGCCATCCGCTCGTACGCGCCGCGGGGCGTCGACCGGATCATCGAGGTCGCGCTGTCCGACAACGCCGATCTCGACAACGCCGTCGCCGCCAACAACGCCGTCATCGCCGCCTACGCCACCCGCACGGACCGCACCGAGATCCCCTTCTGGCCGCTGCTGTTCAACAACGTCACCCTGCGGCTGCTCGGCAGCGACGACTTCCCCGCCGAGGCCAAGCGCCAGGCCGCCCGCGACCTCACCTCCGCAGCCGCCGTCGGCGCCCTCACCGTCGCCGTCGGCGACCGTCACCCGCTGGACGACATCGCCAAGGCCCACGACCGCGTCGACGTCGGCGGTGGCCACGGCCGCATCCTGCTCACCATCCCCCAATAGCGCGGACTCGGAACACCGCCCTGCTCAACTGCCTAGCCCTACGGAGCGGCCCGTCGCGCTGCCAAGTAATCGGACCAGTTCCCGCCGGCGAGGGTGGCCCAGCGTGCCGTGCCGCGGTCGGTCGTGTTCGGGCACAAAGTGAACGGCGCGCCGAGCACATCGCGGGCGAACAGGTCCTCAAGGAGCGCGCGTCGCTCGCGGTAGGGCCGGGCCAGCCGCTCGGTCCCGGCGGCCTCCAGAACGTCGAAAACGATCAGGTAGGCCGGATGAAGCGCGGCAACCTCGGCGGCACTTCGGCCCCGGCGGCGCGCGCGGCGCTGGAGCTCGGGGAAGTCCAGCCGGCCCCTGTGGGGGACGACGAGTTCACCGTCCAGGATCAGCACCTCGCCCAGGGCCAGAGCCGCAGCGGCGATGTCCGGGAAGGCGGGGGTCAGGTCCGATCCCCGGCGCGACTGGATCAGTACACTGCCGGGACGAGCGAAGACCAGGGCGCGGAACCCATCGGCCTTCTGCTCTGCGACCAGCCCGCCGGGCAAAGCACCCTCCGGGGGCAGGACCCGCCGGGCTTCGGCGAGCATCGGTGCGACCGGAGGGATCAGTGCCACGCCGCCACATGTCCGCGGCTTCCTGGCGGTCCGCACGCTGAGCGGCACGGGGCGCGGCGCGTCCCACCGAATGAACGCACCTCCCCCCTGAGGTTCCCCCGCTGCACGGGAGTGGCTGACTAGCAGGTCAGGGCGGGTTGACGTCGTTTCAGGTTCACTGGTTCGGCCGTTGCCTGGTCGGCGTAGTGCTTCTCCTCGAACTCGATGGGGCTGAGGTAGCCGAGGCGCTTCTGGATAGCCTCGGCGGCGGCCTGCCCGGACGGCAGCATGCCGATGTCGTCGACGACGATGAGGTCGCACCTGGTGATCTTCGCGACAGCCTTGGAGACCGTGTTGTCGACGATGGCCCGCCCGAGGTGGGCGGTCAGCGATTCCAGGGTGAAGGCCCCACCGGAACATCGCCCACATCGCTGGACAGGGCGTCGTCGGCGAACTGCGGCGGCGCAGCTTCGAGACGGTCATGCGCGAACACGCACTCGCCGGTCTCGCGACCGTGGAACAGGGCGATGTGACGGAGGAGGGCGACTACCGGGCGATGGTCAGGCTGCTGAGTGCCCCGCAGTGGCCGAGCGCCGTCTTCGCCTTCAACGACATCGCGTGCGTGGGCGCCCTGTCCGCGGCCGAAGAGTCGGGTCTCCAGGTGCCGCGGGACCTCTCCCTCGTCGGGTACGACAACACATACCTCTCGCGCCTGCGCCACCTGTGGCTCACCACGGTCGACAACGCCAGCCACGACGTCGGTCGCCGTGCCGCGCAGTACCTCCTCGACCGGATCACGGACCCGGCCCGTCCGAGCGAGACCGTCCTCGCGACACCGGCGCTCGAAGTGCGGGGTACGACGGCGCCTCCCACGACCGTGCACTCGACGCCGCGCGCCTGACCGGTGTCGGGACGATGCCGGGTAGCCGTCTGCCATGTCCACGAATTATGTGAAGTCATACGGGGCCCGGTCGGGACCCGGCGGTAGCCGAGATGCTGGTAGAGGGCGTTGCTGGTGAGTTGCCCGCATCCGTGAACAGCACGACCTCCGTGGCGTCCGCAGTAAGGGTGGCTCGGTTGACCTCGGCTGTCACCGCGGCCGGCGCAGGAGGCGGGATCAGCCCGTGACGTCCCTGCCGATGAGGCGGCGCGAAATGATCCACTGCTGGAGCTCATTGGCTCCTTCGAAGATCTCCAGAACCTTGGCGTCGCGGTACATCTCTTCAAGACGCACCGACTCGCCCGTGGCACCGACCTGGCGGACGAATCCGAGCGCCCCGTGGACCTGAACGGCGTCACGGACCACGTCCCCTGCGGCCTTCGTCGCGTACGACTTGGCCATGGCGGCTGCGGCTTCCGCGTCGTGGCCCCGGTCGAGCAGGGTTGCAGCTTTCTGGTAGAGGCTGCGTGCGCACTCGATGCTGGTGGCGTGCCCCGCCATGACGTACTGCCAGTGCTGCATGGCGCCCAGCGGGGCGCCGAAGGCGTGACGGGTGCGCAGGCGCGCGACGGCGAGGTCGAGCGCCGCCTGGGCAAGGCCGACGCCGGCGGCCCCGATGCCGATCCGGCCCCGGACCAGGGCTGCGAGAGCGACGCGCATGCCCTGTCCCGGGGCGCCGAGGACGCACTCGTCCGGCACCGCGACGTCGTCGAGGACGATGTCGGCCGTGATCTGGCCTCGGTGACCCATCTTGAGGTCCGGGGGGCCGATCGTCACGCCGGGGGACTTGAGGTCGATCAGCAGCATGACCGCCCGGTCGCCGTCCTTGCCGTCACGGCACAGAACGGAGGCCCAGCCGGCGACGACACTGTTGGTGATCCAGCGCTGGCGCCCGTTGACCGTGTATCCCGAACCGGTGCGCTCGGCCACGGTCGACAGTCTCCGAGCGGTCAGATCAGAGCTGGTCTCAGGCTCGGACGTGGCGAAGGCGAAGGCGGTGCTGCCGGAGACCAGCTCCGGGATCAGCCGCTTCCGTAGGGCCGGTTGGGCGGCGGCGAGGGTCTGCGGGACGAGAATGCACTGGCCGTCGTAGACACCGGCCATCGACGAGGACTCGTAGGCGATCTCCTCCGCCACCGTGCACGTGGCCAGCAGCGGATGCGCTGCAGCTCATCGAGGAAGCCGACATCCTCCTCGAAGGGATGCGTCCCGGGGTCACCGAGCGCCTGGGCCTGGGCCCGGACACCTGTTCCGCGCGCAACCCCCGGCTCGTCTACGGGCGCATGACAGGGTGGGGACAGACCGGACCGCTGGCACATGCTGCGGGTCACGACCTCACGTATATCGCGATCACTGGCGTGTTGCACGGTCTCGGGCAGACAGCCGACAGGCCGCAGTTTCCCATCAACCTGCTCGGTGACTTCGGCGGAGGATCCACCTTCCTCGTCATCGGCGTGCTGTCGGCTCTCCTGAGAGCCCGGATGACGGGTCAGGGCCAGGTGGTCGATGCCGCGATCATCGATGGCACCTCCTATCTGGATCTGATGACGGCCGGGCTGCGTGCGTCCGGCAGGCACTCGCTGCTGCGGGGCAGGAACATGCTGGACGGCGGAGTACCGTACTACCGCCTGTACCGGACGCTCGACGACCGTTGGGTCGCGGTCGGTGCCCTGGAACCGCAGTTCTTCCGGACGCTCGTCGATCGACTCGGTGTGGCCGACATCATTCCCGCGCAGGACGAGGTAGAGCGCCACGGCGAGATGGAGTCCATCTTCGAAGCCACGTTCGCGTCCCGGACCATGGCCGACTGGACTGCCCGTTTCGAGGGAACCGACGCCTGCGTCGCACCCGTTCTCACGCCGGTCGAGGCGGCGCAACACACCCACCTCAGGGCACGCAATACCCACATCGTCATCGACGACGTCACGCAGCCCGCACCTGCACCGAGATTCAGCGGCACCCCCACGGCGATGCCGACAGCCCCACGCAAGTCCTCTGCGGACCGAGTACTCGCCCGCTGGACCGCCAAGTCCGTTCAGCCATGACCATGCGTATCCGCGGGGTACTGGCTGGACAGGCCCGCCTCACACCGACTCGGGTCGGGTGCAGATTTTCTGAGCTGGTCTGTCCAGCCAACGCTCCTGTCTCACCATCGGTGGTGACGGAGTGTGCCGCTATCCGAGGAGGATGCGGTGGCGAAGTAGGGTGAAGCCTGACCCGGAGCACGCGCCTCCGCGGCCATCAACAGCCGCCGCTGCCGCTCGTCAAAGCTCCGCAGCAACACCGCGAGCTGCACCGTGAGTTGGGCATTGTCTCGTCCTGGATGCGCGTACACATCAAAGATCCCCAGAGCGGGAAGCAACACCGGTTGCGTCCAGGGAAGTTATGTACGGCCGTCGCTTCGGTGCCTGGTCCCGGTGGGGGCTGGGCGGTGGTGGTGGCCGCGTCATTGAGGCCCGGGCTTGTTCATCAGCTTCTCCGTGATGATGCAGCCGGGGAGGCGGTTGGCTCACGCTCCGGGACGGGTCGATTCACGCACTCGCAGATGCATCGGTTCCAGGTACTCACCGGGCGGCGGCGCCGTCCAGCGCGAGCTCGACCGCGCGTCGCCCCATCGCCTCGAACGGGAGGGCGGCAGTGCTCAGACGTGGGCGGAGGAAGGAGACGATGTCGTCGTCGAAGGAGACGACGGACCTATCCTCGGGGATGCGGAGTCCCACCGATCGGAACGCCTCGTAAGCGCCTGCCGCGATCGCATCGTTCAGTGCGACTACGGCGCGGACCGGTGCCGCGTCCCGCAGTGCGCGCGAGGCGGTGTCGAACCCCGCGTCGGCGTCCCAGCACTCGGGCTCGTGCGGCACGGAGACGGCTTCGATGCCCGCGTCCCGGAACGTTTTCGCAAGACTCTGGATGCGCCGGTGCACCTGAGCGGTGAGGCGAGCGGGATCGTCAAGGTGCGTCGGCACGCCGAACAGGTGCACTTTGCGGTGCCCCAGGCTGATCAGGTGCTCCGCCGCCTGCCAGCCGCCCGCCGTCTCGTCGGGGAGGACCGAGATGTGGCTCCCGTCCGGGCTGACGGCCGTTGAGCAGGACCACGGGCACGCCAGGCCGCCGCTCGGGAAGCTGGACACGGCTGGTGACCGTCGCGAGCACCAGTGCGTCCACTCCGCGGTCGAGCAGTGGCTCCACCGCGCGTCTTTATGAGCTGCATGTACGGCGCGGACCTGCGGGTCCACCCCTCGGCACGTTGACAGGCACCTGCCGACATGTTGCTATGAGGCGCTGCTCAGCCGGACCTGCGCCGCGTCGCATGCCGCCCGGGCACCGGATTGACGGCCAAGTGACCGGGGGCGGCGTCCCCGAATTCAGAGCGAGGACCCATGCCGCAGCGCGCCGCAACCATCGTCGGCGGCGGTATCGGCGGGCTCGCGGCGGCCATCGCCCTGCATCGCCGGGGCTGGCGTGTCGAGGTGCTGGAACGGGCCCCGGAGTTCACCGAGATCGGCGCCGGCATCTCCCTGTGGCCGAACGCGCTGCACGCGCTCGAGGTGCTCGGCCTGGCCGACGCCGTCCGGGCACTCGGCGCCGTCGAGGCCGTAGGCGGCGTACGCGACCGCCAGGGCCGTTGGCTGTCCCGTACGGACAACGCGGAGCTGGCGCGCCGCTTCGGCCATCCCCTGGTGGTCCTGCACCGCGCGGATCTGTTGCGGGCGCTCACCGATGCGCTGCCCGCTGACAGCCTGCGGCCGGGCAGTGAGGTGTCCGCGGTCCGCGACGAAGGACACTGCCTTGTCGTCGATCACCGTGGGGGCGAGTCCCGGCCCGACCTCGTGGTCGGCGCCGACGGGCTGCGCAGTGCGGTCCGCCGCGCCCTGTGGCCCGCCGCGGCCGGCCCCCGGTACGCCGGCTACACCGCTTGGCGCATGGTCACCGAGCCCCTCGCCGAGCCGCCCTCCGAGGGTGCGGCGACCTGGGGCCGTGGGGCGAGGTTCGGCTACACGGCGCTGCCCGGCGGGCGGATGTACTGCTTCGCGACCGCGTCGCTGCCGGCGGGAGCGGCCTCCGGCTCGTCCGAGTACGCCGAGCTGCTGCGCCGGTTCGGGTCCTGGCCGGATCCCACCCCCGCCCTCCTGGCCGCCGTCCCCGCGGACACGGTGCTCCGACACGACCTGTACGACCTGCCGCCGCTGCCCTCCTTCGTCCGCGGGCGGGTCGCGCTGATGGGCGACGCGGCCCATGCCATGACCCCCAATCTGGGCCAGGGCGCATGCCAGGCGCTGGAGGACGCGGTCACTCTCGCCCACTGTCTCGACGGCACCCCGGAGGTGGCCGCCGCGCTCCGCTCGTACGACCTGCTGCGCCGTCCGCGGACACAGGCCATCACGCGCCGTTCCGCCCGGCTGGGCGCGATCGGCCAGCTGTCGTGGCCGCCCGCGGTGCTTCTTCGCGACACGGCCGCCCGGCTGACGCCGAATCGGGCGACGCTGCGTTCCATGACTTCGGTGCTCGGCTGGACCGCGCCCGGTGACCCTGTGACCGCGACGACGAGCGAGAGCCACTGATGCCGGACTGGACGTACCACCCGCTGCGCGGCCTGGCCGCTGCCGTCCTCGGCCGACGCCGTTCGCAGCGGACCGCACTGCGGCTGCTGGCCTCGATCGGCTCCCGTCCCGCCGGCGCGCGGCTGATCGCCGGGGGGTTCGGCCACCGTCATCCGCCCGAGCGCCTCGCCGGCGAGATCGCAGGCGTGCCCGTGACCGTCCGCCTCGGCATATCCGTCCCGCCCTCGCTCGCCCGCGAAGCGGTACGCGCCATGCCCCCGCTCGGGGCTGGTCTCGTCGAGGTGGCGCCCGTCTCGGCGGCCGACACGGAGACCGTGCGCAAGGCCGCTGCCGGGCGCTCGATCCCGCTGGTTGTCCGAGCCTGCGACCCGGAGACCGAGGCCGCCCTCAAGCCCCATGTCGACGGGTTCACCAGCAGCGACGACCCGCACGTGGTCCATGTGTCCGACCCATCGGTCACCGCCGCGGCCACCGCGCTCGAGGAGCCCGGCGCCGTCGTGCTCGCCCGGCCCGGGGTGCTCGTCGCGGCCGGACCCGGCTGGTTCCAACGGGTCACCGAGGCAGCCACGCCCACCACGCCCGCTCCGCGGCTACGGGACGTCGGCCGCGATCCCCGCCGCTGGCCCGCCTGGTGGTGGGCGCTGCTCGTCGGGCTGGGTATGACGGGCGCCGGACTCGGCGCCGCGGCGATCACGCTCGGGCCGGTGCTGCTCTGGTACGACCGCGACTACCTCGGCATGACGCTGCACGAACTGCATGGCGCCAACCACCACCTCGTGCACTTCCTCCAGCACGACCGGATCACCATGGCCGGCACGATGGTGGCGATCGGCGCCCTCTACACCGGCCTCGCCGTGGGCGGGATCAGACGCGGCCGGCCCTGGGCCCGCGAGGTGTATCTGCTCTTGGGGGCGATCAGCTTCCCCACCTTGTTCTACTTCCTGGCCACCGGTTTCGTGGAACCTCTGCACACGGCCACCACCATCGTGCTGTTCCCGATGTTCGTGGCCGCGGTCCGTCGGACCCCGCACGCACCGAGGTGGCGCCTGGCCCCCGAGGGGCCTGAGCCGGAACGCCGACGGGCGCTGGTCGGCCAACTGCTGCTGATCGTCACGGGAGCGGGGCTGTTCGTCGGCGGAGCGGTGATCTCGGTGGTCGGTCTGACCGGTGTCTTCGTGCCGACCGACCTGGTCTTCCTGGGCACCAGCGCGCGCACGCTGGACGTGGTGAACCCCCGGCTTGTGCCGTTCGTCGCGCATGACCGCGCGGGGTTCGGCGGCGCCCTGATGGCCGCCGCGGTGGCGATCACTCTGCTCAGCGCGTGGGGCTGGCGGCGGGGTGAGGCCTGGGTGTTCTGGACCCTGGCCACTGCGGCGGCCGCCGGCTTCCTGCCGGCTGTCGTGGTGCACGGTGCGATTCACTACACCGACTTCATCCACCTCGCGCCGGTCTACTTCGGCATCGCCACGACCGCCACCGGCCTGCTGCTCGCGCGTCCGTACCTCTGCGCCAAGGCGTCGGCGAGGCCGAAGGACTGACCGGGCCGCCCCGGTCGGCGCTCCACCACGAGCGCATGGACGACTCGGGCGCCCCCGATCCACCGGACCGGCAGCTGTACAGGTTGGCCTTCTGGGGCTCGGCGAAAGTTCCGATCGTCGGCGAGAGCGGGCGGCGTCGTACATCCGCCGCGAAGTCCTCCGACGGCACGGGACTTCGTCCAACTCCCCTGCGTTCGATGGAGGAGGCGACGTATCGGTGTCGACGGCATGCCCCACCCTCGCGCCTGTGGCCATACCTGCAGCAGGGACAGCCGGCACCCCGAACGCCGGCGGCGGCTCCCGCCGGCGTTCGGCCCGTGCGGCAGACGGTGTACCGGTGCTTCGCCCAACCAGGTGCCATGTCGGTGGGCGAAGCGCCGTGGTCAGCGGCTGAATGTCTCCACGACATACTTGTGGAATTCAGACGTGCTGTTGACATCGATCAGATGCTCCGGAACCTCGACCTCTTGAACAGTCTGGCCCTGCAGGGGGACGATGAATGCCACCGGCTGGGTGTCCGCCTTAGAAGCTTCCGTTCCCACATCCTCGGGAATTCCGATCGGCCCAGATGTCGCCGCAACCAGTTCCCCACGCTCGTTGATGAGCACGTTCAGCTTCATGCGCCTCCACCACCCTGCAGGTTGTGCCAAGCGCCCCCAGGACCACGGTTCGCGATGGTTACAAAGTACGCAGCCGTCCCGTCGTTGAACCGCGACTTGCCCTGCTCGTCCGCTACGTGCTGCCCGCCCGCGTTGGGAGTCTTGACGTCGGCACCCGCCTGCTGAAACCCTCTGTCGGAGCCCCATGAATAGTTCCAGCGAACCTGCTGCCCAGCGGCGAGAAACGTCAATGTTCCCGCGTTGGAAAACGCCATCTCTTCAATCCTTTCGACTGTTTTCCAGATGAAGCCGACGGAACCGACTCTATGAGTCGGTGAGTCCGTCCGCATTTCGCAGTCGTCCGATTGAGTAAATACGGAAGGTCGCCCGCTCTCGGGGGTTTACCTCTCCTCCCGCTCTCTTCCGTAGCGGGTCACCCGCAACCGCAGGGTGCCAGGTGGCGGCACGGCAGACCGGGTGTCAGGCTGGGAAACGACGTCGTAGCGCTGCGTCGCCCTCTCCGTACCGCTTTGAACCATCTGTTCGCGGGAGGTCGAACCACCGTGAGAAGGCACGCAACACACAGCAGAGCCGCGTTGACTCTCGCCGCGGCCGGCGTTCTCTCAGCCACCCTCGTGCCCGCTACCGCATCGCAGGCCACGGCCGTCTCGGAATGCGACAGTGCGGCGGCCTACTACGACCGGAGCCCAGGAGGTGGCACCGGCACCCTCGGGACACGGCAGGCGCTGGTCTGTCTCATCAACGCCGAGCGCGCACGGCACGGGCTGCCGGCGCTCACGTACAACCAGTCCCTGACGGACGCGGCGTTTCAGCACACCGACCAGGCGGTGCGCCTGAAGTGGTGGGGGCCCGGCAAGGACTCGCACACCAACCCTCAGACCGGCTCGACGCCAGTGAGTCGTATCAAGGCCGCGGGCTACTGTCCGAACCCTCGGTCCTGGAAGGTCAACGAGATCACCTACACCGGCTGGGGCGGCGGGGGCACACCACGGGCGGCCGTCAACTGGTGGGTGAACGTCAGCACATGGGGGCACCGCCAGATCGTCCTCGACCCGTCGCTCAGGGAGATCGGGCGCTGGGGCCTGGGAGGCGCGGCCGACCCGGCCGGCGCCGGCGCGAGCGAAGCGGGAACCTACGTCGTGACGTTCGGAAGCTGCCAACCGGCCTGAGCTTTCAGAGAACGTTCAACAGGCTCTCGAGAGCGACGGATTCGGAGAGTTCCCGTCGGCAGTGCTCCGCTGTGGTCTGTGCGTAGGGCATGACGAACCATCAGCAGGTTCGGGTCTACGTCGGGGACAGGCGTGGTGTGAGGGTGACCCTCGAGGTAACGGCCACGGTGATGGTGATTTCGCGCGCCGTGCGGGCGGTCTGCAGTAGTGCCCGGGTACGGGTACTTGTCGCGCAGTTGTTCGCGCACCGGCGGGTGGCTGCGCAGTAGCCCGCTGAGCACCGACAGACGGCGATCTCCTACGAGGTGCACCGGATCCTGGCCTCCGCGCCGGACCGGTTCGAGCTGATCCAGCACCCTCTGCTGAGCGCACCCGGCCGCCCGCCGGTGGAGTGCGGAAGTGGCCAAGAAGACGTGCCCGTCGAGTGACGCAGTCGGGGCCGACAGACGCCCCTACACGTCTGTTCGGCCCTACGCGGGCCAAGAGGCTACGTCCCCTCTATGCGCCGCCCGAGTCGGGCCCGCAGCCAGCGCCTCGCGGGCCCGCTCCGGCGGTCGTCGTCCGGTACGACCGGCGCGTCCGGCAGCGCCGACAGGGCGCCGGCCTTGGCGTACCAGTGGTCGAACACACCGCGGAACAGCGGATGGGCCTGGGCCGGTGGTGAGCTCCGTACGAAAGCCACGGTCTTCTCCCTCATGTGCGCGTCGGTGCCGACCAGTTGTCCCTTGTGCCGACAGAGCCGAAGTTACCGAGGAATGGCTCGCTGATACCGTCCAATAACATGCGGGTATCACAGACCAATCTGGCAGGGGATCTCCTGCTCCACCTGGGTCAGCCCAGCGACGGACCGCTGCACGAGAGGGTCAAGCGGGCGCTGCGCTCCGCGATCAGGGACGGGCGTATCGAGGTCGGCACCGCACTGCCCCCCAGCCGGCAGCTCGCCGCCGACCTCGGCTGCTCGCGCTGGACGGTGACCGAGGCCTACAGCCAGCTCGTCGCGGAGGGTTACCTGGAAGCCAAGACCGGCTCCGCCACCCGGGTGCGCTGGTCGAACAACCCCGACGCCGACGCCCGGCACCCCGCCCAGCGCGACGCTCCCCCGGCCCGCTTCGACCTCGCTCCGGGCCTGCCGGACCTGCGCGCGTTCCCGCGCCGCCAGTGGGCCGACGCCGTCCGCGGTCAGGTGACCACCGCGGCGTTCACGGAGTTCGGTTACCCGCCGCCCGGTGGCCATGTCCGCCTCAGGCGGCTGCTGGCCGCGAACCTGGGCCGTTCCCGCGGCGTCGTGGCAGGGCCACAGGACGTGACGGTGTGCACCAGCGTGACCGACGGGGTGCGGCGCGTCTGCCACGCCCTGCGAGCCGAAGGCATCACCGCCGTCGGCTGCGAGGAACCGGGCTGGACACGGCTGCGTGAGGTGATCCGCGCCGCGGGCCTGGAGCCGGTGCCGCTGCGCACGGACAGCGGCGGCCTGCGCACAGAGGACCTCGCCCGACACCCCGGCCTCCGGGCGGTACTGACCGCCCCCGCGCACCAGTTCCCCCTGGGCACCGTGCTCGCCCCCGAACGCCGCGCCGCCCTGCTGCACTGGGCCCGCCAGGCGGACGGCGTCGTACTGGAAGACGACTACGACGCAGAGTTCCGCTACGACCGACGCCCGGTCGCGGCCGTCCAGGGCATGGACCCGTCCCGCGTCATCCTGTTCAAATCACTCAGCAAGACCCTGTCCCCCGCGCTCGGCATCGGATGGATCGTGGCACCACCCCGCTGGTCCCACCACCTGCACCGAACCGACCAGACGGCAACCCAGCCCGCGCCTCTCGACCAGCTCGCCTTCGCCGCACTCCTGGAATCGGGCGCCTACGACCGCCATCTGAGGGCCTGTCGAAGGCGCTATCGCAACCGCCGCGACGCACTCGTCCAAGCCCTCGCCCAGCAGCTCCCCACCGCCCCCGTCTCCGGCATCGCAGCCGGCCTCCACCTCATCCTCCGCCTGCCCGCCACAGTGGACACCCAAGCCGTGGTCGCCGCAGCAGCCTCCCGTTCGCTACGCGTCGCCGACCTCGCCGACTACCACGCCACCGGCGACCACGCCGACCACGGGCTCGTCCTCGGGTACGGCAACCTCGCCGACAGCGCGGTGACCGAAGCCGTGCGCCACCTCCACGAGGCAATCCAGTACAGCCGATAACACATGGTGCGCGGCCGGACAGGATTCAATCGAGCGCGTCAACCGACCCACCCCTACGTCCCACCGGAACCGCCCGCCCCCTGTGGTCGTCTTGTGCGCTGACTGTGTACGAAGCAGGGATGTGGGGGACGTTGTGACGCGGAACGTGACGAAGGCCGGTCTGCTGATAGTGGCCATGGTGACGGTGCTCGGGGCCTCGGCCTGCGGCGGGGAAGCCGGCGCGGCGGCCGGGGGGACCGGCGGGACGCTCCCCGCGCACGGGAACGGGAAGTCCGTGGCGCCCTTCGGGGACGGGGCGTCGTCCGGCTCGGCACCGACGTCTCCCGGCACCGTGGAGAAGTTGTCCGGGACCGCGCGGACCGCAGGGTCGCCCATCACCCGGAACGTGCCGTGGAACCTGGACATTCTGGACCAGCGGAAGCGGCCGCTGAACGGGAAGTTCACCACCACCGCCACGGGCAAGGGCGTTCACGTCTATGTGATCGACACCGGGATGGACATCTCCCACAAGGAGTTCGGTAAACGCGCCCACCTCGGCGCCGACTTCGTGGGCCCGAAGGACTCCGGTGACTGCTTCAGCGAGGACGGCATCGGCCACGGCACGTTCGTCGCGGGCATCATCGGCGGGGCGAAGTACGGGGTGGCGCCCAAGGCGAAGCTGGTACGGGTTCAGGGCATCCTGTGCGAGAGCGGGGGCGGCGGTTCCCCGGCGGCGGCCGAGGCGGCCGTGGTGAAGTCGGTCAAGTGGGTCACCGCGCACGCCCAGAAGCCTGCGGTGGTGAACATGTCGCTCAACTTCGACCACCGGTCGGCGGCCGTGGAGTCCGCCGTGAAGAAGATGGTCGACGCAGGCATCCCGACGGTGGTGTCGGCCGGCAACTTCAATGACGACGCCTGCAAGCACTCCCCCGCCGGCGTCCCCGGCACGATCGTCGTGGCAGCCTCCACCTCGAACGACCGCGCGTGGAGCGACGGCGGCTCCTACGGATCGGGGTACGGACGGTGCGTGGACCTGTACGCCCCCGGCCAGAAGGTGACAGCCGCCCTCGCCGGCGGCGGTACGACCAGGCAGGACGAGGGCGCGACGTCCTGGGCCGCGCCGCATGCGACCGGCGTGATCGCCCTGTACCTGTCGGCACACCCCCACGCCACGGCTCACGAAGTCCACGTCTGGCTCGACCGCACGGCCACCCGTGGTGTCGTGCGCGGCGTCCGCTCCGACACTCCCAACCGGCTGCTCAACACCGGCGGCCTCTGACCTGCCCCGGCCGCCTCTGGCGGTCAGCCGCCGAAGTCCGACCCGGAGGGCTGCAAGGCTCGACACGCAGGCGAACGCAGCATCAAATCTGCCTCGAACGGCACCGCGCTACGGCCACGAGGTAGGACTGGCTCGCAGTCGCGTCCGACCAGTTCCTCACCCCGCCCGGCTTTCCTGGCGGGGCGCCGATGGAGCGACGGCCGTCCGGCGGCCGGAAGCCGACCGTCGAGCGTCGTCGACGATCTCGGACGTCTCGCTGGGGCAGGGCTCACTGTCTGCACCCTCTGGATTCCGAGTGCGGAGGGGCATCTGGAGTCAAGTGCGCAGTCCCGGCCCAGTTCGTGGCGGGCCGGGACGACCGTGCGCCCCCTACGCTGGAACCTTCCACCAAATCCTCCACGGTCCCTGCGTCGGCCGACACCCTTCGAGAACCAGCACCCCGACAACAACCGGCGCCAGGCGGCCAGAGTGCCCGACGAGATCGGACGTGTCTCCAAGACCAGGCTGGCCCCGGGCCGCTGGACCGGCTGGCCTCCTGGCCGCCGAGGGGTGAGCCGAGGGTGCGGGTGATCGTGGCCGACGCCGGCTACGGCCGCAGCGTCTCTCGATAGGAACTGGCAACGCTGAGGGACCCGTCGCGACGGGCCGACTGGACGGTCGTCGGGCGTTGGGGTGTGCCGACCGTGGAGTCAGGCGGGGGTGTCGGGGGTGAAGCGGTAGCCGATGCCAGGCTCGGTGATGAGGTAGCGCGGGTTGGAGGGTACGGGTTCCAGTTTGCGACGGAGGTTGGCGAGGTGGACGCGCAGGTAATTGGTCTCCTTTTCGTAGCGTGGTCCCCATACCTCGTGGAGGAGTTGGCGCTGGGTGACCAGGCGTCCGGGGTTGCGGACGAGGGTTTCCAGCAGGTGCCATTCGGTGGGGGTGAGCCGGATCTCGCCGCCGCCAGTGGTGACGCGTTTGGCGGCCAGGTCGATGGTGAAGGCCGCGGTGGTGATCAGGGGTTGTTCGTCGGCGGGGGCGGCGCGGCGGAGGGCGGCGCGGATGCGGGCGAGGAGTTCACCCATGCCGAAGGGTTTGGTCACGTAGTCGTCGGCGCCGGCGTCCAGGGCGTTGATCTTGGCGGTCTCGTCGTGGCGGGCGGACAGCACGATGATCGGGGCGGTGGACCAGCCGCGCAGGCTTTCGATGATGTTGATGCCGTCGAGGTCGGGCAGGCCGAGGTCGATGACGGCCAGGTCCGGTGCGGTGGTGGCGGCGGCCTGGAGGGCGGCGGTGGCGTCCGGTGCCGGGCTGGTGTGGTAGCCGCGGGCGTTGAGGGCGATGGTCAGGGCGCGCAGCAGGTGTGGGTCGTCGTCGACGACGAGGATGCGGGTCATGGTGCCACCGGGAGGGTGAGGGTCATGGTCAGGCCGCCGCCGGGGGTGTCGGTGGGGGTGAGGGTGCCGTTCATGGCTTCGGTGAAGCCGCGGGCGATGGCCAGGCCCAGGCCGAGGCCCTGGTGGGTGGTGTGGTCGTCCAGGCGTTGGAAGGGGGCGAAGGTGCGTTCCCGCTCCTCGGCGGGGATTCCTGGTCCGTGGTCGATGACCTTCAGATGGACCAAGTGTGCTTCCTGTCGTGCGTGCAGGTGGACCGGTTGGTCGGGCGGGCCGGCCTGGAGCGCGTTGGTGAGGAGGTTGGCGACTACTCGCTCCAGCAGTCCGGGGTCGGCCCATGCGGGCGGCAGGTCGTCCGGGACATCGACGTCGAGGACGCGGCCGGGAGGCGCTGGGGTGTGCAGCAGAGCGGCGGCCGTGATCTCGTCGAGCGCGGTGGCGCGCGGGTGGACGCTCAGGGCCCCGGCCTGCAGGCGGCTGAGCGCGAGGAGGTTTTCCACCAGGTCGCTCATCTTGTCCGCGGAGGCGTCCACGCCGGCCAGGAGCTCGGTCTGCTGGGCTTCGGTGAGCTGCAGGTCGGGTTCGCGGAGGACGGAGACGGATGCTTTGATCCCGGCGAGCGGGGTGCGCAGGTCGTGGCCGACGGCGGCCAGCAGGGCGGCCCGCAGTCTGTCGATCTCGGTCAGTTCCCGCGTGCGGGCGGCCTGGGTGGCCAGCCGCTCGGCCTGCAGCGCGCGGGCGGCGGCGGTGGCCAGCAGGGTGAGGAAGCGCTGGTCGGCGGCGAAGACCTCGGGGCCGTCGGCCACCAGCCGCAGGTGTTCCCCCGCCGATGCGGACAACGCGGGATCGGCCGACGGCGGTTGGCCGACGACGGCGACCGGGTGCTCGCCGTCGGCGTCGCTCTCCAGCAGAGCGGCGCCGCTCATGCCGAAGGTGTCCCTCACGTGTTCCAGCACCGCTTTCAGGGGCCGTTCCTCCAGCGGCGCCTCGGTGATCCGGGCCAGCAACGCGGCTTCGACGCCGCTGCGGGCGGCGGCGGCGCGCTGCCGGGCGGCCAGGTCGACCGCGACGCTGACGGTGGTTGCGACCGCCACGTAGACGGCCAGGGTGATGACCAGGTCCCGGTTTTCCACGGTCAGGGTGTGGAAGGGCGGCACGAAGAAGAAGTTGACCAGGACATCGGAAGCCACCGCCGCCGCCAGCGCCAGGAGCAGGCCGCCGGTGGCGGCGACGATGACCACCGCGGTGAGGTAGATCAGCACGATGCTGGCCAGCGACAGCGAGTCCCTCGCAGGCACGAGGACCGCGGTGAGGAGCGCCAGGCCCGCCGCGGCCCCGCCGGCCACGGCCAGCCGACGGCCCGCGCCCCTGTGGCGGCGCCGCTCACCGCCGTCTCGCGGCAGATCCAAACTCTTCATGATCGAAACGCTAGCCGACCTTGGGCCCGGCGCCAGATGAGCCGTACGCCTGTTGCTCGGCCGCACGGTCGCTGGAGTCCAGCTGCCACGGCACGCTGATGACCATCACCCCGCGCTGGAACAGCAGCCGGGCCTTGAGTCGCAGCGCGGACTGGTTGTGCAGCAGATGCTCCCACCAGTGGCCGACCACGTATTCGGGGATGTACACGGCGATCAGATCCTCGGGGTGCTCGCGGTGCAGGCGGGCGATGTACTCCAGCACCGATCCGGTGATGTCACGGTACGGGGACGCCATCATCGCCAGCGGAACCTGGATCTCCCGCTCCTCCCACTCGGCGCGCAGCGCGCTCACCTCCTCCTCGCTGATCTCGACCGTCAGCGCGGTGAGGGTGTCCGGGCGGGTGGCCTTGGCGTAGCCCAGCGCGCGCAGGGTCGGCTGGTGCAGCTGGGAGACCAGCACCACGGCGTGGGTGCGGATGGGCAGCACGATGCCGCCCGGCTGCGGGAGCAGCTCGCGGGCCACCCGGTCGTAGTGGCGGCGGATGCCGCGCATCATCGCGAAGAGCACCGGCATGGCGATCACCACCACGTACGCGCCGTGGCTGAACTTGGTGACCAGGACCACGATGAGCACCAGCGCGGTAAGGCAGGCGCCGACCGCGTTGATCGCCCGCGAGCGGTGGATACGCCGACGCCGTACCGGGTCGGTCGTTCCGCCCAGTTCCCGGTTCCAGTGCCGGACCATGCCGGCCTGGGAGAGGGTGAAGGAGGTGAACACGCCCAGGATGTAGAGCTGGATCAGACGGGTCACCGACCCGTCGAAGGCATAGATCAGGGCGCCTGCGACCACTGCCAGGATGACGATGCCGTTGGAGAACGCCAGCCGGTCCCCGCGGGTGTGCAGCTGGCGCGGCAGGTAGCGGTGCTCGGCCAGGATCGCCGCCAGCAACGGGAAGCCGTTGAAGGCGGTGTTGGCCGCCAGGATCAGGATCAGCGCGGTCGCGGCCTGGATGTAGAAGAACATCACCGTATCCGTGCCGCCGAACACCGCCGCGGCGAGCTGGGCGATCACCGTGCGCTGGCTGCCGGTCGCACAGTCGCCGGGAAAGCCGACCAGCTGGCAGGCGTCCTCGGTGTAGCGCACGTCCGCGATCAGGGCCAGCGCCGTGATACCCGCGAACATGGCGATCGACAGGCCGCCCATCACCGCCATAGTGGTGGCGGCGTTGCGCGCCTTGGGCGGCCGGAACGCCGGCACTCCGTTGGAGATCGCCTCCGCGCCGGTCAGCGCCGTGCAGCCGGAGGAGAAGGCTCGCAGGGTCAGCAGCACCAGTGCCATACCGGTCAGCCCGAGCTGTCCCGGCTCCGCGTGGACCTGCCACCCGGCGCTCTCGGCCACCGGCGCGTGACCGAACGCCGTCTGGAGCAGCCCGATCGCGACCATGGCCAGCACACCGGCGATGAACAGATAGGTCGGCACCGCGAACAGCCGCCCCGACTCGCGTACCCCGCGCAGGTTCATCGCGGTCAGCAGCGCCACGAAACCGAGGTTCACCACTACCCGATAAGGGCCCAGTGACGGCACCGCGGAGATGATGTTGTCCACGCCCGCGGCCACCGACACGGCCACGGTCATGACGTAGTCCACCATCAGGGCCGAGGCCACCACCAGACCGGCCCACGGTCCCAGATTGCGCGAGGCCACCTCGTAGGACCCACCGCCGGACGGGTAGGCCTGCACCACCTGCCGGTACGACAGCACCACCACGGCCAGCAGCACCACCACCGCCGCAGCCACCCACGGCGCCAAATGCAGGTACGCCAGCCCGCCCAGCGTCAGCACGAGCAGGATCTCCTGCGTCGCATAGGCCACCGACGACAACGGGTCACTGGCAAAAACCGGCAAAGCGATCCGCTTGGGCAGCATCTGCTCACCCAGGCGGTCACTACTCAGCGGGCGGCCCACAATCAACCGCTTGAACGATATCGACACATCCGGCAGCCAACGCGTCCGTCCGAACAGCACCCGAATCTTTGCGCCCTCTTAACGCCACCACCTGCGATCTTCACGCCCTCTTGGCGCGCCGTCGTCCAGCCGAGGCCCTGCGTGGTTGTCCCCGCGCCCTCGGTGGGCGCGGTCTCGTACGACTCAGCGGAGGCCCGGGAGCCGGGTGTGGCAGAGCGGCAGGCCCTTTCTTGCCCAGTCGCAGGTGGCCGGCGTGTGGATGACAGCCGGGTCGATCTGGGGGTTGCTTCGAAGTCGAAGCCCCACATGGATTTCTCCCACGGGAAGGCGGCGGCCTTGATCCGCCGCTCGAAGCGTCGGCGTGCCCGGTCACAGCACTCGGCCATCAACAGCTCGGCCAAGAACCCGCGAAACGACATCTGGTCGCGGGCGGCGGCTTCGGCCACGTCGGGGAACCGTCCCCGGAGGGTCGGCAACCGCAGCATGCGGCATGCCTGGTTGACGGCGGCGTCGGCGGCCTGTTCCACCCACCCGCGGTGGCGTTGGAACGTCACGGCGTCACGGCGTCACTCTCCCAACACCTCGGCACCCGCCACGACGGCACCGTCTCGTCCGGCCTGCCGCTGCCCACAGCTCAGGCGTGGCCGAGGCCTGCGATGCGCCGGCCGTCGGCGGCCTTCGAGCCGGACTCGACCGGATCGAGGACACGGCGGCGGCTCTCGGGCGGATGGCTGGGGGCATGGCGGCCTCCGGTAACTGCTGAACAGTCAAATGCTCCAGCGGCACGACCCCATCAGTTCCAGGGCAGACCACTATGCGTTGCATCCAGCCGCCGGTTGGGACTGACGCGCTACACCCCGTCTTGTGTCGGTGTCATGGGAACGGTGCTTCTGATCCTTTTGCGGCGCGTGTGGGTTCACAGTGGTGTCAAAACTGAGCCGCGGGGACGCGGTCCCACACCCCCACGATCCACGACTACATCACAACAGCGCCGGGCAGAAGCATCGGAAGAAGGAGGGGTGTGAGCGGCGACCACAGCATCGGCGTCCGCCAGGGCAGCAACGGCATCGGCATCATGGACAGTTCGGAGGCGACCGCTGTCAGCACGGGCGTTCTCGCATCCGTCACCTCCGGCGACCCGCCCGTGGACACGGACGGGGGGCGCCCCAGGAGTCGCTCAAGGGGCTGCGCGACGTGTACGCCGAGCACGGCAGGCAATGGCAGGCGCCGACCGCGCACGTGCACGCGGTGAGGTGAAGAGGTGGCCGGCGACTCGCTGCCGACGAACCGAACCGCGGCCGCCTGGCCGGTGGCCCGTCCGGCGGCGGCACTCGGGTCGGTCCGCCGCTGCCCAGGCGCTGAAGCCGGCCGCCGCCAAGCTCTTCGGATGACCAGCGGACGGGTCGCCCCTGCGGCCCGGAAACGTCCCATCGCATCACAAGGAGGCACCGCTCAGTGTTGAGAGAGTTCAGACAGCTGCAGAAGATCGTCGGGAGACGGGACGCGATCAGGTACGGGGGACTCGGCCTGGTAGGTCTCGCGCTCGCCGCGTGCGGCAAGAAGAACGACGATGGCGGGCCCGGCGCCACGACGTCGGACAAGCGCGGTAAGGCCACCCTCGCCGGGGCGACTGTCGAGGCGTTCGTGCGTGGTTCGTGGAACCTATCGTTCACCCCGCAGGGACAGGTCAACGACGAATACGCGCTGATCGAGATCACGGGTCGCAGGTGGAGCCTCGACAACGGGGACACGACGGGCTCGTTCGAACTCTCCGGGGACAGGGTTCAGGTCCGGTTGGACCAGGTCAGCACGGACAACGTCTGGACCGCTTCAGGGATGCCGGGGAGGGTCGCCGACAGCGCCTCGCTGACCCTGCAATGGGGACACGACGAATCGGCCGGCCAGGGGGATCCCGGCTCGCCGGTGGACACCACACCGTTTCCGCTGCCGGTGACGTGGGACGGGACGACATTGAAGATCCAGGCCAAGGGCGGAGTGCTGATTACCGCCGTGCGGGCGTGAACACGGCGGGGCCTTCCTCATCGACTCCTTCGGCGTCCGTTGGAAGGCCCTGCCGCCTCGCGCCACCTCGCCGCCGTCCTCGCCGTCAACCTCACCGATGCCTTGTTGAACCCGCCGCGGCCACCCCCGTGTTGATGACTTGCCCACCGCCTGCCACCCGCCTGGCGCGAGGGCCTGTTCACCCGCGGCTCCCTCTCCCCCGCCTCCACTCGCCCGGTGACACGGGAGGTCCCGACGACCGTGAGCGTGGCGCCGTGCGTGAGCGTGGCGCCGTGCGTGAGCGTGGCGCCGTGCGTGAGCGTGGCGCCGTGCGTGAGCGTGGCGCCGTGCGTGAGCGTGGCGCCGTGCGTGAGCGTGGCGCCGTGGTGAAGCTGGTGTTGTCCACGACGTGAACCAAGGTGCCGCGGAACGAACGGCGATCGCTGCCCGCGCGGCGCAGCACCTTCGGCTCTTGGGTCTCCTCGGCCAGGGCACGGTCCAGCTCCAGAGCGTCGTCCGGGTGTAGGACATCGTCCCTCGCGCACGTCTTTCTACGGCGTGTACGGGGCGTCGCTGTGGTGCAGCTCAACCATGGCGGGCTCGCTGACCTCGTACACCGCGGTACGGGTGAGGGTGACGACGGCCGCCGGATCGTCCTCGCCGCGTGTCCGGTAGACAACGGTCACCTGTCCCGGTCCCCCGGCGGACGCGATGTCGATGGAGACCACGGGTGTGCGGTCGCCGAGCTCGGCGGCGGCCGCGGGGACGGGGGTGCCGTCGTCGTTGCGCCACGTCACCAGCGTGTAGAACCTCCCGGTGCCCCCGGTCGAAATCTTCAACACACCCACGGCGTCGTGCGCGCTGTCCCCGGTGACGTCACCGATGGCGCACTGCGGCTGCAGCTCGATCACGACATCGTCCGCGCCCTCCCAACGTCCTCCGCTGAGAGCGGCTCCCGAAATGCCGTACCCCTCCAGCCCTCCGCCTTCCAGGGACGCGTTCTGCAACTGCTCGCAGGTTAGGGCCTTGGCGCCGCCCCCGGCTGCTGTGCCGCTGGGCTTCGGGGACGGGGTCTTGGTGGGGGTGCCGGGCGTCTTCGCCGGACTGTCGGGGGTCTTTGCCGGTGTGGCGGTCGCGGGCTCCGAGGCCTTGCCCGGCTTCCCGCTCCCCGCCGCTTCTCCCGGGGCCAGATCCTTCGGCCCGCAGGCCACGACCAGCCCCGAGATCAGCCCCGCGGCGACCATCTGGGACACCCGTCTCGCACATCCCCTGGATCGGTTCACTCGTCACTCCCAGTCGCACTTTGGCCCAGCATTCCCGCTGGGCACGGTCGGAGACGCGGGCGGGTGGTACACGGTTGCACCGAGTTGTCCCCGTCCTGTAACTCCCGAACCCTCCCCGACCACCTCACACACCACCCCACCCCGTCGAACCGGTGAAAGCAGCCGCCAGCCCTCGGATCGGCCTGACCTGGGGCTTATCTGGCAACTCGCACAGGATGCGGGCTTCCCGCATCTGATGCGAGTCACGGAGAGTGTCGAGGTCGGCGAATTCTGCTCCCGGTGGTCGACGACCCCACTTCAGCGCATGTATACGCGCCTGGGCCGAACAGGTCGGGCACATCGACGCCCCGGTCGCCGCCGCGAGCGTCACCGCTGCCCGGGCGGACGCCGTACGCCGGGCGCCCGCATCGACACGTAGAGCAAGGATCAGTCCGGTCGCGGCCGCGCAGCGCAGCGCAGACGCTTGACGTCTCGTCCACGGCATTGTCTGTGCTTCGTCCTTGACGGCGTCTCAAGCGGAAGGAGGACGTGGACCACCTGAACATTCCTCATGGCCTGCGTCACGTCACGAGCCCGCGCGAGCGGCGGGGACCGCCCTGCGCAGGGACAGAGCGAAAGCCGCCCGCTTCGAACTCAGCCTGGAGGCAGCCCGTCGGCCGGAGCTACGTGCCGACCTGCGGAACGCGGGCCTCGCCGCACGGTCCCGGGCCACCGCCCTGCTGGCAGCGCTCGGGGCTCCCCGGCCGGCGCCGGCAGCGGATCTGCTCGTCGCCTGGACCGACGGCCTGCTGTACGACCGGCTCGCCGGCGCGCTGGCCACGACCCGCCCGCTGCCCGATGTGACCGAGCTGACCACAGTGGTCCGGCGGATGCTCGAAGCCGCGCTTTCCACCTGACCGAAGCCGACGACCTCGCCGGTGTGAGGACGTGTTCACCCTGGCGATCACTCTCATGATCATGTTCACGTGGCTGTCAGCGGTGTCCTGAGTGGTGGGTTGCCTGCTGGTCGGTGAGGAGTCCGGCGACGACCGCGGTCCAGGGGACCAGCCAACACGCAGGGCTCGGACTCAGTCGATGGGGCGGGCGTGCACGCTGACGGCATAGCCGCCGCCCTGATGGTAAGGGTCGCCGTCCCAAGTGGCGAAGCGCTGCCGCAGGGTTAGTCCAGCCTGCGCGCACCAATGGTCGAATTCCGTCAGGCTCACTGGCGGTTCCGGCAATGGCAGGTGTTCCGCGTCCAGTCCCATGCCGGTGATCAGCAGTCCGCCGGGGCGCAGGACGGCGGCCAGCTGCCGGACAACAGCTGGTTCGGTGCCGGGTGCCAGCAAGGGGATGACGTTTCCGGCGGCGAGCGCCAGGTCGAAGCCGGGTTCCAGACCGAGGCTGTCCAGGCAGGCCAGGTCACCGTGGAGCCAATGCTGCGTGGGGGCGTTGCGACGGGCGACCGCGAGCATGGAGAGGTCGACGTCCACGCCCGTGCAGTGGTGGCCCAGCTCGGCCAGCCGGATCGCGATCCGCCCGGTGCCACAGCCGGCATCGAGTATTCGGGCGGCGGGTTTCAGCAGCGCGGCACAGAAGGCGGCCTCGCCGTGAATGTCGTGGCCTGATTCAGCGAGTTGCGCGAACCGTCGGGCGTACTCCTCACCAGTTTGTCCGCCTGTCAGTTCCGCCCAGCGGTCCCGCTGCTTTGCCATGTCCTGCACACCTTCCGGTCGGCCCCGGTGTGAGAGCGAGGGCGGCGCCATCACTCATTTCCCATCGTAGGTATGGACCTCGCTGGCTAGAAAGGCGCCAGGGCGAAGCCTCGCAGTGCCCGCTGCGGCGTGACCGGGAAGGGCAGGTGACCACCGTCCGACGCCGCGACTCCCGACGAGCAACCGCCCTTCGTCCGCCTGACCCCGGACAGGGTGCGTCGAGCATCAGCCTTCCTGGCGGACGTCTCGCTCGGCGTCCGCTGGAGGCCGCGGGCCCCAACCTGCACACAGCGTTCGGTCCTGGCTGGGCCGAAGAGGGCGTCAGGGACATCCATGTCCAGCACCATGCTGGCCTCCGCGCCTTCTACGTATATCCCTGGGCTCGGCCAGGGTGGTGCCGAGCAGGCCCTGATCGAGGACGTGCGCATCCGCGCGGACCGGCGAGGCGGCGGGCCCGGCCGGACCTTGATGGGGCGCGTGATCGCGCGGGCGAGCGCGCGTGGCTGCGCGCTTCTCCACTTGACGAGCAACTGTCCAGTTGACGAGCAACAAGCGGCGCGAGGACACGCACCGCTTCCATGCCGCACTGGGCTTCGCGCGCAGCCACGACGGCTTCAAGCTCGGGCTCCAGGGTTCGCCGCCGGCCGTCATCATGCGGGCGGAGGCAGCGACTCTCGGCCGTGGCCAGCAGCCCTGCGATCGGCACGCCCCGCTCCTCGAACGCATGGGCGGGGCACCACGGTTCATGTCGGTCGGCTCTCGACAACGCAGCCCGTCAGCGTCAGTCGCTGAGTGCCGTGCGCAGGGTGGTGGCCATCAGATCGATGGCTTCCTTTCCGGCCGGTACCGGACCGGTGTGGGTGAAGTAGTGGTCGACGCCCTCGAAGCAACGGTGGGTGACCGGAACGCCGGCAGCCTCCAGGGCCTTGGCGTAGGCGTCGCCCTCGTCGCGCAGGCGGTCGTTTTCCGCGGTGATGACCAGGGCCGGCGGCAGTCCGGCAAGGTCGTCGGCCAGTCCGGGCGACACCAGCGGATGGGCGAGGCCGGCGGGATCCGGGACGTAGGCGGCGGTGAAGACCCGCATGAGCGAAGGGGTGAGCAGGGGCTTGGCAATGGGTGACTGCTTGGTGGCGGGGTCGGCGAGCTGGTCGAGGGGTGCCGAGTCGATGATCTGGAGGCGGGGCGTGAAGGTGCCGCGGTCCCGAGCTGTGCGGCAGACCGCGGCGGTCAGGTTGGCCCCGGCACTGTGTCCGCCCACGGCGAGTCGCGAGCCGTCCCAGTTGTTGGCGGAGCCGTTCTCAGCCACCCAGGCGGTGACGTCGTAGGCCTGAGTGACGGGTACGGGGTACGGCCTCTGCGGGGCGACGGCGTAGTCCACGTTGATCACCACGCATCCGGCCGTGGCTGCTATGTAGCGGCAGATGTGGTCGTCCTGCTCGGGGCGGGCGACCACGAAACCGCCGCCGTGGAAGTTGACGTACACGGGAGCAGGGGCTGCGGCGGCCGACGGGCGGTAGACGGTGCAGGTCACCGGCCCGGCGCCGGTCTCCACCCGGATGGATTCCGTGCGCTTCGGGATGTCGGTGAAGCGCAGATCCTTGTGCACGCGGCTCATCATCGGGCCGAGCAGCAGCTGGATCCCTCTGGCCTGAATTCTGGACTTGAATGGCACGGCTCAACCTATCGCTACAGAGTTAAAGTAACAGGATTCCTGATAATGGAGCCTCGTCTCCGATCGCACAAGGGGAAACATGGGGCGACTGCTCCACGGTGGATGGACGCCTCAAGGCGTAGTGCCCCGCCTGCTCATCCAGGCCGCATGGGGCTCCGAGCCGGCCTGGCCGCGCAGGCGGACCCCGGGTCGGGAGCACGTCGGACAGCGGCGGTGTGACGTTCCAGCACGACAGGTTCTCCGCCTTCCGCCACCACCGCGGGCGCGCTCCCGAGTTCGGCCCACGGCTTCCGTCGGAGGCAGCCGAGGCCGCAGCGTACGAGGAGGACCATCGACCGAGTCGCCGACACAGTGGGCGGACAGGCGTCCTCGACGCCGTGCGGCACGGTGCGGGTCACCGCGCCCCAGGCAAGGGTGCCGTGCCTGACACAGATCAGTACTCCGCCATCGTCCCCTTCGTCACTCACGAGGGTTCCGGGCTCGGCAGCTCACTGGACGTCCTTGACCAGTACTGCCCGCGCCCACGAAGGGGCCATGGCCTCTCGGAAACGGCGCGTTTCAGTGCTGATGGCGTCTGCCGAGTGTTCCAGGGTCGGCTCCGTCACGCACGATGACGTGCTTCGAAGTGCACCGAGTGCGCTGTCAGCTTCCCGAGCAGGGCGATCAACGTAGCCTGTTCCTCCCTGCTCAGCGAGCCCGCCCATTCCTGTTCGCGCGCGTTGTGCTCGCGGAAGGCCTCACTGATCGCTGCCCGGCCCTGCGGGGTCAGGGTCAGGTGAACGGCACGCTTGTCGTGCGGGGCGCGCTCCTTGGAGAGGAGGCCGTCCCGCTCCAGTGTGGCCACCAACGCGGAGACGGCGGCACGGCTCATTCCGGACAGCTCGGCAACCTTCTTCGCCTCGACCGTCCCGGTGAGCCAGACCGCGAAGAGCACCCGGAAACCCGCCCAGGACCACCCGCGTGGTCGATGGACGGTGGATTCCAGGTCATAGACCAGCATGTTCGCGGCCCTGTGGAGAGTGAGCACCAGGCGCATGGCGAGCGGGTCCACGTCCGGAATCTCCCGGGCGGTGCGCGAGATCGCGTGGTCGATGAACGACCAGAAGTCCAGTTGTTCGTTGTCCGGCTGCTCCTGGGGCACATCCGGAGTGTAGGCCGAAGGCCCCGGTAGCCGTCCGCCCGTCCACTCACCCCCACCTTGCGCCGGCGTCAGCCTGCCGCCTGCCGCCTGGCCCGTGTGGCACAAGGACGTGTCGGCCGCCACCCCGCAAGGTTTCCGGCGAGCGGAAACTTCGGCGTCGGGGGTTCCCAAGCGAGGTTCCCGGGGGTACGGTCCCGAATTAATCAAAGCATTGATTACATACTTTGATCCGCTTACCTAACGATTCGCCCCCCCCTCACGGCACCAGTCGGACTGCGGCCGGGCATCCCGCTCGATGCCCGGCCGGGCCTTGCCAAGGGAGTAACCCCATGCCCGAAGCCCTCGCTCCACCGAGCCCCGGCGCCCTGCGCGCCTGTATGTCCCGCTTCACCACCGGCGTCACCGTCGTGACATACGAAGGAGACGACGGACCGCGCGGCGCCACCATGAACTCCTTCACCTCCGTCTCGGCCGAGCCCCCGCTGGTGCTGATCAGCGTCGCCCGACGCGCCCGCTGCCACGACCAGCTGCTCGACCGGCCGTTCTGCGTGAACATCCTCGGCGCCGAACAGGAGCCCCTGGCTCGGCAGTTCGCCGGTGTCCAGGGCGCGGCCGAGCCCCGCTGGGCGGCCGACGCCCGCGTCCCGCGCCTCGCGCATCCACTGGCCTGGATCGAGTGCGAGACCTGGCGCACCTACGACGGCGGCGACCACACCCTCGTCCTCGGCCGCGTCACCGACCTCGGCCACCGCGACGGTGACGCCCTCACCTACGCCTGGAGCCGATTCGGTACCGCGACCGAGGCCACCGACGGCATCGAACACCTCATCTGACCTGCCCTTCTCCCCGCCCACGCACATCCCAGGAGCACGAACATGGCCGCACGCACCGGCAAGGAATACCTCGAGCGACTCTCCGCCTCCCGCCCCACCGTCCACATCCAGGGCGAGACCGTCACCGGCGGCATCCAGGACCACCCGGCCTTCCGCAACGTGGTGCGCAGCTACGCCGAGTTGTACGACCTCCAGCACTCCGCCGAGCACAAGGACGTCCTGACCTACACCTCGCCCACGTCCGGCGAGCCGGTCGGCACCTCCTTCCTCACCCCGAAGACCCCGGAGGACCTGGTCAAGCGGCGCAAGGCGTTCAAGGTGTGGGCCGACCACAGCAACGGCATGCTGGGCCGCACCGGCGACTACATGAACAGCTCGCTGATGGCGCTCGCCTCGGCCGCCGACTGGTTCGCCCAGGCCAACCCGGCCTTCGGCGAGAACATCCTGCGCTACTACGAGAAGGTCCGCGAAGAGGACCTGCTGTGCACCCACACGCTGATCCCGCCGCAGGTCAACCGCTCGGTCGCCGGCACCCAGCAGGCGGGCGGCAAGCTCGCCGCGCGGATCGTGAAGGAGGACGACAACGGCATCGTGATCCGGGGCGCGCGCATGCTCGCCACCATCGCCCCCTTCGCCGACGAGATGCTGGTGTTCCCCTCGACCGTGCTGCGCGGCACTCCCGAGGACAAGCCGTACTCGTACGCCTTCGCCATCCCCAACGACGCCCCGGGTCTGCGCTACGTCGCCCGCGAGCCCCTCGACTACGACCGCCCGCGCCACGACCACCCTCTCGCCTCGCGCTTCGAGGAGTCGGACTGCGTGGTCGTCTTCGACGACGTGCACGTGCCCTACGAGCGGTGTTTCGCCATCGGCGACGCCGACCTGTGCAACGGCTTCTACTCGCAGACCTCCTCCGTGGTGCACATGACCCACCAGGTCGTCACCCGCACCACCGCCAAGACCGAGTACATCCTCGGCCTGGTGACGCTGCTCACCGAGGCCATCGGCATCGAGCAGTTCCAGCACGTGCAGGAGGACATCGCCGAGATCATCACCACGCTGGAGATGCTCCGCGCCTTCCTGCGCGCCGCCGAGGCCGACGCCCAGGTCAACGAGTACGGCGTGCTCACCCCCGCCTTCGCCCCGCTCAACGCGGCCCGCAACCTCTACCCCAAGCTCTACCAGCGCTTCCCGCAGATCCTGCGCAAGCTCGGCGCCTCCGGCCTGATGGCCACCCCGACCGAACTCGACATCAACGGACCGGCGGCCGCCGACATCGAGGCGTACCTGCAGTCCGCGACCCTGACCGGCCCCGAGCGCGTCAAGCTGTTCCGGCTCGTGTGGGACACCTGCATCTCCGCGTTCTCCAGCCGCCAGGCGCTGTACGAGTACTACTTCTTCGGCGACCCGGTCCGCATGGCCGGCGCGTACGTGAAGTCCTACGACCGCGAGCCCTACAAGGCCAAGGTGCAGGCGTTCCTGGAGCGTTCCTGATGGCGCACCCGCTGGGGAATCCCCCATCGAAGATCATCGCCGTTCACCTCAACTACCCCAGCCGAGCCAAGGAACGGGGCCGCGTCCCCGCCCAGCCGTCGTACTTCCTCAAACCGCCGTCGTCACTGGCGGGCACCAAGGAAGCGATCGTCCGGCCGGCGGGCTGTGAACTCCTCGGTTTCGAGGGGGAGATCGCCCTCGTCATCGGCTCGCGTGCCCAGCGCGTGGCGCCGGAGGACGGCTGGTCGTACGTCCGCTGGGTGACGGCCGCCAACGACGCGGGCGTGTACGACCTGCGGTACGCCGACCGGGGCTCCAACCTCCGCTCCAAGGGCGCCGACGGGTTCACGCCCCTGGGGCCACGGCTGCTGGACGCCCGCGAGGTCGAACCGGCCGGGCTGAGACTGAGCACCTGGGTCAACGGCGAGCTGGTGCAGGACGACACGACGGACACGCTGCTGTTTCCCTTCGGGCAGCTGGTCGCGGACCTGTCCCGGCTGGTCACCCTGGAGCCTGGGGACGTGATCCTCACCGGTACGCCGGCCGGCGCTTCGGTCGTCCGTCCCGGTGACCTCGTCGAGGTCGAGGTCACGTGCGGGGAGCTGTCCACCGGGCGGCTGCGCAACCCGATCGCCGACGGCGACCCGCTCGCCCCCTACGGGGCCATGCCCAGGAACGACGAAGCCGAGCGCGAGTCGGCATACGGCTCGGCCTACCTACCGGAGCCGCTGCTCGACCCGCTCCTCGCGGACGGACTGCGCTCGGTCGCCGTGGCCACGCTCAGCGCCCAGCTGCGCGCACGCGGCCTGCCGCACATGTCCGTCGACGGCATACGACCGGTCGGATCCGACGGCGGGACGATGGTGGGTGTCGCCCACACGCTGCGCTATCTGCCGCTGCGCGAAGACCTGTTCAAGCGGTACGGCACCGGCATGAACGCCCAGAAGCGGGCGATCGAAGAGGTGCGGCCCGGCCATGTCCTGGTGATGGACGCCCGCCGCGACGCGACCGCGGGCACACTCGGCGACATCCTCGCGCTGAGGGCCCTCAAGCGCGGGGCGGCCGGCGTCGTCACCGACGGTGCCGTGCGCGACGCCGCCGCCATCGCGGACCTCGGCCTGCCGGTGTACGCGGCCGGCGCCCACCCCTCGGTCCTCGGCCGCCGGCACGTCCCGTGGGACACCGGTGTGCCGATCGCCTGCGGCGGCGCCCTGGTCCAGCCCGGGGACCTGATCGTCGGGGACTCCGACGGCGTGATCGTCGTCCCGCCGGACCTCGTCGAGGAACTGCTCGTCGACTGCCGGGAGCAGGAGCGCCAAGAGCGCTTCATCACCGAGCGGGTCGCGGCGGGCGAGAGCGTCGAAGGCCTGTATCCGCTGGGGCCAGCCTGGCAGGACGCCTACCAGAACTGGTGCAAGGGAGAGACACAATGAAGTTCCGCAGCGACCCGTCGGGCATCCGCGGGTCCATCGCCCCCGTCGTCACACCATTCACCGCGGACGGTGCCGTCGACCACGACAGCCTGCGCGGCCTGATCCGCTTCCAGCTCGAGTCCGGCTCGCACGGCATCTCGCTGGGCGGTTCGACCGGCGAGCCGAGCGCGCAGAGCGTCGCCGAGCGGATCGCGGCCATGCGTACGGCGGTGGAGGAGATCGGCGACCGGGTGCCGTTCCTGCCCGGCACCGGTTCCCACAAGCTCGACGAGACCCTTGAACTCACAGCATCTGCAAGGGAGTTGGGGGCAGACGCGGCGCTCGTCATCACGCCGTACTACGCGCGCCCCACCCAGGAGGCGCTCTATCAGTGGTACGCGACAGTGGCCCGCGAGTTCCCGGACCTGCCGATCGTGGCCTACAACGTGCCCTCGCGCACGGCCGTGGACATCGACCCGGAGACGGTGAAGCGGCTGTTCACCGACTTCGACAACTTCGTCGGAGTCAAGGAGACGACGAAGGACTTCGAGCACTTCTCGCGTGTGCTGCACGCGTGCGGGCGTTCACTGCTGGTGTGGTCGGGCATCGAGCTGCTCTGTCTGCCGCTGCTGGCGCTGGGGGGTGCCGGGTTCGTGTCGGCCGTCGCCAACCTGGCCCCGACCGCCGTGGCACGGATGTACGAGCTGTGGGAGGCGGGCGACTTCGACGCCGCGCGTGACCTGCACTACCGGCTGCACCCGCTGGTGGACCTGCTGTTCGTCGAGACCAACCCCGCCCCCGCCAAGTGGGTGCTCGCCCAACAGAGCCGCATCGCCTCGGACTTCGTCCGCCCGCCCCTCGTATCTCCGACCGACGCGGGCCTGGCGAAGATCCGCGCGCTGCTCGCGGAGGGCGGCGACCTCACCGCACAGATCGGAACCGAGAAGTGACTCCTGAGAACCTGCCTTCGATCATCCGGCACTGGATCGGCGGTGAGCTAGTCGACGCCGCCGACGGGCGGACGTTCGACGTCTGCGATCCGGTGTCCAACACCGCCTACGCCCAGGCCGCGCGCGGTTCGGCGGCCGACGTCGAGCGTGCGGTGGCAGCGGCGAGCGCCGCCTTCCCCGAGTGGGCCGGGCTGTCCAACCGGGCCCGCGCGAACACGCTGTACCGCATCGCGGACGCCGTCGAGGCCCGCCACGACAAGCTCGGCGCCTTCGAGTCCTACGACACCGGGCTCCCCATCAGCCAGGCGCGTGGCCAGGCCCGGCGGGCGGCGGAGAACTTCCGCTACTTCGCGGACGTGATCGTCGCACTCGGTGAGGAGGCGTTCCGGCAGGGCGAGGAGCAGTTCTCCTACGCCGTGCGCCGGCCGGTCGGGGTCGCCGGGCTGATCACGCCCTGGAACACCCCGTTCATGCTGGAGAGCTGGAAACTGGCACCGGCCCTGGCCTCCGGCTGCACGCTCGTCCTCAAGCCCGCCGAGTGGACGCCGCTGTCCGCGTCCCTGTGGCCGGAGATCTTCGCCGAGGCCGGCGTCCCGGCCGGGGTGGTGAACATCGTGCACGGCATCGGCGAGGAGGCGGGCCAGGCACTCGTCGACCACCCGGACGTCCCGCTGATCTCCTTCACCGGGTCGACCGACACAGGCCGCCACATCATCCGCTCCTCCGCCCAGCACCTGAAGACCACCTCCATGGAACTGGGCGGCAAGTCTCCGGCCGTCGTCTTCGCCGACGCCGACGTCGAAGCCGCCCTCGACTCGGTCGTCTTCGGCGTGTTCTCCCTCAACGGCGAGCGCTGCACGGCCGGTTCACGGGTCCTCGTCGAGCGCCCGTTGTACGAGGAGTTCACCCGGCGACTGGCCGAACGGGCGGCGAACGTCCGCGTCGGGCTGCCCGCCGACCCCGCCACGGAGGTCGGCGCACTGGTCCACCCGGAGCACTACGCGCGGGTCCTGAACTACGTCGAGATCGGCAAGAAGGAAGCCCGACTCGTCGCCGGCGGCACCCGCCCCGACCACCTGCCGGACGGCAACTACCTCCAGCCCACCGTCTTCGCCGACGTCGAGCGCGACGCCCGGATCTTCCAGGAGGAGATCTTCGGCCCCGTCGTCGCCGTCGCCCCGTTCGACGACGAGGCCGAGGCGATCGAGCTGGCCAACGCCACCCAGTTCGGCCTGGCCGCCTACATCTGGACCTCGAACCTCAAGCGCGGCCACCGCATCGCCCACGCCGTCGACTCCGGAATGATCTGGATCAACTCCCACAACGTCCGTGACCTGCGCACCCCCTTCGGCGGGGTCAAGGCGTCCGGCGTGGGCCGCGAGGGCGGCGCGCACTCCATCGACTTCTACACCGAGTCGAAGATCGTCCACGTCGCCCTCGGCGACGTCCACACTCCCCGTTTCGGAGCCATTTCATGACCGCACCGGCACCTGACGTCATCCGGTCCGCCTACGCCCAACTGGCCGTCACCGACCTCGGCGCCGCCCGCTGGTTCTGGGTCGACATGCTCGGCTTCCACGTCCAGTACGAGGACGCCGAGTCGCTGTACCTGCGCGGCACCGACGAACTCACCCACCACTCCCTGGTGCTACGCAAGGGTGAGATCGCGGCCCTGGACCACATCGCCTACCGGGTCCGCACACCGGAGGACGTCGACAAGGCGGAGAGGTTCTTCAGCGAACTCGGCCGCCCGGTCAAGCGGGTGAAGAAGGGCGAGGGCACCCACGGCATCGGTGACGCCGTCCGCGTCATCGACCCCCTGGGCTTCCCCGTGGAGTTCTTCCACGAGATCGACCGCGCCGAACGCCTCATCCAGCGCTACGACCTCCGCCACGGCGCCGAGATCGCCCGCCTCGACCACTTCAACATCTGCACCCCCGACATCCCGGCCGCCTACGCCCACTACAAGTCCCTCGGCTTCGGCTGCTCCGAGACCATCGAGGGCGACGAGCACGAGCTGTACGCCGCCTGGATGTACCGCAAGCAGACCGTCCACGACGTCGCCTTCACCGGCGGCGCCGGGCCACGCCTGCACCACCTCGGCGTTGCCACCCACGAGTCCCACCAGGTCCTGCGCAGCGCCGACATCTTCGGCGCCCTGCGCAAGGAGCACCACATCGAGCGCGGGCCCGGCCGGCACGGTGTCTCCAACGCCTTCTACCTCTACCTGCGTGACTGCGACGGCCACCGGGTCGAGATCTACACCTCCGACTACTACACCGGCGACCCCGACCACGAGACGTACCGCTGGAACGTCCACGACGACCGCCGCCGCGACTTCTGGGGCAACGCGGTCATCGAGTCCTGGTACAAGGAGGCCACGCCGGTCCTCGATCTGAACGGACGGCCGCAACCCGTCTCCGACGCCCTGCTCGACGAGTCCGCCGTGCAGGTCGGCGCGGACGGACTCGGCTGAGTCACCCGGGGGCCCCGAGCCGCGGGGCCCCCGAGCCGCTGAGGAGACCACCATGCCGTCAATGACGACGCCACGGAACGACACGTCCGCCGGGCGCTTCGAGCTCTGGCGGGAGACCGTCCGCCGGAGCTTCGTACCGTTGGAGGCTCTGCCGGGCGAGGCCCGCGACTTCCACGCGTCCCTGCACACCGCACACCTCGGCGCCGTGCAGGTGTCCGTCGTGACCGCGCAGCCGCACGGGATCATCCACACTCCCCGGCACATCGCGGCCGACCAGCCCGACTTCGTCAAAGTGAGCCTTCAACTGGCCGGCCGCTGCCGACTGGCCCAGGCAGACCGTCAAACCGAGCTCGCCCCCGGTGAGCTGGCTGTGTACGACACGCGCCGGCCGTACAGCCTCGACTTCGACCTGCCGTACCGCATGCTCGTGCTGATGTTCCCCCGCGCCCTGCTCCGGCTGACCGATCAGGAACTGGCACGCCTGAACGCGACCGCCATTTCCTGCCGTGCAGGGCTCGGACCGGTGGTCCAGCCCTTCCTGCGCGGCCTCGCCAACCAGGTTCGGGAGCTGGAGTGCCTGGGCTCACCCCAGGTCGCCGACAGCGCCGTCGACCTGGTCGGCACCCTGCTCGCACAGCACAGCCGCGCGTCGCACACTCTGGAGGCCGACGGGCGGGAGGTGCTCCGGCAGCGCATCTTCACGTACATGGAGCAGCGGCTGGCCGACCCCGAACTGGGCCCGGACCGGGTCGCGGCCGCCCACCACATCTCCCGCCGCTACCTGTACAAGCTCCTGGCCGAGCAGGGGCACACCGTCTCCGGCTGGATCCGGGAGCGGCGGCTCACCCAATGCCGACGCGACCTCACCGACCCCGCGCTCGCCCATCTGCCCGTCGGCGCCGTGGGCAGCCGGTGGGGCTATCCCGACCCGGCCCAGTTCAGCCACACCTTCAAGGCGGCCTACGGGGTCAGCCCCCGGGATGCGCGTACCACCGGGTACGTGTAGTCGGCCGGGCGTAGCAGCCATGCCCGGCTTCACAAGAACCCGTGCACACCACGGCAAGCCCGTCGGCTCCGCCGGGCGCACCCTTCCGACAGGAATTCCGCCCGTGGCCGTGCGTCTTTCGTCCAGTCGCCGGTCGGCGGTCTTCCGGCACGGGCGCCCCGGCGCACGAAGACAGCGCCGCAGGCCGCTCCGGCGGCGCTGAGGGGCGCGGCGACCGTCCGGCAGCCGCTCCGGCCCTCGACTCCCCCACGAGTCCGGCCGCCCATGCCATTCAGGGACACCACTCAAGCCCGCAAGCGAGGCCATGATGCTCGACCCGACTCCCCCGCCCGGCTCCGACCGTGGCGCGGACCGCGCGGCGCGCCGCTACGAGAACAAACTGCTCTTCATCCTCTTCCTCACCTTCGGCTTCGTCTTCTTCGACCGGCAGGCCCTGCTCTTCCTCGTCCCGTTCATCAACGAGGACTTCCACCTGTCCAACACGGCGCTGGGCACTCTCTCCGGCATGCTGGCCCTGGCCTGGGCGCTGTCGGGCATGTTCTCGGGCCGGCTGGTGGACCGCCTGGGCAGACGCAAGCCCGTCATCATCGCCGCCGTGCTGCTGTTCTCCGCCTTCTCGGCGGTGGGCGGCCTGGTCGCGGGATTCGCGGCGCTGCTGGTGGCGCGAGCCCTGATGGGAATCGCCGAGGGCGCCGTGCTGCCGTCGGCGCAGTCCCTGATGGTCGAGGCGTCTCAGGAGCACCGGCGCGGGCTGAACATGGGACTGCTCCAGGGTTCCTCGGCCGGCCTGCTCGGCGGGATCCTGTGCCCCCTGGTGGTCGTGTGGGTCGCGGAGCACTACCACTGGCGCACCGCGTTCCTCGTGACCATCGTCCCGGGCCTGCTGCTCGCCCTCTGGATCTGGCGGTCCGTGAAGGAGGTACCGCCCGGTGGCGTCGTGGCGGCCGCGAAGGCCGCGCCGGGCGACGCGGCCGATGCGGCCGGCCGGAAACCGACGATCCGCGAGATCCTCGGGCACCGCAACATCGTCCTGTGCGTGCTGATCTCCTGCGCCTACATGACCTGGTTCTTCGTCATCATCACCTTCACCCCGGTATACCTCACCACGGTGAAGGGCTTCTCGCCGGGCACGATGAGCACGGTCATGACCTGCTTCGGAGTCGCCTGGGTCATCTGGGGCTTCCTCACCCCGGCCGTCTCGGACCGGTTCGGGCGGAAGGCCACCCTGATCGCGTTCACCGCCGTCGCCGCGCTCTGCCCGCTGGCCGTGATGTACGTGGGCAGCCCGCTGCTGCTCGGCGTGCTCGTCCTCCTCACGTACACGGGTCTGGGCTGCTTCACCCTGTTCATGGCGACGATCCCCGCCGAGACCGTGCCGCGCGGCGCGCTCGCCACCGCGCTGGGACTGGTCATGGGCATCGGTGAGCTCGCGGGCGGCTTCCTCGCCCCGGTGATCGCCGGGTGGGCGTCGGACACCTGGGGACTGCGGGCCGCCATGTACATCTCCGCGGCGGGCGCGGTGGTCGTCGTCCTGCTGTCGCTCGGGCTGCGCGAGACGGCCCCGGCGGTCCTGCGCCGCCGGTCCGGGTCCGCGCCGTCCGGCCCGAGCGCGTCGCCCGACCCGGCTCCGGCCGGCTCCGGGGCCGCCTGAGCACCAGGCGATCGGCCCCGGCTCCCCTCTGACAAGAGGCGGGGCCGGGGCCGTTTTCCGTGGATGGGGCGAGGACCTCCTGGAGCGGTGCGCGGTGGGCGCGGGTGGACACTGTCCTGCCCCGGGGCCTGCGACGACTGTTGCGTTGGCACTGGTTTGTCGTACTGTGCACCAACCTTTTGGAAGGAGGACTGCCGTGCCCACCGTGACCACACCGCCGGACGGGAGTCCTGCGGAACGTTTCGACTTCTGGCGGACGCTCATCAAGAGCAGCTTCGTCCCCCTGGACGCGGTGCCCCGCGAGACGCCGGACTTCCGGGGCCGTCTGCGCAGCGCCCGGCTCGGCCCCGTCCAGGTCTCGGTCGTCGAGGCGGATCCGCACGGTGTGACCCATACGCGTCGGCACATCGCCCCCGACCTGCCGGACCTCGTGAAGGTGAGCCTGCAGTTGTCGGGGCAGTGCGTGCTGGCGCAGAAGGACCGGCAGGTGCTTCTGGGACCGGGCGGACTGGCCCTCTACGACACCCGCTTCCCGTACACCCTCGAGTTCGAGCACCCCTATCGCCAACTCGTCCTCATGCTCCCCAGAGCCCTGCTCAGGCTGCCCGAGGCGGGGATCGAGCGGGTCACAGCGGTCCCCGTGCCCTGCCGGACGGGTGTCGGGCCGGTCGTCCTGCCTTTCCTGAGAGGGCTGGCGCAGCAGGTGGAGGAGCTGGAGTCCGTGGCGGCGCCACGGTTCGCGGACACCGTCGTCGACCTGCTCCAGGCTCTCCTGGCACCGTACGGCGAGGTCCCGCCGGGAGCCCGCGAAGAAGGCCGGGACGTGCTGACCCGGCGGATCCTCATGTACATGGAACAGCGGCTCACCGATCCGCACCTCGGTCCGGACGAGATCGCCGCCGCCCACCACATCTCCCGCCGCTACCTCTACAAACTGCTCGCCGAGCAGGGCCACACCGTCTCCGGCTGGATCCGGGAGCGGCGCCTGACCCAGTGCCGACGCGACCTCACCGACCCCGCCCTGGCCCATCTGCCGGTCGCCGCCATCGGTGGCCGCTGGGGCTACCCCGACCCGGCCTATTTCAGTCACGCCTTCAAGTCCGTGTACGGCATGAGCCCGCGCGAGGCGCGCACGACGCCACAGTGCCCGTAGCCGGTCGTCAGCGCCCCGCACAGGCCTTCGCCGATGCCCGGGACTTCGCCGGTGCGCGCCGCTCGCGGCAGTGAGAAGGAGGCGGCGGGCCCTTCGTGCCCGCCGCAGCAAGGCTTCGTGCACAGGACCACAAGCCCGCACCCCACCGGTGGAGCGACGCTCACCCCATGGGAGCCGCACACACTGATTACGACCACATCGTGGTCGGCGCCGGGTCCGCGGGCTGCGCCATCGCGCGCAGGCTCGTCGACGCCGGCCGAAGCGTTCTGCTGATCGAGACGGGTGGACGGGACGACAACCCGGCCATCCACGACCCGGGCCGCCTGTGGGAACTCTGGAACTCTCCCCAGGATCACGCCTACACCACCGAGCCCCAGCGCCATGCGGACGGAACCCAGGTGTTCTGGCCGCGCGGCAAGGTCCTCGGCGGATCCAGTGCCCTCAACGGCATGATCTACGTCCGGGGCCACCGCTCCGACTACGACGACTGGGCTGCGCGGTACGGCGCGACCGGCTGGTCGTACGACGAGGTGCTGCCGTACTTCAAACGCTCGGAGGACTTCGAGGACGGCCCGTCCGCCTACCACGGCGCCGGCGGCCCGCTGCCCGTCACCCGCAACCACGCGCCCAACCCGGTCACCAGCGCGTTCATGGCGGCCTGCGAGCAGTACGGCATCCCCAACAACGACGACTGCAACGCCGAGGAGATCCTCGGTGTGAACCTCATCCACCGCACCATCCGCGACGGCAGACGGGTCAGCTCCTGGACAGCCTTCGTGCAGCCGGTCCTCGACAACCCTCTCCTCACGGTACGGACCGGGGCGCTGGTGACCCGTGTCCTCGTCGAGGGCGGCCGCGCGGTCGGCGTCGAGCTGCTGCACCAGGGCCGCACGGACACCGTTCGCTGCTCGGGTGATGTGGTCCTGTCCGCCGGAACCATAGGCTCGGCGCAGTTGTTGCTGCTCAGCGGCATCGGCCCCGCCGACGAACTGCGTGCCCTCGGTATCGGTGTGACCACCGACCTGCCCGGGGTGGGCGGGAACCTGCACGACCACACCCTCACGCCGGTGGTGTGGGAGTCGGCCAGGGCCGTGCCCGAGGGCACCGCGAACAAGCTGGAGGCCCACTACTTCGCCAAGACCGACCCCTCGTTGCCAGCACCCGACCTGCAGCCCCTGATGTCACACGTACCGGTGCCCGTCGCGGGGCAGACGGTGCCGGAGGAGGGCCACGGGTACTCCGTGCTGGCGGGCACGATCCGCCCGCTCAGCCGGGGCCGGCTGTGGCTGCGCTCCGCCGACCCGACGCAGGCGCCGGCGCTCGACCCGAACCACTTCGCCGAGCCGAGCGACCTCGCCGCCATGGTGGAGGCGGTCAAGCAGGTCCGCGAAATCGGGGCTCAACAGGCGCTCGGCGACTGGCGGTCGAAGGAGATCGCACCCGGCCCCGGCATCCACACGGACACCGAGATCGCCGCGTACATCAAGCGCAATCTACTCAGCTACCACCACCAGGTCGGCACCTGCCGCATGGGCACCGGCCCGGAGGCGGTCGTCGACCCTCGCCTGGCCGTCCACGGCCTTACGGGACTGCGGATCGCCGACGCCTCCGTCATGCCGGCCGTCACCTCCGGCAACACCCACGCACCCGCCGTCATGATCGGCGAGCGGTGTGCCGACTTCGTCCTTGACGCATCAGGATTCGACGCACAGTAATGAGGAGCACAGCAATGGGGCAGACCCTCTTCATCGGCGGCACCTGGCTGTCGGCCGCCAACGGCGCCGAGTTCGACACCGTCGACCCGGCGACCGGTCAGACGCACGCCCGCTGCGCCGACGCCGGACCACTCGACGTGGACAACGCCGTCACCGCCGCGCGAGCTGCGCTCGAAAGCCCCGCCTGGGCAGGGCTCGCACCCGCCGAACGCGCCCGTGTCCTATGGCGCGTCGGCGACCTCATCGACGAACACGCTGAGGAACTGGCCGCGTTGGAGACCCGCGACCAGGGACAGCCGCTCGGGATCTCGCGGATGGTGAGTGTCAGGAGCGCGGCGGAGCACTTCCGTTACTACGCCGGATGGGTCACCAAGCTCTACGGTGAGACGGCACCCGTGTCCTTCCCGAACGTGCTGCAGTACACGAAGCGGGAGCCGGTCGGGGTCTGTGCCCTCATCACACCGTGGAACTTCCCGCTGATGATCGCCAGTTGGAAGATCGCACCCGCCCTGGCGTGCGGCAACACGGTCATCGTGAAGCCCGCCGAACAGACGCCCATGACGACGGTCCGGCTGGTCGAGCTGTGCCGGGAGGCGGGCGTGCCGGACGGTGTGGTGAACCTGCTGACCGGCGGGCCGGAGGCCGGCCGCGCCCTGGTCGAGCACCCGGGCGTCGACAAGGTGTCCTTCACCGGCTCCACGGAGACCGGACGCGCGATCGTGCGGGCCTCGGCCGGCAATCTGAAGCGGGTCTCGCTGGAGCTGGGCGGCAAGGCGCCGAGCATCGTGCTGCCCGACGCCGACCTCGACGCGGCCGTCGCAGGCTGCCTGCAGGGCTCGCTCCTCAACAGCGGGCAGGTGTGCGCCGCGTACACCCGCTTCCTCGTCCACCGCTCCCTCGCCGACGAGTTCGCCGAGCGCTGCGCCAAGGCCGTCGGCCAGATGCGGCTCGGACCGGGCAGCGCGCCGGAGACGGAACTTGGCCCGCTGGTCACCGCCGACCACCTCGACCATGTGGACGCACTGGTCCGCAGCGGCGTCGAGGAGGGGGCGACCCTGCTCACCGGTGGATCCCGCGCCGAGGACCTCCCCGGCTTCTTCTACCGGCCCACCGTGTTCACCGGTGTCAGCGACGACATGCGCATCGCCCGTGAGGAGATCTTCGGCCCCGTACTCTGCGTCCTCCCCTACGACGACGAGGACGAGGCGGTCGCCCGCGCCAACGACACCGAATACGGCCTCGCCGCCGCCGTCTGGACCCGTGACGTGGCCACCGCCCACCGCGTCGCCGGGAACATCCGCGCCGGAACGGTCTTCATCAACATGCCCAACCCCGTGGACGCCTCGGCCCCCTGGGGCGGCTTCGGCGCCAGCGGCTGGGGACGCGAGATGGGCAGCGGGGCGCTCGACCTGTACACCGAGGTCAAGAGCGTGTGGACGTCTCTGGCATAGCCCCGTGCCCGGCGCTTCGCCGACGGCCGTCCTCAGCAGGGGCGCCGCTGACCGGCCCAGGACTCGGGCTCGGGCTCGGGCTCGGGCTCGGGCTCGGGCTCGGCGGCAGCCTCGGCCCACTGACCCGGCGAGGTGACGTCGAGCCGCTGGTCCCGCACCCGCCCTCCTGCGGCGCGGATCTCCTCGGCGCCGCGACGAACGCCCTCGGCGTCCAGGTCGGTGACGAGGACGGACGCTCCGTCCGCCGCCAGTCGGCGGGCGGTGGCCGCCCCGATCCCGGAGGCGGCCGCGGTGAGAAGGGCCGTACGGCCGGTGAAACGCGCCGGTGCGGCGGCGGCGGTCATGGCGTTCCTCCTGGTCCTGCCGGTCCGGCCGTGGAGCCGCGCGGCACCAGCCGCGGGTCGCATGGTTATGGGCGCGTACGTCGGAGTCCGGCTGCGGCCGGACCAAGTGGTGAAGGCCGGCCCGAGGGAGGTACGGCCGTTGGGGCGGCGGTGCCGCAGGCCGATGGCGTCAGCGGCTCGGTCCGACGCCCGCACCGGGCCGACTGGGTCGCCCGACGTCGCCAGGCAGGGTTGCGCCAGGCCGGGGCGCCCTGTCCGGCGCGGTGATGTCTCAGAATGTCGCCTGGATGATCGCCACGGTGCGCGCCAGGTGCGGCTCGGAGCGGTCGGCGCGGTGGGCCACGGCCAGCTCCACGCGTGCGTCGGCCCCGGCCAGCGGTAGGTAGGCGACGCCGTCGAGCGCCAGCGCGGTCACGGGCTCGGGTACGACGGCGACACCGAGGCCGCCGGCCACGAGCGTGACCAGCGTCGAGGTTTCGCCGACCTCGTGGCGGATGCGTGGCTCGACCCCGGCGTCGCGCAGAAGGCCCAGGACGATCTCGTACATCACCGAACGGCGGTCGGCGGAGTGCACGATCAGGTCGGCACCGGCGAGGTCCGCTGCCCGCAGCCGTTTCCGGCGGGCGAGGGGGTGGTGGACCGGTACGGCGACGACGAGCCGGTCCCGTCGCAGGGTGCGCACGGTGAGGGAGAGGTCGGCCACCGGAGGACGCAGCAGCGCGACGTCGATCGCGCCGGTGCGCAGCGCCTCGGCCTGGTCGGGCGCGAGCATCTCGCCGCGGAAGGAGAAGTCGACGCCGGGAAGTTCCTCCGAGAGCCGCCGCGAGAGTGTGGGCAGGAGGCTGTACGTCGCCGAGCCCACGCACCCGATCGTGAGGTGGCCGACCGTGCCGGCGGCGACACGCCGTGCGTGGTGGGCGGCCTCGTCGACGTCGGCGAGGATCGCGCGCGCCCGTTGGAGGTAGGCCCGGCCGGCCTCGGTGAGGTCGACGCGGCGTGTGGTGCGTTGCAGCAGTTCGACGCCGAGCTCGGCCTCGAGCTGGCGGATCTGCTGGGAGAGCGGCGGCTGGGCCATGTGGAGCCGCTCGGCGGCGCGACCGAAGTGGCGTTCTTCGGCCACGGCCACGAAGTAGCGCAGATGTCGCAGATCCATATGTCGTCCATATCAATCGGCTCGGATATGCGTACTTCAGAATATCGCGTCCCGGAATTAGCGTCGTTGTCATGAGTGCTTTCCTCTACGCCGCGACGCGGACGCCGTTCGGCCGTTTCAACGGCGCGCTGGCCGGGGTGCGCCCCGACGATCTCGCCGCCGCCGCCATCACCTCGACGCTCGCCAAGGTGCCGGGCCTGGACCACGCCGCGATCGACGACGTGGTGTGGGGCAACGCCAACGGCGCCGGCGAGGAGAACCGCAACGTCGGCCGTATGGCGGCGCTGCTCGCCGGGCTTCCGGTGAGCGTGCCCGGCACCACGGTCAACCGGCTGTGCGGCTCCAGCCTCGACGCGGCGATGACCGCGAGCCGGACGATCGAGTCCGGCGACGCCGAGGTGGTGCTGACCGGTGGCGTGGAGTCGATGACGCGTGCGCCGTGGGTGCTGCCCAAGTCGGCGAAACCGTTCCCGGCCGGCGACGTCACCGCGGTCTCGACCACGCTCGGCTGGCGACTGGTCAACCCGCGGATGCCGAAGGAATGGACGGTCAGCCTCGGCGAGTCCAACGAGCAGCTCCGGGAGCACTTCGGGATCTCCCGCGAGCGGCAGGACGAGTTCGCCGCCCGCTCCCACCGACTCGCCCACGCGGCCTGGGAGTCGGGCTTCTACGACGACCTGGTGGTGCCGGTCGAAGGCGTCGACCTGACCCGCGACGAGGGCATCCGAGCCGGATCCACGCCGGAGGTGCTGGCCGGGCTCAAGCCGGTCTTCCGTACACCGGAGCAGGGCGGCACCATCACCGCGGGCAACGCCAGCCCGCTCAACGACGGCGCCTCCGCGGTGCTGCTGGGCAGCGAGCAGGCCGCAACCACGATCGGGGCCGACCCGATCGCGCGCATCGCCGGCCGCGGCGTGATGGCGCTGGAGCCGCAGTCCTTCGGCTACGCCCCGGTCGAGGCCGCGAACCGTGCGCTGGTCCGGGCCGGCATCGGCTGGGACCAGGTGGGCGCGGTCGAGCTCAACGAGGCCTTCGCCGTGCAGTCGCTCGCCTGCCTCGACGCGTGGAAGATCGACCCCGCCATCGTCAACCAGAAGGGTGGCGCCATCGCGATCGGACACCCGCTGGGCGCCTCCGGCGGTCGTGTCCTCGCCACGCTGGCCAAGGTGCTGCGCGAGAAGAGGCAGCGCTACGGCGTCGCCGCGATCTGTATCGGGGTCGGTCAGGGGCTGGCCGTCGTACTCGAGAACTGCGACGTCACGGAGGCGGGCAAGTGAGCAGGGCGGAGATAGTCGAGAGCGCCGACGCGGCGGTGGCCGGGATCGAGGACGGGTCCACGATCCTCGTCGGCGGCTTCGGCTTGGCCGGGATGCCGTTCGACCTGATCGACGCGCTCATCCGGCAGGGTGCGAAGGACCTCACCATCGTGTCCAACAACGCGGGCAACGGCGAGGTAGGGCTGGCCGCGCTGCTGGCCGCCGGCCGGGTGCGCAAGGTGCTCTGCTCCTTTCCGCGCCAGGCCGACTCCTGGGTCTTCGACGGCCTCTATCGCGAGGGGAAGATCGAGCTCGAGGTGGTGCCGCAGGGCAACCTCGCCGAGCGGATGCGCGCGGCAGGTGCCGGCATCGGCGCGTTCTACTGCCCGACCGCGGTCGGCACGCCGCTGGCCGAGGGCAAGGAGGAGCGTGAGATCGACGGTCGGAAGTACCTGCTGGAGTACCCCATCAGGGGCGACTACGCGCTGATCGGCGCGCACGTCGCGGATGCGCTGGGCAACCTCGTCTTTCGCAAGACCGCCCGCAACTTCGGACCGGTCATGGCCACGGCCGCGACGACGACCATCGTCCAGGTCGACGAGGTCGTCGAGCCCGGGATGCTCGACCCCGAGGCCGTCGTCACCCCGTCCATCTACGTCGACCGCGTCGTCCAGGTGGCGGCCCGTCACTACACCGTGCAGGGGGCACGATGACCACCACGTCAACCACCACGTCGAGCGGCCAGCCGTACGCCGGGGTGCCGAGGAGCGCCGACCACCGGCTCTCGATGGACGAGCTGGCCGCCGTCGTCGCGCGCGACATCCCGGCCGGTGCTTTCGTCAACCTCGGTATCGGGCAGCCCACCAAGATCGCCGACCATCTGCCTGCCGACTCCGGGGTGGTGCTGCACACCGAGAACGGCATGCTCAATATGGGCCCGAAGGCCGAGGGCGACGCGGTCGACCCCGACCTGACCAACGCCGGCAAGGTGCCGGTGACCGAGCTGCCGGGGGCGGCGTACTTCCACCACGCCGACTCCTTCGCGATGATGCGCGGCGGGCACCTCGACGTCTGCGTCCTCGGGGCGTACCAGGTCGCCTTCGACGGCGACCTCGCCAACTGGCACACCGGCAGGCCCGACGACATCCCTGCCGTCGGCGGCGCCATGGACCTCGCCATCGGCGCCAAGGACGTCTACGTGATGATGACGCTCTTCACCCGCTCGGGTGAGCCGAAGCTCGTGCCCCGGTGCACCTACCCGCTGACCGGCACCGGCTGCGTCAGCCGTGTCTACACGGACCACGGCGTCTTCGACGTCGGCCCCGACGGCGTACGGATCCGGGAGACCTACGGCGTCAGCGCCCACGAACTCGCGGAGCGACTCGGCATCACGCTGTCCTGAGCTCGTGACACCACCCGCGACAGCGAGCACGGTCTTCCCGTGGGACTTCCTGCCACCGTAGCCCTGGTACTCGGTGCCCTCGCAGACGAAGGAGACCAAGGTGGGTTGGACCGTCGGTACCAGGTCGCCGCTCAGGTCGACGGCGTGCTGCTTCCCGCCCCGCGCGCCGAACCGGCCTGTTCCTCCACCCCATGCAAGGGGCTGTCGGCCCGGCCGGTCCGCGGGGCGGCGAAGGCTGTCGGTGACGGCAATTAGGATCCGCCCATGAACGAGGACGACAGAGGACCCGAAAGACGAGTCGTCGACGGGCGCTTCGAGTTGGAGACCCGCCTTGGCGGCGGCGGGATGGGGACGGTCTGGCGGGCCAGGGACCTGGTGCTGCACAGGCTCGTGGCCGTCAAGGAGGTCCGCCCGCCCGACCGGGACCTCGCCGAGTACGACCCCGACGGCGCGCGGATGCTGCGCGAGCGGGTGCTGCGTGAGGCCAGGGCACTGGCCCGTATCGACCATCCGAACGTCGTCACCATCCACCACATTGTCGACGGCGGCGACGGCACGTACCCGTGGATCGTGATGGAACTGGTCAGCGGTGGCTCGCTGGCCGACCGGCTGGCCCAGGGCCCGATGGCGCCGGCCGAGGCGGCGCGGATCGGTCGGCAGGTGCTGGCCGCACTGACCGCCGCGCACGACGTCGGTATCCAGCACCGGGACGTCAAGCCGGCCAACGTCCTGCTGCGCCCCGACGGGCGTCCCGTCCTCACCGACTTCGGTATCGCCGCGATCCGCGAGACGACCGGCCTCACTGCCACCGGCTCCATCATCGGTACGCCCGACTTCATGGCACCGGAGCGCATATCGGGGCACGAGGGCGGATCCGCCTCCGACCTGTGGTCGCTGGCGATGATGCTGTACACCGCAGTGGAGGGCCACCACCCGCTGCGCCGGGGCACCACCCTGGCCACCCTCGCCGCTGTCCTCAACGACGACGTCTCACCTCCGGTGCGCGCCGGTGCCCTGGGCGACGTCCTGATGAGTGTGCTCGTGCGAGATCCGTCGGCACGGCCGTCGGCAGCCGTACTGGACCTGCGACTGGCCGAGGTCGAGTCGGGGCCGACCGCTCCGGCGGCGTGGGACGAGCCCACCTCGTTTCCGCTGAATCCGCCGTCGCCCTCCCCCCACCCGGCCCCTCCACACCCGGGCGGCTTCGGCTCGCCGACCACGTTCGCCCCGTCCGGCGTTCCCTCCTCGCCGTACCCTTCCTTCGGGGTCGGCATAGGCGCTGCCGACCCGGCGCGTGCCGCCACCGCCGGGTTCGGCCCGCCGCCGGTCCAGTCAATGCCGGGGCATGCTCCGCACCAGCCGGTGACCGCACCCGTAGGCGCGGTACGCCGACGCGCACCGCGCCTCGCCGTCCTGCTGAGCATGTCGGGAGCCTCGCTCGCCGGAGCCCTGGTCCTGCTGTGGTGGCTGCTGCCCTTGGGAGCCGACGCTCGCGACTCGGACGCGAGCGACTCGCCCACCACCTCGGCCCCGAAGTCGACCGCCTCACCGACCGATGCCACCCCGACGACCCAGCAGCCGAAGGACTCGAACACCGACGACATGCTGACTCCGGACGGCATCCGCACCGCGATCAAGGCGTTCGAGGAGGAGACCGGCCGGGACATGTTCGGTGACTTCACGGTCTACCCGGATTTCGTGTCGGCCCAGCTCATGGTCGAGGGCAGTGACACGAAGTACGACACCTACACCTACCGGCCGGGGCAGGGCGTGGAGAAGGGCATCATCAAGGGCACCCTCGCAGGCGGCGAACAGCCCATCAGCCTCGACGACTTCAACTGGGACAAGGTTCCCGCACTCCTCAAGGAGGCGGAGAAGAAGCTCAACGTCGCCGATCCCGAGAGCCGCTACCTGGTGGTGAGACAGCCCAACGACATCTTCGACACCCCGGCCGGAATCGCCGTCTACCTGAGCGACGAGTACAACCAGTCCGGCTATCTTGAGGCCGACACCGACGGCAAGGTGACCCGCGTGTTGCCCGCGGAGGACTGACAACTCACGCCACGCCGATGAGGGACTCGAGCAGCGCCTTCACCCGAGCGGGACGATCGCCGCGGCGCGGGAGCAGACCGAGTTGCCTTCACCGGCGTCCAGGGCCTGTCTCTTGCCCGGTGACAGTGATCGCGAGCCGATGACGAGGGGCGTCCACGAGACGAAGGCCAAGCCGGGGAGCATGAGCAGTAAGCCGGTTCGCCGAAGTCTGGGGTTGCTCGGGAAGGTCGGCGCGGTGCAGGCGGAGGCCGGCGGGACCCCGGTGATCTCCACCGGGCCGCGGCGGCGATACTGTCATGCGCACGTGCCCCTGCTTCCCGGTGGACTTATGCCGACCTCCCCCATAGCCCGTCCCACGACTCCCCCCACGGTGTGGCCGGCTCGCGGCCGCCACGTCGGACCCGACGCGGAAGGCGTACTCCGTCGCACCCTGCGGCAGCTCAAGGACAGCCAGGTCATCGACGACTTCCTGGAAGTGCCCGACGCCGGGGGCGACTCACCGGAGCGGGTCTTCGAGGCCCGCTGGCGGGCTTCCGACGAAGTGACCGTACGTGCCCGGCTGAGCCTCGCGCCCGACCTGGGCGGCGGGCGGGAGTGGACCCTGCTCGCGGAGGCGGAACAGCCGTGGGACCCGGCATGGCCGTCCCCCGTCACCCGGTTCTGGCCGGAGTACGGCGACTGGGACCACGACGCCGCCACAGGCTTGTCGCTGAGCAGGATCACCACCCTGCCGGAGGAGGACAAGGACACACGGCGCCTGCTCAGGGACTCCGGGCGCGGCGGATGGTGCGTCCACGTCGTGATCCACGAAGCCATGACCACGGACGAGCGCGGTCGGCTGCCTCTTACGCGATGGCTGCCGCCGAGCCTGCGTCACCGCGTCGTGGAACACCGGGCCGCGCCGCACCAGCTGCGGGTCTTGAACTGGGCGCTGCGGGAGTTCGACGTGGAGGTGCCGCGCGGCGGCGCGGCGGTGCTGCCCGGCACCCCGGCCCCGTCCGGCTACGACGCCGAGGACTTCACCGTACGCACGGTGTTCCTGGACGGTTCGGAGCCGGCCGACCTCGTCGCTGCGGTGACACGGTTCGCCGCGCTGCCGCGGCCGCTGCCGGACGGCGCCGACGAGGCCCTCGCCGCGCTGCGGGAGGACTGGCACCTCCTCACTCTCGAGGAGGAACTCGCCCGGGAACGGAAACGGGTGGCGATGTACGCCGAGGCGCTGGAGGCCATGACGAAGTCCCGGGACCTGTACCGGGAGGCGACCGACCGCGCCCACGAGGCGCTCGCCGCCTACCGCGAGTCCGCCGAGGCCGCTGTCGCCGGACAGCAGCGGCCCGGGACGCGGACGACGTCGCCGTTCCAACAGCTGACGCGCACGCTGGAGCGCCTGAAGAACAACACCAAGGCCCAGCGCCCCGCCGCCACGGCCCAGGGCCAGGAGGACACGGACACCCGGCCGACCACCTCCGAGCGCTAGCGTGTCGGCGCCATAAGGCCGGCCCGGGGCATCGGGTCGGCCCTCTGGGCGTATGGGTATCGAATACCAAGGCCAGGCGGGACAAACTCGGCCAGGACCGGCAAACCGCGCTGTCAAAGATGGGGATGCGCCGGACATAACGCCAACCGCCGCCGGTCCATGGGTGCATGCCGGTGGTCATCGTGCAGAATCTGGCCAGGACGTGCAACTGCCGATGGCTGAAACTCGTCCCTTCCTCCCGAGCCGACGAGGCTCACGGAGACGTCGAACAAGCAAGATGGGGGACGAACCATGTACCTGACGCCGAGGAAGAGCCGCCGCAGACCGGGCGCCGTCCGAGCAGTCGTGCTGGGTGTATGCGCCGCAGGGGCGCTGGGCCTCACAGGCTGCTCCGGTGACGGCGGCACGGAGGGTGCGGACAGTGACGTGAAACCGAGCGCGACGGTTTCGAGCGGCACCGACGACAAGACGGGAGCGAGCGCCGACACTACGGGCAAGAAGCCCGGCGCAGAGGCTTCCGCGGGCACAGGAAGCGGCGTCAAGTCCCCCGGGAGCACTCCGGCTTCCAAGCCGTCGGCGCCCACGGCGACGGGCTCAGGGGGTGCTGACGGCGCTGACGGCGCTGGTGACGACTGTGACCACAAGATGCCCATCTCGCCCGACGAGATCGCGGTCTACCGCTACACCCCGGAAGGGGGATCTCTGAGCTTGATCGTCAAGCACGGCAATTGGGGATGCGGCACCCCTGACTCGGACGGCGCACCGTTCGAGACAGTCGGCAAACAGACCTACATCCCGATGGATCAGGCCGCATTCGTCACGGTGACCAACCCCATCGTGGAAAGCACCGAGAATCAGCACATCGGGGTCCAGGAGTTCCTCGACTGGCTCGATGCACACCCTGACTCCGGGCTGGTGTTCACCTACCACCTGGGCAGCAACGGAGCCATCGACCGCCTCGAAGAGGTCTTCACCCCTTAGTGGGTCTCCGTGAGGTCCGTCTCGAGCTTGAGGTACGCAAGGACCTGGCCGTCCTCGACGTCGACGACCGCGAGCGGCCCGTTTTCGAAACGCGGATCGGCGCCGCCCGCCGGGGTGTTCGCCGGGGCGGCCCTTTTCGTGCCCGGCGGCCGTGGCTCGGACTTGGCGGCGCGTCGACCGCGTCGAACAGCTCGGACCTGAAGTGGGCGGAGGGAGCGATTTGGTGTGAGATCCGGAAGGGCGGACCGCCACCGTGCGCCAGCCGTCGCAGTGGCAGAACGCTCGGGGCGGGCATGCCCATACGGGGGTGGCCTCGGTGCCCCCGCCCCCACCTCGACGGACTTCAGCGGCAGCACGAAACCGAGCCTGGGTACCGGCCCCCGTGGAATTGAGTACGAGCGCTCAGGCCGGGCGCCGCCCGCCCGCCGACGATGAAGGTCACCACCGTTCAGACCGGGAGACCCACATGCTCAGCCGCCTCGCCGACATCCTGGTGCCTGCCGTCGGTCGTCTCAGCGTCACCGCCGATGCCGGTGCCGACCTGGCGCCGGGCAGCATCATCGCCGCGAACCACACCTCGCTCGCCGACCCCGCCGTCGTCTGCGCCGCGCTGCACCGTCTCGGTGTCCAGCCGGTCGTCATGGCTGCCGCCGGCCTGTGGCGCATCCCCCTGCTCGGCCGCGCGCTCGCCCGTGAAGGGCACATCCCTGTGTACCGCAACGACCGGCGCGCCGCCCACGCACTTGACCTCGCTGCGGCCGCGCTGGAGAAGGGGCGGCTCGTCCTCATCTATGCCGAGGGTGGGCTCCCGCTCCGCAAGGACGCCGCCGAAGCCGCACCGGAAGCGTTCCGCAGCGGCCTGTCCCGGCTCGCCGAGCGCACCGGCGCGCCCGTCGTCCCGGTCGGCCAGGCCGGGGCACGCCGGGTTACCTCGGGCACCACGGCCAAGCAGCTCGCGGGGCTGGTCACCGCGCCACTGCGCCGGCCGGGCCTGCACGTCCACATAGGGGCACCGCTCACCCTGACCGGCGGTCATGCCCCAAGCACCGCGCAGGCGCATACCGCGGTGACGGCCGCCTGGCAGACGGCGGCCGCCCGCCTCGGCGAACCGGCCGCGCTCGCCGCCTGGTAGGACTCCGTCAGGTCCTCCTGTCGGGCCTGTCCCACGCGACCTCAGCCCTCGGGCCAGTCTCCACGCCCGGCCAGATCCAGCACCAGGGCCGCGATGTTCCACGCGTCGTCGTCACCTCGGTGGTGGCGGCCCTCCAGCGGGAGGCCGGCCGCCCTCAGCGCCTCGGCCATTCCGGGGCGTCGGCGCAGGCCGTAGGAGGCGGTGAACGCGACCTTGGCATTGGTGTGGCGGTGGCCGAAGGGGTACTGGGTACGTGTGCGCCGGCATTGGCGAGTGAACTGGTTACGGTCGTAGTCGCCCCAACTGGCCCACGGCAGCAGGCCCGCTCGATGCTGGGCTGCCAGCGCCCGGCACGCCTCGGCGAAGGGCAGGCCCGCGTCCACGTCGGTCTGCGTCAGCCCGGTCAGCTCCGTACAGAACGGGCTCACTTCCGATCGGGCCGGGCGTACCAGCAGGCGGTGTTTGGCGAGGCGCTCCCGGGCACGCAGATCGACCACGGTGAGCCCGATCTCGATGATCTCGCTCACCTGGCCGGGTGGGGGCTGCCCCTCCCAGCACGTCGCTTCGACATCGACCACGTTCAGTAGGTGCTGATCCACGTCCATGAGGAGAGAGCATAGGAACCGCCTCGCGCCAGGTCATTCTGAATTCCGCCGCCCGTCTTGTGGCCCCGCCCGGGGTCAGTTCGACGTTCGTGACGACGGCAACGCGGACCTGCGGCTGCGGTGCTGACGGGCTCGCGTCTGACCCTGCTCACGTCGTGATCCTGTGTTCTTGATGAAATTTGATGTGAAGATGTGTTGACCTCTGTTCGATGTCTCTTCTACTTTGCGGGAGCCACAGAGCCGCCGACCTGCAGTAAGGGTCGCGAACTCAACTGCCCAGAAAGGGACTTCGTGCGTCGAAAGAACCATCGCGGGACAGCTTGCCTTGGGGCGTTCCTGGCCGGTGTCACGGCCTTCGGCGGGGCTCTCGCCTCCCCCGCGTCCGCCGCTCCCGCAGCCGCCTCCCGCCACGCCTCGCCGCCGCCCGTCAGCGACTTCCGCGGGGTCAACTGGGCCGACCCGCGCGACAACTACGCCGACGACGCGGTCGTGCCCTCGGGCCTGTCCACCTCCGACAGCTATGCCACGACCTACGCCAAGTCCGAGGCGATCATCGGCGGGTTCGCCAAGCTCGGCGCCAACACGGTCCGCCTTCCGGTCAACCCCACTTCCGTGAACGGCCCGTTCTGGAAGTCGTACCAGGCCGCGATCGACGCCGCCACCGCCAAGGGCTTCAAGGTCATCCTGGGCTACTGGGAGGCCGACAACGCCAAGGACGGCAAGATCGACGACCAGGCCTCCTGGGACCGGATGTGGGCGCGGATCACCTCCGCCTACAAGGACAACTCCAAGGTGTACTTCGAGCCGATGAACGAGCCGTTCGGCTACACCTCCCAGGAGTGGCGCGACGTGGCCGCGCGCTGGCTGACCACGCACCGCTCCATCCCCCGCGACCGGGTCCTCATCGGAGGCATCAAGTACAGCGAGGACGTCAAGCCCGTCTGCGCCGACAGCCGGCTCGACGGCACCCGGATCGCCCTGCACAACTACGGCTTCTGGCACACCGACTGGACCAGCGTCGACCAGTGGAAGCAGGACTTCAAGGCGCGCATCGGCAACTGCGCCTCACGCACCGTCCTCGACGAGTTCGGCGCGACCATGACCTCCGGCCTGAACTACAACGGCCCGGTCAACGGCTCCAGTGAGGTCGCCTACATCCAGGCCGCGACCGACACCATCCGGGAGCTGGGCCTGGGCTCGGTCTACTGGCCCGGTCTGCGCAACGGTGACACCTACTCCCTCACCACCCTCCAGGGCACGGGCACCCGCCTCAGCCTGAAGGTGAACAACCAGAGCGGGCTCGATCGCCTGCACTGGGCCTGGAAGAAGTGACAGCGGTGCGATAGCCATCGTGTCCCTTCCGGGTTCGGCGCCTCAGGGCAACACAACCGACCCCGGAAGGGAGCCGAGCCGGTCGCCGCTCGTGCCGCCCGCTGCGGTGGCGGTGTTCTTGTACGAGCCCGTCCCTACCGGTCCGGTCCACGACGCGTGTCACCCGGGCCGCCGGCCGAGCGCGACGTAGCGTGGGCCGCGGCAAGGTGGATACGCGCGGCGGTGGACCCCCTGGTGGCGTGATGTGTTGGAGTGGGACGGCCGATCTTGTGGCGGGTGCCGGGGTCGGGGTCATCGGGGTGGTCTGTGTGGCGGGGGTGCGTGACCGCCGGGATCTGCCGCTCGCCGCGCTGCCCCTGGGGCTCGGGGCGCATCAGATCGTCGAGTCGATGGTCTGGGACTCGGGCGGTGGTGTCGGCCCCGCCACCGTCGTCTGGGCCGTCATCGCGCTGCCCCTGCTGGCGGTGTGGGTGCCGGCCGGGGTGTGGTGTGCCGCCCCGGCGTATGCCCGGCGTCGGCTGGGGTTCCTTGTCGTGGTCGGGAGCGGGACAGCCGCGGTGCTCGCGTACGACCTGGCGACCGGTACGGTGACCGCCGAGCTCCGCGGCCGTACGGTCGGGTACGCGTTCGAGCTGTCCCACGCTCCGCTGCTCGTGGCGGGCTATCTGCTGGCGACCCTGGGCTCTCTACTGCTGTCCGGCGACCGGAGGCTGTCGGCGCTGGGGATCCTGCTCGCCGTCGGTGCGTTGGCCTGCTGGGTGCTGTGGCGGCTGGAGTTCGTGTCGACGTGGTGTGCGTTGGCCGCCCTGTGTTCGGTGGTGCTGCTCGGTTGGGTTCGCGCCCGGCCGGCCACTCCGGACATGGTGTCCGGTTCGGGCGTGGGGCGCCGGCGCGGAGTGGAATGAGCTGCGGTAGTAGAGCAGGGGGACGTTTTCGGGGTGGTGGGTCATGTGCTCGACGTGGCCCAGGAAGAGGACGTGGTCGCCGCCGTCGTAGGTGGCCCAGGGTGAGCAGGCGAACGTGGCCAGGGAACCGCTGAGGGCGGGGGCCAGGGGCGCCGGTGCGGGGAGCCAGGAAGGGGCGGGGCCCGAGGCCTGGGGGCTGCCCGCGAAGTGCAGGGCCAGGTCGTGCTGGTCCTCGGACAGGATGTTGACCGTGAACGGCCGGCCGGGCAGCAAGCGGGCCGCCTTCGAGGTGCGGGCCAGGGAGATCAGGACCAGTGGTGGGTCCAGGGAGACGGCGGTGAAGGCGTTCACCGTCGCGCCGTGGCAGGTGTCGGCCGCCGTGCAGCTGACGACGGTGACGCCGGTGGCGAAGTAGCCGAGGCAGGTGCGGAGTTGCTGCGGATCGATCGCCACCGGGTCTCCTTGTCATGGGTCGATGGGTGGGGCGTGGGTCAGTCCGTCCAGCCTCCGGCGGGGCGGTCGAACCAGAGGTGTACCTGGCCGGTGCCGATCGCGTTCTCGTACTCGCCGTAGCGGCGGCCGGGTGCGATGCAGCGGAGGCCGCCGAGGGCGCCGGCCAGGGTCAGGTAGTGGCCGAAGTCGCCTTCGGGGGCGTGTCGGCGGTACTCCGGCATGGTGGTGATGACCTGGTCGTGGCGGCCGGTCTCCAACCAGGCGATGCGTTGTTCGTCGGCGGCGCGGGCCGCCGGGCTGATGATGTTGGCCGGGTCGCCGGCCATCCGGTCACGGAGTTCGGACAGGGGCCAGAAGCGGTGCGAGAGGCCGCCGGAGGCCAGTACCAGTACCCGCCGGGCCACTCCGGCCACCGCGTCCACGACGGCCTCGCCCAGGCGCAGATGGTCCTCGGCGGTCGCGGTCTGGCAGACCGACATCGACAGCCATGGCACGTCGGGGCGGCCGAGGTAGCTCCAGAGGTTGAGGGTGGCGTAGTGGAGAGGGAGGTGGGGGTCGTCGTTGGCCGTGAGGAAGAGGGAGTTCTTCTCGGCTGCCGCGGCCACCGCGTGGGCCAGTTCCGGATCTCCCGGGATGGCGTACGGGACCTGGCTCACCTCGCTGGGCATCTCGTCGGAGGTGAAGCGCCCCGACCGGTGCCGGTGGGCGGTGACGACCGTCTCGGTCGTGGTGGCCCAGTGGGTGTCGAGCACCAGTACGGCGTCGTGGCCGGTGGTGTCGATCACCTCACTGCGGAGTCGTATGAGGCCGGTGGCCAGGGTGAAGTCGTGGCCGCCGTTGACCTCGACGCGCTGCGCTTCGGGGAACATGATGACGGGGGCGTGGGAGAGCAGTCCCGCGCCGACTATCGCGCCCATGGGCGGTTCGCCTTCCTGAAGAGGCACTTCTTGAAGAGGCATGTCCTGAAGAGGGACGTGGCTAGGGGACGAGCAGCAGCTTGCCCGTCGTGCGGCGGGCGGCCAGGTCGGCGTGTGCCTCGCGGGCGCGGGCCAGCGGGTACGTGCCGCCGATCGTGATGCGCAGAGTGCCGTCGGCGATGCCTTCGAAGACCTCTCCGGCCCGCCAGGTGAACTCCTCCACGGTGGCCCTGAAGTGCTCCAGGTAGGGGCGTGTCAGGGTCAGTGAGCCGCCCCAGAGCAGCCGCATCACGTCGACGGGGGGTACGGGGCCGCTCGCGCCGCCGAAGACGACGAGGGTGCCCCGGCGGCGCAGGCTGTCCAGGCTCGCGTCGAAGGTGGCGGCGCCCACTCCGTCGTAGACGGCGTGCACGCCCTCGCCGTCGGTCAGGCGTTTCACATCGGCGGCGAGGTCCTCGCAGTGGTCGTAGCGGATGACCTCGTCCACGCCGTTGGCCGCCGCCAGTTTCTCCTTCTCGCCGCTGGAGACCGTGCCGATCACGCGTACCCCGCGCCGCTTGAGCAGCTGGGTGAGGAGCAGGCCCACTCCGCCCGCCGCCGCGTGCAGCAGGACCGTCTCGCCCGGGCGGGCGCGGTAGGAGTCGTTGGCCAGGTAGTGGGCCGTCATGCCCTGGACGAGTGCGGCGGCCGCGGTGTGCAGGTCGATGCCGTCGGGGACGACGACGGCCTTCTCCTCGGGGACGAGGAGCTGGCCGGCGTAGCTGCCGAGGACGGTGGTCCAGGCGACGCGGTCGCCGACCGAGAAGCGGGTGACGCCGGGACCGACGGCCAGTACGGTGCCGGAGCCCTCCTCGCCCGGTACGGCGGGCAGGGGCAGCGGATAGCGGCCCTCGCGGCGGTAGATGTCGATGAAGTTCACGCCGGCGGCGGCGAGTTCGACCAGGATGTGGCCCTCGCCGGGCTCGCCCGGTGCGGGCCGGTCGACGGGGAGGAGGACATCGGGGCCGCCGGTCTCCCGGATCTCGATCGCCGGGATCGTCGACGTCGATGTGGTGGTCCGCGGTGGCATCAGTTCGCTCCCTGCAGGGTGAGACGGTCGGGGTCGAGGTCCAGGTCCACCCCGTAGGTGGTCAGCCAGTCGGCGAGACGGACCGTGGACTCCAGGAGGATGCGTTCGAACTCGGAGAGGGTGGCGGTCGTCGTCCGGTCGGTCAGCCGGCGTACGGCGGCCGGGTCCAGGTGGGCGGCGAGCGGGCCCTCCGCGTCGGTGGCCGCGCCGGTCAGGCCGGTGATGAGGGCGCGGTCGTAGGCGGGGTCCTGGATGGAGGGGTACGCGGCCTTGGTCCGGCGGAGGACGGACCGCGGCAGCAGGTCGGCGGCCGCCTCGCGGAGCAGGCCCTTCTCCTGGCCGGTGCAGGTCTTCATCGCCCAGGGGACGTTGAAGAGGTACTCCACGAGACGGTGGTCGCAGAACGGCACCCGGCCCTCCAGTCCGTTCGCCATGCCCATGCGGTCCTTCTTGTCGAGCAGGATGGGCAGCCAGCGGGTGAGGGTGAGGTGGCCGAGTTCGCGCGTACGGCGTTCCTCGGGGTTCTCGCCGTCGAGCCGGGGCACCTCGGCCAGGGCGGTGCGGTAGAGGTCGGCCTGGTAGGTCGCGAGGTCGATGCCCTCGACGAAGCCGGGGCGGAACAGTGCGCGGGGGTCCAGGCCCCGGTGCGCGCCGAGTTCCAGCCAGGGGAAGGTCTCGGCCGCGCGGGCGGCGGGGTCGGAGAACCAGAGGTAGCCGCCGAAGACTTCGTCGGCGCCCTCGCCGGAGAGGGCCACGGGGGCGTGTTCGCGGACTGCCGCGAAGAGCTGGTGCAGGGAGACGTCGAGGTCGGCGAAGTTGAACGGCAGGTCCCAGGCCGCGAGGACGGTCCGGCGTACGGCCGGGTCGAGGAGGCGGGACCGGTCCAGGGTGATCGTGTGGTGTGCGCTGCCGACGTGTTCGGCGACCGCGCGGGCGTAGGGGCCGTCGGGGGTGGGGCGGATGGCGTCGCCGCGGAAGTTCTCGCTGTGGCCGGCGAAGTCGACGGCGAAGGTGGAGATCCGGCCGCCCTCGGCGGCGCGGACGCGCTGGGCCAGGGCGGTCACGGTGCTGGAGTCCAGGCCGCCGGAGAGCAGTGCGACGAGGGGGACGTCGGCGACCATCTGGCGCGGCACGATGTCGTCCAGCAGGTCGCGGACGGTGGCGATGGTGGTGGGCAGGTCGTCGGTGTGCGGGCGTGCCTCCAGTGCCCAGTACCGCTGCTCGCGCAGGCCGTCGCGGCCGACACGCAGCAGATGGCCGGGCTTCAGCTCCCGCATGCCTTTGAACGGGACCCGGCCGGGGGTGCGCAGGAAGAGCAGCGCGTCGCAGAGTTCCTCGGCGGAGGCGCTCGGTGTCACCAGCGGGTTGGCCAGGATGGCCTTGGGTTCGGAGCCGAAGAGCACGCCGTGCGGGGTCGGGTGGTAGTAGAGGGGTTTGACGCCGAGGCGGTCGCGGACGAGGAGGAGTTCCTCGCGGGCGGTGTCCCAGACGGCGATGGAGTACATGCCGTTGAGGCGGTGGACGAAGTCGGCGCCCCACTGAAGGTAGGCGCGCAGTGCGACCTCGGTGTCGCTCGTGGTGGTGAACCGGTGTCCGTGCAGGGCGAGTTCGGCGCGCAGTTCGCGGTAGTTGTAGATCTCGCCGCCGTAGGAGATCACGGCGCGGGGCAGGTCGCCGCGCGGGCCGCGTTCCGGGGTGGCCATGGGCTGGGCGCCGCCCTCGAGGTCGATGACCGCGAGGCGCCGGTGGCCGAGGGCGGCGTGGGTGTCGAGCCAGCTGCCGCCGGCGTCGGGGCCGCGGCGGACCAGGGTTCGCACCATGGCGTCGAGGGTGGTGGACTCGGCGGTGAGGTCGCGGGAGAAGTCGACCCAGCCGGTGATGCCGCACATGGTTCGCTCCTTTCTCAGTGCGGTGGCAGTCCTGTCTCAGGCCTGGTCGGGGCCGAGCCAGGGGCCCCGGCGCCAGCCGTCGGTGTCGTAGTCGTCCAGGCACTCCTGGACCAGCGCCTCGTGGTCGGCGAGGCCGCCGCGGCGGGTGGCCCAGCGCAGGGCGTCCAACCGGATCTGCTCGCCGTTGCCGGAGTAGTTGCGCTCGTAGAGTTCGTGGCGGGCGCCGAACTCGGTGCCGATGGCGTCCCAGACCAGCTTGAAGAGCTTGATCCGCTCCAGCGCCGAGGTGTCGGCGCCCCGGTAGTAGCGGTCGATGAGCGGCCGCAGCTCGGGGTTGGCGAGATCCCGGACGCTGGAGGGCACGACCAAGGGGGCGCCGCCGAGCAGGGTCTCGAAGAGTTCGTGCACCCGGTTCCAGATGTGGGCGTTGGCCATCCGCATCGCCGAGGCGTGCTCCAGGCGTGGCAGGACCGTGCCGCCGGGGCCCGGTTCGGGATCGTGGGCCATGGCGGAGGTGAGCGCTCCGACCAGATGGCGCAGGGTGAGGAGTTCACCGAGGCCGGCCTGGACGCCGCGGAACGCGTCGGTGCCGTTGGCCCTGGTGGCGCGGGAGAGCAGCCCGGCCATCAGCTCCAGCTTCACGCCCAGGCGGATGCCGGACTGGAAGTTGTAGAGGTTGGGGAAGCCGGAGCCGGCGTAGAAGCCGGTGGCGCGCTCGGTGTCGCGGTGGACGAGGACGTCCTCCCAGGGGATCAGGGCCTCGTCGAGCAGCAGCACGCTGTCGTTCTCGTCGAACCTGCTGCTCAGCGGGAAGTCGAAGGGGCTCTCGGCCCGCCGTTCGTAGGGGGTGCGGCAGATCAGCCGTACGCCGGGGTTGTCCATGCGGACGAAGAAGACCAGCGCGAACGGGTCCGCCTTGCCCTTCTCCAGTTGGGCCGAGCCGACCGGGGCGACGAAGCCGGCGTTGGTCAGCGCGGACCCGGTGGCGAGCATCTTCGCCCCGCTGACCACCACCCCGGCGTCCGTCTCGCGCACGGCGTGCACGAAGACGTCGCCCATGTCGTGGATGGCGCGTTTGCGGTCGATGGGCGGGTTGATGATGACGTGGTTGAGGTGGAGCGCCTTGCTCGCGAACCTGCGGTACCAGGCGGTGGCGTTGCCGGCGAACGGGCCGTAGTAGTCGGCGTTGACGCCGAGTCCGGCCATGAAGGCGGCCTTGTACTCGGGGGTGCGGCCGAGGAAGCCGTAGCTCGTCCGCGCCCACGTGGCGATGGCCTCCCCCGCCCCGACGAGGTCCGCGGAGGAGCGGCTGGGCTTGAAGAAGCGGTGGGTGCGGATGCCGGTGGCCGGGTCGACGCCGGTGAGGACGTCGGCGGTGGCGGGGTCGTGGAGGCCGTCGTAGAGGCGGGCGATCGAGCGGGCCGAGTTGCGGAAGGCGGGGTGCGCGGTCACGTCCTTCACCCGTTCGCCGTCCACGAAGACGGCGCGGCCGTCGCGCAGGCTGTCCAGGTACTCGGCCCCCGTCATCAGGGTGTCGGTGGTCGCGGTTCGGGTGGTCGTCCGCTGCCGCGGTTCGGTCGTCGTCATCGGATCAGCCCCGGGTTGGCCAGCGGCGGATCGGCGAGGACCTGGACACGGCGCAGGTGCCGGGGTGCGCCGCTGGTGAAGGCGTTGCGGCCGTGCAGCAGGGTGTAGTTGTCCGTCACCACCACGTCGCCGGTCCGCCAGGCGTGTGCGTAGAGGTGGGACGGGTCGTACAGGGCGGCACGCAGGCCGGCGTGCAGTTCGGCGACTTCGGAGTCGTCGGCGAGACCGGAGAACTCCAGGTCGGGGTGGTTCACGAAGGTCTCGCCGGCCTCGACGGTGGGCTCGTTGTAGCGGATGACCGGAGTGCCGTGGACCGGGTGGGCCGTCACCACCGGGGAGACGCACGTGCCGTCGTAGTACTCCATCTTCCGGTGGTAGGTGCCGGTGGCCCTGGACCACAGGGCGCGGGTGGCCTCGTCGGTGTCGGTGAGTACGGCGGTGGTGTCGGCGAAGGTGGTCTCGCCGCCGTTGCCCTCGCCGGGCGCGTGGACGCACTGGAAGATCTGGAACTCGGGTATGTGGTCGCGGTACATGCCGTCCCAGTGCATGGGCATGTGGCTGTGATCGAAGATGTGGTCGGCCGGGTCGGGCTGCTGAACCAGTTCCAGGACGGTGCCGAACGGCCACACGCTGAGCTGCCCCCAACGCTCGCCGTACGCGGAGAGTTCGGCGGGCTCGGCGAACCCGGCGAAGTCGCGGAGCAGGAGCAGGCGGTGCTCACGGACGAGGGCGCGCAGCGGCTCGACGGGGAGATCGGTCAGGGCGCGACCGGGGTCGACGGCGTGGACGGCGATTCCGAACGGTTCGAGGGGGGTGATGCTCAGGCGCCGGTCGCCGAGCGGGGCGTGGTCAACGGTCATGGCGGGCGGCTCCTGTGGTGGGGGCGAGCGTGGGGGCGTGGGCCAGTGCGGGGGCAGTGGCCTGCGTGGGGGCAGTGGCCTGCGTGGGGGCAGTGGCCTGCGTGGGCACGGTGGCGGGGGCTCCGGGCAGCGCGAAGTGGCTCGGGCGTCCGTGTGCCGTCACCAGCCGGGCCCCGGCCGCCTCGGCGTCGGCGCGTTTCATGAGGGTGAAACGTCCGTCGCCCGTGTCGACGGCGACGCTGTGCCAAGGCGTGAGCCAGGCATCGGGGGTCTCCGCCAGCAGCAGCCCGATCTTCCGTGTGCTGCACGGCTGCGGGTGGATGGACAGCCGGACCGTGTCCGGGAACAGCTCGGCGAGCAGCTCGTCCCAGGCACGGCTGCGGGCGATGACCCCGTAGGCGAGTTCACGGCAGTGGCGCTGCAGGGCGGCACGGCTTCCCGTGTATCCGGGGACCGACAGGTCCTCCAGCATGAAGCGGGTGATGCCCCGGTACATGTGGACCAGATCCCCGCCCCGGCGCACCTCGGCGCGCAGTTCGTCGGTGCTCGGGCCGCGGCCGGCCGTGAGTCTGGCCCGCAGTTGTGCGTGGTCTGCGCCCGGATAGACGTCGTCCAGCGTGAACTGGCCGAGACGGGTGGCGCCGATCCGGTCGATCATCCGGTTGATCTCGCGGGCGTACCGGGTCACGTTCTCGTCGCTGACCCCGATGAGGTCGTTGAAGACCCGTCCGTCGGAGCAGATGAGGACGCGGGCGCCGGGCGGGTAGACCTCGGCGATGCGTTCGCAGAGCGATTCGAGGAACCTGAGCGCGAGTTCCTCGGCCAGGTCGGGGAGCGGGCCCAGGACCTTGGCTGGGTTGGGGGACTTGGTGGGAAACGCCGGGAGCAGGAACTCGATGGTCCGGCCCTGTGTCATGGCCTCGGCGATCGCGTTCCGGTGGTGACGCAGGCACCTCAGGCAGACCCTGCCGGTGCAACCGCTGCCGCGCAGCCTCCGCTGGTGTACGAGCACCTCGCGGATCACTTCGATGGCGGCCAGTTCGGTATCGAGGGTGGCGAGTTCGAACACCGCACCTCCTGATAGTGGGGACTTCAACCACCCTCGCCCCACGGCGCACACAAAACGCACAAGGCCGAACTGGTTTCGTAGGACGCAACAGGAGACGACAGTCTCAGTGAGCCCGAGTGCCGCGACCGCCTCGGTGGGGTCAGCCGTCGAGAGCGCAGAGTTCCTTGCGGGCGCTCTTCTCCCAGTCGGGCATGCGCAGTGCGCCGAACCCGGCCAGTGCCACCCCGAAACAGGCCTCCGCCCGCTCCCGCTGGCCCAGGGCGGCGTACGTGCGGGCCTGCATGAACGCGGTCAGTGCCTCGCCGCGTCGCTCACCGAGTTCGGCGAACACCTCCGCGGCCTCGGCGAGCGGGCGGAGTGCCTCGGCGGCCCGTCCCGGTTCCCTGGCCACCCGCAGCCGCCCGATCGTGTACAGCGCGTACGCCTCGCCGGGACGGTGCCGGACCCGGCGGTAGTGGACGAGCGCCCGGTCCAGGTGGCGGGCGGCCGTCCGGTAGCGGCCCAGGGAGATCTCGGACACGGCCAGGGCCTGCAGGACATCGGCCAGCGCCAGCGGATGCCCCAGTCGTTCGGCCGTCTCCAGGGCGCTCTCCAGCACGGGCACGGCCTCGGCCTCCCGGTGCAGGCAGAGCAGCACCGCGCCCAGGCTGCGCAGGGCCAGTACCTTGCCGTGCGGGTCGCCCAGCGTGCTCAGGGCGGCGACGGCCGCGGACGCGTCGGCGTGGGCATGCTGTGCCATCCCCCGGTCCGCGACCGCGAAACTGCAGTGGACGCGCAGGTAGGCGGCCCGGCGCCGTTCCCCCAGCTCGTCCAACTGCTTGATGGCGGAGGCGAACCAGCGCACCGCCTCGTCCGCCCGGCCGCGCCCCACGGCGGCCCGGGCGAGCGAGCCCTCGGCCATCGCGACACGTCTGCGGTCACCGTCGGCCGACGCCCGGGCCAGCACGGCCCGCGCCATGCGCTCCCAGTCGTCCCACCAGTTCCGCTGATGACATATGTCGTCCAGGGCGGCGGCGAGTTCGCTCGCCTGTTCACCGTGACCGGCGCGCGCGGCGAACTCCACGGTGGCGGCCAGACCCGTCCGTTCGAACTCGAGCCACGCGGTGGCGGTGTCCGCGCCCGTTCGCCGCAGCTCCTCCCCCACCGTGACCACCCGCCGCAGCCAGCCGTCCAGGACCCGTGCGACGATCTCCCGCTGCCGTGCCGGGGACTCCTCCTCGGCGGCACGTTCCGCGGCGTAGGCACGCAGCAGGTCGTGGACGCGGTAGCGGGGCCGACCGTCCGGGCCGATCTGGTGGACCCGGATGAGGTTGGCGTGGATCAGCGTGTCGAGGATGTCGTCGACCCGGTCGTCCGTTTCCTCGTCCCCGGCCGGGCCGGACATGATCACCGAGGGTACCCAGGACGGGAACTCGCCCGTGGGGAGCAGGCCGAGGGCGCGGAACGCCCGGGCGGTGTCCGGGTCCAGCCCGCGGTACGCGGTGGCGACACAGGCACGCATGGCGAGGTCACCGGCGCGCAGCTCGCCCAGCCGGCGTTGCTCGTCGGCCAGCCGTTCGGCCAGCCAGCGCACGGGGCGGTGCGGATTTCCGGCCAGCCGGGCGCCCGCCACCCTGAGGGCCAGGGGAAGGCCCGCGCATCCGTCGAGGAGACGTCCCGTCGCCTCCGGCTCGACGGCGAAGCGCCGCGTTCCCGCGATCCGGTCGAGCAGGGTACGCCCGTCGGTGTCGTCCAGCGGCTCCACGTCGAGCAGGTGCGCGCCGGGGATGGCGGTCAGCCGCGCCCGGCTGGTGACCAGGACGGCACAGCCGGCGCTCCCGGGCAGCAGGTACTGGATCTGGGAGGTGTCCGGTGCGTCGTCCAGGACGACCAGCACCCGGCGGCCGGCGAGCCTCGAACGGAACAGGGCGGCCCGCTGGGACTCGGTCCTGGGGATCGCCGAACCCGGCACCCCGATACCGAGCAGCAGATCGGCCAGGACGGTGGCCGACGTGCGGTACGGCCCGCGAGCGCCGTCGAGCTGGACGTAGAGCTGGCCGTCGGGGAAGGTGCCGCGGAGCCGGTGGGCGAGGTGGGTGACCGCGGCCGTCTTGCCCACACCGGGCAGACCGGTCAGGACCAGGACCGGCACCAACGGCGGCGGCCTTTCGCCGTTCGGCGTGGCGAGCAGTTCTGCCGCGCGCTCGAGCAGCTTCTCGCGGCCGACGAAGTCCGGTATGAGCGTGGGAAGTTGGCAGATCGGCCAGCCTGACGCCGGTCCTGGCCTGCCGCCCGTGTGCGCGGCGGGCGGGGGCGGTCGGAGGGGTTCGGCAGGGGCCGCCGGTGGTGATCCGGCGGCCGGCGGCAGGTCACGGGCGAGTACGGCCTGGTGCAGCCGTCGCAGTTCGGCGCCGGGGTCGAGTCCGAGCTCGTCGCGGAGCGTCCGGCGGGCCCGGGCGTAGGAGCGGAGCGCGTCGCCCGGACGTCCGCAGTGGTACTGGGCGGTGATCAGCAGTGCCCATAATCGCTCGCGCAGCGGGTGTGCCGCGGTCTGGGCCCGTAGCTCCGGGACGAGTTCCTCGTACTCGCCCAGCGCGAGGCGGGCCGCGGCGTGATCCTCGAAGACGGCGAGCCGGGACTCCTCCAGCCGCAACGCCTCCATGTGCAGGGCGGAGTGATGTGCCAGTCCGTCGAAGGCGGCGCCGCGCCACAGGTCCAGGGCGGCGCGCAGCCGGTCGGCCGCCGAGCGGTGATCTCCTGCGGCCAGGGCGGCCCGGCCGCGTGTCGTCAGGTCGTCGAAGAGCCGCAGGTCCAGTTCGTCCGGCTGGAGCCGGAGACGGTATCCCTGGTGGCCGTGGCTGAGTCGGTCGCCGTCCGAGGCCGTGTTGAGCGAACGGCGCAGGCCGGCGGCGTAACTGCGCAGGTTCGCCTGCGCGGAGGCCGGTGGGCTTCCGGTCCACAGCACGTCGCAGAGCCGGTCGGCGGGGATCGCGGTGTTCGCGTTCAGCAGGAGGGCCGCGAGGAGCGTGCGTGGCTTGGGTCCGCCGAGCGTCAGCGTCCCGCCGGCGCCGACGGCCTCGACGCGTCCCAGCACCCTGAACTCCACACGGCTCAGCTCCACGGTCCGAACACCCCTCCGCTCCTCTCGGGGCGGGGCGTTTCCCGCAGTAGTCAGCCTTCCGCCGTAGCGGTGGAATCACTCCGGTGACTCGTGCGAACCGCCCTCGCCCACGCCTCGTCAGGGCGTCGCCGATTCGGGCCATGCCCGTGCGGGGCAGAGCTTGTTGGCCGGTGGGGGTGGACGTTACGGGCGGGTGACCACGGGTACCCGGCGGGCATGAAGCGCATGGATCACCTGGAGCATCTGGACAAGCACCTGGTCGACGAACTGGCACAGGTGGCGCGCGAGACGATCCGCGACGAGTTGCGCGAGCAGACCCGCAAGCAGCGCCGGAAGGCCACGCTGTACGCGGCGTCCGGCGCCGTGGCTCTCTACGCGGGCGCCTCCGTCGCGTTCGCCCTGGGGCTGGCCCTCGACATCGGGCTGCCCGGCTGGGCCGCCGCGCTGATCACCGCGGCGGTCCTCGGCGTCGTGGCGTACGTACTGCGCGGCGCCGCCCGCCCGCACGCGCCGTCCCGGCCCACGCCCGAACGAGGGGCCGGGCCGCCCGCCTCGGAGCGGGGCCAAGGCGTCGGAGGGAAGACACCGTCCGGGCCGGCCGACGGTCTCGGCACGCCGTATCCCCATCCGCCGATGCCACCCACCGCGCCCGGCACCCCGGCACCGCGCCCGGACACCGTCGACCCCGAGAGCCCGCACCACCGGACGTGACACCTGTCCGAGAACCCTTGCTGACGGAGGCTCACACGGGCCGTACGTCGTCGTAGCCCCCGAAGCCCGGGCCCGTGAAGGTTTGGCCACGAGGCTCCGGGCCACTCGGGGGACACGAACAACACATCGTGGACACGGACTTCACGTAACCCCCGGAACGTATGGAACGCGACAGATCTCGACGAGCCAGGACGGCGGTATGACGGACGACGAGCGGCCGAACCCGATGGAGGTACTGCGTCAGGCGCGGGCCCAACTCGCCGAGTTGACCGGCATGACCGCCGAGACCGTCTCGTCCTTCGAGCAGACGGAGGACGGGTGGTCCTTGGAGGTCGAGGTCCTCGAACTCGCGCGGGTTCCCGACACGATGAGCCTGATGGCGAGTTACCGGGTCGACCTGGATCCGAGGGGACAGCTCACCGGCTACCGGCGTCTCCGCCGCTACGAACGGGGGCGGGCCGACCCGCACCCGCGCGGCGGGCGTTAGCGCCGTTCCCGGCACTCCCCCGAGCACCCGCACGTTCCGGACCCACCGTTCCCGAGACAAGGAGGCACGGCCCACATGACCGTCGTACCGGCACAACAGACCGGCGGTGGAGGCGGCAGCAGCGGCCTCTACGACGTGCTGGAACTGATCCTGGACAGGGGCCTCGTCATCGACGCGTTCGTACGGGTCTCCCTGGTCGGCATCGAGATCCTCAAGATCGACGTACGCGTGGTCGTGGCCAGCGTCGACACCTATCTGCGGTTCGCCGAGGCGTGCAACCGCCTCGACCTGGAGGCCGGCCCGCGCAAGAGCCCCGGCCTGCCCGACCTCGTCGGTGAGATCACCGAGTCCGGTGCGCGCGGCAAGTCCAAGGGCGCGCTGTCCGGAGCGGCCGAGACCATCTCCGACGCCTTCAAGCAGGCCCGTGGGGAGGCCGACGCCGAGCCCGGGCCGCGCGCCCGCAAGAGCACCGCGTCACGCCGGAAGGAGGAGCAGGAGTGAGCACGTACGTCTACGGGATCAGCGCGAGCTCGCACCCGGCTCTCCCCGAGGGCATGGCCGGCGTGGGCGACCCGCCGGTGACCGTGCGTGTGCTCAAGGAGCAGGGCCTGGCGGCGGTCGTCAGCGACGCGCCCGAGGGGCTGCGGCCCAAGCGCCGGGACCTCCTCGCCCACCAGAACGTGCTCGCCGAGGCGGGCGCCGCCGGCTGCGTGCTGCCCATGCGGTTCGGCAGTGTCGCCCCCGACGACGACTCCGTCACCGGGGTGCTCGCGGAGCGCGCCGGGCACTACGAGGAGCGGCTGCGGGCCCTCGACAACAAGGTCGAGTACAACGTCAAGGCCATCCATGTCGAGAACGCCGTACTGCACACGGTGATGGCGGGCAGCCCCGAGCTGCGGGCCTTCGTCGAGGCCAACCGGCAGGCGGGCGGCGGCAGTTACGAGCAGAAGATCCAGCTCGGCGAGATGGTCGCCGCCGCGGTCAAGGCACAGGAGGCCGAGGACGCGGCCGCCGTGCGGCAGGCCCTGGAGCCGCTCGCCGCGGCCGTCGGCGTGGGGCCGGAGTCGACCGGCTGGCTGACCAACGTCTCTTTCTTGGTGGACCGGGACGCGGCCGCGGGCTTCACAGAGGCGGCGGACGAGTTCCGCAAGGCCCATCCGCACCTCGACCTCCGCCTCAACGGCCCGCTGCCGCCGTACAGCTTCGTCGAGCCCGGACCGGCCGAGCCCGCCGGGACGGCCGACGAGGAGTAGGGGCGCGTGGTGGGGCTGATCGGAGAGGTGCTGCTGCTGCCGTTCGCCCCGGTGCGCGGCAGCGCGTGGGTGATCGGACAGGTCGTCCGGGAAGCCGAACGGATCTACTACGACCCTGCCGCGGTACGGGCCGAACTGTCCCGGCTGGAGGAGCGGCTGACGGACGGGGAGATCACGGAGGAGGAGTTCGACCGGGCGGAGGACGAGCTCCTCGACCGGCTGGAGATCGCGACGCGCGGCAGCGCGGGAACGGACGACGGGACGGCACGATGAACCGAACGGGACTGGGCCTCGCGATGGGGGCCGGATACGCCCTCGGACGTACGAGGAAGCTGAGACTGGCGCTCGTGGTCGGTTCGCTGGTGGCGGCCAGGCGGCTGCACCTGACCCCGCGGGCCGTCACGGACCTGGTGGCCGGCCGACTGCGGGACAACCCCCGGTTCAAGGAGATCGGGAACCAGCTGCGCGAGGATCTGCGGGGCGCCGGCAGGGCCGCGTCCGGTGCCGTGGTCGAGCGGCAGTTGGACGCGTTCGCCGACCGGCTGCACGTCCGTACGGCCGAAGTGCGGGACCGCCTCGTCGGCGTCGTGCCCGGCGGGCGGGACGAGGAGGACGTGCAGGGCGAGGGCGAAGACGTGGGCGACCGGCCTCGGCGGAAGGGCGCCTCCCGCAAGGCACCGGCGAAGAAGGCCGTCGCGAGGGCCCCCGCGAAGAAGACCGCCCGTAAGGCTCCCGCCAAGCAGTCCGCCCCTCGCGGTGCGGCCGGGAAGAAGACGGCGGCGGCGCAGAGGACCGGGGCCGGAGCCCGGGTGCAGAAGGGGGGCGGAGGCCGATGACCGGGACCCTCGGATCGGCGACCTCCGCCGCGGGCAGGGCCGTCGGCGGCGATCCGCCGGCCGGCCTGGCGCGGAGCGCGGCGGCGGACCGGCTCAGGGCGGAGGTGCGGGAGTACCTCGCCGTGCAGGCCCAGCGGCTGCTCGTGGGCGCGGGGCGCAAGCTGGGCGAGGCCACGGTCAAGCTGAACGACATCGCCGAGGGCGACAGCCCCGGATTCGCCCGGCTCGCCCTCGACGGCGGCCGCAAACTCGCCCAGGGCAAGGGCCCCGTGCGCTCCGCGCTGGAACTCGGAGCCGCACACGCGAAGGACACGCTGGTGGGCGCCCTGAAGAACCTCGGGGGCGGCAAGGGCGGGCGCAACGGCGGGGCGGGCCGGAAGCCCACCGCCATCGTCGAGCGGATCGACGTCGGCGTGCCCCTGCGCACCGCCTACGACCAGTGGACGTGCTACCAGGACTTCAGTGCCTTCGCCCAGGGCGTCGAGAGCGCGAGCCGCACCGACGACACCCGGTCCGACTGGCAGCTCAAGGTGTTCCGGTCCCACCGCAGTTGGCGGGCGACGACCACCGAGCAGATCCCGGACGACCGGATCTCCTGGACGTCGGAGGGAGCCAAGGGCACGGCGAAGGGTGTCGTCTCCTTCCACCGGCTCGCCGACAACCTCACCCGCGTACTGCTGGTCATCGAGTACCACCCCTCGGGCCTGTTCGAGAAGACCGGCAACCTGTGGCGCGCGCAGGGCCGCCGTGCCCGTCTCGACCTCAGGAACTTCGTCTGCTTCCTCACCCTCGAGGGGGAGGCGGAGGACGGCTGGCGGGGCGAGATCCGGGACGGCGAGACGGTCCGCTCGCACGAGGACGCGGTCGCCGAGGAAGAGGATCACGCGGAGAGCGACGAGAGCCCCGAGGCGCGGGACGTCGAGGAGGACGACGAGGCGTACGAGGAGGAGGGCCCGTACGACGAGGATGGCGACCCGGACGCGTACGAGGAGGACCCCGAGTACGAGTCGGAGTACGCCGAGGGCGGGAGCCGTCGATGACCGTGCCGAGCCGGCTGCCGGAGCCCTACGGTCAGGGCGGCGGAGCCAATCTCGCCGACATCCTGGAGCGTGTCCTCGACAAGGGCGTCGTCATCGCGGGCGACATCCGGATCAACCTCCTGGACATCGAGCTGCTCACCGTCAAGCTCCGGCTCGTCGTCGCCTCCGTCGACAAGGCGAAGGAGATGGGCATCGACTGGTGGGAGGACGACCCGGCCCTGTCCACCCGGGCCCGCCGTGACGCTCTCGCCCGGGAGAACACCGAGTTGCGTGAGCGTCTGGCACGGCTGGAGGAATGGAAGAAGGCCCCTTCGGACGTCCGTGAGGAGACCCCGTGACCGGACAACTGCGTTACGTCTACGCCGTGTGCCCGCCCCTCGGCGCGGCCTCCGCCTTGCCCTCCGACCTGGCGGGTGTGGCGGGCGGCGCGCCCACGCCGCTCACCCACCACGGCCTGACCGCCGTCGTCGGCACCGTGCCGGAGGGGGACTTCGCCGAGGAGCCGCTCCGCCGCCGTCTGGAGGATCTGGACTGGCTGACGGCGACCGCCCGTGCCCACCAGCAGGTCGTCGACGCCCTCATGACCGTCACGACCCCGCTGCCCCTCCGGCTCGCCACGGTGTTCCGGGACGACAACGGGGTCCGCGTGATGCTGGAGGAACGCGCAAGCCACTTCCGTGGCGCTCTGGAGCGGCTGGAAGGGCGGGTCGAGTGGGGTGTGAAGGTGTACGTCGAGCCCGAGGCCGAGCCGACGGACAGCGGTGATGCGGTGACCAGGCCGGCGTCCGGCCGGGACTATCTGCGCCGGCGGCGACAGCGGGCGACCGCCCATGAGGACGCCTGGCAACGGGTCGAACACTTCGCCGGCCGGTTGCACACGACGCTCTCCGCGCACGCCGAAGCCGCCCGCCTCCACCCGCCGCAGAACGCCGCACTGTCCGGTGCCGCCGGGCGGAACGTCCTCAACGCCGCCTATCTGGTGCCGCGTACGCGTTCCGAGGAGTTCACCGCAATCGCGGACGGCGCGAAGCACGGCGAACCGGGAACTCGTGTCCAGGTCACCGGGCCTTGGGCGGCCTACTCCTTCCTCGACTCCGACTCCGGCTCCGACTCCGGCTCCGGCTCCGGCTCCGACGGGGACGGGGACGGGGACGGAACAGGACCGGACGGCGAGGAGAGGAAGCCATGACCGTCGTGGAGCGCCGCGAGGTCGCCCTCGTGGACCTGCTCGACCGGCTGCTGGCGGGCGGGGTCGTCATCACGGGGGACATCACGCTGCGCATCGCGGACGTGGACCTCGTCCGTATCGACCTCAACGCGCTGATCAGCTCCGTGAACGAACAAGTGCCGTCGCCCTGGAGGTCCCCGCTGTGACCGCCCGCCGCGAACGCCTCGACCTCGACCCCGACACCGTCGAGCGCGACCTGGTCAAGCTCGTCCTCACCGTCGTCGAGTTGCTGCGCCAGCTGATGGAACGACAGGCGCTGCGCCGCTTCGACCGGGGCGATCTGAGCGAGGAGCAGGAGGAGCGCATCGGGCTCACCCTGATGCTGCTCGACGAACGCATGACCGAGCTGCGCGAGCGCTACGGTCTGCGGCCGGAGGACCTGAACCTGGACCTCGGCCCGCTCGGATCACTGCTCCCCAGGGACTGAGAGGCTTGCCGACGACGACGGCGGCGCACATGCTGTCGGGCTCCGCCGTCCCGGCCGAAAACTCCGCGTGCGAGGATGTCGGCGCCATCCACCGGACGGAGGAAACGGAGGGTCGGGCGGAATGATCGGGACCGTGTTCCGGAGCGAGGACGTTCCTGCGGAAGACAGGTTCGACCACTGGCGGCAGGTGATCGGCCGGACGCGCGCGAGCGATGTGATCAGTGCCCACTCCGCCGACTTCTGGGCGGAGTCCCGGTTGCTGGAACTGGGGCCGGTGACCGTGTGCCCGATGTCGTTCCTGCCGACGCGCTACCGACGGAGTTCGACGATGGTGCGTCAGTCCGATCCCGAGCTGTATCACCTGACGCTGCTGGTCGACGGAAGTCTGACGCTCGACCACGCCGGGCGGACCGACACGTTCCGTCCGCGTGATCTGCATCTGGCCGACAGTTCGCGGCCGTACGACCTCCGGCCCACGGACGACCGGGAGTGCCGGGCCTTCAAGGGCGTGGGGGTGGACTTTCCGAAGGTGCTGCTCCCTCTGCCGCCGCATCAGGTCCGGGAGTTGCTGGGGCGGGGCCTGTCGGGGCGGGAGGGCATCGGCGCGCTGCTGGCGGACTTCCTCCTCGGTCTGGAGCGGCAGGCCGACTCCCTCCAGCCGTCCGACGCGGCCCGTCTGGGTACGGTCGTCCTCGACCTGGTGTCGGCCTGGTTCGCGCAGGCGCTGGAGGCGGAGGCCGCGCTGCCGCAGGAGACCCGCCGCCGGGCCATGGTGGAACGCGTCCAGGCGTTCATCCGGCAGAACCTGCACGACCCGGAGCTGACGCCGCCCGTGATCGCCGCCGCGCACCACATCTCCCTCAGCTATCTGCACCGGATCTTCCAGCAGCAGACACAGGAGACGGTGGCGGCGTGGATCCGCGCCCGGCGTCTGGAGGGAGCCCGCCGCGATCTGGCGGACTCCTCGCTGCGCGCGATGCCGATCCACGCCATCGCCGCCCGGTGGGGCATCCCCCGCGCCTCCGACTTCACCCGCGCCTTCCGTACCGCCCATGGGTTCTCCCCCAAGGAGTACCGGCTCCGGGAACTCACCGAGCCCGAGCGGAAGTAGCCGCCGCGTCGCCCCGGCATCGGCTCGCACCCCGAACGGGCGGCTGTGTCTTCAGGCTCCGATCGACCGCTGGACGGCTTTCAGCGCCCGGCCCGCTCCGTCCTCGGTCGCCATGTGGAGCCTTCGTACGGTCACCCCGGCGAACGCCGAGACCTGCCCCACGGAGTACCCCATGCGTCTGCCCTTTCGTCAGGCTCAGTCTTGAGCCTGACGTCAGGTGAGGGTCAACTCGTCTCGCGTCGCACGCTTCTGCGGAAGTCGATCGGGGACCGGCCGGTGCGCTGGTGGAAGTACTTGCTGAACTGGGTGGGGTTGGCGAAGCCCAGTTGGCCGGCGATCTGGGCGGCGGTCCGGTCGCTGTGGGCGAGGAGGCGTTTGGCCTCCAGCACCACCCGGCGGTCGACGAGTTCCTTCGCGCCCAGGCCTGCCGCGGCGAGGGTGGCTCTGGACAAGGTGCGGGCGGAGTAGCCGAGCGTGCGGGCGTAGTCCTCCACCCGGCGGGTCCGGGTGAAGTCCCGTTCGAGCGCGTCCCGGAATCTCAGGTAGGTCTCGTCCGGTCCGGGAACGGGACTTCCGGCCGGTGAGCGCACATGGGCCAGGCGCAGCACGAGCACGGACAGCAGTTGGCGCAGGGCGGCCGTGTGCGCCTCCAGGGGCAGTTGCCCGAGGGAGTGGAACTCGTGGGTGAGGTGTTCCTCGGCGATCCGCAGGGCCTCGGCCTCCTCGGGTGACGGAGTGCTGAGCGCGGGAGCGTGCGGGTCCTCCACGCGTGCGGCGGAGGCGGTGGCCCGGTCCAGGAAGTCCTGCCGGAACAGGATCAGCGTGCCGTGTGCGCGGGTCACGTCGCCCCACTGCTGTACCTGCCCGGGCCGCACCCAGAGCCAGGACCCGGGCCGGAGGAGGTGGCCGGTGAAGTCGACCGTCTGCCGAAGTTCGCCGGACGCGAGGGTGATGAGCTGGTGGAACTCGGGCCGCTGTGGCTTGGCCAGGGCCTCGGGCGAGACGCGGCGGCGCAGGTCGGCCAGTGACAGCACCTCGACTCCGGCCGGGGTGCCGGGTGGGGCGGCGAAGGCGATCTCCGGGATGCCGCGCGCTGCGGGCTGTCTCTTTCTGGCCATCACTGACGGGATCATAGCGAGGTCCGCGCCGACGTCGCCCAGACGGACACGGGCGAGGCCGGTGCCCGCGTTGTCGGATATTGACCATCAGCAGTCGCAATCCCTCCCCCTTCCCGGTGATCCCCCTTCCTAGCCTTGAGGGGCAGCAGGTCGAAAGGATCCCGAAAGATGACCGTCCAGAGCGATGCCCCGAGGGCTTCCGTGCAGCCCGTCGACACCCTGCGTACCTGGCTCGACGAGGCCGACCGGGTGCTGGTCGCGGCCGGTGCGGGGCTGAGCGCGGCCGCCGGGTACGACTACGGGGACGCCGAGCGCTTCAAGGAACTGCTCCCGGCGCTGCACCGGCTCGGGCTGCGCTCGCGCTATCTGCTGGGCGTGCCGCTCCCGGACGACATGATGTGGGGCTACTGGGCCGTCCACATCGACGACATCCGCTTCGGGGCACAGCCGAACCCCCTCTACCGGCGGTTGCGCGCGCTCGTCGGGGACCGCGACCACTGGGTGATGACGTCGAACGTCGACGCGCTGTTCGCCCGCAACGGCTTCGATCCGGACCGGATCTTCACGCCCCAGGGCGACTACGGGCAGTTGCAGTGCACCGTGCCCTGTGTGCGGGAGACCTGGGACGCGAAGCCGTACCTCGACCGGATCCTCGCCGCCTACGACCGGGAGTCGGGGCGGGTGACCGACCGGGCGGCCCTGCCCGTCTGCCCGAACTGCGGAGCGGACGTGTTCCCGAACGTGCGTGTGGGGCCGGAGTTCGTCGACAGCGCGTTCATGCCCGCCGGGGACCGGCTGACGCGGTGGCTCGGCGACGCGCCCCGCTCCGGCCGGCTGCTCGTCCTGGAGATCGGCGCCGGGTTCAACACCCCCGGCGTGATCCGGTGGCCCATGGAGAACGTCGTCCGTCACACCCCCGGGGCGCGTCTGGTGCGGGTCAATCCCGGGCACCCGGATGTCCCCGCCGACCTGGGGGACCGGGCCCTGGCCGTGCCGTTCGCCGCGGATCTTCTCCTGGACGCGCTCGCCGGGTGACCATGGACCTTCCAGGAGCCTCCCCGATCCCCGTACACCCGCACCTGCACCCGCACGTCAGGACGTGAAGCCACCCATGACCGCATCCCCCGAACCGACGCTGGTGGTCACCGGAGCCACCGGACGCCTCGGCGGGCGAGTCGCCCGCCGCCTCGCCGAGCGAGGCGTGGCGCAGAGACTGCTGGCGCGCAGCCCCGAGCGGGCGCCCGCGCTGCCCGGTGCCACGGCGGCCCGCGGCGGATACGGCGAGTTCGACGCCGTCGTGCGCGCCCTCGGCGGTGCGAGGACCGTGTTCATGGTGTCCGCCTCGGAGAGCGTCGACCGGGTCGCCGAGCACAGGTCCTTCGTGGACGCCGCCGTGGAGGCGGGCGTCGAGCATCTGGTGTACGTGTCCTTCTTCGGTGCCGCGCCCGACGCCGCCTTCACCCTGGCGCGCGACCACTTCCACACCGAGGAGCACATCCGGGCGAGCGGGCTGGCGTACACGTTTCTGCGCGACAACCTCTACGCGGAGATCGTCCCCGAGCTGGTGGGCGAGGACGGTGTCATCCGTGGGCCCGCCGGGCAGGGGCGGGCCGCGTTCGTCTCCCAGGACGACATCGCCGACGCCGCCGTGGCCGTCCTGGCCGGGCCCGCCGACCACTCCGGGATCGTCTACGACCTGACCGGGCCCGAGTCCCTGACGCTGGACGAGGCCGCCTCCATCCTCTCCGAGCGGCTCGGACGGACCGTGCGCTATCTGCCGGAGACGGTCGAGGAGGCGTACGCGTCCCGGGCCTCCTACGGTGCCCCGCCCTGGCAGCTCGACGCCTGGGTGTCCACGTACACGGCCATCGCGGCGGGCGAACTGGACGCCGTCAGCGACGCCGTACCCCGTCTCACCGGCCGCCCCGCCAAGTCCCTGGCCGACGTCGTTCGCGCCACCCGGGGCTGACGCGGGGCCCGCGCGCCGCCCCCCTTTCCCTGTCCCACCTCAGCCACATCGCCCGGAGCCATTCATGACGATTTCGCGGACTTCCGACAGCGGCTTCGCCGAGACGGAGGCCCGGCCCTCGGCCCTGCCGCCGGCCGTGTACCGCTCCGCGATCGCCCTGGACGAACCGTTTCGGCCGTCCGTGGCGCCTGCCCCGGCCGAGCGGCTGGACGAGTACGTGGGCTCCGCGCTGAGGCTGCTCGGCGCCGACCCGGCGGTGCTGCAGCTGGGGCTGCGAGGCGGCTCCCTGGCGGATTTCGCCAGCGCCGACGCGACGACGGCGCGCCGGGTGCTGCGCGCCCTGCTGACCGTACGCCCGCCCGGCCCGCTGCCCGAGGGGGCCGCGGACGCGTTGGACGCCGTCCTCGGGGCGGAGCGCGGGCTGCGGCCCACCGTCTCGGCTCTCCGGCTGCCCACGATCGCCGAGGAGTTCCCGCACACGGCCTTTCGGGCGGCCGGTCGTACGGCACTGTGGCGGGGAGACATCACCACCCTCGCGGCGGACGCCGTCGTCAACGCGGCCAACAGCGCCCTGCTCGGCTGCTTCCGCCCGCTGCACGCGTGCATCGACAACGCGATCCACAGCGCCGCCGGGCCGCGGCTTCGGGACGACTGTCACACGATCATGGAGCTGCAGGGCCTCTCCGAGCCGACCGGCACAGCCAAGATCACCCGGGGTTACCACCTGCCGTCCCGCTACGTCCTGCACACCGTCGGCCCCGTCGTCGACGGCCGGCCCCGTCCGGCCGACGCGGAGGCGCTCACCGCGTCCTACCGGGCCTGCCTCGACGTGGCCGCCGAAGTGGAGTCGATCCGTACGATCGCCCTGTGTGCCGTGAGCACCGGCGTCTTCGGCTACCCCAAGGACGAGGCCGCCCCTGTCGCCCTGCGGGCCGTGGCCGACTGGCTCGACCGGCACCCCGGCCGGTTCGACCGGGTCGTCCTCACCGTCTTCGAGGAGGCCGACGAGACCGCCTACCGGCGCGCTCTCGGCGGACGGGCAGTCGACCAGGGGGTGTCTTGAAAGTCCTGGCGGGCGGGGCCGGTGCCTGTGTCGAGCTGCGCCCGAGCCCCATCCGGCGCATGGTGGTGCCATGGACGAGCGTCCTCCCGTCGTCGTGCTGCCGCCCTCGGACGGTGCGCGGCAGGTGATGATCCAGGGCAAACGCGTGGGCAGCGCCCACAACCTGTTCGACGTCATGGAATACCTGCACCAGGCAGGCCTTCCTGCCAAGGAGACGGCCGTCGACGACCCCGAGCTGATCGAGTGGCAGGGCGGCGGACCGTACGACTGGAACTACTCCACGTAGCGGGCCGCCGCCAGACCCCGTCCGACCGGCCGACGCGCCCCGCTCAGGGCCGCCCCGCAGCCGCGGGCGTTCCCAGCAGCGCTCGCGTCGCCTCGTGCCGAGGCGTGGTGAAGACGTCGCCGGTGCGGCCCGCCTCGACGACGTGGCCCGCGTCCAGGACCGTGACGGTGTCGGTGCGGTCGGCGATCAGGGGAAGGTCGTGGCTGATGAGGACGAGGGTGGTGCCGCGCCGCTCGCGCAGGCCGGTCAGCAGGTCCATGATCGCGCGGCCGGTGTCGGCGTCCAGCGCGGAGGTGATCTCGTCGCAGATCAGTACGTCGGGGTCGGCGGCGAGGGCCCGCGCGATGGCGACCCGCTGACGCTGGCCGCCGGACAGCTCATGCGGATGGCGGTCGGCGTACTCGGGCGGCAGGCCGACCTGTTCGAGGAGGTCGGCGACCCGTTCGTGGATCTCCCCACCGGCACAGCGGCGGTGCAGACGAAGCGGGCGGCCGACGGCGGCTCCGATCGTACGGCTGGGGTTGAGCGCGCCGAGCGGGTTCTGGGTGACGAGTTGCACGGCGCGGCGCTGTTCGCGGGTACGGCCGCGCAGGCCGGTGCTCAGGGGTGCGCCGGCCAGGTGGATCGTCCCCGAGGTGCTGCGGTGGAGTCCCACGACCGTGCGGACGAGGGTGGTCTTGCCGGAGCCGGAGACACCGACGATGCCGGTCGCGGAGCCGGCGGCGACGGCGAAGCCGACGTCGGTGAGGGCGGGGACGCCCCGGAAGTGGGCGTGGAGGTCGCGGACTTCGAGGAGGGGCGTGCTCTCGGTGGGGGCCTCCTGGGCCGAATCAGCGATCACGTCCGGATCGGCTTCCCGGCCCCCCTCGGCCGTCCGGCTCGGGTCACCTGCCTCTTCCGGGCCGCGCATACGTTCCCTGTCCCGCGCCCCGAGGTTCCGGCGCGGCCCCGGCAGCGGCGCCGTGAGGGCCACCGCCTCGTCCGCGAACCGCTCCACGACCGCCGGGTCATGGCAGGAGAAGGCGATGGCCAGGTGGTGTTCGCGGGCGAGGTGGCTCAGCAATGTGCCGATGTCGTCGCGGAGTTCGGGGTGGAGCCCGGCGGTCGGCTCGTCGAGGAGCAGGACGTCGGGGCGGCGGGCCAGGGCCCGGGCGAGGGCGACGCGGCGCTGTTGTCCGCCGGAGAGGGCGCCGGGGCGGCGGGCTGCGAACCGGCCGTCGTCCGGAAGGTGGACCTCGGCCAGGAGTGCGGTCACCGCCTGTGCGCTTCGGTCGGCGGCGAGTTCGCGGACGAGGCCACGGACGCGCATCCGGGGGTTGAGGCCGGAGCCGGGGTCCTGGCCGACGTAGGCGAGGCGGGTGCCGCGCAGGGTGCGCAGCTCTCGGTCGCCGAGGGCGTGGACGTCGTGGCCGAGGACGTCGATGTGGCCGGCGGTGCGGGAGGTGCCGGGGGGCAGCAGGCCCGTCACGGCACGCAGGAGGGTCGTCTTGCCCGCGCCGGAGGGGCCGGTCAGGGCGACCAGTCGGCCGGGGCGCAGGGTGAGGTCGGCGTCCCGCAGGAGCAGTCGTCCGTCGGAGGCGGCGACCGTGAGGCCGGTGACGGTGACGGCCGGGGTGTCGCCGGGTGGTCCCTCGGGTTGCGCGTACCGGTCGCGGGTGTGGCTCACAGGACGGTCACCGCCTTCCGGCCGGTCTGGGGGGCGAGGGTGGCGGCCGCGAGGTTGACGCTCAGGGCGAGCAGGCCGATGGCGATGCCGGGGGCGACGACGGACCAGGGGTTGAGGAGGATGCCGGAGGAGTTCTCCCGGATCATCAACGCCCAGTCGGCGGCGGGTGGTTGGGGTCCCACTTGGAGGAAGCCCGCCGTGGCGACGAGGTAGACGGCGGCGACGAACCGCAGGCCGAACAGGGCGAGCAGGGTGGCGCGCAGATTGGGCAGGATCTCGCGGACGACGAGGTACCAGAGGCGTTCGCCGCCGGCGGCGGCCGCTTCGACGTACCCGGTCGCGGCGACGGGACTCGCCGCGCTCGCCGCGAGCCGGACGGCGTACGGCACGCCGAGGACGACGGCGGCCGCGATGACGGCGAATCGGCCGCCGCCGGGCCAGGACAGGGTGACGAGGAGGATGCCGAGTACGGCAGGGAGCAGCATCAGTACGTCGGCGGTCCGCTCCACCAGGCGTCCGACGATCGGGCGTACGGCGCCGATCGCGCCGAGCACCGCGGCCGTGCCGGTGACGAGGACCGCGACGAGCAGCGAGGACAGGACGAGGTCGCGGCCGCCGGCCAGCAGGCGGCTGAGTACGTCCCGGCCGAGCTGGTCGCCGCCGAGGACGGCGGCGGAGCCGGGTTCGGCGTAGGGCGCGGTCACCGGAGCGTCCACGGCGTGCGGGGCGATCCAGGGGCCGGCGAGGGCGAGGCCGAGCAGGAGCAGGGCCGGGGTGATGCGCAGGGCTGTTCTGATGCTCACCGTCGGGCTCCCGTCACCGTGTCGCGGACCAGGTCGGCCAGGAGCAGGACTCCGGTGATGACGGCGCCGGAGAGCGCCGTGACGCCGGCGATGACCGGGCTGTCCCGGTCGGTGACGGCGGAGGCCAGCACGGAGCCGATGCCCGGGTAGTTGAAGATGGTCTCCACGACGACCGCGCCGCCCAGCAGCATGCCGGTGGAGGTGGCGAGGCCCGCGGCGATGGCGGGCAGGGCCCCCGGCAGCACGTGGTGGGTGAGGACGCGGTGCGGTGGGAGCCCGTCGAGGACGGCGGTCTCCACGTGCGGTGCGCGTGCCTCGTCGGCGAGGGCGGCGCGCACGATGCGGATGTTCCAGCCGGCCTGCGGGATGGTCAGGGCGAGGGCGGGCAGCACGAGCATGTCCCAGGAGGCGGGGGTTCCGTCGGCGCCGGTGAGGGTGACCGCGGGCAGCCAGCCGGTCCACAGCGACAGGACGAGGACGAGGGCGACGGCGACGACGAACTCGGGCAGGGCGAGGACCGCGGTCGCCGTGCCGGAGACGGCCCGGTCGAGACGGCCGGCGGGGCGCAGCGCGGCCCAGCAGCCGAGGGCGAGGGACACGAGCGCGGTGAGCAGCAGGGCGATGCCGCCGAGCAGCAGGGTGTTGGGGAACGCGGTGGAGAGGAGGTCGGTGACCTTCTCGCCGCGGGCCGAGGTGCCTAGGTCGCCGGTGGGCAGGCCGGTCATCCAGTCCCGGAAGCGTTCGAGTACCGGGCGGTCCAGGCCGAGCAGTTCACGGCGCGCCGCGAGGTCGGCGGCGCTCTCGCCGCGTTCGCCGGTGGCCGTGGCCGCGTCGCCGGGCAGCATTTCGACGGTGCCGAAGACCAGCGCGAGGAGCAGCGCGAGCAGGACGGCCCGTTTCAGCAGCACCGTGCCGACGCGGGCCAGGACCCGGACAGGGGTACGCGCCGTCCGCCTCCCCGGGGTGACCGGGGAGGCGGACGGCGCGGTGGTGTCGGGGGTCAACTGGCCAGCCACGCGCCTTCGAGCAGCACCCTTCCGTACCCGGGCAGCGTCGGCAGCCCGCGCACCTTGGAGCCGGCGAGGTCGATGCCGTCGGCCATACCCCACAGCAGATAGCCGGAGCTGTCGTACTCGATCTGCTGGAGTTCCTTCAGCAGCGCGGTGCGCTCGGTCGCGTCGGCGGTGCCGATGGCCTTCTCGTACGCCGTGTCGAAGGCCTCGTCCTTCCAGCCGGCCTCGTTCTGGCCGCTGTCGGAGACCATGGTCTTGCTGGCGAAGAAGACCACGGAGTCGTTGGTGCCCCAGTAGGTGGTGTAGAGGTCGCCCTTGAGCCAGGTCTTGTCCCAGAAGACGGCCGACTCCTGCTTGACGACCTTGATCTTGACGCCGGCCTCGCGGACCTGGGTGGCGAAGAGGGTGGCCGACTCGGCGAGGCCGGAGATGTCCTCGGTGGTGTACAGCTCGTAGGTCTTGGAGGTGTCGAACTTGGCCTCCTTCAGCAGTTCCTTGGCCTTGGCGAGGTCGCGGGCGCGCTGCGGGAGGCTCTTGTCGTAGGCGGGGTCGCCGGTGCCGAGGACGTCGTTGGCGACGGTGCCGTAGCCGGAGAGGACCTGGGTGACCATGGCCTCGCGGTCGACGGCGAGGCGCAGCGCCTCGCGGACCTTCGCGTCGGCGAACGGGCCGTCGGCGGTACGCATGACGATCGGCATCGCCATGTCGTTGGGGCGGCGGACCGTCTGGACGTCCTTGCGGCCCTTGGCCGTGCGGGCGGCGACCGCGCCGACGTTGGAGGCCACGTCGATCTGGTTGGCCAGCAGGGCGCTCGCCATGGCCTGCGGGCTCTCGAAGATCTTGACCTCGATGGCGTCGAGGTGGACCTCGCCGCCGTACCAGTCGTCGTTGCGGACGAGGCGGGCGTTGCCGCCGCGGAACCAGTCGAGCTTGAAGGGGCCTGTGCCGGGGGCCTTGGCTATGTCCTTGTCCTTGGTGCCCTTCGGGACGACGAAGGTGGTGAGGCGGACCAGCAGGGGCAGTTCGGCGTTGGCGTAGTCGGAGACGACGACCACGGTGTCGTCGCCGTCGGCGGTGATGTTCTTCGCCTGGATGCCGGGCAGCCGGGAGGCGCCCGCCGGAGTGGCGCGCAGCCGCTTCAGCGAGAAGACGACGTCCTCGGCGGTGACCGGGGTTCCGTCGTGGAACTTCGCGCCCTTGGCGATCGTGAACCGCCAGGTCTTGAGGTCCTTGGAGGCGGTCCAGTCGGAGGCGAGCCGGGGCTCGGTGTTGGGCTTGGTGCCGGGGACGGTGAGGGTGTCGTAGATCAGGCTGATGATGAGGTAGTCGCTCTCGTTGGCCTGACTGCCGTGCGGGTCGCGGGTGATGGCGCCGGCCCGGCCGAGGGCGCCGACTCTCAGGGTGCCGCCCTTGCGGGGCTTGCCCGAGTCTCCGGAGGCGGACCCGGTGGGCTCCTCGTCGCTGCCGCCGCAGGCGGTGAGCATGACGCCCGCGCCGATGGCGCCGCCGGCCCAGAGCAGTTGACGTCGCGTCAGGTCCACTTGTCCCTCATTTTCCTGCGGTTGGCTGATTTGCTTAGCCTTACCTATCTTGTATGACGCCTGTGTGACAAGACCGTCCGGCGTGTGATCTAGATCAAACTTAGGTAAGCCTTGCCTGTTTTCTGTTGGCTGGCTATGTTTCCGGAGGTCGACCGGCGCCGCACCTGACCCGTGCGGCCCGCTTCGGGCGGCCTTCTTCGCCATGCCCGCAGACCACCCACAGACGCACCCGTAGACCGCTGCACCGCGCCCGCACACGCATCCCGCACTGGAACGGACGGACCCCCCATGCCCACGGGTATCGCCCCCGTACGCCTGCTCGATCCCGCCTCGGTGGCAGAGCTGACCGCCGCCGCCCGCACCCTTCTCACCTCGTACGACGGCTCCCCCACCCATCCGGGCCTGCTGGCCCAGGTACCAGCTGTCGCCGCCGCGTTGAGCGACCCGATACGCCACGCCTGCCGCCCCGTCGACACCCCCGACGGCCTGTTCGTGCTGCGCGGCCTGCCCGTCGACGACGAGGCGATCGGCGCCACCCCCGGCCACTGGTCGACCGCAGGCGACGCCGGAGCCGTGTACGACGTGGTCCTGCTCCTGCTGTCGACGGTGATGGGCACACCCATCGCCTGGGAGGGCCAGCAGGACGGCCGTTTCGTACACAACATCGTGCCCAGTCCCGGCCACGAGGAGGAGCAGACCGGCGCCAGCAGCAGTGTGCTGCTCAGCCCGCACACCGAGGACGCCTTCCACCCGGGCCGCGCCCATCTGCTGGTCCTCGGTTGTATGCGCAACCCCGACTCCGTCGCCACCACGGCCGCCGGTGTCCGCCATGTCGAACTCTCCGACGCCGACGTGGAGTTGCTCAGCCGCCCGATCCTGCCGATCCTGCCCGACGACGCCTACGAGGAGGCCCAGGCGTACCAGGGAGCCCCGCCGGCCGTACCCACGCTGTGGGAGTCGGAGGAGGGCCTGACCCTGCGCTTCGACCCGGCGTACACCCCGCTCGACCAGGCGCCCGACGACCACCGCGCGGCCTACGCCCGGCTGGAGGACGAACTCGCCCGGGTCAGCGTGGCGGTGAGCCTCGAACCCGGTGAAGTCCTCGTCGTGGACAACGACCTGGTCGTGCACGGCCGGGTCCCGTTCAAGGCGCGCTACGACGGCACGGACCGTTGGCTGAAACGTTCCTCCGTGCGGGTGAAGGGCCGCCGGACCCGGCCGCCCGCCGAGGAGTCGGAGCACGGTTACGGCCAGGCCGCCGTGGAGGCCCACGCATGACCGGCACCGACCACACGGGAGGGAACACCATGGCGTCCGACGACACGACCCTGCGGATCCTCAGCACCAGCGACGTGGCCGGGATCGACATCTCCCTGTCCGACGTCGTGTCCGTGGTGGAGCAGGCGTACCGCACCCTGGCCGACGGCCGGTCCGACAATCCGCAGAAGCTCACCGTCAAGCCGGAGGACGGCCACTCGGTGGCGTACGCGATGCTCGGGCGCGACGGGGTGCGCGGGGTGGTCGCGGTGAAGACGTCGTACAAGTACGGCCTGCACGAGGACCGCGACAAGCAGCACTACTACACGACGCTGACGCTGTACGACGACGAGACCGGGCTGCCGGTCGCCATGCTGGACTGCGGCCGGGTGGGCGCGTTGCGCACCCCGGCGGTCTCGGCGCTGCTGGCCCGCGAGCTGGCCGTGCCGGGCGCCCGCAGCGCGCTGGTCATCGGCACGGGTACGCAGGGGCGGCTCGCGCTGCCGTTCCTGCTGACCACGCGGCCGGACCTGGAGCGGCTGATGCTCTTCGGCACTCATCCGGACGGCATCCGGGCGGTGCGCGAGCAGCTGCACACGTACTTCCCCGACCGTGAGCTGGAGGTCGTGACCGATCTGCGCGCCGCGGCCGGCGACGCGGACATCGTGCTGGCCACGGCCGGCCCCAACACCCCTGCCTCCGTGGACGCGGAGTGGCTCAAGCCCGCCGCGCTGTCCGTCCTCATCGGCTACGGCATCGCCGCCTCGACCCTGCACCGGGCCGACCGGGTGATCGCCACCAGCGCGGCGCAGATGCGGGTCACCGGCGTCGACATGGCCGACGCGGACGGGCGGCTGCGGGACGTGGACGCCGAGTTCCCCGAGGTGCTGGCGGGACGCGCCGAGGGCCGTACGGACGCGGGGCAGCGGATCTTCGCGTACAACAGCGGGCTCGTCGTCACCGACATCGCGCTCGGGCACCGGTTCGCCCAACTGGCCCTCGCCCAGGGGCTGGGCACGGCGGTGTCCCTGTGGAAGTGACGACGGCGCTCGCCTCGCACACCACGCCCGAGGTGCGCTCCCTGCTGGGCGACGCGCTGCTGCACGAGCTGAGCCACGGTTTGGGCGGCCCGTACCACGTGCTGTTCCCGGAGCGCTTCGACGCGTGCGCGGCGGCGTTCCGGGCCGTGTTCGCCGAGGCGGGTGTGGACGGCCAGGTGTACTTCGCGAAGAAGGCCAACAAGGCGGCCGTCTACGTCGAGCGGGCGGCCGTGGCCGGGCTGGGCGTGGATGTGGCGAGCCACGGCGAGCTGCGCGAGGCGCTGGCGGCCGGGGTGCGCGGCGAGGACCTGGTGGTGACCGGCCCGGCCAAGGCTGACGACCTGCTGCGGGTCGCCGTCCTCCAGGGCGCGCTGATCGCGGTGGACGCGCTCGACGAACTGGACCGCCTCATCGTGCTCGCGGCCGGACTCGGCCGTAGGGCACGGGTGTTGCTGCGTCGGCTGCCCGCGGAGCAGCCGCACAGCCGCTTCGGCCTGGACGACGGCGAGCTGGCTGCGGCCCTGCGGCGGTGCGTCGACGGGCCGGTGGACATGGAGGGCTTCAGCTTCCATCTCTCCGGCTACGACGTCCGTCAACGCACGGATCTGGCCGCCGAGTCGATCGGCTGGTGCACCGAGGCCCGGGCTCTCGGGCTGCGCGCCGACCGGATCAGCGTCGGCGGCGGCTTCGCCGTGGACTATGTGGACGCCGAGGACTGGCGGCGGTTCGAGGAGAGCAGCCGGCCCGAGCACTTCCACGCGGGGAAGTCCTTCGGGGGCTTCTATCCGTACCACTCCCCCGTGGCCGGGGCCGACGCCCTTCGTACGATCCTGGCGGCCGCCCCGTCCGGCTCAGGCGAGGGCACCACTCTCGCCGAGCTGTTGCGGTCGGCCGGGGTGACGCTGCTCGTCGAGCCGGGCCGGGCGCTGCTGGACCAGGCCGGGTTCACGGTGTTCCGGGTTCAGGGCGTCAAGGACCGGGACGGGTACGCCGTCCTCACCGTCGACGGCAGCAGCCTGAGTCTGTCGGAGCAGTGGTTCGACAGCGAGTTCCTGCCGGACCCGGTGCTCGTGCCGGGCGGTGCCGGGCCGGTCGCCGACGCGGGACCGTACCCGGCGTGCGTCGGGGCCGCGACCTGCCTGGAGTCGGACATGCTGACCTGGCGCAAGATCCCCTTCCCGGTGCGGCCGGCCGTCGGTGACCTGCTCGTGTACCTCAACACGGCGGGCTACCAGATGGACTCCAACGAGTCGCCGTTCCACGAGCTGCCGCTGCCGCCGAAGGTCGTCGTCGAGCCTTCGGGATCCCGTTTCCGCTGGCGTCTCGACCGCCACCCCCACTGAAGGATCACAGGAGCCCCCATGGTCGACCCCCTGTACCGGCCGCCCGTCGTGCGGCAGGTCTCCGAACTCATCGGCGCCACCCCGCTGTTCGAGCTGGCCCGCTCGGAGAGCGACGCCCGGCTGCTGCTGAAGCTGGAGCAGTTCAACCCGACCGGCACGGCCAAGATACGGATGGCCCGGCAGATGGTCGTCGACGCCGAGGAGCGCGGGCTGCTGCGCCCGGGCGGCCGGATCATCGAGTCGACCTCCGGCAACACCGGGCTCGGCCTGGCCGTCGTGGCCGCCGAGCGCGGCTACACCTTCACCGCCGTCGTCGACCACCACGCGGCCGTCGACAAGCTGCGCGCGATGAAGGCGCTGGGCGCGGAGCTGGTCTATGTCGCCGCCGACGGGGACGAGGAGCTGGCCACCGCAGCCCGCGAGGACCTGGCGGAGAAGATGGCCGCCGAATCCGACAACGCCTACTTCACCGAGCAGCACAACAACATGGCGAACGGGGTGGGCTACCACCCGGTGGCCCGGGAACTCCACGCCGCGCTGGACGGCCGTATCGACATCCTCATCGGCGCGGTGGGCACCGGCGGCGGGCTGTTCGGAACCGGGGGCCCGCTGCGCGAGACCGTGCCCGGGGTGCGGATCGTCGGGGTGGAGCCGAAGGGCTCGATCGCGTTCGGGCCGCCCGCGCACGACTACTACCAGTCGGGCACCGGCACACCCGAGGGCGCGACGATCGGGGCGATGGTCGACTACTCGCTGCTCGACGAGGGTGTGAAGGTCGGGGACGTCGAGGCGTTCGCCACCGCGCGGGCCGTCGCCCGGCGCACCGGTCTGCTCCTCGGCGGCTCTGCGGGCGGGGTCGTGCACGAGGCCCTGACCCGGCTCTCCTCGCTGCCGCCCGGCACGACTATGGTCGCGTTGATCAACGACGGCGGTGAGAAGTACATGGACACCGTCTACGACGACGACTGGATGGCCGCCCGTGATCTGCTCTCCCCGCAAGTGGAGCGCGAGGTCGACGAGTTGCTGACCAAACTCCGCCGCACCGCAAGCCCCGATTCACCGCAGGAAAGCAACTGATGCCACCCGCTCTCACCCGCCTGCTCACCGACGGCCGTGCCCTGGCCACGCTCGCCGTCCCACTCGCGCTCACCCAGCTCGCGCAGGTCGCGCTCACCACCACCGACACGGTCATGATGGGCCTGCTCGGTACGGAGGCCCTGGCCGCCGGCGGCCTCGCCATGGTGATCTTCAACCAGCTGCGGACCATGGGCGTCGGCCTGGTCACGGCCGTCGGCAACCAGGTCGCCGCGGCCGACGCGCGCGCCGAGACGCAGGGCACGGAAGCGGCGGGCGCCGACGCGGAGGCCGCTCGTGAGGAGGTCCGGGACCTGGTCCGGGCGAGCCTGCTGCTGTCCACGCTCGCGGGTCTCGCCGGAGCCGTGCTGATGGTGCTGATCGGGCACGCCGTGGTGTTCCTCGGCCAGGACGCGGACGTGGTCGACGCGGCGAAGCCGGTGCTGTACGCGATGGCACCCGGTCTGGTGCCCTGCCTGTGGTTCCAGGCGATCCGCCAGTTCACCGTCGGTATGCGCCGTCCGCAGGCCCTGCTGCGCATCACCATCGCCTCGATCGCCGTGAACGCGGGCCTGAACTGGGTGTTCATCCACGGCACCTGGGGTCTGCCGAAGCTGGGCCTGCCGGGTATCGGGCTCGCCACGACCTCGGTGTACGCGATGTCGTTCCTGGCGCTGTACCTCTCCGCCCGCCGCGATCCGCGGCTGGCGCCGGTGCTGTCGCTGAGCATCTGGAAGACCCGCCCGGCCACCCTGCGCCGACTGGCCGGTCTGGGCGCGCCGATCGCCGCCACCTACGGCTCGGAGGCGGGTTTCTTCTCCGTCGTCGCCCTGCTGGTGGGCAGCTTCGGCACGGCCGCGCTGGCCGCGCACACCGCCGTCAACCAGCTCGTGTACATCGTCTTCCAGATCGCCGTCGGCCTCTCCCACGCCGCCTCTCTCGGCGTCAGCCGTGAGCTCGCCCTCGGCAACACGGCGGCCGCGCAGCGCCTGAAGTCGACGGCCCTGGCGTGCGCCGCCGCGGTCATGGCGGTCGTGGCGCTCGTGTACGTCGTACTGCCGGGTGTGGTGCTGGCGCCGTTCTTCGAGGGTGAGAACGAGTCGGCCATCGATCTCGCCACGCGGCTCCTGCTGGTCGCCGCGGTGATGCAGTTCTTCGACTGCGCCCAGAACATAGGCGTCGGCCTGCTGCGGGGCCTCGACGACACCAAGGGCGGCTTCCGGGTCACCCTGATCGGCTACTGGCTCGTCGGCCTGCCCGCCGCCGCGCTCCTCGGCTTCGCCACGGGCTGGGAGACCGTCGGCATCTGGCTGGGCCTGCTCACCGGCCTCGCCACGACCGCGCTGCTCCTGCTGCGCCGCTTCAACCGAGGGGTGGGGCAGCTGCGCGAGGCCGCGACCGTGACGCCGTGACGCCGCCGGGGCGGGGAGCTGACCGGGGCGATAAAGCCGCCGAGGGGAAAGCCCGGGTCGCTTGCACTCGCCGTCGGCGCACGCGATCGCTACCGTCGGGAGCGGCCGGACCGCCGCGCCCCGCGGTGCCCGGGCCGACCGTGACGCGCCCGCCGCGCGGGCCGACCGCGGACCCTCCGAGCCCTGGAGCGCTCAGCAGCCATGAACAGCAGCCCGCACGCTTCCCCGGACAACGGCCCGGCCGTGACCCGCGCGGAGTTCGACGCCCTGTTCGAGCGGGTGCGGAGCTGGGGACGGTGGTCCCCCGAGGAGGCCGACCGCGGGGCGTGGAACCTGGTCACCCCCGGCCACGCCCGGCGGGCCGCGGCCCTCGTCCGCACCGGCACCACCGTCCCGATGGGCCTGCCCTGGAACACGGTGTCGGGCCCGGACAACGGCAGGCCCGCCCTGCACTACATGTCCGACCTCGGTGACGTGGAGGCCCCGGAGCCCTCCTGCCACAAGGATTTCATCGCCGCCGACTACCACGGCAAGGGCGTCAGCCACCTGGACGCCCTGTCCCACATCGCCTACCGGGGCCGACTCTTCGACGGCCGCACGGCCCGTGACGTGGTCGACGCCGGGGGCGCCCGCTTCGGCGCGGTGTCGGCCCTCGGCCCGCTGGTCACCAAGGGCGTCCTGCTGGACCTGCCCGCGGTACTCGGCACCGACTGGCTGGAGCCCGGCCAGGCCGTGCACGCGGGGGACGTGCTCACCGCCGAGAAGGCGCTCGGGGTGAGCATCGGCCACGGCGACGCGGTGCTGCTGCGCTCCGGGCACTTCCGCCGCCGCGCCGCCCTGGGCGCCTGGAACCCGGACACGGCCAGCGCCGGCTTCCATGTGGACGCCATGCCGCTGCTGGCCGAGCGCGAGATCGCCCTGCTGGGCGCCGACGGCGACAGCGACGTACGGCCCTCCCCGGTGGCGGGACTGCACTCCCCCGTCCATGCCCTCGCCATCACCGCCATGGGCGTACCACTGCTGGACAACCTCGACCTGGAGAAGCTCTCCGGGGCCTGCGCGCAGGCGGGGCGCTACGAGTTCCTGCTGGTCGTCACCCCCCTCAACATTCCGGGCGGCACCGGGTCGCCCGTCAATCCGGTCGCGGTGCTGTGACGGCGAACTGACGCCGATGCAGCCGGGTGCCGGTCGGGTGGGGTTCGACGCGCTCGCCCGACATGGTCAAGGACCGGGAGGCGGCCCGTGACCACGCCCGCTCGACGGGTGTCGCGTCGGTGTCTTAACTCGCCCGCCACATCAGCGACTTCACGGCCTTGCCCTCGCTCTCGCCTTCGCCCTGGAAGGACACCATGGCCGGGCGGTCGCCCTTCGGGAGCAGGTGGATGGTGCACAGGCTCAGGGTGGAGTCCGGCTCCAGGCGGGTGTGGGGGACGCTGCCCCGGCACTGGTCGATGCCCTCGCCCTCGGCGGTGTCGGAGAAGGACAGGTCGAGCAGGGCGAGGGGCTGGATGTCCCGGCCGCCGGCGCTGCGCAGGCCGACTCCGTCGTCCATGGTCGGCAGGAGCTTCTCCTTGCCGGCGTTGCGGTACTCGAAGGTCACGTACCAGGGCACCAGGTTCTTCTGGGCGGCGCTCAGCTCATAGCCGCTCAGGTCGTCGAGACTTCCGGTGCGCACGCTCTTCGGGGTGACACGGATCGGCACGGCACCGCTCTTGGTGGAGATGTTCTCGTACACCGAGTCGGCGGTCGTGCCCTCGGCCAGCAGTCGGCCGGCGTCGTCGTCGCCCTTGCCGTCGCCGACCTTCCACAGGAGAGTGCCGCTGTCGTCGGCGTACGCGACGGTGGCGGGCTTGTGCCCCTTGGGCAGCAGCACCAGTCGGCACACCTTGGCCGTGTCGCCGGCGGCCACCGATGCGGGGCCGGCCTTGTCGCAGTCGTCGGGCAGGGCCGAAGAGGACGCGGTGGCGAGGGGGTTGGTGTTCCACAGGGAGATCGCCCTGCCGGGTGTTCCGTCCGCGAGGGTGACCGTGAAGTTCGCCTCGGGAGCCGGCTGCGTCAAGGGCGCCGAGCCGGTGTTGGTGTAGGCGACGGTCAGGTAGTACGGGACCATCCCCTTCATGTCGTCGTCCAGCTGTACGTGTTCCAGATCCGCCGCCGTGCCCCGGGCGAGCCGTTCGGGCGCGAGCTTCAGCTGGTGTGCCGTGCTCCGGTCGGTCCAGGTCGCCTTCCGTACGGTCGACTCGACCGGCAGCGCCGTGGCCTCGGCGGCTTTGCTCGTTTTCGTGCCGGAATTCTTCCCCGTCGCCCCGCTGGATCCGCCGGAGTCCGAGCCTCCCGCACCGCAGGCCGTGACGACCAGGGCGAGCGCTCCAACCCCCGCGATTCGGGACATGGTTCTGCGAAACATGATGTGCACCCCCGTGCCTTTCCGCTGTTCCGTTCGCAACGCGATCAGCTTACGGGCCGTGCCGCCGTGGTCTGCGGCACGGTCACCGCGTACGAACGCCGGGAGGTGCGGGCCGGGTTCGGCGACGGCCGAGCCATCGGCCCCATGGCGAACCCGCTCCCTCGCTCCCCGACCATTGAATGCTTGATTCAGCACCTCTAGCATCTTCCGGTGACTTCAATCACCTCTTTCCTCCCCCACCCCCCTCTCCCCCACAGACCCCGCCGTCTACGCCGGGCGTTGCTGCTGGCCCTCGCCCTCACGGTCCCCTCCTTCCCGGCCGCCGCCGCGCCGACCGCACCCACCAGCCCGGCGATCCCCCAGGTATGGCCGACACCCCGGCACATCGAGAGCGCTGGACGTCAACTCACCGTCCCCGACCGGGTGGTGGAGGTGGTCGGCCCGGACACCGACCCCTCCGCCCGCCGGGTCGTCGAGGCCGCGCTGCGGGCCGCCGGTGCCGATCGGATCGTCACCGTCCCGGCCGACGCGCGCCCGCCCGCCGCCGGACTCACCGTCTTCGTCGGCGGCCCCGGCGAAAACCCCGCCACCAAGGGCGCGTTGAAGCGCCTGGGCGTCAAGTCCCCGGCCGGGCTGCCTCCGGAGGGCTACGTCCTGGCCTCCGGCCGCCACTCGGGCCGCGCCCTGCTCGCGCTCTCCGGCACCGACACCACCGGCACCTTCTACGCCGCCCAGACCCTCCGCCAGCTCCTCGGCGGCCGACACCTCCCCCAGGTCACGGTCCGCGACTGGCCCACAGCCAAACTGCGCGGCGTCGTCGAGGGCTTCTACGGCACTCCGTGGACCCACGCCGAACGGCTGCGCCAGCTCGACTTCTACGGCCGCACCAAGCAGAACGTGTACGTCTACTCCCCCAAGGACGACCCGTACCTACGGGAGCGTTGGCGCGACGAGTACCCGGCCGCCGACCTGGGCCGACTGCGTGAACTCGTCGACCGGGCCGCCGCCGACCACGTCCGCTTCACCTACGCCCTCTCGCCCGGCCTGTCGGTCTGCTACTCCTCCGACAACGACATCAGCGCGCTGGTCCGCAAATTCGCCTCGCTGTACGACATCGGCGTGCGCTCCTTCGCGATCCCGCTGGACGACATCAGCTACACGAAGTGGAACTGCCCGGCCGACGAGGAGAAGTTCGGCAGCGGGGGCGGCGGCGCCGGTGCCGCCCAGGCCCATCTGCTGAACCGGGTGTGGGAGGAGTTCTCCGCCCGCCGCTCCGGTCTCGAACCGCTGGAGATGGTCCCGACCGAGTACTCCGACCTCGCCGACACCCCGTACAAGAAGGCGCTGCGCGAGCGGTTGGACCCGGACGTGGTCGTCGAGTGGACGGGAGTCGGCGTCATCGCGCCGACGATCACCGCCGCGCACGTGCGGCAGGCCCGCGAGGTGTACGGGCACCCGATCCTGGTCTGGGACAACTACCCGGTCAACGACTACGTCACCAGCCGCCTCCTGCTCGGCCCCTACACCGGCAGGGAGGCCGACGTGGCCCGTGAGTCCGTCGGCGTCACCGCCAACCCGATGGTCCAGGCCGAGGCGAGCAGGCTGGCGCTCTTCACCTCGGCGGCCTACCTGTGGAACCCGGACTCCTACGACCCCCGGTCCGCCTTCCTCGCCTCCGTCCGCGACCTGGCGGGCACGGCCAAGGCCGCGAACTGGCTGCGGATCTTCGCCGAGAGCAACTACTCCTCCCAGCTCGACGCCACCGAGTCCCCGACCCTGAGCAGGCTCATCGCCGCGTTCCGCACGGCGTACGAGGAGGACAGCGGCCTCGACCGGGCGGCGGCCGCGCTGCGGTCCTACTTCACCGACATGGCCGCGACGCCCGCGAAGCTGCGCGCCGACCTCGCCAACCCCGGGTTCCTGGCGGAGACCTCGGCCTGGCTCGACAAGCTCGGCCGGTACGGCACGGCGGGCCGGACGGCCGTCGACCTGCTGCTCGCCAACAAGCGGGGCGACACGGACGCGGTCTCGGCGTACTGGACCGAGTTGCGGGGCGAGCGCAGGGAACTCGATGCCATACCCGAGCAGGTCTCGCCCGGGGTGATGGACCAGTTCCTGTACACGACGATGCTGGAGAACGCCCCCGACCCGGGCGTCGACGCCTCCTTCGCCCCTGGCTCCCTCAGCCTGAAGCCGGGCGCATCCGAGACGGTGACTCTCCGCTTCTCGGACAAGGACGCCCGGACGGTCACCTGGAGACTCGACGTGCCGGACGGTGTCACCGCCTCGCCGACCGAGGGAACCGTGACGGTCCCGGCCGGGGGCGGCGCCTCGGCCACCGTCACCTTGACCGGTGTCACCGAGGGCGTCCACTCCGTCGTGGTGTCCGGCACCGGCATCCTCGACCGGGCGATCCCGGTCCGGGTCACCGACGGGAACGGATCACCGAGAGCCCTGACCGCCAACTTCAGCGGCGCGTCGGTCAGTTCGATCGACCTGTCCTCCGGGAAGAGCACCGCCATCGCCGTGGGCGACAACCCCGGCGAGGTCGTCGTGAGCGCCGACGGCCGCACCGCCTACGCAGCGAACCAGGGCTCCCACACGGTCAGCGTCATCGATGTGGCCCGCGACTCGGTCACCGCCACGGTCGCCGTGGGCCGTGTTCCCGCCGGGCTGGCGCTCACACCGGACGGCGGCACGCTGTGGGTCGCCAACTACTCGGACGGCACGGTCCAGCCAGTGGACACCGGCACTCTGAAGGCGGGAGCGACCGTCGCGGTCGGGTCGGGGCCGGAGAACATCGCGATCACTCCGGACGGCCGGACGCTGTACGTGGCGAACATCCAGGACAACACCGTCACACCGGTCGACCTCGACACCCGGAAGGCCGGGCCGGCGATCCCCGTCGGCCCCCGCCCCTTCAACATCGTCGCCGCGCCGGACGGGAAGACGGTCTACGTGTCCAACTCCGGCGGCTCGACGGTGACTCCGATCGACACCGCGACCGACGACACCGAGCCGACACTCCTGGTCTCCGGCCAGGCGTACGGTCTCGGCCTGTCACCCGACGGGCGGACGTTGTGGGTGAGCCCCAGTACCGGGGACTACGTCACGCCCGTCGACACGGTGACCGGCGCGCCCGGCGCGCGGATCACCGTGGGCAGGTCCGCCTTCGATGTCGGCCTGGACTGGAACGGCGGCACGGCTTACGTCACCACGGCCGACGGCAACAAGCTGGTACCGGTCGACACCGCGTCCGGCGCCGCCGGGGCGCCGCTGACGACCGGCGCCTATCCGCTGGCGGTCGCGCTGACGCCCCTACCGGTGGAGTGATCAGCTCGCGGTACGCCGGATCCGTCCGGCGTACCGCTTCTCCAGCTCCAGGTTGCCCTCGAAGCCGCCGGGCACGTTGGCCGAGACGTAGACCGGGGGGCGGGCGCCGGAGGCGAGGAGCTGGGCGGCGGCCTCGGCGACCGTCATCTGGACGAGCATGACTCCGGTCAGCGTGGACAGCGCGCACACGGCACCTCCGCCCGGAAGTTCCAGCAGCGCGTCACCGCACGGGGCCGCGTTGTCGAGGACGACGTCGGCGAGGTCGGCGAGCTTCTTGCCGCTGGGGTGGGTGGCGGGGACGGAGCCGGTGTGGGCGAGGGAGGTGATGGCGAGGAGCCGGTGGCCGCGTTCCTTGGCGTGCAGGGCCATCTCGACGATCACGTTGTTGACGCCGGAGTTGGAGATGACGACGAACAGGTCCTGGGGGCGGGGGGCGGCCAGTTCGTAGAGGCGGACCGCCAGGCCGGGCTCGCGTTCGAGGAGCGGGTTGTCGAGGTCGCCGGGGTGGTCGCCGCCGTACAGGACGAGGTCCGCCATCTGGAGGCGGTTGGTGGGCACGAAGCCGCCCGCGCGGCCGGCGAGTTCGAGGACGAGGGCCTGGGAGTGGCCGGTGCCGAAGGCCTGGACGACACCGTCCTCGCGGACGCAGTCGGCGATCAGTGCGGCGGCGGCGCTCACATCGGCACGCGCGGACTCGGTGAGGCGGTTCAGGACGGCCAGGCCCTCGCGCGCGAAGCGGTCGGCGCTCACCGGCTCTGTCACGGACTCGTTGGCGGACTCGACGGACACCTGAGACTCCCCACTGGTGGATTGAACCACCTCACGCACATATATCAGTGAATCACTGAATCACAGGCGTCGCATCGAGGGCAATGGCGCAGTTCACCCCCGCATGCGCGAGCCGATCCCGGTCCTGGTATTCAGCCACTGCCCCAACGGGTGGCTGGTACCTTCTCTGCATGCCCTCGACCGATGTCACCACCCTGATCCGCACCGAGTTGCCCCGGCTGGCCGGCTCCCTGCGGAAGGTCGGCGAGCTGATCCTGGAGGATCCGGCCGCCGTCACCCACTGCTCGGCCGCGGAGCTGGGCCGCCGCACCGGCACCTCCCAGGCCACGGTCACCCGCTTCTGCCGGGCCATCGGCCTCGACTCCTACCAGCACCTGCTGATCGAGCTGGCCCAGGAGCGGGGCCGCGGCGAGTCCTCGGAGTGGGGCAGTGCCGAGATCGGCCCGGACATCTCCCCCGACGACAGCCTGGAGCGGGTCGTCCAGGTCGTCGGCACCGCCGATCTGCGGGCCATCCAGCAGACCATCGACCGGATCGACCTGGACTCGGTCGAGCGCGCGGCCCAGGCCGTGGCCCGCGCCCGGCGTGTCGACGTGTACGGCGTGGGCGGCAGCGGCGCGGTCGCGCAGGAGACGGAGACCCGGCTGTTCCGCATCGGCTGCGCGGTGCGCGGCTGGACCGAGGTGCACGCGGCGACCACCTCCGCGGCTCTGCTCACCCCGGCGGACGTGGCGATCGGCATCTCCCACTCCGGCGCCACCCGGGAGACCATCGAACCGTTCGAACTGGCCAGGGAGCGCGGCGCCACCACCATCGCCCTGACCGCCGACCCGCGCTCGCCGCTGGCGCGCGCCGCCGACGTACGGCTGATCTCCTCCTCCTCGGAGACCAGTTTCCGCACCGGCAGCATCGGCGCCCGCCACTCGGTCCTGATGCTCATCGACTGCCTCTACGTCCGCGTCGGTCAGCTCTCCTACCAGCGGGCGAGCGCCTCCCTGGCGCTGACCGACCACATCGCGGGGGCACACGCGGTGAAGTCGCGGCGGGCCCGCTGAGCCATCCGCCATTGCATGGATGAATCAACCAACATGCCATTCCATGGTTGATTGAACCACCCCACGCTGCCAGGATGGGGCTCCGCCGAGCACTCGTAGGAGCCCCATGCGTGTCATCTCTGTGGAGTCCACCGAGCTCTTCGTCGGCACGGAGGACCAGCCGCACCAGGTGGTCGCCGTCGACATCGAGCACGAGCCCGGGCGGCCGGTCCGGCTGAGCCTGGAGGGCCCGGGCGTGCGTGGTGTCGGGGAGAACGTCGTCGCCGCCGGCGAGGACGGAACCGTACGCGCCGAGATGCCCGTGGCCGTCGACGGCCTGGTCCCCGGCGACCGCCGGGAGATCACCGTCACCGCCGTCGACGGGGACCGGGCCGCCCGGCAGACGGCCGAGTTCACGGCCGCCGAGCCCGGCTGGACCATGTTCATGGTCAGCCACTTCCACTACGACCCCGTCTGGTGGAACACCCAGGCCGCCTACACCGAGACCTGGGACGTCGCCGACGACCCGGCCGTCACGGGCCTGCCCGCCCGGACCTTCGACTCGCGCGGCCAGAGCGGCATGAGTCTGGTGCGGGCCCACTGCGATCTGGCCCGGCGCGACCCCGCGTACACCTTCGTGCTCGCCGAGGTGGACTACCTCAAGCCCTACTGGGACGCCTTCCCCGAGGAGCGGGCCTTCCTGCGGCAGCTGATCCGCACCGGCCGGGTCGAGATCATGGGCGGCACCTACAACGAGCCCAACACCAACCTCACCGGCGCCGAGGCGACCGTGCGCAACGCGCTGTACGGCGACGGCTTCCAGCGCGGGATCATCGGGGCCGCGCCGGAGACCGCCTGGCAGTTGGACGCGTTCGGGCACGACCCGCAGTTCCCGGGGCTGATGGCGGACGCGGGGGTCACGTCGAGTTCGTGGGCGCGCGGGCCGTTCCACCAGTGGGGGCCGACCCTGTCGGTCTTCGGCGAGGAGCCGCGCGATCCGCAACGGATGCAGTTCCCGGCCGAGTTCAGCTGGATCGCCCCCTCCGGGCGCGGCCTGCTGACCGCGTACATGGTCAACCACTACGGCGCCGGCTGGGCCATCGACAACGCGCCCACCCTCCCCGAGGCGGAGGCCGCCGCGCTCAAGCTCTTCCGGGGGCTGAAGAAGGTCGCGCTCACCCGTAACGTCCTGCTGCCGGTCGGCGGCGACTACGCTCCGCCGTGCCGCTGGGTGATGGGCATCCACCGCGACTGGAACACCCGTTACGTCTGGCCCCGGTTCGTCAGCGGCATCCCCCGGGACTTCTTCGCCGCCGTACGGGCCGAGCTGGAGCGGGAGGGGCGCACGGCGTCCCCGCAGACCCGGGACATGAACCCGGTCTACACCGGCAAGGACGTCTCGTACATCGACACCAAGCAGGCCCAGCGGTACGGCGAGGCGCTGCTCGCCGACGCCGAGGCCTGGGCGACCCTCGCCTCCCTCACCACCGGGCACCCCTACCCGGACGCGGCCCTCGACAAGGCCTGGCGGCAGCTGATCTACGGTGCCCACCACGACGCCATCACCGGCTCCGAGTCGGACCAGGTGTACATCGACCTGCTCACCGGCTGGCGGGAGCTGTACGACCTGGCGGAGGAGGTGCACGCCGACGCGACCCAGGCGCTCGCCGATCGTGTCGTGCCGCTGCCGGGCGACGGCGCCGATCTGGTCGTCTTCAACTCCGCGACCTGGCAGCGCAAGGACGTGCTGACCGTCGCCGACCCCGGACGGGTCCCGCTGGACCACACCGGGCTGCCGCTTCCGGCCGTGCGCGAGGACGGCGAACTGCGGGTCGTGGTGCCCGAGGTGCCCGGCATGGGCCTCAAGGCGCTCTCCCTCGCGGAGGGTTCGATCTCCGGCTGGACGGCCGGCGAGGGGACGACGATCCGCAACGAGTTCTACGAGGTGACCGTCGACCCGGCGCGGGGAGGCGGCGTCAGCAGTCTGCGGGCGCTCGCCGAACCCGGGGGCGAGAACGGTCGGGAGCTGCTGCGCGCCGGGGACATCGGCAACGAGCTGGTGGTACAGGAGGAGTATCCGAGGCACCCGCGCTTCGGTGAGGGCCCCTGGCACCTCACGCCGACCGGCACCACCGCCGCTCGCAGCCGGGATGTGACAGCTGACATCGATGTCGAGCACTCTGCGGCAGGCTCCCGCATCACCGTCCGCGCCGACCTGGGCCTCTTCCGCTACACCCAGCGGCTCACGCTCTGGGCGGGCGTCGACCGGCTGGACGTGACGACGACCGTCGACGGCTACGACGGCGCCGACCGGCTGATCCGGGTGCGCTGGCCCTCGGACGTGCGCGGCGCACTGCCGGTGCACGAGGTCGCGGACGCGGTGATCGGGCGGGGCTTCGGGTTCGTGGAGGTGGACAGCGAACGGTTCCCGTGGACGCTGGACAACCCCGCGAACACCTGGTTCGGGCTCAGCTCAACGGCCCGCGTCGCCGTCCACGACGACTCCGGCGCGCTCCTGGGTCATCGGTCGATCGGCGTGGCCGAGCTGATCTTCAGCGACTGGGACACCGCCGGTGAACTGGGCACCCCGCTCGCCGCCGCCCTGGTCCGCACGGGCGTCACGGCCACCTCGACGATCGCGGGCGGCCCGCGCTACGGCGACCTGGAGGTCGACTCCAACCTCCCCGACATCCGCATCGCCGTCGGCGGCCCGGAGCGCAACTCCCTGGTCGCCGAGGCCCTCGGCTGGGACCCGGCCGCCGCCCGCGAACTGCGCCGCCGACTCGCCGAGGACGGCCTGGCCTCGGTGTGGGTGGCGCCGCGTGCCTCCCTCCGCGAGGAGTGGGTGCCCGGCGCCGACCTGCGCGACCTGGAGCGGCTGCCGCTGCTCGTGGTGGCGGGCGCCCGCCCCGAGGACGACGCGAAGGCCGTGGACGCGCTGATCGCCGACCTGGACGACGCGACCGTACGGGCCACGGCAGCCGGTGGCGGCGAGGCGCTGCCGCCGGGCGACGCCTGGGACGGGCGGGGCTTCGCGATCCTCAACCGGGGCACCCCCGGCTGCGTGGTCACCACCTCAGGCGACCTCTACATGTCGTTGATGCGCTCCTGCACCGGCTGGCCCTCCGGCATCTGGGTCGACCCGCCCCGCCGTACGGCCCCGGACGGCTCGGGCTTCCAGTTGCAACGCTGGTCGCACACCTTCGAGTACGCGGTCGTCGCCGGCGAGGGCGACTGGCGCGACCTGGGCTGGCCGCGTGCCGGGCATGCTTTCAACCGTCCGCTGACGGCGCGGTTGCGGGAGCCCGATCACCCGCTCACGGTACGGCTGCGGGAGCCCGCCGGGACGCCGGCCGGCCTACCGAGGACCGCGGCCCTGCTGGCGCTGGAGCCCGAGGGCCGGGTGCTGTTGGACGCGCTGAAGCCGGCCGGGTCGCCGCTGGCCCGGGGCGGTACGGCGCCTGCGGACCCCGCGCGCGGAGTCGTCGTACGGGCGCACGAGGTGGACGGACGGCCGGTGCGGGCGCGGGTGGCGGGGCCGTCGGCCTGGGCCGAGGGCAGCCGGGCGGACGTCCTGGAACGGCCCGGTGAGGCCCTGTCCCCCGGCGTGGACGGGGCGTTGGAGCTGGACCTGACGGGGTTCGAGGTGGCCACGGTGCTGGCCTCGCCGGTGGACGGCAAGCAGGCCCCGGGCCCCGGCGTCGCCGCGCACGAACCCGCCCAGCCCGTGCACACCCGCTACTGGCTGCACAACTCCGGCCCCGCGCCCCGGGGGAACATGCCCGTGGCCGTGTACCTGTCGCCCACCGCGCTGACGGCCGACGGCCCGGTCACCTCGGTGGTCCGTATCTCCTCCGAGCTGACGGACGCGCCCGTGTCGGGCACGGTGGCCCTGGAGGTGCCGCCCGGCTGGAGCATCGAGCCCGCCGCACTGCCGTACGCGCTCGGCCCGGGCGGTTTCTCGCTCACCGAGGTCACCGTGACGCCCCCGCCGGACCCGGTGCCGGGCCGCTACTCGCTCGCCGCGCGGCTGGCGTACGACGGGCAGACGTTCGAGGACGTGATCGCCCTGGACGTGCCCGGCGAGGCGGCGGAGGGCGAGCCCGACGGTCGGACCGGGCCGAGTCTGGTGATGGAGCTGGGCGTCGACCGTGTCGAGGTGCGCCGGGGCGAACGGGTGCGGGTGCCGGTGAGCGTGCGCAACACGACCCGGGGGCCGGTGAGCGGGCAGCTGTGGGCACTGTCTTCCTGGGGAACCTGGGCGGGCGTCGGGCCGGGCCTTCAGGGGTTCGCCCTGGGCGCCGGGGAGAGCGCCGAGTGCGTGGTCCAGGTGGACGGCTCGGCGGTACCCCCGGGGTCCTACTGGCTGATGGCGAAGGCCGGCTGGCACGGATGCGTGGCCTATACGGAGACGATCGTGCTGGAAGTGACGCCATGAGCGAGCCTCCGGCGCGCGACGGTCGTTCGGGGCCGGGCCACCACGCCGCGCCGCACAGGCATCCGGCCCCGAGCGGGCACGCGGTGCTCGTCGATGGTGAGCCCGTCCCCCGGTACCGCGTCGACGCCGTACTGGACGCCGTGCCCGCCCGGGACCACGAGACGCGGCCGGAGGGACAGGCGCGGGCGGAGCGGCAGCGAAGGCGGTGGGCCACGCAGGTCGTGGTCGCCGACGAGCTGGCCCGCCGGGCCTGCGCCGAGCGCGGGCTCGCGCCGCCGCCCGAGGTGTCACCGGCCCCCGCGCTCGCGGTGTCCGGGACCGAGGTCGCCGACCTGGGCAGCATCATCGCGGTGGCGCTCGCCCACTCCCCCGCCGCGCGCACCCTGCTGGCGGCACTGGAGGCCGAGCAGAGCGTGCCCGACCAGGCCGCACGGGCCTACTACGACCGCAATCCGGACCGCTTCCTCACCCGGGAGGCTCTGCGGCGCGGCGTCGACCCGTACGGCGGGGCGGGGCCGGGCGACTTCCTGCCGTACGACGACGTCCACGACGACGTGGTGCGGGAGCTGCGGCGGGCCATGGGCCGGCAGGCCTTCTTCGACTGGCTGGACCGGGCCCGCGCCGACGTGGAGTACGCGCCGGGACACGAGCACCCGGGCGACCCGACGCACCCCGACCACGAGCACCGGCACTGAACACCCGGCCGACGACTCGGAACCGAAAAGCAACACGGCAAAGCATTGACCTCCGATGAATTCTGGTCCACCTTTTCATCAATCGAAGTCCAAGTTGGTGATTTGAACCAGCAGCTGGGTCCAGCGGGCTGACTGATCGCAGGAGGCAACATGCGCGCGAGAAGAGTGACCGGATGCGTGGCGGGCGTCATCGCCCTCACCCTGACCGCCGCCGGCTGCGGCCTGTCGGGCGGTGGTTCCGACAGCGGGGACGCCACGGCCGGCGGCTGCAAGGTCGACCAGGGCAACGTCGGTTCCGGGAAGCTCACGGGGGACGTCAAGGGGAAGATCACCTTCCAGACGACCAACCTGAAGAAGGACTTCGGCGGCTACTTCAACGGAGTCATCAAGGCTTTCGAGAAGGCCCACCCGGACACCACCGTGAAGTGGGTCGACGACCCGGGCGACGCCACGTTCACCCAGCGCCTGGTGGCGGACGCACAGGGCTGCACGCTGCCGGACGTGGTGAACATCAACGTCAACACGGCGATCGCGCTCACCAAGAACGGCTATCTGCTGGACCTCGACAAGAAGGCACCGGACGCGGGCGAACCGTTCGTGCCCAACCTGTGGAAGTCGAGCATGTACGCGGACGCCTCGGGCTCCAAGGCGCACAGCGTGCTGCCCTGGTACTCCGGCGGCATCGTGCAGACCTTCAACACCGACCTGATGAAGAAGGCGGGCCTGGATCCGGCCAAACCTCCGACGACCGTCCTCGGGCTGTTCGAGGACGCCGAGAAGATAGCGAAGGTCTCGGACGGCAAGTACTACGCGTTCCTCGCCAATCCGCAGCTGCGCATCCCGGCCGACTGGCAGCAGATGGACATCAAGGTCCTGTCCTCCGACGGCAAGAAGTTCACCTTCGCCGACGACCCGAAGACCGCGCGGTGGGTCGAGGCCATGACGAAGCTCTACAAGAGCGGCGGCATGCCGAGGGACTCGCTCTCCTCCACCCAGGACCCCGCCAATGTCTACGGTCAGGGCAAGCTGGTCTACGGCCCGACGAACCCCAACTTCCTGCGGTTCATCCAGCAGAACAACCCGAGCGTCTACAAGAAGACCGGTGTCGCCCGCTTCATGCTGGACGACCTGGGCCACACCGTCGGCGCCCCGCAGTACATCGGCGTCGCGTCGACCAGCAAGAACGCGGCGACCGCGCTGTCCTTCGCCCAGTTCCTGACCAACGCGCGGAACCAGCTGGAGTGGGCGAAGGACCCGAACGTGGTCATCTTCCCCTCCACCACGGCCTCCCTCGACGACCCGTTCTTCCAGTCGGTGAAGGGCGACGACCCGTTCGCCGAGGCCCGCAAGATCGTCGCCAGTGACCGCAAGACCTCGACGGCCGACGAGATCGCCCTGACGCCCGGCGAGTTGAACGCCATCACGGCCCAGATCCAGCTGGCCATGCAGGGCAAGAAGAGCGCCCAGGACGCCTTGGACGAGGCCCAGAAGAAGGCCAACGAGCTGATCGAGCAGGGCAGCTGAGTATGACCACCCTCTCTCCCCCCACCAAGGGATCGGGGGTCGCGCTCCCCCGCGGCCCCCGACCCGGGGAACCGAGCGGCCGGCGCCGCCTGCTCCGGGCCGTCAGGCCCGGACCCACCGCCGACGCGGGCGGCGCCGCGCTCTACCGTCGCTGGTGGCTGCCGTGGCTGTGGATGTCACCGGCGATCGTCGGCGTCACCGTCTTCGGCGTGTACCCGTTCCTCAACACGCTGCTGCTGTCCTTCACCGACGCCAAACCGCTCGGCGGAGCCGCCTCGTTCGTGGGCCTGGACAACTACACGCGCATGCTGGGCGACTCCGACTTCTGGCTCGCCACCCGCAACAGCGTGCTGTACGCGCTGATCGTGGTCCCGCTGATGGTGCTGCTGCCGCTGATGCTGGCCGTGCTGGTGGAGAAGAACCTGCCGGGCATCGGCTTCTTCCGCTCCGCCTTCTACACCCCGGTCCTCGCCTCCAGCGTGGTCGTCGGTCTCAGCTGGCAGTGGCTGCTCAGCGACCAGGGCCTGGTCAACACATGGCTGCAGAAGGCCCACCTGATCAGGTCGGCGATCCCTTTCCTGTCCGACTCCTGGCTGATCCTGCTGTGCGCGATGGGGCTCACCCTGTGGAAGGGCCTCGGCTGGTACATGATCTTCTACCTGGCCGCGCTGGGGAATGTGCCCAAGGAGCTGCACGAGGCCGCCGCCGTGGACGGCGCGGGCGCGATCCGCCGCTTCTGGCACGTCACCATGCCCGGCGTACGCACCTCGATGATGCTCGTCGGCACCCTCACCGGCATCGGCTCGCTGCGCGTGTTCACCGAGATCTACATGCTCGGCGGCTCCACCGGCGGTCCCGGCGGCGCCGACCGCACCCTCCCCTTCTACATCCGGGACGTCGCCCTCGACCCGCTGACCGGTAATGCCGGTTACGGCTCGGCGGTCAGCGTCGCCCTCTTCGTACTCACCCTGGGCCTCACGCTGCTCGCTCAGCGCCTGACGAAGGAGGACGAGGCATGACGACGACAGCCGTGACGTCCGTGGAGCCCACGGAGGAGAAGCGGCGGCGCCTGATGCCGCGCTGGCGGGACTACGGTCGCCCGCGCGAACTCGTCGTCCGCTACCTGCTGTTGCTGTTCGTCCTCGGCATCACCATCGGCCCGCTGCTCTGGCAGCTGCTGTCGTCGCTGAAGGGCGTCGGCGAGGACGTGTTCGGCTCGAACGCCTCCCTCTTCCCGCGTGATCCGACCCTGCGCGCCTACCGCGAGGTGTTCGCCCAGGTCCCGGTGTGGACCTACATCCGCAACAGCCTGGCCGTCGTCGTGCTGTCGGTCACCAGCCAGCTGGTCTTCTCCACGCTCGCCGGCTACATGCTCTCCAAGCCGAGCTGGAAGGGCCGCAAGCTGGTCTGGGTGCTGCTGATGGCGTCCATGATGTTCCCCTTCGAATCGATCATGGTCTCGCTGTTCCTCAGCATCCGCGACCTGGGCCTGGTCGACAACGTGGTCGGGGTCTGGCTGCCCGGCTTCGTCGCGGCCATCAACGTCCTCATCATGCGGGCCGCGTTCCTCGCCGTACCGCGCGAGATCGAGGACGCGGCGATGCTGGACGGGGCGGGCGAGTGGAAGCGGTTCCGGTATCTGTATCTGCCGTCCGCGTGGGGCGCGATCCTCGTCGTCACCATCAACACCTTCATCAGCGCCTGGGACGACTTCCTCTGGCCCCTGATCGTGCTGCGTACCGAGGACCACTTCACCCTCACACTGGGCCTGTCCCGTCTGCAGTCCTCGTCCTTCGGCTACGACCAGCGGATGGTGATGGCGGGCTCGGTGATCTCCGTGATCCCGGTGCTGGTGCTGTTCGTGATCACCCAGCGGTGGTTCTACAAGGGGGTCTCCTCCGGGGCCGTGAAGCTCTGAGGGCGGTCTCTCAGGTCCAGGACCAGGGGCGCCGCGGTGAGCGCCGCCCGCGCGGACTCGGCGACGCGGATCTCGACGGCACCGGCCCCGGGGGGCACGTCGAAGGACAGTGAGACCGTACGGCGCTCACCCGGCGCAAGGTTGACACCCTCGAACGCGCACAGTTCGAGGGTGCGCGGCCATACGGGAGTGATCAGCCGCCGGAGGTACACCTGGACGACCGCACGCCCGTGCCGTCTCCCGGTGTTGGTGACGTCGACCTCGACGGCGGACCCCACGAGGCGTGGTGTGCCGTACGCGAAACTCGTGTACGACAGCCCGTGCCCGAAGGAGTGGAGCGGCTCGGCGCTCTCGTCCACGTAGGCGCCGTACTCGGTGTCCTTGTGGTTGTAGTAGACGGGGAGTTGGGCGACCGAGCGCGGCACCGAGACGGGCAGTCGGCCCGTGGGGTCCGCGAGTCCCAGCAGCACCTCGGCGATCGCGTCGCCGCCCCACGGGCCCGGATACCAGGCGGTGAGCACCGCGCCCCCCGAGTCGGGCACCACGTGCGGGCGGCCCTGGATCAGGACCACCGCCGTCGGCGTACCCGTCGCCACGACCGCGTCCAGGAGCGCGTACTGCGCGGCGCCGAGCCGGAGCCCGGCGAGGTCGACGCCCTCCCCGCAGGTCATCTCGGACACAGCCGTGAGCGCGGCCCCGTTGGCGTCGAACACGGTTCCCGCGGTGCGGGCGCTGCTGCCGCCCAGGACCAGTACGGCCAGGTCGCAGGAGGCGGCCTCGGCGATCGCCTCGGGGATGCCGGAGAGGTCGTCGCCGGTGAGGGAACAGCCCGGGGCATGGCGGATGTCGATGCCGGGCGGGGCGAGCCGCCGCAGCGCGTCGAGCACACTCGCGTCGGCGCCGGGGGGCTGCGGGGCGGTGTAGTCGCCCGACTGATGTGCCGCGGTGGCGGATTGGGGCCCGATGACGGCGATACGGGAGACCGTCGCCGGTACGGGCAGGATGCCGTCGTTGCGCAGGAGGGTGACCGCGGCCCGCGCGAGGGCGGTGCTCACCTGCCTGCCGCCCACGGGCGGCGCCGTCGTCGGACTCCGCTCGTCGAACAGCCCCAGGCGGAACTTCAGACGCAGAACGCGGGCGACGGCGACGTCGAGGGTCTCCTCGCTGACCAGCCCTCGCTCGACCGCCTCCTCCAGATGCGTGAAGCCCTCGTCCCAAAGGCTCAGATCGACACCGGAGTTGAGCGCGAGCGCTCCGGCGGAGATCTTGTCACCGGTGATGCGGGCCAGCCGGTCCACGGCAAGGCCGTCGGCCATGACGAGCCCCTCGAAACCCCAGTCGTCCCTGAGGATTCCGGTGAGCAGGGCCCGGTTGCCGGAGCACGGCACGCCGTCCACCTCGTTGTAGGCGGCCATGACGGCGGCGGCACCGGCCCGGACACCGGCCCGGGCGGCCGGGAGATGGATCTCGTGCAGTTCACGCAGGCCGAGTTCCGATTCCGCGGAGTTGCGGCCGCCGACCGTGGCGCCCTGACCGGCGAAGTGCTTGAGGACGACCGGGGCCTTGTCCGCGGCGAAGAGCTCCCGCGTTCCCTGCATGCCCCGCACCAGTGCCTCGGTCAGCCGGGCCGCGAGGTACGGGTCCTCGCCGAAGCACTCCTCGGTGCGACCCCAGCGCGGGTCCCGGGCGATGTCCAGCGCGGAGACGAGGGCCACATGGCCGCCCCGGGCGCGCAGTTCCGCGGCGGCGTGGGCGGCGGCGCGCTCGTACAGGTCGGGGTCCCAGGTGGCGCCGACGGCCAGATTGACGGGGAGGACCGTGCCGTCGAGGGCCATGTGGCCGTGCGGCACCTCCTCGACGAACAGGGCGGGGATCCCGAGGCGGCTGCGCTCCAGCACATGGCGCTGGACCAGGTCGGCGAGGTCGGCACTGTCCTCGGCGCCGGGTCCCCGGCCGTGCTCGACCCCGGACCAGGCATCGGCGCGCATCAGGCCGTAGAGGGCGCCGAGGCCCGCGAAGCGCTCGGTCTCGGCGTACAGGGCCTCGGTGAGCTCGAAGTCCCCGTCCGGGGTGCGGCGGTAGGCGTCCCAGCCGTACATCCTCTGGTTGAGCTGGCCCACCTTCTCACGCGGGGTCATACGGGAGAGGAGGTCGGTCACGCGGGTGTCGAGGGGGGTGGCCGGGTCGAGGTACGGGGGTTGCGCGGAGGCGTCGGCGGCCGGGGCGCCCGTCCGGTCCTGAGGTGGCATGGGTCGTCCTTGTGGGCGTGGGGAGGGGCCTTGCAGGCCTGGGGTCCGGCGCTGCGGTTGTCGGGTGGGTGAGGCAGGTCAGCCGACGGCGCCGTGGGCGAGGCGGGCCAGGGCGACGGCGCCCGGGGAGCCGTCCGCCACCGGGGTCACGGCGAGTCCGAGGGGGGCCAGGCGTTCGGTCAGCGGGGGTAGCAGGGGGCCGTTCGGGGCGAGCAGGCCGCCGGTGGCGACGAGGGGTTCGCCCGGACGGGGCGCCAGGGCCGCGACGGTCTCGGCCAGGCGCCGGGCGGCCTCCTGGAGGATGTGTACGGCGACGGCGTCCTTCTTCTCGGCCGTGCGCACCACCGCGGGCGCGTGGTCGGCCAGCCGGACGGGAGACCGGTCCATCACTGCGGGCAGCAGGTGGGCACGGTAGGCGGTGCGGCGCTCGGCGCTCCAGTGCGCGGCGTCCGTGACCCCGTAGCCCTCCGGCGGCAGGACCTCCCCGGGCAGCCCGAGGTCCCGGCCGACGGCGAGGACGAGTGCGGTGGGTCCGCTCCGGCCGTCGGCGGCCCGCAGGACCGCCCGTACGGCCGCTCGGCCGATCCAGAAGCCGCCGCCGTCGTCTCCGAGGAGCCAGCCGTCGCCACCGGAGGTCGCGGTCGGCACGCGTCCGGCGATCCGGGCCGCGACCGCGCCGGTGCCGGCCACCAGGACCAGCCCGTCGGCGGGATGACCTGGAGCCGCGGCGAACGTGGTCTCGATGTCGCTGTGGACGCCGACCGTGGCCGCCGCGATGCCGAGCCGGGCGAGCGCGGCGGACAGGGCGGCCCGCGCCCGCAACCGGCCGGGCTCGTCGGCGCCCTGGGCCTGGTGACCGGCCCCCGCGAAACCACCCGCCACCGCGACCACCCGCCCGCGCAGCGCTTCGGGCACGGCTCGGCCGATGGCTTCGGCGAGATGGTCGGCGAGCACCGGCCCGGGCACGGTCAGCGAGTTCCCCGGCCCGGCCGATCCCTCGCCCCGGGTGCGGCCGTCGCCCAGGTCGGCGAGGACGGCACGGGTACGGGTACCACCGGCGTCGAGGCCGACCACGAAGGCGGCGAAAGCTTGGTTCAAATCACTATTCATCGCCGTCCATGGTGGTTGATACATTCGCCGGAGACAAGGTCCATCTCTTGAGGAGGACGCCATCAGCACGCCGCCCTCGCCCGCGCCCACACTCCGCTTCGGGGTCAACTACACCCCACGCCGGGGCTGGTTCCACGCCTGGCACGACTTCGATCCCGGGCTCGCGCGTGAGGATCTGGCGCAGATCGCCGGGCTGGGCCTGGACCACGTCCGGGTCTTCCACCTCTGGCCCCTGCTCCAGCCCAACCGCGCTCTGGTCCGGGCGTCGGCCGTGGACCAGCTCGTCCGGCTGGTGGACCTGGCGGCCGAGTGCGGCCTCGACGTCCTCGTGGACGGCGTCCAGGGCCACCTGTCGAGCTTCGACTTCTACCCGGAGTGGACACGCAGCTGGCACCACCGCAACGTCTTCACCGACCCCGAGGCGATCGAGGCCCAGGCCCTGCTGCTGCGCACGCTCGGCGGCGCCCTCTCCGGCCACCCCCACCTCATCGGCCTCCAGCTCGGCAACGAGCTCAACAACCTGGTCGAGCACAACCCGGTGTCCGTGGCCGAGGTCGACCACTACCTGGACACCCTGCTGGCCGCCGCGCGGGGCGGGCTGGGCGAGGGCGGCGGCCTGGTCACGCACTCGGCGTACGACGCCGCCTGGTACGGCGACGACCACCCCTTCACCCCCGAGGCCTCGGCCCGCAAGGGCGACCTGACCACCGTCCACCCGTGGGTCTTCTCCGCGAACTGCGCCGGCCGCTACGGCCCGCGCTCACCGCAGGTGCACCATCTCGCGGAGTACGGCACGGAACTGGCCGCCGCCTACGCCACCGACCCGGCCCGCCCGGTCTGGGTCCAGGAGACCGGCGCCCCCGAGCCGCACATCCCGGCGGCCGACGCCCCCGACTTCGCCCGCGCGACCCTCCTGAACGCGGCCGGCTGCACACACTTGTGGGGCGTCACCTGGTGGTGCTCCCACGATGTCGACCGCTCCCTGGCCGACTTCCCCGAACTGGAGTACACGCTCGGTCTGTTCGACTCCACGGGCCGCCCCAAACCGATCGCGGAGGCCCTGTCCACCACGGTCGCCGGACTCCGGGCGGCACCGGCGCCTCCCGAGCCCCGCAGCACGGCTCTGGTCCTGGACTGCACCCCGTCCACCCGCTCGGTCTCCGGCCCGGGCGGCGCCTTCTTCGAGGCCTGGATGCGCCTGCGCCAGGAGGGCGCCCGCCCGGCGGTGGTCCTCGCGGAGCGCGCGCAGGACACGGCGTACCTCTCAGCGAGGGGGATCACGGAGTTGATCGAGGGGAAGTGAGAGTGCCGAGGGGCGGACGCCGTCAGAGCGTCCGCCCCGCCAGCACCTCCGCCACCGCCCGCAGATTGACCCGCCCCCGGCCGTACGCGCAGACCGCGCTGCCCGGTTCCGGCAACCCGGTGGAGACCACCAGCGCGTCCGGTCGCGCCGTCGCCAGCATGTCCCGCAGGCGCCTCTGCCAGGGATACAGCTCCGCGTCGCACACGGCGACGACCAGCGGCCGCCCCTGCGCCGCCCGCAGCGCCTCCTCCACGACCGCCCCGACGTCCTCCGGCTCCCCGGCGACCGCCGTCCCCGTGGCCGATACGTCGAGCGCACGCACCTCGGTCAGGAGGTCCTCGCCGCCCCAGTTGAGGGCGGGGTGCGGGGGCGGGAAGCAGTCGACGACATGGGCGCCCGACACCGGTTCCGGCAGCGGTCCGTCGCCGCGTACGGCCCGCCGCGCCGCCGTCAGCCCGGCGTCCGCGTCCCACGCGGCCACGGCACCCGGCCGGTACGGCACCGCGTACCGCAGCGCGAGCCGCCGTACCCGCTCGGCGGCCTCGGTGACGCGCCCCTCTGACAGTTCGCCCCTCCGCAGTGCGTCGAGCACGGCGTCCCGGCAGGCGAGGGTGACCGCCGGATCCGGTACGGCGACGATGACCTGGTCCGCTCCGGCGGCGAGCGCGAGCCGGGCGCCGGCCGCCTCGCCGTAGCGGTCGGCGATGGCCTTCATCTCCAGCGCGTCGCTGACGAGGACGCCGTCGAAGCCGAGTTCGCCGCGCAGCAGCTCGGAGAGGATGCGCGGGCTGAGGGTGGCGGGCCGGTCCGGGTCGAGGGCCGGGAAGACGACATGGGCGCTCATCAGCATGGGCACACCCGCGTCGACGGCGGCCCGGAAGGGCGCGAGGTCGAGCCGGTCGTACGGCCTCGGGTCGACCGCCAGCTCGTGGTGGCTGTCGGTGACGGTCCCGCCGTGGCCGGGGAAGTGCTTGGCGCAGGAGGCCACGCCGCGTGCCTCGGTGGCCTCGATCCAGGCGCGCAGATGCCGGGAGACCAGCCCGGGGTCGCCGCCGAAGGCGCGGGTGCGCACGATCGGGTTCTCGGGACGGCTCTGGACGTCGGCGACGGGGGCGTAGGAGGCGGTGATGCCGAGGGAGAGCAGGTGTCCGGCCAGGGCGTCGGCGCAGGAGGCGGTGAGCCGGGGGTCGTCGGCGACGCCGAGCGCCCAGGAGCCCGGTACCTCGGGGGCGCCCGCGGCCACCAGGTGGCCGATGCCGCCGCCCTCGTTGTCGATCGCGACCAGCAGGTCAGGGCGCAACGCCCGCAGTGTCCCGGTGAGTTCGCGGACCTGGTCGGCGTCGCGGACGTTGCGGGTGAAGAGGATGACCCCGCCGAGCCCACGGTCGACGAGCCGCTTCAGGGGGTCGGGCACGGTCGTCGTCCCGCCGAAGCCCGCGACGAGGCAGCGATGGGCCGCCTCGTCGAGGGCGGCGGGGAGAACCGGGCCGTCGGACCCGGGGGCGGAGTGCGTCACCCCCGGAATCCTCTGGCTCGACAAGCCGAAAGTCAACCTTCAGATGGCTGAATGATTCAACCGCTGTCGGCGGTCAGAGACCCAGCGCGAGCCAGGCCACCTCGGGGGCGAGCACCGGCTGCTCGGGGAGGGCCGGAGGCTCCTCGCCGCGGCCGGTGTGCGTGGGCGGGACGACACTCAGTGCCTTGACTCCACCCGCGGCCCACTCCGCGTCCGTCGCGGGGAGCGACAGGGTCATGCGCCGCCCGTCGGGCAGGGTGGTCTCGAGCTGGGACGGGTCGTTCGTCTGCATGGCAACTCGCTTCCGTCGTACACCATGATGGTCCGGCCTCGCGGTGAAGTACGGACGCACCACGAGAGAAGTTCCCGGTGGGGGATCAGGAGTTCGCGCCGTAGCCCGACGTCATGTAGGCGCACTCCGTGTAGATGTAGCCCGAGGACAGCTTCGCCGTGTCCGTCGCCGGCGTGGAGGTGGAGCCGCTCTTCGGCTTGTGCACGAAGTACGTCGTGCCCGTCGGCAGGCTGATCGTCTTCTGCGGATACTTCTTGTTGTCGTTGCACGGCTTGAAGTTGGTGAGCAGGGTGCTGCTCCACGAGTAGGTGGTGCAGCTGCCGCAGCCCTTCAGCTTGAAGCTGCCCGTGACCGGGCCGGTGTACATCACCGTGATGTCCTCGGGGCTGTCGTTCTTGACCGTGACGGAGATGCTGCCGCCGGAGCGGGTGGTCGGCAGGCGCTTGCCCGCCGCGGGGATCTCCTGGGCGACCTCGGCGGCTATCGCGATCTTCTTGGCGCGGGGCGCGTTCTTGTGGCTCTTGTGGGCGGCGACGAAGTCGTTCATCGACGTCACGGCCTCCTCGAAGTCACCGTCCTTGTACTGGTCCACTCCGCAGGCGTAAACACCCGTCGAAGCCGCGCTGTCCGCTCGGGAGGCGTCGTCGTCGAGCGCCTTGTCGATGCCCGCCTCCGCCCCGCCGAGACCCTGTACCTGGGTGCTCAGCGACTTCAGGCTGTCCACGGCCGCGCAGGGATCGTCGCCGCCGACGTCCTTCACCGCATCGTCGACCACCGCCTTCACGGCCGGTTCCACCTTGGCGGCCTGATCGGATTTCGGGAAGGTGTCGAGGAGGTTGTTGAACATGGTCGACCAGTTGGCGTCGTCGTTGCCGTTCAGGCCGTAGCTGCCGCACTCGTACAGGGAGGTCGCCAGTCGGTCGTCGGGCCAGGTGGCCAGTGAGCCGAGCTCCTTCTTGCTCACCGTACGGGGGACCGTGCGCAGGAACTCCAGGGGCTCGACGGCCTCGCAGTAGTTCTTCTCCTCGTAGGGGGCGCCGACCGTCGTGTAGAAGGTCTTCAGACGGGCGGGGATCTTCTCGGCCGCCCGGGAGTCGGGGTGGTCGGCGGTGAGGCCCTGATAGGCGTTCAGCGCCTTGCGGTACTTGGGCTCGGCCGTGCCGAAGGACTGGCCCGAGGCCTTCTCGACCAGGCCGTCGGCGTCGTCCAGCCGGTCCAGGAGCATCTTCTCGATCGCTTCCTGCCGGGCGCTCTCGTAGAGCACGCCGCTCGCGGCCGGCAGGGCCAGCAGGACCACGCCGAGCAGGATGGCGAGCGGGGAGCTCGTGGGCCACACCAGGCGGGTGCGCAGACCGACGTAGGCGCCGTGCGCGGCCGCGAGGAGCAGGAACAGGCCGTACAAGGCGAGCGTTCCGCCCGAGACGCCGTCCGGGTCGGCCGGCAGCACCACGAACAGGAGGACGGCCGTCGCCGCCCAGCAGACCAGCATCAGCAGCCAGCGGCGCATGAAGGCGTAACCGAGTCCGAGACCGCTCAGGTTGAGCACGGCCACGGCGGCGGCCCGCAAGCCGTCCGCCGGCGCGGGTGGTGGTGCCGTCGGCATCGGCGGCACCGCGAATGCCCCATATCCTCCCGGATATCCACCAAATCTGTCGTACTGGTCTCCGGACATGCCGTGTCCCCCCGTCAACTACGCCCCCATGGCTACGAATTGTCAGTGTACGGCTGAGACGAGCTGCTGCGACAGTTGGTTCCGGAGGGCGGGACGAGGGTGATATCCGCACCAGTCGGGCGATCAACTCCCCTACTGGGCTTGCGAATTGACCGATCAGCGGAGATTTCCGTTCGGGAAGCGGACGGCTTCCGGCCAAACACTTGATATGCCCCTGACATGCGCCACCCGGGTCTGACACTCTGTGCCCATCCGCCTCACTGAGGCGCACGCGCACCCGCTTCGCAGTTCCGCCTGCACCACCCGACGCAACCAATCCGTGCGCCGGGTCCTTCGTACGGCCGCCCGTCCGACGGCCGCAGCAAAGGAGTTCGCGTGAGAAAGACCCCCCACAGATCCACCGGTACCTCCACCCGCAGGTCTCCCCGCACCCGCCTCGCGGCCACCGCCGCGCTGGTCGCCGCGGCGGCCATGATCACCGCGGCCCTGCCGAGCGCTTCCGCCAGCGCCCGCGACGACGGCACCGAAGGCAGTGCCCGTCCCGCGGCCGCCGCACCGGACCGCGGGTCGCTGCCCGCCAAGCTCAGCCCGGCCCAGCGCAAGAGCCTGATCCAGCGGGCCGAGAAGGCCACGGACAGGACCGCGGGCCGCCTCGGTCTCGGGGCCAAGGAGAAGCTGCGGGTCCGCGACGTCACCAAGGACGCCGACGGCACCGTGCACACGCGTTACGAGCGCACCTACGCCGGTCTTCCCGTGCTCGGTGGCGACCTGGTCGTCCACACCTCGAAGAGCGGCGCCGTCGAGAGCGTCACGCGGGCCCGCAAGGCGAAGCTGAAGGTGTCGGACCTGAGCGCCGACGTCAGCAAGGCCACCGCGGAGAAGCAGGCCGTCGCCGCGGCGAAGAAGGAGGGCTCCACCAAGACCGAGGCGGACAGCGTCCGCAAGGTCGTGTGGGCCGCGAAGGGCACGCCGACGCTCGCGTACGAGACCGTCGTGAGCGGGTTCCAGCACGACGACACCCCCAGTGAGCTGCATGTCGTCACCGACGCGCAGAGCGGCGAGAAGCTGTTCGAGTACGAGGGGGTGCACACCGGCACCGGCAACACCCGCTACAGCGGGACGGTCACGCTCGGCACCAGCCAGTCCGGGTCGTCGTACACGCTGACCGACGCGGAGCGCGGCAACCACCGGACGTACAACCTGAACCGCGGCTCGTCCGGCACGGGCACGCTGTTCAGCGGGTCCGACGACGTCTGGGGCGACGGGACCACCTCCAACCTGGAGACCGCGGGCGCCGACGCGCACTACGGTGCGGCCCTGACCTGGGACTACTACAAGAACGTGCACGGCCGCAACGGGCTGCGCAACGACGGGGTGGCGCCCTACAGCCGGGTCCACTACGGCAACGCGTACGTCAACGCGTTCTGGCAGGACGCCTGCTTCTGCATGACGTACGGCGACGGCTCGGGCAACGCCAACCCGCTGACCTCGATCGACGTGGCCGCGCACGAGATGACGCACGGCCTGACCTCGGTCACCGCCGGGCTCAACTACAGCGGTGAGTCGGGCGGGTTGAACGAGGCGACGTCCGACATCTTCGCCGCCGCGGTCGAGTTCGCCGCCGGCAACGCGAGCGACGTCGGTGACTACCTCGTCGGCGAGAAGATCGACATCAATGGCGACGGCACCCCGCTGCGCTACATGGACAAGCCCAGCAAGGACGGCTCCTCGCGCGACTACTGGTCCTCCACGCTCGGGAACGTCGACGTCCACTACTCCTCGGGTCCGGCGAACCACTGGTTCTACCTCGCCTCCGAGGGCAGCGGCGCCAAGGTCGTCAACGGCGTCTCCTACGACTCGCCGACCTACGACGGTCTTCCGGTGACGCCGATCGGCCGCGCCGCGGCCGAGAAGATCTGGTTCCGGGCGCTGACCACGTACATGACGTCCACGACCAACTACGCGGCCGCCCGCACCGCCACCCTGCAGGCCGCCGCCGACCTGTACGGGCTCGGCTCGGTCACCTACAACAACACCGCCAACGCCTGGGCCGCGATCAACGTCGGCGCCAGGATCCTCGACGGGGTGACGGTGATCCCGCCGGGCAGCCAGTACTCCCTGGTGGGCCAGGCCGTCACGCTGGACGTCCAGGCGTCCTCCACCAACGCCGGCGCGCTCTCCTACGCGGCCACCGGTCTGCCGGACGGGCTGTCCATCGACGCCGCCACCGGACGCGTCTCGGGTACGCCGACCACGGCGGCGAGCTACAGCCCGACGGTCACGGTGACGGACGCGACCGGGGAGACCGGTACGGCGAGCTGGACCTGGCGGGTCGACGAGGAGGGCAACCAGTCGGTCTTCGAGAACACCGCCGACTACCAGATCCCCGACAACAGCACGGTCGAGTCGCCGATCAACGTCAACCGGGCCGGAGCCGCGTCCAACCCGCTCACCGTGGACGTGAACATCGTCCACACCTGGCGCGGTGACCTGGTCATCGACCTCGTGGCGCCGGACGGCACGGAGTACCGGCTGAAGAACTCCTCGTCCTCCGACTCCGCGGACAACGTGATCGCGACCTACACCGTCAACGCCTCCTCGGAGACGGCCGCGGGTGTCTGGAAGCTGCGGGTCCAGGACGTGGCCAGCCTCGACACCGGCTACATCAACAGCTGGAAGCTGACGTTCTGACCCACTGAGGGTTGTTCTTGGACTGAGGGTTCGTCGTCGACAGCGGCGGCCGGTCCCGCGCGAGCGGGGTCGGCCGCCGCCTGCCGTGGGCGCTCACACGGCGCGTTCCATGCACACCAGCTGGTCCCGCTCGTCCCACGACTCGGTGACGGCGAAGCCGAGGCGTTCGTACAGGGCGATGGCCGTGGTCCGCCACTTCCACACCGACAGCCGGACCGTGCCCACGCCGTTCCCGGCGGCGTGCGCGAACGCGGCGTCGATCAGGCCGGACGCGACGCCCCGGCCCCGGAACGCCGGGTCCGTCCAGAGCCGCTTGATCTCCGACCCTCCGCCGGTGGGCGCGGTCACCACCAGACAGCCCACGGCGGTGTCACCGCTCAGCGCCAGCAGCACGACGTCGTCGGCGAACGCCGCCCCCGGGTCGGCGACCTCGGCCCGATACCGCTCCGGCAGCCCGTCCACACCGGCGACGGCCTCGCCCTTCTCGGCCTCCGTCCGCAGGTGGTAGGCCGCGAGCAGCGCGGCGAGCCCGTCGGTGTCGGAATCACTGCTGGCCGTCCAGTGGACGACGGTGATCTCGGCTTGTCCAGTCATGGCCTCAGCATCACACGACGTGCACCACGCGTCGTACGGGGCTGTGGCAGCCCGGCCGCGTGCCGGAGCTGCGCGAACACCGGGCCCGTCCGGACCCGAAGCTGGACCCGAAAGCTGGAGCTGGAGCCGAGATCACGCCTTGGTGGTGAGGAAGCCCTCCAGTGCCCTGGTCAGTTCCGCGGGCTTCTCCACCGGGAGTTCGTGGCCCGCGTCGATGATGCGGACCACGGCGTCCGGGTAGGCCTTGGCCATGCGGAGCATCTGGGAGACGGGCAGCTGGATGTCGTGGTAGCCGTGGATCAGGAGGGTGGGGGCGGTGATCTCGGGGACCCGGTCGAGGACGTCGAAGGCGCGCATGGCGCCGTAGAGGGTCATGACGACCTCGCGCGGGGTGGTCCCGGAGGCGCGGATGTACTCCTGGATCCGCTCGCGGGGGTAGCCGGGGGCGAAGGCGCGCTGGATGTTGGCGGCGACGAAGAGCTTGAAGGGGACCCGGGCCGAGGCGGCCATGAGCAGGCCCCTGCCCTTGTTGTACGTCATGCGGCTGATCGAGTTGACCAGCACCATGCGCTCCACCCGCTCCGGGTGGGACAGGGCGAGGGTCTGGCTGATCATGCCGCCCATGGAGTGGCCGACGGGAATGAAACGGTCGACCTTGAGGTGGTCGAGAAGGGCGAGGACGTCTCGCGCCAGCTCCTCGATCGTGCGCACTCCGGCGCCGCTGCTCTCCCCGTGCCCGCGCAGGTCGAGGCGGATGACCCGTCGTTCGCCGGAGAAGTGCGCCACCTGGTGGTCCCAGCGGTGGCGGTTGGCCGTCCAGCCGTGGATGAACACCAGGGGTACACCGTCGCCGTCGCGGGGGCCCTCGTCGTCGTACGTCAGTGTCGCGCCGTCGACTTCGAGCTGCGGCATGGGGGCCTCCTGCGGTGCGGTCCGGTTACTGTCCGGTACGTTAACCGGCCGCCGGGCGCGCGTCACCGTCGTTCGCCGAGGAAATCGAGGATGTGGCCGAAGACGTCCAGGGCCGCGCCCCGGCCCAGGAAGGTGTCGAGGTGACCGTAGCCCGGGATCTCGGTGTACGTCACGTCCAGCTGGGGCTGTCGGCGGGCGAGGATGTCGTGGCAGAGCTGCTGGGAGTCCAGCCACAGGCCGTTGTCACTGCCGGCCATCAGCAGGACGGGGGTGTCGATGCGGGCGGCCGCGTCCAGCGCGTTCGGGGGCAGGGCCTGGTAGCGGTGGTCGGTGTCGTGCCAGCGGACGACGCTGCGGGCCAGTTCGATCCGGCGCAGATGCGGGAGGATCCACAGCGGGGCGGGGCCGAGGAGGTCGGCGAGCCGGTTGTGGGTGGTCTCCGACAGATGCTCGTGGACGAAGAGCGAGGCGCCGGTGCCCCAGGCCGAGTTGTGCAGGATCTGGCAGGTGGGGTCGGGGCAGTCCGCCTTGCGGGAGGCGAGGGCGAAGAGCGCCGTGTACTTCGACCGGAGGCCGACCTTGCGGAAGTCGACCGGTATGTGGTCGATGCGGGACTTCAGCAGCTCCCCCGCCACCGTCATGCGCAGGGACGTGCGGCCCGCGAGCTTCGGGGTCAGGAACACCCCCTGCGAGACCACTCCCGCGAGACCGGGGACCAGACCCGCCGTCATGCTCAGCGACAGGGTGAGCGAGCCGATGCAGTGGGCGACCACGAACAGCGGGCGGTCGCCGATACGGCCGCGGATGTGGTTGACGGCGGCCGGGATGTCGTACAGCGCCACGTCGTCGTACGTGTACCTCTGGCCGGTCTCGTTGTACGGCAGCCGGCAGCTGCCCCGCCAGTCCAGCAGCCAGGGTTCGTAACCGTCGTCGAGGAGGGCGTCGACGAGGTTGCGGGTCTCGGGCAGCAGGAACATGTCGGCGGACGCCGTGTGCCCGTGGAGGAGGAGTACGGCGGGGCGGTTCGGTTCGCCGCTGTCGACGCGGGTGAGGCCCAGGCGTACGCCGTCGGCCGCCTGGAAGGGGATCTCCTCGACACGGGCCGGATCCAGGCGGTGCTGGAGCGGGCGCAGGGCCGCGGTGGTCCTGACCCGGCGGAGCGCGGGTCGGGTGGTGGTCCGGGGACCGGCCGTTCTGAAGATCATCGGTGGCGCTCCGTGAGGGTGGTGGGGCGGCGCAGGTCGAGCAGGTCCGCGGCGGCCCGGGCGAACGGGCCGAGCAGTCCGCGGCCCATCTCCAGACCGAACCAGGCGAGCCAGGTCAGCTTGGCGGCCCGCTTCTCCTGACCGGTCAGGCGCGGGTCGACGTGGATGCCGTCGATCTGGTCGCGGACGTAGGAGTCGGCGGGGACGACGACCTCGCCCGCCAGGCTCGCCGGTTCGCCCGCGCGGCCGATCTCGACGGTCAGGGCACGGGTCTGGCGCCACACGTCACGGCGGGCGCGGGCGTACTTGCGGCCGCGCAGCCACCAGCGGCCACCGTCGGCGTCCACCAACTCCAGCTGGTAGCTGATGAGTTGGTGGCGCATGCCGTGCTGTTCGGGGATGCCCTCCTCGGGGCGGACGACGAGGTCGCCGCGTTCGACGACGACCGGTTCGGGGTGGAGGGCCGGGCAGGTGAGTTCGCCCTGCACGTCGACCCGGCGTTCCTTCACCAGCTGGTGCATCCCGGCGATGGAGAGGGTGAGTCGCATGGCGCAGGGTGTGTCGGCGGGGGCGCCGACCGGGCCGACCGTGCCCTCGGTGTTCTCGGTGAACCACAGGTAGGGGGTGTCGTCCTTCTGGGGCAGCCGGGCGAGGCCGTCGTCGGCGAGCTTTTCGAACGTCTTCAGCTGGGCCTGCGCGTCATAGCGGGCGGCGGGCGGCAGACCGAGCGCCTCGACGAGGGCGGCGGTGCGGTCGTCGACGGCCGCCGGGCCCTTCAGGGTCGCCTCGCACAGCTTCAACGCGCTGGGGCTCTGCAACACCCGGGTGAGGAAGGTCAGTTCGGGAACCGGCTCGGCCTGGAGGCGGGCCAGGGCGTCGGCCCGCCATGCGTCCCAGTCCTGCACGCGGACGTGCATACCGCCGAGGGCCATGTCGCGTACGACATCGTCGAGGGTGTTGGGGACGCCGGTGAGGTTGTAGTCGTAGCCCCAGGCGTCGGGTTCGCAGATGACGGCGACGGCGGTGCGGCTCACCCAGTCCACCGGCGCCGCGTTGAGGTAACGGAAGGCAGGGACCGTGCGGAAGCGGGCGAAGGCGGAGATCAGGCCGCTGCTGAGGTCCTGCGGGTTGTACGCGCCGGTCCTGGTGTGGCCGCCGATGCCGCCCGGGCGCATGGCCGTCACCAGCAGGCCGTGGTCGCGGGCGCGGCGCAGCGCGACCTCGGCGGTCCACTTGGTCTGGTCGTAGCCGGCGATGAGGCGGTCGATGTGGGCGAGCGGGTCGTCCTCGCCCATGGCGGTGATGCCGACCTCGTTGAAGACGGCGATGGAGGAGATGTGGTGCAGCGGCTTGGGGCGGCCGGTCGCCGCCAGTTCGGCGAGCGTGAGGGCGCCGAGGACGTTGCTGGTGCGCAGCGAGTGGTAGCCGCGTAGGAAGTCCACGGCCGCCGCGACGCCGACGACGCTGTCCAGTTCGTGGGCGAGGCGGTGCCACAGCTCGTCGTCGAGGCCGAGGCGGGGCAGGCGGATGTCGCCGGGGAGGACCGTGATCCGGCGGCGGATCTCCGACGACCAGGGCAGCCGGTAGCTCTTCAGCGCTTCGCCGAGCCGGGCCGTGGCCGTCTCCTGGTCGGCCGCGCGCACCAGGCAGTAGACGTGCGCGTCGCTGTGCCGCAGCAGGTCCAGGAGCATATGGCTGCCGAGGAAGCCGGTGGCTCCGGTCAGCAGGACGCGGCGGGGCGGCAGCGGCTCGGGCGAGCGGGTGAAGGGGAGGCGGTCGGCGAGGGCGAGGTCGGCGAGGATCTGTTCGAGGTCCTCGGGGCGGGCGGTGGTGTAGGGGGCGGCGGGGGCAGTGGCCGGCAGGACCGGGGGCGGCGGGGCGTAGGGCGCGGCGGCCGGAAGGGTGAGCGGGGCGGGGGCGGTCGGAGAGACGACCGGGGCTGCCGGCGGGGCGTGTGTGGCCCCACTCGCCTCCAGCCACCGCCGGGCCAGGCTGATCGGCCTCGCGTCGGCGAACACCTCGTCCAGGTCGAACTCCATGCCGAGTTCGCTCTCCAGCTCCGCGACGAGTTCCACGGCGTGGACGGAGGTGCCGCCCGCGTCGAAGAAGTCCGCGTCGGGTGAGAGACGGCCCTCGGGGAGATGGCGGCCCGCCGCGGTGGCGATGGTGGCGGCCAGGGTGTCCACGTCCAGGGCACCCTCGGCGGCCGGTGCGGCGGCCTGAGCTGCGATCTCCCCGGACTCGGACGCACCCGCCGTCATGACCTTCGCCAGCAGGTCGTCCACGCCGAGCCCGCCACCGCCCCGCTCGATCGACTCGGCGTATGCCCGCGCGCCGTCGTTCACGTCACCCATGAGAGCCCTTCACGTTGTCCGCCGTCCTTTCCCTCACTGCTGCCGCGCCCCCTCACTGCCGCCAGGAGCGGAACGCCCGCAGGTGTTCCGGTGTGACCACGAGGTCCAGTCGCTCGTCGTCCACGTCCCCGCCGCCGAGCGCGGCGACGATACGCCGGGCCGGTGTGTTGCGCGGGGTTCGTTCCGCCGTCAGGTGGACCTTGGCGCAGCCCAGTTCGTCGGCGTGGTCGGCGAGCCACCCCAGCAGGCGTTCCTCGACGCCCCGGCCGAGCGCGCGGCAGCTCATCATCCAGGCCAGGACCTCGAGTTGGTCGCCGTCGGGGCGCAGGGCGAGCAGGCCGATCTGGCCGTAGTCGCCGAACCGGTCCCGGGCCGCCGCCGTCCACACCTCGCCGCGCTCGCGCCAGCGGGCGACGTCGCCGCCGTCGGCGGAACGGGCGCGCAGGGTGAACTGGTTGGTGCGGCGGACGAGTTGTTCGGCCCGCTGGACGTCGTCGTCGGTCAGGGCCCTGATGTCGACCTCCAGTTCCAGCTCGGCCAGGAACTCCTCGAAGTCGGCCTGCTGCTCGCGTACGGAGTCACGCTCGCGCTCCTGCTCGTAGAAACGTGCCCGGAGCGCGTCCTCGGCCGTCGCGGCGGCCGGGACGAGCGGCCACAACCGGCACAGGAAATCGGGCATTTCGGGCGTCGGCGGGCAGGTCACGGACAGCACCTGCGGCAGGGCGGCACGCATCTTGGCGATCTCGGCCGGGTTGTCGTCCAGGAAGAGGAAGCTGTCCAGGCCCAGGTTGAGAGTGCTCGCCGCGTCGGCCAGGCGGACCGGCTTGGGGCCCCAGGCGGCGGACAGGACGCTGAAGTGTTCCGGCTTGAGGAGGCTGTCCGGGCGATCCAGTACGGCACGGACGGTGTCCTCGTCGTTGTTGCTGACCAGCGCCAGCAGCGCGCCCGCCGCCCGCCACTGGAGCAGCCTGCGGGCCAGCAGCGCGCGTGGGCCGGTCAGGTCCACCGCCTCCGGTCCGATCTCCCCGGCGACCCCGCCCCACAGGGTCTCGTCGCCGTCGACGGCGATCACCTTCGGCGCGGGGCGCCCCACCGCCCGTACGGCCTCGGCGAGGCGCAGGGCCACCGCCGCCTGGAAGTGCGCGGTGAAGGGCAGGTGGGCGAGGCGTTCGGTGCGCTCGTCGAAGCGTTCGGCGACGGAGTGGTGGCGGGTCCAGTCGTCGGGGCCGAGTACCGCGATGCCGGGCTGTTCGGCCAACTCTGCGGCGATCTCGCGCTCCCATCGTGCGAGGCGTTCGTCGTCGCGGCCGGAGGGCAGGAAGCCGACGATCAGCGACTTGCGGGTGCGCTCGGCGACGGCCCGCAGCGCGGCCGGGTACGCGGTGCGCAGCTCGGCGAGGAGTGCGTCGTCCACCGGGCCGAACCGTTCCAGGTCCGTCGCCCGCAGCAGCGCCACGCCCACGGTGGTCGTGGGGTCGGCGAAGACGCCGGAGGGATCGCGGAGGCTTGCCAGCACCTGGTGGTAAGGGGCTTCGGCGACGGTCGGGCCGCCGTCGGGCGCACCCTCGCCGACCGCCGTCCCGATCATCAGGGGAAGGTTGCCGAGGGCGAAGGTGGCGGCGAGGGCGAGGCCGCGGCGCGGGGCCGCTGTGACCGGGGTGCTCTCGGCCGTCGTACGCACCGGTGCCGTTGGGTCCTCGACCGTCACACGCACCGGCGCCGTCGGATCGTCCACCGCCGCCGCGAGCAGCCCCAGGAACTCCTCCCCCAGTCCCGTCGCGGTCGCCGCGTCCAGGATGTCGAGGTTGTGGTCGAGGCGGACGCTGCCCGCGTCCGGCGTCATGGTGATCATGAGGTCGAGGTCGGAGTAGCCCGTGCCGACGGGCAGCACCTCCAGGTTCGTCAGTCGACCCGAGGCCGACCGTACGTAGTTGAAGTACACCTCGACCAGGGGCGCGTCGGCCCGATACAGGCCCTGCTTGGCCAGGGTCGGCAGGACGTCGGAGAACATGACGCCCTTGGCGAGGACCTTCGCGAGACGGGCGTCGGTGCGGCGCAACACCTCCTCGATCCGCTCCCCCGCACGGGCTTCCGCCGGGAACGGCACCGGGACTCCGAAGAAGCCCACCGCGTCGAACGCGTCGGCGTGGATGCGGGTGTCCACGGGCACGGCGAGCACGAAACGCTCACGTTCGCGCCTGCGGGCCAGCAGGACGGTCAGGGCGCCGAGGCAGAAGGCGGCGGGGGTGACGGCGAGGCCGCCGGCGGCCGCCGAGACCTGCGCCATGAGTCCGTCGGGGATCGTGACGGTGACGCTTCCGGCGCGGTACGACCGCTGCTGCGGGCGTGGCCGGGCGAGGGTCAGGTCGAGGCGGGCGCTGCCGTGGAAGGCCTCGCGCCACTCGTCGGGTCCGTTCGACGCGGCTGTGCGCGGCCCTGGTTGCTGCGCCTCGATCAGCAGGTCGATGTCCCGGTTGGTGACCGTGTCGCCGAGCGGGGTGCCGGTGAGTTCCGCGTCGATCTCGCCCGCGACCAGCAGGAGCGACTGGAGGTCGCTCACCGCGTGGTGGGCGCCGAAGACCAGGGTCTGGCCGTGGTCCGTACCGCCGTCGAGCAGTTCGAAGCGCCACAGGGGTGCCGTCGCCAGGTCGAACGGCGGTTCCAGCAGCGCGCGCAGCCGGTCGCCGGCGTCGAGTCCGGCATCGGCGGTCGCGGTCGTCCAGCGCAGCAACGGCTCCGCGGGCTCCCGCTCGACCCGCAGCTGCCGTGCGCCACCGGTGCTCCCGGAGACGATCGCCGTGCGCAGGGCCGCGTGCCGTCCGGCGAGCCTGGTGAGGATGCCGGTGAGGGCGTCGCGGGTGGTCGGGGTGGTGAGGCGTACGGCGAGGCCGACGGCGTGCGCGGCGCCCGGCATGTTCGCCGACGCGCTCCTGAGCAGTCGTACGACATCGCGGGTGGCGGGCCGCAGTTCGCTGTCGGGCACGGTCTCCGGGGTGGGCTGTGTCGCCGTGTCCGTGGCCCGTTCGGGCAGGGCGGCCGCGAGGGTCCGGGCGAGGCCCCGGATGTCGGCGGCCGAGAAGACGGCGGCGGCCGGGAGTTCCACGCCCAGTTCGCGGGCGAAGGCGTTGCGGAGCCGCACCAGCATCAGGGAGTCCAGGCCGAGTTCCTTCAGGGCCGTGGTCGCGGACACCTCGGCGCCGCCGCCGGAGACATCACGGACCCTGGCCCGTACGTACGCTTCGATCCGCTCGGCGCGCTCGGTGTCCGTCGTGGCGTCGAGGACCTGCTCGACCAGGGCGTCCGGTGTCTGTGAACCGCCCGTCGGGAGGGTGATCAGGTCACCGAGGATCGGGCGCGTGCGGGCGGCGCCTGGGTCGAGGGCGAGCATCTCCCAGTCCAGGGCGAGGGGTGCGAGCTGGCGGCGCTCGGTGGACAGGACCCGGTCGAAGAGTTCGCCGCCGTCCTGCGGGGAGAAGGCGACCAGGCCGGAGCGGGCCGTCTCGGTGGCGCGGGTGCCGGATTCGGCGACCATGCCGACGCCCGTCCAGGCACCCCAGTCCAGGCTCAGCGCCCGGCGGCCGGTGCGGGCGAGGTGGTGGGCCCACGCGTCGAGGAAGGCGTTCGCCGCCGAGTACGGACTCTGCCCGGCGGAACCGAGGAGACCGGCCGCCGAGGCGAACAGCACCAAGTCATGTGCTTCGGGGACCAGTTCGGTGAGGAGGGTGGTGCCGAGGACCTTGGGGGCGAGGACGCGCAGGACGCGTTCGTCGGTCAGGTTCGCCACGGTCGCGTCGTCGAGGACACCGGCCGCGTGGACGACTCCGGCGATCGGCCCGGCTTCGTGTCGTACGGCGTCCAGGGCGGTCCTGAGACCGGCGCGGTCGGCGACGTCGGCGCGGGGCAGGAGCACGGTGACGCCGCGTTCCTCCAGGCCCTTGATCCAGTCGGCGGTGTCCGGGCCCGGGGTTCCCCGGCTCAGCAGGGCGAGGCCGCGGGCGCCGCGCCGGACCAGTCGCTCGGCGACGACCCGGCCGAGGCCGCCGAGGCCACCGGTGATCAGATACACGCCGTCGGGGGTGATCCGGCCGTGTCCGCCGTCGTCGGGGCGGGTGCGGGTCAGGCGGGGCACCAGGCGGCCCGCTCCGCGCAGCGCGACGAGGCGTTCGTCGTCGGCGTGGCGCAGCTGGGTCCACAGGGCGTCGATGCCGTCGATGGGCGGCAGGGCGTCCGTACCGTCGCGGGGAGGCAGGGCGTCCGTACGGTCACCGAGAGGCAGTGCGTCCGTACCGCTGCTGGGCGGCAGGTCGATGAGGGTGGTCGCCAGTTCCGGGTGCTCCTGGGCCACCGCGAGGCCGAAGCCCCAGGCCAGGGCCTGCTCCGGGTGCGTCACCCGCGTACTGTCACCGGCGGCCTGGCTGCCGCGGGCGACCACGAAGAGGCGTGGCGCCCGGCCGTGCGCCGGCCGTTCGGCGAGGGTCCGCACCAGGTGCAGTGTGCTCAGGCAGGCCAGGCGGGCCGCCTCCTCGGCCGTACGGTCGTCGGTCACCGCGGGGGCGTCGAGTGCGGAGAGTTGGACCACTCGGCCGGGCGGCGCGTCCGGGTAGGCCTCGTCGAACAGGCGGGCCAGGTGCCGCTGATCGGCCGGGTCCAGGACGTAGCGGCCGGGGCCCTCGACCGCGAACCCCTCGCCCCTGCGGGCGATCACATGCGGCACGGCGGCCTGGCTCAGCCGGTCGGCGAGCGCGGCGGCCACACCCGTGTCGTCGGCGAGGATCAGCCAACTGCCGCCGCCGGGAGCCTCCTTCGCGGCCGGGCGGGGCTGCCAGCGGGTCTCGAAGAGGGCGCCGTCCAGCGGCGAGAGCGCGGCGAGCCTGAACTCCACGGCCTCCAGGACGAGTTGCTCGTCCTCGTCGAACAGGGCGAGGTCGAGGAGCGCGGTGTCGCCGTCCACGGAACGCAGTCGGCAGGTCACCCACGTGGGCGTGGTCGTCAGCCCCGTGAACCGCAGGCGTCCGACCCCGGCGGGCACGAAGGCCCGGCCCTCGGGTGCGTCCCCCGGCAGGGCGGCCGTGTGGAAGGCGGCGTCGAGGACGGCGGGGTGCAGGAGATGTCCGGCGGCGGGCTTCGGCGCGAGCCGGCCGAGGGCGGCGCCGCCCGCGCGGTGACCTTGTGCGAGTCCTCGGAAGGCGGGGCCGTAGTCGATGCCGAGGGCGCCGAGTCCGGTGTAGACCGCCGACAGGTCGACGTCCCGCCTGCACTCGGCGCGCAGCTCGGCGAGCGGCTCGGTCCTCGGGGGTGTGTCGTCCGCGCTTGGGGCGACACGCCCGGTGACGTGCCGCTCCCATCGTGCTTGCCCGGTGCCGGTGGCCGCCGAGGAGATGGTGAACTCCCGCCGCCCGTCCTCGGCGGGCCGCAGCACCAGTTGCAGCCGTGCGGGCCGCTCCGCGTCCAGGCGCAGCGGCTGGAGGAACGCGACGTCGGTCAGGCGTATGTCGCTCCGGCCCAGCGCGGACACGGCCTCCAGGGCCATGTCCAGGAAGGCGGCCGCGGGCAGCCACACCTCGCCGGTGACCCGGTGGTCGGTGAGGTAGGCGAAGCGGGGGTCGCGCAGGTCGATGTCGGTCTGGAAGAGGTGCCGGTCGGGTTCGTCGCTGGCCTCGATGTGCGTGCCCAGCAGCGGTGCGCCCGCGTCGGTGCGGGGGGCGGGGGCGAGCCAGTGGCGTTCGCGGGCGAAGGCGTAGGTGGGCAGGTCGACGCGGCGGCCGGCCGGGAACAGGGGCGCCCACTCGGGTGTGTGCCCGGCCGCGTACAACTCGCCGAGTCCCCGCAGCAGAACGCCCTGGCCGTCCTGTCGCCTGCGCAGGGACGCGACGCTCACGGCGTCGATGCCCGCCTCGGCGGCCACGGCCTCGATCGACGAGCCGAGCGAGGGGTGGGGGCTCAGCTCGACGAAGTAGCGGTAGCCGTCGTCCAGCATCCGCCGGATCGCGTCCGCGAACCGCACGGGTTCGCTGAGGTTGGCGTACCAGTACCCGGCGTCCAGCCGTTCCCCGGACACCGGCTCCGCCAGCACCGTCGAGTACAGCGGGACCGGGGTCCGAACGCCCCGGACGGCGGCGAACCGGTCGAGGAGTTCCTCGCGGACCGGGGCCATGAGGGGGGTGTGCGAGGCGAAGGCCGTGGACAGTGGCCGGGCGGGGATGTCCTGGTCGTCCAGGTGTCGGCGCAGTGCGGCCAGGGCGTCGGCCTCGCCGGAGACGGCCGTGGAGTCCGGGCTGTTGACGGCCGCGACGAACAGGCGGCCCGCGTACGGCGTGAGCAGTTCCTCGACCTGGGGGCGGGGCAGGTGCACGGCGAGCATGCCGCCCTTGCCCGCCAGCGGTACGACGGCCCGGGCACGCCCGGTGATCACGGTCACGGCGTCGTCGAGGGTGAGGGACCCCGCGACGTAGGCGGCGGCGATCTCGCCCAGGCTGTGCCCGACCACGGCGTCCGGGGCGACGCCGAGCGCGCGCCAGGCAGCGCCCAGGGCGGCGTTGACGGCGAACAGCACCGGCTGGAGGATCTCGGTCCGCTCCAGCTCGGCTTCTCCGTCCCGCAGGACGTCGAGCACGGACCAGCCGGCACGCGCGTGGATCGCCCGGTCGATGCGGGTCAGTTCCGCACGGAAGGCGTTCGAGTCGGTCATCAACTCCAGGCCCATGCCCGGCCATTGACCGCCGTGGCCGGCGAACACGAAGGCCACCTTGCCGGTCTGATCCTCGCGAGGCGCGGGCAGGGGTGTCCGCCCGTCCGCCAACTCGTCGAGCCGGGCGCGCAGTTCGCCCCTGTCCCCGGCCACGATCGCCGTACGCCGCTCGAAGTGGCTGCGGTGCCGGGCCAGGGTGAAGGCGACGTCGGACAGCTCGGCACGCTCGTCGTGCACATACTCGGCGAGGCGTGCGGCCTGGCCGCGTACGGCCGCCTCGCCGCGCCCGGAGAGCACGAACAGCCGCTTCCCGGGTGCGGGGCGTTCCGTCGGCTCCGCCTCGACGGCTCCCGGCGCCTCCTCCACGATCACGTGCGCGTTGGTGCCGCTGATGCCGAAGGCGCTCACACCGGCCCGCCGGGTCCGTCCGTCGGCCGGCGCCCAGGCCACCGCGTCGTGCAGCAGGCTCAACCCGCTGCCGTCCCAGTCGACGTGCCGACTGGGGGTGCCGGCGTGCAGGGTGCGCGGGAGGGACCGGTGGCGCAGCGACTGGACCACCTTGATCAGGCCGAGGACGCCGGAAGCGGCCTGCGCGTGGCCGATGTTGGACTTGAGCGAGCCCAGGTACAGCGGCCGGTCGTGCGGCCGGGAGGCGCCGAAGACCTCGGCCAGGGCGTTCGCCTCGATCGGATCGCCGAGCGTGGTGCCCGTGCCGTGGGCCTCGACGTGGTCGATGTCGGCGGGCTCCAGACCGGACTGTTCCAGCGCCCGCCGGACGACCTGCTCCTGTGCGGGGCCGTTCGGGGCGGACAGGCCCTGGCTGCGGCCGTCCTGGTTGACGGCCGTGCCGCGCAGCACGGCCAGTACCTCGTCGCCGTCGCGCCGGGCGTCGCTCAGCCGCTTCAGTACGACCATGCCGGCGCCCTCGGACCAGATGGCGCCGTCGGCGTCGTCGGAGAAGGAGCGGCAGCGGCCGGTCGGCGACAGGCCGCGCAGTCGGCTGAACTCCACGAAGGTCTGCGGGGTCACCATCAGGGTGACGCCACCGGTGAGCGCCAGGTCGCACTCGCCGGAGCGCAGCGCCTGGGCCGCCAGATGCACGGCCACCAGCGACGACGAGCACGCCGTGTCCACGGTCAGGGCCGGTCCGTTGAGTCCCAGCGCGTACGCGAGCCGCCCCGAGGCCACGCTCAGCGCCGAGCCGGTGCCGACGTAGCCGTCCAGCTGGTCGAGGCGGGAGCCCGCCAGATACTCGCTGCCGAACATTCCGACGTAGACACCGGTGGTGCTGCCCGCCAGCTCGGCGGGCACGATCCCGGCGCGCTCCAGCGCCTCCCAGGCCGTCTCCAGCAGCAGCCGCTGCTGCGGGTCCATGGCGGCGGCCTCCTTCGGGGTGATCCCGAAGAAGCCCGCGTCGAAGGAGTCGATGTCGTCGAGGAAGCCGCCCTCGCGGGCGTAGGACTTGCCCATGGCGTCCGGGTCGGGGTCGTAGAGCGACTCCACGTCCCAGCGGTCGGCGGGGAAGGGCCCCACCGCGTCCCGCCCCTCGGCGACCAGCCGCCACAGGCCCTCCGGGTCGGTGACTCCGCCGGGCAGCCGGCAGGCCATGGCGACGACGGCCACCGGTTCGTCGACGGCGGGCGTTTTCGCGGCGGCGGGCCGGGCGACGGCACGACGGGCGGTCGCCGTACGGCCGTCCGTGGCGAGCGCGGTGCGCAGCAGGTGCTCGGCGAGCCGTGCCGGAGTGGGGTGGTCGAAGAGGAGGGTCGCGGGGAGCTTGGCGCCGATACGGGTGCCGATACGGTTCCGCAGTTCGACGGCGGTCACGGAGTCCATGCCGAGGTCACGCAGCGGCTGGTCGGGGCGGACGGACTCCGCCGAGCGCAGGCCGAGGGCGCGGGAGGCCTCCTCGCGGATCAGGGCGAGGACGCGTTCGGCGCGTTCGGCCTCCGGGAGCCGGGCGAGGCGGTCGGCGAGACCGTCGCCCTCTCGGCTCGTGCGGGGCGCGGGCAGCAGGGAACGCCACAGGGCGGCCGAACCGCCGTCCGAGTGCGCCGTGCCGGCCCGCAGCCGGGGCAGGTCCAGGGCCCAGGCGACCAGGTGCGGGGTGCCCCGGCGCAGGGAGAGTTCGACGAGTTCGCGTCCCTGGTCGGGGGTGAGGGCACGGTGGCCGAGACGGGCCATCCGCTCCAGGTCGGCGTGCTCGACGGCGAGGCCCTCGCCCGCCCAGGCGCCGAAGGACACCGATACACCGGGCAGGCCCAGGGCCCGTCGGTGGTGGGCGAGTTGGTCGAGGAAGACGTTGGCCGCCGCGTAGTTGCCCTGACCCGCGTTGCCGACGACACCGGCGGCCGAGGAAACCAGCAGGAACAGGTCGAGCGGCAGCTCTGCGGTGAGCCGGTGCAGATGCGCGGCGCCGTCGACCTTGGGGCGCAGCACCTCGGCGAGGCGCTCGGGGGTCAGCTCGGTGACCACACCGTCGGCCAGGACACCGGCGCAGTGCACGACACCGCGCAGCGGCCACTCGTCGCCGATCCGGCCGAGTAGGTCCGCCACGGCCGCCGCGTCCGCGATGTCGCACGCCGCCACCTCGGCCTCGGCGCCGAGCGCGGCGAGTTCGGCGGTGACCTCGGCGGCACGCGTGTCGGCAACGCCCTGACGAGACGTCAACAGCAACCGCGGAACACCGCGTTCGGCGAGGAGGTGCGCGATGTGCCGTCCGACCGCGCCGAGGCCGCCGGTGATCAGCACGGTGCCGTCGGTGGGCACCGCCGTGCGCCTCGGCACGCGGGACTCCGCTGGGCGAGGCGCCGGTTCCGCCGTCAGGTCGACCGGCTCGTACCGGTCCCCAACCGGGACGCGGGGCACAGCCGCGGCACGGGCACGCACCAGCCTGGGGGCGAGCAACGCGCCTGCCCGAAGGGCGAGTTCGGGCTCGTCCGCGCAGGCGACCGCCCTCTCCAGCCCCGCCGGGGAGTCGACGTCGAGCAGGGTCAGCCCCAGGTCCGGGTGCTCGGTGCGGGCACTGCGCGCCAGGCCCCACAGCACCGACTGGGCGAACCCGGACGCCAGGTCGCCGTCACCGGTCGCGACCGCGCCCCGGGTCACCCACACCGTCCGGGCGGGCGTCTCCTCCGGCGGGAGTGCGATGAGCGCCTGGAGTTCGGCCAGCGCCGTGGCAGCCAACTCCTGTGCCAAGGCGGCCGGTTCGGCCTCGTCCGACGGCTGCGGCCAGAACCGTACGAGGATGTCGCCGCCCGTGTCGGCCACCTCGATCCCCGACTCGGCGAGGCCGCCCAAGGCCGCCGCGATCTCCGGGTCCGAGGTGTCGCCGGACACCGACCACGTGGTGGGCGACGCCCCGCTCGGCCCGTCGGGCACCGCCGTCCACACCACCTCGTACAGATGACGGGCGTTCTCCGAACCGCTGTCGAGGTCCGCCGGGTCGGCGGCCCGCAGTCGTACGCCCTCCAGCCGGCCCACCGGAAGCCCGTCGGTGTCCCACAGGGCCACGTCGAGCGTGAGGTCGCTGTCGGAGGCGCCGGTGCGGCGCACGGACGCGATCAGGTCGGTGGCTCCGCCGGGCGGCAGGACACAGCGGCCCACCGCGACCGGGAGCAGTACCCGGCGGTCGGAGGGGTCGAGCGCGGCCGCCACGTGGAGGGCGGCGTCCAACAGCGCGGGGTGGACGGGATAGGGGTCGGCCGTGTCGCGGGCCTCGGTGGGCAGGACGAGCCGGGCGAGGAGCTCGCCGTCGGCGGTCACGACCGCTTCCCGTACGCCTCGGAAGGCGGGGCCGTAACCGAGGCCGAGCGCGGTCAGGCGGTCGTACGTGTCCGGGGTCCAGGACGGTTCGGCGGCCCCGGGCCACTGCGGAGGCGGTCCGGAGTCCGCCGGGGCGGAGTCGGCCGCGGAGGCGGTGGCGTGCAGGGTCCAGCCCTGGATCTCCTGGCCGCGCGGCCGGCTGTGCACGGTGATCTCGGGAACGGGGCCGGCGGTGACGACCTCCACGGACACCTCGACCGTGCCGGAGGACGGCAGGGTGAGGGGCGTGAGGACGATCAGGTCGGTGACGTCGCAAGGGGCGTCCGGGCGGGCCACCTCCAGGGCGGCACGGCACAGCTCCATCAGGGTCGTGCCGGACACCACGGTCCGGCCGAACACGGCGTGGTCGGGCAGCCAGTCGGCGGTGGCCGGCGACCACTCGCCCCGGAAGGTCCAGCGGGACTCGTCCGCCGACTGCAGCTGGACGCCGAGGAGCGGGTGCGCGGCACGGTCGAAGAGTCCGGGGGCCCCGGCGGCCGACTCCGGCTCGATCCAGTGCCGCTGGAGATCCCAGGCGTACGTCGGCAGCTCGGCCGCCGGGGCGATTCCGGAGCTGAGCCTGCGCCGGTCGACGGTCCGGCCGTGGACGTGGAGTTCGGCGGCGGCCCGGTCCAGGCAGGCGGGGCCGTCCTCGTCGCGGCGGAGCGAGCCGACGGCGACCAGGTCCTCGTCGATCGTGCGCACGGCGGTGAGCAGGGACGGGTGGGGGCTCAGCTCGACGAAGTACCGGTAGCCGTCGGCCGCCATCCGCTCGACGGTGGGCGCGAAGCGGACCGGTTCACGGAGGTTGGTGTACCAGTAGTCGGCCTCCAGCTCCTCGGTGACCGGTTCGCCGGTGACCGAGGAGTACCAGGCCACGGAGGCCGGGTAGGTGGTGACGCCGTCGAGTTCGTCGAGGATCGTGGCGCGTACCGGTTCGACCTGGTCGCTGTGGGAGGCGTAGTCGACGTCGAGGCGACGGACGAAGACCTGCTCGCGTTCGAACTCGGCGAGCAGGGCCAGCAGCGGTTCGACCTGGCCGGCGATCACCGTGGAGCGGCCGCTGTTGACGGCGGCGACGAAGACGTGGTCGGGGAGGCGGGGCTCGACCTCGGTGTGCGGCAGGGCCACGACGGCCATGGTGCCGGTGCCGGACAGTTCGGTCAGGGCCTGGCTGCGCAGGGCGACGACCGCGGCGGCGTCGTTCAGGCTCAACGCCCCGGCGACACAGGCGGCGGCGACCTCGCCCTGGCTGTGCCCGATCACGGCGTCGGGACGGATGCCCCGGGCCCGCCACACGGCGGCGAGGGACACCATCACGGCGAACAGGACCGGCTGCACGACGTCCACACGGTCCAGGGAGGGCGCGTTCGCGTCACCGCGCAGGACGGCCGCGACGGACCAGGTGGTGAAGGGGCGCAGGGCGGCGTCGCAGCGGTCGAGTTCGTCCGCGAACACCGGGTCCCGGTCGAGCAGGTCGCGGGCCATGCCGGTCCACTGGGCGCCCTGGCCGGGAAAGACGAAGGCCAACTTGCCCGGGGGGAGGGTGTGCTGGGGGCCGACGGTGAAACCGGGGTCGGGCTGTCCGTCGGCGAGGGCGCGCAGCGCGGTCAGCAGGTCGTCCCGTTCGGCGGCCTGGACGACGGCCCGGTGCTCGAAGTGCGTGCGGTGGTGGGTGAGCGTGGCGGCGACGGAGGGCAGGGGCAGCTCGGGGTCGGCCGCGAGCGCCGCGTGGAGGCGGGCGGCTTGGCCGTGGAGGGCGGGGAGGGTGCGGGCGGAGAGGGGGAAGAGGTGCGGACGAAGCGTTTCTTCCGAACCGGCGCCGGGCCGGGCCGCCAGGCCCTCCGGTGCATCGCCGGGCCGGGCCCGCACATCATCCGGCGCCTCCTCGGGTGCTTCCTCCAGCACCACGTGCGCGTTCGTCCCGCTGATCCCGAACGCGCTCACCCCGGCCCGGCGCACGCGGCCCTCGCCGCGCGGCCACGCCACCGCGCCGGTGTGCACGCGCAGGCCGCTGTCCGCCCAGTCGATGTGCTCGGTCGGGGTCTCGGCGTGCAGGGACGCGGGCATCTGCCCGTGTCCGAGGGCGAGGACCGTCTTGATGACGCCGCCGATGCCCGCGGCGGCCTGGGTGTGGCCGATGTTGGACTTCAGGGAGCCGATGCCGAGGGGGCGGTCGGCCGGGCGGCCCGGGCCGAAGACGGCGGCCAGGGCGCGGCCCTCGATGGGGTCGCCGAGCTTCGTGCCGGTGCCGTGGGTCTCGACGTGGTCGAGGTCGTCGGGGTGGAGCCCGGCCGCGTCCAGGGCGGCGCGCAGGACGCGTTCCTGGGCGGGGCCGCTGGGCGCGGACAGGCCCTGGCTGCGGCCGTCCTGGTTGATCGCGGAGCCCTTGACGACGGCGAGGACCCGGTCGCCGTCCCGCCGGGCGTCCGCGAGCCGCTTGAGCAGCACCAGACCACAGCCCTCGGCCCACACCACACCGTCCGCGTCGGCCCCGAACGGGCTGCACTTCCCGGAGGGCGAGAGGCCGCGCAGGCGGCTGAACTCGACATGGCCGCGCGGGGTCACGAGCAGCGTCGCGCCACCGGCGATCGCGAGGTCGCACTCACCGGCCGCGAGGGCCCGGGCGGCCAGGTGCAGGGCGACCAGGGAGGAGGAGCAGGCCGTGTCGACGGTGACCGCCGGGCCCTGGAGGCCGAGGGTGTAGGCGATGCGCCCGGAGGCCACGCTGGACGCCGAGCCGGTGCCCACGTGCCCGTCGAGTTGGCCGAGCGCGGCCGAAGCGAGGTATCCGCTGTCGTACAGGCCGATGTAGACCCCCGTGGAACTGCCGTTCAGGGTGTCGGGGACGATGCCGGCGCGTTCGATCGTCTCCCAGGTGGTCTGCAGGAGCAGCCGCTGCTGGGGGTCCATGGCCGCGGCCTCGCGGGGCGAGATACCGAAGAAGGACGCGTCGAAGCGGTCGATGTCGGTGAGGAAGCCGCCGCGCAGGGTGTAGGCCTTGCCGGTGGCCTCCGGGTCGGGGTCGTACAGGCCCTGGGTGTCCCAACGTCCCGCGGGTACCTCGGTGACGGCGTTCCCGCCCGTGGTCAGCAGCCGCCACAGCGCCTCGGGGTCGTCGGCGCCGCCGGGGAAGCGGCAGGCCATGGAGATGATCGCGATGTCGTCGTCGGGCCGTACGCGTGGCGCGGCCGTCTCGGTCCGGGTGCCGGTGGACCGGTCGTCGAGGACCGCTTCGGCGATCGCCGCGATGGTGGGGTGGTCGTAGACGAGGGTGGGGTCCAGGGTGCGGCCGATCCGCTCGGACAGACCGGCGGCCAGAGTCACCAACTGGCGTGAGCCGAGGCCGAATTCCGCGATCGGTCGCTGTGGGTCGACGGCCAGCGGGTCCAGTCCGGCCGCGTCGGCGACGGCCGACGCCAGCCAGGTCCGCACATCCTCCACGGTCGTGGCGGACGTCTCGGGGGTGTGCTTCGGTGACTCGTTCGCAGGCATCTGGGCAGGTGTCCTCGTGAACTGGGGCTCAGGAGCGGATTTCCGGTTTCCGGCTGTCGTACGACCGCTCACGGCCGGTGGACCGGACGGGGTGTACGGCCGTGGCGGGGACGGCTGCCGTACGCCGTGACGTGTGGATGGGCCGGTACGGCCTCTCGGGGCGCCGCCGACGCGGTGGGGGGCGCGTCGGCGGCCGGTGAGATCAGCCGGTGGCGGGGATGTGGACCACCGACAGGCCGCCCGCGAGGTAGGCGGCGCGGGTGGCGTGGCGCTGGATCTTGCCGCTGGACGTCTTCGGGATGGTGCCGGGGTGGACCAGCACGACGTCGCGTACGGCCAGGCCGTGGGCCTCGCCGATCGCGCCGCGGATCACGTCGACGATCTTCTCGGCCTCGCCGGCGGCGTCCGGGGCGACCTCGGCGACGAGGACGGGCTGCTCGCCGCCGACGACGCCGTCCACCACACCGTCGGCCGCGGTGTCCACGGAGAACGCGGCTGTGCAGCCGGGGCGCAGGGCGGGGTGGGCCAGCTCGGCGGCGAGTTCGAGGTCCTGCGGGTAGTGGTTGCGGCCGTCGACGACCATCAGGTCCTTGAGGCGGCCGGTGACGAACAGTTCGCCGTCGCGCAGGAATCCGAGGTCACCGGTGCGCAGGAAGCGGCCCTCGCGGCCGGTGAGGGTGGCGCGGAAGGTTTCGCGGGTGGCGAGGGTGTTGCGCCAGTAGCCCTTGGCGACGCTCGCGCCGGCGACCCAGATCTCGCCGACCTCGCCGTCGGGGAGCTCCTCCCCTGCCTCGGGATCGGCGATGACCACGGTCACCCCGGGTCCCGGCCGTCCGGAGCCGACCGCCGCGGCGTCGGCGGCGCCCGCGAGCGGACCCGTCTCGGCGGTGTCGATCAGGACGGGCGGGGTGTCCTTGGTGCTGCCGGTGACCATCAGGGTGGCCTCGGCCAGGCCGTAGCAGGGGTAGAGCGCCTCCCGGCGGAAACCGGCCGGGGCGAAGGTCTCGGCGAAGCGGCGCAGGGTGGCGGCCCGTACCGGTTCGGCGCCGTTGAAGGCGACCTTCCAGCTGCTCAGGTCGAGGCCGTCGAGGAGTTCGGGGGTGGCGTGCTTCAGGCACAGCTCGTAGGCGAAGTTGGGGCCGCCGCTGGTGTGCGGGCGGTAGCGGCTGACGGCCTCCAGCCAGCGGCCGGGCTGCTGGAGGAAGTGCAGCGGGGAGAAGAGGGTGCTGGTCACACCGAGCTGGAAGGCGTTCAGGACGGGGCCGATGAGACCCATGTCGTGGTAGACGGGCAGCCAGCTGACGAACACCTCGTGGCCGTACTCCTCGATCACGTCCGGGGTGTGGCCCATCCGCTCCGCGATGACCCGCCCGTTGTCCAGCAGGTTGCCGTGGGTGACGACGACACCGCGCGGGGCGGAGGTGGAGCCGGAGGTGTACTGGAGGAAGGCGACCGAGTCGGCGGTGAGGTCCGGTTCGCGCCAGGAGGCCGCCAGCTCGTCGGGGATGTCCTCGGTGGCCACGCAGGTGATGTCGGCCAGTTCGGGCAGGTTCTCCGCCATGGTGCCGAGGGCGGTGAGGACCTCGCGTCCGCCGAGGATCACCTTGGTGTCGGCGTCGGCCATCAGACGCTTCATCCGGGTCAGGGCGCGGTGGTTGCGCGAGCGGCCCTGCGGGGGCACTCCGGGTACGGCGACGACGCCCGCGGCGAGGCAGCCGAGGTAGCTGCTGATGAATTCGAGGCCGGGCGGGTGGAGCAGCATGGCGCGCGATCCGGCCAGGCCGCGGTCCTGCAGCCAGGCCGCGACGGCCCGGGAGCGGTCGGCCAGCCGCCCGTACGAGATCTCCTGGACCTCTCCGTCGCTGTCGCCCGTGACGAGGTAGCGGTAGGCGATGCGATCGGGGTGGTTCGAGGCGTGGGCGGTCAGCAATTCGACCAGGGTAGGAGCCATGTGACGAGTCTCACCTGTCTGAACTAGCGGTAGATGAACTGGAGTTCGAGGGCCTCGTTTCAACTTGCTACTGACGGGTAGCGGCGACCGTATCAACATCTTCGGGCGCCCGACGGGCGAACCAATGACGGGCCAACAAGATGTAACCCAGGAGTAACCGGGAGGCCGTCGCACTGCGCGGCCCGACCATATCCCCCAGCGCGCCCAACCCCTTGAACCCTAAAAGGAACTTACCGGGAGTATCGCCGCCGGATTGGCGAACTCCTTTTGCTGGATGGCGAGTTCCACCCCACCCATCTTGGTAGCGTCCCCCGGTGTTCTCCCTCCGACAGCCCGCCCTGTTCACCCGGCTCCAGGATGCGCGGCGCGTCCTCGTCGCCGGTGCCGGCGGCGGTTTCGACATCTACGCCGGGCTTCCGCTCGCCCTCGCCCTGCGCGAGGCGGGCAAGGAGGTCCACCTGGCCAATCTGTCCTTCGCCGACCTGTACGGCCTCGACACGGGCGTCTGGGTGGAACGGGACGTGGCCGCCATCGGCCCGGAGACCACCTTCCGCGGCGACTACTTCCCCGAGCGCGCCCTCGCCCAGTGGCTCGCCCTGCACCGGCTGCCCGCCACGGTGTACGCGCTCTCCCGCACGGGCGTGGCACCGCTGCGGACCGCCTATCGGGCACTCCTGGACCATCTGGGCGGGGTGGACGCCATCGTGCTGGTCGACGGCGGCACCGACATCCTGATGCGCGGGGACGAGCACGGACTCGGCACCCCGGAGGAGGACATGGCGAGCCTTGGCGCGGTCGCGGGGCTCGACGAGGTGCCGCACCGGCTGGTGGCCTGCCTCGGCTTCGGCGTGGACGCCTACCACGGCGTCAACCACTCGCTGGTCCTGGAGAACCTGGCGGCGCTGGAGCGCGACGGCGCCTACCTCGGCGCGTTCTCCCTGCCCCGCGACAGCCGCGAGGGCGCCCTCTATCTGGACGCGGTGGCCCACGCCCAGCGGTGCACACCGGACCATCCGAGCATCGTCAACGGCTCCGTCGCCGCGGCCGTGCGCGGCGACTTCGGCGACGTGAGGTTCACCGAGCGGACCCGGGGCGGCGAACTGTTCATCAACCCGCTGATGGCCCTGTACTTCTGCGTGGACGCGGTCGGCCTCGCCCGCCGCAACCTCTACCTCGACCGGTTGGAGAAGACCGAGCTGACCCGGCAGATCAGCTCGATCATCGCCGAGTTCCGGGACGAACTGCCCCGGCAGCGCCCACCGCGCGCGTTCCCGCACTGACCGGGCGCCATGGACCGGGCGGCACGGCTCGGACCGGGCGGCACGGCTCGGACCGGCGCACGCGCAGGTGACAGTGGGCGGGTGACAGACTGACCCGCATGGAAGAACGTGCATTCGGTAGGTCGGGCCGACAGGCGTCCGTCGTCGGCCTCGGTACATGGCAGCTGGGCGCCGACTGGGGAGACGTCGACGACAAGGAAGCCCTCGCGGTGCTGGACGCGGCGGTCGAGTCGGGGGTGACCTTCTTCGACACGGCCGACGTGTACGGGGACGGGCGCAGCGAGCAGACCATCGCCGCGTTCCTGCGCGACAGGCCGGACCTGAACGTGTTCGTGGCGACGAAGATGGGCCGCCGCGTCGAGCAGATCCCCGCGAACTACGTCCTCGACAACTTCCGGGCCTGGAACGACCGCTCCCGCCGCAACCTCGGCGTCGACCGCCTCGACCTGGTGCAGTTGCACTGCCCGCCCACCCCCGTCTACTCGTCGGACGAGGTGTTCGACGCCCTGGACACCCTCGTCGACGAGGAGCGCATCGCCTCGTACGGCGTCAGTGTGGAGACCTGCGCCGAGGCGCTGACGGCGATCGCCCGGCCGAACGTGGCGAGCGTGCAGATCATTCTCAACGCGTTCCGCATGAAGCCGCTGCTGGAGGTCCTCCCGGCGGCCGAGCAGGCGGGCGTCGCGATCATCGCCCGGGTGCCGCTGGCCTCCGGGCTGCTGTCCGGCAAGTACACGAAGGACACGGTCTTCCCCGCCAACGACCACCGCACCTACAACCGGCACGGCGAGTCCTTCGACCAGGGCGAGACCTTCTCCGGCGTCGACTACGAGACGGGGGTCGAGGCCGCCGCCGAGTTCGCGGCGCTCGCCCCCGAGGGGTACACCCCGGCTCAGCTGGCGCTGCGCTGGGTCGTCCAGCAGCCCGGCGTGACGACCGTGATCCCCGGCGCCCGCTCCCCCGAGCAGGCCCGCGCCAACACGGCCACCGCCGCGCTGCCGCCGCTCTCCGAGGAGACGCTCGCGGCGATCAGGGACATCTATGAGCGCCGGATCAAGGAGCAGGTGGAAGGCCGCTGGTAAAGCCGCTGGTAGGACCGGGCGGGTTTGTCGCACCGGTTTGACGCACCGGTGCACAGCGCTCGTTCATCGTTCTCGTGCAACGCGCTCGTATAACGCGCTCGGGAAGCGGCCGCGCGTGCCGCTTCCCGAGCGTCGCTCTGCCCCTGCCCGGCCGGTGGGCGGTGGGCGGGTCAGATGCGTCCGCCGGTGAGGCGGGTGAGCGGGCCGTGCACATGGCGTTCGGCACGGCGGCCGGCCACATAGGAGGCGGCCGACAGCGCGGTCAGGCCCGCGCCCACGCCGGCGGCGACGAGCTTGCGGTGGGCGAGCACGGTGATGGCGGTCCTGGCCGTGGCCGCGACATGGCCGGAGGCCTGGACGACCGCCTGGCGGCTCGCCTCGACACTCTTCACCGCGCTGCGCACGGCGCCGCCCGTGGTGTCGGCCGCGTGCGCGGCACCGGCCGCGGCAGCCGACGCCGCGTCATCCGTCTTCGACGCGACCGCCTTCGCGGACCTGGTGGCCGGCGCCGTCGCCTTGCCGGTGGCGCGACGGGCCTCGGCCGCGGTGGTCGAGGCCGCGTCGGACTTGTCGGGGTCGGGCTTGTCGTTGGGGTCCTTGTGCGTTCGGTTCATGGGAACCGCGTTGCCGTTCACGGCGCGGGCAAACCCATCGCGTCGGCGTCCATGCCCGCCGGCCCGTGCCGACCGGGGTCATGTCCACTGGCCGCGAGGCGCTACCCTGCCGTCCGGATCGGGTGCTCGCATGCCATAAGATCGCTTTATGAGGTCATAGGCCCGACCCCCGTACCTGGTAAGGGTTGCCTTAGTTTAGGGTTGCCGACGAGTCGCTTTTCTCCGCTCGAAGGGAACCTGAACATGCCCCGCCCTCTGCGGGTAGCCATTGTCGGAGCCGGACCCGCCGGGATCTACGCCGCCGACGCGCTGCTGAAGTCCGACGTCGCCACCGAACCCGGTGTGTCCATCGACCTCTACGAGCGGATGCCCGCCCCGTTCGGACTGATCCGTTACGGCGTGGCCCCCGACCACCCCCGCATCAAGGGCATCATCACCGCCCTGCACCAGGTGCTCGACAAGCCGCAGATCCGTCTCTTCGGCAACGTCGACTACCCGACCGACATCAACCTGGACGATCTGCGCGCGTTCTACGACGCCGTGATCTTCTCCACGGGTGCGACGGCCGACCGCGCGCTCGACATCCCCGGCATCGACCTGGACGGCTCCTACGGCGCCGCCGACTTCGTCTCCTGGTACGACGGCCACCCGGACGTCCCGCGCACCTGGCCGCTGGAGGCCGAGAAGGTCGCTGTCCTCGGCGTCGGCAACGTGGCGCTCGACGTGGCGCGTGTCCTCGCCAAGACGGCGGACGAGCTGCTGCCGACCGAGATCCCGGCGAACGTCTACGAGGGTCTGAAGGCCAACAAGGCGCTGGAGGTCCACGTCTTCGGCCGCCGGGGCCCGGCGCAGGCGAAGTTCTCCCCGATGGAGCTGCGGGAGCTGGACCACTCCCCCAACATCGAGGTCATCGTCGACCCCGAGGACATCGACTACGACGAGGGTTCGATCGCGACCCGGCGCGGCAACAAGCAGGCCGACATGGTCGCCAAGACCCTGGAGAACTGGGCGATCCGCGACGTCGGCGACCGCCCGCACAAGCTGTTCCTGCACTTCTTCGAGTCGCCCACCGAGATCCTCGGCGAGGACGGCAAGGTCGTCGGCCTGCGCACCGAGCGCACCGCCCTCGACGGCACCGGCAACGTCAAGGGCACCGGCGAGTTCAAGGACTGGGACGTCACCGCGGTCTACCGCGCGGTCGGCTACCTCTCCGACAAGCTGCCCAAGCTCCCCTGGGACGTCGAGTCGGGCACCGTGCCGGACGCGGGCGGCCGGGTCGTCGAGGAGACCGGGGCGCACCTGCAGTCCACGTACGTCACCGGCTGGATCCGGCGCGGTCCGGTGGGCCTCATCGGGCACACCAAGGGCGACGCCAACGAGACCGTCTCCAACCTGCTGGACGACTTCGCGAACGGTCGTCTGCACGAGCCCGCCTCGCCGGAGCCGGAGGCCGTCGACGCCTTCTTCGCCGAGCGCGACGTGCGCTTCACGACGTGGGACGGCTGGTACAAGCTCGACGCCGCCGAGAAGGCGCTGGGCGAGCCCCAGGGCCGGGCGCGCGTGAAGATCGTCGAGCGTGAGGACATGCTGCGGGCCAGCGGCGCGTGACGCTTCGCTGAAGTGCTGGGGGACTGCGGGCCGTCGTCGAACCGCGAGTCGTTCGTGGCTGGTCGCGCAGTTCCCCGCGCCCCTTTTCGGGGCCTGCGGCCCCATCAACGGGTGCGGGGCTCTCGTGGGCATAAGCTCGGCAGATGGCCAAGTATTTCGACGTGCACCCCGACAACCCCCAGCCGCGCGCCATCGGTCAGGTGGCCGACAGCGTCCGTCAGGGTGGGCTCATCGCGTATCCGACGGACTCCTGCTTCGCGCTGGGGTGCCAGCTGGGCAGTCGTGACGGCATCGAGCGCATCCGGGCGATCCGGCAGCTCGACGACCGTCACCACTTCACCCTGGTGTGCGAGAACTTCGCGCAGCTGGGCCAGTTCGTACACGTCGACAACGACGTGTTCCGCGCCGTGAAGGCGTCGACGCCCGGCAGTTACACCTTCATCCTCCCCGCGACCAGGGAGGTGCCCCGCAAGCTCCTCCACCCCAAGAAGAAGACCGTCGGGGTGCGCATCCCCGACCACCGCGTGGTCCAGGCCCTGCTCGCGGAGCTCGGCGAGCCCCTCGTCTCCAGCACTCTGCTGCTGCCCGACGAGGAGGAGCCGATGACGCAGGGCTGGGAGATCAAGGAGCGCCTGGACTACCTGGTCGACGCGGTGGTGGACTCCGGTGACTGCGGCACGGAGCCGACGACCGTCATCGACTTCTCCAGCGGCGAGGCCGAGATCATCCGCAAGGGCGCGGGCGACACGTCACGGTTCGAGTGACCGACGGCGACGGTGGCGCTCACGTCTGCTTCAGCGGCTCGTACACCTCGGCGTCCAGGCCGAACGTCCAGGCCACTCCCTCCCTGGCCGTACGCGTCGTGGGCGGCACGCGCAGCCAGTAGGTGCGGCTCGTGCCGTCGGGCTCGGGCGTGGAGTTGACGACCTCGACCATCACCACGTCCTCGTCGCCGGACAGTTCTATGCGCCAGAGGACGCCCGTCTCGTCGCGGTCCACCGGCTTCGCCCCGGACTCCTCCAGATAGCGCTCGTAGCCGTAGAACTCCAGCATCACGCGGCGCAGCTCCGCGTTCTCCTCCTGCCGGATCTGCTCGGGTGTGAGCGCGCCCAGCCGGTCGAGGAACTCGGCGGGTACGGGCAGTCCGCGCCAGGCGTGCAGGGCGAAGCCGTCGGCGTAGGCGAGCGCGGGGCCGTCGCCGCGGTCCAGACGGCCCGCCTCGTCGCGGTGCAGCTCCGTGGGCCGTTCGGTGAGGACCGCGACGTTCTCGTACGGCCACCACCAGCCCGCCGTACGGGCCACCTCGGCCAGTGCGTCGAGCCCGGAGCCGGCGTCGCTCGCCGTATCGGCGTCCGCGTCGGTGTCGGTGTCGAGGGCGTACAGCCAGGCGGCGTCGTGCTGGCCGAGGACGGCATCCAGGAGGAGGAGTCTGATGCGGGTCTCCTCCTCGCGGTCGCTCGGGGCCAGCGCCTCGACGACGCCGGTGCGGACGCGGTCGACGAGCGGGCGGGTGGTCTCCCACAGGTTCTCGCCCGTCGCGCGCCAATGGCCGCTCCAGCCCGCCGGGCCGAGGCCGCTGTGAAGTCGCTCGCGGGCGGCGGCGAGAGGTCTGTTGCGCAGGGCGTCGCGCACGCTCGCCCCGGTCGGCAGGGGCGTCGTCACGCCTTCCGGCACGTCACCGGAGAGCAGCCGCACCGCCTCCAGCGGGGAGCGCGCCCACACGATCATCTCCGGCTCGTCGAGCCCCGCCCTGCGGTAGGCGAGGCGGACACCCGCCTCCGCCCCGGCACGCTCCCCCGTTCCCGTGGCCGCCGCCACCGCCCGCCAGTTCGTCTCTTCCGTCACGGCCTCGCCCCTCACTCCTCGTCGTTCTTCCCGCTCGTCCCGCCCCGCGCCTCAGTCGGCGACGATCCGCACCGACCCCGGCACGTACTCACGCTGTCGTACGACTCGGTACCAGCCCTTGGGCAGGGATATCGCCGCGTGCTCCTCGTGGACGACCCGGGCGCCCTCCGGCACGTGCAACAGCATCGGGCCGAAGACGCCCGCCTCGCGGATCAGCCGGCCCGGGCCCACCACGGCGTGGGCGTGGCCGGTGACCTCGCCGAGGGCGAGGACGAACCTGCCGCGCCCGTCACGCGGCTCCGACACGGCGTCATGCGCGCTCTCGGGCACCGCGTGCTCCGCGAGCGGCACGATCAGGACATCTCCCTGCCGGTACATGGGTCTTCCTCCCGTTCGGGGCACTCGGGTGTGCCATGGAGAAGACCGTAGAGGCACCCACTGACAACCGCCCTCGGCAAGGCCGCGACCAGACCGAACAAGGGTCCGCCGTACGCGTTGTCAGTGGGGCTTGGTAGAACTCCCCTACCCGGCGGCGCTGTCCGCGCACCGGGTGTTCAGCGAGCGGTTCCGGCCACCGGGTCGGATCCATCGGCCGGCAGCAAGGCGAAGAGGCGGGCGCACATGACCATCGGAGACCACCTGCGGGAGTTCCACGACCTGCCGGCCTTCACCTTCCCGGACTCGGTGAAGGGGCCCGAGGACGCGGCCGGACTGCCGAACCCCGAGTCGGTGGCGTGGCGGGTCGCCGTGGAGTCGTACGAGAGCGACGAGGAGTGGGAGGACGCGTTCGGGCGGTTCCTCGCCTCGGTCGACACCACGAAGGTGCGGGCCCTGGTGGTGGGCGCCTGGAGCGACGCGTACGACAACGGTCCGGAGAAGATCATCGAGGCTCTGGTGGCCGCGAAGGACCGGCTGCCCGCCCTGCGCGCGCTGTTCCTCGGGGACATCGTGATGGAGGAGTGCGAGATCTCCTGGATCAACCAGGGCGATGTGTCCCCACTGCTCAACGCCTTCGGCGAGCTGGAGGAGTTCGGGGTCCGCGGCGGCCAGGGGCTGGTCTTCCCCGCCGTGCGCCACGAGCGGCTGCGGACGCTGACGGTCGAGACCGGCGGCATGCCGGTAGAGGCGGTGCGGGGTGTCGCGGCGAGTGAGCTGCCGGCCCTCGTCAAGCTGGATCTGTGGCTGGGCACCTCCGAGTACGGCGGCGACTCCGAGGTGGCCGACCTGGCGCCGATCCTGGCGGGCACACGTCTCCCGGCGCTGAGGCATCTGGCGTTGCGCAACAGCGAGATGCAGGACGACATCTGTACGGCGCTGGCCGCCGCGCCGGTGGTGGCCCGTCTCGCCGTCCTCGACGTGTCGATGGGCGTGCTCACCGACGACGGCGCGACCGCGCTGCTCACGGGCCAGCCCCTCACCCACCTCATCACCCTGGACCTGCACCACAACTACCTGAGCGCGGCGATACGTGACCGGCTGCGGGACTCCCTGGAGGCGGAGGGCGTCCAGGTCGACGTGGACCCGGACGACGCGGAGTCGGACGAGGAGGACGACGGCACGGTGTGGCGTTTCGTCGCGGTGGGCGAGTAGGCGCGACGGACCGAGGGGGGCGGCATGGGGGACGGCTTGAGGGGGGAGGTCGGTATGTTCGGTCCCGGGGGCGCGGGTGCGCCGTGGGTGGTCGTCGGCAACGGGGAGAACCGGCGGGTGCGGTTGTTCGTCGCGGCCGCCGAGGCCGCCGGTGCGGGCACGCCCCGGATCGTCGAGTGGCGGGACGTCCTGCGCGACGGCGGTCACGACTTCGCCGACGACGAGATCGTCCGGCTGGACTCGCCGGGCGAGAATGCCGAAGTGGACCGGCTGCTGCGCGGGGTCGACGAACCGACACGGGTGGAGGGTTCGGCCACCTGGTACGGCAGGTTCCTGGACGCCGTCGGGTCGTTGCGGGGCGGGGTCCGGCTGGACGATCCCGCGGAGCTCGCCGTGCTGTTCGACAAACGGCAGTGCCATGCCCGGCTCGACGCGGCGGGCGTTCCGGTGCCGCCGTCGCCCACCTCGGGCGGTGTGCTGCCGGTGCGCGGCTGGGACGACGTACGGGCGGCCATGCGGGAGCACGGCATGCCGCGTGTCTTCGTCAAGCTCGCCCATGGTTCGTCGGCGTCCGGGGTGCTGGCCGTCGAGACGGCGACGTCGGGACGGATCAGGGCCACGACCTCGGTGGAGGTGGCGCCGGACGGCCGTCTCCACAACTCCCTGCGGGTGCGGCGCTACACCGACGAGCGGGAGATCGCCGCCGTCGTCGACGCGCTGGCGCCCGACGGGCTGCACATCGAGCGCTGGCTGCCAAAGGCCTCCGCCCAGGGCAGATCGGCGGACCTGCGGGTCCTGGTCGTGGCGGGCCGCGCCACGCACGCCGTGGTACGCACCAGCCGGTTCCCTCTCACCAACCTCCATCTGGGCGGGGCGCGGGGCGACCTGGCGTCGGTGGTCGACGCGGCGGGCGACCGGTGGGCGCGGGCGCTGGACATCTGCGAGCAGGCCGCGGCCTGTTTCCCCCGCACGCTGTCCGTCGGCGTCGATCTGCTCCCGTCGATCGGCTGGCGCCGGTTCGCCGTCGGCGAGGTCAACGCCTTCGGGGACCTGCTGCCCCGGTTGACCGGGCTGCCGGGAAGCCCGGCGGAGGGCCTGGACACCTACGCGGCGCAGCTCGCGGCGGCCCGGGGCTTCGCGCTCCCGGCGGCCTCGCACCACCCCCGGCCGAGGAACGACCATGCACGTATCTGACCTGCACGTAGCCGAACCGAACCCCGGGGCCGCGGCCCCGGAGCCCGACATGAACGAGGTGGTGGGCCGCGACGACCTGCTGCTGCTCACGCTCGACACACTCCGGTACGACGTGGCCGTGGAGCTCGCGGCGGCCGGCCGGCTGCCGAACCTGGCCGCACATCTGCCGGGCGGCACCTGGGAGAAGCGGCACGCGCCCGGCAGCTTCACCTACGCCTCGCACCAGGCCATGTTCGCGGGCTTCCTGCCGACCCCGGCGGCCCCCGGACCGCACCCGCGCCTCTTCGCGAGCCGGTTCGCCGGCAGCGAGACGACAGCGGGGCGCACATTCGTCTTCGACCGGCCCGACCTGGTGTCGGCGCTCGCCGAGCGCGGTTACCGCACGGTGTGCGTCGGCGGTGTCGGCTTCTTCAACAAGCAGGGCGCACTGGGCAGCGTCCTGCCGGGCCTGTTCCAGGAGAGCCACTGGGAGCCGGAGTTCTCGGTCGCCTCCCCGACCTCCTTCGAGTCCCAGGTGGCCCTCGCCGAACGGATCGTGGCCGAACTGCCCGCCGAACAGCGGCTGTTCCTCTTCCTCAACGCCTCGGCCCTGCACCAGCCCAACTGGTTCCACCTGCCCGGCGCCACCCGCGAGGCAGGCGACAGCCTGGTCACCCACGCGGCGGCCCTGGAGTACATCGACCGGCACATCGGGCGGCTCTTCACCGCGATGAGCTCACGCCGCCGCTGCTTCGCCGTCGTCTGCTCCGACCACGGGACCACGTACGGGGACGACGGATACACCGGGCACCGGCTCGGCCACGAGGCCGTGTGGACCGTCCCCTACAGCCACTTCTTCCTGGAGCCGTCCGCATGACCGTGACCGAGACACCGGTTCGCCCCTATCAGCACTACGTGTACGCCTACCCGCACAAGACGGCGTACCGAAAGCTGCCCGGCAGTCCACGGCTCGCGGACCTGTGGGCCGGCGAGTCCCGAGCGGCCCTGTCCCTCTACGCGCACATACCGTTCTGCGAGGTGCGCTGCGGGTTCTGTAACCTGTTCACCCGGATCGGTGCTCCGGACGGGCTGACCGGCCGTTACCTCGACGCGCTGGAACGGCAGGCGATCGCGGTGCGCGAGGCGCTGGGTGACACGGCGCCGGTGCGGTTCGCGAACGCCGCGTTCGGCGGGGGTACGCCGACCTATCTGGAGGCCGCCGAGCTGGAACGGCTGTGCGACATCGCCGAGCGGCACATGGGCGCGGACCTCCGGGCGATCCCGCTGTCGGTCGAGGCCTCCCCCGCCACCGCGACGGCCGACCGGCTCGCGGTACTGGCCGAGCGGGGCACCACGCGGCTCAGCCTCGGAGTGCAGAGCTTCGTCGAAGCGGAGGCACGCGCGGCAGTACGACCGCAGCGCCGCGCCGACGTCGAGACGGCCCTCTCCCGCGTCCGCGACACCGGCATCCCGGTCCTCAACATCGACCTGATCTACGGCATCGACGGGCAGACGGCGGCCAGTTGGCGGCTCTCCCTCGACGCGGCCCTCGCCTGGCGGCCGGAGGAGATCTATCTCTACCCCCTGTATGTACGGCCGTTGACGGGCCTCGGCCGGCACCTCGACCCGGAGGTCGCGGACCGTGACTGGGACGAGGCACGGCTGCGGCGCTACCGCGAGGGCCGCGACCACCTCCTCGCCCATGGCTACGAGCAGGTGTCGATGCGGATGTTCCGCCGCGCGGACGCGCCACCGCAGGGCCCGGACGACTACACCTGCCAGACCGACGGCATGATCGGCCTGGGCTGCGGCGCCCGCTCGTACACGTCGAAAGTGCACTACTCCTTCGACTACGCGGTCGACATGCGGGAGATCCGCGCGATCATCGACGACTACGCGGCCACCGAGGACTTCAGCCGCGCGTCCGTCGGCCGCGCGGTCGACGAGGGCGAGGCGCGGCGCCGCCATCTGCTGCAGTCGCTGCTCCAGGCGGAGGGACTGCCGGTGGCCGACTACCGGCGCCGGTTCGGGGCGGAGCCGTACGAGGACTTCCCGGCGGAGCTGGAGACGCTGGCCTCCCGTGGCTGGCTGGCGGACACCGGGACCGAGCTTCTGCGGCTCACTCCCGAGGGGCTGGCGCACTCGGACGCGATCGGTCCCGAGTTCTTCTCCCCGGGCGTGCGGGCCGCGATGGCCGACTACGAGCTGCGGTGACGGCCGCCGTGGACCTGACGATCCTGTACCGGGGCCCGCTCGCCTCCTGCGACTACGACTGCCCGTACTGCCCGTTCGCCAAGAGGCGTGACTCGACGGCGCAGTTGCGGGCCGACCGTGCCGCCCTCGACCGTTTCGCCGGCTGGGCGCGGGCGCAGACGGACGACCGGCTGTCGGTGCTGTTCACCCCGTGGGGCGAGGGACTGGTGCGGTCCTGGTACCGGCGGGCCATGGTGGAGCTGTCGCGGGAGCCGCACATCGACCGCGTGGCGATCCAGACGAACCTCAGCTGCCGTACGGAGTGGCTGGCCGAGGCGGACCTGGACACGGTGGCCCTGTGGTGCACGTACCACCCGGGGCAGACACCGTACGAGCGGTTCCTCGACAAGACGCGGCGGCTGGTCGGCATGGGGGTCCGGTTCAGTGTGGGGATCGTCGGGCTGCCCGAGCACCTGGAGCACGCGCGGCGGTTGCGCGCCGAGCTGCCGGAGCAGGTGTATCTGTGGGTGAACGCGGCGGAGGGCCACTCGTACACGGACGAACAGGCCGCGCTCTGGACCGAGTTGGACCCGCTGTTCCCGTTCAGCCGTGAACCGCACCGCTCTGCGGGCCTGCCGTGCCGTACGGGCTCGACGGTCGTGTCCGTCGACGGCGACGGGACAGTGCGGCGCTGTCACTTCGTCCGGGCCGAGCTGGGCAACCTCTACGACGGCTCGTACCGCGCGGCCCTCGCGCCCCGCCCGTGCCCGCTCGCCGTCTGCGACTGCCACATCGGCTATGTCCACCTCGAAACGCTGCCGTTGTACGACACGTTCGCGGGCGGCGTCCTGGAACGGGTACCGACGGCCGAGGCCCGGCTCGGGAAGTACCCAGCGGTGCCGACATCGCACACCGGCACCCCCTGATGCGGGCTCGGATCCACGACCCCCATGGCCCGACCGTCACCGCCCATGACCCAACCGGACTATTGCGGCATCCCGGCTTCCGCAGGAGGTTGAGCCGGTAACGAAACTGTCACATGCAGCCCACGCCCGGGGCTCAGGGGCGGAATCGGTCGGCCGGGGGGCGCCTTCTGCCACCCCATGCTTCGGCCCCGGGAGGGCGAACATGAGCAACGACCCAGCACGAACGTACGACTCCGAACCACGAGTCCTGCCGAACAACGCGAACGTCACCCCGTCCGGGATCCCGGTCGCGGCCCCGATCCTCGTCGAGGACGCGTCGGCCGGAGCCCAGGGCGACGATCAGGGCGCGGCCGGCGCACAGAGCGGCCTGCCCGTCCCCGTCCCGCTCCCGCGACTGCGGCCGTGCCGGATCGACTTCCGCAACGGGTGCTACCAGGTGACGATCAGGCCGAACCAGCCGTCCCTGCCGAGCACCGTCGGCACCCTGCGCGTCGACCGCGGGGCACCGGCCGCCGGAGAGGACGGCGTGATCGTCAGCGGCGACCTGTACCGGCTGCCGCAGTCCGTGGTGGCCGGGCCGGAGGACGCCGCGCTCGCGGGTGCGATGCCCGGCCAGGACGAGGCGGCCGGGTCCGGGGCCAGGGGCGAGTCCGTCGCCGCCGCGGCCAGCCGCGCGGGCGCGCTGCCGCCCCTGCTGCGGCCTCGTATCCCGATCTTCCCCCGGGACCGGTATCAGTCGTACCTCAAGGGCACCCGTCTCGCGGTGCCGATCTTCGAGCTGCCCGGGCGGCGGTGCCAGGTCACCATCGACCTCGACGAGTTCGACTACACCCAGCCCCCCGCGGGCCAGTTCAAGGGCACGTTCCCCGCCACGCCCAGCCGGTCGCTGCGGTTCGTCGTCTCCCAGGTGCCGAGCACCTTCCCACTGCCGGGCCTCGGCGGGCCGCGCTTCGAGGGCACCGTGCTGGAAGGCGGAGTCGTGCGCGGGAGGGTCACCCTGACCAGGGTGTCGAGCTTCCTGCGCCGGGCCGTGCTGGAGATCGACACCCTGCGCGGTGCCGTGGCACCCCAGCCGGTGCCGGCCGCGTCGGGTACCGGCACGGAGTTCTTCGACACCGTGTACGCGACCGCCGGCTGGCAGCTCACCATCGACCGGACCGAGGCGCAGATCGACATCCCGGTGCCCACCGGCGTCAACCCCGACATCTGCTGGTCGGCGGCGAATCTGCACGCGCTCATGGCGAGCGTGCGCAGGGCGAGCACCGACCTCGACGCCGAGTGGCGCACCCACCTCGTCGTCGTCCCCGCCGCGCTGGGCTGCTCGCGCGGAGTCATGTACGACCAGATCGGCGTGCCGCGCGAAGGGTCGGCGAGCTTCAGCGACGACGGATACCCGTCGGCCGACTCGTCGAACTTCGGGGCGGCCTCGAACCAGCAGCAGCGCAACGTGCCCCGCGCCTTCCTGAGGTCGGCGACGCATGAGGTCACCCACGCCTTCAACCAGATCCACCAGGAGAGCGAGACCGTCGCCGACAACTCGATCATGACGACCACGCCGAGCGTGGCCGACGTCCTCGGCGGGCCCGCGTCCGGCGCGCCCGGGGTGTTCCCGGACCAGATCAACCTGGGCTTCAACCCGACCGTGCGCAACCACCTCGCCCATATGCCCGACCCGGTGGTACGGCCGGGCGGCTGGCCGTTCGCCACCTGGTTCCCGGCCGGTTCGCCACAGGCCGCCGACCGCAACCTCTTCCGGTCGAGCGAGCTGGAGCTGGAGGTCTGGTCGGAGACCGACCGTGCCCCGCTCGGCGCGCCCGTCACCGTGTCCTGGCGGCTGACGAACAACTCCGACAACGAGTTGCTGGTGCCCAACGATCTCCGGCTGGAGGCGCTCTTCGCCAGCATGTCCTGCCTGGACGAGAGCGGCCAGGAGCGGCCGGTGCGGCCGTTCGTGATCAGGTGCGAGGCGGCGAAGCTGGCCCCGCTGGCGCCCGGCGAGTCCCTCGGGGCCGAGTACCGCGTGTTCTGGAGCACCGAGGGGTTCCCGCTGGAGCGGCCCGGCCGGCACACGGTGACGGTGACGGTCGCCTGGTCGGCCGGTGGCGTGCCGGTCGCGGTGACCGGCCGCACCGACCTGTGGGTGGACCGGCCCACGTCCGACGCCGAGAACCGTGACGCCTCGCTCGTCATGCACCCGGAGGTCGGCAAGTGGGTCGTCCTGGGCGGCGGCGCCTACCACCTCCCGGAGGCGGTCGACCGGCTGCGCACCCTCGACGGCGGCGGCATCTCGCCCCTGGCCGCGGCGGCCGGCGACACCGGCGAACGCTCCCGCGTCGCGGACGCCTTCGACGCCCTCGCACTGCTCCCGGGCGCGACGGATGTGAAGAACGGGACGAGTGGAGGCGATGGCGGCTGACAGCGGGCCTCACCGATGTCGGCGCCGGTGCCGGACGGCACAGCCCTCCCGGCACCGGCACCACCCCGTCACACCCGCCAGCTGTACCGCCGCTCCGGCCGCCCCGCCACCCCGTACCGCAGGGAGACGTCCGCGCTCCCCGTGGTGTGGAAGTGCTCCAGGTAGCGGCGGGCGCTGACGCGGGAGATGCCGGTGAGGGTGGCGCACTCGGTGGCGGAGAGGGTGCCGTCGGCGGTGCGGAGGGTGCGTTCGATGAGGTCGGCGGTCTCGACGCTCATGCCCTTGGGCAGGGCGTCGGCCGCCGACGCCTGGGTGCCCGCTCCGGCCATGACCCGGTCGACGTCGGCCTGGCTGCGGACGACGGTGGTGAGCAGCCGGCCGCGCTGGGCGGCGTACCGCTGGAGCCGGCCGCGCAGGTCCTCGAACTCGAAGGGCTTGAGGAGGTAGTCGACGACGCCGTGGCGGACGGCGCCGCGCACGGTGTCGGCCTCGCGGGCGGCGCTGATGACCATGACGTCGCAGTCGTGCCCGGCGGCGCGCAGCCGGGGTATGACGTCGAGGCCGAACCCGTCCGGAAGGTACAGGTCGAGCAGGACCAGGTCGGGGCGGAGTTCGTCGACGGCGGCGGCCGCCTGTTCGCCGGTGCTGGCCACGCCGACGACCCGGAACGGCTGGACGCGTTCGACGAATGCGTGGTGGACCCTGGCCACCATGAAGTCGTCGTCGACCACCAGGACGTCTATCGCGCCGGGTGTACGCGTCGTAGTCATGAGGGCACTCCTTCCGCCACCGCGTCGGCGAGGTGACTGACGGTCATGCGTGCGGTGAACATGGCACCGTCGGGGGTGTTGGTCACAGAGATCTCACCGCCGTGGCGTTCGCAGACCAGCCGGGTGAGGGCCAGACCGATGCCACGTTCGCCCTCCCGGGCGGCCTTGGTGGTGAAGCCGTGCGAGAAGACCTCGCGGGCGAGTTCCGGTGCCACGCCGGGCCCGGAGTCACGGACCACGATCTCCACGCTGGAGGCGTCCTGGCACAGCTCGACCTCGACCCAGGCCTCACGGTCGTCGGGCGTGCCCGTGGTGGCGGCCGCGTCGACCGCGTTGTCGACGAGGTTGCCGACGACGGTCGCCACGTCGGCGGCGTCCTCCGGGGCGAGCCGGTCGAGGGCGGTGCTGTCGGAGATCCGCAGGGTGACCTTGCGTTCGGCGGCGAGGGACGCCTTCGCCGTCAGCAGCGCGGCAATGGCGGTGTCGCGGACGCGGCGGCTGAGGACGACGTCGAGGGACTGGCGGCGCTGGTTCAGGGCGCGGATGTAGCGGACCACCTCGTCCTGCTCGCCGATCTGGATGAGCCCGGAGATGGTGTGCAGCTGGTTGGCGAACTCGTGGGCCTGGGCGCGCAGCAGTTCCGAGGAACTGCGGAAGGAACCGAGCTCCCGTTCCAGACGGGCGAGCTCCGTGCGGTCGCGCAGGGTGGTGACGGAGCCGAGGGGGCGGCCGTCCTTGGTGACGGTCATGCGGTTCATGACCAGGACGCGGCCGCGGCGCAGAACGACCTCGTCGCGGTCCGCGGCGCCTTCCCGGTCGCCCATCAGCACGTCCCGCAGCCGCCCCTCGATCCGGAGTTCGGCGAGGCTCTGGCCGACGCAGTCCTCGGGGAGGTCGAGCAGGCGGCGGCCCATCTCGTTGACCAGGGTCAGCCGGTGCTGCGGGTCCAGGGCGATCACGCCCTCGGCGATGCCGTACAACATGGCCTCGCGGTGTTCGGCGAGGCCGGCGATCTCGCGGGGCTCGAGACCGAGGGTCTGTCGCTTGACGCGGCGGGACAGCAGCCAGGACCCGGCGATGCCGAGGCCGCTGGCGACGCCCAGATAGGCGAGGAGGTAGGAGGAGGCGCCGCTGAGCCGCTGCCAGACGGTCGGGGAGGCCTCGCCGATCATGACCGTGCCGAGGAAGCGGCCGAGGTTGTCGTCCGTGGCGCCGAGGACGGGGACCTGGGCGACCAGCTCGCGGGTGCCGTCGAGCGTGAGCGAGCCGGACCAGCCGCGGCCCCGGGCCGCGCCCTCGCCGCGCGGGAGGCGGTCGCCGATCGCGGTGGGGTCGGTGGAGCTGACGATCCGCCCCTCGGCGTCGGCGACGGTCACCGAGGTGACGCCGGACTGGGTCTGGGTGGAGTTCACCAGCGGCGCCAGGGCCTCCTGCGGCAGGGCCTGGGCGAGCCGGGACCGTACGAGCGGGTTGGCGGCCAGTTGCTCCGCGAGTGCGGTGACCCGGCGGCCCTCGACCCGGTTGAAGGTCGCCGCCGACTGTGTGAGGGAGACCGCGGCGACCGCGAGCAGCACGACCACCACGATGGCGAGCTGGAGGACCAGCATCTCGCCCGCGAGGGTATGGCGGCGGAAGGTGGCGACCACGACGGACTCAATCTCTCGTGCCGGCACGATGTACGGCTGCTGCTGCGGGTACGGCGGCTCGGGTGCCGGTTCGCGCGGCGGGTCGCCCCATCATGGCGCTCGCGTGTGCCGGGGGAAAGGGAGGTGTGGGGAGAGTGCTCATACGGTGACGGAGACCGTGACCACAAAGACCACAACCTCCGTTGCTTCCGTAAGTGGGCCGGACCTCCCACCCGAGAGCACGATATGGCACAGGTCACTCTCCGATCGGGCGATCCGACGGCACAATGACCCGACCGACGGCACCAGGCCCATGGACGTAGCGACAGGTGGTGGCACTCGTGCGGCTGCGCACCCCCCTCGCCCTGCTGGGGGCCGCCGTGCTCGTGCTCGTGGGGCCGCCGCTGGTGACCACGGGCAGCGGCGGCGAGACGGGCACCCAGATCCCGGGCCTGCGTTTCATGGTGCCGAACACGCCCGGCGGCGGCTACGACATCACGGCGCGGACGGCCGCGAAGAACGCCCAGGAGGCGGGGCTCACCCACGACGTCGAGGTGTTCAACCTGCCTGGTGCCGACGGCACCGTCGGGCTGGCCCGCCTGGTGGGCGAACGCGGCAACGGCAAGCTCGTCATGGCCATGGGCCTCGGCGTGGTGGGGGCCGTCCGCTCCAAGGACGCGCCCAGGACCCTCGCCGACATCACCCCGATCGCCCGGCTCACGGAGGAGCAGGGGGTCGTCGTGGTCGCCAAGGACTCCCCGTACAGGACCGTGGACGACCTCACCGACGCCTGGCGGGAGAACCCCGGCGGGCTCTCGGTCGGTGTCGGCTCCGCACCCGGCGGGGGTGACCACACCGCGCTCATGCTCATGGCGAGGGCCGTCGGGATCGCGCCCAAGGACGTCGACTCCGTCCGCTTCGACGGCGGTGGCGAACTCCTCACCTCAGTCCTCGACAACAAGGTCGCGTTCGGGGTCTCGGGTGTCGGCGAGTACCTGGACCAGATCAAGGCGGGTGAGTTGCGTCCGCTCGCGGTCACCGGCTCCGAGCGCGTCGACGGACTGGACGCACCCACCTTGCAGGAGTCCGGCTACGACGTGAGCTTCACCAACTGGCGCGGCGTCGTGGCCCCGCCCGGCCTCTCCGACGCCGAACGCGACAGGCTCACCCGCCTGTTCGACGCACTTCACGACTCGCCCGAGTGGCAGCGGTCCCTGAAGCACAACGGCTGGGACGACGCCTTCCTCACCGGTGAGGAGTTCGGCGCGTTCCTGGACGCCCAGGACAAGCGGGTGGTGTCAGTACTGAAGGAACTGGGGCCGTGACCGCGCACGGCACCGGTGGCGCCGACCGCCATTGAGCTGTACGGCATACGACAGGGCCCCTGCTGAAGCGGCGGTCACACGGGACCGCACCACCGCCTCCGCAGGGGCCCTGCCGCCTACGCCGTCGGGAACTTCTTCGTGTACGTCAGCCAGAGGCGGATGTCCTTGGCGTTCGTGCGGCCGTTCCCGTCGAGGTCTCCGGCGCGCCCGGCGGTCGGTATGGCGGCGAGATCCCGGGCGTCGACGACGCCGTCGCCGTTGACGTCGGGGGTGCGCGCGGCCAGCAGTCCGGAACGCACGGACAGCAGATGGAACTTGGTGGTGCTGCCGTTGAAGCCGAAGTTGTCGTCGGCGACGAGGACGAGGGAGCGGGAGCCGTCGGGCAGGGTCGGGCCCCAGGTGATGCCCTCGACGTTGTCGGCGTCGGCGCCGGTGGTGGTGAAGTCGAACAGGAGCTTCTTCGTCATCGGGGTCTCGGTGCCGGACAGGGCCTCCTCGCCCCTGACATCCGTGGCGCCGAGCGTGCTGGTCCAGTAGACGCGGATGGCGAAGCCCACGCCCGAGGCGAAGGAGCGTTCGACGGTGAGGTAGTCGGTCTCGTTGATCGCGAGGATCTCCGAGACGCCCCGGTCCGCCGAGTACGTGTTGACCGGCGGCGGCAGTGGCGCGGTGGGCGCGTCCGAGATCGGGTCGACCTCGTAGACGCGCTCGGCGACCGGCTCGCCCGTACGGCGGTCCGTCACCAGCAGCCGGGAGGGGCTCTTGGCGACCAGACTGGCTGCCGGCCCGTCCTGGACCAGGGCGTTCTCGGTGATCGTGACGGCCTTGCCGCCGTCCGGGGAGAGGGTGAGCCCTTCCAGGGCCTGGTTGTTGCGGACGCCGGCGGTCAGCGTCCCCGAGGCGGACCGGACTGGCGCGTACGCCGACGGCAACGGGAGTTCTGTCACGTATCCGCCGGAGGTGGTCGCCTCCCGCACGAACGCGGGCTTCCCCGCACTCGACGCGCCCTCGCTGGTCCACAGCACGCTCCGCGCGCCCGGCGTGAAACGGATGGCCTCCGGGTCGACCGTCTTGGCGGCGAAGGGCGCGCCGTCGGTGTCCGCGAGGACCGACAGACTTTCGACGTCCGGTGCGCTGCCCGCGAATGCACCGCCCGCGAGTGGCAGCCGGAGCGTGTAGAAGCGGGCCTTGCCGTTCTCCGAGCGGTCGTCGCTGACGGCCACGTAGGTGCCGGATCCCGGGTCGTAGTCGATGCCGGACAGTCCGCCGAACGGCATGCCCAGCTCGGTGCCGCCGACCGGGACGGAGATCGTGTCCAGGAGCCGGACGTCCGGTGCCTGCCCGGAGGAGGCGGAGGCGGAGGCGGGGAGCGAGGCGGCGAAGAGGGTGGTCGTGGCGGCGAGGCCGCCGACGAGCGCGCGTGCGTGTCGCATGTGTCCTGTTCCAGGAGTCAGGTCGGTGCGCGTCAGAGCGAGACCGGGGCGGGCTCGCCCGTGCCCCGGCGCTTGCGACGCCAGGCGTACAGCGCGAGGGCTACCAGGGTCATGACGTACGGGATCGTCGAGACCAACTGGGGTGGTACGTCGAGGGTGCCGAGCTGTACGGCCAGGGCCTCGGCGGCGCCGAAGCCGAGGGCGGCGAGGAAGACGCCCCAGGGGCGCAGGCCGCCGAGGAACACGGCGGCGAGGGCGATGAAGCCGCGGCCCGCGGTCATGTCCCGGACGAAGAACGAGACGTAGCCCATGCTGAGGTACACCCCGGCGAGGCCCGCGAGCGCGCCGCTGAGGGCGAGGCCCGCGTACTGGACCCGGCGTACGGGGATGCCGACCGACGCGGCGGCCTCCGGCATCTCGCCGACCGCGCGCAGGTGGAAGCCGAAGCGGGTGCGGTAGAAGAGCCAGGCGACGAAGGGGGCGGCGAGGAACGCCAGCCAGGTGACCATGTTCTGGTCGCTCAGCACGTCTCCGAGCACCGGGACGTCCTCGATGCCGGGCAGCGGGATGGTCGGCAGGGTGCCGCTCTTCAGGCCCGAGGTGCCGCCCTTGTCGTCGAGGAGGCTGAAGACGGCGTAGGCGGTGGCGCCGGAGGCCAGCAGGTTGAGGCCGATGCCCGCGATGATCGCGTCGGCGCCCAGTTCCAGGCGCAGGGCCGCGAGGAGGAGGCCCAGCAGCATCGCCACGGCGACGCCGGACAGTGCGCCCAGGGCGACCGAGCCGCTGTAGCCGGCGACGAGTGCGCCGGTGCAGGCGGCGGAGAGCATCTGGCCCTCCAGGGCGATGTTGCTGATTCCGGCGCGTTCCGCGACCAGCCCGCCGAAGGCGGCGAGCAGGTACGGGGTGGCAACCCGCAGTACGGCGGCCAGGAAGGCGCTGCTGAGGACGACGTCGAGTACGGAGTTCATCGGGCGCCCACCTGCTTGCGGATGAGCCGCCGCTTGAGCAGGTCGGGCAGGGCCTGGGCGGTGACCAGCAGCACGATGACCGCCTGGATGACGACGACGATCTCGGTGCCGACGTCCGTCTGCTGTTCCATGATGTCGCCCCCGGCGCGCAGATAGGAGTAGAAGAGCCCGGCGACCACGACGACCAGCGGGTTGTTCCTGGCCAGCAGGGCGACGACGATCCCCTCGAAGGCGAGGCTTCCGGCGAGGCCGGGTTCGAGGCGGCCGTAGACGCCCTGCACGAGGTGGGCTCCGGCGAGGCCCGCGACGGCGCCGCCGATGACGAAGCTCCACTCGATGGCACGGGGCACCCGGATGCCGCCGTACTCGGCGAAGTCGGGGTTGGAGCCGGTCATGCGGATGCGGTAGCCGAGCGGGGTGCGGGTGATCAGCAGCCACAGGGCGACGGCCGTCAGCAGCATGAGGACGAAGCCGATGTTGGCGCGGCCGAGCGGGACGCCGAACCAGTCGGTGAGCGGGGTGAGCGCCGAGTCCGGCTGGATGGGCTTCGAGTGGACGGCGCTGCTGCCGGGCTGCTTGAGCGGGCCGTTGACCAGGTAGTCGTAGACGCGGACGACGATGGCGTTGAGCATCAGCGTGGCGACGATCTCGTTGGCGCCGAGGCGGGCCTTCATGGAGCCCGGTACGAAGCCCATGCCGGCCCCCGCGGCGGCGGCCGCGACCAGCGGAAGGATGACGGCCGCGACCGGTGGCAGCGGCAGGAGGATCGCGACGGCGGCTGCCGCCAACGCCCCTGCGTACAGCTGGCTTTCGGCGCCCAGGCTGATCTGGCGGGCCCGGAAGGGGATGGCGACGGACAGGCCGAGGAGGATGAGGGTGGTGGCGTCCTCCAGCCAGCGGCCGACGCGGAAGGAGCGCTCCAGCGGGCCGGTGAGGAGGGCCTCGTACGCGGCGACCGGGTCCTTGCCCGTGGCGAGTATGACGAGGAAGCCGATGATCAGGGCGGCCAGGATGGTGGCCAGGGTCATGCCGAGGTCCACGGCGAGGTCGCGGCGCCGGGTGGCGCGGTACTCGCGGCGGTCCTCCTTCTCGATGAGGGTCGTGGTCATACGGCGTCCTCCGCGTCGTCGAGTCCGGCGGTGAGCCGCTCCCGGTCGTGGTGCTCGACGCCGAGCATGTAGAGGCCGACCTTTTTCTCGGTGAGGCCGGTGGTGTCGTCGAAGCGGGCGACGAGGCGGCCGTCCTTGAGGACGAGCAGCCGGTCGGAGAGGGCGAGCAGTTCGGTGAGGTCGGCGGAGATCAGCAGTACGGCGGCGCCCGCGTCCCGGGCCTCGACCACGCGCTCGTACATGAACCGCATGGCCCCGATGTCCACGCCCCGGGTGATCTGGGAGGCGATCAACAGTCGTGGTCCGGCGGAGAGTTCGCGGGCGACGATCACCTTCTGCATGTTGCCGCCGGACAGGGCGCGGACCGGGACGGCCGGGTCGGGGGTGCGGATCGCGTAGTCGTCGATCAGCTGCTCGGCGTGGGCGCGTACGGCCTTGGGGTGCAGGATGCCGTGCCGGGCGAGGGGTGGGCGGGTGTGTCGGTCGACGACGAGGTTGTCGGCGATCGACTCGTCCAGGGCGGCGCCGTTGTGGAGGCGGTCCTCGGGGACGTATCCGATGCCCGCGCGGCGGTGGCCTGCGACGTCGAGCCCGGCGGTGTCGGTGTCGCCGACGCGGACCGTGCCGTCGGTGGGGCGGCGCAGCCCGGCGAGGATCTCGGCGAGTTCGCTCTGCCCGTTGCCCTCGATGCCGGCCACGCCGACGATCTCCCCGGCGCGGACGTCGAAGTCGAGGTCGTGCAGGGACTGGCCGACCGGGGCCGCGTACCGCAGCTTCCTCACCCGGAGGGTGACTTCGGTGGGGCGGGCGGGGGTGCGGGCCACGTCGAGGGTGAGGTCGCGGCCGACCATCATGGCGGCGAGGGAGCGTTCGGTGGCGTCGGCGGTGGGGACGGTGCCGACCAGGGTGCCCGCGCGCATCACGGTGACCGTGTCGCTGATCTCCCGCACCTCGCGCAGCTTGTGGGAGATGAACAGCACGGTCATGCCGCCGTCGCGCAGCCGTCGTACGGCGGCGAAGAGGTCCTCGGTCTCCTGCGGGGTGAGCACGGCGGTGGGCTCGTCGAGGACCAGGACGCGGGCGCGGCGGTGGAGCGCCTTGAGGATCTCGGCGCGCTGCCGCATGCCGACGGACACCTCGTCGACGCGGGCCCTCGGGTCGACCGCGAGCCCGGACTCCTCGGCGAGCCTGGCGGTCGTCTCGATCGCGGCCTTGGTGTCGACCATGCCCCGGCGGCCGGGTTCGACGCCGAGGACGACGTTCTGGGCGACGGTGAAGGAGGGCACCAGCATCAGGTTCTGGTGGACCATGCCCACGCCGAGCGCGATCGCGGAGGCGGGGCCGCGCAGGACACGGGGTCTGCCGCCGATGGCGATCTCGCCCGAGGTGGGCTGCTCCAGGCCGTAGAACATCTTCATCAGCGTGGACTTGCCCGCGCCGTTCTCTCCGACGACCGCGCGGATCTCACCGGGCGGGACAGCGAGGTCCACACCTCGGACCGCGCGCACGCCGTTGGCGTAGGTCTTGGTGACCGCGCGGGCGGCGACGGCCGGTCCGGCCGTGTCCCATGACTCGTTCATCTCAAGGCCGTTCAGGGATCGGGTCAGTGGGTGTCAGAAGGCGCTGGGGACCGTGACGGAGCCGGACTTCACCTTGTCGGCGGCGTCCTGGAGTTCCGTGCGGATCTTCTCCGGGACCAGCTCCCGGAAGTGGTCGTCGTCCACATAGCCCACGGCGTCCTCGGCGAGACCGACGGTGTCGACGGCGCCGTACTTCAGGGAGTCCTTCTTGTCGGCGTCCGCGGCCTTGTAGAGGGCGTTGCCGACGTTCTTGAGGATGGAGGTGACGACGGTGTCCTTCTGTGCCTGGTCGGTGAGGGTCCGGTACTGGTCGGAGTCGACGCCGAACGTGTAGCGCGCGGCGGTGACGGCGGACTCGAAGGTGCCGAGGCCGGAGAGACCGGCGACCGGCCACACCAGGGCAGCACCCTGGCCGTACATGGCGGTGGAGATCTCCTTGCCCTTGGCGGGGTCGCCGAACGGCTTGTCGCCGCCGACGTACTGCACGAGCACATCGGAGTTCTTTCCGCCGGCGGCCTTGAATCCCGCCTTGAAGCCGACGACGAAGTCCTCGATGACGGGGATCTTCACACCGCCCATCACGCCGGCCTTATTCTGCGATTCGGCGCCCTTGAGGGCCTTTTCGGCGACCAGCTTCTCGGCGAGGAATCCGGCGAGATATCCGCCCTCGTTCTGCTGGAAAGTCACGGAGTAGACGTTCTCGCACTTGTTGGAACAGGTGCCGTTCTTTCCGCTGTAGTCGACGGCCGAGTCGAAGACCCAGAACTTCTTGTCCAGGTATTGCGGAGCGAGATCGCCGATGTAGTCGGTGACGTCGAAGGTTCCGGCCGCGAGGATGTCGTAGTCGTCGGCCGCTGCGGCGTCCTCGAAACCGGGCTCCCACTTGGTGCGGTCCGAGCCCAGCTCGACGACCTTCAGCTCATAACCGAGGTCCTTCTCGGCCTTCTTCAGCCCCTCGTAGGCGGAGTCGAAGAACGACTTGTCGCCGAGGCCTCCGTTGACGACCAGCTTGATACGGGTCTTTCCGGAGGAGGCGGCGGTGGAGTCGTCGCCGCCCGATCCGCCGCATGCGGTAAGGGCGAGCATCCCGGCCACCATGACGGCGGCGCTTCTTCCGTATCTCATCATCGATCTCCTGATCATCGGATATTTTGCGGTGTGGGGTTGCGTCGACAGTAGGAAGTGCAAAACGTTTTGGCTACGTTGCCCGGTTTCCGTTTGATTTCTTCTGCGGGACATTCAGACGTCGGCCAGAAGTGCGGCCGCGGCGATACGGACGGCCCGGTCGAAGCACGTCTCGCGTTCCTCGGCGGAGAGTGCCTCGCCGGTGCGGACGTGGTCGGAGGCGGTCAGCACGGCCAGCGCCTCGCCGCCCTCGGCGCCCGCGACGGCGTACAGCCCGGCCGCCTCCATCTCGACGGCGAGGGTGCCTCGGCCCGCCAGTGCGTCGAAGACGCCCGGGCGGTCGAGGTAGAAGTGGTCGCTGCTGAACACCGGCCCGATGTGGACGGGTTCCTCCCACCGGGCGGCGTCGGCGGCGGCGCGCAGCAGCCGGTAGGAGGGGGTGAGGGACAGCGTCACCCCGCCCACGAGCAGTCCGCTCACGCTGGAGTCGGTGTGGGCGGCGGAGGCGATGATCACGTCCCGCAGGGAGACGGAGAGCGGGATCGCCCCGGCTGTGCCGACCCGGACGATCCTGCGGACGTCGTAGTGCCGGAACAGTTCCGTCGCGTAGATCGACATCGAGGGGATGCCCATGCCGGACGCGAGCACCGACATGGGTACGCCGAGGTGGGTCCCGGTGTAGCCGAGGATGCCGCGTACGTCGGTGACCTGGCGCGCGTCCTTCAGGAACGTCTCGGCGATGTGGCGGGCGCGACGGGGGTCCCCCGGCATGAGGACGAGCGGGGCGAAGTCGCCGGGTGCGGCGGCGATGTGGGGAGTACCTGTCGGCGGTGTACGGGTGGTGGTCGTCTCCTGCTTCACAGCTCCGCCCCCGCCAGCCAGCGCACCAGCCGGTCCCACAGCTCCGCGTACCCGTCCCAGGCCAGGAACGGCGGTGGTGCCCAGTGCGGAGCCACGTCCGAGGTGAAGGCGCCGGAGCGGCCGTCGCCGTAGTCGCCGACGACGAGGAGCGGGTGCCCGGCGCACTCGGCCAGCAGCGTGGCCTCCGGCCGTGCGGTGACCTCGTTGAGGCCGAGCAGCGCGGGCCAGGACCGCTCCAGGCCCTGTACGACCGTGTGCTCGCCGACCACCTCGGGGACGGCTCCGGCGGGGAGTTCGACCCGGTCGTCGCGGTCGACCATGAGCACGGGAAGGGCGGGGGCGAGCGGGGTGCGGCCCCAGCGGGCGCGGGCGTCGATGCCGCTGAAGGTGAGGTAGCCGCCGATCATCAGCACCCCGCCGCCGCGCTCCACGAAGGCGCGTACGAGTTCCGAGCGGTCGGGGGCGGGGACGGAGGCGCCGAAGGTCTGGGGCGGGAGCTGGAAGCTGTTGGCGCCGACGTCACTGATGGCGACCACGTCGTAGGCGTCGAACCCGTCGGCCGTGTCCGGCACCCGCGTCGCTATCTCGTGCGAGGGCACGTACGTCACCTCGTGGCCGCGTGCGCGCAGCGCGTCGAGGAAGACGCCGCCGCCCTCGGTGTACTCGGCGGTGTGGAAGGCGTCGAAGCCCTTCTGATGGACGGTGTACGTGAACCAGGACTCGCCGATGACGAGGACTCTGGGCATGGCGGAGCTCCTTTCGGGGAGAGGGTTTTCGGGCACGGGGGCGGCGCGGCACGGCGGCGCACCGTGCCGGTCGGGAGATCGGGAGAAAGGGGACGTCAGCGGGCAGGCGGTGCCGTGCTGGCGCGGACCTTGAGTTCGACGGGGAGGGTGTGCCGGGAGGCGGGCGGGACCTCTCCTCGGGAGACGTACTGGAGGAGTTGCGCGGTGGCGGTGCGGCCCACGTCGTAGGCGGGCTGGTGGACGGTGGTCAGGGGCGGGTGGATCAGGGAGGCGGCCCGGATGTCGTCGAAGCCGACCACCGAGATGTCTCCGGGGACGGAGAGTCCGGCCTCGCGGAGCGCGGTGAGGGCGCCGAAGGCCATCAGGTCGTTGGCGGCGAAGACGGCCGTGCAGTCCAGGCGGCCCTCTTCGAGGCGTCCGGCGACGAGTCGGTGACCGGAGGCCTCCTTGAAGTCGCCGACGCGTTCGACGACCTTGCCCTTGAAGGCCTTCACGAAGCCGTTCGCCCGGTCGGCGCCGCTCTTCAGGGCGCGCGGGCCGGTGAGCATCAGGGCCCGGCGGTGACCGAGTTCGCGCAGATGTTCGCCGACCAGCCGGCCGCCCGCCTCGTGGTCGGCGGTGGCGATGAGGGCGCCCTGGAGTCCGTCGACCTCCTCGTCGGCGAGGGCGATCGGGAACTTGCCCATCAGCGCCTCCAGCCTCCGCCGGGAGGGCGGCGATCCGGAGGCGTACACCATGCCGTCGATGAACCGGCTGCGGATCATGCCGAGATAGCGGTCCTCGCGGTCGGCGTCGAACTCGGTGTTGCAGAGGATCAGCCCGTAGCCCAGGTCGTGGGCGGCGTCCTCGGCGCCCTTGGCCAGCTCGGCGAAGAAGGTGTTGCTGATGTCGGGGATGAGCAGGCCGATCACGGAGGTGGAGCCGGCCTGGAGGCTGCGGGCGAGCGAGGCGGGGACGTAGCCGAGGCGGTTGACGACACTGCGGACACGGGCGGCGGTGTCCTCGTTGACGGGCCGGTTGCCGCTGAGGACGTGCGAGACGGTGGTGGGGCTTACCCCGGCCGCGGCGGCCACGTCCTTGATGGAGGCGGGCCTGCGCACGACCGAACGGTCCCCGAGGTGCTCACGGGTCATAGTGCTGCACCGCCCTCCCGTGGGAGGTGTCCAGGATGCGGGCCACCCGGGCGTCGACGTCCACGAGCAGGGCGCTCTCGTCCACGGTCAGCAGTCGGCCGTCCCGCATGAGGACGCGCCCGTCGACGACGACCGTGCGTACGTCACTGGCGCGGGCGCTGTAGACGAGGGCGGCACGCGCGTCGTGCAGTGGACGGCAGTGCGTGCCGGTCAGATCCGTGAGGACGATGTCGGCCCGCATGCCCGGTTCCAGGGCGCCGATCCGGTCCTGGAGGCCGAGCGCGCGGGCGCCGCCCCGGGTGGCCAGGCGCAGGGTGTCGGAGACGGTCATCCAGGTGGCGTCCCGTACGGCCTGCTTCTGGGTCAGCGCGACCAGCCGCAGCGCCTCCCACACGTCGAGCGTGTTGTGCCCGGCGGCCCCGTCGGTGCCGACCGCGACGCCGACTCCTGTGTCCAGCAGGTCGCGGACCGGGGTGAGCGGGGACAGGGCGTGTTTGAGGTACACCTTCGGGCAGCAGGCCACGGCGGTCGTCGCGGCGTGCTCGGCCAGCAGCGGCAGGTCCTGCTCGACGATGCCGCAGCCGTGCGCGATGAGGGCGCCCGCGTCGAGCACGCCGGTCTCGTGCAGGACCCGGATGGGGGTGATGCCGCGCCGCTGAAGGCTGGACTCGGTCTGCTCCAGGTGCTCGGCGGCGTGGATGTGCAGGCGAAGGCCGAGCCGTCGAGCGTGGTCGGAGAGGGCGCGCAGGTCCTTGTCGTCGACGGTGTACGGGGCGTGCGGTCCGAGCGAGACCGTGATCCGGCCGTCGGCGTCGCCGTGCCGGGCCTCGGCGAAGGCGACGGTCTCCTCCAAAGCCTTTTGGCCCCGGCTGCTGAAGTAGGTGGGCGCGATGTCGGCGCGCAGGCCGGTCTCGGCGACGGCGTCCGCGATGCGCTCGGGGAAGAAGTAGTGGTCGGCGAAGGCGGTGACGCCGGATCGGATCATCTCGGCGCAGGCCAGCAGGGCGCCGGCGTGTACGTCGTCGGGGGTGAGGTTGCTCTCCATCGGCCAGACGCGGTCGTTGAACCAGCCCTCGACCGTGACGTCCTCGGCGGCGCCGCGCATCAGCACCATCGGGCTGTGCGTGTGCGCGTTGACCAGGCCGGGGACGGCGAGGAGGCCGCGGCCGTCGATCACGTCCGCCTCGGTCTCGGTGGCGCTTCCGGTCGGGGATACGGCCTCGATGACGCCGTCCGCGACCACGATGTCCCGCGCCCGCAGCACCTCGCACTCGCCCTCGGCCGGGACGCGCAGCACATCGCAGCCGCGGATCAGGAGGCGGCGGGTCGGCTCGGGCGTGGGGAAGCCTGCCGACAGGGGCGTTCTGTCGCTCATGCCGGACAAGCTAGATATCCAAAACGTTTTGCACAATGGCCGGATTTCGACCATCCGTTACGTTGCTCGTCCGGCACGGGGTGGGCGGGCTCCCTCAGCCCGCGCCCCGCTCCGCCTCCTCGTGCAGGAAGGCGCTCACCTGCCCCGCGATGCCCTCGCGGGCGGTGCCCGTGGCCGGGTCGAGGAAGTCCTCGTCGATGCCGATGCCGATCCCGCCCGACCACAGATGGCGGTCGGCCCACTCCTCGTCGGCCCTGAGCTGCACCTGGATGTCGAGATGGGTGAGACACGCCTCGGAGGCGGCCGCGTACAGCACGGCCGTGGCGCGGCGCAGCGGGTAGACGTCGAAGCCCTCGATGAACTGGGAGTTGCGCCAGTCCAGGAAGGCGCTCTCGCCGTCGGGGCCGGTGCGGATGTCGAGCTGGCCGTCCTCGAGGTGGACGCAGACGTCGTCGGCGCCCCGGTTCTCGACGGTCACCCGGAAGCGGAAGTAGGTCTGGCCCTCGGTGGCGTCGTCGCGTCCCTTGGGGGGTTCCGCGCGCTCCACGCCGTGGACGCGCACGCGCAGGCCGGCCAGATCGCCGTCGTACTCCTGCCAGTCGCCGATGACGTTGGGCTCGCGCACCGTCCACCTCTCTACCCTCGGCGGGGGCACCTCCCACTCCCGCGCGCACCACAGTGCCACACCCGCCAGAGACCCCGAGACCAGGTCGTTCCACCCTGGTTTGCGGTGATCAAGCCGTGGACAGCGACGATTCCCGCAGGGGATCACGGGCGGGGGCACGGCACGTGCCGCACATCACGTTCCGGGCCACCCGGACCCGCCGATTCCGCCCGGCCTCCCACCACGTTTCCCTCGTCCCGTCCGCTCCCCGGCCGTGCGGCTTCGGCCCGGATCTCCGGCGGACTCGATACGGAGACGACTTGCCGAATCCACTGACCGTCGCCGGAAGCATGCGCTACCTTGCCAGGCGCCATGGCCGGTCACCGCCGGTCACGGAGGCGACGGAACCATCGGCAAGGTCGTGGGAAGGCTCGGGAGCGGCGCATGGGCAACTTCGGCATCGCTCGATCGGCGGCCCCGGTGATGGCCGGAGGACTCGCCGACTCCCTCTTCGAGACGGCCCACCGTGATCCGGCGTTGCCGCAGATCGCGCGGCGCGACAAGGAGAACCCGGGTACGTGGAACCCGGTGAGCGCGTCCGAGGTACGGGACGAAGTGGTGGCCCTGGCCAAGGGGTTGGTCGCGGCCGGGATCCGGCCGGGCAACCGGGTGGCCGTGATGGCGCGCACCCGTGACGAGTGGACCGTGCTCGGTGTGGCCCTGTGGTCGGTGGGGGCCGAGATCGTGCCGGTGTATCCGACATCGTCGCGCGACCAGGTCGAGTGGATCCTCAGGGACGCGTCCTGTGTGGGCGTGGTCGTCGAGGACGAGGCGGGTGTGATGACGGTCGGCTCGGTGTGCGCCGGGCTGCCCCTGCTGCGGCATGTCTGGCAGCTCGACGCCGACGCCCTGCCCCACTTGATGGAGGCGGGCCGGGAGGTACCGGACGCGACGGTGGACTCGCTGCGCCGGATCGTGCTGCCGGAGTCGACGGCGGTCGTCGCGTACACGTCCGGCACGACCGGGCGCCCCAAGGGCTGCGCGCTGTCCCACCGCAGTCTGGCCGCCCCCTGCGACGTGCTGCTCGCCGGGTGGCGGCACACCGCGGCGGCCCCCGGGCAGCAGCCCGCGATCCTCGCCTTCCTGCCGTTCTCCCACGTCTACGGCCTGATGATCCAGCAGCTGTGCCTGCGCGGCGGGCTGCTGCTGGCCCACGAGCCGGAACTGACCGAACAGGCCCTGTCCGCCGCCCTGCTGTCCTTCCGGCCCACCTTCCTCTACGGCGTGCCGTACATCTTCGAGAAGATCTACAAGAACTTCCTCCGCAAGGCCCAACAGACCGGCAAGGGCCCGCTGTTCGAGCGCGCGGTGCGCACGGCCCAGGACTACGCCGTCGCCACCGAGCGGCAACGGCTGGACCAGGGCCCCGGCCCCGGCGTCGACCTGCGTCTCCAGCACGCCTTCTTCGACCGGACCGTGTACCGCAAACTGCGCGCGGCGCTCGGCGGCCGGGTCAGGGGAGGCTGCTCGGCCGGCTCCCCCCTCAACCGTGACCTCACGCTCTTCTACGCCGGCATCGGCATCTTCCTCCACGACGGCTACGGCCTCACGGAGACCGGGGGCGGCATCACGGCGCAGCCCGTGGGCCGGGAGAAGTTCGGGACCGTCGGGCGTCCGCTGCCGGGTACGGAGGTCCGGGTGGCGCAGGACGGGGAGATCCTGGTGAACGGGCCGTCCCTGTTCCAGGGGTACGTCAACGACGAGCGGGGCACCCGGGCCGTGTTGCAGGGCGGTTGGCTGGCCACGGGCGACATCGGACGGCTGGACGCCGAGGGGTATCTGTCGATCACCGGGCGCAAGAAGGAGATCGTCATCACCAGCGGCGGCAAGTGTGTGGCCCCCGCTCCGCTGGAGGAGCAGCTGCGGGCGCATCCGCTCATCCACCAGGCGGTCGTCGTGGGAGACAACCGGCCCTGTGTGGGCGCCCTGATCACCCTGGACCCAGAGTTCCTCGCACACTGGCGGGGCGCGCTGGCCACGTCCGGGGACGTGCCGGGCCGGGAGGTGCGTGAGGCCCGGGAGGAGAACGCGCTGCGGCAGGAGGTGCTGCGCGCGATCGCGGCGGCCAACAGCACGGTGTCCCGTTCCGAGTCCATCCGGGTCTTCCGGGTCCTCCAGGAACCCTTCGCCCCGTCCAACGGCCTGCTGACGCCGTCGATGAAGCTGCGCCGGGACGCCATCGTGCGGCGGTACGGGCCGGAGATCGACGCGATGTACGCGACGGCCGCACGGGCGGACCGGGGTGGCTTCGCCGGCACAACGGAGGACTTCATGAGCTGGGACGAGGCCGACGACGTGTTCCGGCGCGCCCGGCCCTGATCTCCCGCACTTCGCCGCACCCCTTCACCACACCCTTCCGCGCTTCCCCTCACGGTTGACGAAACGGTCCTTCAAATGCGGTGATGCTCCAGCGAGCGCGACACACCGCACCACCGTCGCCGGCACACCCGTACGACCGTGAGAACGAAGGCAGAGGACCCATGGCACTGCAGATCAGCGCCACCAACCCGGAACACCCCGCGCTGCTGCTCGAACTGCCGTGGCACCTGCCCCTGGAGGAGTGGCCCGAACACCACCTCGTACCGCTCCCCCGCGGTATCTCCCGCCACGTGGTGCGCTATGCCCGTGCCGGTGACGAGGTGGTGGCGGTCAAGGAGCTGGCCGAGCGCCCGGCGCTGCGCGAGTACGAGCTGCTGCGCGACCTGGACCGGCTCGGCATACCGGCCGTGGACGCCCTCGGCGTGGTCACCGGCCGCACCGACGACGCCGGTGATTGGCTGGAGCCCGTACTGATCACCCGGCATCTGGGCGGCTCCCTGCCGTACCGCTCGATGTTCGAGACGACCATGCGTCCGGCGACGATGCACCGGCTGATGGACGCGCTCGCCGTGCTGCTGGTGCGGCTGCACCTGGCCGGGTTCGCGTGGGGCGACTGCTCACTGTCCAACACCCTGTTCCGGCGGGACGCGGGGGCGTACGCCGCGTATCTCGTGGACGCGGAGACCGGCGATCTGCATCCGCAGTTGAGTAGCGGGCAGCGCGAGTACGACCTCGATCTCGCGCGGGTCAACATCAGCGGGGAGCTGCTGGACCTGGAGGCGTCCGGGGCGCTGCACCCGTCGGTCGACCCGATCGACTTCGGCATGGAGATCTGCGCCCGCTACCAGAAGCTGTGGCAGGAGCTGACCCGCACCTCCGTGTACCCGGCCGGGAAGTACCACTACATCGAGCGCCGGATCCGCCGCCTGAACGACCTCGGTTTCGACGTCGCCGAGATGCAGATCGAGCACTCCTCCAACGGCGACACGGTGACCTTCGTGCCCAAGGTCGTCGACGCGGGCCACCACCAGCGGCAGCTGCTGCGGCTGACCGGTCTGGACACCGAGGAGAACCAGGCCCGCCGGCTGCTGAACGACCTGGAGAGCTGGATGGCCACCCAGGACGACTACGCCCCGGGCGACCCGCTCGGCGCCCGCCCCGAGGTGCTCGCCCACCGCTGGGTGCGGGAGGTGTTCCGCCCGACCGTCCGCGCCGTACCGCTCGAACTGCGCGGTGCCATGGACCCGGCGGAGATCTACCACCAGCTCCTCGAACACCGCTGGTACCTGTCCGAGCGCGCCCAGCACGACATCGGCCTGGACACGGCGGTGAAGGACTACATCGACAGCGTCCTGCCGAACGCGCGGGCGGTGCTGCCGCCGCCGGTGGACGACGTCACGGCGATGTGACACAGGACCCGTCGTGCGGGACCACGCCCCGCGGCCAAGGCGTGATCCGAACGACAGGCCCCGGGGTCAGTCGTGCGGGACCACGGCCACCGGGCAGTGCGCGTGGTGCAGTACGCCGTGGGCGACCGAGCCGATGCGGGCGCCGACGGCCGTGCGGCGGGCGCGACGTCCGACCACCATCAGCTGGGCCCGCCCGGCGACGGACAGCAGGACCTGCCCGGCGCTGCCCATCTCGACATGCTGGGTGACCGGTACCTGCGGGAAGCGCTCGCGCCAGGGTTCCAGCGCGTCCGCGAGGGCGTTCTTCTCGTACGGCTCCAGACCGCCGGCGTCGTCGAGGAGTTTCATCGAGGCCGGGCTGTAGGCGTACACCGGCGGCAGGGTCCAGGCGCGGACGGCACGCACGGAGGCACCGCGGGCGGCCGCTGTCTCGAACGCGAACCGCAGGGTCTCGGCACTGTCCTCCGGTCCACCCTGCTGGCCCACGACGACCTCGCGCCCGGCGGCCTCACCCGCCGGGTCGTCCTCGGCGCGGACGAGCACGACGGGACGCGTCGACTCGACGATCACCTGCTGCCCCACGGAACCCACCAGGAACCCGACGACCGCGCCGTGCCCACGTGAGCCGAGCACCAGCGTCTCGGCTTCCGCAGCGGCGCCGACCAGGGTCGCGACCGGGCCGCCCTCCAGCACCTCGGTGGACACCTGGAGGTCCGGGTGCCGCCCGGTCACGGTCCGCGCGGCCTCCGCGAGCGAGTCCCGCGCCCACTGGGCCTGGCCGTCCCGGTCCACGGTGATCGCCGCGTGCGGCTGCCACTGCCAGGCGTGCACGACGCGCAGCTCCAGTCCCCGGCGTACGGCCTCGCGCCCCGCCCAGGCCAGTGCGGCGAGGCTCTCGGGCGTTCCGTCCACTGCGGCGGTGATCGCGCGCGTCGGCATGGGGCCACCTCTCTGTGTGTCATACAACGGTCAGCTGACGGGACCAGTCTTCACTACGCTCGTGCCATGACCGTTGAGTGGGAGCAGGTAGTGATCGACTCGGCGGATCCGGTGGCCCTGGGCCGCTGGTGGCTGGAGGCGCTCGGCTGGGTGGTCCTCAATGACGCGCCCGACGAGTACGAGATCCGTCCGGCCCCGGACCGGCTCCCCGGCCTGGTCTTCGTACCGGTCCCGGAGGGCAAGACCGTCAAGAACCGCCTGCACCTGGACTTCCGCCCCGCCGACCAGGAGGCCGAGGTCGCCCGTCTCCTCGCCCTCGGGGCCCGGCACGCGGACGTCGGCCAGGGCGAGCAGCCGTGGGTGACGCTCGCGGACCCGGAGGGCAACGAGTTCTGTGTGCTCGCCGCGCGCCGTTCCTGACGGCCGGATCACTGCTTTTTCCAGACCGAGCGAACCTTGACGTTCGAACATACGATGGGCGCATCGGTTCGGGGTGGGAGGCATATGACTCAGGCGGTCGGTCCGGCGCGGAACGTGATCCTCACCGTGGATGACGATCCGGGGGTGTCGCGTGCGGTGGCACGGGATCTGCGCCGCAGGTACGGCGAGTCGTACCGCATCGTGCGGGCCGAGTCCGGGCAGACCGCGCTGGAGGCGCTGCGCGAGCTGAAGCTGCGCGGGGACCAGGTGGCGGTGATCCTCGCCGACTACCGGATGCCCGGGATGAACGGCATCGAGTTCCTGGAACAGGCCCTGGACGTGTATCCGGGGGCGCGCCGCGTCCTGCTCACGGCGTACGCGGACACCAGCGCGGCGATCGACGCGATCAACGTGATCGACCTCGACCACTATCTGCTCAAGCCCTGGGACCCGCCGGAGGAGAAGCTCTACCCGGTCCTGGACGACCTGCTCCAGGCGTGGCGGGCCGCCGACCGCACCTGCGCGGGCACGACGAAGGTGGTCGGGCACCGCTGGTCGGCGCGTTCGTCGGGCGTACGGGAGTTCCTGGCGCGCAACCAGGTGCCGTACCGCTGGTTCTCGTCCGACGAGCCGGAGGGGCGGCGGCTGCTCGCGGCGGCCGGGGAGGACGGGGAGCGGCTGCCGCTCGTCGTCACTCCGGACGGTACGCCGCTGATCGCGCCCGAGGACCCCGAGCTGGCTCAGAAGGTGGGGCTGGCGACGACGCCGGACGCGGAGTTCTACGACCTGGTCGTCATCGGCGGTGGTCCCGCCGGGCTCGGCTCGGCCGTCTACGGGGCGTCGGAGGGGCTGCGGACCCTGCTCGTGGAGCGGTCGGCGACGGGCGGGCAGGCCGGGCAGAGTTCGCGGATCGAGAACTACCTCGGGTTCCCCGACGGGGTGTCCGGGGCGCAGCTCACCGACCGGGCACGGCGGCAGGCGACGAAGTTCGGCGCGGAGATCCTGACCGCCCGCCAGGTGAGCGGCCTGGAGGTGAACGGGGCCGCACGCACCGTCCGCTTCTCCGACGGCTCGGCGGTCGCCGCGCACAGCGTGATCCTCGCGACCGGTGTGTCGTACCGGCAGCTCGACGCGCCGGGCTGCGCGGACCTCACCGGGTGCGGGGTGTTCTACGGCTCGGCGCTCACTGAGGCCGCCGGCTGCCAGGGGCACGACGTGTACATCGTGGGCGGCGCCAACTCGGCCGGGCAGGCCGCGATGTATCTGTCGCGCGGCGCCAAGTCGGTGACCCTGCTCGTCCGTGGGGAATCCCTGGCGGCGTCCATGTCGCACTATCTGATCCAGCAGATCGCCGAGGCGCCCAACATCTTCGTGCGCACGGGAACGGTCGTCGAGGCCGCGCACGGTGAGAACCAGCTGGAGCAGCTCACGCTCAAGGACATGACGACCGGGCGCAGTGAACTCGTCGACGCGCAGTGGCTGTTCGTGTTCATCGGCGCCCAGCCGCTGACCGACTGGCTGGAGGGCACGGTACTGCGGGACGAGCGGGGGTTCATCCTGGCCGGGCCCGACCTGGCCCCGGACGGTGGCCCGCCGTCCGGCTGGGAGCTGGACCGGCCGCCGTACCACCTGGAGACCAATGTGCCCGGCGTGTTCGTCGCCGGGGACGCGCGGTACGAGTCCGCCAAGCGGGTCGCGTCCGCGGTGGGAGAGGGAGCCATGGCCGTGATGCTGGTGCACCGCTATCTGGAGCAGTCGTGAGGACCGCAGGGGGGCTGTCGTGAGCGGGCAGCCGATGTCGTGCGACCGGGCCGAGCTGGGCACGCTGTTCCTGTTCGAGAAGCTGGACCCGGAGCAGTTGGACCGGTTGTGCCGCGAGGGCCGGGTGGAGCGCTTCGAGCCCGGCCCCGTCTACCAGGAGGGCGAGCCCGCCACCTGCTTCTTCGTGCTCATGGAGGGCACGGTCGTACTGTCCCGGCGGGTCGGCGGCGACGACGTGGAGGTCAGCCGCAGCTCGCAGCGCGGGGTGTACGCGGGTGCCTTCCAGGCGTATCTGGGCGGCGGGCAGGACGAGGCCCGGTACAAGGGCTCCATGCGCGTGACCGTGCCCTCACGGTTCTTCGTGCTGCCCGCGCCCGCCTTCGCGGCGATCATGCGCGACTGGTTCCCCATGGCCGTCCATCTGCTGGAGGGCCTGTTCTTCGGCAGCCAGAACACCCAGCGGACCATCAACCAGCGTGAGCGGCTGCTGGCGCTGGGCTCGTTGTCGGCCGGTCTCACCCATGAGCTGAACAACCCGGCCGCGGCGGCCGTCCGGGCGACCTCGGCGCTGCGCGAACGCGTGGCCGGGATGCGGCACAAGCTGGGCGCGATCGCCTCCGGGCCGTACAAGCGCGCCACCCTCGAATCGCTGGTGGAGCTCCAGGAGCGTACGGCCGAGCAGGTCTCCAAGGCCACGCCGCTCAGCGCGCTGGAGGCCGCCGACCGGGAGGACGAGCTGACCGACTGGCTCGACGACCACGGCATCACGGGCGGCTGGCAGCTCGCCCCGAACTTCGTACAGGCCGGGCTGGACACCGCCTGGCTGGACCAGGTCGCGGCAGCCGTCGACGAGCACACCCTTGAAGGCGCGGTCCGCTGGCTCAACTACACGGTCGAGACCGAGCTGTTGATGAACGAGATCGACGACTCCACGACTCGCATCACGCAGCTGGTCGACGCCGCCAAGCAGTACTCGCAACTGGATCGCGCCCCGTACCAGAACGCCGACGTCCACGAACTCCTCGACAGCACCCTGCTGATGCTCTCCGGCAAGATCGGCAAGCGCATCGCGGTGGTGAAGGAGTACGACCGCGGGCTGCCGCGCATCCCCGCCTATCCCGGTGAGCTGAACCAGGTGTGGACGAATCTGATCGACAACGCGGTGGCGGCGATGGCGGAGGTGGGCGGCGAGGGCACGCTGACGGTCCGTACGGCGCTGGACCACCGCGACCAGCTGCTGGTCGAGTTCCGGGACACGGGCCCGGGCATCCCGGCGGACATCCGGGGCCGCATCTTCGACCCCTTCTTCACCACCAAGCCGGTCGGGCAGGGCACCGGGCTCGGCCTCGACATCTCCTGGCGGATCGTCGTCAACAAGCACCACGGGCACATCGAGGTGCGGTCGCGGCCCGGCGACACGCGCTTCCAGGTCTTTCTGCCGCTGACGGCGCCCGCGCCCGACCTCGACAGCGCCGAGGAGGCGTGATGGACGTGACGACCGACGGAATCGACCCCGCCGTGCCGCCGAGCGGGGACGGGTGTGTGGAGTGCGACGAGGTCGGGGGCTGGTGGTTCCATCTGCGCCGGTGCGCTCGGTGCGGGCATGTCGGCTGCTGCGACTCCTCGCCGGCGCAGCACGCGACGGCGCATGCGCGGGCCACCGGCCATCCGCTGGTCCGCAGCTACGAGCCGGGCGAGACATGGTTCTGGAACTACGACACGTCCGAGATGTACGAGTCGGGTCCCGAGCTGGCGCCACCCCTGAGCAGGCCCGCGGACCAGCCCGCGCCGGGCCCTGCGGGGCGGGTGCCGAAGGACTGGGCGGCGGCGCTCCACTGACCGCCGGGGCGCCCCATCCGCGCCGTCGTGGGGAGCTCGGGTGAGCCGGCAGGCGTCCCCCACCCGCCCTGCATAATGCTCGGATGACCTCCCCCACCCCCGCGTCTTCCTCCCCCGCGCCTTCCTTCCCCGTACCGGTCGAGCGCGTCCCCGTCGTCATCGTCGGTGCCGGCCCCGCCGGTCTGACCGTCGGCAACATCCTGCGGGCCGCCGCCGTGGACTGTGTGGTGCTGGAGAGCGAGAGCCGGGCGTTCATCGAGCAGCGGCCGAGGGCGGGGTTCCTGGAGGAGTGGGCGGTAAGGGCGCTGGAGCGGCGCGGGCTGGCCGCCGGCATCGCGGAACGGGCGCCGGTGCACACCGAGTTCGAGTTCCGCTTCGACGGCGAGCGGCAGCGCTTCCCGTACACGGACATCACCGGGCACCACCACTTCGTGTATCCGCAGCCCCTCCTCGTGACGGACCTGGTGCGGGAGTACGCGGACGTCCGGGGCGGCGACATCCGGTTCGGCGTACGCGATGTGGAGCTGCACGACCTCGACGGCGAGCGGCCCGCCGTCTCGTACACGGACCCGGAAACCGGTGAACGGCGGCTCCTGCACTGCGAGTTCGTCGCGGGCTGCGACGGCGCGCGCGGCGTCACCCGCACCGCCGTCCCGGCCGAGCACGCCACCGTCGCCCGCCACGACCACGGCGTGGGCTGGCTGGCGCTGCTGGCCGAGGCCCCTCCGTCGTCCGACTGCGTCGTCCTCGGTGTGCATCCGCGCGGCTTCGCCGGCCACATGGCGCGCAGCCCGGAAGTCACCCGCTACTACCTGGAGGTCCCGGCCGGCGACGATCCGGCGAACTGGCCGGACGAGCGGGTCTGGTCCGAGCTGCACGCGCGTCTCACGGTGCCCGGCACCCGGCCGCTCACCGAGGGCCGCCTGGTCGAGAAGCGGGTCCTCGACATGCACAACTACGTCACCGAGCCGATGGCGTACGGGCGGCTGTATCTGGCGGGCGACGCCGCGCATTTGGTGGCGCCGATCGCCGCGAAGGGCATGAACCTCGCCCTGCACGGCGCCCTCCTCCTCGCGGACGCGTTGGTCGCGTACCTCGGCCAGGGCGACGACAGCGGTCTGCGCGGCTACTCGGCGGCCTGTCTGCGCCGGGTCTGGCACTACCAGGAGTTCTCCCAGTGGCTGGCGGAACTGCTGCACGGCCCGTCGTCCGGCGACCCGTTCCGGGCGGGGGCGGCGAGTGCCCGGCTGCGCCGGATCCTGGGCTCGCCCGCCGCCGCGTCGACGTTCGCGCAGCTGTTCATCGGCAAGGACACCGACCACTAGGGTCTGCCCTCGAATTCCCGTCTGCCGCGCGGCGGTCCCTCAGTGGGCGTCGCAGCACCCGTCCATGCGCATCAGCCGCCCCACCTCCAGCCAGTCCTCCTCTACGGCCTTCGTCCGTCGCACCGTCGGCTCGTACGCCGTGACCAACTCCTCGGTGGTGTGCGGGACTCCGCCGACGAGGACCGAGGTCGTGCGGACCAGGGTGGCGAAGTCCGTGAAGGGGTCGCCGTCGACGACGGTCAGGTCGGCGAGCTTGCCCTGCTCGACCGTGCCGAGGTCGGCGTCGAGGCCGAAGAGCCGGGCCGGCATCACGGTCGCGGTGCGCAGGGTCTCGGCGGGGGTCAGCCCGCCGTCGTGCAGGGCGCGCAGGGCGAGGTGGAGGGAGAGTCCGACGGCGACGAGGGGCTGGTCGGTGCCGAGGGCGACGATGCCGCCCGCCGCGAGGATCCGCCGGTAGATGTCGGTCTCCGTGCGCAGCGCGGCGAGCTGGGCGGCCGTCGGCGGGACGCCTGCGGACTGGCGTACGGAGGCGGAGTCCCACGGCGGCATGACGACGGTGACGCGCGGGTCGTCGGCGAGGGACGGGTACGCGCCGACGAGGGGCGCGGCGGTGAACGGCGTGGCGATGAGGGAGAAGCCGACGCCCTGGGCGCTGTAGGTCTCCACCACGTCCTGGTGGGCGCGCCCGGCGGCGGTGATGGCGTGCCCGAACTCGGCGCGCTGGGTGGCCTGCAGATGGGTCGTCAGGTCCTGCCCGAGCTGCACCCCGGGTGAGAGGAGGTGGCCTCCGGTGCGTACGCCGAGCCGGTCGTGTGCGAAGCGCGCGGCCTCGCTCATCACCCAGCCCGGCGCCCGTACGTACGTCTTGACGAAGTCCCAGTCGAGTGCCGCGCCCCGCTCCAGTGAGCGCCGCAGTCCCGCTTTCGTGCGGTGGGCGCGGCCCATGCTGTACGCGACGCGGGCGCCGTCGAGGAGTTCGCCGGTGGTGAGCAGGCGGGGTCCTGCGAGGGCTCCGGCGAGGACCGCCTCCCGGATGCGGGCCTGTTCGTGGGCGAAGCCGCCGAGGGAGACGGCGGTGGTGATGCCGTAGGTGAGCTGGCCGGTGGTCTGCCGGCCGCCGTAGGTGTACTGCCAGGGGTGGGTGTGGGTGTCCCACAGGCCGGGGAGCACGGTGTGCGTGGAGGCGTCGATGCGGCGGTGGGCGGGCCGGCGGGTGCTCCGGTGGGGTTCAACGGAGGTGATGCGGCCGTCGCGTACGACGATGTCGACGTCGTCGCGGACGGTATCGCCGGTGCCGTCCCACAGTCGTCCGGCGTGGACGACGGTGTCGGCGGGTGTGGGCCGGGTGCGGTCCAGCGGGACGCGGACGGTTCTGGCCCGGCCGCCGTCGATGTCGATGAGGCGCAGCCGGGTGCCGGAGAGGTACAGCAGGGTCTTGGAGTCGCCGGACCAGGTGGGGTTGTCGGCGGGTTCGGTGGTGAGGGTGCGCAGTGCGCCGCGCGGGGTGCCGTCGGCGTCGACGGGCAGCAGGCACAGCGCGGACTCGACGATCACCGCCATCCAGCGGCCGTCGGGCGACCAGACGGGCCCGGAGTCGTACCGGTCGGCGATGGAGGTGTGGCGAGCGACAGCGTGCAGCCGGTCGGCGCCGGTCGTGGTGTCGACGACCCGGATCAGGTTGTAGCCCTCCCGGAAGCGGGCGGCCAGGCGGTTGCGATCGCACAGGGCGAGGTGGCGGCCGTCGGGCGACCAGCTCGGCCGGCCGGGCAGTCCGCCGCCGTTCAGCGGGGTGACGAGGATGTGTTCCTCGCCCGTGCCCAGGTCCCGGACGACGAGCCGTCCGGTCATGTCCAGGCAGGCGAGGCGCTGTCCGTCGGGCGAGAGCGCGGGGTGGACGCGGCCGCCGGTCGCGAGCGTGGTCTCCTCGCCGGTGGCGAGATCGTGGCGGTGGACGCCGAGGAGGCCGTCGCGGTCGTCGGCGTAGACGAGGGACCGTCCGTCGCGTGCCCAGGACGGGCCCAGCAGATAGCGGGTGGGCGGCGACTCGCGCAGCCGCTCGGGTCGTCCGCCGCCCGAAGTCCCGGCCAGCCAGAGCGAGTTGAGTGCGGCGAAGGCGATCTTCCGACCGTCGGGCGACAGCGCGGGCAGATGGACGCCGCGCACCGGGCGGACACGGGCCTGGCCGAGGTCGTACTTCTTGACCCGGTAGCGCGGCCGGTCCACGGGGAGCGTGCCCTCGAAGGGGACGGTCTCCGGCCGGGCGGGTTCCTCGGGTCGCACGAGCGTGAACCGGCCGTCCAGCGTGAGGAGCAGTTCGCCCGCCGCCGACCAGCGCGGGGGCACCGGGGCGATGTCTCCGGTGACGGGGACGGGCTCGCCGTCGACGACGAGGGCGCAGGAGCCGTTCGGTGAGGCCGTGGTGCGCAGATACGCGAGGCGACGGCCGTCGGGGGCGAGGGCGGGGGTCATGATCTGCGCGGCCGCCGTCTCGGTGTGCCGGACCGTGACCGGGCCGTCGCCGTCGGAGGGAACGGCGGCCACGGTCCTGGCCTCCAGGACGGGGCCGGTGGCCGTAGTCGTGACCTTTGCGCGGACGAACAGCAAACTATCGCCGTCCGGTGACCAGGTGGGGTCGAAGTCCTCCCACGGGCCGTCCTGGAGGGGGCCGTCCTGGCCGGGGCGGCCGGTGAGACGGGTGAGGTCGCCGGTGCGCAGGTCCAGGACGTGAATGCGGTACGGACTACCCGTCACCGGGTCGCCCCCGCGTTCGGAGGCGAAGGCGAGGCGGGTGCCGTCGGGCGACCAGGCCGGTCCCCGGTCGTCCCAGGGGCCGTCGGTGCGCTGTCGCAGCCCGGAGCCGTCGGGGCGAACCGTCCACAGATGGAAGCCGCCGTCCCGGTAGGCGCAGAACGCGACGAGGGTGCCGTCCGGGGCGTGGGTGGGCCGGTTGGGTTCGAGGTCGGCCGGGGTGAGGGGGACCGCTGTGCCGCCGGTGCGCGGCAGGGACCACAGGGTGCTCTGGACCTCCGCGATCAGTGTGTCGCCGGCCGGTGCGAGGGTCGCCGCGCCGTTGGTGGCCCGGGTGAAGGACAGGGAGAGGCCGTCGGTACGGGGCCGGGCGCCGGCGACGGCCGCGGTGGTGGCTCCGATGACCGCCACCGCCCCGGTCGCTGCGAGGAGTTGACGGCGGGTCATGGCGAGCGAGGGGTGGGTGTGGTCACGGTCCATGCCCCCTCACGCTGGCGCACCACGAGGCCCACCGGCAACAGCGTCATTCGCGCCACCGGGGTGTCTCATTCGTCGGTGTGCCGGTGTCGGATCCACGCGGGCAGCGCGAACCAGCACAGCAGGTACCAGAGCACGACGCACGCCACCAGCCAGGGCACATACGCGTCGTGGGTCGCCACCCGCAGGATCAGCAGCAGTGCCGCCGTCATGGTCGCCAGCAGCAGGATCAGGCCGGTGAAGGTCAGCCGGGCGGCCCAGCGCACGGCCGCCGACTTGATACGGCGGCCGGAGACGATCCGGTGGAAGGAGACGGGCCCGATGAGGGCGCCGGTCGCGGCGGCGCCGAGGACGACCGTGACGATGTAGATGTTCCTCTCGGTCTGCGGCAACTGCTCGTAGCGGGGGGTGAACACGACGGTGAGCAGAAATCCGAAGAGGATCTGCACACCGGTCTGGGCGACCCGTACCTCCTGGATCAGCTCGCTCCACCGCCGGTCGGCGCGCTCGTCCTCGGTCTCGTCACGGCCCCGGCCCCGGTCCCGGTCCCCGCTCTCGTTCCACTGCGACACGGTGTCCTCCAGGTTCGGTCGATGTCCCTGCCCTGTCTCCTTCCCCGGACGGCGCGGTGGATGGGACCACGCAGCACACACATCTGCCACTTCACTCACACGAGTGAATCCGGTTGACACAACTGCTCTTTCTGTACGCGACCGCCTAGCGTCGGAAGGATGACCTCTTCTTCTGCGAACACAGAGGGTGCGCCCTGGTCGCGCCGGGGATTCCTGCTGAGCGCAGCCTCGCTGGCCGTCGCGCCGCAGTTCGTCCTCCAGGACCGGGCCGCCGCGGCCGAGCTGCCCGGTTTCCCGGAGGGCGTCGACCTGTACCGGTCGGCGTACCGCAACTGGGTCGGGGAGATCACAGCCGACGGGCTCTGGGCCTGTGCGCCCGCCGACGCCGACCAGGTGGTCGCGGTGGTCGACTGGGCCTGGCGGCAGGGCTGGACGGTGCGTCCGCGAGGGCTTTCGCACGGCTGGTCGCCGCTGACGATACCCGCCGGCACCGAGTCCGGCGCGCCCGTGCTGCTCGTCGACGCGGCGACGCACCTCACCGGTCTGGCTCTGGAGTCCGCCGACCCGGCCGCGGTGCGGGTGGGCGCCGGTGTCTCGATGGAGGCGCTGCTCACCTTCCTGGAGGACCACGGTCTCGGTGTGACGGCCTGCCCCGCTCCCGGCGATCTCACGGTCGGCGGTGCCCTGGCCGTCGACGCCCACGGCACGGCCGTACCGGCCGACGGGGAGACGCTGCCGCCGGGTCACACGTACGGCTCGCTCAGCAATCTGGTGCTGTCGTTGACGGCGGTGGTCTGGGACGCGGACCGCGAGGCCCATGTGCTGCGGACGTTCACGCGCGACGAGGCGGACTGCGCCGCGCTCCTCACCCACCTGGGGCGCACCCTGGTCACCGAGGTCGTGCTGCGGGTGGGCGCCGACAGCAACCTGCGGTGCGTCAGCCGGACCGACATCTCCGCCGGGGAACTGCTGGCGGCGCCGGGCGACGGTGACGACGAGGGGCGTACGTTCGCGAGCTTCTTGGACAAGGCGGGTCGGGTCGAGGTGATCTGGTTCGCGTTCACCGAGTTCCCCTGGCTGAAGGTGTGGAGCGTGGCTCCGACCCGCCCGCTCACCTCGCGGCGCGTGACCTCGCCGTACAACTACCCCTTCTCCGACAACGTGCCGACGCCCGTGGCGGACCTCGTCGGGCGGATCGTGTCGGACGGCGCCTGGTATCTGGCGCCGGTGCTGGGCAACACACAACTCACCACGGCCTCGCTCGGGCTGGTGACCACGCTGTCGGCGGACATCTGGGGGCCGTCGAAGAACACGCTGCTGTATCTGAAGCCGACGACGCTGCGGGTGACGGCCAACGGGTACGCCGTGCACACCTCGCGGGACCAAGTGCAGCGCGTGGTGGCCGAGTTCACCGACTTCTACCGCGAGCGGCTCACCGTGTACGCGGCCCGGGAGAGCTTCCCCGTGAACGGCTCGGTGGAGATCCGGGCGACCGGCCTCGACGACCCGGCGGACGTCGGTACGGCCGGGGCGCGCGCCCCGCTGCTGTCGGCGCTGCGGCCGCGCGCCGACCACCCGGAGTGGGACACCGCCGTGTGGTTCGACGTGCTGACGCTGCCGGGGACGCCCGACGCCGAGGCGTTCTTCCGGGAGCTGGAGCAGTTCATGCTGACGACGTACGACGGCGGCCACGCCCTCGTCCGCGTCGAGTGGTCGAAGGGCTGGGGCTACACCGCCGAGGCCGCCTGGAGCGACGAGGAGGTGGTGGGCTCCGTCGTCCCCGCCTCGTTCGACGACGGCGAGGGGCCCGGGTGGGACGGGGCGACGGAGATCCTGGACCGCCTCGATCCGCATCGGGTGTACGGGAACGTGTTCCTGGACCGGCTGTTCTCCTAGGGCCTGTTGCACACCGGGTTCACACCTCGCGCCATCGCGCCTCGGCGAAGGAGAACAGTCCGAACAGCACCAGGCCGGCCGCGACGCACGCCAGGAGCAGTCGGCCGAGTGGGGCGTCGGCGAAGGAGCGGAGGGTGTCGTCCAGGCCCTTGGCCTTGTCGGGCTGGTAGTCGACCGCGGCCCGGACGAGGAAGGCGCCCGCCACAGTGAACACCGCGCCGCGCGCGATCCCGCCGGTCACACCGGCCACGTCGACGGCCCGGCGTTCCCAGCGGGACATCCCACCGAGCCGAAGGTGCTCGCGGTACGAGCGTGTCCCGGCCCGGACGCCGACCCACACGCCCCCGAGCGCCACGCCGATCCCCGCCGCGGCCACGAGCCACTGTCCGCCGGGCAGTTCGAGAGCCCTGGCCGTCACGTCCCGGGACTGCTCGTCGCTGGAGGCTCCGCGCCCGGCGTCGGCCGCGAAGGCCGACACCGAGTGGGCGACGAAGGTGTAGAAGACACAGCGTGCGGCTGCGGACAGCCTCCTGCGCCAGGTACGGCCGTCCGGGCCCGCCGCGCCGAAGAGTGCCTCCGACAGCCGCCACAGGGCCATGCCCACGAGGCCGATGGCCAGGGACCACAGCAGAACGGCGCCCATCGGTCTCGCCGAGATCTCTTCGAGCGCCCCCTGCCGGTCCGCCTGACGCGAGCCGTCGCCGGAGGCGATCCGCAGGGCCAGCGCACCGACCAGGGCGTAGATCACGCCACGTGCGGCGAGGCCCGCCCGCGCCGCCCCCGCGGTCATGGCTCCCGTCGCCTCCGCCACCTCAGCGGGAACGCCGCGCCCCCTCCACCTTCAGCTGGAGTTCGACCTCCTGGTCGCCCGCGTCCACGCCCACCTCGTGCACGGTGAAGTTGTCCTCCAGGACCTCGCGCAGCAGCCGTACCGCGCGGGGACTGCCCTGGGCGTCGACCGTGACCGGGGCCGACAGCGGACCGGGGTGGACCTCGGCCTCGGGGGACGCGGCCGAGGTGTCGAAGGTGCCGGACCAGGCGGTGGGGCGGTCGCGGGAAACGTCGTGCGGCGGGTCGTCGGTGCGGCGGTCCGAGTCGAAATGGGTGCACAGAGCCGCGAAGACGCGCTCGGCGTCCTCGACCGCACAGTCGCCGAGCACGACCTCGACCTGGGACACGGGCAGCCGGGGCAGGGTCACGACGTCCTCCCTCGTGTGGACGGCAGGGTCCGGGTACCCCCATGGTGTGGCCGAAACCCGGTCCGCGCAGGTCGTGGGAGCCGGCCGGCCCCGGGTGGGGCCGCACTCTCGCTGACCCGCCCGGGCCGTCGGCTATGTTGAGTGCTCGTGGGAGACGAAGGAGACACACGGGTGCCATCGCCGCAGCAGGCCCGCGCCCAGGCATCGGCGATCACGTCCGGGCGGACCGCCCCGGAGACCGAGCAGGCGCCCACGTCCCGGCTCAGGGAGTTGTTCGACAAACCCCGCCTCTCCCCCGGGCAGCGACGCATCGCGCAGTATCTGATCGAGCACATCACCGAGGCCGCGTTCCTGTCGATCACGGATCTCGCCGAGCGCGTCGGGGTGAGCCAGCCCTCGGTGACCCGGTTCGCCGGGGCCGTCGGCTTCAGCGGCTACCCCGCGCTCCGCGAGCGGCTCCAGTCGATCGCGCTCGCCGGCCTGGGCAGCACCCCGGGCACGGTCGCGCAGCACCGCAGCAACGAACTCCAGTCGGCCGTGGACGCCGAGATCGAGAACCTGGAGAACCTGCGGCGCGACTTCGCCGACCCGGACCAGATCATCGAGGTCGGCCGCGCCCTGTCCCGCTCGACCCCGCTGACGGTCCTGGGGCTGCGCATCTCCGGCTCGCTCGCCGAGTACTTCGCCTACGCCGCCCGCCGTATCCACCCCGACGTACGGCTGGTGACCAAGGGAGGCAGCGTCGCCTACGACACGCTGCTGCAGTCACGGGAGGCGGGCGGCACCTGGGTGCTGGCGTTCTCCATGCCCCGACACGCGCAGGAGACGCTCACCGCGCTGCGGGTCGCGCACGGCGCGGGGCTGAAGGTGGCCCTGGTGACCGACCTTGGGCTCGGCCCGCTGGCGGACGAGGCCGACGCCGTCTTCGCCACCGGCACCGGCTCCCGGCTCGTCTTCGACTCCTACGCGGCCCCCGTGGTGCTGTCCTCCGCGCTGCTCCAGGCCATGACCGACGCCGATCCGGAGCGGACCCAGGCCCGGCTGGAGTCCTATGAGCAGGTCTCCGAACAGCAGCAGTTCTTCCTCAAGGACTGATCCCGTCCCCTCCCCCCACCCTCCCGTTCCCTCCCACCCCGGACAGCACGGGAGTATTCACAACTTTCCCGGCATGAATTTTTTCATTTCCTTGCAAACTCATCGGTATATATAAATACTGCTCGCGGATCGTGATCCGGCGGGACTCCGGGTCACGACGTCCGCCCGGGACCGTCCGCTCCTACCCGCCACGGCGCCCCGGGTCGGCGGCCCCGGCCATCCCCTAGACCGGGGCCGCCCAGACACCTCACACCCTTTGGCGTCGATGCAAGACCGGAGCGTTGAACATGGCCCTCACCACAGCACCGATCCGTACTGACTGGCCGTGTCAGGTCAAGACACCCGGCAGCTACGACTGGGAGCGGTCCGCGGCCAAGTGGCTGCGGGAGCTGGTGCCGGCCCGTTACGGCAGCTACCCGGCGCTGATGCGCCACCCCGTGCTGCTCGCCCGGCACGCCCAGATCCAGGTCCAGCAGGAGATCAGGGTCGCCCGCACCGCCCTGCAGACGGCACGCGCCGAGCTGCCCGCGCTCGGGATGTCCGAGTCGGTCATCGAGCACACGATCAAGATGTACGCCGCCGAGGTCATGCAGCTGAGCCACATAGCCCGCAGCATCAGGGCCGTCAGCCAGGCCCTCGTCGAGAACAACCTCGCCCGCGCCTCGCACTGACGCCGCCGGGCGAAGGTCCTGTCGTACGTCGAAAAGGGCCGTACGTTGAAGAGACACGGATTTTCGGCGAGAGCGAGGGGCGGGAGCGGGAGCGATGGATTCCTGGACTTGGGGTGTGCTCGTCGTCATCGTGGTGGTCGCGGTCTCCGTCCTCGTGGTCGCCGTCCGACTACTGCTGCGGCTGGTACGCACCCGTCGTGATCTTCAGCGGGCGGGGCTGCCGACCGGCCCCAAGTGGGTTTTCTGGGGCGCCGTCCTCTATCTCGTCCTGCCGACCGACCTCGTGCCCGATCCGGTGTACCTCGACGACATCGGGGTCCTGCTGCTCGCGCTGAGGTCGATGCGTGCGGGCCGGGCCGAGGAGGCGGGAACCGCCCTGCGGGAGTGAGACGTTGTCGGGCTGACGGTCACTGCGGCGACGGACGGCACCGATGAGCGAGCTGGTACCCGGGGGCAATCTCCCCCTGCCTGGAGGCACCCTGACGATCCGGGTGCCGGGCCCCTTCGATGTGTCCGCGCTCATCACCGACGACAGCGGGAAGGTGCGCGGCGACGCCGACTTCGTCTTCTACAACCAACCGGCCGCTCCCGGCACCCGTCTGTCCGGCGACACCCTGACCGTGGACCCCTCGGCGCTACGCCCCGGGGCGAGCCGCGTCACGGTGGTGATCAGCCCCGCCGACCCCGGTACACCGCTCGGGCGGTTGCCCGCGCCCACCTTGCACGTCACGGGGACGGGCGGCCGGATCGTGGCCCGGTTCACCCCGCCGCGTCCGCAGCGGGAGACGGTGCTGCTGCTCGCCGAGCTCTACCGCCGCGGGCCCGAGTGGAAGGTACGGGCGCTGGGGCAGGGGTATGCGGACGGGCTGGCGGGGGTGGCGCGCGACTTCGGGGTGGATGTGGCCGAGGACGTATCCGCACCCGCGCCCTCCAAGGGGCGCGGGGCTGCGACATGTGCGGCTCCGCCGCGTGGGCGCGACCAGCCCCCGCCGGCCCGCGCCGCGACATCCACCCCGTACGACCGTTCACCGGCACCCGACGGCGTTCTGGGGCTGGTCAACTCCGCACGCGTCTTTGCCGGCTCCCCGCCCGTCACCCTGAACACACGGCTCTCCGCGGCGGCCCGGGCCCATGCCTCCGCCATGGCCGGGCAGGGGCGACTGGCGTCCGAGGGCCCGGACGGCGTCTCCGTCTTCCAACGGATCACCGCCGGCGGCTACGCGTATCTGACGGTCGGCGAGCATCTGGTCTCCGGCCCGCGCACCCCGGCCGAGTTCGTCGACTACTGCCTGTCCGACGAGCAGTCCAGGCGCACGCTCCGCGAGCCCGCGTTCAGTGAGGCGGGCGTGGCGCAGGTGACCGACCAGCGCTCGGGGACGGTGTTCTGGACGGCGCTGTGGGCACGCCCCTTCACTCCGGCGGGGCTGGAGCGCACGGCGGCGGAGGTCCTCGCCCTCACCAACGCCGAGCGGACGGCCGCCGGACTGCGGCCGCTCTCCCCCGACCGGCTGCTCACGGACGCGGCTCAGGGGCACAGCGCCGACATGGTGGCGCGCGCCTTCTACGCGCACACCTCTCCCGAGGGCGGGGAGCCGTGGGACCGGGCCGCCGCCGCGGGCTCACGCATGCGGTCCATCGGGGAGAACATCGCCTGCGGGCAGCGTTCCCCCGCCGAGGTGGTGCGCGGCTGGATGGACAGCCCCGGCCATCGCGCCAACATCCTCAAACCCGGCTTCACCCATCTGGGTGTCGGTTTCGTCGGGGGCGGCGCGGCGGGCACGTACTGGACTCAGCTGTTCGGCGGTTGACAACGGCCGAAGGCCGCCCCCTGCCCCGTCGGCGGAGCGAACTCGCCCGACCACCGGGCTACTTGACTCCAAGTGATCACTCGACTCCAATGCACCGTGCCGGTGCCTGCGACGCGTACAGGTCACGTCGCCGCCCGACCAGCGTCCGCGGTGTGCGCCGCGGCTTTCGCGCCGGCGGACGGAAACGGGAGAAGAAGCTGATGGTTTCGAGAACGCCGGCCACGAGCGCGGTGGCGTCGGCCGCGGTCGTGTTGTCCCTCCTCGCGGTCCCGGCCCACGCCGCCGCCCCGGCCGGCACCGCGAACGGGGCTGTGGCGGCCCCGGATGCCGATGCCCTCGCGGCGCCGGACAAGGAGGAGGTCCGCTCACTGCTGAAGACGGCGCGCTCCCAGGGCGCGCCGGGCGCGTTCGCGCGGATCGACGACAACGGCACGGTCAGCCATATCGCGGAGGGCGTCGCCGACCGCGCGACCGGCCGGGCCATCGGCACGGGCGACCGCATCCGTATCGGCAGCATCACCAAGACCTTCTCGGCGGTGGTCCTGCTGCAACTGGTCGACGAGGGCAGACTCAAGCTCGACACATCGGTGAACAGCTACCTCCCGGGGCTGCTGCCCGACAACCGGATCACCGTGCGCCACATCCTCAACCACCGCAGCGGCCTGTACGACTACACCGACACGCTCTTCGCAAGCACCGTCTCGGGCTTCGAGTCGGCCCGCAACAAGGTCTTCACCTTCCGCCGGCTGATGGACATGTCGCTCGCCGAGGCGCGTACCAACGCCCCCGGGGCGGCGCACTCGTACTCGAACACGAACTACATCGTGGCGGGCATGCTCATCAAGAAGATCACCGGGAAGTCGGTGGTGACGGCGTACCAGGACCGCATCATCAAGCCGCTGAACCTGACGAACACGTTCTACGTCCATCCCGCGACGAGCATCCCGGGGACGTACAGCCGCGGCTATCTCACGGCCGACTCGGCGGGCAAGAAGATCGACTCGACGAAGCAGACGGTTTCCTGGGCGCAGAGCGCGGGCGCGCTGATCTCCAACTCCAAGGACCTCAACAGGTTCATGACCGCTCTGATGCAGGGCGAGCTCATGTCCGCCGCCCGGCTGAAGCAGATGACGACATGGACACCGGTCAGCAGCACCCAGGCGTACGGCCTCGGGCTGCGCCGCCGTGACCTTTCGTGCGGGGTCTCGGTGTACGGCCACACGGGCACCGTGCAGGGCTACTACACCTGGGCGTTCACGTCGAAGAGCGGCAAGCGCAGTGTCACGGCGTTCGCCAACACCTCCAACAACAGTCCCGTGTACGCCACGGTGAACCGCACCCTGGAGGCCACGTTCTGCGGCAAGAGCGCCACGGCGGTGCGCGGCACGCCGGCCTCGCTCGATTACTACGCCACCTTGCCCGACGGCGCTCTGGACTGACGTACTACCGTCTCGGCATGAACCACGGTGCACACAGCGAGCGGCGCGCGCCCTCGGCGACGACGTTCGACGCCCTCCTGGACCGGGCCGCCTCGCTCGTCCGCCCCGGCCACCGCGCGCTGCTCGGCATCACCGGCAGTCCCGGGGCGGGCAAGTCCACCCTGGCCGAGCACCTGGTGCGGGCGCTCAACGGCGACGGGGAACCGTGGGTCGCCCATGTCCCGATGGACGGCTTCCACCTGGCCGACGTCGAACTGACCCGGCTGGGCCGTCTGCACCGCAAGGGCGCCCCCGACACGTTCGACGCGGCGGGATACGCGGCCCTGTTGCAGCGGCTGCGCGGCGACGAGGACGGCATCGTCTACGCGCCGGGCTTCGAGCGCACCCTGGAGCAGCCGATCGCCGGCGCCGTCCCGGTACCGCCGACGGCCCGCCTGGTGGTGACGGAGGGGAACTATCTGCTGCTGGAGGACGGGGCATGGTCCCGCGTCCGCCCTCACCTCGACGAGGTCTGGTTCTGCGAGCTGGACGAGACGGAGCGCGTACGACGCCTGGTCGCCCGGCACGAGGAGTTCGGCAAGGGGCATGAGGAGGCGGTGGAGTGGGTGATGCGGACTGATCAGCGCAACGCCGAGCTGGTGGCGGCGAGCCGGGGGCGGGCGGACTTGGTGGTGGCGGAGTCGGTGATGCCGGGGGACGACACGGGGGCGCAGTAATTCCGGGGAACCGGTGGCGGGCGCCCGCCTGAGCAGCGCGCATGGGCTTGGGCATCACGGTTTTCGAGGTGCTGGGTGCGGCGGCACGGCAGGGGCGGGTTGCCGTTCTGGGCTGTCGTCACTGCCGTCCAACGCGGGGCGGGGTCCTCTGCTGCTGCTTGAACCGGGAGACCGCCGCCGCCTCCCTCTTCGACAGTACGCTTTGCCCCCAGGGCGCCGCCGTCGTCCCATCCGGCTCCAGTCCGAACCGTCGTACGCGGTCCAGTTCCTCGCGCGAGCCGGTCTTCCTCAGGTGGTGCATCAGCTTCTGCATCGACAGCCAGGTCCCCCGGGCACATGCGGCCCTAAGCCTGGCCTCCTCGTCTCCTGGAGAGGAGGGCGGCGGTTCCACACTCAGCTCAGTGACGACGGCTGCCAGAAACCGCGCCCATTCCCAGGACTCCACGCGCACAGCGCTCTCGTAGAGATCGGTCATGTCATCGACGCGGCCCTGCTCCCCGCAGACGCGCACCAGCACGGCCGTACAGTGAGCGCGGAACACGGTCACGTCCTCGGCGATACGAGGGAATCCGGGATCCAGTGCCGATCGCAACAGGCGTTCGGCCTCGGCGTGCTCGCCGACGACCGTCAGCCACTCGGCCAGCGTGACGTACCAGGTGGAGCGTGGCCTGAGCGGGTCCTCATCCGGCTGATCGCGGAGGTCCTCTCGCCAAAGTCTCCGCAGACATCGGATGGCGAACTCGAAGTCACCGCGCTCGCCGCTGCGGGCCGCCATCGCCAAGGTGGCTGCCACGTCTCCGTCCTCCATCTTCGCGACCAGCTCAGCCACGTGGGCCTTCTCCGTATCCCGATGCATTTCCTCCATTGCTACGCGCCTGGCCCTGCGCCCTCTCAACCATTTTCCGCCCGGGACAACCACCATGATCATCATGAACACGGCAGCCCCTATGACGCTGTCACTCGTCCGGAAAACCAGTGCGAGGAAAACACCGTACGCAAGGACGGCGGCACCCCCGAGCGCACGTAGAAGCCACCTGCCTCGCGGACTCGTCCAGCGCGCTTGGTCCTCGCCGATGTCGTACAGCAGGAAGAACGCGCTGAACGTGGCCAGGGCGTTCCCGCGCACCGCAGCTGCCCCATACAGACGAGCCCCGTAGCGATACAGGCCCCGCTGCATGGCGGTGGACGCCAGTTGGTGCAGCGAGGCCGAATCCGCGTAAGGCGTGTAGGCGAGGGCGGCCTCCCACAGCGCCTTCGGACCCCGACAAGCGGGCATCACCGGCACGATCTCCTGTGCGAGGAAATCAGCCACGAGAAAGCCGTCCGTCTCTTTGCCGTCGGGCCTGACCCGCACCAGGGTGAGGGGAGCCACAGCATCCATCACCATCTCGGTGGCATACGCGAGCCCCGCCTCGAACCATGTCTCCGGCAGCGACTCGTCGTCCGACGCATAGGCTTCGGCGGCGGCGCGCAGCATGCCGCGCGGTACAGGCGCGGTCCAGCCCAGCCGCCACGCTTCCAAAGCCGCAGTCATCACCGCTCGCGCGCCGGAATCGGCAATGTGATAGCGGGTGACGAGCTCCGGACCTGCGGCAAGGCTCTGCGTGAGCCGACCGGTGGCGGAGCGTGTTTCGAGCGCTGCGGCGAGAGGCGGCGACTCGGCGGCCAGGCGCTCCGCCTCGTCCAGTTCCCCGCTGTTGAATGCCTCCGCCACATAGATCGCCGGTGCCGCAAGGTTGAGCAGCGCCCGTGCCTGCCCGCGCCTGTCCTCGTCGCTCCCAGGGGCCGGAGAGCGTATCCCGTGCCAGAACTCGGGCCACATCGCGCCGATGACGGCGACGGGTCCCGGCCGCTGCAACAGCAACCGCAGCTTCTCCGCGGCCCGTTCGCCCGCCTCGCCGCGCAGACGGAGGCGCAGGTCGTCCAGCCAGATGACCGTCCTCGGTTCGATCGAGCCATGGTCCAGCAGCGCCACCAGGCTCTCCGCGCCCGGCGGGGCGACGAGCTGCCAGTCCGGGAAGCACTTGCGCACCGCCTCGAAGGCCGCTCGCGACTTGCCGGTGCACGACTTCCCAACGAGTACAGCCATCACGTTGGACTCCGGAGACACGCTCAGGCGGCCGACGAGTTCACGGTCGTGTGCTCGGGCGACGTAGGCGGGCAATCCTCCCTCCGCCTTGATGGACTGGTGCACGCCCAGCACATAGGGGTCCTTCAACGCCTCCTCGACGGTGACGGTCCGCGGTACGGCGAACGCGGCCCGCCCAGGGACCGCGTTCAGGAAGAGTTTTCCGACCTGCCAGAGCTTGCCGACGGACCCGCCCTGCATCGTGTTGTGCACATGAAATGGCGTCGGGTCGTCCTCGCCGTCCCTCACCGCGTCGTCCGCTGCCATACACCGCCCGCCCGCTTCACTCCCCAGGTGAAGACTGGTATACCGCCGGACGGCGCGCCGTACGCGTCAGGAGCTCACGCCCTGCCGCTCACGGTCAGGATCGGTTCGCCCCTCTCGTCACCCGCGATGTTTCCGATCAGCGCGGTGAACGCCTCGGTGCGGACCATCAGGCCCTCCGGGACGCGCGCGAAGGTGGTCTCGAAGGACCGGTCGCCCGGGCCGTACCGCACCGCGAAGACGTTCAGGTCCTCCGGGGCGCCCGGCACCGGGCTCGCCTCGATCGCCGTGGACGCGATCAGGTGGGCCCAGCCCTCGTCCGGGTTGCCGTAGCCACGCGGGTCGGCGGCCAACGCGAACGCCGCCAGCTCCTGGGTGGTCTCCGTGCGGGCGTCGAAGAACTCCGGGCCCTCGGTCGTGGGGTGGGTCACGCGCAGGCCACCCGTCGACGACACCTCGGCCTCCGCGATGCGGCGCAGGCCCTCGCCGTCGTCCGTGACGTACGGCAGGCCCGCCAGCAGGTACGGGTCACCGGGCAGGCGTTCGACGGTCACCGTGGTCCACAGGCGTGTGCCGTCCGTGACGTACAGGGACTGGACGTGGCGCAGGACGTGGTCGCGGGTGACGACCGGCTTGGTGACCAGCTTCGCCGTCAGGCCGTCGGTGCTCACGTCGCGTACGCGGACCTCGCCCATGGGGCGGCACAGCAGGAAGCCGTCGGTCACCGGGCCGAAGCCGTGCTGGCGGTTGACGGCGGCCGGGAGGAAGTACGTGCCGTCGGCCTCGATCAGGGACGGGGTCATCTTCGAGTCGAAGGCGACCGAGACCGTGCCCGCGCGCAGCTGGTGGCGGAAGGCCGCTGTGCGCGGGGTGCGGTGCCAGGGCGTCGGGTCCTGGATCTGCCAGACCAGCATCCACGCGAAGTGGCCGTCGATCCCGCCGTCCGGCTTGACCGCGTACCGGCCCCTGGGGGTACCTCCCACGCCCTTTAGGCAGTGGGGGAGGGTGTCGCCCCGGTAGCGGCCCAGGTCGGAGCCGATGCGCGCGCCGAAGTAGCGCAGGCCGAGGACGGACTCGAAGCCGGAGTGCTGTTCGCTGTAGCGGGGGCCGCCGTTGTCGAAGCCGCCGACCGTCAGGCGTGCGTCGATGTAGCGGGCCAGTGCCTCGCCGTCCTCCGCGAAGATCTCCTCGCCGCTGACCCGGTGGGCCTGGGCGAGGAAGGAGAGGGAGATCGGGCCGTAGTTGTTGTCGTACGCCCCGCCGTGCTCGGGGGGCAGCAGGGCGCCGCGGTCACGGACCCGGTGAGCGCGGATCTTGTCGACGTACAGCTCGATGGCCCGCGACCGCACCGACTCGCCCTGATCGAGCGGCAGATGGCTCGCCAGCATCAGCCCGCCCACCACGCAACCGATTGCCTGGTTGCCCGCCTCCTGCGGGTTGAAGAAGGTCGCCTCGGTGAGCCAGCGCCAGTAGCCGCACGCCACCTCCAGCAGCTCGGCCCGCTGCCCGTCGTCGACCAGTCCCTCGGTCGCGTCCAGCAGATTGACCGCCTGGAGCAGCGCCCACACCGTGCTCGGCCAGTCACCGATGGGGTGCGCGCCCGCCGCGAGGGTGTAACGGGCGTACGGCAGACCGGAGTTGCGGACCCTGAGGTTCGGATAGCCGGGGTTGTCGTCGGTGTGGACCCGCTCGCGCAGATGGAAGGCGAGGCTGCGGCGGACCGCCTCCGGCAGCCGGTCGTCCTTGGTGCGCTGCCAGGTGAACGCAAGCAGCGAGGTGATGCCGAGGGAGGTGTCGCCGATGTCGTCGACGCAGTCGGGGTGTTCGAGGTTGCCCTCGGGCGTGATGCGCGCGAGGGCCTGCTCGGTGACGTCGGCGAGCACGGCGTCGTACGCCTCCGGAGTGTCCGGCAGGTCGTGCAGCGAACCGAGCTGGCGTGGGAGGTGCAACGGATCAATCCTTCATGCCTGGGGTGGCCATGGCGGTTCGTGGGAGTCACACGGCGGGTGCGGGCCGGCGGGCGCGCAGCGCGACGGTCAGTGTGTGCGGGCCGAGTCCACCGATGTAGACGTGGTTCCCGGTCGTCGCATCGGTGCCGCCCACCACGGTGTAGTCCTGCCCCGGGTCGTACCGCAGTACGTCGCTCCGGTCCGGCCCGGCGAGCGGTTCGCCCGCCTCGACGCCGGCCTCGACCCGGATCTCGTCGTCGCCGACCCGGTAGGTCATCGGCCCGGTCGTCAGGCACCAGCGTCCGTCACCGATCGGTACGGCGCCCTCCGGCACGCCGCCCGGCCGGAAGGTCAGTTCGAGGGCCCAGGGCACCCGTGGTCCACTGATGTCGATCCGCAGGTCGGCACCGTCTTCCCGCAGGTCCACCTCGACGCGGGTCGTGTGTGAGACCTCGTCCTGAGGCCGGTCCAGGAAGGCCATCGCGGCCGAGAAGCGTCCCTCGTCCACCAGCCGGTAGACGCCGTCGTCCCGCCTCTGATCCGTCGGGAGCGGCTGGTAGTAGGCGGCCGTGAGTGCTTCGGTGAGCCGGTACCGGTTGTCGGCGAGCTGTTCCATGTCGGCGGCGCGGAACGGGCCCAGGTCGAAGAAGCCTCGCGAGAGACGGACCGCGTCGAGGACGGCGTCGCCGGCGAACAGGCGCAGGAAGGTGGGGTTGCAGGCGAGGCCCGAGCGGATGCGCCGGTGCTCGGGCACGTCGGAGCCGCCGTACACCACCGTGTGCGCGGCGATCGAGGCGCGTGCGGCGAGGCGTGCGGTGGTGAGGTACCGGTCGCGCGGAAGAATCTCCGCAGTCGGGGCCGGCAGGGCGCGGCACAGGTCCGGGGTGAGGAGGGTCTCGGCGAGCAGGTCGGGGTCGTCGATGCCGCCGGCGGCCGCCAGCCGCGCCACCCGTGCGAAGTCGCCCCGGCCGGTGCGGATCGCGAGCAGCCGGTAGTGCGGCAGGTAGGGCGCCAGCGGGAACGGGTGGTTCTGGTCCTGCCGTCGCGAGTGGACGGTCTCCACCGTGCCGTCCGGCCTGATCAGGTCGAGGGTCGTGGCGAGATTGCGTTCGACGGCGTACAGCAGGTCGGCGCGGCCGAGCACTTCGGCCAGCAGCAGCAGCGACGGGTTGGACACATGGGCCGCGTAGTTGGCGCTCCGTTCCGAGTACAGGCCCTCCGCGTCGATGTCGACGCCCTCGGCGAGCCACTGCTCGACGCGGTCGAGCAGCCGGTCGTCCGGGAACGACCGGTGCAGCCGGGCCAGCGCCGCGCACAGCTCCCAGCGGTGGTTCGGGGTGTGCACCCCGCCGGTGAGGAGGCTGCCGGTGGCGGCGCCGGCGATCTCGGCGAGCGCGGCCGTGACGTCGCGCAGTTCCGGGCCCGCGTCGGCGGCGAGGAGGTGCGCGTCGCACACGTCGTTGACGGTGAAGCCGGAGTCCGGCGGTGACTGCACGTTGTCGCCGCCGGCGAAGAGGCCGGTGGTGGTCTGCGTGGCCCGCAGGGCGTGGAGGTGGGTCATCGCGGCGGCGACGGCCTGCCCGCTGCCGTGCAGTGCCGAGTCCGGGGAACGGTAGGCCGCGACCAGGGTCTTCACCCGCCGCGCCAGACCACGGTGCGGAACGCCGGCGGGTTCCTCGTCGGGGCGGGCCGCCAGCGGGGCGGCCGTCCGGTCGGCGGCGCGGGCCGCCGACCGGACGAACTCGTGGTCGAGCGGGGTGGGCAAGGTCAGTCCTTCAGTCCGGCGTTGATGTCGGCGTTCATGACGTACTTCTGGAACACCAGGAAGACGACGATCAGCGGGACCATGGAGATGACCGATCCGCCGAGCAGCACCGACCAGTTGATGTTCTGCGCGCCGACGAGGCTCTGGATGCCGATCTGCACGGTGAACTTCTCGGGGTCGTTCAGCATCAGCAGCGGCCAGATGTAGTCGTTCCACCTCCACTGGAACGACAGGATGGCGAGCGTCAGCATGATGGGCCGGGAGAGCGGCACCATGATCCGCAGGAAGATCGACAGCTCTTTCGCGCCGTCGATGCGGGCGGCCTCGATGAGCTCGTCGGGGACCGTCAGGAAGAACTGGCGGAACATGAAGCACCCGGTCGCGGTGAGCAGGGCCGGGAGGATGATGCCGGAGAGCGAGTTGTAGAGGCCGAGGTCGCGGACCACCAGGAACAGCGGGGCGAGCATGACCTCGGCCGGCAGCATCGTGGTGGCCAGGATGCAGACGAAGAAGGCCTTGAGCCATTTGTTGTCGTACTTGGCCAACGCGTATCCGGTGCAGCAGCTGACGCCCACCGTGAGGATCGTGGCGATCACACACACGATGATCGTGTTGATGAAGTACCCGGAGAAGTTGGCGCTTGCCCACGCTTCCTTGTAACCCGACACGGTGGGGTCGTCCGGGAACAGCGTCAGCGGAAGGGAGAACAGGTCTCCCGCCGGCTTCAAGGAGCTGAGGACGAACCACAGCACCGGAATCCCGTAGAGGGCCGCCAGGACCCACAGCAGAGCGGTCGGGGCAATCGCGCGCCGAAGGCCGCCGCTCGCCGCGCCGCGGGGCCGCTTCCTGGAGACCGCCGGCACGGAGTCGGTGTCGACCTTGCGCGGTGTGTCTGTGGTTGTCATCGGTTCTCCACCCGCCGGTTGACCATCATCTGGATGACCGCGACGACCATCAGGATGAGCATGAGCACGAACGACGCGGCGCTCGCGTAGCCGATCTGGCCCGACTTGAACCCCGTCTGGTAGATGTACTGGACAAGCAGGTTGTTCGACGTTCCGGGTCCACCGTTGTTGAGGGAGGCGAACACCGCGTACTCCTTCATCGCGTGGATCGTGTTGAGCAGGATGACGATGAAGGACGTGGGAGCGATGCTCGGCAGGGTGATGCTGATGAACTGGCGCCACGGACCGGCGCCGTCGAGCGCCGCCGCCTCGTAGTACGACGTCGGTACGTTCTTGATCGCCGCGATGAACAGCAGCATGGAGAAGCCCGTCCAGGCCCAGGCCGCCGCCACCACGACCACGAGCAGTGACAGGTCCGCGTTCGACTGCCAGGGAACGGCGCTTCCGCCGACCTTCTCTATGAAGTAGTTGACCAGTCCGAAGTTCTCACCGAACAGCCACCGCCACAGGACACCCACGATGATGGGCGACAGCAGCCACGGGATGAAGAAGAAGATGCGGGCGACCGACGCGCCCTTGGCGTGCTTGCTCACCAGCACGTTGGCGATGAGCAGCGACAACACGAAGTTCAGCGGGACGAAGAGCACGGTGTACAGCAGCGTGCGGGTCGTCGCGGAGTAGAAGGTCGAGTCCCCGAGCAGCTTCTGGTAGTTGTCCAGTCCGACGAACTGGAAGGACCCCACACCCGTGTAGTTCGTGAAGGAGTAGACGAGCCCGATCACCGCCGGCCAGACGAAGAACAGCGCGAAGAGCACGACATTGCCCGTGATGAGGACGAGCGGTGCGAGGGTGTACTTGCTTCGTCTCCTGGGCGGGCTCACGGACACGTCCGAAGCGTCCGGGGCGCGTTTTGTCATCTTCCTGACTCCGTGCTGGTGGAATGGATCCTGGGGGCTCAGGCCATGAGCCCGGCATCACGTGGGTGGGGTCCGTGGTCCCGGGCGGCGGTGTCTGGACCCCGCCGCCCGGGACTGTCGGCCTGTGATCAGCCGCCGACCTGCTGGTTGTAGCCGTCCACGATGTTCTGCAGGGCCTTGTCGGCCGACTGCTCGCCGTTGATCGCCTTGCCGAGCTCCGCCTTGGTCGGGTCGTCGGCGAGGCTCTTGCCCTTCAGCACCCAGTTCGTCTGCGCGCTGTTGAAGTAGCCGGAGATGGGGTCGTACAGCGGGATCGACTCGTTGTAGAGCTTGAACGCCGCCTGCGCCGCCTCGGACTTGAAGGGGTACTTCGGGTTCAGACCGCTCTCGACCGGCAGGAAGCCGGAGGTCTCGCACAGCGTCTTGTAGTGGTCGGGCTCGTACAGCCAGGACAGGAACTTCTTCGCGGCGGCGGCCGCGTCGGCGTTGTTGTTGAAGCCCACCGTCATGCCACCGCTGTTGACGTCACTGGCCTGCACCGGCTGGGCCGGCGTCGGGACGCTCGCCCAATCGAACTTCGTGATGCTCTCCGAGTAGGCGGCGACCTGCCACACACCGGACCAGTAGGCGACGACGTCACCGCTCTGGAACATGGCCGACGGGTCGGCGCCGCTGGTCCACACCGACTTCGGCATGGTCTTGTCGTCGTTCCATCCGACGAAGGTGTTCACGGCCTTCTTGGTCGCCGCGTCCACCGAGAACTTGCCGGAGTCGTCGGCGTGGACGTACTTCCCGCCCATCTCGTACACCATGGCGCGCAGCCGGGACGGCGACTGGTCGAAGGTCAGGGAGTACTTCGCCTTGGTCTTCTCCCGGACCTTGTTGGCCGCCTTGATGAACTCGGTCCAGGTCCAGGTCTTGTCGGGCGAGGTCGGGTAGTCGACGCCGGCCTTCTCGAAGAGCGACTTGTTGATGAACATGCCGGACGCGGTGACGTCCGAGGGGATGGACAGCACCTTCCCGGACGAGTCCTTGGCGACGAAGTTGGCGTTGATCTTGTTCGTCTTGTTGTTGGCGATGTCCTTGAGGTCGATCAGCTTGTTCGACCAGATCGGGTCCAGCGCCGGCACGGCCGCCACGTCGGGCAGCGAGTTCGCCTGCGCGGAGTTGCGCAGCTTCGTCGCGTAGCCGTCGTAGGGGATGTTGACGAGCTTGACCTTGACGCCGGTCTCCTTCTCGTACTGCGCCACCATCTTCTTCCAGCCCGCGTCCTGCCCCGGAACCGTGGAGATCCAGAACGTCAGCGACTTGGAGGTCCCGCCCGAGTCAGATCCACCTCCGCAGGCGGAGAGCAGCAGGGCACCTGCCGTGGCCACGGCAGCGAGGGGAACAAGGCGGCGCATACCGCCGCGGCCGAGTCGGCTGGAGCGCCGCGCACCTACATTGGTCATCTTCGATCCCTTTTTCGTCGCAGGGGACGGAGCACGGCGCCGACCGAGGCGGCACGGGTGCATTTTGCAGGAAAAGTCACTTTCTGGGGGGCGCGGCCTCGCCCGGCCGCGTCTTCCTGGCGGGCGAGGATCCCCGGCCGCTCTGGCCGTCACCGCACGGGCACGCCCTCGTGCGGTTGCCGTACGTCGCGTACGGGCGGGACGCTCGCTCCAAGTCGGCGTCCCGGCCGACTCAGAAAGCGCTTGTCCGGACATTGGCAGACCGAGCTGGAAACCGTCAATCCTTGGCCCGCGCCACATCGGTCACGGTTTGGACTCCCCGGGCGACCGCGAGCCGAGAGGCGCCCACGACGGTACCGAGATCCCCGACCGTGCTGCTGACCACCTCGGTGGGCCAGCTCAGCCGCGCCATCTCCGCCCGCACCCCCGCCAGGAGCTGCGGATCCGCGCCGGTGCTGCCGCCCAGCACGATCAGTCCGGGGTCCAGTACGGCGGTCACAGCGGCGGCCAGCCGGCCGATGTCGGCGGCGTGGCGGTCCACGACCGTGCGGGCCGTGGGCCGGCCCTCCTGGGCCAGGGCGAAGAGCTCGTCGGCGGTGCGCGGGCAGGGCCCGTCGCCGTCCGGCCAGGCCTCGGCGGCCCGGCGCACCAGCGAGCGGGCGCCGATGTACTCCTCCAGGGCCTCCTGGCGCGGCTCGACGCCGTCGTCCCAGGGGTAGGGCAGCCGGGCGAGCTCACCGGCGGCCCCGTTCGCCCCGCGCAGAACCTGGCCGCCGACCACGATGCCGAGACCGATACCGACGCCGATCCGCAGATAGCCGAAGGAGGCGCGGCCGCGGGCGGCGCCCTCGTGCAGCTCGGCGAGCGCGGCGCAGTTGACGTTGTTCTCCAGGTGGACCGGCACGCCCCGGGGCAGCGCAACGGCCATCGCGTCGAAGACGGGCCCGGCCTTGGCGGTGGCGGGCCGCGCGCCCGCGCCGTCCTGCTCGGCGGTGACATCACCGACGGCGACGACGATCGAACGCAGCGGAGCGCCGTCGGGCAGGGCGAAGACGGCCTCGCGCACAACGTCGGCGGCCTCGCCCCGGGAGCCGGTGGCCTGGGCGAGCAGGGTGCCGTCCAGGGCGCAGCCGCGCACCCGGGTGAGGGCCGGGCCGAGGTCGACAGCGAGCACCGCACCGGCGGCCGGTCCCAGACCGTATACGGCGGCGGAGCGGCCGGTGGCGCCGGAGGCGGTGCCGGAGTGGGCGGCGAGGCGGGCGTTCTCGAGTTCCGCGACGGCGGAGGACACCGTCGGTTTGGACAGGCCCGCCAGGCTCGCGAGCTGCGGGCGGGTCGCCGTGCCGGCCCGGGCCAGCACGGCGAAGACCGCGCTCGCGCTCTCGCTCAGACGGGGGACTTCCGCCACGTCGTGTTCCACAGTTCTCCCACTGAAGATCGAGCGCCGCGCCCCGGGTCCAGACGGCTCCACGGAGTGCGGCGATGGGATGCCATGACGTCACGCGTTCCCGCCCCGCGAGGGCCCGGTGGGGGCCCGCCCGGTGGCCGAGTGCGCGATTCCTCTTGACGCACTGTACTTCGTTAGTTAACTTCCTAACGAACGTCACGGTACTCGCCTGCCGTGGTCCCTCAGAGGCCCGTCCCGGGGCTTCCCTAGTTCTTCAACCCCCTTTCCTCCAGCACGGTTTCGCCCGCCGTCGCAGCTCATCGCAACGGCGAAAGAGAACTCGTGCAGCACTCCACCCCTGTCGCCGTCGGTATCGACGTCGGCGGCACCAAGACCCATCTCCGCGCCTTCGCGGGAACGGAGTCCGTCGCCGACCACGTCCGCACCAGCAGTGGCTGGCGGCCGCACGATCACGTGGCCGCAGCCGCATGGCTCGCGGCGCTGATCGAGGGAGCTCTGCCCGAGCACGTACGCCCGTCGGCCGTGGCCGTCGGCGCGCACGCGTGCGAGACACCCCTCCAGTGCGAGGCGATACGCCTTCTTCTCCAGGAACGCCTCCAGATCCCCTGCCACGTCGTGGGCGACGCCGAACTCCTCGTGCCCGCCGCCGGGTTGGACCGGGGCGTGGGCCTGGTCGCCGGCACCGGTTCGGTGGCCGTCGGCCGCCGTGCCGACGGCACCTCGGTGCAGGTCGGCGGCTGGGGCGCGATCCTCGGCGACGAGGGCGGTGCCGCCGGCCTGGTCCGTGAGGCGGCCCGTGCCGTATGGGCGGCCCATGACCGGGGCGAGGCCCCCGACATACTGGCCCGGTTGCTCCTGAACGCCTTCGAGGTGGACGAAGTACCGGCGCTGTGCGCGGCGTTGGAGAGCGCCACGGACGTGTCTGCCGAGTGGGGCCGCCGTGCGCCGGTGCTGTTCGAGGCCGCCGAGCAAGGGTCCGCGATCGCCGCGGAGGTGATCGCGGCCGGGGGCCGTGCGCTCGCCTCGCTCGTCGTCCGGCTGGACGCGCGCGGAGTACCCGTCGACGACGTGGTGCTCGCGGGCGGCACGATCCTCTCCCAGCCGGCCCTGTACTCCGCCTTCACCACCGCGCTCGCCGAGGCCCTGCCGTCCACGCGGCCACGCACCCTCCAACTACCCCCCGTCGAGGGCGCCTTGGCGCTTGCACGTATTCTCCTCCGACCGGTCACCGGCTGATCACCGCCGCGTCGCCGACCGGCCATGAACCAGCCACGCACCACCCCCACGCTCAGCCCGAAGATCCATCCACCGCGACATCCGTCCACCGCGAAAGGAGCGGCACCTCCATGCCGTCATCAGCCGGGCACCACACGTTCAACAGGCGCTCGTTCCTCAGCACCTCCCTCGGCGCCTCGGCGGGCCTGATCGCCGCTCCGACCCTCGCGACCTGGTGGCAGGCGACCGAGTCCAAGGCCGCGACCGCCTTCCCCGCGTTCGTCGACGACTACACCACCAACATCACGGCGAACCTCACCGCCGAGACCAACGCGGTGGTCCGTGCCCTCGGCGGCTTCGCGCAGATCTGGAAGACGGGGAGCGCCTGGAACACCGGCATCCCGCTCAAGCCGGAGATCCTGCGCGCCAACATGCGCTACTGCGCCCGCCTCACCCAGCGGCGCACCGAGGCGCAGGCCCGCGAGGCGTTCGTCTACGACCGGCAGCACCAGAGCTACGCGATGATCGGCGCCCTCGGCCCGCTCGCCGAGCTGTACCGATCGGGCGCGAAGGCGGTCACGTCGATCACCTCCGCCCCGGACGGCATCCCGGCGACGAAGATCAACGACGCCGTCCCGGCCGACGCGCCCGCCGGGTCCGCGCTGGGCGCCGGCTCGTACGACTCCGACCTCGGCCAGGTCGCGAAGCTCGTCGACACCGTGCGCGGGCCGTTCGCGTCGGGCAACCCGGCCAAGTTCGCCTTCCAGTACCCGCGTCCATGGCGGATGAACGAGGAGAGCGAGGTCGTCGACACCGGTACGACGGACGCGCTCGGCTTCCCGGTGTACGACTCCGAGGTGGTCGTCGTGACGCAGTTGCTGCGGCAGCGCGGTACCGACCCGGCGGAGGACGGCGGCTTCCCCAGCGGGCACACCAACGCCTTCCACCTGGCGGCGCTGGCGTTCGCGTACGCGGTACCGGAGCGGTTCCAGGAGATCGTGACCCGTGCCTTCGAGCTGAGCCACACCCGGATCATGTCGGGCATGCACTCCACGGTCGACGTCCTCGGTGGCCGGGTCATGGCGACGGCGCTCGCCGCCGCCGCGCTCGCCGACCCGAAGAACGCCACGCTGAAGGCCGCCGCGCGCAAGCAGGCCGCCGAGTACTTCCAGGCCAGGACGGGCACGACGGCCGACACGCTGTTCGCCCACGCGCACTCGGCGGACCGGGACTCCGACCCGTACGCCGACCGCAAGGCCAACGCCCGCCTGGTCGAGCCGAAGCTGACGTACGTCCTCACCCGGCAGGGCCGCTCCGAGGAGCTGACCGTGCCCAAGGGCGCCGAGGTGCTGCTGGAGACGCGGCAGCCCTACCTCGACGCGGCGCAGCGGCGCGAGGTGCTGCGCACGACCGCGCTGCCGTCCGGGTACGTCCTGCTGGACGGCTGGGAGCAGTGGGGGCGGCTCAACCTGTTCGCGGCGGCGGACGGCTACGGCGCCTTCGACTCCGAGGTGACGGTCACGCTGAACGCGGCCGACGGTGGTTTCGGTGCCGCCGACACCTGGCGCAACGACATCTGCGGCACGGGTGGTCTCGTCAAGCTGGGCACCGGTTCGCTGACGCTGACCGGCGCCAACCGGTACACGGGCGGCACCACCGTGGAGGCCGGTGTGCTCGTGGCGGGCTCGAAGGAGGCTCTCGGCCGCGGTGACGTCCGGGTGAAGGGCGGCACGCTGAGCACGGGCGACCGTTCCGTCCGGGTGCGCGGCGGGTACGCGCAGGCCGGCGTTCTCGACGTCACGCTGGACCGGGGCGCCGACCCCGCACTCGTGGTGGACGGGCGCGCGGTCCTGGAGCGGGGCAGCAAGCTGGTCGTCCGCTTCGACGCCGAGCAGCCGCCGCGCTCCGGCAGCACGGTGGCGGTCATCGGTGCGCGGTCCCTCCAGGGCCGGTTCGCCGAAATCACCGTCGCCGAGGAGGGCTGGACGGCCCAGCAGATCTTCACGGCGCACGGGGTGTCGGTGCGACTGCTGAAGAAGTAACCCGCTTGATCCGTGGGTTGTCGGGGGTGGCGTGCGCCGCCCCCGACAGCCTTTTCACGGGTTGGGCGGCAGCGACTGCTCGGCCCAGATGGTCTTTCCCTCACCGCTCGGGCGGCTGCCCCAGCGGTCGGTGAGCTGGGCGACCAGCAGCAGGCCCCGGCCGCCCTCGTCGTAGGTGCGGGCCCGGCGCAGATGGGGGGAGGTGCTGCTGGCGTCGGAGACCTCGCAGATGAGGGTGCGGTCGCGGATGAGGCGGAGCTGGATGGGGGCGCCGCCGTAGCGGATGGCGTTGGTGACCAGTTCGCTGACGACGAGTTCGGTGACGAAGACGGCGTCCTCCAGATCCCAGACGACGAGCTGCTCGGTGGCGAGTTTGCGGGCGGTGGCGACCAGCGCCGGGTCGTCCGGCAGGTCCCAGACGGCGACCTGGTCGGCGTCGAGGGCGCGGGTGCGGGCGAGCAGCAGGGCCACGTCGTCGGCCGGGGTGTCGGGCAGCAGGGCCCTGAGGACGTTGTCGCAGGCGATCTCCAGACTCGCCACCTGCCCCTCCAGCGCGGCGCACAGGGCTGCGGTGCCCGTGTCGACGTCGCGGTCGCGGGCCTCGACCAGGCCGTCGGTGTAGAAGGCGAGGACCGAGCCCTCGGGCAGTTCCAGCTCGGTCGCCTCGAAGGGGAGTCCGCCGACGCCGAGCATCGGGCCGGCGGCGACCTCGATGACCTCGACCGGGCCGTCCGGGCGGACGAGGACGGGCGGCGGATGTCCGGCGGCGGCGATGGAGCAGGTGCGGGCCACCGGGTCGTACACCGCGTACAGGCAGGTCGCGCCGATCTCGGTGGTGCCGTCGCCGGCGGCGAGGTGTTCGACGAGGTCGTCGAGGTGGGTGAGGAGTTCGTCGGGCGGCAGGTCGACGTCGGCGAGCGCCCACACGGCCGTACGCAACCGGCCCATGGTGACGGAGGCGTGGATGCCGTGCCCGACGACGTCGCCGACGACCAGCGCGACCCGGGTCCCGGACAGCGGGATCACGTCGAACCAGTCGCCGCCCACCCCGGCCTGCGACAGCGCCGGCAGGTAGCGGGAGGCGAACTCGACGGCGGCCTGGCCCGCCACGGTCTTGGGCAGCAGGCTGCGCTGGAGGGCGAGCGCGGTGGTGCGTTCCTTCGTGTACCGGCGGGCGTTGTCGACGCAGACGGCGGCCCGGCTGGCCAGTTCCTGGGCGAGCGACACATCGTCCTGGTCGAAGGCGTCGGGGTGTTCGGGTGTCAGGAGCCGTACGAAGACGGCCACGCCGAGGGTCGTGCCGCGCGCCGTCAGCGGTACGGCCATCAGGGACAGGTCGTGCTCCTCGGCATCCCGCAGCTTGGCGGAGCGCGCGCCGTGCTCGGCGAACCAGGCGTCGAGGTCCTTGTCGCCGGTCCGGGTGAGCACCGGTGCGCCGGTGGTCAGGGCGCGGGCGGGCGGGGAGAAGAGCGGGTAGTCGTCGGCGGCGCCCAGGCCGATCGCGGCCTCGGGGGCACCGGGTGTACAGGAGTGGTGGGCGGCCCTGCGCAGCATCACTTCGCCGTCCGTCGGGACCGGCTCGGGTTCTTCGCCCTGGAGCACCGAGTCCAGCAGGTCGACGCTGGCGAAGTCGGCGAGGCGGGGGACGACCAGTTCGGCGAGTTCGCGCGCGGTCTGGACGACGTTGAGCTTGGTGCCGATGGACCCGGCGGCCTCGTTCAGCAGGGCCAGGCGCTGGCGCGCCGCGTACTGCTCGCTGCTGTCGAACGCGGCGAGCGCGGTGCCGATGAGCTCTCCGGAGTGGTTCCGCACCGGCCACATCTCTGAGGTCCAGGCGTGCATGCGGCGGCCGGACGGTGAGCGGGTCCAGCTTTCGTAGCGGACCGGCCGCCCGGTCTCCGCCACGATCTCCAGATGGCGCAGGAAGCCGCGGCTGTGTTCGGCGTCCTCCACGGTGTCGGGGAAGTGGCGGTGCCGGAACTCCTCCTCGGGCTGCCCCATGACCTGGCACGCCCATGCGTTCATCCGCAGATAGTGCTGCCCGGTGTCGAAGACCGACATGGACATGGAGGCCTGCTGGAAGGCCAGCTCGCCCAGAGCCCGCTCGGCCGGGTCGGGTGTCGCCGAGACGACGAACCCGCGGGGGGCGCCCGGCCCGCCCAGGAGCGGGCACAGCCGCAGCGCCAGCTCCTGCCGCCGCCCGTCCCGGTACCGCACGGTCACCACCGCGCCCCCGTGCGTCACCAGTTCCCGCCGGGCGGCCGCGGCGTCCCCGGCGACCAGCTCCGCCGCCGGCCGCCCGGTGACCTCCTCGGCCGGGTACCCGGTGAGCCGCCGGGCGCCCTCGCTCCAGCCGGTGACGAGGCCGCGTGCGTCGACCAACGCCATCGGCTCATCACCGGTGGCTGCCCGCGACGCGACGGACCCCTTCGTCACCATATGGCCAAGGATGGTCCGATCAGGGCGGGGCAACAACCCGGATACGGCCGTGCGCCACCGGGGCGAGATCCCGCAGGGGGCCAGGGCCCTTCCGACGGATCTCCGCCGCCGATGTCCATCAGAAGGGCCCTCGGGGGTGTTCCGAAAGTCCCGCACAGCACCACACAGGACTTTCGAAACACCCCATAGCTAGAGGTCGGTGCGGGATTCCAGGTCCTGGCGGGTGTCGTTGCCGTAGACGCCCGTTTCGTCGCCCCGGATGCCGTACCAGAGCTGGAAACGCGCCACCGCCTCCTTCAGTACGGTGTCGTACGTGCCGGAGGTGGCTCCCTGGTCGTACACGTTCGGGATGCGTCGCAGGCGCTGCTGCAGTTCGGACACCGCCGGGCCGCTGTCGCCCTCGCGAAGGGTGCCTGGGCCGTCCGGGTCGTTGTCGTCGGCCGGGGCCGAGGGGGCGGGGGCGGGGGCCGACGCGGTCGGGGTGGGGGTGGGCGTGGGGGTGCGGGCCTCCTCGTTCTTCTCGCCGCCGGGTACGAGCAGTGCGGCGCCGAAGCCGATCAGGGCGGCCGCGCCGACGGCCACGACCGCCGCGGCGCGCTTGAGGCCCGGGCCACGGCGGGGCTCGGCACTGCGGCGTCTGCCGCGCGGGACGCTGTCGCCGGTGAAGTCCTCGCCGACGACGACCGGGGGAAGCTCCTCGGTCTCGGGTTCCTCTTCCTCCGGTTCGGCCAGGAACTGCTCCCGGGACCGGGCCTGCGACCGGATGCGGGCCGCCTCCGTGTCCGGGTCCTGTTCCTGGTCCGCCACGGGTGGTACGGCGACGGTCTCGTACTCGTCGTCCGGGAGGGTCGTCCCCTTGTACAGCTCCATCTCGCGCAGCAGCTCGGCCAGGGCCTCGGTGCGGCGGCGCCGGATCACATAGGTGGGCTCGATCGTGGTGCGCTTGACCCTCTGCCCGGGTTCGGGCGGTACAGACACGCTCGTCTCCTTCCGTGCACGCGGTCTCCCGCCATCCCCGTGAGGAGATACGGCGGGAGCGGCCGGGAAGTTCAGCGCGTCCGGGTGCCGGTCACCGGGAGCGCCGCGACGACCTCCCAGCCGGGACCGTCCGCGCGGCGGCGGGCCTGGATGCGGCCGCCGAGCGCGGTGACGCGTTCGTTGAGGCCGACGAGGCCGAAGCCGCCGCCCCGGGCCGCCTCCGGGAGGCGGGCGCCGCCACGGCCGTCGTCGCGTACCGCGACCCGCAGGGCACCGCCGTCGTAGTGGAGGCCGACCGTGACCTCGGTGGCGTCGGCGGCGTGCCGACGGACGTTGGTCAGGGCCTCCTGGACCACGCGGAAGGCGGCGGCCTGGACCTCGTGCGGCAGGTCGTCGGGGACGCCGGGGGCGAGGTGCAGAACGGCCGTGTGTCCGTCGACTCCGCCGACACCGTCGAAGCCACGGACCAGTTCGTCGATGCCGGCCAGGTCGCCGGCCGGGCGCCGGTCGGCGGTCTCCGGTTCGTCGTCGTGGTCCCGGAGCACCCCGACCGTGCGGCGCATCGAGGCCAGCGCCTCGGTGGCGGCCCGCTCGATGCCCGCGAGCACGGGGTCCAAGCGCTCGGGCTGGGTGGTGGTCATCATCCGCGCGACCTGCGTCTGCACCAGGATCCCGGTGACGTGGTGGGCCACGAAGTCGTGCAGGTCGGCGGCCATGGCGAGCCGTTCGGCGCGCCGGGTCTCGGTGACGGCCTGATTCCGGCGGTGGTCGAGGGTGCGCAGATAGGCGGCGAGGCCCGCCGTGACACCGGTGAACAGCAGGAGCAGGGCGAGCACGCCGTAGAAGCTGCCGTCCGGCTGGACGGCGTAGTACGGCAGCGGGAGCGCCAGCAGGACGATGCCGTCGAGCAGCCCGCAGGCCAGCGCCCAGCCGGGCGGACAGGTGCGGACGGCGACCATCAGCAGGCTCAGCAGAACGGCCGCCTGGCCGGGTCCGAAGCCGCCCTTCTGCCCGGCCACGAGCAAGGTCACGATGTTGGCGGCGGCGGCGAGGGCGGGCACGCCGGTCCGCAGCTGCGGGGTGAGCCAGGCGGGTCGGCGGCGCTCGGGCCACAGCAGCGCGACGAGGCCGATCACCTGGGCGAACAGATGCAGCCACAGATAGGCGGTGTCCTCCTCCGTCCCCAGCATGAGGAAGTCGGTCCCGCAGAGCAGGAACAGGGCCACGACGCCGCCGACGCGTACGCAGCCCGCCTTCGCGGGGCGCCTCGGCCGTTCGGTGCCGACTGCGGATTCCTTGGTGTCGAGCGCGAGGTTCACGCAGATCACAGTAGGCAGCCCGGGTGTGCCCCGGATCGGCCGTACGGCTGAGGAGGTGTGCCGGGCGGGCCGTGAAGCCTGGCCGTTCGGCCGAGGTGCGGGCCCCTGCCGCCGGGAGAGGTTGTGACTCGCAACCTTCCCTCCACGACAGGAGCACCCGATGGAACGCAGGCCTCTGATCATCACCGGTGTCGCGGTGGCCGCAGTGGCCGTCGGCGGCGGCGCCCTCACCTACGCGATGAGCGGCACCGAGTCGACGACCGGGCTCGACAGGTTCAGCTCCGTGTCCGTGGGCGGTGCCCCGGGGCTGAGCGGGAACATCCTCGCCGGTCGCATCGAGTCGAAGTACAGCCCGCTGCCGTGGATCGGCCGCGACCTGTCGGGCACGACGTGCCCCGGTCTCAAGGCGGTGGCCGGAGCGAAGGTGACGTGCACGGCTGAGGGCGACGACGGCAAGGACTTCTCGATCCCGGTGACCGTCGTCAAGGCCGACGCCTCCAGCGTCACCTGGAAGTTCGAGCGCAAGTAACCCCGACCGACAAGGACCCCCGCACCCCTCATGAGCACCGTCCTGGCCGGTCACGGCCTCATCAAGAAGTACGGCTCCACCAACGCCCTCGCCGGGGTCGACGTGGAGGTCGGCGCACGCGAGTCCCTCGCGATCATGGGCCCCTCGGGCTCCGGCAAGTCCACCCTCCTGCACACCCTCGCGGGCATCATCCGGCCCGACGGCGGTCAGGTCCTGCTGCGCGGCGAACGTATCGACCACTGGGGCGAGAACCGGCTCAGCGCCCTGCGCCGCAAGCGGTTCGGCTTCGTCTTCCAGTTCGGCCAGCTGCTGCCCGAACTGCCCGCCGAGGAGAACGTGGCGCTGCCGCTGATGCTGGAGGGCGTCCCACGCCGACAGGCGGTCAAGCAGGCCCGCCGCTGGTTCGCGCCGCTGGGCCTCGCCGGTCTGGAGCAGCGCCGGCCGGGCCAGCTGTCCGGCGGCCAGGCCCAGCGGGTGGCGATCGCCCGCGCCCTGGCGGTGGAACCGGACGTGGTCTTCGCGGACGAGCCCACCGGAGCCCTCGACCAGGCCACCGGCGAGGAGGTCATCCGCCTGCTCACGTCGGTCACCCGCGACCAGGGCGCCTCCCTGGTGATGGTCACGCACGACGCGGAGGTCGCGGCCCACTGCGACCGTGTCCTCCAGGTGCGGGACGGCCGGATCAGCGGACACAGCCAGTACACGGTGGCTTGAGCCGCACCCCGTCAGGGGCGCGGGACTGTCCCCATGTGCGGCTCCGCCGCGTGGGCGCGACCAGCCACGAAGCGACCCGCAGCCGCCGTCCGTCACAGCCCATCGAGCTCTCAGGCTCTTTCACGCCCCTTCCCGGAGCCCCCTCATGCCCTCCCCCGTACTGCCGTTGGCTTGGCACCTGACCCGCGCCTCCGGCCGCCGAGGCCTCCAGAGCCACCTGCTCTCCGCCGCGGCGGCAGCCGCCGGTGCCCTCGTCCTGCTGCTGCTCCTCGCCTCGTACCTCGGCTCCGGCACCCGCGCCGACCGCACGGCCTGGCGCCTGCCGGACGCCGTACCCGCCAAGGAGGCGACGGCCGTCCAGACGACGGGCACCACCTACGTGGGCCACCGCCCCGTGACCGTCGTGTCCCTCGCCCAGCTGCCGAACCGACCGACGACCCCCGCCCCACCCGGCCTGATACGCTTCCCCGCCCCCGGGCAGGTCTACCTCTCCCCCGCCCTGGCGAAGCTGATGGACGAGCTGCCCGCGAAGCGGCTCGCGAACCGCTTCCCCACGAAGAACGGCTACGGCACGATCGGCGAGGCCGGTCTCGCGGCGCCCGAGGAACTGGTCGCCGTGATGGGCCGCGCTCCCGCCGACCCGGCGATCACGCGCGCACCGGAGGGCGGCGACTTCGACACCCAGACGGCTCGCGGTCGGGTCGCCGGCTTCGACGGCACGAAGGCGAGCATGTTCACCGCCTTCGACCAGCAGGCCGCGGTGCTCGGCGGAGCCCTCCTCGTCGTCCCCGTGATCGTGCTGGCGTCGGCGGCCGGGCGGCTCGGTGCCGCGCGGCGCGAGCAGCGGCTGGCGGCGCTGCGGCTGGCCGGGGCGACGCCGAGGCAGATCCTCGCCATGACGGGCGCCGAGTCGGCCGCGGTGGGGCTCGCCGGAGGCCTGGTCGGCGCGTTGGCGTACGTACTGCTGCTGCCGGTGCTGGCTCAGGTGCCCTACGGCATCGGGACCTGGTTCGCGGGGCAGTTGTGGGTGGGCGTGCCGTGGCTGGGGGCCGTGGTCGCGGTCGTCGCCGTGCTCACCTCGGTCAGCGCGATGACGACGCTGCGCGGGGTGGCCCGTTCGCCGCTGGGGGTCGCGCAGCAGGCCGATCCGCGCCGGACGCGGCTGATCCGGCTGGTGCTGTTCGCCGCCGTCGGGCTGTACGTGGTGGTCACCGCCCACGGTGGCTCGCTGACCGCGGGCCAGTCGATCGCGCTGGTCGTCCTGGTGTACGGGGCGTTCTGGATGCTCGGTCCGTGGGTCGTCGACATGCTGGGCAGGGTGCTGAGCCGCTTCGCGCGCCGCCCGGCGACACTGCTCGCGGCGCGCCGCCTCAGCGACGATCCGCGCGGGGCCTGGCGCACGGTCAGCGGGCTGGTGCTGGCGGGTCTGGTCGCCGGGTTCTTCACCGTGGGCCAGGTCGGCATCGTCGGCATGGACTATCCGGGTCAGGTCGCGGTGCGGGCGGAACACGCAAGCCCGCGCGAACTCGCAGGACAGGCGCGCGAACTGCTCGCCGGGGCCGGAGTGAAGGCGACCGTGAAGACGGCGAGCGCCGACGACTGGGACGGCCTCCTGAACGGGTCGAAGGGTGTCGTGGCCCACGTCGAGGGCGGCCGGGCCCAGCTGGACGCCGCCACGACCGCGCTGTCCTCGATCTCGCCGGGGAACCAGCCGTTCACACAGGACCACGTCAACGCCGAGGGAGACGTCACGACCCGGCTCATCGGCGAGATGGGGCTCGCGGTCCTGGCCCTGGGGTTCCTGGTCGCCGCCGCCTCCGCCGGGCTCACCGCGGCGGCCACGGTGCTCGACCGGCGCCGGGTGTACGGTCTGCTGCGGCTCGCCGGTACCCCGCTGAAGGTCCTCGACCGGGCGCGGATCCGGGAGACCGCGCTGCCCCTGGTGGTGCTCGCCGGGGGTACGACGGCGACCGGTATCTACGCCGGGCTGAAGGTCAACGACATGTTCCACCTCTCGCCCGGCTCCTCGGGCGCGGTACGCCTCGCGATCTGCGTCGGCCTCGGCACGGTGACGATGTTCGCGGCCCTCGCCGGGAGCAGGCCGCTGCTGCGCCGCGTCACCGCCGAGCGGGCACAGGATCCCGACTGACCCGAAGGGCCAGAGGCCGGGGCCGCCACGACGGCCCCGGCCCCACTGCTGTCCCCCGCTGTACTCCGCGCCCCCTCTCCGCTGTTCCCCTCCTCCCTCAGGCATGATGCGCCCATGACCGACCGCAGCCCGATCCGTGTGCTGATCGCCGACGACCAGGACATGGTCCGCACCGGCTTCCGTTTCTTCCTCGACGCGCAGCCGGACATGACCGTGGTCGCCGAGGCCGCCGACGGCGAGGCGGCCGTGCGGCTGGCCCGCGAACTGCGGCCCGACGTCTGCCTGTTGGACATCCGTATGCCCAAGCTGGACGGCCTGGAGGCCACCCGGCTGCTGGCCGGGCCGGAGGTCGCCGATCCGCTGCGGGTGGTCGTGGTGACCACCTTCGACCTCGACGAGTACGTGTACGGGGCGCTGCGCGGCGGCGCCTGCGGCTTCCTGCTCAAGGACTCGGGACCGACCCTGCTGGCCGAGGCCGTGCGGGCGGCCGCGGTGGGCGACTCGCTGGTGTCGCCGTCCGTCACGATCCGACTGCTGAAGCACCTCACGGCCGAACCGGCACGGGGCCAGGAGCGGGGGGCGGTTCCGGCCGCGCCGTCGCGCCCTCAGGAACCGCTGACCGACCGCGAGCTGGATGTCGTACGTCTGGTGGCCCTCGGGAATACGAACGCCGAGATCGCCGCGTCGATGTTCGTCTCGCTGTCCACGGTCAAGACGCACCTGGCGAGCATTCAGCTCAAGCTCGCCGCCCGGAACCGGGTCGAGATCGCGGCCTGGGCCTGGCGTACCGGCCACGCGCGCGACGGTTCCTGACCGGGCGACGCGCCCGGCGGGCGCCCCTCAGTCGGTGAGGGTGACGCGGATGCCGACCGTGCCGTCCGTGCCCCGGCGCAGCCGGCTGCCGAGGAGGGTGAGGCGGCCGAGGACGCCGTACTTGCGGGCGAGCAGCCGACGGTAGTGGGAGACGCCGCTCGCGTCGAGGATCTCGGCGCGGGCGGGGACGGAGTCGCCGGTGGGGTTGCCGCGCAGATCGCAGGGGCCGACGAGGACATCGGCGCGGTTGCGGATCCGCTTGACCTTCCAGGAGTCCGCGACCGTCCAGATCCCCAGCGCGTCACCGTCCCGCACCACCCACACCGGGGTCGCGACGGCGGTGCCGTTCTTGCGGTAGGTGGTGATCAGCAGGTATTTGCCCGCGGCGAGCGCGTCGAGCGTGGTCTCGGCCATGGGCGCGAGTCTAGGCGTACGGCCGCCGGTTGCCACCGGGGGCCGTACGCCTGGACGAAGAGCGCGGGTGTCAGTCGAGCAGGCCGTCGTAGTCGGGCAGCTTGAAGGTGCGCTCGGCGTGGCCGCCGACCAGGTCGGTGGTGTTGTTGCCGACGTTGGCGATGATCGTGTAGCCGTCCGACTCGATGTCCGCGCGGGAGGCGGTCTTGTAGGCGGCGACCTCGGCGAACAGGTCGGGCAGGTCGCGGACGTAGAGGCCGTCGACGGGGTAGCCGACGGTCTTCAGGTTCCACTTGGTGACGCTCTCGATGATGCCGGGGCGGGCGGTCACGAAGAAGACGGAGACACCGCGGGACTTGGCGTACGTGGCCAGCTCCAGGGAGGGCTTCAGCGCCGGGGTGGGCAATTGGTACCAGGGCGTGTAGTGCGACTCGAGCGTGGTGTTGTCGATGTCGAAGACGATCGCCAGCTTCTTCCCGGAGGCGTTCGCGGTGCGCGTCGTGATGTACGGCGTGGCCGTGTCGATGACGGCCTTGACGTCCTTCTGCCAGGTCGCGTAGTCGACCTCGGCGGCCGCCGCCGTGCTCGCCGCCTGCGCGGGCGCCGCGATCGCCGGTGCGGCGGCGGTCACCGTCCCGCCGAGCCCCAGGGCCACCACCGCGGCGATCGTCGTGATCCGGCGTCCCGCACCGCTTGCCATCATGCTCGTCCCCTTCACAGGTCAAAGCGGCGAGGGTGGACCACCCTTCGCCGCGTGCGTCATGTTCATGCTCATCAGTGGCCGGGAGACTACATGAAAGTTACCGATTGGTAGAGGGGTCGCGACGATCAAATTCACCGACTCCGGCAAACCCCCGTGCGCGATGATGTGCATGGGACAACGAAGCAGGGGGCAGCGCGGTGACCTGGAGTCGTACGGACCTGACGGGAGCGGTGGCGGGCGGCCGGACCCTGGAGGTGGTCTGCGACGAGTCGGGGTCGGACGGCGAGAACCTCACCACCGGGAACACCGATGTGTTCGCGCACGCGAGTGTCCATCTGTCGGTGGAGTCCGCCTCCGGACACATGCGGGAGATACGCAGCCGCATCCGCTCCCCCGCCGAGGAGTACAAGGCGAACCATCTGCTGCGCGAGAAGCACCGGTCGGTGTTGGTGTGGTTCCTCGGCACCGCCGGGCCGATCCACGGCACCGCCCATGTGCACCTCACCGAGAAACCCTTCTTCGTGGTGGACCGTGTGATGGCCCTCCTCACCGACGAGGACCCCGCAGCCGCCCTCGCCCTCCATCGGCAGGGCCGGACCCTCTTCGGGGCCGAGCCGTGGCGGGAGTTCCTCGAGTCCTCCAACGAAGTGCTGCGCACCCGGAGGAACGAGGAGACCGACTCCCCCGTCGACGCCTTCTTCCGCACGGTGGACGCGTTGCGCGGCGCGCCCGCCGTCGAGCCGGTCGCCGGCATCCTGGACCTGCTCGCCCGGGCCCGGCCCCGCGCCGACGCCCATCGGGCGAGGATCGACGACAGTCCCGAGCTGTTTCCCGTGCTCGATCCGCTGATCCCGGCCATCGGCCACACCGCGGCGTACTGGCGCCGCTCGGGGCTGCCCGTCACGCTGGTGCACGACCGGCAGAACATGCTCACCGACGAGCGCATCGCCCGGATCGAACAGGAGGCCCGGCTGGCCGGTCTCCGGCTCGTCGCCGCGCGCTCGGACCCACGCGTCCTGCTCGCCGACTTCCTGGCCGGTGCCGCCCGCAAGATCGCCTCGGACGAGCTGGGCGGCCGGGGCGACGCGGAACTGACCACGCTACTGCGGCCGTACGTCGGCGCCTCCTCGATCTGGGGCGACGAACGCAGCTGGGCCGCCCTGAGCCCTCACACATGTCACTCCGGCAACAGAAGTCCATGAAGATCGCCGAACTCTCGGCAGCAGACAACTCGCGGGTCTACATTGCCCGTTGAATCAAAGCACCTTCACAGGAGATCCAGGAGCTGATGCCGTGACAGAGAACCCGGCAGCCTCGGGCGTCCCCTTCTCGGCGCTGAACAGTCGCATCGTGACCACGCGGCCGGTCGCGGCGCGGATCTGGAACTACTGGCTCGGCGGCAGGGACTACTACGAGGTCGACCGGAAGGCCGGGGACGAGATACGCCGACTGCATCCGAGCATCCTCGACTACGCCCGCGCGGACCGGCAGTTCCTGCGGCGGGCCGTGCGTCATCTGGCCGCCGACGTGGGGGTCCGGCAGTTCCTGGACATCGGCGCCGGACTGCCGACCGCGGAGAACACCCACGAGGTCGCCCAGCGCATCGCCCCGGACTCGCGGATCGTCTACGTCGACAACGACCCGCTGGTGCTGGTACACGCCCGCGCCCTGCTGACGAGCGCGCCCGAGGGCCGTACGGACCACATCGACGCGGACGTGCGCGACGTCGACTCGATCCTCGAACAGGCCGCGAGCACCCTGGACCTGGGCCGGCCGGTCGCGCTGATGCTGCTCGACGTGATGGCCTTCATCGGCGACGACGAGGACCCGTCCGGCATCGTGCGCCGGTTCCTCGACGCGCTGGCCCCGGGCAGCCATCTGATGCTCTCGCACACGATCACCCGCCCCGACCTGTACGAGGTCGACACGGCGGTCGCGTGGTGGAACGCGCACGGCACGCCGAGGCTGACCCAGCGCACACCTCAGACGGTGGCCCGGTTCTTCGACGGGCTGGACGTCCTCGACCCGGGAGTCGTCTCCTGCTCCCGCTGGCGCCCGGACGACCCGGACGGCTCCGATCAGGAGGAAGTGGCCATGTACTGCGGAGTGGGGCGCAAGCGCTGATGGCGATCGAATGGATCCGGCTGCAACTGGACTCCACCGACTTCGACCTGGCGCGTTTCCGGCCGTATGTCGACAAGTGCCGTACCTCCGGGATCCGTCTGACGACGCTCTCCGAACTGGGCGACACCCCGGAAAACCGTAGGGCGCTGTATGAACTCAACAAGGAGTGCTCGGCGGACATCCCGGAGCGCGGCGAGTTCCACACCTTCGACGAGTACCACCGGCTCCGCATCGACGTGCCCTCCTACGACCCGCGCGGTGTCGTGCTGGCGTTGGACGGCGAGGAGTGGATCGGGATGGCGGCGACCTCGGACCACCGCGGGTCGGGGTATGTGTTCAACGAGATGACGGGGGTCCGGGCCGGCCATCGGGGGCGGGGTGTCTCGATCGCGATGAAGACGTTCGGCATCGGGTTCGCCGGGTTGTGCGGGGTGAGCACGATCCGTACGCTCCACCACCCGGCCAACACGCCCGCGATCGCCATGAACCGGACCTTGGGATACGTCGACGCCGACTGGTGAACGCGCGGGCACCCGCGCGCGTATGAACTGAAGGGCACTCAAGGACCGGAGGCCCTCGCGGCTTTCGAGGCCGTGACGTACGGGGTTCGGGAGCCATGTAATGAGGCACGCACGACGACGAGTCGTGAAGCGAGTGGCACGGCTGGTGGCCGTCGGTGGGGTGCTCTGCGGAGGCCTGATGGTCACACAGGCGGCGATGGCGACCGAGCCCGCCGATACGCCGCCGGTGACACAGAGCTCGACCTTCGCCGCGGCCGGCACCGGCGTCGGCCTGGTGAGCGAGCTGGGCACCTCCCGTACGGCGGGCACCTGGCTCGCCAAGGACGGGCGCCCGGTCGTCGCGGTCACCGACGAGAAGGCCGCCGCCGAGGTCAAGCAGGCCGGTGCGCGCCCCAAGATGGTCGAGTACAGCGCCAAGGACCTGAGGTCCGCGACGGCCGCGCTGCGTTCGGCGCCCCGGGTCTCGGGCACCTCCTGGGCCATCGACCCGGCCTCCAACGAGGTCGTGGTGCGGGCCGACAGCACGGTCTCCAAGTCGGACTGGTCCAAGCTGACGGATCTCGCCGAGGGCATCGGCGGTTCGGTGCGGATGGAGCGCACCGAGGGCACGTACACCATGCGACTGAACGGCGCCCAGCCGATCTTCGGGACCGGCGGCCGCTGTTCCATCGGCTTCAACGTGACCAACGGCGAGAACGACTTCATGCTCACCGCCGGGCACTGCGGTCCGGGTGGTTCCGTGTGGTTCGCGGACAACCAGGGGCAGCGGGAGATCGGCCGGACGATCACGTCGGACTTCCCCGGCGCCGACTACTCCCTCGTGCAGTACCTCCAGGACCAGCCCAGCAACAAGACCAACGTCGTGGAGGTCGGCGACGACGAGGGCGTGCAGATCACCTCGGTCGGCGAGGCGACGGTGGGCCAGCGGGTGTTCCGCAGCGGCAGCACCAGCGGCCTCGCGGACGGCGAGGTGACCGGGCTCGACGCGACGGTGAACTACCCCGAGGGCACGGTGACGGGGCTCATCGAGACCACGGTGTGCGCCGAACCGGGCGACAGCGGCGGCCCGTTGTTCTCGGAGGGGGTCGCCCTGGGCGTGACCTCGGGCGGCAACGGCGACTGCGAGCAGGGCGGTACGACGTTCTTCCAGCCGCTGACGAAGGCGCTCGACGCGCTGAACGTGCGGTTGGCGGGTCTGCCGGAGGCGGCCGGCACTCCGACCGCCGGGGCCGACGATCCGTCTGACCAGGGTGCCGCGGCGCCGGGGGCCGCCGAGCCGGGCGCGGTGCAGCCGGTGGAGAACGACGGGGCCGGATCGACGCTCCTGGAGCGGCTGGCCGATCCGCGGAACGTGGGGCCCGGGCTGCTGGTCGTCGCGGGAAGCCTGGTGGCGCTGGCGGCGACGAGGTTCATCCGCACGGAGAACGACCGGAACGCGTATCGGCGGCAGTATTCGCAGAGTTGGGGCTGAGTTCGGGGGGGCCGGGGCCGGGTTCGGCTCTGTCGGGGATCTTGGAGTGGTCGAGGTGAGCAGCTGAGGGGGGCCGGCCTCTAGGAGGCCGCCGCCCACTCCAGGACGAGCCGCTCGTACACGCGCCGCTGCTCCATGTTCAACGTCCCCCCACTGGAGAACCACAGCGCGCGGATCTCCTCATTGACCTCGGCGGCCGTTCTCTCGGATCTTTCCGCTCTTTCCAGGACGACTTCATGAGTGGTGGACATGATGCAAAGCCTATGGTCCTGGACGTGAAGCCGTTGTGAGTAAAGGTCCCACTTCAGACATTACGGACCGTGAAGCTGATCACTCTCCGTTTAGGACTCGGCGGTCCCGAGCACGAGCACCTGAATGGCCAGTACGGCGGCACCCCTCGCCCAGTCGTGGAAGTCGGACACCTTGGTCTCCAGCGGGACCGGCGCGGCGAGGGGATGACGGTGGCCACGGATCGTCTCCCGCACCGCCTTTCCCGCGACATCCATCAGCCCGACCCCTTCTCCCGCGAGCAGGATCTTCTGCGGCATCACGAAGTTGGAGATCTGCGCCACCAGCGTGCCGAGGGCGCGCGCGGCCTCGGCGATGACACGGGCCGACATCGGCTCCCCGGCGGCGGCACCGGCGAGGATCTCCTCGTATGTCAGATCGCGGCCGGTGGCGGCCTGGATCTGGTAGCGGATGCTGGGGATGGCCAAGAGCGAGACGGCGCTGCCGCGTTCGCCGTCGGGGGTGAGCGGACCGCCGGGGTCGACGATCCAGTGGCGGCCGAAGCCCCGGTCCTCCTCGGCGCCGGGCACCCGCTTGCCGCCCAGGACCAGCCCGTAGCCGATGCCTGCGCCGATGGTCAGGACGACGAACCGGTCGAGTCCGCGGCCGGCGCCGAACCAGGTCTCGGCCTCGACGAGTGCGGCCACGTCGTTCTCGACGACGACGGGGAGTCCGGTGCGCTCCTCGACGAGTTCGGCCAGCGGGACGTCGCGCCAGAGCAGGAAGGGGGACTCGCCGACCGTCGCGTGGCGCCGGACGAGTCCGCCCACTCCGATGCCGATGCCGGCCGGCCCCGGGTGCGTACGGCCGAGTTCGGCGGCCATCTCCGCCAGCTGGTCGGCGACCCGCTCCGGCTCGTGCGTGGTGAGCGGGCGGTCGTACCGGGTGACGATCTCACTCCTGAGGGTGGTGACGACGCCGTACACCATGTCGTCGGTGATCTTGAAGCCGATGAAGGAGCGGGAGTCGGCGACGATGTCCAGCGGTTGCGAGGGGCGCCCCTGGCGGGCTTCGGGGAGTGCGGGGCCTTGGCCTTCCGGGGCCTCGATCAGCAGTCCGGACTCGATCAGCGGTTTCGTCAGGCGGGTCAGGCTGCCTGCGGACAGGCCGAGGCGCCGGGCGAGTTCGGTGCGCGAGAGCGGGCCGTGCACGAGTACCTCGATCGCCACGGCCCGTTCTCCGGGGCTGAGCGGCAGCCAGCTGTCGGCCAGTGCGGTCATGAGGGTCAGGCTCCCACACATCATTTGTTTCACTACAGAAGTAACGTGACTCACTCTATGCCATTCCGACCGACTTTCACAGATGCTCACCCACCCCTTGACGCGACTATTCTTTCGGAGCAAAAGTAAGCGGTCGTCACTCGATCCTTGAAGGGCACCCCTTACATGACGTTCTCCCTAGGCATCGTCGGCGCCGGCCAGTTCTCCGGCCAGTTCGCCACGCTGTTCCAGGCCCACCCCGGTGTCGGCGACGTCTACGTCACCGATCTGCTGCCCGAGCGGGCCGAGCAACTGGCCGCCGCCCAGGGGCTGGCCGGGACCTTCCCCTCGTACGAGGCGATGCTGGAGTCGACAGCGGTCGACGCGGTCGCGATCTTCACCCAGCGCTGGACCCACGGGCCGCTGGTGCTCCAGGGGCTGGGCGCCGGCAAGCACGTGTACTCGGCCGTGCCCATGGCGATCACCACCGAGGAGATAGCCTCGATCATCGACGCGGTCCGGGCGACCGGGCTGACGTACATGATGGGTGAGACGAGTCAGTACAACCCGGCGACCGTGCACGCCCGCAACCAGATCGCGGAGGGCGCGTTCGGGCGGCTCTTCTACGCCGAGGGCGACTACGTCCACGACATGGATCTGGGGTTCTACGACGCGTACCAGTACAGCGGCGGCGAGAACTGGAAGGCGACCGCCAGCTATCCCCCGCTGCTGTACCCGACGCACTCGGTGGGCGGGGTGCTCGGCGCCTGGCGGACGCATGCGGTGAGCGTGTCCGCGATCGGGGTCGTGGACGAGCGCGGGGACGGGGTGTTCGACAAGGAGGTCAGCCAGTTCGGCAACGACTTCTCCAACGCGACCGCGCTGTTCGAGGTCGCGGGCGGTGGGTCGTTCCGTACGAACGAGTTCCGGCGGGTGGGCTACCCCTCGCACATCCGGGAGTCGCGTTTCCGGTTCTTCGGCACGGAGGCGAGCATGGAGCAGCTCGCCACGTTCGCGCTGTGGCAGGACAAGAACGGGGTGAAGGACATCAGCGAGCTGCTTGAGCCCAAGCCCACCATGTCCCCCGACGACCCCTCGCTCCAGCACATCGCGCCGGAGCTGCGGGCCGCGTTCACCTCCGGCTCGGCGCCGGTGCACGACCGGGCGCGGCTCCCGCGCGAGTTCGACCAGCTGCACAACGGGCACGAGGGCAGCCACCACTTCCTGGTGGACGACTTCGTGACCGCGGTCAACACACGGACCCTGCCGTCGGTGAACGCGTGGGTCGCGGCCCGCTACACCCTGCCGGGCATCATCGCGCACGAGTCGGCGCGGCAGGGCGGGGCCAGGCTGGAGATCCCGGACTTCGGGGACGCGCCCGGGGCGTGACGGGGCGAGGCCGGTGCCGGTGCCGGTGTGGCGCCCGGCACGGTGACCGGCGTGCCCTTGACGACCGCGTCGGCCGGGTTGCCGTCGGGGGAGAGTCCGCGTCCCGTTCCGCCCCCACGGCGGGGCGGGACGCGGGCGTTTCGTCAGGTGCCCGGCTTGCGGCCGTACACGAAGACGTCGTCGCCGTTCTTCAGCAGCGACCAGTACTTCTTGGCGTCGGTCTTGGTCATGTTGGCGCAGCCGTGGGAGCCGGGCGGGTTCCACATGCTGACGCCGACGGAGTGGAAGGCCTGGCCGCCGTCGAAGAACTGGCTGTAGGGCATGGGCACGTGGTAGATCGACGAGACGTGGTCGATGTGCCGCCAGTAGATCTTCTTCAGGCCCGTGCGGGTCTCGTAGCCGTCGCGGCCGGTGCGGACCGGGACCGGGCCGTACACGAGCTTCTTGCCGTCCTGGATCCAGCTCAGTTGGAGGGTGAGGTTCACACAGGCGATGCGACCCTTGTTCACCGGGCACTTGCCGTCCGCGTTCGGGTTGTCGCCGACGGCCTTCTGCTTGTTCATCAGGTCCATCACGCCCCAGGTGACGGCGCCGGCGAAGCCGGCGTTCGGGGTGATGCCGTGCTTGGTCTGGAAGGCCTGGATCGCCTTGCAGTCGGCGGCGGACTGCTTGCCGTCGACCGGGCGGCCGAGGAACTTCTCCACCTGCTTCTGGTACGGCCCGGTCTGCGTCGTGCAACTCGCCGACTGCGCGGGCGCGGCGCCCAGCGCGAGCGTGAGCGGCGTCAGCAGGCCGGTGACGGCGAGTGCGATCGCGCTTCTTCTGCCTATGTCCCCCATGGCGGGCCTTTCCCTTTCATGCGATTTGCGGGTTCCGTCTCCGTAGACAGGCCACGGGGCGCGGTGGTTGTGGGGTGCGCCCGGTCGAGACGAAACAGTTACACGACGAGAATTGAAGATATACAGTTCTTCCCATGAGCAACAGCGATTCCATATCTCGCGTGCCCCTGAAGAAAATCACCCCCGACGTGTCCGGGGCGATGGGCTCCCTGCACGGCGCGGCCGTTTCCGCCGCGCGGGACGCGAAGGTCGAACCGGAAATCCTCGAACTGATCAGGATTCGCGCGTCCCAGATCAACGGCTGCGCGTTCTGCCTGGACATGCACACCAAGGACGCCCGCGCGGCGGGCGAGACCGAGCAGCGGATCTACGCCCTGAGCGCCTGGCGCGAGACGCCCTTCTTCAACGCCCGTGAGCGGGCCGCGCTGGCGTTGACCGAGGCAGTGACGCTGGTCCACGACGGGCATGTGCCCGACGAGGTCTACGCGCAGGCCGCGGAGGTCTTCGACGACGAGCAGGTCGCGGCGCTGATCTGGGCGGCCACCGTCATCAACGCGTACAACCGGATCGCCATAGCGACGCGGATGGTTCCGGGGGCTTACCAGCCCGTCCAGAAGTAAATTCGCCGATATCCGAAAACGTCATATCGCGCCGGGCCGTTCAACATTCGGCCCGGCGCTTTCCCATGTCTTTTTGTCTCTTTCCCTTCACTTCTCCGGCAGTGGTTCCAGGATGCCGTCCAGCCATTTCCGCCACTCCGGGGCGTGTACGGCCGGGCCCGCGGTCATCGGGCGGCCGGTCCAGGCGCTCACGGGGCGGATCCCGTGGAGGGCGTTGACGAGCCAGACCTCGCGACCGTCCAGCTCCGCGAGGGAGCGTTCCCGGTGGGCGACCCGGACACCGGTGTGTGCCGCGTGCTCCTGGACGAGCCCCACGGTGACTCCGGCGAGCACGGGCAGCCGGGGCGGCGGCATACAGAGGGTGTCGTCCTCCCACCACACGATGCTGGCGGTGGGGGCCTCCAGCACCACCCCGGAGGGGGCGATCAGCACGGCCTCGTCGGCGCCCACGCCGGACGCCCGGCCGCGCACCCGGGCCAGGGCGTCGAGGTCCGGTCCCTTGCGGCGGGGCACGGTACGCGGGTCGGGCTGGCCGGCCGCCCAGACCCGTATGTCGGTGCCGAGGGGCGGGGCGTGCCGCAGCAGGAGCCTCAGCTCCAACGAGCCCCGGGCGAGTTCCACGCGCGGGAACCACTCACCCGTGCGCGGCAGCGCGGCGGTCATGTCCTGCCAGAACTCGACCAGCCGCCGTGGCTCGGGCGCGCCGCAGTCGCCGCAGGCCCGGAGGAACCGTTCGCGGTGGCGGTCGAAGCCGCGCACCCGGCCGTCGCGCAGTAACCAGGAGTCCGCGACCAGCAGCCGTCCGCTCTCCGCCGGGCATGGGGTGAGGCCGCGATCGGGCGACCATGCCAGCAGTTCCTCCGCGATGGCAGGTTGAGTCAATGGGATTCCTCTCAGTACTTGCGGCCGGCGGCGGCCGGTGAGCCGTGCCGGGGTCCGTAGGGCGCGTGCTCCAGCCACGCGCCGCAGCGCGGCAGGACCGGGGCGAGGGCCGCCGCCGCGCGTTGTTTGACGCGGACGATACTGCGTGTGGGCCGCAGGTGCTCCAGGGCGGTTCCGGCGGCGGCGCTGTTGAACAGGCCCGCCGAGCGGCGGAGTTCGGCGAAGGAGGCCACCGCGTCCGGCGTGCCGTCGGCGATCGCCCGGGCCGCGGCGGCGGCGTCGGCGATGCCGCTGTTCATGCCGCGCGCCCCGAACGGCGGAAAGAGATGGGCCGCCTCGCCGACGAGCAGCACCCGGTGCCGCGGGTCGGTGAAGGAGGCGGCGACCTTCCGCAGGAAGCGGTACGTCGACACCCACAGGACGCGCTCGCCGTACCCGTCCCCGACGACCGCCGGCAGCCAGCGGCGCACGGCGTCCTCGCTGCCGTACTCCTCCGGCGCGTCGTCGTCGCGGCACTGGAGGTCGAGCTGGAAGCCGCCGGTGAACGGCACGCGCATCACGCTGCGGCCGCCGAGGCCCGGGTGTTCGTAGTGGAAGACGCGCTCCAGGGGCAGTTCGGCGCCCGGGATGTCGGCGATGTCCGCGACGACGTGGAAGCCGTCGCCGTGGGTGCCCTCCAGGGGGATGCCGAGTTCACGGCGTACGGCGGAGCGGGCGCCGTCGGCGGCGACGGCGTGGGTGCCGGTCCAGGTGCGCCCGCTCTCGTCGGTCAGCGTCACCCCGGCCGGGTCGACGCGTACGCCGGTCACCTTGGCGTCCCACACGAACCGAACACCCGCGTCCCGGCAGGCGGTGAGCAGGAAACGCTCGGTGTCGACCTGGCGGAGGCTGGTGAAGGGCGGGGTTCCCGTGGGCGGCGGGAAGGTGCGGGCGTACACCTCACGGCCCCGGTACAGGGTCCGCTTGGTGTGCCAGGTGCTGCCGTACTCGGTGATCTCCAGCGCGAGTCCCGGGCTCATGCCGTCGAGGAGTTCGAGGGTCTCGCGGTGGACGAACAGGGCGCGGCTGCCGGGGCGTTCGCGGCCCTCGGGGTCCGCCTCCAGCAGGACCACGGGCAGTCCGTGGGCGCGCAGGGCGAGGGCCGCCGAGAGACCGACGGGGCCCGCGCCCACGACCAGGACGGGGGTCGTCATGACGCGCGGGCGCTCTCGGTCAGCATGCGGGTGATCTCCACGCGCTTCACCTTCCAGGTGGAGGTCATCGGCAGCTCCTCGAACCGCCACTGCCTGGGCTCGGCCATGGTCGGCAGGTCTGCCGTGGCCTCGCGCCAGCGCGCCGGGTCCAGCGGGCGTTCGCCGCGGACGCACACCACGGGCACGGGTTCGCGGTCGACGCCGGGCACGATGACGACCTCGCGCAGCTCCTCCAGGCGGGACATGAGGGTGTCCTCGATCTCGAGGTTGCTGTGCACGGAGTCGATCTGGTCGATCTCGCGGTCGATGAGGTACAGGGCGCCCCAGCGGCTCTGGTAGCCCATGTCGCCCATCTCCCACCAGCCGTCGCTGAGTTGGCGCAGATAGCGGTCGCGGGCACCGAGGTAGGTGAGGATACGGCCGCGGGTGCGGGCCTCGATCCGGCCGGCCGTGCCGGGGCCGACCTTGCGGCCGGAGTCGTCGGCGACGCGTACGCGGGTGAAGCCGGGGATGCCGATGCCGACCCGGCGGCCGTCCGCGCGGGCGGCGCTGCGACGGGTGAACCACTGGAAGGCGACCGGGCCCGTCTCGCTCTGCCCGTACAGCTGGATCAGCCAGGGCGAGCGCCGCTTCGAGGCGTCGAGGAGCCGCTGCACGGTACGCGGGTGGATGGCGTCGAAGGTGGAGCCGTACGAGCGGACGCGGGACAGCGGGGCGCCGGGCGCGTCGGCCAGCTCCTCCCACAGGACGAAGGTGTTGGGGTGGGTCTCGACGATGCCGGGGCGGTGGCGGGCCAGCAGTGGGCCGACGTTCGACGGTTCCGGGTCGATGATGAGGACGAGCGGGCTGCCGAAGTGCAGCAGGACGCCGAGCAGGTGATAGAAGCGCGAGTGCACGAACGACATGTGCAGCGCGGCGGTCTCGCCCCGGGTGGGCCAGCCCATCGCCTTCTGCGGGACGAGCCGGTTCCACATGGTGTTCGGGCAGTGCACGGCCAGCTTGGGCAAGCCGGTGGTGCCGGAGCTGTGGGTGATGAGGGAGGGGTCGCGGGGGTGCAGTCGCACGGCGGCCGGGGTGGCGGCGCCGGCGTACTTCTCCAGGGGTTCGGCGCCGGGGGCGTCGTCGACGGAGAGCGTGCGGCGGACGAGGCCGGTGAGTTCGACGTCGCTCAGCGGACCTTCGAGCTTGGCCCGGTCGGTGATCAGCCAGGGCCGGTGGAGGCGTCCGAGGAGCTGGCCGACGACCGGGCCCGCGAGGCCGGGCGAGAGGAGGACGGGGACGGCGCCGATACGGGAGAGCGCGCAGGTCAGCAACACGATGTCGACGTTGTCCGTCTTGTGGACGACCACCTCCTCGGAGGGGCGTACGCCCGCCTCCCACAGGCGGCCGGAGAGTTCGTCGACCACGTCCGCGAGGGTCGTGTAACTGAGGTCGCGCCCGAGGCCGGGGAGGACGTCGAGGGGCCGGTCCAGGGTGACGAAGACGGCTCCGTGGCGGTCGGCCGCCTCCCTGAACATCGAGCCCAGGTAGAAGCCGCGACCGGAGAGCAGGGCCTGGGGTTGCTGGTCTCGCATGGGGCGAGTCCTTTCTGCGGTGGCGACGACGACGGGGCTGGTGCCGGTCATGGCTCACCACGCCCCTTTCCGGACGAGGTGACGCCGTAACTTGCCGGTCGCGGTGCGCGGCAGTGACGGTACGAAGCTCACGCTGCGGGGCACCTTGAAGGCGGCGAGGTTCTCGCGGGCCAGGCAGATCAGTTCGGCTTCCAGGCCCACCGCGATGGGCGGGACGGGGATGACGAAGGCCCGCAGTTTGTTGGCGCCGCGTTCGTCGGTGACGGCGACCACGGCGACGTCCCGGACCGACGGGTGGCCGCGCAGCAGGGCCTCCACCTCCAGCGGGGAGACGGTGATACCGCCGACCATCTCCATGTCGTCGGCGCGGCCCAGATGCCGGAAGGTGCCGTCCGGTTCGCGGCGGGCCCGGTCCCGGGTGGCGAGCCAGCCGCCGACCAAGGCGTGCTCGGTCTCCTCGGGCCGGTTGAGGTAGCCGGGGGTCACCGTCGGGCCGCGCACCCAGAGTTCGCCTTCCTCGCCGTCCTCCACAGGGGTGCCGGCGCGGTCGCGCAGCTCGACCTCGAAGCCGGGGACGGGACGGCCGACCGTACCGGGGTGGTTGTGGTCGAAGCCGTTGGCGCAGAAGGCGTGTCCGGCCTCCGTCGAGCCGATCTGCTCCAGTACGGGGGCGTTGAGCAGTTCGGTGACCTGTTTGCCGAGTACGCCGGGCATGCCCTCGCCGGCCGACACGGCCGCACGTACGGAGGCGAAGCAGTGCTCGTGTCCGCCTGACCGGTCGGCCACCAGGGCCGCGTACGCCGACGGCACCGAGTAGAGCAGGGTGACGCGGTGCCGGGCGACGAGTTCGTCCACGGCGGCCGGGGTGGGCCGGCGGTCGGTGAGGACGGCGCTGGACCCGGAGAAGAGGGGGAAGACGAAGGCGTTGCCGAAGCCGTAGGCGAAGTAGAGCCGGGAGACCGAGAAGGTGACGTCGTCGGGGGTGATGCGCAGCAGGCGTCGGCCGATGAGGTCGTGGTAGGTCTTCGGGTCGCCGTGGACGTGCACGACTCCCTTGGGGCGGCCGGTGGTTCCGGAGGTGTACTGGATGTAGAGCGGGGTGTGCGCGTCGACCGGGTGGGCGTCGGTCGTGGGCGCGGCCGTGCGGGTGAGGGCGACGAGCTGGTCGGCGCCGAGGCGGGTGCGGCGGGCGAAGTGGTCGTCGAGGCCGGGGCCGGTGACACAGAGCGTGGCGTCGGTGTCCTCCGCCATGAACTGGTGCTCCGGCGGCGTGAGTTCGGGGTTGACCAGCACCGCGACGGCGCCCAGTCGGGCGATGGCGAGGAACGCGGCCGCCCATGTGACGGAGTCCGGCAGCGCGAGCACGACCCGGTCGCCGGGGCGGACCCCGTGGTCGGCCAGCACGGTCGCGGCGCGGGCCGCCAGGTCGTGCACCTCGCCGTGGGAGTAGGCGCGGTGGCCCTGGTGGAAGGCGGGCCGGTCGTTCCATCCGCGCCGCTCGGCGAGGGCGGCGAGGTGCGCGGCGAGGTTGCCGGGGGCGGTGGCTTCGGCGGTGAGGGCCGGTTCGGCCGCGGGGTCTTCCGGGCCGACGCCGTCGAGCGGGAGGCCGACGGAGTCGCCGGGCTCGCCGCCGACGCCGATCAGGGCGGCCGGGAGCAGCGTGCGTTGCGGTGTCGTGGTCATCGTGTCGGCTCCTCCGTGACGGACGGGGCGGAGGCGTGGTCGCGGTGGGCGCGCATGAGGGCCGCGGTCTTCAGGAGCATCTCGTCGTACTCGGCGGCGGGGTCCGAGTCGAGGACGATGGCGCCGCCCGCGCCGAGGTGCATCCGGCCCGCCTGGAACACGGCCGTACGGATGACGATGTTGAGGTCGGCGCCGCCGCCGCAGCCGAGGTAGCCGAGCGCCCCGGAGTACACGCCCCGGGCCTCGGTCTCCAGCTCGTCGATGATCTCCATCGTGCGGAGCTTGGGCGCCCCGGTCATCGATCCGCCGGGGAAGCAGGCGCGTACGCAGTCCACCGCGTCGGTGCCCTCGCGGAGCCTGCCCTCGACCGTCGACACCAGCTGGTGCACGGTGGCGTACGACTCCGTCGCCATGAGGCGGGAGACCCGGACGGACCCGGTCTTCGAGACTCGGCCCAGGTCGTTGCGGAGCAGGTCGACGATCATCAGGTTCTCGGCGCGGGTCTTGGCGTCCGCGGCCAGCTCGTCGCGCAGCCGGTCGTCCTCCTCCGGGGTGCCGCCGCGCGGCGCGGTGCCCTTGATGGGCTTGGCCTCGGCGATGCCGTCCGGGGTGATCCGCAGGAACCGTTCGGGCGACGAGCCCGCCACGTCGAGGTCACCGAAGCGGAGGAAGGCCGCGTACGGGGCCGGGTTGGTGCGGCGCAGCACCCGGTAGAAGTCGTAGGGGTCGTACGGGGCGGGTAAACGGACCGCGTTGGTGAGACAGACCTCGTAGCTGGTGCCCGCGTTGAGCTCCGTCTTGCAGGCCTCGATGTCGGCGAGGTAGGTGGCGCGGTCGCGGACGAGCCAGGGCTCGGCGGCGCGCGGGTACGGCGTGCCCGACGGGGCCGCGGCCGGGGTTTCCGTGGACACGAAGGTGAGCTGGGCGATCGCGGCGTCGAGCCAGTCGCCGGCCTCCCGGGCGGCCTGCGGGGTGTCCTCGGCGAGGCAGACGGCGTAGGTGTCGCCCTCCTCGTGGTCCACCGCGATCAGCCGGTCGGCGAAGAGCCAGCAGGCGTCCGGGGTGTCGGCCTCGTGCTGGTTCGGGGAACCGCAGTCCGCCTTCAGCTCGTACCCGAAGTAGCCGACGTAGCCGCCGGTGAAGTCGAAGGGCAGGCCGCTCGCGTCCACCCGGCGGCTCGCCAGCTGCCGCTTCAGATAGTCGAAGACGCTCGCCTTGACCTTGCGGGTGGGCCGCCCGGCCCGCTCGATCTCGCAGAGGCCGGTGGCGACGTCGTAGCGGACGAACTCGGCGAGCGGGCCGGTGCCGTCGCCGAAGAACGAGAACCGCGACAGGCCCTCCTCGACCCGCGAGCTGTCCAGCCAGAACGCGCGCGGCGCGTCGGCACACATCCGGGTGAAGGCTGCCTCGGTGTCGACGGCGGAGGCGATTCGGCGGGTGTGCAGCTTGTACATGGGGCCGGGGGCCCGGCGCGGGCGGGGGATCCCGGCGCCGAGCGGGGTGACGGCCGTGTTCTTCGTACGGGGGCTGCCGGCCCGTTCCGCCGTGAGGTTGCGGAAGTTGACCAGCAGCCGGTGGCCGTGGTCGGTGAGGATCGACTCGGGGTGGAACTGCACGCCCCACAGCGGCCGGGTGCGGTGGCGCAGCCCCATCAGGACGCCGTCCTCGGCCCAGGCGGTCGCCTCCAGGGTCGGCGGCAGCGGCTCGCGCACGGACAGCGAGTGGTAGCGGACCACGCTGAAGTTCTGCGGCAGCCCCCGGAACAGGTCGCGGCCGTCGTGCCGGACGGTCGAGATGTGCCCGTGGCGGGGCCATGGCGCCGGCTCGACGTCGGCCCGCTCTCCCGCCGCGATGCCCTGATGGCCGAGGCAGACGCCCAGGACGGGGATCGTGGCCTCCGCGATCAGGCGCGCGGCGATGCCGAAGTCGCGGGGTTCGGCGGGGTGGCCGGGACCCGGCGACACCACCACATTGTCGAATTCCCGCAGATCCGGAATGTCATCCACGGCGGCGTCATTGAGCACCACAACCGGTTCCTCGCCGTTGACCTCGGCGATCAGCTGGAACAGGTTGTAGGTGTACGAGTCATAATTGTCGATGAGCAAGGTCTTCAACCCGCCCACCTCCCTCTGATCGTTCTCGGACCTAGGCGGTCCGTCGTTTGTGCCGGCCACGGAGCGCCTGAAGCGGCGGATACAGCCATTTCTTGAGGAATCGCTGGAGCCTCGGCATGAGGATCCAGGTGACGATGGCCGTAACGGCCAGACAAAGCAACAGCGTACGGAAAAGTGGATTGAGCTCGCTGAGGTAAGGAAGTATCAGGAGATTGAATAACAGCACGGGTGGGAAGACCGCGCTCATATTCACCAACCACAGTTTCCATTTGGGGGGCGGGCCTGGTGGCGCGGGCGCGGGGGCCCGGGAGGTCTGGAGGTCGAACCAGGCCTTGGAACCCGCGATGCTGCGCCGCCCGGTCTCCCGGGCCAGCCCTTCGGCGCGGGCCGCCCACTGTGCCCAGACAAGGGAGTTCTCCCAGGCCCGAGCCGTATCGTCGCCGTCGAAACGGTAGACAACATGCCACTCCGCCTCTCCGTCGACGAGCACGCCACCCCCCAGAAAACCCGGTTGCTGCGCACTCGCGCGCAGCACGGCCCACCCCCACGAGTGGAAGTCGGCCTCGCGCCCCGGCACCACGTGGTACGCGATGGTGACGGTAACGGGATTCCTGCTCACGCCGACGAATACGCGAAGAAGTGCCGCCCCGTTCAAATCTTCAACGAACTTTTTCAAGTGTCCAGATCGTTCAAATATGACTACCTTTCAGCCAGCTTGGCGTCTTCTGTGAGGCATGGCGAATAGGTAATTTTCACTAATCCTCGGAAGTCGCTTGTCCGGCGAACAGGTAAAGGCGCACCATCCCGACAAGGGCTCCGCCGAGAAAGCGAAGGAGGGCTATGTCCAGGTACGACTGGGACATGCGGCACGAGGGAATCGACCGGGCGCGGGCCGCGATCGAGCCCGTGCGGAAGGAAGTCACCGCGCATCCGATCTACGAGCGGATCGACGACCGCGCGGACATGGCGGTATTCATGGAGCACCACGTTTTCGCGGTGTGGGACTTCATGTCGCTCCTCAAGTCCCTTCAGCGCGATCTGACGTGTGTCGACGTGCCGTGGGTGCCGCGCGGATCCGCGGTCGGCCGACGGCTCGTCAACGACATCGTGCTGGTCGAGGAGAGCGACGAGTTGAACGGCGGCTTCACCAGTCACTTCGAGCTGTACCGGGCCGGCATGGGCGAGGCCGGCGCGGACACCGGGCGGCTCGACACGTTCCTCGGGCTGATCGGGGAGGGGCACGACGTGTCTGCGGCGCTTCGGGTCGCCCAAGTGCCGCAGCCCGCCGCCGAGTTCGTCCGTACGACCTTCGGGATCATCGCGGAGCGGCCGTTGCACTGCCGGGCCGCCGCGTTCGCGTTCTCCCGTGAGGATCTGATCCCCGACATGTTCGATCAGGTGATCAAGAAGGAGGGGACGGAGCGGTTCCCGTTGTTCTGCGACTATCTCGCGCGCCACATCGAGGTGGACGGGGAGGAGCACACACCGATGGCCATGCAGATGGTGGCGGATCTGTGCGGGGATGAGGAACGGCGGTGGGAGGAGGCGGTGGAGACGGCGGTGGTCGCGCTGGAGGCGAGGTCTCGGTTGTGGGACGGGATCGTGGGGGCGATGGGTCAACCCCGCACCCCTTGAGGGGCGCCGGTTCACCGGGGTTCAAGGCGCCGCAGAATATCCACTGCTCTGGTCAGCGTCTCTTGCGTCGCCGTGAACGGGAGCCTCAAGTGCCGGCTCAGCGTGGTGCGGTCCGACGCGAACAGGGGTCCCGGCGTCACCACCAATCCCTGCGCTGCCGCCCTCCTTTCCAGTTCCGCGGCCGTCGTAGGGTCGTCCAGGCGGATCCACAGCGACAAGCCGCCCTCCGGCACGGTGTACGTCCAACCGCTGTCGGCGAGCAGGGAGGCCAGGTGGTCGCGTTGTGCGCGCAGACGTGTCCGGCGGTCGACGAGGATCTCGTCCAGGCCCTCCCCCAACAGCTCGGCGGCGATGAGCTGTTCCAGGGGCAGCGGTGAGAGCTGCGCCTGGAGTGGGTTACGCCGCAGGGCCCGTACCACCTCCGCGGTGGCCCTGATCCAGCCGACGCGCAGGCCGCTCCAGAGGATCTGGACCGGCAGCAGACGGGCCCGGCGGTGGCGCAGGACGGACAGGGCGCCCGGGTAGGTGGGGCTCTCGATCAGGACCGGTGCCCCGCGGTCGGTGTGCAGCTGGTCGGTGAGGAGAGTGAGTGCGGACTGGGCGCCGGAGGTGACGAGGATCTGCTCGGGCCGGGTGGCGAGGCCCGCGCGGGTGTAGCGCTCGGCGAGCAGTTCGCGCAGCCGGGGCAGGCCCGCGCTCGCCACACCCGAGTCGACGAGCAGGGCGGCGCTGCGGCCGGCCGCCCGGTCGAGTGCCGCGAGGTAGGCGGCGTGCGGTGCCGCCGTCACCGCGAGGGTGAGGTCGAGGTCGAGGTCGGCGTCCCCGGCACCGCCCCGGTCCTGTGACCAGGGGGTGGTGCGCTCGGTGAGACGGGCGGGCAGGCGTATGCAGAACGTAGTGCGCCCGCGATCAAGGGGACAGGTGCCACGCGATCTTCGTACGGCTACGTTATGTGCCCATGTCAGCCTTCATCCAGCAGCTCCCGGCGCTGATCGGCGTGGTCATCGGCGCGCTCGGCTCGTATCTGGTCGTCATGCGGGGCGAGCAGGTCAGGTTCCGTCGTGAGCAGGACGCCCGGTGGGAGGAACGACGGCTCACGGTGTACGCGGAGTACGCGCGCGCCCTGAAGCAGACGATCACCCTGACCTACCGGGTCGCCTCCCACTTCGGGAACGACCCGCACCCGCACCCGCTGTCCCCGGACGAGGCCGCCCCGCTGCTGGCGGAGGCGGCCGTGGCCCGTGACCCGGCGGGTGAGGCACTGCTGATGCTGGGCACGACCGAGGTGGTGGAGAAGGCGCGTGCCTGGGTGGTACTGGTCATCGAGATGGAACGGTTCCTGGACGCGGGGACCCGCGACCCGCGGGCCTGGCAGGCACTCCTCGACCGCCAGCGTGCCGCGCGCGAGCAGTACTACGCGGCCGTACGCACCGATCTCGCACTCCCGCCCGGCCACGCGGCACGCTGGGCCCTCCCGTCACCCCGTACGCACGTCTGACTCGGCCATGTCCGGCCCCGTCACCCCGCACGCACGTCTGACGCCCTCACCGGTATCCCGTCGTGTCGGCCGGTTTGTCCGTGTCCTGGACCTCGACGATGTAGCGCCAGGCGTCGGGGCGGCTGCCGTCGAGGTCGGTGAAGCCGTAGACCCGGGCGAGGCCGCCGCTGGAGAGCGACTCGCCGTTCCAGCGGGCCACTTCGGGGTCGGCGGCGAGGGCGGCGACGGCCCGGCCGACATAGCGCGGGGTCTCGGAGATGGCGAAGTGCGGGACGCTTTCCAGGGCGTCCCGCCAGTTGGCCTCGGTGACGCCGAAGGCGTCGAGCATGATCTCCGAGCGCATCCAGCCGGGGGTGAGCGCGACGGCGGTGGCACCGCGCGGGCCCAGTTCGTGGCCGAGGGAGAAGGCCATGCGCAGGACGGACGACTTGGCGAGGTCGTAGAAGAAGGAGTTGCGGTAGGTGGCACGGTTGTAGTCGGCGGTGCCGTCGGTCATCTCGACGACCAGGCCGCCGGGACGGCGCAGCAGCAGGGGCAGCGCGTGGTGGCTGGTGATCGCGTGGGTCTCGACGGCCAGCCGCAGCAGCCGCAGGCCGTCGTCGAGGTCGTGCTCCCAGACCGGCGCGTCCCATGCGAAGAGCTTCTCGCCGCCCCAGATGTCGTTGACCAGGACGTCGAGCCGGCCCTGCTCCTCGGCGATACGGTCCACGAGCGCCCGGACCCGCGCCGGGTCGAGATGGTCGGTGGGTACGGCGATGCCGTGGCCGCCCGCCGCCGTGACCAGGTCTGCGGTGTCCTCAAGGGTCTCCGGCCGGTCGTACTCCGAGCGTCGCTCGCGCGTGCTGCGCCCGGTGACGTACACCGTGGCCCCGGCGACCCCCAGCTCGACGGCGATCCCGCGCCCCGCCCCGCGCGTCGCCCCGGCCACCAGCGCGACCTTGCCCTCCAGCGGACCTGACATCTCCGACCTCCTGTGCGTACCACTGTCACCTTGACGGACACCGGGTGCGTCCCGGTGTCTCGGACACGAGGATGGCGTGGAAGCCGGACATCTTCTGTCGTGTTTTTCGCACGCTCTCTGCCAGGATGCGTCGGCGATGGACGAGAACACGAGCTGTGTGGTGTGCGGTGGAACGGTCGCCCCTGACGGGCACTGCTGGGACTGCGGGGAGAGTCAGCCGGCGTTCCGCGCGCATGTGGAGACGACGGCGGACGGCGGCGCGGCCGGCGTCAGCGACCGAGGTCTGCGACGTGGTGTGAACGCGGACGCGATGGCGCTCACGACGGCCGGTACGTGGACGATCGGTGTCGTCTGCGACGGTGTGTCCATGGCGCCCCGGGCGGAGCGGGCCGCGCGGGTGGCGGCCGAGGGGGGGCTCAACTCGCTGGTGGAGAGGTTGAGTTCGGGGACTCTTCCGGAAGCCGCCCTCGCCGAGTCGGCTGCCCGCGCCGGACGAGCGGTCACGGCCCTCGCGGGGCCTGAGCGGGCGGCCCGGAGCGGTGCGGAGGTCACCGTCTCCCCGGCCTGTACCTACGTCGCCGGTGTCGCGGGCCCGCAGGGCATCTGGGCCGCCTCGGTCGGTGACAGCCGTGCCTACTGGCTGCCGGAGGAGGGCCCCGGCATGGCCCTCACCGAGGACGACACGGGCGACCTCGACACCCTCACCGCCTGGCTGGGCGCCGACGCCGACGAGCCCGTCCCGCACATCCGCAGCTACCGGCCGCCGTGCCCCGGCCGTCTGCTGCTGTGCACCGACGGCCTGTGGCGCCACCTGCCCCACGTCGAGGAACTGAGCGCGATCGCACGGCGCCCGAGACCGGACGGCGAGGGCCCGTTGGCACAGGCGCGGGACCTGGTCGCGTACGCCCTCGAAGCCGGCGGGCACGACAACATCACCGTGCTCGTCGTCCCCGTCGCCGGGTGAGGCCCGGGGCCGGACTGCCACGCCTTCTTGGCAATCCGGCCCCGGAACGCACGCACCTGGGACGCGTCAGCGGTCAGTGACCGCGGGCGATCCACTCCTGGAGGTGCGGCGCCTCGGCACCGATCGTGGTGCTGTCGCCGTGGCCCGTACGGACGACCGTCTCGGGCGGTAGGGCGAGCAGACGGTCCCGGATCGAGTCGATGATCGTCGGGAAGTGGGAGTACGAGCGGCCGGTGGCGCCCGGGCCGCCGTGGAAGAGCGTGTCGCCGGTGAAGACGGTGCCCAGGGCCGGGTCGTACAGGCAGACCGCGCCCGGCGCGTGCCCCGGCGTGTGCATCACGGTCAGGTCGGCGCCCGCGGCCTCGATGATCTGGCCGTCGGCGAGCCAGTTGTCGGGCTGCCGGTCGGGGTGGGTCTGCTTCCACAGCGGCAGGTCGTCCGGGTGGAGCCAGATCTTGGCGCCGGTGAGCTCCGCGAGGGCGGGCGCGGCGTCGATGTGGTCGTTGTGGGCGTGGGTGCACACGATGGCCGACAGTCTGCGGTCGCCCACCGCCGCCGCGATCGCCTCGGCGTCGTGAGCCGCGTCGATGACGATCACCTCGCGGTCGTCACCCACGATCCACACGTTGTTGTCGACGTCCCAGGTGCCGCCGTCGAGCGTGAACTGGCCCGAGGTGACGAGGTGTTCGATACGCGCCGCCATCAGAACGTCACCACCGAGCGGAGGACGTCGCCGGTGTGCATGCGCTCGAAGGCCTTCTCGATGTCGTCGAGGCCGATGGTCTCGGTGACGAAGGCTTCGAGGTCGAGCCGGCCCTGGAGGTAGAGGTTGATGAGCATGGGGAAGTCCCGGTCCGGGAGGCAGTCGCCGTACCAGCTGGACTTCAGTGCCCCGCCGCGTCCGAAGACGTCCAGCAGGGGCAGCTCCAGCTTCATCTCCGGCGTCGGCACCCCGACGAGGACGACGGTGCCGGCCAGGTCACGGGCGTAGAAGGCCTGCTTGTACGTCTCCGGGCGGCCCACCGCCTCGATCACCACGTCCGCGCCGAACCCTCCGGTCAGCTCACGGATCGCCTCCACCGCATCCGTCTCACGGGAGTTGACCGTGTGCGTGGCACCGATGTTCTTGGCGGTGGAGAGTTTCCGGTCGTCGATGTCCACCGCGATGATCTTCTCCGCGCCCGCGAGCCGGGACCCCGCGATCGCCGCGTCCCCGACACCACCACACCCGATCACCGCGACACTGTCCCCACGGCCCACGTTGCCGGTGTTGATCGCGGCACCGATGCCCGCCATCACACCGCAGCCCAGCAGCCCGGCCACAGCCGGGGACGCGGCGGGGTCGACCTTCGTGCACTGCCCGGCCGCGACCAGCGTCTTCTCCGCGAACGCCCCGATCCCCAGCGCCGGCGACAGCTCCTGGCCTGTGGCGGCGAGCGTCATCTTCTGCTTGGCGTTGTGGGTGTTGAAGCAGTACTGGGGCCGCCCCCGCCGACACGCGCGGCAGTTCCCGCACACGGCACGCCAGTTGAGGATCACGAAGTCACCGGGAGCGACATCCGTGACACCCTCGCCCACCGACTCCACCACACCCGCGGCCTCGTGCCCGAGCAGGAACGGAAAATCGTCGCTGATCCCGCCCTGCTTGTAGTGCAGATCGGTGTGACACACCCCGCAGGCCTGGATCTTCACCACGGCCTCACCGGGGCCGGGATCCGGCACCAGGATCGTCTCCACCCGCACCGGCTCGTTCTTCCCCGGTGCGATCACGCCGCGTACTTCCTGCGCCATGGTGAACCCTTCCGTCGATCAATGGCAGGCGATCTCCGCCCATGGTCACCCTACGGAGTGACCGGCTGGTACAGGCCCCGGGCGAGGCGGATCGCTGGCCGAAAACGACGCCTTCGGCATATGCGCCTAGCCCTTCGCACCACTTCCATAAATACCCCCGGGGGTACCTCTGCTACGGTGGTCACATACCCCCGGGGGTACTCACTCCCCGGTGCTTGAGCGAGCAATGGACAACGAGGAGAGGAGCGCTGCCGTGTACTTCGTCGACACCATCGAGGTGCCTGGCCTGGGCAACCGCAGCTATCTGGCGGGTGGCCCCGCGGGCGCCGTGGCGGTCGATCCGCCGCGTGACATCGACCGGATGATCGCGGCCGCGGCCCGGCGGGGCGTGCGGATCGCGTACGTCGTCGAGACGCATGTCCACAACGACTATGTGACCGGCGGCCTCGAACTCGCCCGGCTGACCGGTGCCGCCTACCTGGTGCCCGCCGGGGCGCGCGTCGCCTTCGAGCGGATGCCGGTGCGGGACGGCGACACGGTGGAGGTCGACGCCGGTCTGACCCTGCGTGCCGTGGCCACGCCCGGCCACACCCCGCACCACACCGCGTACGTCCTGGAGGAGGCGGGCCGGGCGGTGGTCGCGTTCACCGGCGGTTCCCTGCTCATCGGCACGGTCGGGCGGCCGGACCTGGTGGAGCCCCGCCTGACCGGTGACCTGGCACGGGCGCAGCACGCCTCCGCGCACCGGCTGGCCGAGGGGCTGCCGGACGAGACGCGGGTGCTGCCGACGCACGGCTTCGGCAGTTTCTGTTCCGCCGCGCAGGCCACGGGCGAGGCCACGACCATCGGGCGCGAGCGGGTCACCAACGAGGCCCTGGTCAAGGACGCGGACACGTTCGTCGCCGACCTGCTCGCCGGGCTCGACGACGTCCCGGCGTACTACGCGCACATGGGTCCAGCCAACGCCGAGGGCCCCGCTCCCGTCGACCTCACGCCGCCGGCCCCGGCCGACGCGGCGGAGATCGCGGCGCGGCTGGCGGCCGGCGAGTGGGTGGTGGATCTGCGCAACCGGGTCGCGTTCGCCGAGGGGCATGTGGCGGGGGCGGTGAACTTCGAGGCGGAGGGGCAGCTGGCCACCTATCTGGCCTGGTTGCTGCCGTGGGGCAAACCGGTGACCTTGCTGTCCGAGTCGCCCGCTCAGCTCGCCGACGCCCAGCGCGAGCTGGTCCGGGTCGGCATCGACCGGCCCGCCGCTGCCGCCACCGGCTCGCCTGCCGAGTGGCTGCGCGCGGGCGAACGGCCGCGCTCGTTCCCGCGTGGCACCTTCGCCGAGCTGGCCAAGGTCCATGACGCCGACGGGACGGTGGTCCTCGACGTCCGGCGCGACTCCGAGCGGGCGGGCGGACACATCGCCGGGTCGCTTCACATCCCGGTCCACCGGCTGCGCGACCGGCTCGGGGAGATACCCGAGGGCACGGTGTGGGTGCACTGCGCCGGAGGCATGCGGGCGGGTATCGCCGCCTCGCTGCTGGACGCGGCCGGGCGGGACGTCGTGGCCGTCGACGACGGTTTCGCCGCCGCGGCCGACGCCGGGCTCCCCCTGTCACGGATCACCCCGGCGCGGGCCCACGCCCGCACGGGCGCCGAGGGTGACGCCGTACTCCTCGATGTGCGTGAGGCCGAGGAGTGGGCCGCCGGGCACGCGCCGGTCGCGGTGCACGCGCCGCTGTCCGCGCTGGCGGCCGGGGCACCGCTGCCAGGGCCGGCGCACGGTCGCCCGGTGGTCGTGATCTGCCGCTCCGGGCGGCGGTCGCAGCAGGCGGCCGCGCTGCTCAGGGCGCGAGGCGCCGACGTGGTGGATGTCCTCGGCGGGATGCGGGCATGGGCGGAGGCCGGGCTGCCGGTGGTGACCGAAGCACCGAAGACCGAGCTTCAGGCAGCCGGCAAGGCGAGGACCGAAGCACCGAAGACCGAGCTTCAGACGGCCGGCAAGGCGAAGACCGAAGCACCGAAGACCGAGCTTCAGACGGCCGGCAAGGCGAAGACCGAAGCACCGAAGACCGAGCTTCAGGCAGCCGGCGCGGCGAGGGCCGATGCCCCACTGATCGGCGGGGTGTCGAAAACCCCGCATGCGGCAGCGAGCGAGGCACTCGGCGCCGCCTTCGCGCACGGTGAGCCGACGGCGTGAGCACACTCGTTCTCGCCCTGGTCGCCGGGGGCGTGATCGGGCTCTCGCTCGGGGCGCTGGGCGGTGGCGGCAGTGTGCTGGCCGTTCCCGCGCTGATCTACCTGCTCGGCTTCAGCCCGGCCGCGGCCACCACCGCGAGCCTGGTGATCGTCACGGTCACCTCGGCCACCGCGCTGGCCGCGCACACCCGGGAGGGCACCGTCCGCTGGCGCGGCGGGGCGCTGTTCGCGGCGGCCGGTCTGGTGCCCGCTGCACTCGGCGGCGCGCTCTCCGCGCGGCTGCCGACGACCGTGCTGACCGGGGCGTTCGCCCTGGTCGCGGGCCTCGCCTCGTACCGGATGCTGCGGCCCTCCGCGACCCGGCGCGAGGAGTCGACCGTACGGACGAGCCGGGTCGCCCTGTCCGGTGCCGGGCTCGGCGGGGTCACCGGGATCCTCGGGGTGGGCGGGGGTTTCCTCGCCGTACCGGCCCTGGTGAACGTCGTGGGCCTGCGCATGCGCAACGCCGTCGGCACCAGCCTGCTGGTCATCACGGTGAACTCGCTGGCCGCGCTCGCGGCCCGGAGGGGTGCCGCCGAGAGTCTCGACTGGGCGGTCGTCGGGCCGTTCGTCGCGGCGGCGGTGCTCGGCGCCTGGGACGGCAAACGGCTCGCGGCCAAGGTCTCCGGGGACACCCTCCGGCGGATCTTCGCCTGGGTGCTGCTGGCGGTGGCCGCGTTCATGCTGGCCGACGTCCTCGTGTGAACCACGGGCCGCCGACCGCCACACGTCTGGGCTCAGCATGCGCCAACGCCGACGGAGCCCGTCACGCCAGCGACAGGAACAGCTTCTCCAGCCGCGCCCGCATCTGCTCCTTCGTCTCCCCGTTCCGCTCGTTCTTCTCCGAGTCGGTGAGGCACTGCTGCAGTCCGGTCGCGATGATCGCGAAGCCTGCCCGGTCCAGGGCACGCGAGGCGGCGGCGAGCTGGGTGACGACGTCCTCGCAGTCCCGTCCCTCCTCGATCATCTTGATCACCCCGGAGATCTGCCCCTGGGCCCGACGCAGCCGGTTCAGCACCGACTTGAGCTCATCACCTTCGAACTGCAGCTCCACGATCACTCCTCTATATACCCTTGGGGGTATTTTACCTCCCCGGGGACGCACCTCCCTGAATCGCTCCCGATTCGCTCCCGATTCGCGCCGGATTCACGCCCGATTCACTCCCGTTTCCCCTCCCGAAAGGATCGCAGCACACCATGCCCACTCCCCGTACCCCCGACGCCGCCGGCTCCCTCGACGCCGACCAGGCCCGCGAGCGGCTGCCCGAGCTGACCGTCCTCGACGTCCGCACCCCCGGCGAGTACGCCTCGGGGCATCTGCCCGGCGCCCTGAACCTCCCGCTCGACCAGTTGGAGCGCGCGCTGCCCGCCCTGAAGGAGTCGAACGCCGCTCTGCTGATGGTCTGCGCGTCGGGGGCCCGCTCCGAGAAGGCGTGCGCGCTGCTCGCGAAACACGGCGTCACGGCCGCCACGCTCTCGGGCGGTACGAGCGGCTGGGCCTCCCGGGGGCACGAACTGCACCGGCCGGCCACGACCGCGCGGGCCGGCTGGGCGATGGAGCGCCAGGTCCGCTTCACCGCCGGCACGCTCGTCATCGCCGGGCTCGCCCTCGGACTGCTGCACCCCGCCTGGCAGTTGCTCGCCGCGGGCATCGCGGGCGGTCTGGTCTTCTCCGCGGTCACCGACACGTGCGGCATGGCCGTGGCCCTGGGGAAGCTGCCGCACAACCGTCCGCGCCCGGCCGACCTGGACGCGACACTCACGGCGCTCCGGGCACGGTAGTGCCCTTCTGATGGACCTCCGTGGAGGATGGAGCGGCGTTCGGTGCGCACGTCGGCCTCATGGGCGCGGTCGCGGACGCCGCCCTGGCCGGCGGGGGCGAGGCGACCGGCGTGACACCGCGCCGCATGCTGCCGTGCGAGATCACCCACGACGGGCTCAGCGAGCTGGAGTTGCGAGGCCCGGACGGGCGTCGAACTGCTGGGGCAGGACGGGGTGGGCACGTATCTGGAGCCGGGCCCCGGCGACGTGCCGGCCCTGATGCTCGACGAGTGCCAGCCGGGGCGACGGCACCGCGCAGGTCCTCGCACGGCCCGGGACCGGAGGTCGCTGGTCGGCTGACAGAGAACGCGTTCCCGGTGCTCCTCGCCGCAGACGTAGGCTGTGGATTCCGCCCCCGGTCCCCACTCCCCCACTGTCGCGAGGAGCCTCGTGAGCACCCTTGAAGCAAGAGCCGAACAGCCCACGTGGCGGCTGCTGTTGGGCTATGTACGGCCCCACCGGTGGGCGTTGCTGCTGGGCGCGGTGTTGTCGCTCGTCACCGGTGCCGCGGGGCTCGCCCTGCCGCTGGTGGCCCGGGAGCTGATCGACGACCTGTCGCACGACCGGACGGTCACCTGGGCGCTGCTGCTGATGTCCGTGCTGGTCGTCGCCAACGCGTCGGTGGGCGCCCTGGGTTCGTACGTGCTGCGCCGCACGGCCGAGTCGGTGGTGCTCGGCGCGCGGCGCGCCCTGTCGTCGTATCTGCTGCGGCTGAAGATCACGGCGGTGGACCGCAGCGAGCCGGGCGATCTGATGGCGCGGATCACCTCCGACACGACCCTGCTGCGCGAGGTCACCACCGACTCGCTGGTGGGCCTCGGCACCGGCGGTCTCACGCTCGTCGCGACGGTCGTGATGATGGGTCTGGTCGACCCGGTGCTGCTGGCGGTCACCCTCGGCGTGATCGCGGGCGCGGGCGTGGTGCTCGGGGTGATCGTGCCGCGCATCAACCGGGCGAGCCGGGCGGCGCAGAACGCGGTCGGGGCGATGGGTGCCTCGCTGGAGCGGATCCTCGGCGCGCTGCGCACGGTCAAGGCGTCCGGCGCCGAGCACCGCGAGGAGGAGACGATCCACGCGGCGGCGAAGGAGTCGTGGCGGCAGAGCGTACGGGCGGCCAAGTGGTCGGCGGCCGCGGGCAACACGGCCGGGCTCGCCATGCAGATCGCCTTCATCACCGTGCTCGCGGTGGGCGGCGCCCGGGTCGCGACGGAGGCCATCGACGTGGGCACGCTGGTCGCGTTCCTGCTGTACGTCTTCTATCTGATGTCGCCGATCCAGCAGGTCGTGGGCGCGATCACCCAGTACCAGACCGGCGCCGCCGCGCTCTCCCGCATCCAGGAGGCGCTGCACCTGCCCGCCGAACCGGCCGCCCGCCCCGCCCCGCTGCCCGCCCCCGACGAGGCACCGGCCTCGCTCTCCTTCGACGAGGTCCGCTTCCGGTACGCCGACGACCTGCCGTACGTCCACCACGGCGTGACCTTCACGGTCCCCGCGCGCGGCATGACCGCGTTCGTCGGCCCCTCCGGCGCGGGCAAGACCACGGTGTTCTCGCTCATCGAGCGGTTCTACGACCCCGAGGCGGGCGTCATCACGGTCGACGGCCGCGAGGTCACCGAGTGGGAACTGCCCCGGCTGCGCGCCGCGATCGGTTACGTCGAGCAGGACGCGCCCGTGCTGTCGGGCTCCCTGCGCGACAACCTGCTGCTGGGCAACCCGGACGCCGACGAGGACGAGCTCACTCGGGTGCTGAAGACGACCCGGCTCGACGGCCTGGTCGCGAAGCTCCCCCAGGGTCTGGAGACCCTGGTCGGCCACCGGGGCACCAAGCTCTCCGGCGGCGAACGCCAGCGCGTGGCCATCGCCCGTGCCCTGCTGCGCCGGCCACGGCTGCTGCTGCTCGACGAGGCGACCAGTCAGCTGGACGCGGTGAACGAGGCGGCGCTGCGCGACACGGTCGCCGATGTGGCCCGTACGACCACGGTGCTGGTCGTCGCGCACCGGCTGTCGACGGTGACGATGGCCGACCGGATCGTGGTGATGGACGCGGGCCGGGTACGAGCCGTCGGCACGCACCGGGAGCTGGTGGCGGGCGACCCGCTGTACGCGGAGCTGGCGGCCACGCAGTTCCTCGCGGCGGCCGGCTGACGCGGGTCGCGACGGGGGGTGCGGGACGGGCGCGGCCATGTCCGCGACCCGGTGCAGTCGTTGCAGCTGGTTCAGGTCGTGGACCTGCTTGAGGTCGGCGAGCCGGGCGGAGGGGCGCGGCATGGCGGCCTTGTGCTCCTCGGGGATGGCGTACGCCGATGAGCGAGTCGAGCGTCGCCGTCGGGCTGATGCCCGGGTCCAGGGCCTCGGCGGTGCCCGCGCCGGCCATCGGTGCGGCGAGTCCTGTGATACCGGCCGGCCGCCCACCCGTCAGGTCCGTCGGGCTGCGCTTGCCGCGTCCGGCCCGGCGGAGGAGCCTCGTAGGTGAGGCCCTCAAGGCCCGCCCTCCGCCGGGCCGCGGCCTTCGAAGGAGGTCACCATGGGCACTGCGGCAGGCCCCGCGTTCGACACCGAAACGCTGCGCCGGGGCATCGAGGAACACAACGCGACGACGCTGTTGTCGTTGTACGCGGACGACGCGGAAATGCGTGTCGTGGACCGCAACACCCAGCCCAGCCACCCCTTGGTCAAGCACGGGCGCGGCGAGATCAGCGAGTTGCTGACCGACGTCTACGGCCGCGACATGACCCACAAGCTGGAGCAGTGCGTCATCCAGGGCGACCAGGTCGCCTTCACCGAATCCTGTCTCTACCCGGACGGGGTACGGGTCCTGGCCACGTCGATGATGTCCCTCAAGGACGGCAAGATCGTCGACCAGACCGTGATCCAGGCGTGGGACGAGTAGGCGGACATCCGATGGCGGTCCGTCTGACCTGGAACTTCTCGGGCCGGGCCACGCTGGGCGGCCACCGGTTCCGCACGCGGCGGCCGGGGCCGGTGACCGAGACGGGCCGGTGGCTGTCGGCCGCGCTCGTCCGTACGGCCGTGCGCGCGGCCCGCCCGCGCCGGCTCCGTCCGGCGGCGGCACGCGCCCCACGAAGACTCCACCGTCGGTGATCGGGACCCGACGCTCAGGCGGGTACGCCCAGTTCGTCCAGCAGCCGGTGCATCCGAGCCACGGTGAGCGCGGGATTGGAGGCCGCCTGGAACGCGGTCCACTGGTCGCGCAAAAACTCCTCGATCCTGGCCGCCGGGAGCCGGGGATCCGCAGCCGTCTGTCGGCACACCCAGTCGGACTCGTCGCGGCTGAGGCGCTCGATCTGCTCCGGTGTCGCGTCCGGGTCGTGCACGGCGAGGCGTCGCCGGGCGGGGTCGGGATGATCCGCGTACCGGGCGAGGCCCTTCCGCGGGAACTGCGGCAGCCTCAGCATGTCGTAGGTGGTGTAGCCGCTCCATTCAAGGACGGTCCGCAGCAGTACCTCGGCCGGGGCGTCGGGCTGGTACTCGCAGATGAACAGCCGGACCACGAACTGCTCGTCCCCGGCGAGGAGTTCGACGAGGTCGGCCGGGAGCGCCGGATGGACGGCGGCGGTGCGGCGCAGCCAGGGGTGGGCGGAGTTCGCGCAGGCGCGCAGGGCGTCGGAGTCGCCGTCGAGGGCCAGGACCCAGCCGAGCCGGCCCAGGCTGTCCTTGCTCTCGACCTTGTAGTCGATCGCCGCCCGCTGTTCCTCGGTGAGTTCGGGGCGTGCCGAGACCGCCCGTCGTACGTCGTGCTCGGGGTCCGTGGCGAGCCGGGCCACCAGGTCGGGCGGCAGCGACGGGTTGGCGGCGAGCGCCTCCCTGTCGTACGGGTCGTCGAGGTCCAGGAGTCGCTCGGCGGTGGCGCGGGGCAGCCGGGCCTCTTCCAGGACGCCTCGGCGCTCGTGTCTCTCCACACCTGCGAGCACTTCGTCGGTGTGGGCCTCGTCGGTGCGGCAGGCCTGCCGGGCGGCGGCGCGGCGCACGCCGGCGTCGGGGTCGGCGAGCAGCGCCGCGTGGACATCCGGGGCCAGCAGGTCCCAGGCCCGGCACACCGCTTTGCGGACCCAGGGGTCGTCGTGCCCCGCGTTCGCGGCCAGGATGCGGTCGGGGATGCTCGACGAGCAGGCCGCCATCTCGCGTACGACGCGGTCGGGAGCGGACAGCAGCCGCGCGTACGTCTCGTCGGGCAGGGGTTCGACCGTACGGTGGTACGGGCGCGGGCCGTCGGCCAGCTCCAGACGCACCCTGCGTTCGGGGTCGTCCACGAGCCGCGCCCGGTCGGCGGGCGCCGCCCCCGAGCTCTGGGCGAACACGCCGCGCACCCGCCAGTTCTCGTGGGTGACGAGCGCGTCGACGACGTCGGCGGGCAGCCCGGACCGGTTGAGCAGGTAGTCCCAGGCGGCCTTGGCCTCGGGCCGCAGCAGCCGGAGCAGGACGTCGCTGCTCGCGGCCTCGTTCCGGGCCAGCCCCCGCAGAACCTCTTCGCGCGCGTACGTCATCGACCGGCTCCCCCCGTCGCACCGGCCGCTCATCCTACGAGTTACTGTGGGCGGCGAGCCGTGACTGGCGCTGAGGTGGAGTACCACCGGGGAGCGGCCCGAGGTTTGAGTTCCTGCCGCGCGCCTGGGCGATTGTCGACGGTTTCCCGGACGCCCAGGAGCGGCTCATGCCCCAGTCAGCATCCACGACCACACCCACCACGTCCCCGGCCCGCCTCATGGACGGCACGGCTCTCGCCCGGCGGATCGTCGAGACGACGGCCGAGCGCGCCGCCGCGTTCACCGCGCGTACGGGTACGTCCCCTTGTCTGGCGACCGTGCTCGTCGGCGAGGACCCGGCCTCCGTCACCTATGTACGCATGAAGCAGAACCGCTGTCGCAAGGCCGGCATCGTGTCGCGGCACGTGGCGCTGCCCGCCGAGACCACCACCGCGGAACTCGTGCACACCCTCACCGCCCTGTCCACCGACCCGGCCGTGCACGGCATCCTGCTCCAGCACCCCATGGGCGAACACATCGACGAGCGGGCCGCGTTCGAGGCGATCGCGCCGGAGAAGGACGTCGACGGGGTGACCCTCAGCTCGTACGCGGCGATGAGCTTCGGCCTGCCGGGCTTCCAGTCCTGCACGCCAGGCGGGATCATGCGGCTGCTCGACGCGTACGACGTGGACCCGGCCGGGTCACGGGCCGTGGTCGTCGGCCGCAGCGCGATTCTCGGCAAGCCGGTCGGGATGCTGCTGCTCGCCCGGGACGCCACGGTGACGTACTGCCACTCGCGGACGAAGGACCTCGGGGCGGTGGTGCGGGAGGCGGACATCGTGGTGGCGGCCGTGGGGCGGCCCGAGCTGATCCGCGGCGAGGACATCAAGCCGGGGGCGGTCGTGATCGACGCCGGGTACAACCCGGGCAACGTGGGTGACGTCCACTTCGCGTCGGCCGTCGAGCGGGCCGGGCTGATCACGCCGGTGCCGGGCGGAGTCGGCCCCATGACGATCGCCACGCTGATGGAGCAGACCGTCACGGGCGCGGAACGGCAGCTGGGGCTCTGAGAGCCTGCGACGCGGCGAGGGTGCGTGCGTGCCGTGCCATGCGGCGTGCGCTCGGCCGGGGTTCGGACACCGGGCTCCGACGCCCCGGCGGCCTCTTTCGGACGTTCGCCGTACGGTACGGGTGCGCGGCGGGCGTCCGCCGCCATACTGGCCCACGTGCGTGTGGCGATCATGACGGCGGGTTCCCGGGGCGATGTGGCCCCGTACACGGGTCTGGGGCACGGGCTGGCGCGGGCGGGGCACGAGGTCACCCTTGTGACGCACGGGCGCTTCGAGCCGCTGGTGGCGGGATCGGGGGTCGGCTTCCATGCCCTGCCCGTGGATCCGAGGGCCGTGCTGGAATCCCCGCGCGGACAGGGTCTGCACCTAAGCGGCAGCGGGGCGGGAAAGCTGTTCCGGGCGGTACGGATGGCGCGGGACGTGGTCGGCCGGATGGTCGGCGACGTGGTGGCCGCCGCCCGGGCCAGTGACGTACTGCTGCTCTCACCGACCATGGCCCCGCTCGGGCACGCCGTCGCCGAGGGGCTGCGCCTCCCGAGCATGGGGGTGAACCTCCAACCCCTGGCCCCTACAAGGGAGTTCGCGCCGCCGATGACCGGGGTCCGCTCCTGGGGGCCGGTCGGCAACCGCGCGGCCGGGCACGCCGTCAACCTGGCCGTGGAGTCGATCTTCGCCGGGGAGATCCGGAGACTGCCCGCCGCCCACGGCGTTCCGCGCACGGCCACCGGACCGCGCACCCGGGAGCGCCGGGGCTGGCCGGTGTTCCACGGGTTCAGCCCCCGCGTGGTCCCCCGTCCCGGTGACTGGCGGGACGGACTCGACATCACCGGGTACTGGTGGCCGTACGACCGCGAGGACCGACTCCCGCCCGATCTCCTGGACTTCCTGGACGCCGGGCCGCCCCCGGTCTTCGTGGGACTGGGCAGCGCCACCGTGCCCGACCCGGAACGGCTCAGCTCCGAGGTCGTACGGGCGCTGCGGGCGGCCGGGCTGCGCGGGGTGATCCAGCGGGGCTGGAGCGAGCTGCGGGGCGGCGGCGGCGACATGTTCACGGTGGGCGAGGTGCCGCACTCCCTGCTCTTCCCGAGGACGGCCGCGGTCGTCCACCACGCGGGCGCGGGCACCACCGCGGCGGGCCTGCGCGCCGGGGTCCCGGCGGTGCCGGTACCGATCCAGTTCGACGGCGCCTTCTGGGCCTCCCGCCTCACCGCCCTCGGGGTGTCACCGGGCGCTGTCCCGCTGCGGGGGCTCACCGCCGCCGGGCTGGAGACGGCGCTGCGCCGGGCGACCGGCACTCCGTCGTACGGGCGCCGGGCGCGGCAGGTCGCCGAGGAACTGCGGGCGGAGGACGGGGTGGGTCCGGTACTTGAGGCGGTGAACCGGTTGGCGGGGTGAGCGGACGACGGGCCGTGCCCTTGGAACGGACGACGGGCCGTGCCCTTAGGGGTGTGGAAACTGGCGCGACCGGCGCCCCTCGCCCCGCAGCCGCCGCTCATCGGACGCCCCGCCCCCTGACGCGCCGAACGCCCGTCTGAAGGCCGCCGCGCCCGTCACGCCTCCGGCCCCCACCCCACCGGCCGCAATATCCCCAGCAACAGCCCCACCAGTTCGTCCACCACCTCGTCGAGACCCGCGTCCACCCAGCCCGCCTGCCAGTCGTGGAGAAGCCCGTTCACGCTGCCGATGAACGCGGCGGCGGCAATGCGGTAGTCACGGTCGGCGGCCTCTCCCCGGGCGGCGGCCGCCGCGGCCTCGGCGCAGATGAAGTCGATCCAGCGGGAGCGGCGTTCGAGTCGCTGGCGCTCCAGGCGGGGGCTGACGCCGATGATCTCGGTGAAGGTGATGCGCAGGCGGCGCGGGTCACCGGTGACGTTCGCGGCGTAGGCGCGGAACGCGGCGGTGACCCGCTCGTCGACCGGCCGGCCCTCCACCGAGGCGAGCCCGACGAGGGCGGCCTCCTCGGCCCAGTCGTTGACCTGGAGATGGAGCGCGGCCAGCACGTCCTCCAGGGTGTGGAACTCCTCGTAGAACTGGCGGGTCGACAGGCCCGCCGCCTCACTCAGCCCCGCGACCGTCGTCGCCCGGAAGCCGGGGCTGTCGCCGAAGAGCTGGAGGGCGGCGTCGAGGAAACGGCTGCGGCGCTCGGCCCGACGCTCCTCGGCGGACCTGCCCCCGTAACGGCCGGTGGGCTGTTTGAGCCTGCCCGCCACGCTTGTCCTCCCAAAACCTCACCCGTTCGACGACCAGTTCGGCCGTCGGTCGATTTTGTCGTGTCCGTGGGGTTGTGGAAAACCACACCCCTTCCTTACTTTCCAGTAAGTCCACTCTGAACGCCGTTGTATTCAGATTGACATCTTTCCGTTGCCTCTTTTCCCCTTCCCTGAGCCGCCTTGTCATGCCCCCAGCAAGCAGGAGGAACCTCTCATGACCGTCTCCCCCACCCGCCGCCGTCGCAGAACCCGCCACCTGTTCGCCGTCGGCGCCGCTCTCGCGCTGACCGCGTCCGCCGCCGCGACCGCCACCCCGGCAGCCGCGGCCGATCTGCGGGAGGTGATGTTCGTGGGCAACAACTGGGAGGGCACCGCGGACGTCATCAAGTCCACCGGCGACTTCTCGAAGATCGGCCGGATCAATGTCATCCCGGACAAGGCAGCGCGGATGGCGGAGATCAACGCCGACCCGATCAAGTGGATCTACTTCATGGCGATCCGCAACGGCGTGGGCGAGGGCAACGACCAGTTCGTCGACGACATGTACTCGACCCCGGACGGCTCCTCGATGGTCGTCTCCCGGCCGAGCTTCGCCGACGTGGTCTCCATCAACCTCACCACCGGCGCCATCAACTGGCGCTTCCCCGTGTCGGGTTACCGCTCCGACCACATGGCGGTCTCCCCCGACGGCAAGCGCGTCGCCGTCTCGGCCTCGATCTCCAACACCGTGCATGTGCTGGACATCGTCACCGGCAAGCAGCTCGGCTCGTTCAGCACCGGCGACAAGCCGCACGAGAACATCTTCACCAGCGACGGCAAGTACATCTGGAACATGGCCATCGGTGATGTGAACACCTCGACCGACGCCCCGTGGCTGGACTGGACGAAGGGCGACCGCAAGATCACGGTCGTCGACGCGACCACGTACAAGCAGGTCAAGGTCATCGACATGCGGGACCGGCTCAACGCGATCGGGCTGACCGACTACTCGGACGCGGTCCGCCCGGCCGCCTTCTCGCCCGACGAGACGAAGCTGTACTTCCAGGTGTCGTTCTTCAACGGCTTCTTCGAGTACGACATCGCCACCGACAAGATCACCCGCACCAAGACCCTGCCGAAGAACTCGGCGACGAGCGACGACCGCACCACCTACGTCAACGACTCGCGCCACCACGGCCTCTCGATGAAGCCCGACGGCACCAAGCTGTGCGTCGCGGGCACGATGGACGACTACGCGACCGTCGTGGACCGGGCGACCCTCCAGGAGGGCCCGCTCGTCACCGCCTCCAAGCCGTACTGGGCGACCGTCAGCGGTGACGGCAAGTCCTGCGTGATCTCCGAGAGCGGCGCCGACCAGGTCACCGCGATCGACTTCGCCACCGGCAAGAAGACGGTGTCCGTCCCAGTCGGCGACCACCCGCAGCGAGTGCGTCTCGCGCACGTGCCCGCCAACTGGACCGGACCCTCCGGCAGCTGAACCGCTAGCTGAACTCCGAGGCCAGCCACCCCGACAGCTCCGTCCGCGCCGCGTTCAACTGCGCCGCGGTCGGGGCTGTCGCGCCGTTGGTGACCAGGGCGTAGTGCAGCTTGCCCGAGTCGGCGGAGGTGAGCAGCAGCCGGCGGCTGCCGGTGCCGCCCGGCTCCTTGGCCGCGGCGATCGGCGTCGACGTCGTGTACGCCGGCGGGGAGGACGAGACCCCGAGGTCGGACACCACCGTCGTGGAGGCGGTGGGGAAGGACGCCGGCAGATGCAGTTCCGTCGGCTCGGTGCTGCCGTCGGAGCGCCAGACCAGCAGGGCGTACTGCCCGGAGCCGACGAGCGAGGAGACGCCCGGCAGTGAGCTGGGCACCGGGTTCCACGTCAGTGTCGTGGAGCCGTCGCGCGAACGGTCCTCGTAGGTGAAGGCGAGGGCGCTGCCCGCGGTGGCGCTCGGGTAGATCCGGTCCAGCATCCGGGCGTCCTGGCGGAGCACGGCCGTACCGGAGTCGTCGAGGCGTACCGCCGAGAGGTCCTCGTCGTTCCAGCCGTCACCCGCGACCTGCACCTCGTCGGGGTTGTCGTTCATCAGCTCGTGATGGCGGCCGTTGTAGATGTCCCACTGCCACTGGGAGCCGGAGAGGACCGGGCCGGAGGACGCCGGGTCCGACCACCAGTTCACGCCCTTCACCCGGGAGTCGAGCGCCTGGTACATGGCCTTGTAGACCGTGGGCGCCTTGTCGGAGACCGACCCGGAGAGCGGGTGCCCGAACTCGCTGACGATCGCGGTGGTGCCGCCCGCCGTCGCCCGGTCGCGGACGGTACCGAAGTCGTTCACGTACTGGCCGTTCTCCGCCTTGCCCCACATGAAGACGCCGGAGATCGCCTTCTGGTCGTAGAAGTGGGTGTTGAAGACGTAGCGCGGTCCGATCGTGCCCGCGTCGAGCAGTCCGCCCTCCTGTTTCTGGAAGTCGATGTTGGCGTTCCAGAAGAGGTTCGGCTCGACGAAGGCGGGCTTGGACTGCCAGCCCGCCGCGTCCATCCGGGCGCGGAACTTCGTATAGAACGGCCAGAGAACGTTCTTCTCCCAGGTCCGGCTGGTCTGCCCCGAGTCGAGGGTCCCGAAATGCGGCTCGTTCCACGGGTCGAAGCCGACGAGGCCCTGGAACTGGGCGGCGGTGAGGTTCGACTTGAGATACGTCATCGTCTTCTGCGCGGTGTCCAGGAAGGAGTCCTGGACACCGTAGGTGTTGTGCCAGAAGTCGTACGTCGACTTCGTCACGGCCGCGTTCGAGGTGATGTTCTGCCCCCAGAACGGGCAGATCCCGCAGTACTCGTCGGGGTAGTTGCCGAGGTCGACGGCCCACTTGGGGGCGCCGTCGCCGGTGTACCAGCTGTCCGAGTCGAACAGCCAGCGGGAGTAGAGGTCCTGGTGGAAGTCGGGGTAGACACGGATCCCGGCGTCCAGGAAGGCGGCCATCTGTGCGGTGGCGGCCGAGAGGTACGCGGTGTCGACCTGGCCGCGCACGGGCTCGGCGTACGCCCAGGACAGCAGGAAGCGGACGGAGTTGCCGCCGCCGAGCGCCCTCAGCGCGGTGGCCGACTTCTTGGCGTCGGCGACCGAGGCGAAGGGCAGACCGTTGTTCTCCTTGAGTTTCGTCTCGCCGGAGACGTTGTAGCCACGCAGGACGACCTCGCGGCCGAGGCCGTCCTTGAAGCGACCGCCCTCGACGGTGAGGGTCGCCGAAGCGGTCGCGTCGAACCAGAGTTCATCGGGGAGAGCGGAGGCGGGCTGGGTGCCCGCCGTGGTCAGGAAGCCGGTGCAGAGTGCAAGGACACCGAGCAGACGTGAGCGCAGTCTTGACATGTCCGCCACATTCGACATGTCCCCTACCGTCCCAATGGGCAGGCGAACCGTCAATAGCAACTGACGCACGAGTAAGTACCCGCTTTCACAGAAGAGTTCACATGATTCTGCTCACCCGTCTCTCACCCTGGGTGATCGTGCGGTTGGGCGCCCGGGTGCGTTCAAGCGCACAGGGCCGTCGCTTTCGCGACAAGCCCCCACCGACCCGCAGCCGAACAACCGAACCCTGCCCACGGGGAGCGTGGCGGTCCGCCGCTGGTCACTGGTCGGATGCGACGCTGCCCGGCAGGGACGCGTGAGAGGAGCGAAAACCATGCGCGAGATCCTCCCGACCCTCAGCGACTGGTACACGGCGGGCTCCCCCTTCGGTCTGGCCACCGTCGTCGCGGTCAGCAGAAGCGCGCCGCGTGGACCGGGAGCCGCGATGGGCGTCGGCCCGGGTGACGAAGTCGTGGGCAGTGTGTCCGGGGGGTGCGTCGAGGGCGCGGTGTTCGAGCTGACCCAGGAGGTCATGGCGTCCGGTCAGGCCCGGCTGGAGACCTTCGGATACAGCGACGAGGACGCGTTCGCCGTGGGGCTGACCTGCGGCGGGGAGATCACCCTGCTGGTGCGGCGGGTGACGGCCGACGAGGACCCGGCGTTCGGCGCGGTCGCGGAGTCGGTCGCCGCCGGGCGGCCGGTGACCACGGCGACCGTGATCGACGGCCCGGCGCCACGCGGGGCGACCCTCGCCGTTTGGCTGGACGCCGTCTCCGGCACCCTCGGCTCCACAGGCCTGGACGTGGCGGTCACCGCCGACGCGCGCGGCGAACTCGCCCAGGGCGCCACCGGGCAGCGCCACTACGGTCCGCACGGCGAACGGCGCGAGGACACCGTCACCGTTTTCCTGCACTCGTTCGCGCCACCGCCCCGCATGCTGGTCTTCGGCGCGATCGACTACGCGGCCGCGGTGGCCCGCATCGGTGACTTCCTCGGCTACCGGGTCACGGTGTGCGACGCGCGCCCGGTGTTCGCCACGCCGAAGCGGTTCCCGGCGGGGGTGGAGGTGGTCGTCGACTGGCCGCACCGCTATCTGCGCGGCACGGACACCGACGACCGCACGGTGCTCTGCGTCCTCACCCACGATCCCAAGTTCGACGTACCCCTGCTGGAGGAGGCGCTGAGCCGCCCGGCCGCGTACATCGGGGCGATGGGCAGCCGTCGTACGCACGACGACCGGATGCGGCGGCTACGGGAGGCCGGGCTCGGCGAGCCCGAGCTGTCCCGGCTGCGCTCCCCCGTCGGCCTCGACCTGGGCGCCCGTACACCCGAGGAGGTGGCGGTGTCCGTGGCGGCGGAGATCGTCGCGCTCAGGTGGGGCGGGACGGGGGTGCCGCTGACGGCGACGTCGGGCGTGATCCATCCACCGCCCCCTTCGTGAGGCCGGCCCGACCCGGCAGGCGGTGCAGCAGCACCTCCGTCAGCTCGCCCTTCGTCACGGTCGCGGTCATGTATGTGCAGTACGGCTGTCGGCGGCGATCCGTGGGCGAGCCCGGGTTGAGCAGGCGCAGGCCCGTGTCCGTGACCGTGTCCCAGGGGATGTGGCTGTGGCCGAAGACCAGGACGTCGGCGTCGGGGAACCGCTCGGCACAGCGGCGTTCGCGGCCCTGGGCGGCGCCCGTCTCATGGACGACGGCGAGGCGCAGGCCGTCGAGTTCCACGCGGGCCACCTCGGGGAGGCGGGCCCGCAGTTCGGGCCCGTCGTTGTTGCCGTACACGCCGACCAGGCGGCGGGAACGGCCCTCCAGCAGGTCGAGGGTGGCCGTGTCGACCCAGTCCCCGGCGTGCACGACCACGTCGGCGCGCGGGACTTCGGCGAGGAGCTGCTCGGGCAGTGCCTTGGCGCGCTTGGGCAGGTGGGTGTCGGTCGTGAGGAGCAGACGCACGGGTTCAGTGTCTGTCTTCGGGGGGCGGGACAGCCAGTCGGCCCAAGTGTGCGGCTGTGCCGACCGGCCCTAGAGTGGCGCGGGATGACGACCTTTCAATGGCCGGAGGGCGTCGCCCGGTCGGCCGCGCCGCCCCGGTTCGCACTCGTCGCATCCGCGGACTCGCCGCCCTTGGCGGTGTGCGCGCGGGTCGAGGGCCTCTTCGTCGACCCGCCGACCCGGCCGTACGAGCTGATCGGGTGTGCACCGGCGGGGCGACTGGCCGAGGCGGTGAGTGGCAGCCCGGACGGAGCCGAGCTCGGCGACCTCTGGGTGATGCCGGTCGGCGACGAACACTGCCCGCAGGGCTTGGAGCGGCTCTTCCCCTGGCGGCTCGTCGACGCCCGGATGCTCGGCCACCGGCCGAACCCGGCCGACCCGGCGTTGCTGGATGTGGTCGTGGCGGCGGCCTACGACTGGGTCGAACCGCCCGAGGACCCCTACCTCGGGGCAGGCGCTCGCCTCCATGACGAGCGCGAGTGGCTCGGTGCCGTCCAGGACGTGGTGCGGGTGGTGCCGGCGGACTCCGCGGGGGACGGGGACGGGACCGTGTTGCGCCTTCTCGGGTGCGCGGTGGGTGACGAACTCGCGGCGGCGCTCAGCGCCGCCGGTCGGCGGGCACGGCAGCTCGAACGCGCGGAACTGGTCGCCCTCGACCCGTCGGGTACGGCCGTGACGCGGTGGAGTGTCGACGCGGAGATCGTCGACCGGTGCCCGTCGGACCTCGGGCCGGACCTGGTCGATCTCACCCTGCGCCGGGTTCCCTGGGACGCGCCCTCCTTCCGCGCCCGTCCGGTCGTGGAGCAGTGGCTGAGCGGTGTGCCCTCGGCCCCCAACCTCTGGGCGGCGTATGACGCGTGGGGGCGCGATCAGTGGCTCACCCTTGTACGGAGGTCCGGGTGCGCGCGACGGGACCGCCCTGATCGGCCACGGGACAGCACGTATCACCTGGACGGCCGGTACGTCACCGACCGGGCCTCCTTCTACTGCGCCCTCGGTGAGGCGGTCAACGGCCCCGGCGGTTACTTCGGCTGCAACCTGGACGCGCTGGACGACTGCCTGCGAGGGAGGTTCGGGGCGACAGCGCCGTTCACGCTCGTCTGGCACGGCTCCGACATCGCCCGTCGGCACCTGAGCGGTTTCATCGATCCCTGGGACGGCGAGCCGTACGACTGCTTCGACGCGATCCTGAAGGTCTTCGCCGACCACGGCATCGTGGTGGTGCACCGACCGGCAGAGGCTCACTGAACCGCGAACCGTCCCCGCACCCGCACCCGCACCCGCACCCGCACCCGGAAACGCCTCACTCGGCGAGAGCCTCCTCCTCCAGGGGAATCTCGGCCCACACCTGCTTGCCCCCACTGACCGGTACCGTGCCCCAGGTCGTCGACATGGCCTCGACCAGGAGGAGGCCGCGGCCGCCGGTGGCCTCCCAGCCGATGTCGGTGGGTTTGGCGGGGGTGCGGGGTGAGGCGTCCGTCACCGAGACGCGCAGACGGTTGTTGAAGAGGGTCAGGTCGAGGCGGACCCTGCCGTCGGTGTGCACGAGGGCGTTGGTGACCAGTTCGGAGACGACGAGGAGCACGCTGTCCGCCTCGGCCTCGATGCCCCAGGCGCGCAGGACGCGACGGGTGTAGCGGCGGGCCTGACCGACCGCCTGGGGGACGCGCCACACCGTCCAGTTCTCGCGGCGCGGGCGCAGGGCCATGCCGTCGTAGCGCGTGAGGAGCAGGGCCACGTCGTCGTCGCGGTTGGCGGCGCCGAGGAGGGTGTCGGCGACGAGGCCGAGGTGGGCGGGGTCGGCGGCGGACAGTTCGGCGGCGAGGTGGTCGAGCCCGTCCTCGACGTCGATGTCGGCGGACTCCACCAGGCCGTCCGTGGTCAGGGCGAGAAGCGTGCCGGGGGCCAGGCGCAGCGGGGACATCGGGTAGTCGGCCTGGGTGATGACGCCGAGCGGGGGGCCGCCCTCGGACTCGGCGATCTCGGTGGTGCCGTCCGGGTAGCGCAGGACGGGCGGGATGTGCCCGGCGCGGACGCACCAGGCGGAGCCCTCCTCCATGTCGAGGTCGACGTAGCAGCAGGTGGCGAAGAGGTCGGTCTCCATGTCCATCAGGAGCCGGTTGGCGTGGGCGACGACGACGTCCGGCGGGTGCCCCTCGACGGCGTAGGCGCGCAGGGCGGTGCGCATCTGGCCCATGAGGGTGGCGGCGCCGACGTTGTGGCCCTGGACGTCGCCGATGACGAGGGCCACGTGGTTGTCGGGCAGCGGGATCACGTCGTACCAGTCGCCGCCGACCTCCAGACCGGCGGTCGTGGGCAGATAGCGGGCGACGGCGACCGCGCCGGGCAGCTGGGGCAGACGGCGTGGCAGGAGGGTTCGTTGGAGCATGTCGACGAGTTCGTGTTCGGCGTCGAAGGCATGGGCACGCAACAGGGCCTGGCCGGCGAGGCCCGCAGCGGCGGTGAGCAGGGCGCGTTCGTCGGGGGCGAAGTCGTGGGGCGCGTCCCAGCCGATCAGGCAGGCCCCGGCCATCCGGCCGCCGGCCGGGAGCGGAAGGACGGCGAGGCCGCCGGGTCCGACGTCGGCGAGGGCGGGCTCCAGGGCGGTTCCGGCGGGCCAGATGGCGGTGCGGCCCTCGCGCAGGGCCGCGCTGAGGGTGGGCATGGTGCGTACGGGGGCGTCGGGCCACTCGGAGCGCCATTCGCTGCGCCACACCTCGGGCCAGGACTCGGGCTGGGGCGGGTCGAGGACGGTGACGACGAGGCGGTCGGCCTCCAGTTCGGCGAGGGCGATACGGTCGGCGTGGAGAGGCTTGCGCAGGGCGGTGACCATGGCCTGGCTGACGTCGCGGACCGTGCCCGCGGTGGCGAGGGCGGCGGCGAGGCGCTGGATACGGGCCACCTCGGTGACGCCTGAGCGCAGCGTGGAGGCGTCGACGACGGTGCCGACGAGCCGGGCCTGACGGTTCTCCCCCGCGGGCAGCAGGCGGCCGTGCAGCCGGAGCCACTTCGGTTCGCCGGACGGCTGGAGGATGCGGAACTCCAGTTCGCGGTCGCCGCCGACGAACATGTGGTCGGCCTCCACGACGGACATCAGCGCGGGAAGGTCCTCGGGCACGGTCTGCGCCAACAGGGTCTCGACCCGGCCGTCGAAGTCGCCGGCGTCGATGCCGAACAGTTCCAGCAGTTCGTTGTCGGCCTCCACCTGCCCGGTGTCCATGGCCATGGTGAACGCCCCGCCGGGCCCGACGGGGCCGGTGGCGAAGGTGATCGCCTCGGTGAGCAGGTCGAGGCACTGCCGGTCCCCGGCGGCGAAGCCGTTCGCGCCGTCGGTCACGGCGACCAGGCAGCCCCGCTCGCGCAGCGGCAGCACCCCGACGGAGAAGTCCTTGGCCGGGGCGCGGCGGACATCGGCGTCCTCGGCGAGGGCGGCGAAGTCCAGCCATCTCGGCTGCCCGGAGCGGCACACCTCGGCGACGGCAGTGGTGCCTGCGGCGGGATAGCCGTCGCGCAGTCCGTACAGGGTTCCCGGTACGCCGGCCGAGTCGACGAGGCTGAGCGCGTCACCCTCGTCGTCCGGGGTGTACACGGCGGCGAGGGTCGCCTCCGTGAAGACGAGCACCTGTTCGAGTATGCGGCGGAGTCGTTCGCGGGGGTCGAGGTCGCCCGCGAGCGACTTGAGGGCAAGCTCGGCCCGCGGCCTCGTTCCGCGTTCCTCAGCGCCCTCACTGACCACGTGGCAATTACAGCGCTTTCGGCACACTCGCGCAGCCCCTGCGACCGCTCCGGGGCTCCCGTGACGGGGCCGGGCGGCGGGACGGGGACGCGTGCCGGACGGGCCCAGGGACGCGTTCCGCGCGGCCGTACGGGGCGGCCGGGCCGCCGCGACACGGACCCGCCCCACGGGGCGATACGGGTGAGACGACGCGGCTTCGGCGGCACGGTGCACAATGCGCACCGGCGGCCGGCGGCCGGCGGCCCGGACACCACGCGGGCACACGGGGCCCGGACACGCGGGGTACGCGGAATCACACGCCCCGCGGGCCGCCGCTACAGCGACGTGCATCGACGGTTCGCCGTGCGCGCTCGGCCGTCTGGAGGGAGCCTTGTCCCGGGGCCCGTCGCGCGGCCGTGCGAGGAGGTGGTCGGCGTGTCCGACGTGCACATGTCCCGGCGGACGACCGTCGAGACCGCTCGGGCCGGTCAGCCGCTGCTGTCGCTGGCCCTGGCCGCGATGATGGACGACGTGGGCGCCCATTCGGGCGCGGTGTATCTGCTGACGCCCGACGAGCCGGTCCTGGAGATGGCGGTCATCGCGGGGCTGCCGAGATCGTTCGCCGTGCCGTGGGAGCGGGTGGGGCTGAGCGCGCCGGTCCCGGTGGCCGAGGCGGTCCGGGGCCGACGGCTGGTCTGGGTCAGCGGCGAGGAACAGATGGCCCGCCGCTATCCCCGGATCGCGATGGTCCTGCCCTATCCGTTCGCCCTGGCCGCGCTGCCGGTGGCGACCCGGGACACCACCTACGGGGCGGTCTTCGTGACCTGGCCCGGCTCGCATCCGCCGGAGCTGAGCGAGCGGGAGCGGGACCATCTGACCTCGGCCTGCGAACGGCTGGCGATGCGGATGCGGCGCGCGGAGGAGGAGGGCCGGCCGATCATGCCGGAGCCGGATCTGTCGGCCCCGTCGGCCACCGCGGTCGCGGGGACGCTGGGCACGGTGGAGGCGGCGCGGATGGTGGCGCGGCTGCCGTACGGTCTGTGCGCGCTGGATCTGCACGGGCGGATCGCCTTCGCCAACGCGGCGACGGCCGAGCTGCTGGGCATCCCGGTCAGCGGTCTGCTGGGCACCCAGCTGTGGGCGTCGGTGCCCTGGCTCAACGACCCCTCCTACGAGGACCGCTACCGGGCGGCGCTGTTCAGTCAGCAGGTGACGTCGTTCGTGGCGCTGAAGCCGCCGGGCGACTGGCTGTCGTTCCGGCTGTATCCGGGGACGAACGGGCTGAGCGTGCGCATCTCGCGGGCCCGTGCCGTCGCCGAGATGGAGCGCGCGGGGCTGGAGGAGGGCGACGAGAACGGTCCGGGCCGGCTGGTGATCATCAACAGGGTGCTGGCGCTGGCGGGCGCGCTCACCGAGGCGGTGGGCGTGCAGGACGTGGTGGACCTGGTCGCGGGCGAGATCGGGCCGGCGGTCGGCAGTCAGGGGCTCGTCATGCTCGGCTCGCGCGGCGGCCGACTGCACCTCCTCGGGCACCACGGCTATCCGGACCCACATGTCGTGGAGCGCTTCGACGGCGTACCGCTCACCGCCCCCATGCCCGGCGCCCACGTCCTCACCAGCGGCGTACCCGCCTTCTTCGAGACCCGGCAACAGCTGGAGCACCTCTATCCGCTGCGGCGGACCACCCCGGACGGCATGGAGGCCTGGGCGTATCTGCCGCTGATCGTCTCGGGGCGGCCGGTGGGCACCTGTGTGCTGACGTACGCCGAACCGCATCCGTTCCCGACCGAGGAGCGCGCGGTGCTGACCAGCCTCAGCGGTCTGATCGCGCAGGCCCTGGAGCGGGCGCTGCTGTACGACGCCAAGCACCAGCTCGCGCACGGGCTGCAGGCCGCGCTGCTGCCGCACACCCTGCCGTCGATCCCCGGTATCGAGGCCGCCTCCCGCTATCTGCCCGCCACGCAGGGCATGGAGATCGGCGGTGACTTCTTCGACCTGGTGCTCTCGCACGGGCGGGCGTCCGCGGTGATCGGCGACGTGCAGGGCCACAACGTGACGGCGGCGGGGCTGATGGGGCAGATCCGTACGGCCGTACGGGCGTACACGACCGTCGGTCAGGCGCCGGAGGAGGTCATGCGCAGCACCAATCGGCTGCTGATCGACCTCGGCTCCGAGTTGTTCGCCAGCTGTCTGTATCTGCGACTCGACCCGGCGTCCGGTACGGCCGTGATGGCGCGGGCCGGGCATCCGCCGCCGCTGCTGCGCAAGCCGGACGGGCGGGTGAAGGTGCTGGACCTGGCGGGCGGTCCGCTGCTCGGCATCGACGCGTCCGCCACGTATCCGACGACCGAGGTCGCCCTCGCCGAGGGGTCCGTGCTGGTGCTCTACACCGACGGGCTGATCGAGTCGCCGGGCGTGGACATCGAGGACGCCCTCGCCGATCTCGGGAAGCGGCTCGCCGGCGCCGGGGACCGGCCGTTGGACGAACTCGCCGACCTGCTCGTCCGGGAGACGGCGACGGCGGAGGAGCGGCTGGACGACGTGGCGTTGCTGTTGTTGCGGGCGACGGCCGAGGGATGAGCCGGCGGCCGGCCGCCGTGTGAGCGCGGTCGCGCCCGGACGCACATGCGGTCCGGCCCTCCCGCCGGAGGGCCGGACCGTTCCATCTACCGGCCGGAACCGCTGTGTGGCCGGCAGATGGATCGTGGGCACGAGGCCCGGGTGTCAGTGGCCGCTGACCCCGTTGCCGTCGTCCACGCCTTCATCGGCGTCGGCGTCCTTACTGGCCGTTGCCCTGCTCCTGGCCGACGCCCTGCTCCTGCTCCTGGCCGACGCCCTGCTGCTCGTCCTGACCCTGCTGCTCGTCCTGACCCTGCTGCTGGTCCTGGCCCTCGCCGGCCTGCTCGCCGGCGGCGCCTTCCTCCTGGCCCGCGCCCGCACCGGCCGCCGCGCCACCGTCGGCGGCTTCGTCACCGGCGCCCGCGTCCTCGCCACCGGCCGCGCCACCGTCACCGATGGACGCGCCGGTCGCCGCGAGAGCGGTGGTGACCGGCTGGAAGAAGGTCTCGCCACCGACGGTGCAGTCGCCGCTGCCGCCGGAGGTCAGGCCGATCGCCAGGCCGTCCTCGGTGAACAGCGAGCCGCCGCTGTCGCCGGGCTCGGCGCAGACGTTGGTCTGGATGAGGCCGGTGACGGTGCCCTCGGGGTAGTTGACCGTGGCGTCGAGGCCGGTGACCTGGCCGTCGGCGAGACCGGTGGTGCTGCCCATACGGAAGACCTGGAGGCCGACCGTGGCCTCGCCGGCCTCGGTGATGTTCACCGTCTGGCCGTTGCCGAGGTCGACGGTGCTGGTGGCCTGGGTGGCCGGGTCGTTGTACTTGACCAGGGCGAAGTCACCGGTGCCGGGGAAGGTGGCGGTGTCCGCGTCGACGGTGCCGACCGGCTCGCCGTTCTCGGAGTCCGACCACTCGGGTTCCACCACACCGCAGTGACCGGCGGTCAGGAAGCCGGGCGTGCCGTCGGCGTTGGTGACGTTGAAGCCGAGCGAGCAGCGCGCGCCGCCGCCGAAGATGGCGTCGCCGCCGTCGAGGACGCCCTGGCCGCCGGCGCCGGCTTCGGCGCCGCCGTTGCCGGCCTCTTCACCAGCGCCAGCACCACCGTCGACACCGGCCTCTTCACCAGCACCGGCGCCACCGTCGACACCGGCCTCTTCACCAGCACCGGCGCCACCATCGGCACCGGCCTCTTCACCAGCACCGGCACCGCCGTCGGCACCACCGTCGACACCGGCCTCGCCGTCGCCCGGATCGAAGGTCTTGAAGGTGCCCTCGGACTTCTTGATGGTCGCCATGCCCGAGCCGAGCGACTTGACCGTCGACTCGATGGTGTCCCAGTTCTCGCCCGTGACCGTGGAGTCGGCGGTGACCTGGATCTTGTTCGTGCGGGGGTCGACGGCCCAGGCGGTGCCCGGGATGGTGGCCTCGGCCTTCAGCGTCTTCGCGCCCGCCGCGAGCTCGGCGAGGCTGTTGTCGACCTCACGGATCTGCGCGCCGGCCTTCTTGGCCTGGATGATCACGTTGTTGTCGTCGCCGTTGATCTCGAGGCCGTCGACGACGTTGATGATGAGCTGCTTCTCGCCCGAGTCATAGTACGCGCCTGCGAACGCGTCGCCGAGCAGCTCCTCGAGCTGGGCGGCGAGGTCAGGGACGTCCTTCGCCTCGAGGGTCTTCGCCGCGGGGGTGTCCGAATCCGTCTGCGAGGCCATCGCGTTGGGCAGGATGAGGGCCGCCGCTCCGAGCGCCGCCACGCCGCCTGCAGCAATGAAGGCCTTGCGCTTGGTGGTGCGTTTGTGACTCAACTTCCAACCTCCTGGGGACGGGGCCAGTGCCGCCGTCCGGCAGCTGAACTGGGGGCGCCTGGTTGCCAGTTGGTACGGACGGTTCCGGTGGGTTGTTCAACGCCTCGCAAAAAGATTTCAATCTTCCATTTCGCAAATTGGGGTTCGGGGGCAGTTCGGGTGGCATTTCACGACTTCCCGCCCGCGCGGGCGGGAACGATGCTCCCATGACGCTCACATCCGCCGAAGCCGACAAGATCCTCGCCGCCAATTTCGCCCCCTGGGTGCTCGACCTCGGGCTCACCATCGTGGAGTCGGACGAGCGGCGCGCGGTGCTCCGCCTGCCGTGGTCCGACCGGCTCGCGCGCGAGGGCGGCGCGCTGTCCGGTCAGGCTCTGATGGCGGCGGCCGACACCGCCACGGTGATCGCGGTGTCGGCGGCGCGCGGCGCCTTCGTACCGATGACGACGGTTCAGCAGTCCACCAGCTTCCAGCGGGCGGTCGTCGGCGAGGACGTGCTCGTCGAGGCGGCTCTCACCAAGCTCGGCCGCCGGATGGCCTTCGCCGACATCTCCATGACCGCGGCCGGCAGTGGGGAGTTGGCGGCTCGGGCAAGCACGGTTTACGCCCTCCTGGGGTGACAAACGGCCATTCCTGCGGCAATTGGCCACAAGCCGCCGCCCGAACCGACACGCTGGGCGACCTGTCGGTAGCAGCCCGTTCCCGCCGTCGACCTGATTTCCGGCTTCAGGGAATCTCCACACCGAATACCCAGTGAGGTCACGGCACACGAGGGATCTGCACAGTGGTCCCGGGCGTCCCGTGCCTTTCCGGCGGGACTGTCCAATTCGTTTTCCGGATGGCAATGAACGGCGTATGACGATGCCGCGTGGCGTGTGAAGAACCTGCCGCCGTGACGTGCCCGCGCCTGCACGGATGCCTCGTCTTGGACACCAAGTGCCCAGGTGAGAGGCCTGGTTGAGTGGCTGGGCGCGGCGGCGATCTGCTTTGATCCATCGCACCGCGGGGGCCGCCGGGCTCTCGGAGACGAAAGCCCCGGCACCCACGTGTGCGGCCACGTTCTGTCCCCAGAAGGGGGCCGCTCCCCCCTTATGAATAGCTATACGAAGGGAAGTTCCATCATGAACTCCACCCCCCAGGTCGAGACCGCCGAGATCTCGGACGCCGCCCTCGACGCCGTTTCCGGCGGTCTGTCCGTCCACGCTGTCGGCACCGTCACCGGCCTGGTGGACGGCATCGCCCCGGTCTCCGGTCTGGTCGGCACGGTCGTCGACACCGCCGAGGGTGTCACCGGCCTGAACACCGCCCCGGTCACGAACCTGGTCGCCGGTCTCTGATCGAGCCCCAGTGCCGCTGAGTCCCGGAACCGCCCTGACCGGTTCCGGGACTCTCGGGTGCCACAAGGCACGTTGAACCCGTCTCACATCGCGCAGGTGAGGGAAGTCCCGTGCAGTTCCGCCAACAGGCCCTCGCCAAGCTCCAGTCGCCGGAAGAGCTGGACTTTCCGGTGCGCTTCGCCCGCCCGCAGGGCTGGCTCGTGCTGTCCGTGACGGTGGTCGCCATGGCCGCCGCGTCCGTGTGGGCCGTCACGGGTTCCGTCGCGTCCACGGTCAGCGCGCCCGCCGTCCTCACACACGGGCAGGGCAGTTACGTCCTCCAGAGCCCGGTCGCCGGCCAGGTCACCGCCGTACTGGCGAAACAGGGCGAGCGGCTGCCCGCCAGGGCCCCGGTCCTGAAGGTCGCCACCGCCGACGGCGAGAGAGTCGTACGGTCCGTCGCGGCCGGCCGGGTCTCCGCGCTCGCCGCCACGATCGGCCAGATCATCTCCACCGGAGCGAATGTCGCGGCCATCGAGAAGGTCGCCGACGCCGACGACCCGTTGTACGCCACGGTGTACGTCCCCGCCGAGAACGCGGCCTCCATCCCGAAGAACGCCGAGGTGGACCTGACCGTGCAGTCGGCGCCCACCCAGAGTTACGGCGTGCTGCGCGGCCATGTGAAAACGGTGGACCGCGCCGCCCAGACCCCGCAGTCGATCGGGGCGTTCCTCGGGGACAGCCAACTGGGCGAGCAGTTCACGAAGAAGGGCCGGCCGGTGGCGGTGACCGTGCGACTGGACCGCAAGGCCTCCACCGAGTCCGGCTACAAGTGGTCCTCGCAGGACGGACCGCCGTTCAAGCTGACCTCCATGACCCTGGCCACGGGTTCGATCCGGCTGGCCGACGAGCGTCCGATCGATTGGCTGCTCCCGTGACCCGAACCCAGGACACCGCGCACGGCAGACGGAAAGCCACCCCGGCCAAGCGGCGCCCGGTACCCAAGGGCGGCCAGAAGACCGTCCGTACGCCCACGGTCCTCCAGATGGAGGCCGTGGAATGCGGCGCGGCCTCGCTCGCGATGGTCCTCGGCCACTACGGGCGGCACATCCCGTTGGAGGAGCTGCGCATCGCGTGCGGTGTCTCCCGGGACGGCTCCCGCGCCAGCAACGTCCTGAAGGCGGCCCGGAGTTACGGCCTGACCGCCAAGGGCATGCAGATGGACGTGAACGCCCTCGCCGAGGTGAAGGCGCCCGCCGTCCTCTTCTGGGAGTTCAACCACTACGTCGTCTACGACGGCATGGGGCGCCGCCTCGGCCGTCGCGGGGTGCACATCAACGACCCGGGCAAGGGCCGCCGGTTCGTGCCGATGGAGGACTTCGACTCCAGCTTCACGGGTGTCGTCCTCGTCATGGAGCCGGGCGACGACTTCGAGACGGGCGGCCGCAAACCCGGGGTACTGGGCGCGATGCCCGCCCGGATGCGCGGCACCTCCGGCACGCTGCCCGCCGCCGTCCTGTCGAGCCTGCTGCTGGTCGCGGTCGGCGCGGCGGTGCCCGCGCTGAGCCGGACGTACATCGACATGTTCCTGATCGGTGGCCAGACCTCGTTGCTGAGCGTGCTGTTCACGTCGATGGGCGCGTGTGTGCTGCTCACGGTCCTGCTGACCTGGCTGCAACAGGCGAACCTGCTGCGCGGCCGCCTGATCTCGTCCACATTGAGCAGCGCCCGTTTCCTACGGCACCTGCTGCGGCTCCCCGTCACCTTCTTCTCCCAGCGCAGCCCCGCCGACCTCGTCCAACGCCTCCAGTCCAACGACGCGGTCGCCGAGACCCTGGCCCGCGACCTCGCGGCGGTCGGCGTGGACGCCGTCGTGGTCGTCCTCTACGCCGTACTCCTCTATACGTACGACCCCCAGCTCACCTTCGTCGGTATCGCGGTCGCGCTGCTGAACGTGGTGGCGATGCGGGTGGTGATCCGGCTGCGCGCGACCCGTACGGCGAAACTGCGGGCGGACAGCGCCCGGCTCACCAACACGGCGTACACCGGGCTCCAGCTGATCGAGACGATGAAGGCGACCGGCGGTGAGGACGGCTACTTCCGCAAGTGGGCCGGGCAGCACGCCACGACCCTGGAGGAGCAGCAGCGCCTCGGGGTGCCGAGCGCCTGGCTGGGTGTCGTCGCCCCGACGCTCGCCACGCTCAACAGCGCGCTCATCCTCTGGATCGGCGGCATGCGCGCGATCGAGGGTCACATATCGGTGGGCCTGCTGGTCGCCTTCCAGGCACTGGTCACGCGGTTCACCGCGCCGATCACCCGGCTCAACGGCGTCGCGGGCCGCATCCAGGACTTCGCGGCCGACGTGGCCCGCCTCAAGGACGTGGAGAACTTCCAGGCGGACCCGCTGTACGCCCGCCCGGACACCGGCGAGTCCACGCGCCGTCTGCACGGCCACATCGAACTGGAGAACATCACCTTCGGTTACAGCCCCCTCGACAAGCCCCTGCTCACCGGCTTCGATCTGACGGTCGGCCCCGGCCGGCAGGTGGCCCTGGTCGGCGGCTCCGGCAGCGGCAAGTCGACGGTGTCGAGGCTGATCTCGGGCCTGTACGCCCCCTGGGAGGGCGTGATCCGTATCGACGGCCGGCGTCTGGAGGACATTCCACGCGGCGCCCTGGCCGCCTCGGTCTCCTTCGTCGACCAGGAGGTCTTCCTCTTCGAGGGCACGGTCCGCGACAACGTGGCCCTGTGGGACCCGTCGATCCCGGACGAGGCGGTCGTCGAGGCGTTGCGGGACGCGGCCCTGTACGACGTGGTGACCCGCCGCCCTGGCGGCATCCACAGCAGGGTCGAGCAGGACGGCCGCAACTTCTCCGGCGGGCAGCGGCAACGTCTGGAGATCGCCCGGGCGTTGGTGCGCAGGCCCAGCATCCTCGTGCTCGACGAGGTGACGAGCGCGCTCGACGCGGAGACCGAGCTGACCGTCATGGACAACCTGCGCAAGCGCGGCTGCGCCTGTGTGGTGATCGCGCACCGGCTCAGCACGGTCCGCGACAGCGACGAGATCGTCGTCCTGCAGCACGGCACGATCGTGGAACGCGGACGGCACGACGAGCTGGTGCTGCGCGGCGGCGCGTACGCCCAGCTGGTCAGGGAGCGGTGAGATGACGTCGGTACGTGAGGACGGCGACCTCGTCCTCGATGCGCTCGGTGCCATGGGCACGCCCCTCGACTGCGCCGGCCACACCCGCCTCGACCTCGAAGGCCCGCAGGTGCTGTGGCTGGTGGCCTCCGGCGCCCTGGACCTGTTCGCGGTCGACGCGAGGCAGCAGGGCCACTGGCACCACCTGGGCCGCCTCGAAGCGGGCTCGCTGTTGCTCGGCCCGGTCACCGGCCCCCAGCACACCCTGGTCGCCCGCCCGCTGCGCGACTGCGTGGTGCGCCGCATCGGCCTGCGCGAGCTGTACCAGCCGGTGAACACCGAGACCTGGTCGTACGACGAATGGGGCAACGCGCAACTGGTACCCCCGCGGACCAGCCCCCTGGAGTACGCCCTCGCGCTCGGCGTCGGCCGTGGTCTGTCCATCCTCTTCCAGGCGCCGATGGCCACCGAGCAGGCCGCCGCGCCCACCGACGACGACGTGTTCTGGATGCAGGTGCCGCCCGGCAGTGTGCAGTACGGCTCGCTGTACGGCGCGGAGGCGGCGGCGGATCTGCTGATGGACCCCGGGGTCTGGCAGAGCATGGTCGACCAGCAGTACCGGCTGCTGGCCACGCTGGACCGCTGGATCGAGCAGCTGGAGCGCACCCACGAGGACCGTACGGCCGCCGGTATCAAGGCCGGTGAGGCCGTGCGCGCCCAGGCGGACCGGACGCTGCTCGCGTCCATCGGCAAGTCCTCCGCGGCCCGGCGTACGACGGCCGCCGACGCGGACGCCACGTACGCGGCCTGCAAACTCGTCGCGCAGGCGGCCGGGATCGCCCTGGCCCAGCCCGCGCAGAGCGGCACCGAGAGCGACCGGCTCGACCCGGTGGAGCGGATCGCGCTCGCCTCCCGGGTCCGGGTCCGTGCCGTACGGCTCACCGGGCGCTGGTGGCACGACAACGTGGGCCCGCTGGTCGGGCAGCGGGCCCTGTCGGGGGCGCCGGTGGCGCTGCTGTGGCGGCGCGGCGGTTATGTGGCCGTACAGCCGTCGTCCGGCCGGGAGACGCCGATCGAGAAGGAGAACGTGGCGGAGTTCGAGCCGCGTGCCGTGATGTTCTACCGCCCACTGCCCGAGCGCGTGCTGAGTCCGCTCCGGCTGATGCGGTTCAGCCTGCACGGCACCGGCGGCGACATGACGGGCCTGCTGCTGAGCGGCCTGGTGACGGTCGCGCTCGGCTCACTGGTCCCCGTCGCCACGGGCAGGATCCTCGGCGAGTACGTGCCGAAGGCGCAGGAGAGCCTGATCGTCCAGGTCTGTCTGGCGGTGATGTTGGCGAGCGTGGTGTCGGCGGCGTTCCTGCTGCTGCAGAACCTGACGATCCTGCGTCTGGAGGGCCGGATCGAGGCCACGCTCCAACCGGCCGTCTGGGACCGCCTGCTGCGGCTGCCCACGAAGTTCTTCGCGTCCCGTTCGACGGGTGAGCTGGCCGGCGCGGCCATGGGCATCAGCGCGATGCGCCGGACGCTGGCCGGGGTGGGCCCGGTGGTCGCCCAGTCGGTGACGGTGGGCGCGGTGAACCTGGGGCTGCTGCTCTGGTACAGCGTGCCGATGGCCTTGGCCGCGATGGGCATGCTGGTGGTCGTCGCCTCGGTGTTCCTCGGGCTCGGTCTGTGGCAGATCCGCTGGCAGCGCCGCCTGGTGGTGTTGAGCAACAAGCTGAACAACCAGGCGTTCCAGACCCTGCGGGGCCTGCCGAAGCTGCGGGTGGCGGCGGCCGAGAACTACGCGTACGCGGCCTGGGCGGGCGAGTTCGCGCGCAGCCGGGAGCTCCAGCAGAGGGTCGGCGGGATCAAGAACCTCAACACGGTGCTGGGCGCGGTGTATCTGCCGCTCTGCACCCTGTTGATGTTCATGCTGCTGGCGGGCCCGGCGCGGGGCTCGATGTCGGCGGCGGAATTCCTCACCTTCAACACGTCGGTGACCATGCTGCTCACCTCGGTCACCCAGCTCACCGGCGCGTTCGTGTCGGCGGTCGCGGTGCTCCCCCTCTTCGAGGAGATCAAGCCGGTCCTGGAGGCCACACCGGAGGTGCGCACGGCGAGCACGCGCCCCGGGGTGCTGTCCGGCGCGTTGGAGGCCCGACGCCTGTCCTTCCGGTACGCGGACGACGGTCCGCTGGTGCTGGACGACGTGTCCTTCGAGATCAAGCCGGGCGAGTTCGTCGCGATAGTCGGCCCCAGCGGCTGCGGCAAGTCGACTCTGCTCAGACTGTTGATCGGCTTCGACAAGCCGGTCTCGGGCAGTGTGCTGTACGACGGTCAGGATCTGGGCGCGCTCGACCAGTCCGCCGTACGCCGCCAGTGCGGTGTCGTGCTCCAGCACGCCCAGCCGTTCACGGGTTCGATCCTGGACGTCATCTGCGGTACCGAGCCGTACACGCCGGAGGAGGCGATGGCGGCGGCCGAGATGGCGGGGCTCGCGGAGGACATCAAGCGGATGCCGATGGGGTTGCACACGATCGTCCAGGGCAACGGGGCGATCTCCGGGGGCCAGCGCCAGCGGCTGATGATTGCCCAGGCCCTGATCCGTCGTCCGCGCATTCTCTTCTTCGACGAGGCGACCAGTGCGCTCGACAACGAGACACAGCGGGTGGTGATCGAGAGCACGCGGGCCCTGAACGCGACGCGGGTCGTGATCGCGCACCGTCTGTCCACCGTGATGGACGCCGACCGGGTGGTCGTGATGGAGGACGGGAAGGTGGCGGAGGTGGGGGCGCCTGCGCAGTTGTTGGCGGATGCGGGTGGGCGGTTGCACGAGTTGGTTCGGCGGCAGATGGCTTGAGGTGGGGGTGCGTCAGCGGGGTGCCGGGGTCTTCCTCGCCCCCGCCGCCCCTACCCGTTCCCATCCCCAGGGGCGCGGGGCCGTTGCTTTTAGGGGCGCGGGGAACTGCGCGACCAGCCCCACCAAACCCGCACCCGCCAACGCACCCCGCCCACCCGGGCTCTCCCGCGCAGTCGGGGTCGAAGGGGCAGCGCCCTTGGGGATGGGAACGGGTAGGGGCGGCGGGGGCGGAAAAAACGCCCTAGACCCGGCGCGGCAGCAACGCGATCGACGCCATCGGGATCGCCGCGAGGGCCAGCCAGGGGACGGCGGCGGGGAGCCCCGTGTCCATCAAGGAGCCCGTCGCCGCACTGCCCACCAGCACGATCAGACCGGAGACGGAGGACATCGCCCCGGTGTAGAGACCCAGCCGCCCCTCCACCGCCAGATCCGGCACCCACGCACGCGCAGCGGGAGCCACCAGCATCTGCCCCACCGTCAGCAACACCACGAACCCGGCGGCCGGCAACAGCCCCCTGTTCCCCGTCCACTCGGCGGGCCGCGCCACGGCCACCACTGCGAACCCGGCGGCGATCAGCGCCAACCCGGCCGCCATGGACCGACGCAGATCCAGCCGGTCCGCCGCCCACCGGGTGACCGGAAGCTGCGCGGTCACCACGAGCAGCGAGGACAGTCCGAACAGCCACGCCAGCGCCGACTGCGACCCCGTGGCCCGCTCCACCTCGTCCGGCAGGAGAAGGTACAGCTGGTTGTACGCCAGCAGGTACGCGCCGTACGCGCAGCACAGTGCCAGGAAGCGCCGGTTGCGCAGCAGCCCGCGCAGCCCACCCCTCACCTCCACCCGCTCCCGGCCCGGAATGTGCTGCGGCAGCAGCCAGAAGTGCCCGGCGAGGACGAGCACGAAGACCCCGGCGCCCGTGAGGCAGACCACGCGGTAGTCCACGGCCAGCAACAGCGCGCCGATGAGCGGCCCCACGAACGCCCCCGCCTGCCCCGCCACCGTGAACAGCGCCAGTACGCTCGTACGGGGGCCGCCGCCCGACTCCTCCCACACGACCGCCTGCCGGGCGACCTCGGACTCGACGGCCGGGGAGAACAGCGCGGCGGCGAAACCGATCAGCAGGACCGATCCGATGACCGACCAGTCCTCGTCCGCGTACCCGAGCCACGCGAACCCTGCGATGCGCAGCACACAGCCCGCGAGGACGACGGGCCGTACGCCGTACCGGTCGGCCAGCGCGCCGCCCACCACGAACAGTCCCTGCTGGCTGAAGGTGCGCAGCCCGAGCACGAACCCGACCATCCAGCCCGCCATGCCGATCGCCGTACCGAGGTGCTCGGCAAGGAACGGCAGCACGGCGAAGAAGCCGATGTTGAAGGCGAGCTGGGTGAGGATCAGCAGCCGCAGGAGGGGGTTGAGCCGCCCCCAGGCGCGCCGGTGGGAAGGCCTGGTGGCCTCCGGCTGGGGCGTCTCGGCGGGTTGGCGCTGGGACTGGGTCATCCGGTCTCTCCGACGGTGGTACTGGCGAGGGCGGGTTTCGGCTGCCGTACCGCCCGGGCCGACCTCCGTGGCCCTCGTATCCCGCCCGCCGCCGTGACCGCGAGCGCGCCCAGCAGGGCGAGTGCGGCGGCGGGGGCGAGGACGGCCCAGGGGGCGCGTTCGGCGTACGGCAGGTTCTCGGCGAGGAGCAGGCCCCACTCGGGGTCGGGCGGCTGGTCGCCGAGGCCGAGGAAGCCGAGGGAGGTCAGGGCGAGGGCCACCGCGGGCAGCCGGAGCAGGGCGTGGCGGGTGACCGGTGGCAGGACGGCCGGCAGGAGCTCGCGGCGGAGCAGATACGCCGGTCCGGCGCCGAGGCCCTTCGCGGCGGTGATGTGCGTGGTGGCCCGTTCCTGTTCGAACAGGGCCGTGGTGTGCGCGGCGAGCGGCACCCAGGCGACCGCGGCCACCGCGAGCGCGGGGGTCGTGGCCCCGCTTCCCGCGACCGCGGCGACCAGGAGGCCCGCGAGCACGGGCGGTACGGCGTTGACGGTGTCGGCGAGCGGTCCGGACAGCCGGGGCAGCAGACCGAGGAGTACGCCGGTGATCAGCGCGGCCGCGCTGATCGCGACGGCGAGGGCGAGCGTGCTGAACGCGCCGTGACCGATCCGTGCGAGCAGGTCACGGCCCAGGGCATCGGTGCCCAACGGGCGTGCCCAGGAGGGGGGTTGGAGCCGGGCCCCGGTGTCGAGGGCCAGCGGGTCGCGGGTCAGGCCGACCGTGACGACCGCGAGGAGGACGGCGGCGCAGAGCAGCGGTGTGCGGCGTGGCTCGGGCGGCTTCGGGGTGTGGAGGGACCGGAGGGCGCCGTCGCGCAGGGCCGGGCCGATCAGGAGGCGGGCGGTGAGGCGGGCGGCGGCTCCGGCGACGGCGGCCAGCAGGACCAGGGCGAGCGTGCCGGCCTGGAGGACGGGCAGGTCCTGGGCGATGGCGGCCTGGAGGGTGGTGCGGCCCAGGCCGGGTATGTCGAAGATCTGCTCGACGGCGACCGCGCCGCCGGTGAGACCGACGACGAACAGGCCGATGTTCGGCAGGAGTCCGGGTACGCAGCGGCGTACCGCCCGGCGGGCGATGCTCCGATGGCGTACGCCGCGTGCGGCGGCGGCCGTCGCCCAGGGTTCGGCGAAGGCGCCGGGCAGCAGATCGTCGAGCATCCGGCCGAGCAGCGCGCCGGCGGGCAGGCCGAGCGCCAGCGCGGGCAGCACCATCCAGCGCGGTCCGTACCAGCCGAGCGCGGGCAGCCAGCCGAGGTGCACCCCGACGACGACGGCGAGCACGGACGCGGTGAGGAACTCCGGCAGCGCGGCCGTGACGGCCGCCGCGCCTTTGCCCCCGTGTCCCTCGCCGCTCCGCAGGGTGCGGGCGCACACCGCGGCGGCCGTCATGGCTGCGACGACGAGGGCGGCGGCCATCAGCAGCAGGGACACCCCCAGGGCCTGGACGACGGACGGGGTGACCTCGGCTCCGGAGATCCACGAGCGGCCCGCGTCCCCGCGCACCAGCCCGCCGAGCCACTGCCCCAGCAGCTTCAACGGTCCCGCTTCCAGGCCGAGTTCGGCGCGCACGGCGGCCAGTACGTCCGGGGTCGGGTCGCGTTCGGCCGAGCGGGCCTTGAGCACCGTGAGCGCCGGGTCGGTGCGCGACAGCCACGGCAGCAGGCCGATGCCGCACAGCAGGGCGGCGGCGAGCAGGGCGCGCCAGAGTGCCCTGCTCAACGCATGGTCCCCGTGCCGACCAGGGTGCGCTCGTACGGGTCGTAGATCACGCCCCGTACGGAGGTGGCGACGCCGGTGATGATCTGCTGGTGGACAAGCGGGACCGTCGCGTCGGTGGCGAGGATCGCGGCCTCGGCGGTCATCGACGCCTGCTGCCGCTCGGCGGTGTCGGACTCCTGCTCGGCCGCCGCGACGGCCCGGTCGACCTTCTTGTCGCAGAGCAGGGCGAGGTTGTAGCTGCCGTCGCAGGTGAAGTCGCTGGCGAGGACGGACACGGGGTCGCCGGTGTCGAGCAGGGAGTTGCGGGCGCCGACGTGGGCGTCGAACTTCCCGGCGAGAACGTCGCTCTCCAGCCGCGAGTACTCGCGTACCTCCAGCTTCACCTCGAACCCGGCCTTCCGGAGTTGCTGTTGCAGCACCTGGGCGACCTCGGGCAGCTCGGGCCGGTTGTCGTAGGTCGCGATGGTCACGGAGGTGCCGTCGGGGTCGGCGGCCTTCGCGCGCCCGGTCGGTTCGACGCGCTTGCCGGCGGCCCAGGTCACGGCGGGTCCGAAGACGCCGACGCCGGTGTCGGCGTACCCCTCGTACACGTCCTTGGCGAAGACGGCGGGGTCGATGGCATCGCGGGCGGCGGCGCGGAGCCTCGCGTCCTTGAAAGCGCCGTTCTTGGTGTTGAGAAGCAGGCTGGTCGTGCGGGTGGTGGCCGTCTCGTGGCGGGTGCCCTTGGCGAGGGAAGCCGCCTGGGAGACGGGGATCGCCTCGGCGATGTCGACCTGGTCGGTGCGCAGGGCGTTGGTGCGGGCGGTGCCGTCGGATATGAACTTGGCGTCGATGCCGGAGGCCTGGGCGCGGCCGCCCCAGTAGTCGTCGAAGCGGTCCAGGGTGGCGGCGGTGGTGCCGGTGACCTCGGTGAGTTCGAAGGGGCCGGTGGCGGTGCCGACCAGGTTCGGGCGCTTGTCGTCGTAGGCCTTGGCGGAGAGGATCGCGAGGCCTGGGCTGGACAGTCTGAGCGGCAGGGCGGGGTCCGGGTCCTTCGTGGTGACGCGGACCTGGTGGGCGCCGGACTTCTTCGCGGTGAGCGTGACGCCGGAGAGCGCGGCGGTGACGGGCTCGGCCTGGCCGGCGTGGGTGAGGGCGCGGGCGACGGCGGCCGGGGTGACCTCGGTGCCGTCCTGGAAAGCGGCCTCGCGCAGGGTGAAAAGCCAGTTCCGGTCGTTCTCCCGGATCCAGGACTCGGCGAGCGCCGGGGCCGCCGCGCCGTTGGCGTCCAGCTTCGTGAGCCCCTCGGTGACGCCGAGCCGGCTGAGGAGGGTGGCGTCGTCGCCGTACGGGGAGAGGTTCTCGGCGGGCGGGAAGGCGAGGGCGACGCGCAGTCGGGAGCCGTCGGCGGAGTCGTCGGCCGACGAGTCGCCGTCGGAGGCGAAGCAGCCGGTCAGCACAGGGGCGAGGAGCAGGCCGACGACGACGCGACGGCGGCGGGGAGAGCGCATGGTCCTTGGTTCTCTGCGTGAGGGGGGGGACGTGAGGGGACTCTGCGGGCGCGAGCCTCCGCAGACTATATGACAATGATTTTCATCTAGGAGGGGTGGGGCAGCCCCACAGGCACCGACACCTCGAAGTGCACGACCCGCTCCCCGGTCTCCTCGCGCTCGTCGCACACCACCTCGCCCTGCGAGCGCCAGAAGTCCTCGGCGCCGGCCACCGCCGGGTCGGTGTGCAGATAGACGGAGCGATAGCCGCCGTCGGCCGCCGCGAAGTCGAGCAGGGCCGCGACGAGTCGCCGAGCCAGACCGCGCCGACGGTGCTCGGGACGGACGTACACGCGTCGCAGTTGAGCGGTCACGCCGGAGGGGTAACGCTCTGCCAGCGAACGGGGGTTGGGCGGATGGGCGGGGCCGCGCGAGTCCAGCGCGGCGGTGCCCACGACCACCCCGTCCCGCTCGTCGACGGCCACCAGCAGCGCATGGCGGGCCGGAGCGACGTAGGCGCCGTGGAGGTCGATGATGTCGCCGTGCCAGCGCGGCACATATCCGGTGCCGAAGTCCCGGTAGACGGTGTCCAGCATCACCGCACGGGCGCTGTCGAGGTCGCCGGGGCCTGCCACCCTGATGCCGTAGTTCGTTGCGTCATGCATTTGCGCATCATATGCAATAAGGATGATCCGCATGATCACGGGTCCGGCGCCCGGCGCACGACCGGGGCCGTGAGCAGCGCTGAGTCCTCCGGGGAGCGCCCGATGGCAGGCGGGGCGCGTCAACGGCTCATCGATGGCCCGTACACGACCGCGTGCCACCGGCCGCCGCACGGCCCACGCGTGCCCGGGCGGTCGCCGGGTACTCCGGGGTCATGCGGATGAGCGTCGTTGATGTGGGATCGAACACTGTCCGGCTTGTGGTGGCCGATGTGGAGGGAGGGGTACCGCTGCCGGTGCACACCGCCAAGTGGCGACTGCGCCTGTCCGAGCACATGACGCCGGGCCGTCCTGTCCCCGACCCGGCCGTACGCCAGCTGTCGGAAGCCGTCGAGGCCGCGGCCCGGACGGCCGAACGGTGGGGCGCGGCGGCCCCCTTGGCCTTCGCGACGACCGTGGTCCGCTCCGCGCCGAACTGCCCGGACGTCCTGCGCAGCGTGCGCGCCGACACCGGGGTACGGCTGTGCACCCTGCCGGGCGAGGTGGAGGCCGAACTCACCTTCCTCGGGGCGCGGCGGTGGATGGGCTGGCGGTCCGGGCCGCTCGCACTGCTCGACATCGGGGGCGGTTCACTGGAGGTGGCCTTCGGCCGGGGACGGCTGCCGGACTTCGTGGCCTCGCTGCCGCTGGGCGCGGGCCGGCTGACCCACGAGTTCTTCACCGGGCAGGACCCGCCGTCGGCGGAGCGCGTGAAGGCGCTGCGCCGCAGCGTCCGCCATCAACTGCGGGATGTGGCCGCGCGGATCCGCTGGGAGGGCCCGCGCACCGCCGTGGCCACCTCGCGGACGTTCCAGCAGCTCGCCCGGTTGTGCGGGTCCGCGCCGGGCCGCCACGGGCCCTTCGTGGAACGGGAGTTACGCCGCGCCGACCTGGGCCGGGCGGTCGACCGCCTCGCCGCACTCCCCCCGGCCGAGCGCGCCGCCCTCCCCGGCATCTCCGCGCCCCGGGCGGTCCAGAGCCTGGCCGGGGCGCTGGTCGGACACACGACCATGAAGCTGACCGGTCTGCGGACGGTGACCGTCTGCCCCTGGGCGATCCGCGAAGGCGTACTGCTCCGGCACATCGAGGACGGCCCGTCCTGGTGGGCGGAGGTCACTCGGGACATCGCCGAGCAGACGCCCACCCCCGGCTCGGGCTCACTACCAGGGTCAGGAGCTGCGGCGGGGGCGGGGGCAGCGGGCGCGGTGCCGCTGCGGATCGCGACACCGACAGGCTGAGGACGGCACCCGTCAAGGAACAGAACCGAAATCCACCTTGTCGAGTGAAGCGTGATCCGCGGTCGTCGCCGCAGGGATGGCGGTGGCCGTGTCGGGGTAGCCACCGAATTCGAACGCGTCCCACCCCTGACACGGTGGAGTCGCCCATACCGCCGGAAGCGGCTTCGCCTCATCACTGACCAGCCCCGACTCCATCGACTCCCGTGCGCCGCACCGCTGTTGGGCCGCTTCCCACCACTTTCGGAGCTTTCGACGGTGGTCTACCGGCGAAAACCGGCCGCCACGCCCCGAGTAGCTGTTGAATGAAACGATTGAAGGAGCCGCGAACAATACGGAAACGGAAGTGGAGGCGCGCGAAGTGAAGTTCGTTCTCGAGGTCGACCTGGACGGAACCGACTGGAACGAAGGCACCACCGTCCAGGAGTTGGAGCGCATCCTGCGGTACTGGGGCGGAAACCTCCGGCACTGCGAGCTCAAACCCGGCGAGGGCCAGACCCTCCTGGACTCCGACTACCGCGAGGTCGGGCGCTGGACCGTCACATCCGGATGATCGTCACTCCGGATGATCGTCACATCCGAATGATCGTCGAGCGCGAATGATGCCGAGGGCCGGCCGATGGCCCCACTCCGCCGGCCGGCCCTCGTACGGAATCGCATGGCACCTGTGGCAGGGCTCGCACTCCCCATCCGCGAGCCCTCGCTCAACGCTCACGGCAACCACGCGACCCCGGTCCGGGAAGCCCTAGAAGGCGTAGAGGGCGGTTGCGGAGGCGTTCTTCAGGCACTCGTTGGCGAAGGTGCGCTCGTACGCGACGCGCTTGCCCCGCCAGACGCCCTCGACGGTGACGACGACGGGGGCGTACTGCTTGGTGCACTTCGCTTCGGTACTGCCGGCCAGGGCCTCGAAGTCGCCGTCGCTGTCGCGGAGTTCGGCGCAGGCCAGGGCCGCAGCCGGGTGCGTGCCGGAGGGCCTGGGCGCGCAGGTCAGGGTGACCGCGCGCTCGGGGGTGACGGTGGCCGCCGCCTCGCCGCGGCCGGTGGTCAGCACCAGGGCGGAGGGGGCGTAGAGCCCGGCCGGCGAGGGCTCGGCGGCGGCGAGGGCGGCGCCCGCGAGGGGGGCGCAGACGGCGGTGGCCGTCAGGGTCGCGGTGAGGGTGAAAGTGGCTGCCCAGCGCGCGGTGTTCGGCATTGTGTGCATCCTTCCGCTCGGTCGAAGTGCCGGACCGCCCCGTCACGGGTGTCGTGTGTACGGGGCCGGTCCGGGCGGTGCCGGATCGGCGAGCGCGAGTCTGCCGAATCGGGCGCCGGAACACACGTCGACCCCACGAGTTTCGGTAACTTTGAGTATTGAATCAGTGGCGCGAAGTCACGGAAGTCGAACGCGCAAACCCCGAATCTGAGCGGTTCTTGATCGTTGGCACCCAACGGATGGCCGAATCTGCACGGTTCGGCAATCGGCCTGAAACATTCCGCTTCAGCCGGTGGCGGACCCCGGGTCGACGAGGTCGAGCGCCTGGATCCGCGGGATGCGGTCCTGGTCTTCGTCTACGCGCACCTCCCCGTGGACGGGGAAGGGGGACGGGACCCGCCGTACTCGCCAGTGTCGTCGGCGACGCGACGCGCGCTTGATGGCGAGGGGCTGGAGGGATGGCGAAGCACTGGGCTACTTCCAGTACGAGATCTGTCTGGGCGGGATGACGGGCGCCCTGCCCCGGCTGCCCACCCACCTGACCGGAGTGGAGGAGTTGGCGGGCGGAGCACCCGCTGGGCGCAGGGCCGGTCGGCTACGTTGCGGGCGGCGCGGGCGACGGCAGCACCCTCCGCGCCAACCGGGCCGCGCTGGAGCGGCACCGAATCGTGCCGCGTGTGTTGCGGGACGTCGGGCAACGGGATCTGTCCGTGCAGGTGTTGGGCCTCGCCCTGCCCGCGCCGCCGGCCCTCGCGGGTGGGCGTTTGGGGTGGCTGGGCAAGTTGATCGACTGCGGGTCGGTGGGGGTTTCTCGCGCAGTTCCCCGCGCTCCTGAAAGCAACTGCTCCTGCGCGTGAAAAGACCGGGGCGCAGCCCGGTCTTTTCAGGGGCGCGGGGAACTGCGCGAGCAACCCACCACAACCCGCACCCACCAACACACCCCCACCCACCCGAACTCCAAGGCGCAGGCAGGGTCGAAGGGGCAGCCGCCCCTGGGGGATGGGACGGGTAGGGGCGGCGGGGGCGAGAAAATCCGCCCCCCTTACATGCACCCCCACTTACAGATGGATCCCCGAAAGCACATCCGGCAGCCGCAGCGTCAACGGCAGCACAGGCTCGGCATCCGCCCCTGTCCCCCCGTCATCGACCGACAGAACCGACCCCTCCTCCCCCACTTCCGGCACGGCAGGCGGCACGGAGTCACCCGTCCGCTTCGGAAGGGGCGACTCGGAGACGTCGTCCGGAGACGGATCCTCCGTGACGGGCTCGGTCGTCGGGGCGTTCGAACCCGAGACCGACAGCGACTCGGGACTGGCCGTCACCCCGTCCGTCAGCCACCGCTGCGCATCGGAGTGGTCACGGACCTTCACCACGACATCCGTCTTGGGATCGTTGGCGGTGGGCGCGACAGCAAGCCCCTCCCCCCACCGGGGAAGCAACTCCCCCCGCACGGTGAAGTCGTAGCGCACATCCTCCGCCCGCTTCGAGTCCTCGTCGGCACACGTGCCGAGGACGACGACCCCGGCGTCGACCTGGGAGTCGAGGCACAGCTCGGGGTTGGCGACGCTGCGCAGCAGACCGTCCTCCTCGTAGGACCACTTCTGGGTCCAGTCGGAGGAGCAGACCGCCAGTTCGGTCGAGGCACCCTTCTTCGCCTTGCCGCCCTGGATGTCGAGGCACAGGTCGGCGGCCAGGTTGCGCAGTCGCGTCTGCTGGGGCGCCGTGGGGCGCCCGGCCATGGCGGGCGGTGTGGGCGAGGCGCTGGTGGTCGTCTTGTTCTCGGAGCCGGTGTCGGGCGCGGAGACACCTCCGGAGGAGCTCTTGGAGGCCGCGGGGTCGGCTCCGCTGCCGTCGTCCGACAGCAGGGCCGCGCCGAGAACTGCCGCGAGCAGGGCGCCCGAGGTGATGCCGACTCCGGTGAGCAGGGCCTTGGAGTTGCGCGGCCCGGCGGTGATCCGGCGGCGCTGGGTGGGGATCTGGGAGAGCAGACGGTGCCGGCCACCGCTCCCCGGCCGTCTGGAGCTGCCCTTGGCCGACGTGCGGGTCGGCCGGGAGTCGACGTAGCGCCGGGCGCCCCAGCCGAGTACGGCCTCGGCGACGACTCCGCCCAGTCCGCCCTCGAAATGGCTGAGTTGCTCGGCGGCGTACCGGCAGTAACGGCACTCCAGCAGATGCTGCTGGACATCCGGCAGCAGGGCGCCGCCCCGGCGAATCGGGACGTCGAGGAGCCGGTTGTAGAAGCGGCAGTCCTTGGAGGGCGCGAGTTCGCGGTGGGCGCGGACGCACCCCTCGCGGAATTTCTCCCGGGTCTGCTCCAGCGTGGCCTGTGCGCTGTCGGCGTCCAGGCCCAGCAGACCAGTGGGTATGGTTATCAATTCCGCTTCCACCTCGGTGTGCCACAGGAGGCACTGACCGATCGCCGGGAGAGCGAGGAATGACCGCTCGATGAGCTTGCGATTATCCGGGGTCATGGACTTCGCGGCGCGCATACCGCGACCACCGGCGGGTTTCCTCAAGTCCGGCAGAACACCCGCCGTACCCTCCTCCGCGGACCACTCCTTGACGGTGTCCCGCACGGTGACGAGAAGTCGGGGGCGCAGGGCGACACCGGAGTCTCCACGCACGAGTCCTTCCATCACACGGTGAAAGGCGGTCGCGGTCACCATCGACGCGACGTTGGAGGAGGAGGCGAGGCAGATGACCGCGTAGTCGTACGCGGATTGCCAGTGCCGTGCCATCAGCAGCGCGACGGGATCGCCGACTCCGCCTTCCGGCCAGCCTCTCAGCCTGGCGGCGAGAGTCTCGTCCGGCTCCCCGGGAACCGCGCCGGGAGCGGGAGGATAAGACGGGCGAGGCGGATGGGGGGTGTGCACAGAGCGGATTCCTTCCAAGGCACAAGATGGCACACGGAGTTATGGCCGCCGAAAAGGGCCCTGGATTGGTGCGTACCTTTTTGGCGGGCGCCTGGATAGCGGCCCGGGGACTGAGGCCGCACGATGACCGTCGACCGAGAGCCTTTTGGACTCCTCAGCAACCCCGAATGCCAACAGGCGATTCGGACCGGGCCATTGCCCACGCGCAGGAAGTTCACCCTTGCACAAGTTACTCGTGGCTAACAAGGCACTTGGGCAACATGTGTCACACGAAAAGCAACTGGTTTCACCAGGTCAACTGTCCTGATGCGGAAGACATCTCGGGCAGCCCCATGAATATTCAAGCTTTCAAGCACCCCGTGTGAAGCGTACGCACACACCGATGCTCCGCGCACGCTCCCGCCGCGCGGAGCATGAGGAGTTCACTCGAAGCGGCCTTCTCACCAGGCCCCGCGCGGGACGGCGGCTCTCCCGCGCGCGCCGGGCCGCCGACCTTGATCCTCCCGCCCTCGGTCGGCGGCCCCAGGGGTCAGATCTGCCAGGAGCGCAGCCGGTCGGCGGCGCCGTACACATCCGTCTTGCCCGAGATCAGGTCGCGAGCAAGGTCCACGAGCGCCCCGTACGGCGGGTCGATGCCGACGCCGCTGACGAACATGTACGCCACGGCCGTCGCACAGGCGAAGCGCGCGTTGGCGGCCGGCAGGGGCTTGAGCACGGCCAGGGTGTGCAGAAGAGCGGCGGCCCGCCATGCCGGATCGGAGTCGACGCCGAGCCGGGGCGGGTCGACTCGGTGTCGGGCCACGGCGGCGACGAGGGCCGAGAAGTCGTTGATGGTGGGCTGCTCGGGCAGGACCTCTTCGTGGCGCTGGAGCAGCCAGGGCACATCGATATGGATGACGGGAGCCATCGGTCAGACGGCCCGTCCTTCCGCCTTGACGGCGGGTTCGTCGTCCGGGAAGGCGGCGGCGAACTCGTCCGCGTGCGCGGTGAAGAACGTACGGAAGGCCTCCGCGCCCTCCTTCAGCGCCCGGTGTCGCACTATGTCGGCCGCGGCCGCCTCGCGCACGAGCGCCTTCATCGACGTACCGCGCTCCTTGGCTATCTGCCTCAGGTCCTCTAGCTCGCGGTCGCTGAACTCCACATTCAGAGCTGGCATGCGCCAACGGTACCGCGCGGGTACTCAGTCGTAAATATCCGCAGGTCACAGGGCATTGAGTGCGGTACCAAAAAAGGGTGCGGCCGACGCCCGGAGGACGTCGGCCGCACCACAGCGGCGAGCGGGACGGCTCAGGTCTGGTCCGCCACGAAGGACGCCATCCGGGCCAGCGCCGCGTTCCAGTTGATCGTGTGCTCGTTCGTCGACCAGGACTGGATGTCGTCGATGTAGCAGAACTGCCCGACACAGCCCTGGAGTTTGCCCTGTGCGTAGGGGTCCTGGATGCTCGAGTTGGGCCCTCCGGCGAGCGTGCCGCGCGGCGGGTTGGGGAGGTCCGCATCGAGCTGGTGGGCGTACCAGCGGCTGTGCTGGTTGCGGGCGTCGACGTCGCCGTAGCCCGTCACATAGGAGATGTTCAGGGCGTTGCGGCCGAGCAGGTAGTCCATGCTCTGCAGCGCGCCCTCGCGGTACTTCGAGGCGCCGGTGATGTCGTACGCCGTGGCGATCACGACCGCGTTGTTGAGCACCTGGTGGTTGGAGCCCCAGTCGTAGAGGTTGCCGTCGGGCGCGTACGGCATGCCGTACGGCTGTGTCCGGAGCGTGGTCAGGTAGCGGTCGGCGCCCTTGGTCACGGAGTGGCGGACCTTGTCGCGGCCGGGCAGCCTGTTCGGCACGGTCGCGAGGTCGAGGCGGCCCGCGGCGGCGGTCCTGGACCAGTCGAAGCCGAGGGGGCCGAAGATGTCGGCGGTGTGGACGGGCGAGGCGAGGATGTGGTCCTGGAAGGCCTTCTCACCGGTGGTGAGGTAGAGCTGGGCCGCCGCCCAGTAGAACTCGTCCGTCGCGTCGGTGTCCGGGTAGGCGCCGCCGCCGATGCCGTCGCTGGGGTCCGGGTGGATGTCGGGGTGGGCGAGGGCCGCCTTCCAGGCGGTGCGTGCCGCGGCGAGGGATTTCGCCGCGAAGGCGCGGTCGTAGGGCCGGTACAGGCGGGCCGCCTGCGCGGCCGTGGCGGCCAGGTTGAGGGTGGCCTCGGTGGTCGGCGGGTGCAACTGGCGCTTCTGCGGGTCGGCGCTCGGCAGCAGCGGCAGGCCCGTCCACTGCTCGTCATGGATCTTGTGGTGGGCCATGCCCGCTAGCGGCTGCCCCTGCGGCACCTGCATCTTCAGCAGGAACTCCAGCTCCCAGCGGGCCTCGTCGAGCACGTCCGGCACCTTGTTGCCGCTCTCCGGGATGGCGAGCGAGCCGTCACCGAGCTTGCCGGGCCGGCCGGTGCGGGCGTACAGGGAGCGTTCGTAGGTGCTCAGCAGCTCCCAGGTGGAGATGCCGCCGTTGACGACGTACTTGCCGTGGTCGCCGGCGTCGTACCAGCCGCCGGTGACGTCGAGCGTGTAGTCGCAGACGCCGGGCCGGCAGGGCACGTCCTTGTCGCCCTGGTTGGGCGCCGCGCCCACGTGGCCCGCGGCGCGGCCGTAGCCCGGGCGCAGCTCGTCGCTGATCGCGATACCGCTGCGCTGGGTGTAGTAGTACTTCAGCGAGTCGAGCCGCAGGCGTTCGTAGGCGCTCGCGTCGATGTCGAAGGGGTGGCTCGTCTCGCCGTCGACGACCAGCGTGAGGCCCGTGCCGCGCTTGCGGTAGGCGCCGAAGTCGATCGAGTGGACGTTCTGTCCGGAGGAGACGTCGGTGCCGTGCGGCACGGTCCGGCCGTGCGCGACCACCGTTCCGGATTCCTTCTTCAGCTGCCAGGGAAGGGGCCCGGTGGCGTCGGTGACCAGCGTGGCGTTCTTCGGCCCGGCGGGCAGATAGGCGACCTGGTTGACGCGTACCCGGGGCCCGGTGTCCGGCTCGTACTTCTCGGGCGGCACCCCGCCCAGCAGCGACACGTCGTCCATGCAGAAGCGGAAGTCCTCGGCGCCGCCGCCTAGTTGGAAGCCGACCTGGCCCTGAGCGGTGTCGACGGGCGAGGTGAAGGTGTAGGAGTACGAGTCGCCCGAGACACTGAGCTGCGGGCTGACCTCGAAGTATGTGTCGTACGGTGCGACGGACAGACCGACGATCGCGCGCAGGGCGTTGCCCGCCGGGGTTCCGGACGCGCTGAAGCTGAAGCGGTACGACTCCCCCTTCACCAGGGCGATGTCGTTCTGGCCTACGGCCGCGTCCCAGCGGTTGGTGGTGCCGCCCGGGATGTCGGCGCAGAGCGCGCCCTCGGACAGGCCCGCGGTGACGTTGCTCGTGGTCCACCAGGGGGCGGTGCCGGTGTCGAAGGTGCCGTTCTCGACCTGCTCGACCTCGTCGGCCTGGGCCGGCCCGGACGGCAGCGCGGTCAGCGCCGCCGCGAGGAGGGCCGTCATGGCGAGCAGGGCAGTTCTGCGTCGTTTCAACGTCTGGGCTCCTCGGCTCGGGTCTGGGCTCCTCAGGGGAGGCTGGGCGCGCGCACTCCGGCGTCTGGGCAGAGACACTTGTTGTGGGAGCGCTCCCAAAAACGGATGTTGGCCATGCTGTAAGAGACATGACAGCCCGTCAACGGTCCGGACAGGACTGGTTCTTCTGTCGGGTCCTCCGACGCACGCCGGTTTCCTGTCCGGACCGAGGCACCACCACCTCATGCGGTCAGCCCGCGAGCACGTCCAGCCTGCTGATGCGGACCGCGCCCCGGACATCCCCGGGATGGGCGCTCGTCAGCGTCAGCCTGAGCCGCGAGCCGCGCACCGGGGCGAAGGTGATCGCCGTGGGCACGTCGGAGGCCGTTGCCCAGTCGGTCTTCACGTCCTCGGCGGGCACGTACCGTTCTCCGTCCCAGACCGCGACCTCGACCGACGCGGGCAGGCTGTGCGTCGCGTCGACGGTGAAGGAGACCTCGGCCCGGTCGACCGTGCCGGTCCGCCCCCAGTCGACCGAGACCCAGTCCTTCGGCCGGGCCCCGCCGAACGCGGGCAGCAGGGCCGTGGGCGCCTTGTAGAAGGCGTTGGACCAGCCGGTGGCGGGGTCGCCGTCGAGCATGGCGGCGGGCAGGGTGTCGGGGCGCCCTGAGTAACTGGCGTCGGCGAAGGGGTGGTCGGGCGCGAGCGGGGCCTCGGGCTCGAACACGGCAGCCGGTGTCGTCGCCGTAGAGCGCGCCGGCGTGGCCCGCAGGCTCACCTTGCCGGTGCGCAGGCCGTCCGCGTGTGCCGTCACCGTGAGGGGGCCCGGCCGGACCCCCGACCGTACGATCGCGAGGGCCTTTCCGTGGAAGGCGGTGCGCGTGGTCGCCTGGTAGCGCTCGGCGCTCTCCTGGCGCCCGTTGTCCAGGCCCGCGAGGGAGCCGCCGTCGACGTCGAAGGTGAGCAGGTGCTCGGCGTCGGGCACCACCACGCCCCGGGCGTCGACGACCTCGGCGGTCACGAAGCAGAGCGAACGGCCGTCGGCGGCCACGGACCTGCGGTCGGAGGTCAGGCGGATCGCGTGCGGCTTCCCGGCCGTGCGCAGGACGTCGGTGGCGACCCTGCGGCCGTCGCGCCGCGCCACCGCCTTCAGCTCGCCGGGCTCGTACGGGACCTTCCAGGTGAGGTGCAGTTTGCCCGCGCTGCCGCCCGGACTGGTGTAACTGCCGGGGTAGGGCCCGGAGGTGACGGTCTTGTCGTCGCCGGTCGCCTCGGTGGTCTCCAGGTAGGGCCGCCCGTCGGTGGTCTTCTTCTCGTCGAACCTCCTGACTCCGAGCGAACGGCCGTTGAGGAACAGCTCGACGGTGTCGACGTTGGCGTACGCCCACACCTCGATCGTGTCGCCCTTCGCGTGGTTCCAGGTCGTCGGTAGCAGATGGACCATCGGCTCGTCCGTCCACTGGCTTCTGAACAGGTGGTACATGTCCTTGGGGAAGCCGGCCGTGTCGACCGCGCCGAAGAAGGACGCCTTCACCGGGAAAACGTCGTAGGGCGTGGGCTCGCCTATGTAGTCGATGCCGGACCACAGGAACTCGCCCGTGAACCACCTGCGGTCCCGGTCCTTCTTCAGGCCGTACTCGCCGCTCATCGTCCAGGTGGCGAGGTTGTTGTCGTACGAGGAGGTCGCCCGCCTGCCGGGTGTGTGGTTCTCGCCGGTGTTGAGGTTCTCCGGCTCCTGGTACGCGCCGCGCGTCGATGTCTCCGAGGAGGACTCCGACTCGAAGAGGAACAGGTCGGGGTAGCGGGCGTGCAGGGCGTCGACCGAGGCGGCCGTGTTGTAGTTCAGGCCGAGGCCGTCGATCTTGGCGAGGATCAGGTCGGCCGGGGAACCGGGGGCGGGGACGCTGCGGTGGCGGTGGGAGCCGATGACGACCGGACGGGTGTCGTCGAGCCTCCTGATCCCGGCGATGAGGCGGTCAGCGATGGCGAGGCCGGCGGTGGAGGTGAACTCGGAGATCTCGTTGCCGATGGACCACATGAGGACGGCGGGCGAGTTGCGGGCCGCGGCCACCATCTCGGCGATGTCCCGGTCCGACCACTCCTCGAAGAAACGGCCGTAGTCGTAGCGGGTCTTGGGGCTGCGCCAGCAGTCGAAGGCCTCCACCATCATCACCAGGCCGAGCCGCTCACAGGCCTCGATCACCTCGGGGGCGGGCGGGTTGTGGGAGGTACGCAGGGCGTTGACGCCCATGGACTTCATGATCGCCAGCTGGCGTTCGACCGCGTCGGCGTGGACGGCGGAGCCGAGGGCGCCGAGGTCGTGGTGGAGGTTGACGCCACGGAGCTTGACGTGGCGGCCGTTCAGGGTGAGGCCGTCGTTCGCGTCGATGGTGGCCGTGCGGATGCCGAAGCGGGTGCGACAGGTGTCGGTCGTGCGGCCGTCGACACGCAGTTCGGTGCGCAGGGTGTAGCGGCGCGGGGTGTCGATGTCCCACAACCCCGGGTCGGGGACGGTCAGTTCGTGTGTCGCGGTCTCGGCCGCCGCGCCGACGGTGAGCGTGGAGGTCGTACGGGCCACCGGGCGCCCGCCCGGGTCGAGGACGGTGGATCCGACGGTGACCTCGGCCTCGGTGCCGGACTCGTTGACGACGGTCGTACGGGCCCTCAGCACCGCCCGGTCCTCGCTCAGGTCGGTCGTCGTCACCTGGGTGCCCCAGCGCTGGACGTGCACGGGGTCGGTGACGACGAGCCGGGCCTGGCGGTGGATGCCGCTGCCGGAGTACCAGCGGCTGCTGGGTAGGCGGTTCTGGACCTTGACCGCGATCACGTTCTCGGTGGTGCCGTCGGTGTGCAGCAGGTCGGTGAGGTCGAGGGCGAAGCCCGTGTAGCCGTAGGGGTGTCGGCCGGCCTCCGTGCCGTTGCAGTGGACGTACGCGTCCATGTAGACGCCGTCGAACTCGACCGAGATCCGCTTCCCGGCGAGCGAGGGCGGCAGTGTGAACGTGGTGCGGTACCAGCCGAGGCCGCCGGGGAAGAAGCCGGTGCCGCTGGTGGTGCCGTTCTCGGTGGTGGGGGCGAGCTCGATGCTCCAGTCGTGCGGTACGGCCACCTGGCGCCAGGACGAGTCGTCGTAGCCGGGCTTCGCGGCGTCCGCGTACTCGCCGGTCGGGTCGGTGATGCCGCCCGGGTTGACGAGAGCGAAGCGCCAGCCGTCACGGAGGGGGATCGTGCGGCCGGGGGACGAGCCCGAGCCGGTCCGCGCCGCCGCGGCGGCCGTGACGCTCGCGGTGCCCGCCAGCGCTCCCGCCGTAGGTGCGGCGGCGCCCGCGATGAGTAACGACCTGCGCGTGACCGTCATCAGGATTCCCTTCATAAGCAATCACAACTGCTCGCGGCCAAACAGAATCTGACGATGGGGCACTCAAGGTCGTCAAGAGTCCGTCGCGCCACTTCTGCCGATCCGGCCCCTTCAGGCCCGGACATCGCCATTCGCCCCCTCCGCGGCTGCCCGGGTGTGTAGCTTCGTGACGCACTAGGCTTGAATTCGCCCGTAAACCCGTTCGGCCCGGCGGAATGGAACTGGCCACGATGAGGAGCCGCAAGGTAGCGCACGGTGATGCTCCGGCGTATGCCCTGGACGGTGCCGCCACGGCACGGACGGTCGTGGACGGCGACGGCTCGATCGTCGAGTGGAACGAGGGGGCCGAGCGTCTGCTGGGCTGGTCCCCGGCGGAGGTCGTCGGCCGTCCCGCCAAGGAGCTGCTGGCCGCCGGCAGCCCTTTCCCCATGCCCGCGCCGGGCAGTGTCAGCTGGAGCGGCACGCTCACACTCCGTCACCGCGACGGCCGTACGGTCTCGGCCTGGCTCCTCGCCCACCAGCGGCGGCAGAAGGACGCGGACGACACGGGCTGGCTGGTTCTGTGCCCGCTGGACGACCCCGGGCCGCTGGTCCGGGACGATCCGCTGGCCATGGCTGTGCTGATGCAGTCGCCCTGCGCCACGGCGGTCTTCGACGAGCAGCTCCGGCTGCGCGGGATCAACGGCATGATGGCGGACGCCGTGGGCATGCCGGAGGAGAACCTCCGGGGGCTGCACATGTCCGAGATCGTGGGCGGACGGCAGGGCGAGCGGCTGGAGGAGCAGCTGCGCGAGGTGCTCGCCGACGGCAGGCGCAAGGACGTGCAGACCTTCCTGCGGGCCGCCGACGAACACAGCGCCCACGCCTGGTCCGCGGGGATAGCCCCGCTCATCGACGCCGAGGGGGTGCCCATCGGGGTCTGTGTCACCGGCCACGACATCACCGAGCAGTACCGGGCCCGCCAGCGCCTCCAGCTCGTCAACGAGGCGAGCATCCGCATCGGCACCACGCTCGACGTCACCCGCACCGCCCAGGAACTGGCCGATGTGTGCGTGCCCGTCCTCGCCGACTTCGTCAGCGTCGACCTCATGCAGTCCCTGGACCACGGCGACGAACCGCACGAGGGCCCGCTGTCCCCGCCGTTCACCCTGCGCCGGGCCGCCCACCGGTCGATCAACCCCGGCTCCCCCGAGGCGGTGGTCGAGCTGGGGGGCACCCACGTCTACCCCGCGATCTCCCCGCAGGCGGCCTCCCTGGTCGCCGGGCACACGGTCACGACCGCCGACGCGGCCGTCTCGCTGAAGGAGTGGCTGGCCCTCGACCCGGCGCGCGGCTCCCGGGTCGAGGAGTACGGCATCCACGCCACGATGTCCGTCCCGATCCGGGCCCGCGGCACGACCCTCGGGGTGGCCGTCCTCAGCCGCTACAAACGGCTCGACCCGTTCACGCCCGACGACCAGCTGCTGGCCGAGGAGGTGACGGCGCGGGCCGCCGTCTGCATCGACAACGCCCGCCGCTACTCCCGTGAACGCGAGACCGCGCTCGCCCTCCAGCGCAGTCTGCTCCCCCAGACACTCCCCCACATGCCCGCGCTGGAGGCCGCCTCCCGCTATCTGCCGGCGGCCCAGTCCGGGGTGGGCGGCGACTGGTTCGACGTGATCCCGCTCTCCGGTATGCGGGTCGCCATGGTCGTCGGCGACGTCGTGGGCCACGGCGTGCAGGCCTCGGCGACCATGGGGCGGCTGCGGACCGCCGTCCGCACCCTCGCCGACGTCGACCTCGCCCCGGACGAACTGCTCACCCACCTCGACGACCTCGTCGTACGGCTGTCCGCGGAGGCCGGCAGCGAGGGGGTGACCGGTGAGGTGGGCGCGACCTGTCTGTACGCCGTGTACGACCCGGTGAGCCGCCGGTGCACCTTCGCCCGGGCCGGGCATCCGCCGCCGGTCGTGCTGGACCCGGACGGTCGGCCTATGGAGGTGGAGGTACCGGCGGGGCAGCCGCTCGGGCTCGGCGGGCTGCCGTTCGAATCCGCCGAACTCGAACTCGCCGAGGGAACCGTCCTCGCCCTCTACACCGACGGCCTGATCGAGACCCGGGACCGTGACATCGACGCGGGGCAGGAGCTGCTGGCGCGGGCCCTGTCCGGCCGTACGGGCTCGCTGGACGAGGTGTGCCAGGAGGTCATCGGCTCGCTGCTGCCGCCGAACGGCGCCCCGGACGACGTGGCACTGCTGCTGGCCCGGACCCGGGGGCTGCCTCCCGCGCAGGTCGCGACCTGGGCGATCCCCGCCGACCCGGCGTTCGTCTCCCGCACCCGGCAGTACGTGCTGACGCAGATGGCCCTGTGGGGGATCAGCGAGACCGCGTTCACGGCGGAGCTGGTGGTGAGCGAGCTGGTCACCAACGCGATACGGCACGGCGCCCCGCCGATCCAGCTGCGCCTGATCCACGACGACACGACCCTCATCTGCGAGGTGTCCGACGGCAGCGGCACGGCTCCGCATCTGCGCCGGGCGAAGACCTTCGACGAGGGCGGCCGCGGTCTGCTGCTCGTGGCCCAGCTGACCCAGCGATGGGGCAGCCGGCACACGGAGGACGGCAAGACGATCTGGGCGGAGCTGACGCTGGCGGAGGAGTGAGCGGCCGGGGCGGCGGGCCGAAGTCCGTTGCCGCGGCTGCTGTGGGGTTGAAGGCCGTTTCCGCGGCTGCTGTGGGGTTGACGACAAGACCGCACGCCCGTGCGAGGTTTCGGGGCGGACGTCTGTAGGGTGCGTCAGTCTCCGCCCGCCGAACGTCTTGAAAGTCCCCCTGTGAACACCGCCCTCGCCGAGGTCCTCTCCGTCGTCCTGCTGCTCGTCGTCCTCGGCTGCGCGGTCGCGCGTCCGTTCGGACTGCCCGAGGCGGTGGTCGCGGTCCCGGCGGCCGGGCTGGCGGTGGCGACCGGGGCGGTCTCCCTCGATCACGCGCGCGCCGAGGCCGAGATGCTGGGGCCGGTGCTCGGTTTCCTCGCCGCCGTGCTGGTGCTGGCCAAACTCTGCGACGACGAGGGGCTCTTCCAGGCGTGCGGGGCGTGGATGGCGCGCGCCTCGGCGGGCCGGCCCCGGCGGCTGCTCGCCTCGACGTTCGCGCTGGCCTCCGGCATCACGGCGGTGCTCAGCCTGGACGCCACGGTCGTGCTGCTCACTCCGGTGGTGTTCGCGACCGTCGCCCGGCTCGGCGCCCGCCCCAAGCCGCACGCGTACGCCACCGCGCATCTGTCGAACACGGCCTCACTGCTGCTGCCCGTCTCCAATCTGACCAATCTGCTGGCGTTCACGGCGAGCGGGCTGAGTTTCACGCGGTTCGCGCTGCTGATGGCAGCGCCCTGGGCGGTGGCCGTGGCCGCCGAGTACCTGGTGTTCCGTCGCTTCTTCGCGGACGACCTGGACGCACCGGCGCCCGCCGGGCAGAGCCAGGACGAGGCGCCCGAGCTGCCACTGTTCGCCCTGGTCACGGTCCTGTGCACGCTCGGCGGGTTCGTGGCCGCGTCGGTCGTCGGGGTCGACCCCGCCTGGGCGGCGCTGGCGGGGGCCGTGGTGCTCGCGGTACGCGCGCTGGTACGCCGCACCACCGGCCCGCTCGCGCTGTTCAGGTCGATATCCCTGCCGTTCCTCGCGTTCGTGCTGGCGCTGGGCGTCGTCGTCCGGGCCGTCGTCGACAACGGCCTCGCCGACGCGCTCGGCCAGGTGATGCCGAGCGGCTCCGGCCTGGCCGCGCTCCTGGGCATCGCCGCCCTCGCCGCGCTCCTCGCCAACGTCATCAACAATCTGCCCGCGGTGCTGGTCCTCGTGCCGCTCGCCGCCCCGCTCGGCACGGGCGCCGTCCTCGCCGTACTCCTCGGGGTCAACATCGGCCCCAACCTGACGTACGCCGGTTCCCTGGCCACGTTGCTGTGGCGGCGCATCGTCCATCAGCACGAGCACGACGTGGAGCTCGGCGAGTTCACCCGGCTGGGGCTGATCACCGTGCCGGTGGCGCTGGTCTCCTCCGTGGTGGCGCTGTGGCTGTCGCTGCTCGCGTTCGGAGGCTGAGAAGCTTTGAGGCAACAGGTCAGCCGCCGTCCCTGAGACCGTTCCGGTACGCCCCCGGCGGCACCCCGTACCGCTGTCGGAACACACGGCTGAAGTGGAACGGGCTGCCGAACCCGGAGGCGGCGGCCACGCGTTCGACGGGGAGTTCGGTGGCTTCCAGGAGCCGGGCCGCGTGCAGGAGCCGGGCGTGGAGGAGCGCGCGCATCGGGGAGTGACCGAGCTGCTCGGTGAACAGGTGGGCGAATCGGGACGGGGAGAGGGACACGCGCTCGGCGAGGGAGGCCACGGTGTGCGGGGCGCCCGGGTCGGCGGCGATGAGGTCCTCGGCCCGGCGGATCCTCGGGTCGGTGCCGGTCCGGCGCGGCTCGGCCCGGGCGGCGGCCAGCAGCACGACCTCCTCCAACGAGCAGAGGGCGAGCTCGCGGGCGGCCGTGCCGTGCGCCACGGCGACCTCGCCGTCGGGCACGGACTCGGGTGCGGCCCGAGCCGGCGGTGCGCCCTCCCCCGTCCAGCGTGCGTCGGCGAGCATCCGGCGGAAGGCCGCGTCGACGCGCTCGCGGATGCCACCGGGGGCCCGGGGCACGGCGTACAGCAGATCGGCGGTCTCGTACGGGCGCAGCCAGGCCGCCCAGGAGGGTCTGGCCTGGCAGTGCGCCCACCAGAACGCCCAGTTCCCGGCGCCGGGCCGGACCCTGTAGTGCTGGGGTACACCCGGGCCGAGGACCACGAGGTCGCCCGAGGCCGCCGTCGCCTCGGCCGCGCCCTGCCGCAGCAGTCCGGCGCCGCCCGTGGTCCAGGTGAACAGCCAGCTGTCCGATCCTCTGGGCCGTGTGATGGCGTACGGGGGCGGCTGGTCGAAGCGGCCGATGATCATCTGGCCGGCCGGTGGTGACGGGACAGCGGTCTCGGGCAACTCGTCAGCACGCACAGGCATCCCTCCGAAAGGCGCTCCGACCTAGCGTGAAGCAGACAGGACACCGAAGAGAAGGGGTACGCGGATGGCAGTCACGGACAGGGAGGTCTTCGACAGCGACGGCTATCTGGTCGTGCGGGGACTGTTCTCGACCGAAGAGATCGATCAGTTGTGCGACCGGTTCGCCGCCGTGCAGGCGGGCGGCCCGATCCCGGGGCACTTCGCGCCCCGTGCCGCCGCGCTTGAGGAGGCGTCCGTCGATCCCCTGCACGTCTACCCGCGCGTGATGCACCCGCATCGCATCGACGACCTGTCGTTGCGTGTGCTCCTCGACGCGCGGCTGCGGAAGATCCTGGAGAAGCTGCTCGGGGAGGAGGTCCTGGCCGCGCAGAGCATGTTCTACTTCAAGCCGCCGGGGGCCCGTGGGCAGGCCCTGCACCAGGACAACTTCTATCTGCGGGTGGAGCCGGGCACCTGTGTGGCCGCGTGGATCGCCTGCGATGTGATCGACCGGGACAACGGCGGTCTGGAGGTCGTACCGGGCACCCATCGCATGGACCTGTTCTGCCCGGAGGAGGCCGACGAGCAGCTGTCGTTCGTGCGGGAGTACGTGCCGCCGCCGCCCGGTCTCACCGCCGTGGCCGTCGACATGCGGCCGGGTGACGTGCTGTTCTTCAACGGCAGTCTGGTCCACGGCTCCCAGCCGAACCGTACGGCCGAGCGCTTCCGCCGCTCCTTCATCGGCCACTATGTCGGCCGCTCCACCGAGCGCATCGGCCGCTACTACGACGTCCTGACGATGAGCGGAGACCCCGTCCCCCTCCTTGAGAGCGACGGAGCCGGGCCGTGCGGCACGGAGTTCGAGGCGATGGGCGCGCACTGACGGGTGCTCAGGTGCCCGCGGTGAAGCGGAGAATCGTGTCCGCGACCGCCTCCGGGTTCTCCAGGAGCATGGCGTGGGTGCCGTCGATCTCCGCGACCGTCACCTCGGGCTGCTCGTCCGCGAGTTCGGCGAGGTCGCCAGGTCGTGGAGCCAGTCGAGGCCCGGGACGGACGGCACGGGCCGCTGCGCGCGCCCGAGCAGCAGCGGCCGGGGGACGCGTCGGAACAGGGCGAAGAGGTCGAGGGAGTCGATCGCGGCCAGCATCTCCAGGGCGTGCTCGCGCTCGGGCCGCACGTCCCACCGCCCGTCGGCGCGTTCGCGGACCGAGCGCAGGACTCCGGCCTCCAGCAGCTCGTTGGGAATGCCGAGTTGATCTGACATCGCGCGCTGCTGGGCGAGCAGGTCCTTCAGTCCGTCGGCCGGGAGCACCGGGCCCGCCGACGCCCTCGCCGTCTCCCACACCTGTGCGAGGCGTTCCTCGACGTAGGTGGCGTCGAGCCCCATGTACTGGTCGGGCCTGCCCCACCCGTACCCGTCCAGGTTCACCGCGCCGGGCGTCACCTCCGGGTGCTCGGTCGCGTACAGCGCGGCGAGCATGCCGCCGTGGGAGTGTCCGACGGGGAGGGCGCCCGGGACGCCGTACTCGGTGAGTACGGCCTCGATGTCGCCGAGTACGGCGGGGATGCTCCAGGTTCCGGACGGTGAGTGGCCGTGGCCGCGCAGGTCCACGGCGAGTACGCGGTGCCGGTGGACGAGTAAGGGCGCGACGGCCGTCCAGTCGGCGAGGGTGCGGGCGGCGCCGTGGATCAGGAGGAGGGGTGGGCCGTCGCCCCCGTGGTCGTGGACGGCCAGGGGGACGGGAAGTGATCGGTGGTCATGCCCCGACCATAGGCACGCGGCCTCTCGGCCTCCGCGGGCAGGTAACCGGGGCCGGACGTCGGGATCGTGGCCCCCGAAGGGAGGCGGGCGGCTCAGCCCAGTTCCAGCAGCCCCCGGCGGACCGCCTCCGAGACCGTGCTCGCCCGGTTCTCCGTGCCGAGCTTGCGGTAGACGCGGACGAGGTGGGTCTTGACCGTCGCCTCGGTGAGGAACAGGGCGTTGGCGATGGACCGGTTGCTGCGGCCCTCGGCGAGCAGCCGCACGACCTGGATCTCCCGTGCGCTGAGGACGGTCTCCGGCTCGGCCACGTGGCCGGCGAGGTGGCCCGCGGCCTCGGGGGCGAGGCCCATGCCGCCGGAGGCCGCGGCGCGCACGGCACGGAACAGTTCCTCGGGCGGGCCCGCCTTGAGGATGTAGCCGCGGACCCCGGCCTCCATCGCGCGTACGACGTCGCCCTGGCTGCCGTAACTCGTGAGGACGACGACCCGTACGCCCGGAGTGCTCGTGGTGATCTCGCGGGTCACGTCGACGCCGTTCATCCGGGAGCCGGTCGCCGGGTCGTCCGTCAGCCGGAGGTCCATCAGCACCACGTCGGGGCGGAGCCGGGCGACGAGGTCCACCGCCTCCTCGCCGTCGCCGGTCTCGGCGACGACGTCGAAGCCGGGTTCGCCCGTGAGGAGGGCGCGCAGTCCGGCGCGTACGACGGCGTGGTCGTCGACGACGACGATGCGCAGGTCGGGTGTCGCGGTCGTCCCGGTCAACGCGTTCCCGCCAGGGCGAAGGTACTCAGGGGCAGGGTGGCGCGGGCGAGTGTGCCGCGTCCGAGGGCGCTCTCGACCGTGAGGGAGCCGCCGAGCGCGCCGAGGCGCTCACGGACCGCGGCCAGCCCTAGGCCGCGGCCGCCCGGCCGCGCGACTGCGGCCGCCGTGTCGAAGCCCACGCCGTCGTCCCGTACCTCCACGGTGACCGTCTCGCCGTCCTGGTGGTCGAGGGTGACCCACACATGCCGGGCGTGCGCGTGTTCCTGGGCGTTGGCCAGCAGGCCCTGGGCGGCGCGCAGCAGGGCGGTGGCCCGGTCCGCGGGGACTGTGCCGGTCCCGCCCCGGGTGCAGAAGGCGATCCTCGGTGCCGTGGCGGTGGTGCGGGGACGGGTGCACAGCGTGTGCAGCGCGGTCGCGAGGTCGTCGCGCTCCAGGGCGGGCGGGGTCAGGTCGCGGATGATGGTGCGGGTCTCGTCGAGGTTGGCGCCGAGGGCGTCGACGACCGCGCGGACCTGGGTCCTCGCGAGGTCCGGGCGGCGGTCCCAGGCGCGGTCGGCGGACTGCAGGAGCATGCGGCTGCCGGCGAGTTCCTGGGCGAGCGTGTCGTGCAGGTCCCGGGCGATACGGGCCCGTTCGGCGAGCCGGCCTGCCTCGCGCTGACCCCGGGCCAGTTCGGCGCGGGTCCGGTTCAGTTCGGCGAGGAGGCACTGCTGGGTGCGGTAGAGGACGACCGTGGCCCAGAGCGCGGCGGCCGGGGGCACGACCATTTCGAGGTGCGGCGTCCGAGCGGTGTGGGCGATCAGAATCACGAGCAGCACGGTGATCACTCCGACGACGGCGACCGCCGTCCGGGCCGCGAACATGCGCAGCGCGAGGATCGCCAGCGGTAGCGCCAGCCAGGTGTAACTCATGGCGAGCGGCGCGGGCATCGCCCAGGAGACGTAGGCCCACATGCCCAGCAGCGCCGCGAGCCAGACGGGCCGCCCCCAGCGCCCCAGCCGGTCCCAGAGGGCGAGGCCGGCCACGTAGCCCACGGCCAGCAGCGTGATGACCGGGACGAGTTCCCAGCACAGTCCGGAGTTCTGGTCCGCGAGCCGGATCACGCCGCCGATGACGAGGGTCAGGAACACCAGGTCCGGCAGCCGTCGAAGCGACAGCGAACCTCGGCGCACGAAGGCGGGGGCGATGGCGGGCACGGCGGCGATGACGGGCACGGCGGCGATTCCCTCTGCGGCGGTCCGGACTGGCATGGAGCTGGCGAAGCCAGCCGAGTGTAGGCAGTGACCAGTGTGACCGGAGTAAAGGAGTCCGCCGTGCCCGTGGTTTTCGGCCAGGCCGTCGCGTCGGACCGGGCCCTTACCGCCCGGGGCGCAGGCCCAGCACGCCCGGCGTCGGGTCGCCCTTGACCTCACCGAAGTAGAGGGCGAATGTCTGCTTCAGCCGCTCGATGTTCGCGCGGTCCTCCATGAAGCGGGGGAAGCCGTCGACATGCGCGTCGGGGATCTCCCACACCGGCTTCAGCGAGGCGTTCGGGGTGACGTCGGTACGGACCGACCACCCGTTGAAGCTCGCCTTCTGGCGCTCTTCGGACAGTTGCCAGTTGAGGTAGAGCTTGGCGGCCGTGGGGTTGGCGGCCTGCTTGAGGATCGCGGCGCGCTGGCCCCAGGCCATGAAGGGGGCGCCTTCCGACGCGACCCACTTCACGGCGGCCGAGCCGGCCACCGCGCTGCCCGAGGTGCCGACGCCGATGGTCTTCTGCTTGCCGTTGACGGCGACACCGGGGGTGTGGGAGCCGCGGGCGAACTGCGGCTGCTGCGCCGCGAACTTCGCCACCCAGTCCCAGCCGTACGTCTGCTGGTAGAGGGAGAACAGGTAGAGGACCGCGTCGTCGTCGTGCGGGTAGGAGGAGGCGATGGCGCCCTTCCAGCGCGGGTCGACCAGGTCCAGCGGGGTCTTGGGGGCGTCGGCGCCGACCGCCTGGGTGTCGTACATGAAGCTGAAGCCGATGACCGCCAGGGCCGTCCAGGCCCCGTCCGGGTCGCGGAAGCCCTTGTGGACCTTGGAGAATCCGGCGGGCTTGTAGGAGAGCAGCCTGCCCTGGCGCTTCCAGCGGGTGAAGTCCTGGAGCGTCTGGAGCTGGACGAGGTCGGGGACCAGGGTGTCGGTCGCGAACTGGTTGTCGACACGGACGTCGTGGTACTTGCTGTAGTCCACGACGATCGTCAGGTCGATCTCCGGGAAGCGGCTCTTGAAGGCGGCCCGTACGCCCGCCGCCTGGCTGTCGACGTCCCCGCCGGAGTAGATGACGAGCTTGCCGCCCTCGGCGAGGGCCGCCCGGTACAGCTCGTCGAGCGAACGGGTCTCCTCCGCGCCGGTCCGCGAACCGACCCGGCCCGACGCGTCCGAGGCGGTGGCGGCCTGCGCGGCACCGGTCGCCACGAGACCGCCGAGTGCGGCGCCCGCGCCGGTGGTGAGGATCCGTCGTCTACTGAAATTGCTGGCCATCGTGGGGGAAGTCCTTTCCGCGGCCGGTGGATACGGCGGCACGGCAAGTCTGCGATCGGCGGGGCTCGGCGCGCGTCGCCCGGAAGCGGATGACTGTTTCAACCGTTCGATTGAACGGGACACCGGCCGGCCCCCGGGTGCGGCGCCGGGGCGGCCCTGCCCCGCCTCGGCGGAGTCCTGTTCCCCGCCGCCGGCGCGGTCCACTGCACGACGTCCGCCGTCGAGGCCGTACGCCTGCGCCGACTGCCGCGCCCCGCGCACGGCCCTGCCGGTGCGCGAAGGCCTGCGTCACTCATCGGAAAGCCGCACGGCCGCCGAGCGGGGCTCCGGCCGTTGCCCCCGTCGCGGTCCGGGACCTCTTCCGTCGGCTGCTCATGGGGATGACGACGGATCTCAAGGTGTGAGGTCGTCGGGAACGGGCGCGAGCAGGTCCAGCGCCCGTTCCCAGCCGAACTCCGGGCGCCCGCCGCCCTCGTGCGTGTCACCGGCGTACGGATCGCCGAACCGTACGCCCATGCCGCGCAGCCGCTCCAGGCTCGCGCGGTACGCCGGGTGCGCGGCGAGGGCGTCGGCGACACAGGGCAGTACGGCGATGGGGACGCCGAGGCCGTACGCCTCGCACAGGGTGCCGAGGGCGAGGGTGTCGGCCGTGCCCGCGGCCCACTTGTTGATCGTGTTGAACGTGGCGGGCGCGACCACGACCGCGTCCGGCGGCGGGAAGGGGCGCGGGTCTCCTGGCGACCGCCAGGCGGAACGGATCGGGCGGCCGGTCTGCGCCTCCACGGCCGCCGCGTCGAAGAAGCCGCCGCCCATGGCGACCGGGGTCGCGATGACCCCGACCTCCCAGTCCCGCTCCTGCGCCGCCGTGATCAGCTTGCTGACCTCCACGGCGATCCCGGCGGCGCAGACGACGACGTAGAGGAAGGGCTTGTCGGCGGAGGATTCCTGGCTCTGTCCGGTTCCGGGCGCGGTGTCGGTCATCCGTCGAACCTTACTGAAACAGGCTCAGCCTCCGGGCGGTCTCTCGACGAAGCGTTCGATGTCCTCGGCGGTCGGGCGGAGCAGCCCGTCCCGTACGGCGAGGGCCGTGGCCTGCGCGCGGGAGGCGGCGCCGGTCTTGCGCAGCAGGTGCTCGACATGGGTGTGCACGGTGCGCGGGGACAGGTACAGCGCCTGCGCGATGGCCTGGTTGGTCTGTCCGGTGGCCGCCCGGGTGAGCACCTCCAGCTCGCGCGGGCTGAGTCCGTACGGCAACGGCACGGGCGTCTCGTGCACCAGGACCGCCCGGCGTACGACGGCCGTGCCGAGGGTGTGGCGGCGGAGCGTGACCCGGTACCAGTCCTGGCCGACGGGCCACAGCAGGCGCAGGCGTGCGCCGTGCGAGTCGGCGAAGGCGCGCAGCAGGCGGCGGAACTCGGTGTCCTCGAGCACCCGGGCCGGGAGGCGGCCGGGGATGTCGAGGGCCTCGTCGGCGACGACCAGGCTCGCGCCTCCGTCCGCCGGCAGGTCGTGCAGGTCGCCGGCGTGTGCGGTGGGGTCGGCGAGAACGCCCAGGGCGGGCAGGAGGGAGGCCAGCAGGCGGCGGGTGCCGATGTCGTAGGCGTCGGGGTCCGCGGTGGAGAGGGTGATCAGTCCGACGACGCGGCCGTGGTGGCGCAGGGCACCGGTCACGGCGTCGCGGACGCCCGCCGGGCGCATCCGCTCGGCGTAGAACCAGCCGTCGCGGTAGCGCTCCCCCGGGTCCTCGGCGTCCTCGGAGATGGAGGGCGGGATCTCGCTGCGCAGGACGGTCTTGTACCAGGGGGTCGAGACGAACTCGGCGGCCAGTGCCTCGGAGACCTCGGCGTCGTAGCCGATACCCGCGATCTGCACATAGGTGCCGGTCAGCGGGTCCATCTCCAGCAGGGTGGCGCTGTCGAGGGGCAGGGCACGGCCCAGTTCGAGCAGGGCCTGGGCGCAGGCGGACGCGGTGTCGCGTTCGCGGGTGAGCATGCCGATGCGGGTGGCTGCCGCGATCTGGTGGTGGTCGAGCATCCGAGCCTCCCGGGGCCGGCCCGAGACCGTGCTGGTCCTTCGCGAGGCCGTGCAGGTCTTTTGGGCCCTAACGATATGAGGGCCGGAGATCGATGGACAAGGCATTCACCGATCCGTGACCGGGGATGGCCGGTACTCGCCCGCGTACACGGTCGGTGTTCCACCGTCCTTCGCCCCCCCAACGGTCCTGCGCCGTCCGCCGTCCGCCGTCCCTCGACCGTCGGCCCTCGTCCCTCGTCCCTCGTCCGTCGTCCCTCGGCCCCCGGCCCCCGGCCCCCGGCCCCCGGCCCCCGGCCATCGGCCGTCGGCCGTCGGCCGTCGGCCGTCACGCCCAGCGGATTCGCGCCGTCCCTCGCCCCTCACGCCCAGTCGGATCTCCGCCGTCCACCGTCCGCCGCCGCGCAGTCGGTATTTGTACGGATGGCAGCGAGGGGCGCTGGGGTCTTTTCTGTTCGGCACAGCCGGACGCCCGCCGCTTTCGGGCCCACGTCCCCTTGGAGATCCCCGCCATGACCAGTTCCCCGTACTCCGCCGTCCCCGCCTCCCGCAGGAAGTTCCTCGCGTGGTCCGCCGGAGCCCTCGCCACGACCGGGCTGGCCGCCACGGGCTGTAGCGCCCCGGAGGGGAGCGGCTCGGCGAAGGCAGCGGACTCGTCCCCGACCGCCAGAAAGCTCGCGAAGATCGGCCTGGACTACCCCTTCACCCAGATCCCGCTCTACGCCACGCTGGTGAAGCTCTCCACGGCTGCCGCGAAGAAGCACGACGTCAAGCTGCTGACGACGAGCGACGCGAGCAACCCCGACACCCAGGCCACCAACCTCAACACCTGGGTCACCCAGAAGATGCCGGCGATCGTCTCGTTCCCGATGGTCTTCGAGGCCGCCGAGCCGATCGCCAAGGCCGCGCTGGAGGCCGGTCTGATCTGGGTCACGTACGGCGGGACCCTGGAGAACCAAAGCGCCGACATCCAGTTCAGCTTCCGGGAGAGCGGCACGCTGCTCGGCGAGGCGGCGGCGAAGTGGGCCAACGAGGAGCTGGGCGGGAAGGGGAAGATCGCGTTCCTGGTCGACAACACGATCGAGCTGGGCCGGGAGCGCACGAAGGGCATGATCGACGCGTTCACCAAGCTCGCGCCCGGTGTCGACGTGGTCGCGCAGGAGCAGGCCATCGACCCCGACACGGGGCTGTCGAAGTCCAACGCGCTCCTCGCCAAGCACCGCGACCTCAACATCATCCTGGGGATCACGGACGCGGCGGCGTACGGCGGTTACAAGGCCTTCCAGCAGGCCGGGCGGAAGAAGAGCGACGCGAAGACGTTCGTCGGCGGGCAGGACGGCGCGGCCCCCTCGCTCCTCGCCATCAAGCAGGGCACCTTCTACCGGGCCTCCTCCGCGCTCGCCCCGCAGGCCATCTCCAACGCGATCGTCGACGTGCCGCTCGCCGTGGCCGCCGGGAAGAAGGACGCGAGCGTGCAGGTGCCGGTGAAGCTGGTCCAGACGGGCGACACGGCGGAGATCGACGCGCTGCTCGCCCAGAACGCGTAGGGCTCCGCCATGGCTGACATGACCGACCCGACCGGGTGGTCCGGGGTGACGGACGCGGTCGCGGCGACCGGAACGGCCGGGGTCGCCGACGCGGCCCACCCGCCGAATCTGCGGATCACCTCGCTGAGCAAGTCCTTCGGCGGGGTGCGGGCCCTGGACGGTGTGGATCTGACGGTGCCCGGTGGGCAGGTCCACGCCCTCCTCGGGCACAACGGGGCCGGGAAGTCGACCCTGATCAAGTGCCTGGGCGGTGCGTTCCCGCCGGACTCGGGGACGATCGAGGTGGGCGGCGTGCCGTACCCCCGGCTCAGCCCTCGCGAGTCGATCGCGGCCGGGGTGGCGATCATCTTCCAGACGCTGAGCGTCGTGGACTCCCTGACCGTCACCGAGAACATCTTCCTCGGCCAGGAATGGACCCGCTACGGCCGGATCGACCGCCGGGCCCAGGAGAAGGTGGCCGCCGAACTCCTCGACCGGGTCGCCGCGAGCTGCTCGCCGCGCGACCGGGTGGCTGAACTCCCCATGGGACAGCGCCAGTTGGTCGAGATCGCCAAGGCGCTCAGTCGCAGCGCCTCGGTCCTGGTCCTGGACGAGCCCACGGCCGCGCTGTCGGGCGCCGAGAGCGACGCCCTGGCCGCACGGGTCGAGGACCTGCGCGGCCAGGGTCTCGCTATCGTCTACGTCACCCATCTGCTGGCGGAGGTGGAACGGCTGGCGGACGCGGTGACCGTGCTGCGGGACGGCCGGGTCACCCACCATTCGACGGGGGCCGGGCAGAGCCGCCGGGAGCTCGTCGAGGCGATCACGGGGAGCCGGGGTCCGGCTGCGGCGGCCTCGGCTGCCGGGGGCGGCACGGACAAGGGGGCCCGGCCGATCGCCCCCGGGCCCGACCGCGCCGAGACCTCTCCAAAGTCCCCCGCGCCCACTCCCGCCCGCCTCAGCGTCCGTTCCCTGCGCGGCCCCGGCTTCGGTCCCGTCGATCTCACCGTCGGTGAGGGCGAGATCGTGGGGCTGTACGGGCTGATCGGGTCCGGGCGTACCCGGGTGCTGGAGACGCTGTTCGGGCGGCGCCGGGCCTCCGGTGGGACCGTGCGGGTCGGGGAGCGGGTCGTCGCGCCCGCCCGGCCGGCCGACGCGCTCGCCGCCGGGATCGCGCTGGTGCCTGCGGACCGGCGCGCCCAGGGGCTCTTCCCGATGCTGACCGCGCAGGACAACGTGCTGTTGCCGTCCGTGCGCACGCTCGCCCGGCGCGGGGTGCGGGCGCTCGGTGCCGAGCGGCGGGTCTTCGGCTCGCTCGCCGAGGCGGTCGGGCTGCGGCCCGCCCGGCCGGGGCTGCCGGCCGCCGCCTTCTCCGGTGGCAACCAGCAGAAACTGCTGCTCGGCCGGTGGATCAACGAGGCCCGCAAGGTCGACGTCCTGCTGCTGGACGAGCCGACCCAGGGGGTCGACGTCGGTGCCCGCCAGGAGATCTACGACGTCGTCTCCACGCTCGCGCGGCAGCGCGGCACGGCCGTGCTGTTCGCCTCCAGCGACCCGGAGGAGGCCGCCACCCTCGCCCACCGCTGCCTGGTCGTCGACCGGGGACGGATCATCGCCGAACTGTCGGGGGCCGAACTCACCGAAGAGGCCCTGCTGTCGGCCGTGCACGACGCCGGCACGCACACATCCGACGACGACAGCGACCTACCTCCCCCATCCACCACGCCGGCCGACCCGGCCACCCCGCACCCCCCTGCCCGCGAAGGAGCAGCATGACCACCGCGACCACGGCGACCGCCGCCGAACGTGCCGTGCCCGGCCCGCGCGCCCTGGCCGCGCGCGGGCTGGCGACCCTGCGGCGCCACCCGCTCCTTCCCGTTCTCACCCTGATGGTGCTGGTGTTCCAGGTGTCCACGGGCAGCTTCCTCGACCCGGGCAATCTGCGCGGGATCGCCACCGACGCGGCCGCGCTGGCCATCGTCGCCGTACCGCTGGCCCTGCTCGTCATCAGCGGCTATCTCGATCTGTCGGTCGGCTCCACGCTCGCGCTGGGCGCGCTCGTCGCCGGTTGGCTCGCGGGCGAACAGGCCCAGTCCCCCGTCGTCGCCGTGCTCGGCGCGCTCGCCGTCGGCGCGGCCGTCGGGGCCGTGAACGGGGTGCTCTGCTGCTACCTGGGGCTGTCGCCGTTCATCGTGACGCTGGGCATGCTGGCGGCCGTGCGCGGACTCGCCCAGCAGCTCTTCCCACTGCCGCTCAGCGGGTTCGGCGACGGGTTCGCATGGCTGGGCGGCGCGCGGATCGCCGGGATCGCGGCGCCGGTGGTGATCGCCGCGGCCGTACTGGTCGCCGGGGCACTGTTCCTGGCGTACACGCCGACCGGACGGCATGTGTTCGCGATCGGGGTGAACCGGGAGGCCGCGTACCTCTCCGGCATCGACGTCCGCCGTACGCCGTTCGCGCTGTTCGTGGTCACCGGTACGGCGGCGGCACTGGCCGGAGCCATCAAGGCGTCGGTGCTGGACAGTGTGGTCTCGGGCACCTCGGGCGCGGGCTTCGAGCTGACGGTCCTCACCGCCGTCCTGCTGGGCGGCGTGGCGCTCAGCGGGGGCTCCGGTTCGGTCCTCGGTGTGCTGCTCGGCGTGCTGTTCCTCGGCTGTCTGCAGAACGGGCTGACACTGCTGAGCGTGCCGACGTTCTGGCAGCAGATGGCTCAGGGCGTGGCCCTGGTGGCGGGCGCCGCGCTCGCGTACTTCGGCCCACGACCGACCCGATGACGACTCTCCTTCCCCCTTGTTCGACCAACCCAGAGAGGTCCTCGTGAGCGACACTTCCCCCACCCTCGTCCTGACCGGCGGTCAGGTCCTCACCGTCGACTCCGCGTTCACCGTCGCCGAGGGCGTGGCCGTGCGCGGCCGGGAGATCGTCGCGGTCGGCACGGACGCCGAGATGCGCGCGCTGGCCGGGCCGACGACGAGGATCGTGGAGCTGGCGGGGCGGACCGTCCTGCCGGGCATCAACGACTCGCATCTGCACGGCGCCGCGTACGGTCTGTCCAAGCCGCCGTTCGCCATCGACGTCGCCCATCCGACGGTCGGCTCGATCGCCGACATCACCGCGGTCGTGGCCGAGGCCGTACGCAAGGCCCAGCCCGGCGAGTGGATCGTCGGCCTCGGCTGGGACCCCGGCTATCTCGCCGAGTGTCTGGCCGATCAGGGCCGGTTCCCGCACCGCGCGGACCTGGACGCGGTGGCGCCCGACCACCCCGTCTGTCTGACGGACTTCTCGCAGCACATGCTGTGGGCGAACAGCGCGGCCCTGCGCCTGTGCGGCATCGACGCCGACACCGAAGCGCCCGACGGCGGTGTCGTCGACCGGGACGCCGACGGCCTGCCCACCGGCATCCTGCGCGAGTCCGCCCAGGGGCTGCTCCAGGCCGCTCTGCCCTCCCCCACGGTCGCCGACCGCCGCCAGGCCATCCGCAACGTCGTCGCCGAACTCCACTCGCGGGGCATCACCAGCTACACCGAGCCCGGCCTCGGCCCCGGCGGCTCCGAAACCCTCTTCGGCGGGCTGAGCACCGCCAACTGGACCGCGTACGCCGACCTGGCCGCGACCGGCGGCCTTCACGCCCGGGTCAGCGTCCTGCTGTTCCCCGCGCCCATGGGCGGCTCCGCCGCCGACGTACGCAAGGGCCTGCTCGAACTTCACCGTCCCGAGACCGCCGACCCCCGGCTGCTCAACGCCATCGGCGTGAAGATCTTCGCCGACGGCGTCCCCCCGAACCGTACGGCCTGGATGAACGAGCCCTACCTCGACGGCGGCCACGGCTCCCTGTGCGTGCACGGCCGCACGCCCGAGCTGCAGGTGGACGAGCTGTACGACATGATCCGCATCGCGCACGAGGCGGGCTACCAGCTCGGCGTGCACGTCACCGGCGACCGGGCGATCGACACCGTGGTGCAGGCGTTCCTCGCCGCGAACGAGGCCGCGCCCCGGCCCGACGCCCGGCACTACGTCATCCACGGCGACTTCATCAGCAGCGAAAGCCTCGCCGACCTGGCCGCGCACGGCTACGGCGTGAACATGAACCCGGCCATCAAGTGGACGATCTCCGACCTGATGGAGGAGGTCGTGGGCCCGGAGCGCTCGGCGTACGAGTGGCCCGTGCGGTCGGCCTTCGACGCGGGCGTCGCCGTGTGCGCCAGCTCCGACGCGCCCATCACCGAGCCCGACTGGCGGCAGGGCGTCGCCGGGATGCTGCTGCGCGAGTCCAAGGCCAGCGGCCGGGTCAGCGGCCCCGAGCAGCGCGTGGGGCTGACGGAGGCACTGCGGGCGTACACGATCAACCCGGCCCGCCAGGACTTCGCGGAGGACTGGAAGGGGTCCGTCGAGGTCGGCAAGGTGGCCGACCTGTGCGTCCTGGACCGGCCGCTGCTGGACATCGACCCGCGTGACATCACCGGGGTCCAGGTCGACATGACGGTGTTCGACGGAGGGGTCGTCTTCGAGCGTTGAGCGGGCACCCATTCCGATCCCACGGGCCGGTGCCGCAGTCGTCCGGTGACGGCTGCGGCACCGGCCCGTGGAAGATCCGTACAATTTGACACCGAACGACCGGACGGCCCGATCGACTCGCACCACCTGTTCGACTCGCACCCGCTGATCGAGCCGGCCGAAGCCGACCGCAGTCATCTGTAGGCGACCGAAGGAGTACCCGTGCCCGGCCAGCGATCCATCACCGAAGCCGAGAAGCTCGCCGCGGCGAAACTCGGCGGGTTCCCGATCCGCCGGGAGCAGATGGCGGCGGTGGCCAACATCTACCGCGCCGCCTCGGCGGTACGGCAACACCTGGAGAACTCGGTGCTGCGCGGCTCCGACCTCACCTGGACGGCGTTCGTCGTGCTGTGGGTGGTGTGGGTGTGGGGCGAGACCGAGACCCGGCACGTGGCGGAGGAGGCGGGCATCTCCAAGGGCACGCTCACCGGGGTGGCGCGCACCCTGGAGTCGCGCGGGCTGCTGCGGCGGGCCGACCACCCCACCGACGGACGGCTGGTGCTGCTGAGCCTCACCGACAAGGGCGAGGAGCTGATGCAGCGGGTGTTCCCGCAGTTCAACGACGAGGAGGCGTTCGTCACCGGGCGGCTGAGCGACGAGGAGTGCCGCAGTCTCGCGGAGGGGCTGCGCAGTGTCGTGCTCCAGGTCGAGGAGCACGGCGAGGAGCGTCGCCGGACCCTGCTCGACGGCGCCGAACCCGCGCCCCGCCGCAGCGGTCGCCGCCCGAAGGCCTGAGCACCGGGGCCCTTCCGCCCGCCGGGCTGCGGGGCGCCGAGTGACAGAGTGGCCGGTGTTCCGGGCGAGCCCCGGCCCGTGCGCGCCGTCCGGGCCGTCGATCCGGCGGAACACTCCGTGGAGCGGCGGGACCGGCGCGGCGAGGGCGCGGACGCTGATCGCGATGGGTGGGAGTGGCGGTGTGGATGACAGTGGCGGCATGGGAAAACCGTCCCATGCCGCCACTGTCCGCTGTATCGGGACTTTCCCCCATCGAACCCGGTGAGGGGCCCTTAGGGCCCTAGGGCCTGTCGTCAAATTCCCGTCGTCCGCCTGGAGGGCGGGCCGCGCGGCGTCAGGTGCGTGCTCTCGGCGTGCCGGGCGGAGGCCCTCGTACTGGTTGTACGTGGGCCTGTGTCCGGTGCGGTGAGAGTGCGTGCATGGCGTCGCGCGGCAGGCGGGAATTTGACGACAGGCCCTAAGGGTGGTCCGGCAACCGCCCCCGCCGCTCGCCGTGTTGCCGGGCCGCTCGCACCAACGCGTCGAAGAGCCCCTGCTGGGCCGGGTCCTCGTGCGCGGTGTCCTCGGGGTGCCACTGGACGGCTGTGAACCAGCCCCGGGCGCCGGGGAGTTCGAATCCCTCGACGGTGTCGTCGGTGGCGCGCGCGGTGGCCTCCAGTCCGTCTGCGAGGCGGTCGACCCGCTGGTGGTGGTAGCAGGACGCCTCCGCCTTACCGGCTCCGACGGCCTGCTCCAGCAGTGTGCCGCGCCGGATCGCGACGGGGTGGACGACGTGTCTGTGCTCCCGTTCGGGGCCGCCCATGTCCTGCTCCAGGGTGCCGCCGAGGGCGACGTTGACGACCTGGAGTCCGCGGCAGATCGCCAGCAGGGGGACGCCCGACTCGACGGCCCGGCGGGCCACTTCGAGGTCGAAGGCGTCCTGGAGGTCGTCGACGTCGTACACGCTGTCGTGGACCTCGGCCGCGCTGTAGCGGTGCGGGGCGAGGTCGCCGCCGCCGGGGAGGAGGACGCCGTCGAAGCGGGCGAGGCGGGAGGCGACGTCGCTGTCCGCGGGATGGATGGTCGCCGGTTCGCCGCCGGCCCGCCAGACGGCCTCGACCAGCGCGCGGGCGTTGACCTCGGCCGCGTACCGGAGGGCGGACGTGGTGGCCGAGAAGCGGGCCGGTATCGCGATCAGTGGCCGGGTCACAGCTGGATCCAGGTCGTCTTGAGCTCGGTGTACTTCTCCAGGGCGTGCGCGGACTTGTCGCGCCCGTTCCCGGACTGCTTCATCCCGCCGAACGGCACCGTCAGATCGCCCTCCTCGTAGCAGTTGACCCAGACCGTGCCAGCCTTCAGCTCCCGCGAGACCTTGTGCGCGGTCGACAGGTCGGAGGTCCACAGGCCGGCGGCGAGGCCGTACTCGGTGGCGTTGGCGAGCCGTACCGCCTCGTCGAGGTCGTCGAAGGCCAGCACCGACAGGACGGGGCCGAAGATCTCCTCACGGGCGAGCCGGGCGCCGGGGTCGACGCCGTCGAAGACGGTGGGTTCGAGGTAGCTGCCGCCCGACTCGGGGTGGGGGCGTCCGCCGCCGGTGCGCAGCCGCGCGCCCTCCTCGACACCGTGCCTTACGTGTGCGAGGACGCGTTCCAGGTGGCTGTCCCGTACGAGCGGCCCCATCTCGGTGGCGGGGTCGAGGGGGTCGCCGACGCGCAGTTCCCGCGCCCGCCGGACGATGGCCTCGGTGACCTGCTCGGCGACGGAGGAGTGGACGAGGAGGCGGGAGGGGGCGGTGCACATCTCGCCCTGGTTGAAGAAGATGCCCCAGGCGGCGGTGGCGGCGGCCTTCTCCAGGTCGGGGGCGTCGGGGAGGACGATGTTGGGCGACTTGCCACCCAGCTCCAGCCAGACACGCTTGAGGTTGGAGTCGGCGGCGTAGTGCAGGAAGTGGCGGCCGACGGCGGTGGAGCCGGTGAAGGCGAGGACGTCGACGTCGGGGTGGAGCCCGAGGGCGCGGCCGGCCACCGGGCCGTTGCCGTTGACGACGTTGAGGACGCCCGGCGGCAGCCCGGCCTCGGTCGCGAGGCGGCCGAGCAGCAGAGCCGACAGGGGCGAGTTCTCCGAGGGCTTGAGGACGACCGTGCAGCCGGCGGCCAGGGCCGGGGCGACCTTCCAGCTCGCCAAGGTCAGCGGGAAGTTCCAGGGGACGACCGCGCCGACCACGCCGGCGGGTTCCCGGGTGATCAGGGCGAGGGCGTCCGGCGCGGTGTGCGGGGACTCGTCGGTGAGTTTGTCGGCGAGCTGGCCGTACCAGCGGAAGGTGTTGATGGCGGCGCGCAGTTCGATGCCGTACGCGTCCGTGATGGGCTTGCCCATCTCCAGGCTGACCGCGAGGGCGAGTGTCTCGCGGTGCTCTTCGAGCAGGTCGGCGATGCGGAGCAGGGCCCGGCCGCGCTCGGCGGGTGCGAGGCGCGGCCAGGGGCCGGTGTCGAAGGCCCGGCGGGCGGCGGCGACGGCCGCGTCGATCTCGGCGGGCCCGCCGTCGGCGACCTCGGCGACGGTCCGGCCGTCGCGGGGCGAGACGACGGCGAAGGTGTCGCCGCCACCCGGTTCGTCGGCACCGTCGATGTGGTGCGCGCCGGGCACCACCAGCGTCTTGGCGCGGTGGAGCCACTCGTCATGGGTGACGGCGGACATGGGACCTCCAGACCAGGTCGATTATTTGAGGTCAAACAATGCATCGATGATGTCGCACCTGCTCCGGCGGATGCCGGGCGGTGTGTGCGGTCAGCCGTCGGCGGCGGTCGCGGCCGGGCGCTTGAGCCGGGCGCCGACGATGCCCAGCAGCATCACGGCCGGGATCGACAGCTCCAGCCAGATCGCCGTGCCGCTGTCGCCGCCGATGAGGGTGGTGAAGTTCTCGACGACGAGCCAGATCGCGCCGACGATGCCGAGCGCGCCCAGCCCCGGTGCGATCAGGGTGTTCCAGGGCCGGGTGTCGAGGCGCTCCCGGCGGAAGAAGACGACCACGGAGGCCGAGGTCAGGAAGTAGAGCAGCATGATCCCCAGGACGGCCACGCCGCTGCCCCAGGAGAACAGGGTGAGCACCGGGTCCTTGCCGGCCAGCGCGAAGGGGACGACCAGCAGCACGGCGACGGCCGTCTGGACGGTGCCCGCGACGCCGGGCGAGTGACGGCGGTTGATCTTCGTCAGCGCGCCGGGCAGGAGTCCGTCGCGGCCGAGCGAGAACAGGTAGCGGTTGGCGGAGTTGTGGAAGGCGAGGATGCCGGCGAAGAGGGAGGTGGCCAGCAGGATCGGCAGGACGTCGTTAACCCAGGCGCCGAACAGGTCCGCGATGGGGGCGAAGACGAACGCCGTGGAGTCACCGCTCTCCAGTGCCTTGCCGGCGGCCGCGGGGGCCTTCGAGGCGCCGTAGGCGGAGACGAGCATCCACGAGGTGAAGGCGAAGAAGCCGGTGACGAGGGCGACGGACAGATAGGTCGCCCGTGGGACCGTCCTGCGTGGCTCGCGGGCCTCCTCGCCGTAGATCGCGGTGGCCTCGAAGCCGATCATCGACGCGACCGCGAACATCAGTGCCACACCCGGGGCGCCTTCGAGGGCCTCCCCCGGCGAGAACGACTGCGCGAGGCCGAGGCCTTCCGGGCCGCCGCCCTTGAAGAACGTGACGAGCGCGAAGACGCTCAGGATGCTGAACTCCGCCAGGACGAAGACGGCCAGCACCTTGGCGCCCATCTCGATGCCCGCGGCGCCCAGCACCTGGACGATCACCATGGTGACCAGGGAACACAGCCACCAGGCGACGTCGGCGTCCGCGTAGTGCGCGATGAGGCCGCTGACCGTCGCCCCGTAGAGGCCGTACATGGCGGCCTGGATGGCGCAGTAGGCGAAGAGGGCGATCCCGGCGCTGCCGGTGCCGACGGAGCGGCCGAGGCCTTTGCCGATATACGTGTAGAAGGCGCCGGCGTTGACGACGTGCCGGCCCATGGCCACGAAACCGACCGAGAAGAGCAGGGTGATCACACCGGCGGCCGCGTAGGCGGCGGGGGTGCCGGGGCCGTTGCCGATGGCTACGGAGATGGGGACGGAGCCCGCGATGCCGGTGAGCGGCGCCTGGGCGGAGAGGACGAAGAAGAGGATGCCCAGCACGCCGAGGGAGTTGGGCTTGAGCTTGCCTGCGGTGGAGGCCTCGGCCGTGGTCTGGTTCTCGACCGCCGTCGGACTGTCCACTCGGATCACCTGCCTGGAGGGAAGAGGGTCGTTTCAGGCCAAACGAGTTGCCTTATCGTGGGGCTGAACTATCCGTTTGGCAAGGGGTTGAGGTGGGGTGGTTTTCGCCCCCGCCGCCCCTACCCGTCCCGTCCCCGAGAGGCCGGCGCCCTTTCGACCCCGCCTGCTGCGCACGAGAGCTCGAAGGGTGGGGGTGCTTTGGCGGGTGCGGGTTGTGTGTGGTTGCTCGCGCCCGCTCGGCGGAGCCGCACATCGATACGGCCCCGCGCCCCTTACGGGGCTCGGTCCGCCAACATGCGCAGGACCGCGCGCAGCTCGTTCAGGGCGTCCTCGATGACCTCGCGTTCGCCGAAGACCAGCTGGTGCAGGACGAGGCCCTCCAGGGTGGCGAAGACCATCCGGGAGAAGCCCTCGCCCACCGGCTCGGGCAGCATCTGGGTCAGTTCGCGGCGGGCCGCGTCGAAGTACTCCTCGTACAGCTCGCGCAGGTGCGGCAGCAGCTCGGGCCTGCGGCGGGACTCCAGCAGCAGTTCGTACTGGAAGGCCTGCAGGTCGGGCCCGGACTCGACCATCTGTGTGAGACCGGTGGCGAAGTCGGCGGCGTCACCCGTGCCAGGCTCCATCGCGCTGCTGCGCAGGGAGGAGCGGATGGCGTGGGCGAGGGCCTCCTCGATCAGCGCGTCGCGCGAGCCGAAGTGGTGCACGACGAGCCCGTGGGTGACCCCCGCCTCCTCCGCGACCGCCCGGTAGGTGAGCTTGCGCAGCCCGGCCCGGCCCACGACCCGTACGGCCGCGTCGAGCAGGGCCTCGCGGCCGGCGCCGTAGTTCACACGCTTGCGCGGGCGGCGCTCGGACGGCTCGGCGGGCTCGGTCATGCCCGCGACCCTACCCGCGCCGCCCGCCTCAGCGACGCGGCGGCCTGATTCCACGGAACTCCCAGTCGCCGCCGAGCGCGGTGGACAGCACCTCCTCGGACTCGGTGGGCTGGGCGCCCACGTCGGTCCGGATGGCGGTCGGTCCGGTGACGATGTGGTTGGTGAGGCGCCCGAGGCCCTCGACCTCCACCTCGACGACATCGCCGGGCTCCACGGGCCGCGAGTTGGCGGGCGTGCCCGACAGCAGGACGTCACCGGGGTACAGGGTGATCGTGCGGGCGATGTCGGCGACGAGGTAGTGCATGTCCCACTTCATCTCGTCGGTGGAACCGTCCTGGACGACCTCGCCGTTGACGTACGTCCGCAGCCGCTTGCCGTGGAAGTCCCAGTCGGTGACCAGGCCGGGGCCGAGCGGGCACAGGGTGTCGGAGCCCTTCACCCGGAGCATGGAGCCGGCGTCGGTGTCACGGAAGTCGTGCAGGCCGTAGTCGTTGGCGATCGTGTAGCCCGCGATGTACTCCCCCGCCTCGGCCGGGGAGATGTTCCGCGCCGTCTTCCCGATGACGATGGCGACCTCGCCCTCGTAGTTGAGCCACTTGCAACCCTCGGGACGCACGATGGCGCCCTTGTGGGAGTTCAGGGACGAGGTCGGCTTGTGGAAGTACGTCGGCGTCTCGGGCAGGTCGATCTGGAACTCGTCGACGCGGCTGCGGTGGTTGAGGTGGACGGCGACGACCTTGGACGGGACGACCGGGGGCAGGTGCTGCGCCTCCTCGATCTTCACACGGCGGCCGTCACCGGCGACGAGTTCGTCGCCCTCGACGATGACCTCGACGGTGGCACCGTCGAGCAGGATGCGGCGGTATTCGGGCATGGCATGGCTCCTAGACGCGGCTGTGGGGGTCGTGCGGGGCGGCGGCGGTGGCGGTCACGGGGGCGGCGGCCGCGCCGGTCCAGCCGTCGGCCGGGCGGTCGAACCAGAGGTGGACCTGGCCGGTGCCGACGGAGTTCTCGTACTCGCCGTACTGGCGGGCCCTGGCGACACAGTCCTGCTCGCCCAGCGCGCCGGCCATCATCAGATAGTGGAAGAACTTGGCCTCGGGCTTGTGCTTCCAGAACTCGCCCATGGTGTCGAGGACCTTGTCGTGGCGGCCCTCCTTGAACCAGCCGATCCGCTCGTAGTCGGCCTCGCGGGCCTCCGGCGTACGGATGTGGACCGGGTCGCTGGCCTCGTGGTCTCGGATCTCGCGCAGCGGCCAGAACGTGTGGGAGAGGGCACCGGAGGCGATCAGCAGCACCCGGCGCCCGGGGGTCGTGGCGATGCCGTCGGCGAGCGCGCGCCCGAGCCGCAGATGGTCCTCCATGTCACCGGTCTGGCACACGCCGATGGTCACCCACCGCTTGTCCGGCAGCCCTTCGCCCAGGAACTTCCAGAGGTTGATGGTGGCGTAGTAGATCGGCAGGTAGTCGTCCTCGATCGCGGTGATCCAGGTGCCGTGCTTGTCGGCGAACGAGGCGATGTTGTGGGCGAGTTCGGGGTCGCCCGGGAAGTCGTACGGCATCCGGCACATCCCGCGCGGCAGCTCCTCGGAGGTGAAGAGACCGGCGCGGCGCGCCTGCGCGGTGACGACGAACTCGACCGTCGTCGCCCAGTGCGAGTCGAGGACGACGACCGTGTCGTAGTCATCGCGCTCGAAGACGTCCGCACGGAGCTGGTGGAGGCCGGTGACGAGGGTGATCTCCTTGCCCTCGTTCAGTTCCAGCCGGTCGGCCTCGGGGAGCACGATGGTGGGGACGTGGGCGAGCAGGCCCGCCCCGACGATCTCACCCATGGTTGTTCCATCCGTTCGGTGCGGTCACGGTGTTCTTCAGGTCGCAGTAGAAGTCGAAGCTCCAGGTGCCGCCCTCCCGGCCGACACCCGACTGACGGGAGCCGCCGAAGGGCGCCTGGAGATCGCGGACGAAGAAGCAGTTCACCCAGACCGTGCCCGCGACGAGCTGTGCGGTCACCCGCTCGGCGCGCTCCGAGTCGCCGGTGGCGAGGGTCGCGGCGAGCCCGAACCGGGTGTCGTTGGCGAGCCGTACGGCCTCCTCCTCGTCGGCGAAGGTCTGGAGCGTCAGAACGGGCCCGAAGACCTCCTCCTGCACGATCTCGGAGTCCTGGGCGACGTCGGTGAGCAGGGTGGGCGCGTAGAACTGCCCGTCCTTGCGGTGCCCCCCGATGACCACTCGTGCCCCATCGGCGACCGCCCGCTGGACGAACCCGTCGATCTTCTCCAGCTGACGGGGGTGGATGTTGGGCCCGATGTCGGTGGCCTCGTCCCGGGGGTCGCCCTGGACGAGCCGCCCGGCCTTCTCGACGAAGCGGCGGGTGAACTCCTCCGCGACCGTCTCCTCGACGAGGAACCGGGTGGCCGCGAGGCAGACCTGTCCGGCGTTGTCGTACTGCTCCACCGCGAGGTCGACGGCGAGGTCCAGGTCGGCGTCCGCGAACACCAACAGCGGTGACTTGCCGCCGAGTTCGAGGCTCAGAGGCGTCAGGTTGGCCGCAGCCGAGCGGGCGATCCGCTTCGCGGTCGGCACGGACCCGGTGAAGCTGATCCGGCGCACGTCCGGGTGCGAGGTGAGCGCGTCACCGATCTCGGCGCCGTACCCCTGCACGACGTTCAGCACACCGGCGGGCAGCCCCGCCTCGGCGGCGATGTCCGCCAGCAGCGAGGCGGTCAGCGGCGACCACTCGGCGGGCTTGAGCACGACCGTGTCGCCGGCGGCGAGCGCCGGGGCGACCTTCCAGGTGGCCAGCATCAGCGGCGCGTTCCACGGCGTGATGAGCACGCACGGGCCCGCCGGGTCCCACGAGACGTGGTTGGTGTGCCCACGCGTCTCGAAGTCCTCGTGGTCCAGCGAGAGCAGCCAGTCCGCGAAGAACCGGAAGTTGTGCGCGACCCGGGGCATCACACCCCGCCGGTGCGAGCGCAGCAACGCCCCGTTGTCGTTCGTCTCGACGATCGCCAGGTCTTCGATCCGCTTCTCGACCCCGTCGGCGATGGCGTGCAGGATGCGGGCGCGCTCGGCCCGGGAGGTGGCGGCCCAGCCGGGGAACGCCTCACGGGCGGCGGCAACGGCGGCCTCGGCCTCGGCCGGCCCACCGCGAGCGATCTCACCGAGGGTGCGACCGTCGATGGGAGAGACATCGGGGAAGGTCTCGGCGGAGGAGACGCGACGACCGCCGATCCAGTGCCGGGTGTCGACGGAAACACCGGCGACGACGATTTTGTCGGTCATGAGAAGGGGGCTCCTTGTCAACGAAGGGGAGGGCTACTGACCCAGGGGCGCGGGGCTGTGTCGATATGCGGCTCCGCCGCGTGGGCGCGACCGGCCACGACGGACTCGCAGCGACCCACCGGCCCTACTCGGCAGAGGCTCCAGACAAACCGGACTCCAGCAGACGACCGCCGTCCCACACCACCCCGACCTGCCGGTAGTACGCGGCGATCGGCTCCTCGATCGTCAACCGGGCCAGCTCCTCCGTCGGCGCCTCGAACAACTCCAGCTCCGCGTCACCGACCCACGCCTGCCCGCCCTCGAAGTCGGCCGCCCCGGACTCGATCAGCTCGTCCAGCGCCAGCCCCTTCCCCTTCTCGATCGACGGCAGCCACCGGTGATGCGCCATCGGATGCCCGTTCACGAACCCGTTCGTCTCCGACGGCTCCCGGAGCGTCACCACGGCCTGCGCCAGACGCCGGTCCGCGGCGGCCAGCGTCGCCCCGAACCGCGCCCCCGCCGAGATCCGCGGAGCGGGCCCGTACGGATGCGGCCGCGTCTGGTGGATGGACCCGAGCTTCTTCGGATACCCCTGGTGCAGCCCGCGGGCGATGGCGAAGTCCTTGTCGACCCAGATGTAGACGCACCGCGAGTACGTCTGCCCCTTGTACCGGCAGCGGACGACCGCGAAGGCCTCCTTGTACTGGGAGAGCACGGGGTCGAGCAGTTCGTCCCCCGACGCGGAGCAGGACTGCCAGTCGGCCCAGATCAGCGCGACGGCGCCGGGGTCCTCGTCGGCCAGTTCCAGTGGCTCGGGCAGCAGCTCACGCACGCGAGCGGGATCGGTCCGGTACTCGACGGTGAGCAGGTCCCCGGAGTAGCGCCACGGCGGGGACGGGACGAGAGACGAGGCACCGCTCGCCGTCTTGGGGTGGAAGTAACCACGGACACTGGTCATGACGAGGGTTCCTTACGTTGCTGACGAGGCGGGGGCGGGCTGCTTCAGCAGCTGTGCGCGGTAGCGGGCGGCGCTCATCGCGGCGGCCTGGCCGCCGAGGGCCAGGACGCCGACGAGACGGTCGCCCGAGTGGTAGCCGAACAGGACGTCTCCGTCCGGGCGCTCCGGATCACCGTCCAGGACCCGTACGTCGCCCCTGCCGAGGACGGGCGCCCCGAAGGACTGCAGCCGGAAGTCGTGCTGATCGCTCCAGAAAGTGGGCAGCGGCGCGAAGTGCGCGAGGTCCACCTCCGTGCCCGCGAGCCCGGCGACCAGCACCTTCGCCGCGTGCTTGGCGGTGTCCGTGGGGATCGACCAGTGCTCGACCCGGCGGGGCACACCGTCGTAGCGGGCGTTGGGGAAGCGGGCGACATCGCCGACCGCGACCACGTACGGCAGACCGCCGACCCTCAGCTGCTCGTCGGTCAGCACCCCGTCCGTGAGGTCGAGGCCGTTCCCGTCCAGCCACTCGGTGTTGGCGACCGAGCCGACGGACTCCACGACCACATCGGCGGGGAGCACGCTGCCGTCGCCCAGGACGACACCCGTGACCCGGTCCTCGCCCTCGAACCCGGCGACGCCGGTGCCGAGCGCGAAGCGCACCCCGCGCTCCTCGTGGCGGCGCAGCAGCGCGCGGGCGGGGAGTTCGCCGAGCGGGGCCACCATGGGCAGGGGCAGCGGGTCGACGACGGTCACTTCCCGGACGCCGAGTCCTACGGCGGTGGCGGCGACCTCGCAGCCGATGAAGCCGGCGCCGATGACGACGACTCGTACTCCGGGCCGGGTGAGGGCGTCCCGCAGGCCCTGCGCGTCGGAGAGCGTCCGGACGGTGTGGCGGCCCTCGGCCGGCCCGGGGCAGGGCAGTCGCCGGGGCCGCATGCCGGTGGCGACGACCAGTCCGTCGAACGTGAGGGTGTCGCCGTCCGTGAGGACCAGGGTGCGCTCGGCCAGGCGGGCTGCGGCGATCCCGGTGCCGAGCCGCCACTCGATGTCGGTGGCGGACGCCTTCGGGGTGAAGGCGAGGGAGTCGAAGGAGGCCTTGCCCGCGAGGACCTCCTTGGAGAGCGGAGGCCGGTTGTAGGGCATGTGGGGTTCGTCCCCGACCACGGTGACCGCCCCGGTCCAGCCGGCGGCGCGCAGCTGCTCGGCGGCGCGCAGCCCGCCCATGGACGCGCCAGCGACCACCACACGTCCGGTGGTCGTCATGTCAGGCCTCGATCCGGATGGCCTGGAGCGGACACACGTCCGCGGCCTCCTCGACCTCGTCGCGCAGCGCCTCGTCGGGGTCGGAGACGTACAGCAGATGTCCGTCGTCGTCCATCGAGAAGACGTCGGGGGCGGCGAAGACGCACTGGCCGTGGTCCTGGCACTTGTTCATGTCGACGACGACCTTCATGGCCGGTCCTCCTGGAGGTGAGGGCGTCGGAGCGGGAGCGAAGGGGGAAATCGGGGCCCGGCCGGATAGGGCCGGACCCCGGCCAAAGGGGTGCGAGGGCCGTGTACGGCGACCGCACCCCCAACTCGTTTGGCTTCAAACAAGGTAGGCAGACCGGGGACCCTGGTCAATAGCTATCCGGATGGATAAATTCTTGACCGAACCCTCTTGCGGGCCACGCCGCCCACTCTTACCGTTTGACATCAAACAAAGCGCCGGGGTCAATCGCCTTGCTTGTTCCTTCTCCGTCACCCCGGCCCGTCTTCCACGCCACCGGAGCACCGGACCCGAATCCCGGGAGGTGCCCCATCGCCCGTCCGAGGAGACATCGGTGAGCGCATCCGACATCCCAGTAGTCCGGCAGCACATGGCCCGGCTGGCCGCCGACGGCATCGACGTCGTCCGCGTGACCTATCCGGATCTCATCGGCACGGACCGCGCACGTGACGTGCTGCTGGAGGAGCTTCCCCGGGCCTGCGAGCACGGCCTCGCCTTCTGCCGGGCCGTCTACCACACCAGCCCCCAGGGCGACGTCGTCCCCGTCGCGGGCGGCCTGGACGCGGGGCTGCCCGACATCGCCGTACGGCCGGATCTGAGCACCCTGGCCGCGCTGCCCTGGGAGCCCGGGGTGGCCACCTGCCTCGGGGACGTGCTCGACCCCGCCACCGGTTCACCGGCCCCGGAGTCGCCCCGGGACCTGCTGCGGGCGGTCCTGGCCCGGTGTTCCGAGCACGGGCTGCGCCCGGTCGTGGGACCCGAGCTGGAGTACTTCCTCTGCGAGCCCGAGACCGGCGGTGCGGGCGGCTGGCGGCGCTACGGCGCGGACAACGGCGCCGTGTACACCGCCGGCCTGCGCGCCGACGCCGACAACCATCTGCTGCGCACCCTGCGGCACGTCCGCGACCTCGACCTCGGCGTCCTCAGCGGCAACCACGAGTTCGACGGCGGGCAGTTCGAGATCAACCTGCTGCACTCGGAGGCGATGTCGGCCGCCGATCGTGCCTTCCGCTTCAAGGCCGCGATCAAGGAACTGGCCCGCCGGGAGGGCAGACTCGCCACGTTCATGGCCAAGCCCTTCAACGACGCCGGCGGCTCCGGCTTCCACCTCCATCTGTCCTGCGAGGACGAGGAGGGCGGCAACGTCTTCGACGACCCCTCGGGCCCGCACGGGCTGTCCGCGACCGCCCGGCACGCGATCGCCGGCGTCCTCGCGCACGCCCCGGCCCTCGCCGCGCTGCTCAACCCGACGATCAACTCGTACAAGCGCTTCGGGCCCGACACGCTCGCGCCCTGGCTGATCGACTGGGGGCTCGACAACCGCAGCGCGATGGTCCGCATCCCGCCCGAGCGCGGCTCGGGTGCCCGCATGGAGCTGCGGCTCGGCGACGCGAGCGCCAACCCGTACCTGGCGATCGCGGGCACCGTCGCCGCCGCCCTGCTCGGGGTCCTGGCGGGCGAGGAGCCGCCGGCCCCGCTGGAGGGCTACGGCTACGACACCGCCAAGGCCGCCCTGCTGCCCGCCACCCTGCCCGAGGCCCTCGACGCGCTGGAGGCGGACACCGCCCTGGCCGAGGTGCTCGGCAAGGACTTCACCACCTCCTTCCTCACCTACAAACGCAACGAGGTCGAGCGCTTCCAACGGCACGTCACCGACTGGGAGTTCACCGAGTACGCCTACCACCTGTGACCGCCGAGGAGCACCGCATGACCGAGATCCTGACCAGTGCCGTGAACGAACCACTACCGCTCGAAGAGGTCGACCTGGCCGACCTCGACAACTTCACCGACGGCGTCACCCCGTGGCGCATGTTCCACACCCTGCGCCACGAGGACCCGGTGCACTGGCAGCCGGAGGAGGCGCCCAACTCCGGTTTCTGGGCGGTGACCCGGCACGCCGACATCGCCCGCGTGGACCGCGACGCCGAGACCTTCACCTCGATGAAGTTCGTCAATCTCGAAGAGGTCGACGACGACCAGATCAAGAAGCGCGCCTCCATCCTGGAGCTGGACGGCGTCCGCCACCGCGCCCTGCGCAGCCTGCTCCAGCGCCAGTTCGGCGCGAACGTGATCAACAGCTACACCGACTTCCTGCGCGGCCTGACCGCCACGACCCTCGACGCGGCGCTCGCCAAGGGCACCTTCGACTTCGTCAAGGAGGTCTCCGCGGACTTCCCCATCAACGTGCTCGCCCGCCTCCTGGACGTGCCGCCGGAGGACAACCAGCAGCTCATCGACTGGGGCAACCGGATCATCGGCAACACCGACCCCGACTACGCGGACGTCCTCCTGGACAGCGCGGAGAGCGAGAAGTACCGCGATCTGCCGTTCCGCTCCCCCGCCTCCCTCGAAGTCTTCGACTACGGCCGCGAACTGGCCCGGCAGCGGCGCGGCGGCGACGGCACGGACCTGGTGTCGAAGCTGGTCAACACCGTGCCGCGCGACGGGGTCCCGCTCTCCGCGCAGGACTTCGACAACTACTTCCTGCTCCTCGTGGTGGCCGGCAACGAGACCACCCGGCACACCATCACCCACTCCATGCTTGCCCTGCTCCAGAACCCCGAACAGCTCGCCCGGCTCAAGGACGACCCGTCCCTGATCCCGAGCGCGGTGGAGGAGTTCCTGCGCTGGGCCTCCCCCATCTACCACTTCCGCCGCACCGCGACCCGTGACGTCGAGCTCGGCGGAAAGCGGATCAAGGAGGGCGACAAGGTCGTCATGTGGTACGCCTCCGGCAACCGGGACGAGGAGGTCTTCGGCAACCCGTACGACTTCGACGTCGCCCGCGCCGACAACGACCATGTCACCTTCGGCAAGGGCAGCCCGCATCTGTGCCTGGGCAATCTGCTGGCCCGCACCGAGATCCGCATCATGTTCGAGGAGCTGATCCCGCGCCTCGCGGACATCCGTCTCGTCGGCGAGGTCCCGCGTGTCCGCTCCAACTTCGTGAACGGCATCAAGAAGCTGCCGGTCGAGGTGACCGTGGCCTGAGGCCGCCGTAAATCGATTGCGGGGGCACGACGGCCGCCCCCAGGATCTGCCCATGTTCATCATCGACGCCTTCCTGCCGCTGACCCCCGCCACCGTCCTCTCGGTGCGGGGGCAGCAGCAGTCCGGCCGACCGTGGGGGCCGACACCGCCCCGGTCATGACGGCCGCGCTCGTCGCGGGCCTCCTCGCGGGCTACGGCATCGCCGTCCCGGTCGGGGCCGTCGCGACCTACCTCGTCTCCCTCACCGCCCGTACGAACCTGCGCACCGGCGCCTCGGCCGCACTCGGCGTGGCCACCGCAGACGGGCTCTACGCCCTGATCGCCGCCCTCGGCGGCACGGCCCTCGCGGCCGCCCTCCGGCCCGTCCTCGGCCCCCTGCGCTGGGCCTCCGCCCTGGTCCTGCTCGCACTGGCGCTGAGCGGCGCGGTCACAGCCCTGCGCCGGTACCGCGACCACCGGCAGCTCACCGCCCGCACCGACGAAGCCCCACCGAGCCCGGCCCGGGCCTTTCTGAGCCTCCTCGGCATCACCCTCCTCAACCCCACCACGGTGGTCTACTTCGCCGCGCTCGTGCTCGGCAGCCGCGCCACCGAGGCCGTACGCCCCCTGGAACAGGGCGTGTTCGTCCTGGCCGCCTTCCTCGCCTCCGCCACCTGGCAACTGCTGCTCGCCGGGGGCGGGGCGCTGCTCGGGCGGGCCCTGACCGGGCAGCGGGGGCAGCTGGTGACGGCGCTCGTGTCCAGCGCGGTGATCGCGTTCCTGGCCGTGCGGACGGTGGTGCCCTCGTGACCGATCCGCCTTCTCCGCCGTCCGGTGCGGATGATTCCGCACCCCGCGGTTGTTGCACCCGGGACAGCATCGCCACACGACAAGGGACGGTTGCCATGCCATTCGACGGCGAGTACGAGCCCAGCCCGACACAGTGGGTCCGCGAGCAGGTCGAGCTGTACGAGAGCTCGGGCGGCACCGAGGGGACGACGTTGCTGGACTCCGGTATGCCGGTCGTCGTCCTCACCACGCTCGGCGCGAAGAGCGGAAAGATCCGCAAGACTCCGCTGATGCGTGTGGAGCACGAAGGCCGGTACGCGGTCGTCGCCTCGCAGGGCGGCGCCCCCAAGCACCCCGTCTGGTACCACAACCTCAAGTCGCACCCCGTCGCGGAGCTCCAGGACGGGCCCGTGAAGCAGGACGTGTCCGCGCGCGAGGTCACCGGTGACGAGAAGGCCGAGTGGTGGCGGCGGGCGGTAGCCGCCTATCCGCCGTACGCCGACTACCAGGAGCGGACCGACCGGGAGATCCCCGTCTTCGTGTTGGAGCCGCCGGCCGGGGCGTGACGCGACCGGCTGACGGTCACTGAGCGAACCCCGCAGAAATTCTTCGGTGTGCGGCGCATGACGCGCCGGGCACCGGGCACCCGAGCCTCGGACCCCGCCGCGCTCCCCCGTCGCGGCGGGGTTCCCTGTGCCCCCCACCGGTCGGCCGCACCCCGTGGCAACCGAAGAAAAAGGGGAACCCTCACAGAGTCGGATGTATCGGGACACCGAGAGGTGTGGGCGGAAATGGGCGTCGGCGAAGGCAACGAGGAGTACGGGCGGAGGGAGTTCCAGCGGTCCAGGAGCCACTTCACCGACCGGGTCACGGCGGACGGCCGGGACGGCTGGCCGGTGGAGGCGGGCCGCTACCGGCTCGTCGTCAGCCGGGCCTGTCCCTGGGCGAGCCGGGGTGTGATCTCGCGCCGGCTGCTGGGCCTGGAGAACGCGCTGTCGCTGGCGATCGCCGACCCCGTCCAGGACGACCGCAGCTGGCGGTTCACCCTGGACCCGGACGGCCGGGACCCCGTCCTCGGCATCCGCTTCCTCAAGGAGGCGTACGACGCCCGGGCGACCGACTATCCGGACGGGGTGAGCGTGCCCGCGCTCGTCGACGTGCCGAGCGGCAAGCTGGTCAGCAACGACTACCAGCGGCTCACCCTCGATCTCGCCACCGAGTGGACGGCCCTGCACCGCGAGGGAGCGCCCGACCTGTATCCGGTCGCGCTGCGCGACGAGATCGACACCGTGATGGCGGAGGTCTACGAGGACGTCAACAACGGCGTGTACCGGGCGGGCTTCGCCACCGGCCAGAAGCCGTACGAGGAGGCCTGCGCCGGAGTGTTCCGCAGGTTTCAGGCACTGTCGGAGCGGCTGGCGCGCCGGCGGTATCTCGTCGGCGACACGATCACCGAGGCCGACATCCGGCTGTTCACCACCCTCGTGCGCTTCGACGCCGTCTACCACGGCCACTTCAAGTGCAATCTGTGGAAGCTGGCGGAGGACCGGGTGCTGTGGGCGTACGCCCGCGACCTCTTCCAGACCCCCGGCTTCGGTGACACCGTCGACTTCGACCACATCAAGCGGCACTACCACCAGGTGCACACCGGCATCAACCCGACCGGCATCGTGCCGCTCGGCCCCGATACGTCCGGCTGGCTGACGCCCCACCACCGCGAGGAGCTGGGCGGACGCCCGTTCGGCGACGGAACACCACCCGGTCCGGTGCCCGGCCCGGAGGCCGTGCCGCCCACGGGTCGCGCCTGACCACGGTTCACATGGAGGAACCCGATGTCCAAGAACAAGAAGAAGAAGCTGCCGCTCGTCTACCAGCCCGTCGGGCTCGTGCTCGGCCTGGCAGGGGGCGCCATCTCCTCCTTCGCCTTCCGTAAGACCTGGAAGGCCATCCGGCACGAGGACGACACGCCCGACGCGCTGGACCGGGACCGCGGCTGGGGCGAGGTGCTGCTCGCGGCGGCCCTGCAGGGCGCGATCTTCGCCGCGGTCCGCAGCGTGGTAAACCGCGCGGGCGCCAAGGCCATCGAACGGTCCACCGGAAGCTGGCCGACCAAGGAGTCGGCCGAGAAGAACGACCAGGACTGAGCGGCGGGTCCGAGCGGGGTCAGCGGGTCGGGGTCAGCAGGGTTCCGGTGCCGCGGGTATCACGCGGCGCAGGGTGAAGGTGTGGCCGGCCGGATCGGCGTAGGACCGTTCCCCGAGCCCGCCGCCCGGGTCCCTCATCTCGATCGGGCGGCCGCCCAGGGCGACGACCCTCCGCTCGGCCCCGTCCAGGTCCTCGACATAGAAGTCCAGATGGGTGTGGAAGGACTCCTCGGGGCGCGGCCAGCTCGGCGGGGTGGCGAGGGCGTCCCGGCTGAACGCCATGCGCGTACCGCCCGCGCCCCTGATCTCGACCCGGTCGACGGTCGCCTCCGTCTCCTCGGCGTCGAGCAGTTCCTTGTAGAACGTGGCGAGCTGCGTCGGCTCGACGCAGTCCAGCACCACCACTCCGGCCTCGACCAGTGCCATGACTCCTCCGTGGGTCCGCCCCGTCGACCTATGTACTCCCTGTACCCGCCCCGGGTGATCCGACCCCGGTGACTTCATGGACGACTGTCCAGCTATAGTGGACACCTGTCCAAGAGTTAATGAAGTGTCAAGTGTTGGAGAAGGAGTCCGTCGACCATGGAGATCCTGGCGAATGTGCTGGTCGCGCTGGTGGCCGCGCTGCATGTGTACATCCTGGTGATGGAGATGTTCCTGTGGCAGAAGAAGCCGGGGATGAGCTTCCACGGGCTCGACGCCGAGATGGCGCAGCGGACCGCCGCGTTGGCCGCCAACCAGGGGCTCTACAACGGCTTCCTCGCCGCCGGTCTGGTGTGGGGCCTGATCGCCGGTGACCCGACCGGCTACCGCGCGCAGATCTTCTTCCTCGGCTGCGTGATCGTCGCGGGCGTGTACGGGGCGGCCACGGCCAACCGCCGCATCCTGGTCGCGCAGGCCCTCCCCGGCGCCCTGGCCCTGGCCGCCGTGCTCGTCGCCGGATGACCATGGAGGATCCCCGGGCCGCCCGTACCCGGGCCAAGCTGCGGGAAGCCCTCCTCGCCGAGTGCGCCCGGCACCCCTTGGCGGAGGTCAGCGTGGCCGCGCTGGTCCGCCGCGCGGGGGTCGGCCGGGCCACGTTCTATGTGCACTACACCGACCTGGAGGCGCTGGCGGTGGACGCCTGCGCCGATGTCGTACGGGAGGCCGTGGACGCCCTGCACGCCTGGCGCGGGCGCCCCGACCCGGTGCGGGCGCCCGAGGCTCTGGTGGAGTTCTTCGCCTCGCTCGCCCCGCACGCCGCGCTGTACCGCACACTGCTGGCGCCGGGCGGCAGCGGTCCGCTGGGCCGGGTCCTGTACCGGGACCTGCGGGCCTACAGCCTCCGTGAGCGCGAGCTGGCGGGGGCCGCGGACGCCCCGCTGGTGGCGTCGGCCGTGGCCGCCACCTTCGCGGGGGTCCTCGCGGACTGGCTGCACGGGCGGATCGACGCCTCCTCGGAGGAGATCGCCCACCAGTCGTGGCAGCTGCTGGTCGCCCTGCACCGCAGCCGTTGAGAGCCGGTGTCCGGGCCCCGGCCGGACGAGCGTCGTCAATGCGGCGAGCGTACGTGCCAGGCGGCATGCTCCCGGCCCGGGTCCGGACACCGGCTCTGAGCCCCCGTACCGGCTCAGGCGCAGCCCTTGCCCTCGGCGACCGCGGGCCACGCCTCGACGCCGTCCGGTGTGCGGACGTACGCCTTCGACGGGTCGTCCTCGACGAGCCACAGCGACCGGTCCTCGTGGCGGTACCCGGTGTCACGCGCCCCCTCGGGCATACGCGCGTCGCCGTCGTAGGCGGCGGTGAGCATGCCCTCGGGCAGGACCCCGTCCGGATCGCGGCCGTACAGCTTCCCGTCCCCGTCCGCGTCGCTGCCGACCGACAGGAAGTGGGCGTCCTGCCAGTCGCAGTGCTCCGGCCCCTTCGAGGTGTGCACCTTCGTGATCGGGACGCGCTTGCCGTCCTCGTCGGTCCAGATCTCGTACCACTGGGAGTCGGTGAAGCTCGCCGGAAGTTCGGCCGGGTCGCAGGAGGCGCTGGTCTCCGGGCCCCAGCCGGGGCTGTTCTTCCGGTCCTTGGCGACGATCACGGCGACCTTGGTCCTGCCGTCGACGTCGTAGGAGAACAGGACGCGGTTTTTCTCCGCACGCTCGACGCGGTAGCCCTCCCTGGGGACATCGGGCACCTCGATGTCGAAGTACGCCTCCAGGCCCTCCTCGGGCGTGTCACCGCCGTCGTTCTCGCCCCAGCCACCGGGGCCTCCGCCGCCGTCGTAGATCTCGCCGGCGCACTCCAGGGCCTTTCCGGCCGCGCCCGACTCGGTTCTGATCGCCTCGACGCCGTCCTCGTCCACCTCCTTGTGCGGGAGGTGGAGGGGGCCGTCGTAAGGCGTGGCGGGCGGCGTACCGGCTGTCACGGGGTCGTCCTGCTTCCCGGTGCCGCATCCCACCGCCGTCACGGCCACCAGGACCGCCGTCGCCACGAATCTTCCCCGCATGCCCCACCCCTTGCCGTTCACGAAGCCCTTTCACACGCCACGAACGCCGTGTCACTCCTCCGACGTCGCGGGGGCCCCGAACGTTCGACGGCCCTGCGGGCGGACCTGGTGTTCAGGTCGCCCACAGGGCCGTCCGGCCGCGGGGAGAGGCACGGCCGCGGACGCCAATGCCGAGGCGTGGTTCAGAACGTCAGCACTGGCTTGATGGTCTTGCCGCCGCTCATGTCCGCCACCGCCTGGTCGATGTCCTCGAACTTGTAGCGGCTGATCAGACGCTCCAGCGGGAGCTTGCCGTCCTTGACGAGCTGGACGAGGACCGGGATGGCGGTCTGGATCTCGTTGTCGCCGAGGGTGAGACCGACGACCCGCTTGCCGCCGAGCATGCCGTTGACGTCGAGGGAGACCTCGGTGCCGAACGGCGGGGCGCCGACGATCACGAGGGTGCCGCGCGCGGCGAGGGAGTCGACGCCCTTGCGGAGCACGAAGACGCTGCCGGTTGTCTCCACGACACCGTCGGCGCCCCGGCCGCCGGTGATCTCCATGACGGCCTCGGTGAGGTCGTCGACCTCGTTCGCGTTCACCGTGTGCGTGGCGCCCAGCTCCTTGGCCAGCTCCAGGCGTTCGCCGACCTTGTCGACGGCGATGATCGTGGTCGCCGGGGTGAGGGCGGCCGCCATCACGGCGGAGAGGCCGACGGCTCCGGCGCCGAGGACGACGACCGTGCTGCCCGCGCGCGGCTCCAGCACGTTCCAGACGGCGCCGACACCGGTCTGTACGCCGCAGCCGAGGGGGGCGATGGAGTCGAGCGGCACCTCGGGGTCGACCTTGACGAGGCTGCGCTCGTCGACCAGGGCGCGCTCGGCGAACGAGGACTGGCCGAAGAAGTGGCCGCCGAGGTCCTGGCCGTCGCGGCTGATGGTGCTGGTGCCGTCGGCGCGGCGGCCACCGAGCAGGTTCAGCGGGAGCCAGGTGGCGCAGTACGCCGGGTGCCCGTCACGGCAGTTGTGACAGCTGCCGCAGGAGGTGAAGGACAGCAGGACGTGGTCGCCCGGGGCTACGGAGGTGACGCCCGGGCCGACGGCCTCGACGACACCGGCGCCCTCGTGGCCGAGGACTCCGGGGAGCGGGAAGGGCAGGGCGCCGCTGGCGACACCGAGGTCGGTGTGGCACAGCCCGGCGGCGACCATACGGACCTGCGCCTCGCCCGGTCCCGGCTGGTCCAGGACGACCTCGGAGAGGGTGAAGGGCGCGCCCCCGGACTCGACCACGGCGGCACGTGTGGTGGTGGACATTCTCCTGAACTCCTTTTCGATTGTGAGCCTCCGGAGCGCTCCGGCCGGTGTCGGGGGCGCGACCGTGCTCAGCCCCACTTCGTCGGGCCTCCGCGCGCTCGCGCCCTCGACACCGGAGCGCTCCCAGCGGCTCACTGGTGATCCCGGGGAAGTGCTCAGTCGAGCGAGACGACGACGGACTTGACCTTGGTGTAGGACTCCAGGGCCTCGGGGCCGTACTCGCGGCCGAAGCCGGAGGCCTTCACACCGCCGAAGGGCACGGCGGGGTCGAGCATCGGCCAGTCGTTGATCCAGACGATGCCCGCCTGGAGGCGGTCGGCGACGCGGTGGGCGCGGGTGAGGTTGGTGGTCTGGATGCCCGAGGCCAGGCCGTACGGCGTGGAGTTGGCCAGCTCGACGGCCTCGTCCTCGGAGTCGAAGGGCTGCACGGTGAGGACCGGTCCGAAGACCTCCTCCTGGACGACCCGGGAGTCGTTGCCGAGGTCGGCGATGACGGTGGGCTTGTAGTAGAAGCCGCCGTTCAGGTCGAGGCGCTCGCCGCCGCAGACGATGCGGCCGCCCTCCTTGCGGGCCAGCTCGACGTACTCCTCGACCTTCTTCAGGTGCCGCTCGCCCGCCATCGGGCCGATGACGGTCTCGGGCTGCCGGGGGTCGCCGATCGGCACGCCGGGCACGGCGTCGGCGAGGATGCCGACCACGGTCTCGTAGACCGAGCGGGCGACCAGCAGACGGGGGCCGCCCATGCAGAACTGGCCGGTGTTGAAGACGAAGCCCTTGATGATGGCGCCGATGGCCTTCTCGATGTCGGCGTCCTCGAAGACGAGGTGCGCCGCGTTGCCGCCGAGCTCCATCGTGACCTGCTTCAGGCCCTCGCCGGCGACGCTCGCCGCGTGCCTGCCGGTCGCGGTGGAGCCGGTGAAGGCGATCTTGTCGACACCGGGGTTGCGCAGCAGCGCCTCGCCGGCGACCGGGCCCGTGCCGGTGACGACGTTGTAGACGCCGTCCGGGACGCCGGCCTCCTTCAGGAGCCCCGCCATGTAGAGGGCGCTGAGCGGGGTCTCCTCGGCCGGCTTGTGCACGACCGTGTTGCCGGCCGCGAGCGCGGGGGCGATCTTGGAGCCGGCCAGGATCAGCGGGAAGTTGAACGGGGTGATCGCGCCGACCACACCGATGGGGCCGCGCTTGGTGTAGGCGAGGCGGTTGTTCGGGACGTCGCGGGCCGAGCCGTCCAGGGACCAGGCGAGGGAGGCGTAGTACTCGTAGTCGTTGGCCGCGTTGGTCACGTCGACGGCGTGCGCCAGGGTGATCGGCTTGCCCACGTCGCGGCTCTCCAGGGCCGCGATCTCGTCGGCGTTCTCCCTGATCAGCTGGGCGACGCGGCCCAGTATCCGGCCGCGCTCGCGGCCGCTCAACCCGGACCAGGTGCCGTTGTCGAATGCCTCACGGGCGGCCCGTACAGCGGCGTCGACGTCGGCGGCGCCTGCTTCCGCGACGGTCGTGACCACCTGGCCCGTGGACGGGTCGATCACGTCGGCGCGTGCCCCGTCAGTCGCCTCGAGCCACTGTCCACCGATGAACAGCCGCCCGGGCCCGCTCTCGAAGGTGGTCGTCATTGCCCACTCCTCAGCCTTGATCGCTAAGATTTCAACCAACAGGATTCCTGTTGGTTCGCAGTCTCATTACACACAGGTTTCCTGTCAATGCCTTACGCTGACCTCATGGTCAGCACCAAGGCACCGCCCTCCCTCCTCTACATGGTCAAGCAAGTGGAGCTCGTTGTCCGCTCGCATCTGGACGAGCTGGTCAAGCCCTCGGGGATCACGGCGCTGCAGTACACCTCGCTCACGGTCCTGCAGCGGCACGACGGCCTGTCGGCCGCCCAGCTGGCCCGCGACTCGTTCGTCACCGCCCAGTCCATCGCGGATCTGGTGCGAAGTCTCGAGAACCGCGGACTTGTGCGCCGGGAGCGGAATCCCCACAACCGGCGCGAGCTGCTGATCCTGCTGACCGACGAGGGGCGGGAGCTGCTCGACCGCGTCGCCGAACCCGTGCGTGACCTGGAGGAACGCATGATCCGCGACCTCACCGCGCACCAGGCCGACCAGTTCCGGCAGGCCCTGTCGAAGGCGTGGCACGCGTTGTCGTAGGCGGCCCTCCGCAAAACTCCGGACGACTCACCCTCTAAATCGAAGACATATGTCAATCGAACATGCTCAAATTCACTCCATCGAGGGTAACTTGCAGGGCGGGGGCGGGTGTTGCCCGCACGAAAGCCGGTTGGAGGCGATGTCGTCGTGCCGTACGACCCCACACCGCCCGCGACCGAGTTCCTGCGCGTCCGCACGGAGCGCGGGCACACCGTGCTGGAGCTGCGCGGCGAGATCGACATCGCGGCGGCCGTGGAGATCATTCCGCATCTGGACGCGGCGACGGGCAGCGCCGCGGCCCGGGTCGTGATCGACCTCCGCCACATCGCGTTCTTCGACTGCTCCGGGCTGCGCCTGCTCTACCGGGCCCGCCACCGGGTCCTCGACCACGGCGGCGAGCTGCGCCTCGTCTGCACGCACCCGCTCACCCTGCGCGTGCTGAAGGTGACGGGTCTGTCGCGCCTGCTGCCGCCGGCGCCGTCGCTGGACGCGGCCCTGGGGCAGCCCGAGGCCACGTCCGGCACATTATGACCGCGTACCCCCGGGCCGCGGCACGACCGCCGCCTTCGGGGGTGCGCTCATCTGACGGTCCTTCACTTGATGATCCGGATGACCTGCCCGGCGCCCACGGTCCGGCCGCCCTCGCGGATCGCGAACTTCAGTCCCTCCTCCATCGCGATCGGCTGGATGAGCCGGACGAGCATCGTGGTGTTGTCTCCGGGCATGACCATCTCGGTGCCCCTCGGCAGTGACACCACACCCGTCACATCGGTGGTCCGGAAGTAGAACTGCGGCCGGTAGTTCTCGAAGAACGGTGTGTGCCGCCCGCCCTCGTCCTTGGACAGGATGTACGCCCGCGCCTCGAACTCCTTGTGCGGGGTGACCGAGCCGGGCTTGATGACGACCTGGCCGCGCTCCACGTCCTCCCGTTTGACGCCCCGCAGCAGCAGGCCGACGTTCTCCCCCGCCCAGCCCTCGTCGAGGAGTTTGCGGAACATCTCGATGCCGGTGACCGTGGTCCTGGTACTGCGCTCGTGGACGCCGACGATCTCGACCTCGCTGTGCACCCGCAGTGTGCCCCGCTCGATGCGTCCGGTGACGACCGTGCCCCGCCCCGTGATGGTGAAGACGTCCTCGATCGGCATCAGGAACGGCTTGTCGACGTCACGCTCCGGCTCGGGCACGAACTCGTCGACGGCGGCGACGAGTTCGAGGACGGAAGCACTCCACTCCGGGTCCCCTTCGAGGGCCTTGAGCGCGGAGACCCGTACGACGGGCACGTCGTCGCCCGGGAACTCGTACTCGGTGAGCAGCTCGCGCACCTCCAGCTCCACGAGTTCCAGGATCTCCTCGTCGTCGACCATGTCGGTCTTGTTGAGGGCGACGACGATGTACGGGACGCCGACCTGCCGGGCCAGCAGCACATGTTCCTTGGTCTGCGGCATCGGCCCGTCGGTGCCGGCGACGACGAGGATCGCGCCGTCCATCTGGGCCGCGCCCGTGATCATGTTCTTGATGTAGTCGGCGTGCCCGGGGCAGTCGACGTGCGCGTAGTGCCGGCGCTCGGTCTGGTACTCGACGTGCGCGATGGAGATGGTGATGCCGCGCTGCCGCTCCTCGGGCGCCTTGTCGATCTGGTCGAACGGCGTGAAGGGGTTCAGGCCGGGAAACCGGTCGTGCAGCACCTTGGTGATGGCCGCCGTCAGTGTGGTCTTGCCGTGGTCGATGTGCCCGATGGTCCCGATGTTCACATGCGGCTTGGTCCGCTCGAACTTCGCCTTCGCCACTGCGAGCCCTCCCTGGTCAGGTGAGTGGTGCCGAGCGCGAGCACTGTTCAGTTGTCCTCCTACCTGTTCTATTCGCTCGGCGGCGCGTCGAACAGGGCGCTGACGGACTCACCGTTGTGAATGCGGCGCACGGCCTCCGCGAGCGCGGGGGCGATGGAGAGCACCTGTAGTTTCTCGGTGCGCTCCTCCACGGGGACCGGCACGGTGTTGGTGCACACGATCTCCAGGACGTCGGGCTGCTCGCCCAGCCGTTTCAGGGCCCCGGCGGCGAACAGGCCGTGGGTGCACGCCACCCGGATCGAGCGCGGGCCCAGCTCCCGCAGCCGGTCGAGGAGTTCCAGGACGGTGCTGCCCTTGGCGATCTCGTCGTCGAGCACGATGACGTCCCGCCCGGCGATCTCACCGATCACCGAGCTGATCCGCACCCGGTCGTCCGCGAACCGCTGCTTGGCGCCCGCGGCGACCTGCGCGCCGATCATCCGCGCGAAGGCCGCCGCCTCCTTGGCGTTGCCGAGGTCCGGCGAGACGACCGTCGTACGGGACAGGTCGTACCGGCGGAAGTGCGCGGCCAGTTCGCGCAGCGCGTGCAGGTGGTCGACCGGCACCGAGAAGAAGCCGTGGACCTGCGGCGAGTGCAGCGTCATGGCGAGGACCCGGCTGGCGCCCGCCGACACCATGAGGTCGGCGACGAGCCGGCCGCCGATGGAGATACGGGGCGCGTCCTTCTTGTCGGAGCGGGCGTACGAATAGTGCGGCATGACCACGGTGATCCGGCCCGCGGAGGCGCCCCGGGCCGCGTCGCACATCAGCAGCAGCTCGACGAGGTGCTCCTGCACGGGCGCGACCAGCGGCTGGATCAGGAACACGTCCCGCTCACGGCAGTTGCCCTGGAGCTGCACCTCCAGACAGTCGTTGGCGAACCGGCTCACCCGGGTCGGGCTCAGCGGCACCCCGAGGTGCGCACAGACCTCGTCCGCGAGCTCGGGGTGGGCGCTTCCGGTGAAAACGGCGATGTCACGCACGGTCGGCTCCTCGTATGAACATGATCATTACGGGTTGCGCGGCTCATGCTACTGGCCACGACCCGACCGAGAGTCGTACGCAGATTCGACCCGGCACCCCGGACGCGACACACGCCCGCCCTACGGCGAAGTAAGGACAATCCCCAACTCCGCGTTCCCTCAGGGACTTTGAGGGCATTCGTTGAATAGGGAAGGAGGACCGTCGACATGACGACGTCCATCAAGCGCATGCGTCTGCCCGGCTGGGCGAAACTGCTCACCGCCGTGGTCGTCCTCATCGTGGTACTGCTGGCCGCCCTGCGGCTGCTGCTCCTCGGCGGGCTGGACGACGTGTTCGGAACCGAGGAGCACGACCGCTCGGGGCCCACACTCCTGAAGTCCATCCAGGACATGAGCCGTTACGACGCCGCCTCGGGCAACTTCCAGGTGGTCGTCGACCTGGAGAAGGACGCCAAGTACCTGCCGGACGCGATCCGCGGCACCCGCACGCTGTACGTCGGCGCGGGCACCGTGGACGCCTACGTCGACCTCGGCGAGGTGGGCGAGAACGATGTGAAGGTCGACAAGGACCGCACCACGGCCACCATCAACCTTCCGCACGCGAAGCTGGGCACCCCCGCCCTCGACACCGAGCACTCCTACGCCGTCTCCAAGCAACGCGGTCTCCTCGACCGCCTCGGCGACATGTTCTCCGACAACCCCAACAGCGAACAGGCCGTGCAGAAGCTCGCGGTCAAGCACATCGGCGACGCCGCGAAGGAGAGCAGGCTGACCGACCGCGCCGAGTCCAACACGACCGACATGCTCGAAGGGCTGCTGAAGTCCCTGGGCTTCAAGGAGGTGAAGGTGACGTTCTCGTCCTGAGGGTGGCGTCGTGGCGCCAGGCCCCGCCCCGACTCGGCCCGGACTGCGGTCCGGGCCGAGTCGGGCGCGCGAACGGGTCGGCATTGTGGGCCTCCACCGGGGTAACCACCTTGAGACAAAGGGAAGTTGAATCTGGGAGGGTTGTATGGCCCGTACCACGTCACGTTCCCGTTCCACGACCTCCGGCCGCCGGGCGGCACCCGCGGCCCCACCCGCGCGTCGGCCACTCGCACTGCCCCTGCGGCTGCTGGTGATGGCGCTGGCGTTCCTGGCCATGGTGGCGTTCGGCGCGGTACTGGCCGGGCTCACGCTCCAGCCTTCGCCGGCGTCGACGGAGCTCACGCACAGCAATCTGCGCCCCGGCAGCTCCCTGGAGCTCTACCTGAACTACGCCTCCCCGCGTGACGCGCTCAAGCAGATCGGCGGGAACGTCCTGCTCGGCGTGCCCTTCGGCGTGCTGCTGCCGGTGCTGGCGCCCGGGGCGCGCGGGCTGCTGCGCATCCCCGCGCTGACCGCCTTGATGATGCTGATGGTCGAGCTGGTGCAGGGCGCACTGATAACCGGACGCGCGTTCGACATCGATGACGTCATCCTCAACACCGCGGGGGCACTGCTGGGCTATCTGCTGCTCGGCCGACGGCTGGGCCGGGCCGTGCACGTACCCGCCCAGGACAGCGCGCCGCAGGGCGGACCGGCCCGGCGCCCGCGTGCAAGCCGCCGCAAGGGAACGCGCAAGCCGCCCGGCAAGGCGACTGGCAAGCCGGCCGACAAAACAGCCGGCAAGGCCTAGCGCATCTTCTGGTGCAGCCGCCAGGTGAGCTTGTCTCCGCCCACCCAGCGGACCTGCTCCGGGTCGTCGGCGTCGTGGACGGTGATGCCGTACGCCGCGGCGGCCAGGAGCACGTCCGTCAGCGTCCTCGCCTCGCCGACCACCTGACCGTCGATCTCCACGATCCGGAACGGCGGCGTACCCGGCTGAACCCCGAGCACCATGACCCGGGGGTGGGAGATGTGAGGACTCGCGATTTCCGTCATGTCTAGAGCGTAGAGCGGTTCCACCCGATTTGGAGGTGTACGGGCGTCGTGGGCGGCCCACCGTGCGGGCACCCCGAGCTCGGGCGAGGCTGGAGGCGGGGGCTCGGGCGCGCGGGCTGGAGGTGGCGATGGATCCCGTCGAGGCTCTGGAGCGGATCGCGTTCCTGCTGGAGCGGGCCCAGGCCCCCACCTATCGCGTACGGGCCTTCCGCACCGCAGGATCCGTGCTCGGCGCGCTGCCCGCGGACGAGGTGGCGGAGCGTTCGGCCGCCGGGTCGCTGGAGTCACTGAAGGGGGTGGGGCCGAAGACGGCGCAGGTGGTGCGCGAGGCACTGGCCGGGCGGATACCCGGCTATCTGGACAAGCTGGAACGGGAGGCCGCCGAGGCCGCCCCGCCGGACGGCGGCGGGCGGCTGCTGGCGCTGCTGCGGGGCGACTGCCATGTGCACTCGGACTGGTCGGACGGCGGCTCCCCGATCGAGGAGATGGGCCGTACGGCGGCGGAGCTGGGCCACGAGTGGGCGGTGCTCACCGATCACTCGCCACGGCTGACCGTGGCCCGTGGTCTGTCACCGGAGCGGTTGCGGGAGCAGTTGGACGTGGTGACCGCGCTGAACGCGAAGTGGGCGCCCTTCCGGCTGCTCACCGGTATCGAGTGCGACATCCTCGACGACGGCTCGCTGGACCAGGAGCCCGAACTGCTGGACCGGCTCGATGTCGTCGTGGTGTCCGTGCACTCCAAGCTGCGCATGGACGCACGGTCGATGACCCGCCGTATGGTCACCGCCGTGCGCGACCCGCACGCCGACATCCTCGGCCACTGCACGGGACGGCTGCTCGCCGGGCGCGGGCGGCACGAGTCGGAGTTCGACGCGGACGCGGTCTTCGAGGCCTGCGCGGAGACCGGTACGGCGGTGGAGATCAACTGCCGTCCCGAGCGGCTCGACCCGCCGAAACGGCTGCTGCGCCGGGCGGTGGAGGCGGGCACGCTGTTCTCGATCGACACCGACGCGCACGCACCGGGCCAGCTCGACTGGCAGATCAACGGCTGCGCGCGGGCGGAGCAGTGCGGGGTGCCGGCGGAGCGCGTGGTCACGACCTGGCCGGTGGAGCGGCTGCTGGCGTGGGCCGGGGAGAAATGACCTGGTCATGACCTCTCTGCTGGATTTCGGAGGCGTGACGCAGATCACCGCTAATGTCCGGTTCTGGAGGGAACAGCACCTGGTAATTTCCCGTTGAACAAGGAGCGACACCACGCAGACTGCCCCGACCGCGATTCCCCCGTCCGGTCGGGGCTTTTCCCTGTCCTGCGGTGGTCACGAGCTCCTTCGGGCCTCTCCGGCACCCCCGCGCGCAGATGGGCGTAGGCACCCTCGGGATCGGTCCTGCGCCCGTCGACCAGGCGGCCAGGCGGCCATGGGGTGATCATCCCGTGGGTGCGGGCGCTCTTGTGCTGTTTGCGCCAAGCCGTGCCCACCGTGTGCCTCTGCCGCACCCTTGCCGGGTGCGCTGCCCGGATCAGTCGGCGGGTTCGTCCGGTACGGGCTGTTCGGGGTGGACGGATCCCGACCTCGGTGCGCCCTTGCGGCCGGTGCCCGCCACATCCGTGTCGGGCACGTCGTCACCCTCGCCGTCGGCGCCTTCCCCGTCGGCGCCTTCGCCGTCGGCGCCTTCGCCCTCGGCGCTGTCGGGGTTCGCGTCCCAGGGGTCCTCGCCCTCGTGGGCCTGCTGGTCGGGCAGGTCCCGCGGGACGGGTTCACCGCCCTCGCCGGGGCTCTCCGGTCGGTACTCGGTCACGGCGTGCTCCTCTCCCCCCCTTTTTCTGCGTGCGTCGACGCGAGTACCTCCGGGAGGACCGCCGAAACCCCGTCAGAGGGTCGCCAGTGCGTCGAGTGCGGCCGTGAGCTGTGGTGCCACCACCTTCCGTGCCCACGCGTCGTGCTCCTCGCCGGATGCGCGCGGCACCGACTCCACGAGCATGATCAGGTAGAGGTAGCTGCGGTAGAGGGCGTACCGGCGTCGGGTCGACGGCGTGAATGCGACATCCCCGCCCGCCTCCCGGTATCCCGACAGGAACGGCTCGTCCCGCTCGATGTCGTCGAGGAGCGCGAGGGAGACGAAGTCCGCCAGGGGGTCGCCCCAGAACATGCGCTCGCCGTCGATGAGGCCGCCGATGCGCGGAGCGCTCCCTTGTGAACTCCCCTGTTCCACAAGGATGTTGCCGTTCCACAGATCGAAGTGGACCAGGCGTGGGACGGTCACCTCGTCGAGGGTGTCGTACGCGGCCTTCGCCGTACGGGCCGCCTCGTCCACCGGGACCGGCAGCCAGGCCTGGTAGCGGCGGGCGTCGGCGAGCACGGCGTCGTACATGGTGACGAAGGCGGTGCGCCAGTCGGGGGCGAGGGGGCCGAGGGCGCCGGACGGGTACCCGAAGCCGGGGCCGGTCACCCGGTGGAGGCGGGCCACCAGGCCGCCCAGTTCCCGGCGCAGTGCCGCGATCTGCCCCGGCTCGAGCCCCTCCCACGATCCGCCCGGGCAGTGGGTGAGCAGGAGATGCCGGCCCGTGGACGCCGCAGCGACCACCTCCGGCGCGGGTACGCCGACCGTGGCGGCGGCGCGGCAGAACTCGGCCTCGGCGGTGAGCAGGGCGCGCTCGTGGGCCAGGCCGGGGGTGGTGGGCGGAGGGGGGATCTTCACGACGAGGCGGGTGCCGTCGGTGAGGCGCAGTTCCTCGACGGTGTTGTACGTGCCCCCGCTGAGCGGGCGCCGCTCGGCGAGACTCCCGGGCGGCAGTCCTGCCGCCTCCAGGATCAGCCGAGCCCTCTCCTCTTCACCCACCGCAGCCCCCGTCCCGTCGCGTGGGGCCACTCTGCCAGGTGGGCCCCACGCATGTAACCGGGATTACCGGTTACCGAGCGGCCGGCCGGCGGCGTACACATCCTCGACATGGCGGCCGGAGGCGATCAGCTCGTTCGGCCGCTGCTCGGCGTCCGTGCCGGGTGCGCGCTCCGCGCGCAGCGTACGGAAGGCCTCGCGGACGCCGGGCGCGCCCTGCGCGAACCGTGCAGGGCGCCCGCGCCGGAGGGCGCCCCGGCGGAGTGACCGTCGAGGGTCGGCGGCTGCGCAGATCCGCCGCCCATCTCCACCCACGCCAAGCCCCTCCCCTTTGGTTGATCGGGACCCCACCCGAGCCATATCAGATCGACGCGGACCGGTCGTTGACGGAACGAGCCGTTCCAGCGCCCTCCGGCGCCCCGTAACGAGCCAGGCAGTGCCAGACCATCTTCAGGTCCTGCAACGCGTGGCGCCCGCCGCGCGCCGCGTCGCCGATGACGCGCGGGTCCAGTCGGCCGTTCTCGGCGATCAGGGCGCCCAGGTCGACGAACTCCGGGCCGCGATAGTCGGGATGGCGTCTCAGCTCGGCGACGGTGAGCCGGTAGCCGGGGTGCCATTCGAGCGGGCAGGGCAGTCGGCGGGCGGCGGCCTCGACGGGGGTGTCCCGGTAGCAGGCGTCCAGCACGAGCGCCTCCACGTCCCGGTCCAGGGCGACCGGTCCGTGCACCTGCGCCTCGATGTAGTCGTTGAGCGCGTCCTGGTCGTCCGCGTCGGCCAGGGCGATGAGGGACATCCCGGCGGCCACCCCGAAGTCGGCCGGTTCGGCCGCGCTGTCCGGGTAGCAGAACGTGGCGCGGCCCAGCGTCTCGCCGGTCAGCCGGAAGTGCGAGGAGCCGAAGCGGGGTGCGGCGCCCACGACCTGGCGCCGGAAGTCGAGCGCGCCGTACACGGGGCGTTCGCGCGCGGCCGCATTGTCGTACGCCCCGCCGAAGATCCGGCTCTCCCAGCGCCACCGGTCGCCGCCGGGGTGCGCGGTCAGCCCGCCGTTGCTGGTGCCCGTGACGAACTGCGAGCGATATGTGCCGTCCCGCTCCAGCGCTTCGAGGATCGTCAGCCCGCCCACGAGGCGGTCGGGGTGGAAGTTGAGGGTCACCCGCAAGTCCGGGGGCACGGCCGGGCCCGAGGAGCGTGCGGCGACATGACGCAGGGCCAGCTCCTGCGCCGGGCCGACGCGAGGGGCGGCCGATGCGCTTGACGCATCCGATGCGACGCGCGGCGGAACGACGAAATCCATTGGCTCACTTCCGAATTGCCGAATAGGCTAGGCAGAAACCTAGGAACCCTAGGTTTCTGGCCCGTCACCCCCACAGGTAAGGACTCACCATGAAGTCGCTCACCGAGCAGGACATCCGCAACTCATTTATCAACTGCTCCAAGGGCGAGGCGAAGCGGCTCCCGATACCTCGTGACCTCGACGAACGCCCGTGGGACGACCTCGACTTCCTCGGCTGGCGGGACCCGGGCGCGCCCGACCGCAGCTATCTCGTCACCGAACACGCGGGCCGGCTCGCCGGCGTGACCCTGCGGTTCCCCTCCTCCCAGCGCGGCTTCCTGCACCGCAGCATGTGCTCGCTCTGTCTGACGACGCACCGGGGCAGCGGCGTCTCGCTGATGACGGCCCGCAAGGCGGGCCCGGCCGGGCGCGAGGGGAACTCCGTGGGTGTCTACATGTGCGCCGATCTGGCGTGCTCGCTGTACGTGCGCGGAAAGAAGCCCCTCGACTCCGGCAGCCGGTTCGAGGAGACCCTCACGACGGAGGAGCAGGTCGCCCGGACGGTGGGCAATCTGTCGGCGTTCCTGGAGAAGCTGTACGACTGAGGCCGGGGAACTACTGGTCCCGTAGCTTCGCGGCCTCGATGTCATGCAGATGGATCAGCACGTCGTGGCTGCGGGCGAGCGCGATGTCGTACAGGTCGTCGGGGTAGATCGTGCCGATGCTCCGCGTGGGACGCTTCCGGTCCAGCCAGGTCCGGGCGGGCTCCGGCACGGTCCGCAGATCGACGGCGTAGTCCCGCAGGCCCACCCGGTCGAGGGTGCGCTCGTTGGTGCCGGCGGCGGCCGGGCCGACGGTGAAGCGCTCGTTCTTCCCCTCCTCGCCCAGCGCGTTGAACGAACCCCGGTCGAAGGTGAAACCGACACTGACGTACGCGGCCCCGAGGCGGTCGCGCAGGAACGCGCCCTGCATCCGGGGGTAACGGGCGGGGTCGGTGGTCTCATAGGCGAGATGCGCGTTGTGCGCCGACAGCAGGACCTTGGTGCCGGTGTGCTTCTGCCACCAGACCGTGTTGTCCGCCATGACCTGGTCGCGGTAGCGCATGGCGTCCGCGAGCTGCCCTTCGCTCTCGCCGTCGCCGAAGTCGAAGGCGTAGAAGCGCGCGACCTGGTCGACGACCGTGGCGTGCCGCACCGCCCAGTCGTACGCCGTCCGGTCGGCGCCCGGCGACTGCTTGCGCAGCAGCTTCAGGGCCTCGCCGGTACGGGCGGCCATGCCCCGGCGCTCGACGAGCGGCTTGGTCATGTACGCGGCCATGTACTCGCCGGTCGGCACGGTGGGCCTGAGGCCCCGGTACAGCGCGGCGAACCGCTTTCGCAGCCCCGGCTGGGCGCGGGTCACGTAGTCGGTGACCTTGTCGTACAGCTCGGGGCCGGCCCAGCCGAGGTCGTCGCCCATGAACCGGACGGGGTCGTGGGGGTGCTGCCGGTTGTAGGCGCGCATCCAGGTGAGGAGCGCCAGCTGGTCGGTGTTGTTCCACCAGAGGTAGTCGGCCTGGAACTCCTCCCGCATGATCCTCTTCGGGTCCCCCTTGCCGTGGACGACGTAGTCGTTCAGGCGCAGACCGGTGCTCCAGCCGGCCTCCAGGGCGAAGGTGCGGAAGCCCTTCTTCTCGACGAGGTGACGGAAGACGCGGTGCTTCATGGCGAAGAAGTCGTGCGAGCTGTGTGTGGCCTCGCCGAGGCCGACCACGCGCGCGTCGCCGATCATCCGGTCGAGCGGGCGCAGGTCGCCGGTGTCGCCGCGCGGTTCCACAGTACGCAGGGGGTGGGCGAAGCGTTCGAGGGCGGCGACGACGGGGTCGCGGTTCGTCGCCGAGGTGGGTGTCGCTCCGGCCGCCGCTGTGCCGAGGCAGAGGAGCAGGGTCAATAAGAATCCGGTTCGATGCCGCTTCATGCTGCAAGGTTTGCGGGCGGAGCGGGCCCACGCCATAGGGCGGACCGCCGGACACCGGTGGGGACAGCCCCCGTGTGCGGAATTCGGGGCCCTCCCCCTCTCCCACCAGCCACACTTCGCTGGTTAAGGTCCTCGCGCAACAGTTCGACGCACGGCGGAAGGGGCATGGCCCGAGGATGCGAGACGTACGTGGGGTGTGGGCCGCGGCCCGGACGCGGGTCGCCGAGTGGCGGCAGGAACCGGTGGTCGTGCAGTCGGTCCGGTCGGCGGTGGCCGCGACGGTGGCGTACGTCGTGGCGCTGCGGGTCAGTCCGGAGGCGGCGCCGCTGACGGCTCCGCTGACCGCGCTGCTCGTCGTGCAGGTCACCCTCTACGCCACGCTCACCAACGGCATCCGCCGGGTGAACTCGGTGGTCGCCGGTGTCGTCATCGCGATCGGCTTCAGCGTCTGGGTCGGCCTCACCTGGTGGAGCCTCGCCCTGCTGATCCTCGCCTCCCTGGCCGTCGGTCATCTGGTCCGGGTCAGCGAGTACGTTCCCGAGGTGGCGATCAGCGCGATGCTGGTGCTCGGCGTGACCCGGGTCGGGGACACGGCGTGGGCCCGGGTTCTCGAGACGCTGATCGGCGCGGTCGTCGGGCTCGCCTTCAACTTCCTGTTCGCTCCCCCGGTGTGGGTGGAGGCGGCCGGTGAGTCCATCGAGGAGCTGGCGCGCCGGATGCGGCGGCTGATGATCCGGGTCGGCGAGGAGGCCGCGGGCCGCACCGCCGTGGAGGCCGCGGAGGCCCGCCTGGACGAGGCCCGGCAGCTCGATTTCGACCTCGTCGAGGTGGACGCGGACCTCAAACAGGCCGAGGACAGCCTCAAGCTCAACCCGCGCGTACGGGAGGGACTGCTCCACCGGGTCGTGCTGCGCACCGGTCTGGACACCCTGGAGATCTGCACGGTCGTGCTGCGGGTGCTGGCCCGCACCCTCACCGACCTCGCCCGGGAGCGGGAGCCCGAGCCGCTGTTCTCACCGCAGGTGGGGGCGGCGATCGAGCGGCTGCTCGCCGAGATCGGTGACGCGGTGGTGAGCTTCGCGGTGCTGGTCACCACCGATGTCAGCCGCAGCGCGGACGCCGCGGAGGCCCGGCTCACCGCCGAGCTGGCCACGGCGACGGCGACCCGCGACCGACTCGCCAAGCTGCTGCTGGAGGAGATCCAGCGGGACCCACGGCAGTGGCAGCTGCACGGCGCCGTGCTGACGGAGGTCAACCGCGTCCTGGACGAGCTGGACACCGAGCACCGCTCGCAGCGGCTGCTGGAGGAACTCGACCGCTGCACCCGTGAGGAACGCGAACTGTCCCCGCGCCTCACCCGTCTCCTCGGCCGCGTCGGCATCAGGATCCCCCTGCGCCGGAACCGGTCCGGCCCGGTCGGACGTACTAGCTGACAGGCAGGACGGCGAGATCGAGGGGAGCGTACGGAATGGCCGAAGGCACCGTGCGGATCGACGGGACCACACTGCGTCTGCCGGGGGGTGTGCAGGTGCGCTTCAAGCGCACGCTGCGCCTGCCCGAGTCGGGCACGCACCAACTGCCGCCGGGGCTGGGCGACTTCCCGATCCGCCGGGTCGAGGACTACCCGCACACGGCCCCGGAGCAGATGCGGGCGCGCGGCGGGGTGATGCTGCCGGTGTATCTGCGTGAGGCGATGTGGCTGCACTTCGGGGGTGCGACCGAACCGGCCGCCCTCCAGGTGGGGGTCGGCAAGGTGTGCGCGGTCTCGGGCAAGCCGTGGAGCAGCACGCTCACCCGTGATCCGCAGAACTACGTGGTGCTGCCGCGTCAGCCGTGGCTCGACGGGATCAACTCCGGCAAGGGCACGGTCCGCCAGTTCGTGGCCGTCCCGCTGGGGCTGGGGGCGACGGTCGAGGGCCAGGTCACCGGCGAGGAGGTGTTCGGCGGGGTGCAGCTGCAGTCGTTCCCGCTGAACGCCACGAAGCTGGCCGAGTGGCGGGAGCAGCAGTTCTCCCTCGAAACGCTGTCGGTGAAGTCGGCCGGCCTGTTCGGCGGCCTCCCGCTGCCGCCTCCGGGTGCCATGCCGCCGCCCCAGGCCGCGTACGGCGCGCCGACGCCGGGTGCGGCCCCGGTGGGCGGCGCGCCGGCCGGTCCGCCCCGGGCGCCCGCCGCGATGGGGCTCGGCGTGGGCGGTTCGATGCGCCAGGAGGTCTACCAGGACGACCGGCCGCACGGCAGCTGGGCCGAGGAACCCGGCGGCCGGGTCTTCGTGCATCTGGTCACCCCGCCTGAGTGGCGCCGGATCACCGGCGAGGCCCCGCCGCCGTCGCCCGTCGACCGCGCGGCGTACACACGGGCCGGGCTGCCGTGGTTCGACTACTACGACGAGGATGCCCATGACCTGGCCCCGGCGGACGAGCTGGGCGCGGTGAAGCCGGTCGGCGACTGGCTGGGCGACGACCTCGACCCGTGGCAACCGCCCGCCCCCGGCCAGGTGAAGCCGCTCGGTGACACGCCGGGCAAGCCGATCCAGGACGGCGACTGGTAGCGGCCCCGGACAGCGGCCGGCAGGAGACCGGCGGTGGGTGTCGCATGGCGCGCAACGCCCACCGCCGGTCTTTTGCGTCGCGCGGGTCGAACACGTCAAGGTGGATGCCTGCCGAGACGAGCGAGACCCGAGGTGCGCGCATGACGAGTGGGGCGGTAGGGAACCGGGGCGACTGGAGCAGGCGCCGCCTCCTGGGAACGCTCGCGGCGGCAGCCGTTCCGGCGTCCCTGGCGGGCTGCTCGTCCGGCTCCCCCGAGTCCGCCGTACCGGAGTCGGCCACCCCCGAGGCGTACGGGACCTCGAAGCCGTCCGCCGCTTCGCCGTCTCCGGAGCCCACGCCCACCGGCCCCCGCCCGCTCTACATCGGCACGTACACCTCGGTCGAGGGCGGCGGCAAGGGCGTCGGGGTGGCGACGTACGACCCGCGGACCGGCGAGGTCAGCGGGCAGACGACGATCACCGGGGTCGGTGACCCGTCGTATCTCGCGGTGCATCCGGACGGCCGGACGCTGTACGCCGTGGACGAGCGCGCGGACGGCGGGGTGACCGCCGTACGGCTGTCCGACCGTCGTGTCCTGGGCACCCGGAGCACCGGGGGCGAGGCCCCCTGCCACCTCTCCGTGCACCCGGGAGGGCGCTGGCTGCTGAGCGCCAACTACGGCACGGGCAGCGTCGCCGTGCACCCCGTCGAGGACTCGGGTGCCCTCGGTGAGCGCACGGATCTCGTCGTGCACCACAGTCCGGCGCCGGGTCCGGGGCAGGAAGGGCCGCACGCGCACCAGTTCGCCGCCAGTCCCGACGGTGCTCATGTCCTCGCCGTCGACCTGGGCACCGACACCGTCTACAGCTACCGCCTCGACGAGTCGAAGGGCACGCTCACCGAGGTCTCGCGGGCGCGGACCCGCGCGGGCGCGGGGCCACGGCACCTCACCTTCCATCCCGGCGGGCGGTACGCCTACCTGGCGAACGAGGTCGACAACACGGTCGTGGTGTGCGCCTACGACCCCGACAGCGGCGAGCTCACGCCGGGCGAGCCGCAGTCCACGGGCACGGGCGAGGGCACGAACTACCCCGCGCAGCTGCTGGTGACGGCGAACGGACGGTACGCGTTTCTCGCCAACCGGGGGCACGACAGTCTGACCCGGTACGCGGTCGAGGCGAGCGGTGCCCGGTTGAGGCTGCTGGACACCGTGCCGGTGGGTGGGGACTTCCCGCGCCAGATCGCCTTCTCGCCGGACGGTTCCTTGCTGTTCGCCTCGCTCCAGCGGTCTGGCGCGGTCGGTGTCTTCCACGTCGACGCCGACAGCGGTGCACTGCGGCTCGCGGGTGAGCCGTTCGCGTCACCCGTCGCCGTCTGTGCGCTGCCGCTGTAGGGCCCGGGGACAGGAGGCCGCGGCGGCCTGGCCGAGCAGGATGTGCATGCGCTCGGTGAGCTGGGCCACGTCGTCGGCGGGTTTGTGGAAGGTCAGGCGTACGTCGCCGTCGGTTCTGGCCCGCTCGACGCGCAGGGTGAGGCCGTGCCGGTCGACGGCGAGCGGCTGGACGCGTACGGCGCCGTGCAGGCTGTCGTGCGGCACGAGCCGGGTGAGGCGCTCGACCGCGTCGGGGTGCGCGTCCGCGAGGTGGGTGAGCAGCCGGGACTCGGCCGAGGTGAGCGGGTCGGGTTCGGCGGCGGCGAACTCGTCGAGGTCGACGACGACAGCGCCGGACGGTTCCCGCAGCACGATGCGCGTGGGCTGGAACTCCAGCTCCTCGCCCCTCGGCGCGAACGAGCCGGCGAGCCAGAGGCGGGCCCGGATCCGGTTGCGCACGGGGACGGGCGCGACATCGGCGAACTCCAGCACCGCGGTCGGCTCGCCGCGCGGCGCGCAGATCGCGGCCGTGAGGAGCGTGCTGTCCTCGGGTGCGCACAGGAGCACCCGGCCGTCCTCGGTGACGGTGTGCGCGCCGAGGAACTCCTCCCGGCCGCCCTCCGCGGTCACCGAGCAGGACCACGCCGCCGCGAGCACCGAGCGGGCACGCTCCGCCGCGGCGGGCGCGGCCGTCCAGGTGTGACGGTCACCCATCCCAAACCTCCCTTAGGTAAGCCTTGCCTAACCTATCGAAGATCGGGGCGTACGCCAACCGCGATCCGGCATTCGCCGGTTTCTTCAGGACTTCCTCAGGGCTCGATCACACCGAGCAGCGCCCGCGCGCACAGATCCCGCACCTGCTCCCGGGACAGCTCGGAACCTCTCAGCCACTCCAGACACACGGCCGTCGTGAAGGACAGCCACCCCCGGACGGCCATCCGCGCGTCGGGCCGTCCCCGAAGCGCGGCCCCGAACTCCGCGTCCGTCGCGAACGTCTCCAGGATCTGCGCCTCCTGCACGGCCAGCGCCCGCTGGTAGACCTTGCGCACGGCCGGGTCGCCCGTGGCGTCGGCACGGTGGAAGGCGCGGTAGCCGTGGGCGTGCTCCTCGACGTACGCCAGGAAAACATCGAGTCCCGCTGCCAGCCGCTCGCGCGCGGACAGGCCGGGGGCCGGGGCCAGCATCCGCAGCATTCGCTCGCTCTCGCGCTCCACGACGGCCGCGAAGAAGTCCCGCTTGGTCGGGAAGTAGTGGTAGAGCAGCCCGCGCGAGACCCCGGCGATCTCCGCCACCTGCTCGATCCACACCTCGTCGTACGGGCTCTCGGAGAAGAGCCGGGCACCCACCGCGAGGAGCTGCTCCCGCCGTTCCTCGGTACTGAGCCGACGGCGCGTCCGCTCCCCCGGGTTGACTGCCATGCGGTCACTTTACTTGACGTGGCTTCAACAACGGGACGAGACTGATCGCGCTATTGAACCCGCGTACAACAACGTCAACGGGGCACGCCCGCAGAGGGAGACGACGTCATGGCGGACACGACGGAGGCCACGGCCGTCAAAGGTTTCCGTAGCGCCGAGCTGGGCTGGCCCGAGCTGCACCGCATCCCGCATCCGCCGGGCCGTCTCCCCCTCGTCGGGGACGTGCGGGGCGCCAGTCCGCGGACGCCCGTACAGGACTCGATGCGCATGGGCCGGCAGCTGGGCCCGATCTTCCGCCGCAAGGCGTTCGGCAAGGAGATCGTGTTCGTCGGGGGTGCCGAACTCGCGGCCGACCTGGCGGACGAGTCGCGGTTCGCCAAGCATGTGGGCCTCGGGGTCGCCAATCTGCGGCCGGTGGCCGGGGACGGGCTGTTCACGGCGTACAACCACGAGTCCAACTGGCAGCTGGCGCACGACGTCCTGGCGCCGGGGTTCAGCCGCGAGGCCATGGCGGGCTACCACCCGATGATGCTGGACGTGAGCGAACGGCTGCTGGCCCACTGGGACCGGGAGCGGGCGGCGGGCCGGACCGTGGACGTGCCCGCCGACATGACGAAGCTGACGCTGGAGACGATCGCCCGCACCGGCTTCGGCCACGACTTCGGCTCCTTCGAACGTGCCCGGCCGCACCCCTTCGTCTCGGCGATGGTCGGCACCCTGACCTTCGCCCAGCAGCGCAACACGGTCCCTGATCCACTGGCCCCACTGCTGCTCAGGCGCGCCACGCGGCGCAACGACGCGGACATGGCGTATCTCAACGAGACGGTCGACGGGGTCGTACGGGCCCGGCAGGCGTCCGGCGGCGGGGACGGTGACCTGCTGGACCGCATGCTTGAGACCGCGCACCCGGAGACCGGCGAGCGGCTCTCCCCGGAGAACGTCCGCCGTCAGGTCATCACCTTCCTGGTGGCGGGCCACGAGACGACCTCGGGCGCCCTCTCCTTCGCCCTGCACTACCTCTCCGCGCACCCCGAGACGGCCGCCCGCGCGCGGGCCGAGGTGGACCGGGTGTGGGGCGACACGCCCCGGCCGGGCTATGAGCAGGTGGCCCGGCTGCGGTATGTCCGCCGGGTGCTGGACGAGGCGCTGCGGCTGTGGCCGACCGCTCCCGCCTTCGGGCGCGAGGCCCGCCGCGACACCGTGCTGGGCGGTGTGCATCCGATGCGCCGGGGCGCGTGGACGCTGGTGATGACCGCGCTGCTGCACCGCGACCCGGAGGTGTGGGGCGCCGACGCCGAGCGGTTCGACCCGGACCGCTTCGACGCGGCGGCGGTACGCGCCCGGCCCCCGCACACCTTCAAGCCGTTCGGCACGGGGGCGCGGGCCTGCATCGGCCGCCAGTTCGCCCTGCACGAGGCCACGCTGGTGCTCGGCCTGCTGCTGCGCCGCTACGACCTGCGCCCGGACCCCGCGTACCGGCTGCGGATCGCCGAGCGGCTGACCCTGATGCCGGAGGGGTTGCGGCTGCGCCTGGGCGAGCGGGCGAGCAGCAGCTCACCGGGATCCGCCACCTAGGCCCTGTTGTCGGCGTCAGGCTGTCCAGTGACCCGGGCGGGTGACTGACCCCGGCAGCCGTGTCCCGGCACTGCCGCGTGCCGCGTTCACCTGGGGCTGGGTCAGGAAGAAGGCGCCGGTGAGGTCGGCGTCCGTGAGGTCGGTGTCGCGCAGGTCGGCGCCTATCAGATCCGCGCGGCGCAGATCGGCCCCGGTCAGATCGGCGGCTATGAGGTAGGCGCCGCGCAGGTCGGCCTTGCCGAGGTCGGCTCCCTTGAGGCGGGCGCCGATGAGGTCGGCGCCCCGGCGGTTCTTCCTGCGCCCGGCACCGGCCCGCATGAGTTCGCTGGTGCGCAGCAGCAGTTCGTTGACTTCCCGCCGGTGGGCGGGCACGTCCAACGCCGCCAGTTCCTCGGCGGACCGGCGGGTGAGCTCCTCCGTCTCGTCCCGGGTCCGGCGCAGGTCGGCATGGATGGGACGGGCGGCGGGGAGCGTCAGCGCCTCGTTCAAGTACCAGAGCAGTTCGTGGAGTTGGCGTACGACCGGGAACACGTCGAACATCCGCCGGGCGTGCTCCCTGCCGCCCGTACGCCAGTCCCGGCCGCCGAAGGTGACCTGGGAGACCTGCTGTCCGGCGCCGAAGCAGTCGTAGACCGTGCAGCCGGTGAAGCCCTCGTCCCGCAGCCGGGTGTGGATGCCGCACCGGAAGTCCTCCCGGAGGTTCCCGCACGGCTTGCCCGCCGCCTTGTCGACGGCGAAGTCCGCCGAGGCGGCGAAGGGCAGCGCGACACAGCACAGGCCGAAGCAGTTGCCGCAGTCGCCGCGCAGGGCGAGGAGGTCACCGGATGTTTGTTGCATATGGTTCACCCTAACCAGGCCCGGACGAAGACCCGAATCAATAGAGCCGCACCGTCTCGATCGCCGTCACCCGTCACCGGGGGAACAGCTCGAACGCCACCGCCGGTCTGCCGCCGAAGCGCTCGCCCGTGGTCCGCGCGTAGCCGGTCAGGAAGCCGCGTACGTAGGTCTCCGGGTCCTCCTTCGTCAGCACCTCGATGTACGTGCGGTGTTCGAGGAGGGACCGTACGGCGCGCTCCAGGCCAGGGGTCGCCTCCACGGCGTGCGTGGGGTGCGCGGAACCGGCTACGGCGACCCAGCGGACGCCGCTCCAGGGCTCCAGGCCCTGTTCCGTCAGCTCGGGGAAGATCCAGCGGTTGCCCGCGTCGGCCGCCGCGTCCAGGGTGGCTCGGCCGACCGCCACATGGTCCGGGGTGTTCCAGGCGACCCCGCCCCAGGTGTCGCGGTGGTTGAGGGTGATGACCAGTTCGGGGCGGTACTTGCGGATGGCCGCCGCGATGTCCCGGCGCAGGGCGAGGCCGTACTCGACGACGCCGTCCCGGTGGTCGAGGAACTCCACCTGCGACACGCCGACCACAGCCGCGCTCGCCCGCTGCTCCCGCTCGCGCAGCGGGCCGCACCGCGCCGGTTCCAGGGTGTCGATGCCCGCCTCGCCCCTGGTCGCCAGGACGTACGTGACCTCGCGGCCGGCATCGGTCCAGGCGGCGATCGCCGCCGAGCAGCCGTACTCCAGATCGTCCGGGTGGGCCACCACGGCGAGCGCGCGCCGCCAGTCGTCGGGCATGGGCTTCAGCTGGTCGGTCTGTGCTTCGGTCATTCCCGCAAGGTAACCCCGGCCACCGGCAATCGGCCCGCACTCACTCCTCGTCGCGCGTCAGCGCCAGCAGCCGGTCCAGCACCCGCGGTCCCCCGGCCCGTACGCCGTCGTGTTCGAACTCGTCCGTGACCCAGGTGCGCAGGCCCCGGATCGAGCGGGCCGTCTCGAGCGAGTGGGCCGTGTCGACGTACATGTCGTCGTGGTAGATCGCCGCCGCCACCGGGACCTCGTTCGCGGCCAGGCGCGCCGGGTCGTACAGCGGGGCCCAGTCGGTGCGGGCGGCCAGTTCCTCGGCGGTGTCGCGCAGCGGGCGCAGGGCCGGGTCGGTGTCGAAGGTCCAGGGGTGGACGGACTCGCCGGTGAAGAGGAGCGGGCCGTCCCCCGTGAGCGTCTTGGCCGCGTCGAACTGGGGGAACTCGGCGCGCACCCGTTCCGCGGACCAGGCCGTGGGGCGCTCGTCCTGGGCGTAGCAGGCCTCGTGGACCAGGGCGTAGAGCGGGTGGCCGGCGAAGGAGAGGAGGCCCTGGACCTCTTCCTGGAAGGCGTCGGAGAGGACGTGGCCCTGAGGGGTGCGGACGAAGGCGTCCTCCAGGAGGAAGTGCAGCCGGTGGCTGCCGTCGCTGCGGCCGAGGACGATGCCGAGGGACTGGAAGGCCTCGACGGTGAGCTTGTAGCCGCCGTTCAGGACGGGCTCGTGTTCCAGCAGATGCTCGGCGATCCGGCGGGCCCGTTCGACGTCCTGCGGATAGCGGGCGTAGTGCGCGGCGACCTTGCGTTCGATGCGCGGGTAGGCGGCGCGGTACACGTCGTCGGCGTGGCCGTCGAGGGTGGGCAGGCCGCCGGTGATCACGGCGGTGCTGATGCCCTCGGGCGCGGTGGAGAGGTAGCTGACCGTGCAGAAGCCGCCGAAGCTCTGGCCGAGGACCGTCCAGGGGGCGCCGCCGGTGATCTCGGGGCGGATGGCCTCGCAGTCGCGGACGATGGAGTCGGCACGGAAGTGGGCGAGATGGTCGGCCTGTTCGCGGGGGCCGCCGCGCGAGGGGAGCGTCTGACGGTTGGCGGGGCTGGACGCGCCGGTGCCGCGCTGGTCCAGGAGCAGTACGCGGTACTCCCTCAGGGCTCGCTCCAGCCAGGCCTGACGGCCGATGAAACGGTTCGCTCCGAAGCCGGGGCCGCCCTGGAGGTAGACCAGCCAGGGCAGGTCCTGCGCGGCCTTGTCTCCCGCGACGACCTCACGGGCGTAGAGCTCGATCCGCTCCCCCGTCGGGTCGTCGTGGTCGAGGGGGACGCTGAAGCGGCGGTCGGTGAGGACGACACCGGGCTGGCGGTAGCTGACGGACAACAGGGCTCCTCGGGCGCACGGATTCCAGGCCTTGGTCCAGTCCAGCACAGAATTTCCGCCCGGCCGACCCCGTGGATCAAGAAAAGTCCGGGAAACTCACTGACTCATGAGTCAGTCCGCCGTGTCGCCCGGTCAGCGTGCCGACAGGCTGGAGCGGCGCACCACCAGCTCCGGCTGGAGCACCACCCGCCGGTGTTCATGGACGAGGGAGCCGTTCTCGGCCTCGGTCTCCTCCAGGAGAAGTTCGGCGGCGAGCGCGCCCATGGTGACGGCGGGCTGCCGTACGGAGGTGAGGGGGACGGCGGCCGCGGCGGCGAACTCGATGTCGTCGTAGCCGACGATGGCGAGGTCGCCCGGGACGCTGACGCCGGCCGCGTACATGGCCTGGAGCACGCCGAGGGCCAGCAGGTCGTTGGCGCAGAACACGGCCGTCGGGCGGTCGGCGAGGCCGAGGAGGCGGGCGCCGGCGTCGCGGCCCGCGGCCACGTCGAGGCGCTCGGTGGGCAGCTCGCGCAGGGCCTCGTGCCCGAGCCCCGCCTCCCGCAGGGCGTTCAGGGCGCCCGTACGGCGGTCGCGGACCTGGGTGAAGCCGGAGGGTCCGCTGACGTACGCGATGGAGCGGTGCCCGGCGTCGACCAGATGCCGTACGGCGAGGGCGCCGCCCGCCACGTCGTCGACGGACACCGAGCACTCGGTGGTGCCCTCGGCGACCCGGTCGACGAGGACGAAGGGGATGCCGTGGCGGCGGAACGCCTTGATGTTGCGTCCCGTGGCCTCGGCGGGGGTGAGCAGCACACCCCGGACGCGCTGTTCGGCGAAGAGCGAGAGGTACTCGGCCTCCTCGCTCGCGCTCTGCGCGCTGTTGCAGACCATCACGCCGAGCCCGGCGTCGCGCGCGGCCCGCTCGGCACCGCGCGCGACGTCGACGAAGAAGGGGTTGCCCATGTCGAGCACGAGCAGCCCCATGATGCGGCTCCGCCCGGCCCGCAGCTGGCGCGCCGACTCGCTGCGGACATAGCCGAGGCGGTCGATCGCGGCCTGCACACGGGCGCGGGTCTCGGAGGCGACCGAGTCCGGCCGGTTGATCACGTTGGACACCGTGCCGACGGAGACTCCGGCGACACGGGCGACGTCCTTGATACCCACCGACTGGGCCATCAGGCGGGGACCTCCAGGGAGCGAGGAGCGGCGGGTGTACGTTCACATTACCTTCAGGCCGGCACGGGAATGCCCCCGGTCAGGTGCGGGAACGTTCCCGTCGTACGGAAATCAGGCGGGCAGTGCGAAATCGATGACGCGGAGCGCCGAGGGTGTGGTACCGGTCGACTTGAGCTGGTACATCACCGACAGGACATTGTCCTGGGCTATCCGGGACTCGTCGATCACGACCTCGCCGAAGGCGTTGAGGCCGCTGGCGTCGAACAGCACCTTCCAGTCGGTGTAGCCGGAGGCCGCCGAGGCGCCCCATATCCGCCCGAACGGGAGGATGGCGTAGGCGTTGTTGTACTTGTCGAGGGCCAGCTTGGTGCGCTGGCTGGAGCCGAGCGCTACCGGGATCTCGGTCTTCTGCCAGGTGCCGGAGGCGTTCTTGCGGACGTGGAAGGCGCGGCCGTTGTTGGTGCGGTCGGTGACGTAGTTCGTGGTGCACTGGCCGAAGCGGCCGGGGACATAGCTGATGATCGCGTGCGGGCGGCCGGCCGAGTCGGTGAACTGGCTCTCCTGGTTCATCAGCGAGTGGTCCGGGTTCAGCGCGTCGATGACGAGCCCGCTGTCCGTCACCGCGACCTTGTCGGAGCCGCCGGTGGTGCCGACGACGGTGCCCGCGTTGTTGCGCCACGTGCGGCCGAGGTCGTCGGAGAAGACGTAGCCGGTGTCGTGGTTGGTGATGCCGCCGCCGTTGCACATCACGGCGCCGTTCTGCTCCCGCCAGGTGAAGAAGGAGTGCAGGCGGCCGTTCTTGTCGTAGTCGATGCCGTGCAGGTACATGTTGCGGACCGTCGACGAGCCGTGCTCGCTGGTGTACGTGCCGGTGGAGCTGGACCACTCGCCGAGGTTGGTCCAGGAGGTGCCGTTGTACTCGGCGATGGCGTTGCGGCCGTTGCCGGAGATGCCGACGCGGTAGCTGAGCTGGAGCTTGCCGTCGGGCATCGAGATGAACTGCGGGTAGGTGAACTGCGAGGTGAGCGCCAGCCCGTCGAGCGTGGACTGCGGGGCGCCGAAGCGGCTCGTGGTCCAGCTCAGCCCGGACGGGTTGTCCATGAGCCCGGCCACCGACTTGACGTAGGTGAAGCCGTCGCTGTGCGAGTCCATGTTGAGGTGGAGGCGGCCGTCGACCTTGGAGACACCCATGGAGATGACGTTGTGGGAGTCGTTGTAGCGGAGCGTGTGGCCGACCTTGACGGTGGACCAGGTGCTGCCGCCGAGGACCCGGCGGCCGACGACGGCGTTGCGGTCGGCGGTGTACCAGACGGCGTACTGGTAGCCCTTGTACGTCAGCAGACCGTTCTTCTGGAACGAGTTGTTGTTGACGAGGCCGTCGTACGAGACGAAGAAGATGGCCTGGCTGTCGAGCAGGGTGTTGCCGGTCTGGGTGACCGAGGGGCCCGGGTCGGCGGCGCTGGCGGTGGCGGCGCCGAGGACGGGGGTCACCACGGCCCCGGCGAGGGCGGCGCCCAGCAGCGTACGTCTTTTCATCTCGGGAGACTCCATTGTCGAACGAGGTGCGGGTACGGGGAGGGGAACGGACCGAGGGGAGGGGTAACAGGTCTCAGTCCAGGTGGAACACTTCGGTGAGCGGTTTCATGGCCTCGTCGGGGCGGGCGCCGTCCAGCGACTCGAAGAACGGCGCCATCTCCGTCTGCCAGCGGGCGTTGATGTCGGTGGCCTCCATGCCTGCCAGCGCGGCCTCGAAGTCCTCGGTCTCCAAGTAGCCGACCAGCAGGCCGTCTTCGCGCAGGAAGAGCGAGTAGTTGTGCCAGCCGGTGGCCGAGAGCGCCTGAAGCATCTCCGGCCACACGGCGGCGTGCCGCTCGCGGTACTCGTCGAGGCGCTCCGCCCTGACCTTAAGCAGGAAGCACACGCGCTTCATCAACGACCCTCCCTGGATCAGAAGTTGAACTTGTCGATGTTTGCCTTGTTGAACACGGTCGGCTTGCCGAGGCTGATCACGCCATCCTTGCCGATCGTGAACTCACCCATGTCGCCGGCCTTGAAGGTCTCGCCCTCCTTGCCGGTGATCTGGCCGGAGACCAGCGCCACGGACGTACGGGCGGCCAGCTCGCCGAGCTTCGCCGGGTCCCACAGCTCGAAGCCCTGTACGGTGCCGTTCTTGACGTACTTGCGCATGTCGTTGGGGGTGCCGAGGCCGGTCAGCATGACCTTGCCCTTGTACTTGGAGCCCGACAGGTACTGGGCGGCCGCCTTGATGCCGACCGTGGTCGGGGAGATGATCCCCTTCAGGTTCGGGTACTCCTGGAGCAGGCCCTGGGTCTGCTGGAAGGACTTCTGGGCGTCGTCGTCACCGTAGGCGACCTTGACGAGCTTGATGTTCTTGTACTTGGGGTCCTTGAGTTCGTCCTTCATGAACTCGATCCAGGTGTTCTGGTTGGTCGCGGTCTGCGCGGCGGACAGGATCGCGATCTCGCCCTTGTAGTTGATCTGCTCGGCGAGCAGCTGCACCTCGGTGCGGCCGAGGTCCTCGGCGCTGGCCTGCGAGACGAAGGCGTTGCGGCAGTCGGCCTTGGTGTCGGAGTCGTAGGTGACGACCTTGATGCCGTTGCTCATGGCCTGCTTGAGCGCGGTGCACAGGGCGCCCGGGTCCTGCGCGGAGACGGCCATCGCGTCGACCTGCTGCTGGGTGAGCGTGTTGACGTAGCTCACCTGGCCGGCGGTGTCGGTGGCGCTGGAGGGGCCGACCTCCTTGTACTTGGAGCCCAGCTCCGTCAGGGCCGCCTCGCCGCCCTTGTCCGCGGAGGTGAAGTACGGGTTGTTGACCTGCTTGGGCAGGAAGCCGACCGTCAGGCCCTTCTTCAGTTCGGCGTTGGGGTCGGCCTTGCCGGTGGCGGCGGCCTTGGAGCCCTCGCTCTTGACGTCCTCCTTGGTGGTGCCGCCACAGGCGGTGGCGGCCAGGGCGAACGAGGTGACGGCGGCGAGGGCCGCACAGGAGCGGCGGAGGGTTGCCTTGCGCATGAGGTTCCTTCGATACGAGGGGATGGACGGGCGAGCGGACTTGCGGGGTCGGCGGTGGGGGCCAGCCCTTGTCAGGAGGCTGGAGTGGGCGCCTTGGGCACCGGCGCCGAGGCGGCTCTGCGGCCGGCCCTCGCGACGGAGATCTGGCGTGCGACCCGGGGGCCGAGCACGGAGACGACGAGCAGGACGCCGGTGACGACGATCTGCGACTGGGCGGAGACGTCCTGGAGGCTCATCACGTTCTGCAGCGCGCCGAGCAGGAACACTCCCGCGATCGCGCCGCCGAGCGTGCCCTTTCCGCCGTCGAAGTCGATGCCGCCGAGCAGCACCGCGGCGATGACGGAGAGTTCGAGCCCGGTGGCGTTGTCGTAGCGGGCGCTGGCGTAGTGCAGGGCCCAGAAGATGCCGGTGAGGGAGGCCATCAGACCGGTCACCGTGAACAGGATGAGCTTCTGGCGCTTGACGCGGATGCCGGCGAAGCGCGCGGCCTCCTCGCTGGCGCCGGTGGCGAACAGGGAGCGCCCGAACGGGGTGGCGTGCAGGGCGACCACGGCGATCGCGAGCAGTACCACGAAGGGCAGGAAGGCCTGCGGGACGAAGGAGTCGCCGACGCGTCCGGCCGCGAAGTCGAGGTACTGGGTGGGGAAGTCGGTCACCGCGTCGGAGCCGAGCACGATCTGCGCGATGCCGCGGTAGGCGGCGAGGGTGCCGATGGTGACGGCGAGGGAGGGCAGTCCGAGCCGGGTGACGAGCAGGCCGTTGACGAGGCCGCACACCACACCGAGCAGCAGACAGATCGGGATGATCGCCTCGATGGTCAGACCCTGGTTCCACAGGGCGCCCATCACCGCGCCGGACAGACCGGCCGTGGAGGCGACGGAGAGATCGATCTCACCGGCGACCACGAGCATCGTCATCGGCAGGGCCACCAGGGCGATCGGCAGGGTGTTGCCGATGAGGAACGACAGGTTGAGCGCGTTCCCGAAGCCGTCGACGGTGGAGAAGGACAGCAGGATGACGACGATGAGCAGAGCGCCGACAGCTGAATCCCACCTCTTCAAGGCGTACCAGCGGCTCGCACGCGGCGTGGTGGAGTCAGCCATGGCGGGCGTTCCTCTTCTTCAGAGCGGTCGCCACCCGCAGCGCGACCACGCGGTCCACGGCGATGGCGAGGATGAGCAGGATGCCGTTGATGGCGAGCACCCAGACCGAGCTGACGCCGAGGGCGGGCAGCACGCTGTTGATGGAGGTCAGCAACAGCGCGCCGAGCGCCGCGCCGTAGACGCTGCCGGAGCCGCCGGTGAAGACCACACCGCCGACCACGACCGCGCTGACGACGGTGAGCTCATAGCCGTTGCCCGTACCGGAGTCGACGTTGCCGAACCGGGCCAGGTACAGCGCGCCCGCGAGTCCGGCGAGGGCGCCGCAGAAGGTGTAGGCGGCGAGGATCCGCTTGCGGACCGGGATGCCGGCCAGCCGGGCGGCCTCGGGGTTGGAGCCGAGGGCGTACAGCTCGCGCCCGCTGCCGAAGTGCTTCAGGTAGTACGCCGTCGCCACCAGCACCACCAGGGCGATCAGCGCCAGGTACGGCACCGCGGAGATACCGCCGGAGCCGAAGTTCACGAAGCCGTCCGGGAGGTCGGCCGCGGTGATCTGGCGGGAGCCGACCCAGATCGAGTCGATGCCCCGGATGATGTACAGCGTGCCGAGGGTGACGACGAGGGCGGGCACCTGGCCGAGGCTGACGAGGAGTCCGTTCAGCAGGCCGAAGCCGATGCCCAGCAGGACCGCGAGCGCCACGGCCACCACCGGGTTGCCGCCGCCCTGGAGATACGTGCCGGCGGCGAAGGCGCTGATGCCGAGCGTGGAGCCGACCGACAGATCGACGTTCCGGGTGATGACGACCAGCGACTGACCGGTGGCGACCAGCACCAGGATGGTCGCGTTGAGCAGGAGGTCCTTGATGCCCTGCTCGGTGAGGAACTCGCTGTTGCCCGCCTGGGTGACGCCGATCATCACCAGGAAGACGACCAGGATGGCGAGTTCACGCATCTTGAAGACGCGGTCCACCAGCCTCGTGCCGCTGGACTTGGGCACCTCGGCGACGGGGGTGTTCTGAGGGGTGGTCACCGTCATGCGGCGGCCCTCCCGGTGGCTGCGGCCATCACGGATTCCTCGGTGGCGTCGGAGCGAGGGATCTCTGCGGTGAGCCGGCCCTCGTGCATCACGAGCACGCGGTCGGCCATACCGAGGATCTCGGGCAGGTCGGAGGAGATCATCAGGACGGCCACGCCGTCGGCGGCCAGCTCGCTGAGCAGCCGGTGCACCTCGGCCTTCGTGCCGACGTCGATGCCGCGGGTGGGCTCGTCGACGATCAGCACCTTCGGGCCGGTGGCGAGCCACTTGGCGAGGACGACCTTCTGCTGGTTGCCGCCCGACAGGGTGTTGACGGTGTCGGCGATGCGGGCGTACTTCACCTGAAGCTTGACCGCCCAGTCGAGGGAGCGACTCCGCTCGGCTCCGCGGTCCATGAGGCCCGCCTTGACCGTCGTACGCAGACCGGTCAGGCCGATGTTCCGCTCGATGGACATGTCCATCACCAGGCCCTGGGCGCGCCGGTCCTCGGGGACGAGGGCGAGCCCGGCGGCCATGGCGGTGGAGGGGGCGCCGTTCGTCAGGGCCCTGCCGTCGATCTCGACCTCGCCGGCATCCCAGCGGTCGATGCCGAAGACGGCCCGGGCGACCTCCGTACGACCGGCTCCGACGAGCCCGGCCAGGCCGACGATCTCGCCTCGGCGGACGTCGAAGGAGACGTCGGTGAAGACACCTTCGCGGGTCAGTCGGCGGACGCTGAGCGCCACCTCGCCGGCCTCGACCTCCTGCTTGGGGTACAGCTCGTCCAGGTCGCGGCCGACCATGCGGCGAACGAGGTCGTCCTCGGTCATGCCGTCGATCGGCTCGCTGGAGATCCAGGCGCCGTCGCGAAGGGTGGTCACGCGCTGGCAGATCTGGAAGATCTCCTCCAGGCGGTGGGAGATGAAGAGGACGGCCGAGCCCTGCTCACGCAGCGTGCGGACGACACCGAAGAGCCGGGCCACCTCACTGCCGGTGAGGGCTGCCGTCGGCTCGTCCATGATCAGCACGCGGGCGTCGAAGGACAGCGCCTTGGCGATCTCGACGATCTGCTGGTCGGCGATGGACAGGCCGCGCGCCGGGCGGTCGGGGTCGAGTTCGACGCCGAGCCGCTGCATCAGGGCGAGGGTGGCCGCATGGGTGGCCCTGTGGTCGATGCGGCCGAGAGCGCGCCTGGGCTGGCGGCCCATGAAGATGTTCTCGGCGATCGACAGGTCGGGGAAGAGCGTGGGTTCCTGGTAGATCACGGCGATGCCCGCGTCCCGGGCGTCGGCCGGGCCGTGGAAGACGGTCGGCTCTCCGTCGAGGAGCACCTGACCGGAGTCCGGTCGGTGCACGCCTGCGAGCGTCTTGATCAGGGTCGACTTGCCCGCGCCGTTCTCTCCGGCGATGGCGTGCACCTCTCCGGGGAACAGTTCAAAGGACACGCTCCGCAGGGCGCGTACGGCGCCGAAGGACTTCGAGATGTCCGTCAGCGCGAGGACGGGGGCCGGACCCGTATCGGACGGGTGGGTCATGGGGGCTCCTCGACGACGTCCGGTGGCTAGCGGAGAAGCTGCCTCACTGCGTCGTGAAAGGTTTCAACTAGGTTGCCGGGACGTTAGGCACCACACGCAGGTCACGTCAATGGGTTCCGGTCGAAATTTTTTCGACAGGTCAGGTCACGTACTGGTCACGGACAGCAGGCTTGGCCCCAGGGGTTGACAGTGCGGTGAGCCGCTCATAGTTTCCCGTACTGAATCGTTTCAGACATCGAAGTCGGTAGGAGCCCTGACGTGACCGAGCTCGCCGCGGTGAAGGCCGCCCTCAAGACCCAGGCCGTGGAGACGCCGTCGTGGGCGTACGGAAACTCGGGAACGCGCTTCAAGGTGTTCGCCCAGCCGGGTGTCCCGCGCAACCCGTGGGAGAAGCTGGAGGACGCCGCGAAGGTGCACGAGTACACCGGTGTGGCGCCGACCGTGTCCCTGCACATTCCCTGGGACAAGGTCGACGACTACGCGGCGCTGGCGAAGTTCGCCGAGGAGCGCGGTGTGAAGCTCGGCGCGATCAACTCGAACACCTTCCAGGACGACGACTACAAGCTGGGCAGCATCTGCCACCCGGACGCGGCGATCCGCCGCAAGGCCGTCGACCACCTCCTGGAGTGCGTCGACATCCTGGACGCCACCGGGTCGCGGGACCTGAAGCTGTGGTTCGCCGACGGCACGAACTATCCCGGCCAGGACGATGTGCGCGGCCGCCAGGACCGGCTGGCCGAGGGGCTGGCCGAGGTGTACGAGCGGCTCGGCGAGAACCAGCGGATGCTTCTCGAGTACAAGTTCTTCGAGCCCGCGTTCTACACGACCGATGTCCCGGACTGGGGCACCGCCTACGCGCACTGCCTGAAGCTCGGCGAGAAGGCGCAGGTCGTGGTCGACACCGGGCACCACGCGCCGGGCACCAACATCGAGTTCATCGTGGCGACGCTGCTGCGGGAGGGGAAGCTCGGCGGGTTCGACTTCAACTCGCGGTTCTACGCCGATGACGACCTGATGGTCGGGGCGGCCGACCCGTTCCAGCTGTTCCGGATCATGTACGAGGTGGTGCGTGGGGGTGGGTTCACTCCCGAGGTCGCGTTCATGCTCGACCAGTGCCACAACATCGAGGCGAAGATCCCGGCGATCATCCGGTCGGTGATGAATGTGCAGGAGGCCACGGCGAAGGCGCTGCTTGTCGACCGGGAGGCTCTTGCCGAGGCTCAGCGTTCCGGTGACGTTCTCGAAGCCAATGCCGTGCTGATGGACGCGTACAACACGGATGTGCGGCCGTTGCTTCGTGAGGTGCGGGAGGAGATGGGGCTGAACCCCGAGCCGATGGTGGCCTACCGCGCCTCCGGGTGGGCTTCGAAGATCGTCGAGGAGCGGGTCGGCGGGGAGCAGGCGGGGTGGGGGGCGTGACCGCTGCGCCGGGCTGAGGCCGATTGCTGCGTTTCGTCTGCCGGGTAACCGCCGGTTGCAGACTGCGGGCCGTTCGTGGCTGGTCGCGCAGTTCCCCGCGCCCCTGAAAACGGGGCGCGCCCCTTCGTAAGTACGTCACCGTAAGGATTGATCACGCATGGCTACCCACCCCGAAGCCGCCGCCCTTCTCGCCCGGTCCCGTCGGCTCGGTGCCGATGCCCGTAACACCAACTACGCCGGCGGCAACACGTCCGCCAAGGGCACCGACACCGATCCCGTCACCGGTGGCGATGTCGAGCTGATGTGGGTCAAGGGGTCCGGCGGTGACCTCGGGACGCTCACCGAGGCGGGGCTGGCCGTGTTGCGGCTGGACCGGATGCGGGCGCTCGTGGATGTGTACCCGGGGGTGGAGCGCGAGGACGAGATGGTCGCCGCGTTCGACTTCTGTCTGCACGGCAAGGGGGGCGCCGCTCCTTCCATCGACACCGCCATGCACGGGCTGGTGGACGCCGCCCACGTCGACCACCTCCACCCGGACTCCGGGATCGCGCTCGCCTGCGCCGCCGACGGGGAGAAGCTGACGGCCGAGTGCTTCGGCGACACCGTGGTGTGGGTGCCGTGGCGGCGGCCGGGCTTCCAGCTCGGGCTGGACATCGCGGCCGTCAAGCGGGAGAACCCGCAGGCCATCGGGTGTGTGCTGGGCGGACACGGAATCACCGCCTGGGGCGACACCGCCGAGGAGTGCGAGAAGAACTCGCTGCACATCATCCGTACCGCCGAGGCGTTCCTTCAGGAGAAGGGGAAGGCCGAGCCCTTCGGGGCCGTCGTCGAGGGGTACACGGCCCTCTCGGAGGCCGAGCGCCGTGAACGGGCCGCCGCTCTCGCTCCTCACATCCGTGCCATCGCCTCGCAGGACAAGCCGCAGGTCGGGCACTTCAACGACTCCGACGTGGTGCTGGAGTTCCTGGCGCGTGCCGAGCACCCTCGGCTCTCCGCCCTCGGGACCTCCTGCCCCGACCACTTCCTCCGGACGAAGGTACGGCCGCTCGTGCTGGACCTGCCGCCGGCCGCCGACCTGGACTCGGCGATCGCCCGGCTGAAGGAGCTGCACGCCGAGTACCGCGAGGAGTACGCCGCCTACTACCAGCGGCACGCCGAGCCCGACTCCCCCGCGATGCGCGGCGCCGACCCGGCGATCGTGCTGATCCCGGGCGTGGGCATGTTCAGCTTCGGCAAGGACAAGCAGACCGCCCGGGTGGCCGGTGAGTTCTACGTCAACGCGATCAATGTGATGCGGGGCGCCGAGGCGGTGTCGACATACGCGCCGATCGAGGAGTCGGAGAAGTTCCGGATCGAGTACTGGGCGCTGGAGGAGGCCAAGCTTCAGCGGATGCCCAAGCCGAAGCCGCTCGCCACGCGGGTCGCGCTGGTGACCGGTGCGGGAAGCGGGATCGGGAAGGCCATCGCGCATCGGCTGGTCGCCGAGGGCGCCTGTGTCGTCGTCGCCGATCTCAACGGTGAGAACGCCGCTTCCGTCGCCGAGGAGCTGGGCGGGGCCGACAAGGCCGTCGCGGTGACCGTCGATGTCACGGACGAGAACCAGATTTCCGAAGCGTTCAAGGCGGCCGCGCTCGCCTTCGGCGGCGTCGATCTCGTCGTCAACAACGCGGGAATCTCGATCTCCAAGCCGCTGCTGGAGACGTCCGCCAAGGACTGGGACCTGCAGCACGACATCATGGCCCGGGGTTCGTTCCTCGTCTCGCGCGAGGCGGCCCGGGTGATGATCGCGCAGCAGCTGGGCGGCGACATCGTCTACATCGCGTCGAAGAACGCCGTTTTCGCCGGGCCCAACAACATCGCGTACTCCGCCACCAAGGCCGACCAGGCCCACCAGGTGCGGCTGCTCGCCGCCGAACTTGGCGAGCACGGCATCCGGGTCAACGGTGTCAACCCCGACGGTGTGGTGCGCGGCTCCGGGATCTTCGCCGCGGGCTGGGGCGCTCAGCGTGCGGCCACCTACGGGATCGAGGAGGAGAAGCTCGGCGAGTTCTACGCCCAGCGGACCATCCTCAAGCGCGAGGTGCTGCCGGAGCACGTGGCGAACGCGGTGTTCGCGCTGACCGGCGGGGAGCTGACGCACACCACCGGTCTGCACGTCCCGGTCGACGCCGGCGTCGCCGCCGCCTTCCTCCGATGAGCACGGCCGTGAAGTCGTACGCGGCGGTCGACCTCGGCGCCTCCAGCGGGCGTGTCATGGTCGGCCGCGCGGGGCGGGACTCGCTGGAGCTCGTCGAGGCCCACAGGTTCCCCAACCGGCCGGTGCGGACCCCCGAGGGGCTGCGCTGGGATGTGCTCTCCCTGTACGCGGGGGTGCTCGACGGGCTGAAGGCCGCCGGTCAGGTCGACTCCGTCGGGATCGACAGCTGGGCCGTGGACTACGGGCTGCTGGACGCCGACGGGGCCCTGCTGGGCAACCCGGTGCACTACCGGGACACCCGTACCGAGGGGGTCGCGGAGAAGGTGTGGGCCACCGTGCCCGCGGCCGAGCTGTACGCGGCGACCGGGTTGCAGTACGCGCCCTTCAACACGCTGTACCAGTTGGTCGCCGCCCGGTCCTCCGCACAACTGGCGCATGCCGAACGGTTGTTGCTCATCCCGGATCTGCTGTCGTACTGGCTGACGGGTGAGTTCGGGACCGAGCTGACGAACGCCTCCACGACCCAGCTGATCGACCCCGGGACGCGCGACTGGTCGTACGACGTGGCGCAGCGGCTCGGGATCGATCTGAAGCTGTTCGCGCCGCTGCGGCGGCCCGGTGATCCGGCGGGACTGCTTCAGCAGCGGGTGCTGGAGGAGACCGGGCTGACCGGGCCGGTGCCGGTGACGACGGTCGGGTCGCACGACACGGCGTCGGCGATGGCGGCCGTCCCGGCCACCGGGGAGCGGTTCGCGTACATCTGCACCGGCACCTGGTCGCTGGCCGGCCTGGAGCTGGACGCTCCGGTGCTGACCGAGGCGAGCCGGGCCGCCAACTTCACCAATGAGCTGGGCCTCGACGACACGGTCCGCTATCTGCGGAACATCATGGGGCTGTGGCTGCTCCAGGAGTGCGTACGGGAGTGGGGGAACCCCGATCTCGGAGAGCTGCTGCGCGCGGCTGCCGGGGTGCTAGCGCTGCGGTCGGTCGTGGACGCCGGGGACTCGGCGTTCCTCGCGCCCGGCCGGATGCCGGAGCGGATCGCCGAGGCGTGCCGGAAGTCGGGGCAGCCGGTACCGGAGACGCCTGGTGAGGTCACCCGCTGCATCCTGGACTCGCTGGCCCTCGCCCACCGGCGGGCCGTCGCCGAGGCCCAGTCGCTCGCCGACCATCCCGTGGACGTCGTCCACATCGTCGGTGGCGGCACCCGCAACGCCCTGCTGTGCCAGCTGACCGCCGACGCCTGCGGACTGCCGGTGGTGGCGGGCCCCGCGGAGGCGGCGGCACTGGGCAACGTCCTCGTCCAGGCCCGTACCCACGGTCTGGTCGGGGACCGGGCCTCGATGCGGCGACTCCTCGCCCGTACCCAGCCGCTGGTGCGCTACGAGCCGCAGGGCGATGCGGCGGCCTGGCGTGCGGCCGAGGCCCGGCTCGCCTAGGGCGTGTTTCGAAAGTGGCGTCGTCCGCCCGGAGGGCGGGGCCCGCGGCGTCCGGTGCGGTGCATCGCAAGGCGGAGGGTCGTCCGCGTACTGGGCGTACGCGGACGACCCCGACAAGGCGGCGAGGTGCCGCACCAGACGCCGCGGGGCAGACGGGACTTTCGAAACACGCCCTAGCGGTGAGCCGGCACCACCCATGACCGGGGCCCCGCCCGTCGCTGCCCACACGCCGACCCGCGGGGCCCCACCCCCACACGTCTGTGCCTCTACGGCAGGCCTCTCTCCCTGTGCGCGTACGCCTGTCGTACCCTGCACTCATCCGATGACCGACCCCAAGGAGCTGCGATGCGTGTCGCCCTGTTCCTGACCTGTGTCAACGACACGCTCTATCCGGAAACCGGCCGCGCCGTGGTGAAATTGCTGACCAGGCTGGGCGTCGACGTCGACTTCCCGATGGGCCAGACGTGCTGCGGGCAGGCGCACTACAACACCGGTTACCGGCATGAGGCGGAGCCGTTGGCCCGGAAGTTCTCCGATGTCTTCCGGGAGTACGAGGCGATCGTGACCCCGTCCGGCTCCTGCGGGGCGATGGTGCGCGAGCTGTACCCGAGGATGGGTGAGCGGGCGCGGGCCGAGGGCCGGGGCGACACCCTGGCGCGGACGCTGGCGCCGGTCGTGCCGAAGACGTACGAGCTGACCGAGTTCCTGGTGGATGTGCTGGGGGTGACGGACGTCGGGGCGTACTACCCGCACAAGGTGACGTACCACCCGACCTGTCACGGTCTGCGCGGCCTGGGGCTGGGCGAGCGGCCGCGGCGGCTGCTCCAGGCCGTGAAGGGGCTGGAGCTGGTGGAGCTGCCCGGGGCCGACGAGTGCTGTGGCTTCGGTGGCACGTTCGCGCTGAAGAACGCAGATGTCTCGGCGGCGATGGGCGCCGACAAGGTGCGCAACGCCGAGTCGACGGGCGCCGAGGTGCTGTGCGCGGCCGACAACTCCTGCCTGATGCACATCGGCGGCACCATGGCCCGGCTGCGGACCGGGATGCGTCCGGTGCACATCGCCGAGATCCTGGCGAGCACGGAAGAGGAGCCGACGGTATGAGCGGGACGTATCTGGGAATGCCGGCGTTCCCCAAGGCCGCGCACGAGGCCGTGCACAATGCCACCCTGCGCGGGAATCTGCGTCACGCCACCCACACCATCCGTGGCAAGCGAGCCAAGGCCGTGGCCGAGATGTCCGACTGGGCGGAGCTGCGCGAGGCGGGCAAGCTGATCAAGGACCACACGCTGCGCCATCTGGACCGGTATCTGGTGCAGTTGGAGGAGTCGGTCACGGCGGCGGGCGGCACGGTCCACTGGGCCGTCGACGCCGACGAGGCCAACCGGATCGTGGCCGATCTGGTGAAGGCGACCGGTGAGACGGAGGTCGTCAAGGTCAAGTCGATGGCCACGCAGGAGATCGGGCTGAACGAGGCGCTGGAGGCCGAGGGCATCCACGCCTACGAGACCGATCTCGCCGAGCTGATCGTGCAGTTGGGCAAGGACCGCCCCTCGCACATCCTGGTCCCGGCCATCCATCGCAACCGGGGCGAGATCCGGGACATCTTCGCGCGGGAGATGAGCGAGTGGGGCCGCCCGGCCCCGGAGGGGCTGACCGACACGCCCGCCGAACTCGCCGAGGCCGCCCGTCTGCACCTCCGCGAGAAGTTCCTGCGGGCCAAGGTCGGCGTCTCCGGCGCCAACTTCATGGTCGCCGAGACGGGCACGCTGGTGGTCGTGGAGTCCGAGGGCAACGGCCGGATGTGCCTCACCCTCCCCGAGACCCTCATCTCGGTCGTCGGCATCGAGAAGATCGTGCCCACCTGGCAGGACCTGGAGGTCTTCCTCCAGACCCTCCCCCGCTCCTCCACGGCCGAACGCATGAACCCGTACACCTCGACCTGGACGGGCACGACGGACTCCGCCACCGCGGACGGACCGAGCGTCTTCCACCTGGTCCTCATCGACAACGGCCGCACCGACACGCTCGCCGACGAGGTCGGCCGTCAGGCCCTGCGCTGCATCCGCTGCTCGGCCTGCCTCAACGTCTGCCCGGTGTACGAGCGGGCGGGCGGCCACGCGTACGGCTCGGTCTATCCGGGCCCGATCGGCGCCATCCTCAGCCCTCAGCTCCGGGGCACGGCGAGCGAGGTCGACGCCTCGCTGCCGTACGCCTCGTCGCTGTGCGGCGCCTGCTACGAGGTGTGCCCGGTGGCCATCGACATCCCTGAGGTGCTGGTGCATCTGCGGGAGCGGGTCGTGCAGGGCGGCCCGGTCACGGAGAAGGGCAACAAGGTCGTGCTGAAGCCCGCGAAGGGCCATGCCGCCGAGCGGGCGGCGATGCGCGCGGCCCGCTGGGCGTTCAGCCACCCCGGCGCGCTGCGCACCGGGCAGCGGCTCGCGTCCCGCAGCCGCCGTCTCCATCCGCGCACGCTGCCCGGCCCGGGCAGGGCGTGGAGCGCGACCCGGGATCTGCCGACGGTGCCGGCGGAGCCGTTCCGCGACTGGTGGCAGCGGACGAACGGCGGAAAGGGGATGTCCAAGTGAGCAGCAGGGAGCTGATCCTGGGCCGGGTGCGGCGCGCCCTCGCCGACGTACAGCAGGACGACACGCCGTACGAACAGGCCGTTCCGCGCTCGTATCTGCGGGAGCACGGCGGGCTGGGCGTCGAGGAGACGGTGGAGCTGCTGGCCGAGAACCTGGCGGACTACCGGGCGATCGTGCACCGCACGGACACCGCCGGGCTGGCCGGTGTCATCGCCGGGATGCTCGCCGCGCACGGCTCCGAGTCGGTGCTCGTGCCACCGGGGCTGCCCGAGGAGTGGCTCGGCGTGACCGAGGTGCCCCGGGTCCACGACAGTGCCGCGAGCACGGCGCATGAGCTGGACCGCGTCGACAGTGTGATCACCGGCTGCGCGATCGCCATCGCCGAGACCGGCACGATCGTGCTGGACGGCTCCCCCGACCAGGGGCGCCGCCGGATCACGCTCGTGCCGGACCACCACATCTGTGTCGTACGGGTCCCGGAGCAGGTCGTCTCGTCCGTCCCGCAGGCCCTAGAACGGCTCGATCCGACCCGCCCGTTGACCTGGATCTCCGGCCCGTCCGCCACGAGTGACATCGAGTTGGACCGGGTGGAGGGGGTGCACGGGCCCCGGACGCTGGAGGTCGTCCTGGTGACCGCGAGCGAGGACTAGGGGACTTGTGGATCTCCGCCGCGGAGATCCATCACAAGGCCCTGGGGCCAGTCGTTCGGATCACGCCGACTTCGGGCTGCGGCCCTGCGGCCCGGGCGTGACTCGAACGACAGGCCACAGCTAGGGCTTGGTCTTCCTCGCGGTGGCCTCGCGGCCCAGCAGGCCGTACGCCCAGCGTTCGTTGAAGCCGGCGACGAAGCCGACCGCGCACCAGAAGCCCCAGAAGTCGGTGCCGTCGCCGGGGCATCCGTTCGCCGCGCAGATGTCGGCCGGGGTGGCGGGCAGGGCGAGTACGCCGACGTGTCTGTCAGCCGGTGAGTCGGTGAGTCGTGGGTCCCGAAGCACCGTGCGCAGCACACACCCGATCGTGAGTCTCAGCGCCCTTCTCGTTCTCGCCTCGAAGGCGCGCTGTGATGCGCTGTACAGCACCTGGAGCCGGAGCAGCTGCTCGGGAAACGCGTCGCCGAGCTGTGTGTAGAGCCGCTCGTACTTCTCCGGGACGAGGTCGATCAGGCTTCGGGGCCGCGACCCGGCCTCCGTGCCCTCTTCCTCGTCCGGCCTCCTCCCCTTGCGCCACCACCACGGGCGGCTTCCCCCGTTGTCCCCCATGAAGAAGATGTACCGGTGTCGGTCCGCGCCCGGTAGGTGGGCGACCGCACCAGTACGGTCCGGTTCCTCGCGGAATCGTCACTTCGACCAGGACCGGCGTACGAAGATCCCGGCGTGCGGCCGGATCTCGATGGTGCGCGGTGGTCCGAACAACCATCCGCTGATCATGTACGCGGCGATCTTGTTAGGTTGTGTGGCCGCTGCACCCATCAACTCGGGGAGTTTCCATGCCACATGACCGCCCGTTGATCAACAGTTCCGTGCCGCACTCATCCCGGATCTGGAACTACTGGCTCGGCGGCAAGGACTGCTACGAGATCGACCGGCAGGTCGGTGACGCGATCCGCGCGGCGAACCCCCAGATCGTCGACATCGCCCGCGCCCAACGGGCGTTCCTGCGCCGCACGGTCACGGACCTGGCGGCCGAGGCCGGCTTACGTCAGTTCCTCGACATAGGCACCGGACTGCCCACGCTGGACAACACGCACGAGGTGGCCCAGCGTGTCGCGCGCGAGGCGCGGATCGTCTACGTCGATCACGACCCGATCGTCCTGGCCCACGCCTCGGCGCTGCTGAGCAGTGCTCCCGAGGGCGCGACCGACTTCATCGCGGCCGATCTGCGCGACCCGGACACCATCGTCGAGGGCGCCGCCCGCACACTGGACCTGACCCGTCCCGTCGGGCTCATGCTGCTCGGGATCACCGCCCATGTGCCGGACGACAGCGTGTACGGGATCGTCGCCCGGCTGCTGGACGCCCTCCCCTCGGGCAGCCATCTGGTGCTCTGCGACAGCACCGAGGTGTACCGGCCGGAGGCGATGCGCACGATGGTCGAGCAGTGGAACGAGGCGAGCGACAATCCGCGCGTCAACCGCTCCCCCGAGGGGCTCGCCCGTTTCTTCGACGGCCTTGAGCTGCTGGAGCCGGGGCTGGTCCCGGTCGCCCGGTGGCGGGCGGAGCGGGGCGGTGCGGACGAGCCGTGGGACGTGGACTGTTTCGGGGCGGTGGCCCGCAAGCCGTGAGCCTTCGACGTCCTACTTCCTGCCCAGAGCTTCGGCAGCCACCTCCAGGTCCGCGACCAGACCCGCGTACGCGCCCTCCCGGTCGTCGGCGCGCAGTACGGCGGAGGGGTGCAGGGTGGCCACGACGTACGGCTGCTCGTCCTTCCCTTCAACGGGCAGGCTGAGGAGGGCGCCGCGGTCCTTGGTCACCCGGAAGGAGCTGCCCAGCAGTGCCTTGCCCGCGGTCGCGCCGAGGGCCACCACGATCTCGGGCCGCACCAGGTCGAGTTCGGCGAGCAGCCAGGGGCGGCAGGCGGCGACCTCACGCAGCTCGGGTGCCTTGTGGATACGGCGTTTGCCGCCGCCGGGCCGGACGAACTTGAAGTGCTTGACCGCGTTGGTCACATACGCCGCGTCCATGTCGATCCCGGCCTCCTCCGCCGCCTGCCGCAGCAGCCGCCCGGCCGGTCCGACGAAGGGCTCGCCCTGCTTGTCCTCCTGGTCGCCGGGCTGTTCCCCGACGAGGACGAGCCGCGCGGACTCGGCGCCCTCGCCGAAGACCGTCTGGGTCGCGTTCTCATAGAGGGGGCAGCCCCGGCAGTCGGCGGCCGCACGCCGGTACGCGGCGAGGCCGCCACGGCTCGGCAGGTACGGTGACGCGTCGTAGGCCCGGGCGTCGTTCGCGGGACTCATCACCCGGTCATCGTGACTCGGCTCGCGCCGCACCGCCCGCCACGGTCGGCCATCCGGGCCCCCCGGCTGACGCCCCCTCACTCATGGTCCCACAAGGGGAAACCTGTTCCCTACCGCATCCGCGTCGCCCTCTCCGTCACCCTGCGGGGTGATCCGTGACCACGCCTTTCGATCGATCCCGTGAGGCCTCGTCAGACCCCGGAACGAACTCGGATGCCACAGGGAACGCACAGCTCTCTCTTCCCCTCTTGCACGGTGACACACCCCCCTCTGAGAAAGGGACGCCGTGCGCACACGTACGCGTATACGTCCGACCCCCGCCGGTTCGGCGATCCTCGCGCTCGCCGCAGCCGGTTCCGTGCTGGCCACCCCGCTCACTCCCGCCGTCGCCGCGCCCGCGGCGACGGCCGATCTGCGTGCGGATGTGAACCGGGACGGACAGGTCGACGTCTCCGGCGGCACCGACACGGCCGGTGAGGACAGCTGGTCCGTCGGGCGCGGAGCGGTCTATCTGCCCAACATCGACGACGACACCAAGCGCTGCAAGTCCACCGGCCCCAAGGGCAAGCCGCTGTCCGACGCCAAGCTGGCCGCCTGCAACGACGCCTCCGACACCAAGGTCAACGGCGCCGCCGACGCCGCGGACCTCGCCCGGGTCCGCACGGTGCCGCTGCCGAAGCTTGCGGCCGGCGCCACGGGCAGCGTCAAGGTCACCACGGGCGCCGAGCACACCCGGGTCTTCCTCAAGCGCTCCGGGAAGTGGGTCCTCGTCACGGCCAGGACGCGGCTGACCGCAGGCGAGTTGCGCGCGGGCGCGGAGTTCGGTGTCGAGGCCACCGACGTGATCCGGGACAGCGCCAAGTGGGACGGCCGTGCGGTGATCCGTCTGACCGTGAAGTCCGGCAGTACGGCCACGTCGGACACGGTCACGCTGCGCGTCGCCCCGCTGCTCACCCATCACCCGCTGCAGAAGGCCCAGCAGGTGATGGTCACCAAGGTGCCCGGCAAACAGCCCGCCGACGACCCGTTCCGGCAGTTCGTCAAGAACCTGGACAAGGAGGTGAAGAGTGCCGGCATCACCAAGCCGCTCATCACCTTCGACAAGTACAGCGACATCTGGGCGCAGGACTTCGTCGAGCCCGGCTATGTGAGCATGACCGGGCCGGACGGGCGCAGCCATGTGATGCGGGTGCTGCTGCGCTCGGACCAGAAGGACCGCGAGGCGGGCCGTGAGCTGTTCGAGAAGCTGCGCGGCAAGAACGTCGGTGTCGTCCAGGCCTTCAAGTACAAGCCGGACGACTGGACGCTCAACTCCATGGGCAACATGGAGACCATCCCGCCCTACGCGCACGGCGGCCGCTCGTTCCCGGCCGGGCGGATCATCCAGGGCTACCGCAAGGACACCGGGCAGAAGCCGTCGAAGTCGGTACGCACCCTGTTCAAGTCCCAGGGCCTCCAGGACCCGCTGCTGCTGGACACGTCCTGGCTGAGCGTCGGTCACGTCGACGAGTTCGTGCAGTTCCTGCCCGCCGACACCCCGCGCGGCTGGCGGATCGGTGTCGCCGACCCCGAGGCCGGGCTGCGGCTGCTGAAGGACGCCCAGCGTGACGGGCACGGCAAGAAGCGGATGTTCTCGGTCCCGGACAGCGAGGAATTCCTGGCGCCGAAGGAGACCATCGACGAGGCGCTCGGCTCCAAGTACCTGGTGGCCGACAACACCATGGCGGCCAAGCGCATCGCGGCCAACCTCGAGATCCTCAAGCGGGAGACGGGCGTCACCGACGACGAGATCGTCCGGGTGCCCGCGCTGTACACCCGTGACACCGAGCCGGTGGGCGAAAGCCAGGGCATCCCGATGCCGCGCCTGAGCCGGATGGGCGGCGGTGCGCCCCTGGGCGACACGATCGGGAAGTACGGCCAGCAGCAGTGGCTCACGGACGGTGAGAAGGGGACCGACGGGAAGACGCCCTCACCCGCACCGAAGCGCCCGATCATGACCAGCGCCTATGTCCCAGGCGCCGTCAACGGCATCCTGCTCGCCCGCGACCGCTACCTCGCCCCGCGCCAGTGGGGTCCCGTCATCGGCGGCAAGGACATCTTCACCGAGGCCGTCACCGCCGCGTACACACGGGCCGGGCTGAAGGTGTCGTACATCGACGACTGGTACACGTACCACCTGGGCATGGGCGAGGTGCACTGCGGCACCAACGCCCTGCGCGACGCTTCGGCGGCCTGGTGGCAGGGCCCGGCGCAGTGATCCACGGCACCGCCGTCGTCGGCACCGCCGCCGTCCGGACGGTGCGCCTCTGAACCGTGCGCCCGGGGCCACCGCGCCCCGGGCGGCACTCATCGTGCATGTCCACCCGCACTTCGAAGGAGTTCGGCCGGGGAACGGACAGTAAGCGACATTGCCCAGCGGTGGCGGCGGCAATGGACTGGGATGTCCCCGAATCGTCGCAGCCGTCCGGACAGCGCAGGGGTGGGCATGGGTGACACAGTTGCCGTGGAGTCGGTGCCGTCGGCGGGCACGGTGGAGACGTGCACGTGCGGTGGCGCGGGACGGGCCGGCGCGCCGGGGTCGGCCGAGGAGCGGTTCCGGGGGCTGCTGGAGGCGGCGCCGGACGCCATGGTCATCGTCGACGACACCGGGACCATCAAGCTCGTCAACGCGCAGACCGAGGCCCTGTTCGGCTACCGGCGCGAGGAACTCCTCGGCCGTCCCGTCGAGTTGCTGATCCCCCACCGCTTCCGCGGCCATCACACCGGGCACCGCGGCGGCTACACCGCCAACCGCCAGGTGCGGCCGATGGGCGCCGGGCTCGAACTGCACGGGCTACGGGGGGACGGCACCGAGTTCCCCGTCGAGATCAGTCTCAGCCCGCTGGAGACCGCCGACGGGCTGCTCGTCTCCGCCGCCGTCCGCGACGTCAGCGACCGCAAGGCCGCCGAGGCCCGGATCAACGAACTCGCCGCGCTCGTCGAGTCGTCGCAGGACGCGATCCTCGCCAAGACCCTCGACGGGTACATCACGTACTGGAACGCCGCCGCCCAGCGGCTCTACGGCTACACCGCCGAGGAGGTCATAGGCCGGCACGTGTCGCTGCTGTCGCCCGTCGAACTCCAGGACGACATCAGCGTGCTGCTGGAGCGGCTGCGCCACGGCGAGAAGGTCGAGCACTTCGAGACGCTGCGGGTCACGAGGACCGGCGGGCTGCTCGACGTCGACGTCACCCTCTGGCCGACCCGGGACACCGACGGCAAGGTCGTCGGCGCCTGCGCCATCGTCCGGGACATCAGCGACCGCAAGCGCGCGGAGGCCGAGCTCACCGCGTTGCTGGGACAGCAGCGGCACATCGCGCTCACCCTCCAGCGCAGTCTCATGGGCACCCCGCCCGCCATCCCGGGCCTCGCCACCGCCAGCCGCTACCGGCCCGCGACCCAGGGCGCCGGCGTGGGCGGCGACTGGTTCGACCTGATCCCGCTGGGCGCCGGCCGGGTCGGTGTCCTCATCGGCGACGTCATGGGCCGCGGTCTCGAAGCCGCCGCCGTCATGGGCCAGTTGCGCTCGGCGGCCCACGCGCTCGCCAAGACCGGTATGCAGCCCCGCCAGCTGATGCAGGCCCTCGACACCTGCGTCGCCGACCTCGACGTCCCCGACCAGCTCGTCACCTGCTGCTATCTGACCATCGCCCCCGACACCGGCACCGTGACCGCCTGCTCCGCCGGCCATCTGCCGACCCTGGTCGCGGCCCCCGGCGAGGGGATCAGGAGCCTTCCCGTGCCGGTGAACGCGCCGCTCGGCGTCGGCGGCGTCCTGTACGAGCAGTCGTCGTCGGCCGTCCCGCCCGGAGCCACGCTCATTCTCTACACCGACGGCCTCATCGAGACCCCCGGCCGGGACATCGAGGAGCGGGTCGACGAACTGATTTCGGTGCTGGACGACTTCTTCTCCGACCCGCCCTGTCTGGAAGCGGCCGCCGACCATGTGCTCGCCGGTCTGCTGCCCGATCCCGACAGCCACAACGACGACGTCACCCTGCTGTTCGCCCGGCTGCCGGCCGCGCCGCCCGCCGCCATCAGCACCGACCTGCCCGCCGTCCCGTCCTCCGTGCCCGAGGGGCGCGCCTTCCTCAACAAGGCCCTGGCCCTCTGGGACTGCGCCGACAAGGCCGACGAGGCGCTCCTGCTGCTCTCCGAGACCCTCACCAACGCCGTCCAGCACGCCGAGGGCCCCATCGTCGTGCATCTGTGCCGCACCACCACCGACCTGACCATCGAGGTCAGCGACCACAGCTCCCACCTCCCCCAGCCCCGCTCGGCGGGCGAGGACGAGGAGTCGGGCCGCGGCCTGCTGCTCGTCCGCACCCTCGCCGACAACTGGGGCGTACGACCGACGGACGAGGGCAAGACGACGTGGTTCACGCTGAAGTTGCGAGCGGGCTGAAGCGGTGCCCCGTCTTCGAGCGGATGCCGGGGTGGAGAGCGACGACAAGCGCCGGGCCCGGCCCGAACATGATCGCCCATCTGCTGGACTCCGTGCCGTACCACGAGGTCCCGCCAGCCGTGCTGGGGCTGCCGGAGCGTCCGCCGTCAGCCGACTACCAGCGCCCGCCGCGCAATCCGCGGACCTACGTCCCCTACCACGCGGCGGGCCTCTGAGCGCTCGGCCCCGGGTGCGGGCGACCTCGTGGAAACTCTCACGGGGCGCTCCAAGAAGCGGAACCGCCGCTAGCATCTACGCATGCCTTTATGTCGCAGTCATGACAAACTCGCCGCCCTGCCTCGCGATCCCCGCGCCGACGAGTATCCGATGCCGTCCGTCCCGTACGGCTGGTACGCGGTGCTCCGCAGCCGTGAACTGCGACCGGGCAAGGTCGTCAGCCTGCACTACTTCGGGCGGGCGCTCATCGCCTTCCGCGGTGCCGACGGCCGGCCGGCCGTACGGGACGCGCACTGCCCGCACTACGGCGCCCATCTCGGCGCGGGCGGGAAGGTCGTGGACGGCACGGTGGAGTGCCCGTTCCACGGCTGGCGCTTCGGTGCCGACGGCCGCTGCGTGGAGGCCCCGTTCGCGGCCCGCACCCCCAAGGTCTCGCTCGGCGGGTTCCCGGTCCGCGAGCACAGCGGGCTCGTCTTCGTCTACGCCGGGCCGGGCGAGCCGTCGTGGGAGGTGCCGGAGATCCCCGAGACGGGCTCGAAGGACTTCGCCGCACCCATCGACGACACCTGCCGGGCGCGGATCCACATCCAGGAGATGCGCGAGAACATCGTCGACGAGTCCCACTTCCACTTCATCCACGGCCAGAGCGAACCGCCCGTCCAGGAGTGGCGGGCGGACGGCCCGTTCGCCGAGGCCCGCGGCCGGATCTCCCGCCGCGTCCTCGGCTGGGTGATCGACAACACCTTCGACGCGTTCATGTACGGGCCCGGCGTCATGGTGGTGCGTACCCACGGCCCCGTCCTGTCGGTGACCGCCGTCGCCCTCAGCACTCCCGTCGACGACCGCACCAGCGAACTGCGGATGCTGTACTACATCCGCAAACCGGCCCGGCTGCCGTTTCTGACGCCCCTGGCCAAGCTCGTCTTCCGCATGGAGGCCCTGGACGAGGTGCGCGAGGAGGTCGAGATCTGGGACCACAAGATCCATCAGGCGCGTCCCGTCCTGCTGCCGCACGAGAAGGGCATCAAGGCGCTGCGCCGCTGGTACGCGCAGTTCTATCCGTCCGACCTTCCCGTCCATCCGTCCGACCTTCCCGCCCATCCGGGCGACCTTCCCGCCCATCCGGGCGACCTTCCCGCCCATCCGGGCGACCTTCCCGCCCATCCGGGCGACCTCTCCGCCGCCACAGCCACCCGCGACTGAGGGTTCGCCCCAGCCCCAGCAGGGGCGACGCGTCGGCCTCATGGTTCGACGCGTCGCCCCTTTTGCGCTCTCCGTACTCCTTGCGCGGCTCGCAAACTTTGCAGAGTGTGCAAGAATTTCCCCATGGCTTCCACGGGTGAGGGTCTGCGCGACCGCAGGCGCCGAGAGACACGGCGCGAGATCCATACGGCCGCACTGCGCCTGGCGCAGGAACACGGCTACGACAAGGTCACCGTCGACATGATCAGCGCGCAGGCCGGGGTCTCGCCCCGCACGTTCTTCAACTACTTCCCGAGCAAAGAGGCAGCCGTCCTGCCGGGCCCCACCGAACTGCCCCCGGCACTGGCCGCCGAGTTCACCGCGAAGGGCGACGCGCATCCCCGGGATGTACTCGCCGACGTGACCCGGCTGCTCGTACGGAATCTGACCGAGAATCCGCCGCACCGCGCGGAGACCCACGCCGTCTTCGCGCTGACGCGCAGTCACCCCGCCCTGCTGGCCGGGCTGCTGGCCCGGTTCGACGGTTTCCAGCGGTCGATCGCCGAGGCGGTCGCGGGGCGGCTCGGGCAGCGCGCCGAGGACGAGGTGCCGACCCTGATCGCCGCGCTCGCCCTGACGGCGGTGCGCACCGGCATGGAGCGCTGGGTGGGCGAGGAGTCCTCGCACGAGGGCGAGGGTGGGGGCGAGGGTGGGGGTGAGGACTCCCCGGTCCCGTACGTCGAGCGCTCCGCGGAACTCCTGCGCACTCTCCTCACCCCGTGACACCGGACCCCGGGCAACGCTCCGCCCGACATCTCCCCCACTTCTCCCTCTTCTTCTCCCTCTTCGACATCAGGAGCCCCGTGTGAGCGACACGACCCCGGCCGTGGAGGCGGAGGAGCAGAACTCCTCCGGCGCTCCGCGCCATTTCGGCCTCATATTCTCGGCCCTCATGGCCGCGATGCTGCTCGCGTCGCTGGACCAGACGATCGTCAGCACAGCGCTGCCGACCATCGTCGGTGAGCTGCACGGCGTGAGCCATCTGGCCTGGGTGACCACCGCGTACATCCTGGCGGCCACCATCGCCATGCCCGTCTACGGCCGCCTCGGCGATCTCCTCGGCCGCAAGGCGCTGTTCCTCGGCGGTATCGCCGTCTTCCTCGCCGGTTCCGTGATCGCCGGGGCCGCGCAGGACATGACCTGGCTCATCATCGGCCGGGCCGTGCAGGGGCTGGGCGGCGGCGGACTGATGATCACCTCGCAGGCGATCATCGCCGATCTCGTCCCGCCCCGTCAGCGCGCCAAGTACATGGCCCCCATCGGTGCCGTCTTCGGCCTCTCCTCCGTCGCCGGGCCGCTGCTCGGCGGCTGGTTCACCGACGGCATCGGCTGGCGCTGGGCCTTCTGGATCAACCTGCCCGTCGGCGCCATGGCCCTCGTGATCGGTACGTTCGCCCTGCGTCTGCCCCGCAGGGCGACCGGCGTCGCCCTCGACTACCTCGGCTTCGCCCTCATGGCGACCGCCGTGACCTGCACCGTCCTGGTGGCCGACTGGGGCGGCACCGACTACGGCTGGTCCGACCCGGTCATCCTCGGCCTGGCCGGCGGCGGCGTGCTGGCCTGGGTGCTCTTCTTCGTCTCCCAGAACCGTGCCGCGGAGCCGCTCATCCCGCCGTGGCTGTTCCACAGCCGGATCTTCAACATCGCCACGCTGATCGGTCTGCTCGTCATCGGCATCGGCATGTTCGCGATGATCGGCTATCTGCCGACGTATCTGCAGATGGTGTACGGCGTGAGTGCCACCGAGTCCGGGTTGCTGCTGATCCCCATGGTCGTCGGCATCATGGGTACGGCCATCCCGTCCGGACGTCTGATCAGCACCACCGGCCGGTACAAGATCTTCCCGATCGCCGGCACGGTCGTCGTCGGTGTCGCCGCGCTGCTGATGTCCACGCTGGACACCGAGACCTCGCTCGTCGTGCTCTGCGTCTATGTGTTCCTGCTGGGCGCCGGTCTCGGCCTGGCGATGCAGCCCCTGGTGCTGGCCGTGCAGAACGACTTCCCCCGCTCCGCCGTGGGCACCGCGACCTCCGCCAACAACTTCTTCCGCGAGATCGGCGCCACCCTCGGCAGCGCGGCCGTCGGCGCGGTGTTCACCCACCGGCTGGCCGACCAGTTGGAGAACCGTCTCACCGCCGATGCCGCGAGGACGGTCGGCAACACCGACGCGCTCACGCCCGCCCTGGTCCACTCCCTCCCGGAGAAGGTCCAGGACACGGTGATCCTCTCCTACCAGCACGCCCTGACCCCCGTGTTCCGCTATCTGCTCCCGGTGTTCGCCCTCGGCCTGGTCCTGGCCCTCCTCCTCCCGGAGAAGAAGCTCGCCGACGACCACCGCCCCGCTCCGGACACCGACACCGACACCGACACCGAGCCCGGCACCGACTCTGTCGCGGCGGCCGGGGAGCCCGGGGAGCCCGGGGAGAGTGGTCCGGAGGATGCCAAGGCAACGGCGCTGACCGGGAACTGAGCCGCCGGGAGCAGCCGGGCGAGGAAGAGGAGGGGTGACGGGGTGGGGCGGGCGGGGAGAGTCGTCGGCCAAGCGGATTTCGAACGTGGCGAACCCGAGCGGCTGCCCCGCCTCACCCTCGGCCCGTGACCCAGGAGCGGGGTCCCGGGCCCCGGCGAGCGCAAACTCGGCGACGGTCAGGAGCGGTCGCCCCCGCGGTCACCGCAGGTCGTCGAGGTCCAGGTCCGTCCCGACGACCAGGGTCACCACGCCCGCGGCGGCGTCCGCGGTCTGCGCGGCCTTGGTGTCGGGAAGCCGTGAGACCAGCACCTTCGCCTGCTTGTCCAGGCCCTGCGGGTAGGCGACCGTCGTGTCGTCACTGGTCTGCGGCGCGTTGCCGGTGCTCGTGACGGTGAAGCCGGCCTCGCGCAGCTTCTCGGCGACGGCGGCGGCTCGTCCTGTGACTCCGGTGCCGTTGAGGACCTGGACGCGCACGTCGGACGCGTACACCAGGTCGTTCTTGGCCCGCGCCTGCAGCTGCTTCTTGTCGACCTCCTGGTCCTTGGAGAGGGAGGTGAACAGATCGGCGGCCTGCGGGTACTGCCAGACGATGTTGGCCCTGTCTGTGGGTACGTCCGCCTCGCGCGGGTAGTTGGGGACGGTCAGGAAGGTCAGCCGTTCGCTCGGGACGCCCTTGACCTCGGAGGCGAGGTCGTACAGCTGGTCGATGCCGGCGAGGTCCTCGTCCGTGGTCAGGGACTTGGTGGCGGACTGCATGAAGCCGTACAGCGCGCTCGGATCGGCGAGTTTGGACTGGGCCTTCTTCGCCAGGGCCTCCATGAACTCCTGCTGGCGGCCGATGCGTCCGATGTCGGAGCCGTCACCGACGCTGTAGCGGGTCCGTACATAGCCGAGGGCCTTCTCGTCCTTGACCGTCTGGCAGCCGGCCTCCAGGTCGAGGCGGGCCTTCTCGTCGTGGATCGCCTCCTCGGGGCAGACCTCGATGCCGTCCAGGGCGTTGACCATGCCCTTGAAGCCCTGGAAGTCGACGGACATGAAGTGGTCTATGCGCAGGCCGGTGTTGTCCTCGACCGTCCTGATCGTGCACGCGGCGGCCCCGGCGACCTCACCGCCGGCGCCGCCGATCGCGAACGCCTCGTTGATCTTCGCGTGGTGCAGTCCGGACGCCGTGCCGTCGCCCTTGTCGCACGCCGATATCTCGACCCACGAGTCACGCGGGAACGACACCACGGTCGCCCACTCCCGGTTCGCCGGGATGTGCATCACCATCAGCGTGTCCGACTGCATGGTGGTCAGGTCCTTGCCGTACTTCGCGTTGGCGCCGTCGCGACTGTCCGAGCCCACGACGAGGATGTTCTTCGAGCCGGGGCTGAGGTTCACGGGACGGTCCGTGCCGAGCTTGCCGTCGACGTCGGCGGAGGTGATGTTGTCGTCCAGGTCGTTGTACACCCAGGCGCCCACGCCTCCGACGCCGAGGACGAGCACCGCGCAACTCCCCGCGACCCACGCCACTATCCTGCCCCGCCGCGTCAGCCGCGTCGAACCGCCCCCGGCGCGCCGCCTTCCGTTGCCGCTCATCGGCGTTCCCCCCGCCTCGGCCGCACCCGACCGGTCCGTCGCTTGTGCTGTCCGGCAGCTGTGCGTACCGGACCACTGGACTCTACATCTATGTAGATATACGGATGAGTAGCGGGTTCTGCTCAGTGCCAGGTGCCGCGGGCCCTCACCAGCCCTTTCTCATACGCGCGTTCGGCACAGATCCGCGACCACGCGGGACTTCACCGTGACAGAGCCGCGCTCACCACCACACGGCCACGGCGGCCACCGGGCAGCGCGTACGCGTACGGCGTCTCGTCCGGCAGTACGGCCACCTCGGCGCCCGGCAGCCCCGCCAGGGCGCGGCGGGCGCGGCGGGCGCGGCGCACCCTCCCGTGCCGCGCGCGGCCGTCATGAGGGCCAGCGGCGGAAAGACGAACACCCTCATCGGGCCTCAGTCTTCCCCTTCGCTCTTCGTCCGCCCCAGCAGTTCTCTCAGCAGCCGCTCGTCGTCCGGTTCGAGGGAGGTGACGAAGCTGACGAGCACCGCCTCGCGGTCGCTCTGTCCGTCGAGCACCTTGCGCATCTTGTGCGCGGCCAGGCCCGCCTGGTCCGAGGCCGGGGTCCACACGAAGGACCGGCCCGCGCGTTCGCGGGTCACGGCGCCCTTGCCCAGCAGCCGGGTGAGGATCGTGATCACCGTCGTATAGGCGAGATCCCCGCCCAGGTGTTCCTGCACCCATCCCGCGCTGGCGGGGCCGTCCGCCTCGCGGAGGGCGGACAGGACGAGTGCCTCCAGCTCCCCCTGGCCCCGCCGCGGGACGCGTTGCCGCTGGTCCGTCACGCCTTGTCTCCTATCGGCCGCCCCCGCGTTCGCGGGCGGTTCATCGTATGGGCGCCCCTCCCACAGCATCTACGTCAAGGTGAACCCCGCGGGCTCACCCGCCGGGATCGAGCGGATCGTCCTCCCGGTCTCCATCCGCGCCGTACCCTCCTCCGTACCCTCCACGCCGTACCCTCCACGGCACCGCCCCTCGACACGCCCGGCCGGTCCCGGCCAGGGCCGGACAGAAGAACAGGACCCGTATGTTCGGACTGAGTGAACTCGCGATCATCCTCGTCGTCGTGATAGCCGCCCTCGCCGCCAAGAAGCTGCCCGACCTGGCCCGTTCGGCGGGCAAGTCGGCCCGCATCCTCAAGGCCGAGGCCCGCGGTACAAAGGAGGAGGACAGGGCCGGCGCGGATGAGAACACCACACCGCGGGTGATCCGGGGCGAGACCGTCACCCGCCATGACAACACCGGCGCGGGCCGGCCTCCCGCGCCGGGCTCGGCCCCGCGGCCGTAGTACGTGACCCGCTCGGGATTCAAGGTCATCATGGCGAGGGCAAGGTCACAGCCGTGCCCTCTCCTGCTCCTTTGCACATCTGGCCTAGCATCCGAGCATGACGGTCCTGCCTGACGACGGGCTTGAGCTGGCGGCCGAGTTCCCTGACGCGACCCATGACCAGTGGCAACGCCTCATCGCGGGCGTACTGCGCAAGTCGGGCAAGGACGTCGAGGGTGCTCAGGCCGAGGAAGCCCTGTCCACCGCGCTGGAGGACGGGCTGCGCACCCGACCTCTGTACACCGCGCACGACATCGCGCACCCTCCCGGCTTCCCCGGCTTCGCCCCCTTCGTAAGAGGAGGCCGGGCCGAGGGGAACACGGTGGGCGGCTGGGACGTACGCCAGCGGCACACCGCGGCCGACGGCGACGCGGTGCTCGCGGACCTGGAGAACGGCGTCACCTCTCTGTGGCTCGCGATCGGCGAGCTCGGCATTCCGGTGTCGTCGCTCGGCCGGGTCCTCGACGGCGTCTACCTCGATCTCGCGCCGGTCGTCCTGGACGCGGGCTCCGAAGTCGAGCCCGCCGCACGGGAGCTGCTGCGGCTGTACGCGGAGCGGGGCGTCGCCAAGGACGCGGCGCGCGGCAACCTCGGTGCGGACCCCCTCGGACACGAGGCACGCACCGGACAGACGTACGACCTCGCTCCCGTGGCCGGTCTCGCGCGGCTGTGCGCCGAGGAGTACCCGGGGCTGCGGGCGCTGACCGTGGACGCGCTGCCGTACCACGAGGCGGGCGGCTCGGCGGCCCAGGAGTTGGGTGCCTCGCTGGCGACGGCGGTGGCGTACCTGCGGGAGCTGACCGAGGCGGGACTGAGCGTGCGTCAGGCGTGCGCCCAGCTGGAGTTCCGGTACGCGGCCACCGCCGACCAGTTCCTGACGATCGCCAAGCTGCGCGCGGCGCGCCGGCTGTGGGCCCGGGTCGCCGAGGTGTGCGGGGCGCCCGCCGCCGGTGCGCAGGCGCAGCACGCGGTGACCTCGTCGGTGATGATGACGCGCCGCGACCCGTGGGTGAACATGCTGCGGACGACCATCGCCACGCTGGCCGCGGGGGCGGGCGGGGCCGACTCGGTCACCGTGCTGCCCTTCGACCACGCGCTCGGGCTGCCGGACGGGTTCGCGCGGCGCATCGCCCGCAACACCTCGACGATCCTCATCGAGGAGTCCCACCTCTCCCGGGTGATCGACCCGGCGGGCGGCTCCTGGTACGTGGAGCGGCTCACGGACGAACTCGCCCACGCGGGCTGGGAGTTCTTCCAGGAGATCGAGCGCGCGGGCGGCCAGGCCGCCGCCCTGCGTTCCGGGACCGTACGGGAGCGACTCGCCGAGACCTGGACGGCCCGCAGCGCGAAGCTCGCCAAGCGGCGCGAACCGATCACCGGCGTCAGCGAGTTCCCGCACCTGGCCGAGACTCCTGTCGTGCGCGAGAGCGCGCCCGAGCCGCCGTCCGGCGGTCTGCCCCGGGTCCGCCGTGACGAGGCGTACGAGGCGCTGCGGGCCCGTTCCGACACCCACCTCGCCGCGACCGGCGCCCGGCCGCGCGTGTACCTGGCCGCGATCGGCCCCGCCGCCGCCCACACGGCCCGTACGACCTTCGCGGCCAATCTCTTCCAGGCCGGCGGCATCGAACCCGTCACCGAGGGCACGTTCGAGGACAGCGGTGCCGCCGAGGTCTGTCTGTGTTCGAGTGACGCCCTGTACGAGGAGCAGGCGGAGGCCGAGGCCGCGCGGCTGAGGTCGGCGGGCGCCTCGCATGTGTTCCTCGCCGGCCGCCCCGGCTCGTACGCCGGGGTCGACGGTCATGTCTTCGCGGGCTGTGACGCCGTGTCCGTCCTGTCCGCCACCCTCGACCGCATGGGAGTGTCCTGATGGGAATCCCCGACTTCTCCGGGATCGAGCTGGGTTCCCCGTCCGTCGACGGCGGCGCCGACGAGTGGCGTACGGCGGTCAAGAAGGCGGCCGCCGGTGACGACCTGCTGTGGGAGACCCCGGAAGGCATCCCGGTCAAGCCGCTCTACACCGGGCAGGACCTTGAGGGCCTGGACTTCCTGGGCACCTACCCGGGCGTCGCGCCGTATCTGCGCGGCCCGTACCCGACGATGTACGTCAACCAGCCCTGGACGATCCGCCAGTACGCGGGCTTCTCCACCGCCGAGGAGTCCAACGCGTTCTACCGGCGCAATCTGGCGGCCGGTCAGAAGGGCCTGTCCGTCGCCTTCGACCTGCCGACCCACCGGGGCTACGACAGCGACCACCCGCGGGTGACGGGTGACGTCGGCATGGCGGGTGTGGCGATCGACTCGATTCTCGACATGCGCCAGCTGTTCGACGGCATCCCGCTGGACAGGATGACCGTGTCGATGACGATGAACGGCGCGGTACTGCCCGTGCTCGCCCTGTACATCGTGGCGGCCGAGGAGCAGGGCGTATCGGCGGAGAAGCTGGCGGGGACCATCCAGAACGACATTCTCAAGGAGTTCATGGTCCGCAACACCTACATCTATCCGCCGAAGCCGTCGATGCGGATCATCTCCGACATCTTCGCCTTCACCTCGCAGCGGATGCCCCGCTACAACTCCATCTCGATCTCCGGCTATCACATCCAGGAGGCGGGTGCGACGGCCGATCTGGAGCTGGCGTACACGCTGGCGGACGGCGTGGAGTACATCCGGGCGGGCCGTGAGGCGGGCCTGGACGTGGACGCGTTCGCCCCCCGGCTGTCGTTCTTCTGGGCGATCGGCATGAACTTCTTCATGGAGGTCGCCAAGCTGCGCGCGGCCCGCCTGCTGTGGGCGAAGCTGGTCAGGCAGTTCGACCCGAAGAACAGCAAGTCCCTCTCCCTGCGCACCCATTCGCAGACGTCCGGCTGGTCGCTGACCGCGCAGGACGTGTTCAACAACGTGACGCGTACGTGTGTGGAGGCGATGGCGGCCACCCAGGGCCACACCCAGTCGCTGCACACCAACGCCCTCGACGAGGCGCTGGCCCTGCCCACCGACTTCTCGGCGCGCATCGCCCGCAACACGCAGCTGCTGATCCAACAGGAGTCCGGCACGACCCGGGTCATCGACCCGTGGGGCGGCAGCGCCTATGTGGAGAAGCTGACGTACGACCTGGCCCGCCGTGCGTGGCAGCACATCCAGGAGGTCGAGCAGGCGGGCGGCATGGCAAAGGCCATCGACGCGGGCATCCCCAAGCTTCGCATCGAGGAGGCCGCGGCCCGCACCCAGGCCCGGATCGACTCGGGGCGGCAGCCGGTCATCGGCGTCAACAAGTACCGCGTGGAGACCGACGAGCAGATCGACGTCCTCAAGGTCGACAACTCCTCGGTCCGCACCCAGCAGATCGAGAAGCTGCGCCGGCTGCGCGCGGACCGCGACGAGCAGGCGTGCCAGGCCTCGCTGGACGCGCTCACCCGGGCCGCCGGGGGCGAGGGCAACCTGCTGGAGCTGGCGGTGAACGCGGCCCGCGCCAAGGCCACCGTCGGGGAGATCTCCGACGCCCTGGAGAAGGTGTACGGGCGGCACGCGAGCCAGATCCGTACGATCTCCGGCGTGTACCGCAACGAAGCCGGCGAGTCCCCGAACGTGGACCGCACCCGCACCCTGGTGGACGCCTTCGCGGAGGCCGAGGGGCGCCGCCCGCGCATCCTGGTCGCCAAGATGGGCCAGGACGGCCACGACCGCGGCCAGAAGGTGATCGCCACCGCCTTCGCCGACCTCGGCTTCGACGTGGACGTCGGCCCGCTGTTCCAGACGCCGGGCGAGGTGGCCCGCCAGGCCGTCGAGGCGGATGTGCACATCGTCGGGGTGTCGTCGCTGGCGGCCGGCCACCTCACCCTCGTACCGGCGCTGCGCGAGCAGCTGGCCGAGGAGGGACGCGAGGACATCATGATCGTGGTCGGTGGGGTCATCCCGCCGCAGGACGTGCCCACGCTCCTTCAGATGGGCGCTGCGGCCGTGTTCCCGCCCGGGACGGTGATCCCGGACGCCGCACATGACCTGGTGACACGGCTGTCGGCCGATCTCGGGCACGACCTGTGATCGATGTCGACGCGTATGTGAAGGGCGTGCTCGACGGGAAGCGGGCGGTCATCGCCCGCGCCATCACCCTCGTCGAGTCCACCCGCCCCCAGCACCGGGCGTCGGCACAGGAGTTGCTGACCGAGCTGCTGCCGCACAGCGGTCGGGCGCGGCGGATCGGGGTCAGCGGGGTGCCGGGGGTCGGCAAGTCGACGTTCATCGATGCCTTCGGCACGCTGCTGACCTCGCTCGGACACCGGGTGGCGGTGCTCGCCGTCGACCCTTCGTCCAGCCGTACGGGCGGCTCGATCCTCGGTGACAAGACGCGCATGGAACGCCTGGCCGTCGACCCGGCGGCCTTCGTACGGCCCTCCCCCACGGCCGGGACGCTCGGCGGGGTCGCCAAGGCCACCCGTGAGTCGATCGTGGTGATGGAGGCGGCGGGCTACGACGTGGTGCTGGTGGAGACGGTCGGCGTCGGCCAGTCCGAGACGGCCGTCGCGAACATGGTCGACTCGTTTCTGCTGTTGACGCTGGCCCGCACCGGCGACCAGCTCCAGGGCATCAAGAAGGGCGTCCTGGAGCTGGCCGATGTGATCGCCGTCAACAAGGCGGACGGCCCGCACGAGCGGGACGCGCGGGCGGCGGCGCGTGAACTGGCGGGCGCCCTGCGACTGATGCACGGCAAGGACGCGGCCTGGACGCCGCCGGTGCTGAGCTGCAGCGCCCGCGAGTCGACTGGCCTGGACACCGTGTGGGAACGCCTGGAACAGCACCGCTCGCTCCTCGACTCCACGGGCCGGCTCGCCGCCAAGCGCCGGGACCAGCAGGTCGACTGGACCTGGGGCATGGTCCGCGACGAACTCCTGCGCCGGCTGCACGCCGATCCGGCGGTACGGTCTCTCGCGCCCGCTCTGGAACAGCGGGTCAGGGACGGCGAGTTGACGGCGACGCTGGCCGCCGAGCGCATTCTTGAGGCGTTCAGGGACTGACAAGGGGACCCATGACGACGGAGCGGTTCGAGGTGCGGCGTGAGATCGCCGCGCCGCCTGCGCGGATCTTCAGCCTGCTGTGCGATCCGAACGGGCATGTGGCGATAGACAGTTCGGGGATGCTTCAGGCCGCCACGGGCGACCCGGTGGCCGGCGCCGGGGACTCGTTCGTCGTACACATGGATCGGGAGGCGCTGGGCGATCTGCCGATGGGCAGGTACGACGTCACCGTGGTCATCACAGGGTTCGAGCAGGACGCGTTCATCGAGTGGACCCCGACGTCCCCGGACTTCGTTCCCTCCGTCAACCATCACTACGGCTACCGCCTCCGGCCCACCACGACCGGCACCCAGGTCACGTCGTACTACGACTGGAGCCGGATCCACGAACGGTACCGGGCCGCCGGGGTGTTCCCCATCCTCCAGGAGTCCGCGCTGCGCGCCACGCTCGGCATCCTGGCGAGGACCGTCGAGTAGGGCGCACCCAGCGGAAGGCGGCGGCCGGGCCTCGGGGTCCCGAGGCCCGGCCGTAACCGATTAAACCGGTTACTCTGTTACACGGTTACGAGTTGAACGGCGTGGCGCCGTCGTCGGTGATGATGCGCCACAGGTGGTCGGCAGTGCCGGTGTCGCCCCACTGCAGGGCCTGGGCCCCGGACGACGTGGACATGCCGTCGATGCCCAGGACCATGCCGCTGTTCTTGTTCACGAGCTTGCAGTAGCCGCCGCCCGCGTCCACCACGGACCAGAGATGGTCGGCGGTGAGGGTGTCGCCCCACTGGAGCGCGGTGGCACCTGCCGTCGTGGAGGCGTCCTTGATGCCGAGGACCTGGCCGCTGTTGGTGTTGAAGATCTTGTAGTAGCCGTTCTCGGCGGGAACGATCTTCCACCGGTGGTTGGCCGTGGTGTTGGCGGTCTGCTGCTGGACGGCGCCTCCGGGGGCGATCGAGGAGCCGGCTACACCGAGCTCCAGGTTGCTGTTCTTGTTGATGATCTTGACTTCGGGTGTCTCCGGGTACCAGGACTCCAGCTCGGTGACGCCGACGAACTTGCCTGCCTGCGGGGTGAAGACGACCCGGAACTGCGAGGTTGTGATCGTCGGGAAGGTCACCTCGTTGGCGTTGTTGGCCCTTGGTGTGGCCGGGCTCTTCGTCTGGCTCGGGACGTTCACCCACGCGCCGTCCTTGAGGTACTGGACGGTGTAGCTCGCCGGGACGCGGATGTTCGCGCCGTCGTCGTACGTGTAGAACTTCACCTCGTTGATCTTCCGCGGCGCCCCGAAGTCGACGCCGAGGTGGTCGGTGGCGTTCGGGGAGCCGGAGTTGGTCCAGCGGTCGTCGGGGATCTTGTCGTAGCGGATCCAGCCGTCGGTGGCCCGCAGGGGTGCGTCGAAGGTGTTGGGTTTGCACGTCTGGCCGCTGTGGCAGTGCGGGCCGTTGGAGACGGTGTTGGTGTAGGAGGCGAAGGCCTTCGGGTAGGGCTGGGTGATCGTGCGGCCGAGCCAGTCCTGCTCGGCGGTCAGCGGGTTGGCCGCCACGTTCATCAGCCGCTGCTGCGCCGCCGGCGTGACCGGGTCTGCCACGTTCACCGTGGTGTTGCCGACGGTCGAGGACTGGTGGATGCGTTGCCCGTCCTGGAAGATCTGCAGGCCGCTGCCCTTGCCGTAGTGCGAGCCGTCGCGGTCCCAACGGATCGAGAGGGTGTGCCCGTGGTAGGGCACGTTCTCCACTGCGAAGAAGTCCCAGCCGGACGGGATCAGCGGCTTCAGCACCAGCGTGTTGTTCGCCTGGGGCTTGATGCCCAGCAGACCGGAGAGCACCAGGTCGTTGAAGCTGGAGTGGTTGTAGTTCTCGCTGAAGTTGAACCCGTCGTAGATCCAGTCGCCGGTGTCACCGTTGGCGGCCTCGGCGATGTAGGGCTTGCCGTCCTTGTGCTGGAGGTCGGCGAACTGCGCGAGCATGGACTGGTAGTCGGCCTTGGTGACGTAGCTCTGCGCAGGGTAGTCCTGGAGCAGGTTGGCCATGCCGGTGAGGATCTGGCTGGTCTGGAAGGGCCAGCTCGGGCCGTTCCAGTGGCAGCAGTTGGCGTCGTCGCGCTTCTGCTGGGCGGGGATCGCCTCGTAGTTGAAGTACGGGTTCGTCGCGATCCTGTCGAGCTCGGCGAAGCCCGTTCCCTTGGTGAACTTCAGCGTGTTGGCACCGGTCTTCATCGGCACCTGCACGGTGACGGACTTCGCCTCCGAGAAGCTCCCCCAACTGCCGGTGGGGGCGTAGCTGACGGTGACCGGGTTGGCGGTGTCGCCGTTCACGACGACCGTGTGCGTCGACGTGCTGGTGGTGCCGTTGGCGTAGTGGACCGTCACCGGATACGTACCGTTGCCGGGCGCGTCCACGGTGAAGGTGACCGCGCTGTCGTCGAAGTCGATCTGTCCGACGTACTTGCCGTTGGAGGCCGTCGACGCGCTGTGGGTGTTCGCGTGGGTGACGGCGGCCTGCTCGGCCTCGAAGTCGTGCACCCGCTCCAGCGTCGTGGGCCCGAACGCCGCCCCGAACCGCTTCGGGTCCGTCAGGTACTTCCACGCCGACGAGTACTGCGCGTCGGGCAGGTTGAACGCCCAGGGGGCGAATCCCATCGCCTCACGCCAGGTCGTCCTGGTCTGCTTCAGCGTGCCGTTGGTGCTGTTCGTGTTGTAGACCTGCATGAAGAACTCACGCTGCGGGTCCCAGAGCGAGTTCTGCACCCCGGCCTTGAGCGAGGCGGCCTTGTCGCTGTACTCGGTCGCGGTCGCGCTGTCCCCGGTCATGGTGGCGATCTTGCTGATCGCCTGCGCGGCACTGAACATGTACGCGTTGATCGTGGGCCGGTAACCGGGGCCGCCGCTGAACCAGTTGCTGCTGTGCATCGACGTCTCGGTGTACTCCGTGGCGTCGGACAGCGGGGTCTGGTGGTACAGATCGCTGGAGGACTGCGTGCCGTTCACCGTGATGTCGCTGGTGAAGTTCGAGTCCCACTTCTTGTACAACGCGATGAGATGCGGGAGATCGGCCTTGATCTCAGCCGCGTCACCGGTCACCAGGAAACGCTGGTACGCGGCGCTCGTGATCCACTCACTGAAGTTCCGCGCGCCCGAATTGCCCGCCCCGCGCAGCCAGAAGTCCAGATAGTCACCGGCGTAGTCCCGGTTGCGCAGCCAGCGCGCGTCCAGCAGGTGGTAGCCGGTGGCGTCGGGGAGCGCGGTGTACGGGTTCCCGGCGTAACCGATCGGCACGTCGTACTCGGTCGACACGTACCCCGTGCCCGGCACGGTGTAGCGGAGCGCGCGCTTGTAGGTGCTCCACCGGTAGTAGTAGACGTCGTCGATGTCGTTGTCGGGGGTGTCCAGGAACGGAATGTTGTCCTTGTACCACTGCGGCTCGTCGAGCTGGTTGGCGGCGAGGATCGCGTCCTTGTCCAGTGCGACCGCGTTGGGGTCGTCGGCCGCCTGGGCGGGACCCGCCCCCGGCCCTCCGACCAGCAGGGCTGTCGCCAGAATCGAACTGGACAGGGCGGCCGCCACGCGGTTGCCACGTCTGGGTTGGTAGCGCATCGGGGGGTGTCCTCCATTGGGCACGCATTCGAACCGTTCGACAAGTCGAACAGTGTTCGAAATCCTGCGAGACCGTAGCGACATGCCGGGATTGAAGTCAATAGGCGTGACATTGCTGGACCGGATCACGGGGAGGAGCGGCACCCGACAGGACTCAACCAATGAAATCGTGCGGCTTGTTCGCGGCGCCATGACGAACGCCATTGCGCGCCGGTGCCGGCCTTCACCGAACCCCTGCGACTGGATCCGGCACGGGCACTGCACATCACCGCGTAGCGGCGCACTCCCGCTCCGCCCCTGCGAACTGCCTCAGTCGTCCCCCGAGCACGTGAGGCGCATACGGGCCGATGAGTATCCCCCCGAAGAGATCCGATGTATCGCGGTTTGCCTCGCCACTATAGCCGACCTCCACGCCCTCACCCTCGCAGAGAATTCTCCACAGAATCCTTATTTTCCAGGGATTCTCGCCTCAGCTCTAGACAGGGGCATGGCCGTGCTCATATAAATCCATCCGATGTCTCCTCGTGGTACGAGGCTGAGCAGAGTGCCCAGGCCGGCGTACCGCTCGTAACGCCCTGCCTTCCCTCCCCTTGACACATGGAGCCGCACCATGTCCTCTGCCTCCCTCAGCAGACGCTCTCTGATGAAGGCCGCCGCCCTTGCCGGAGGAGTGGCGGCCTTCGGGCTGCCGCAGGTTTTGTGGCCCTCCACCGCCGAGGCGTACACCGTCCCCTCGAAGATGGACTGGTGGTACCAGGCCCGGTTCGGGATGTTCATCCACTTCGGGTCGTACTCGCAGCTCGGCCAGGGCGAGTGGGCGTTCACCAACTCGCAGTGGAGCAAGGCGAACTACCAGACCCAGGTCACCCAGAACTTCAACCCGAGCCAGTTCAACGCCGCCCAGATCGCCGAGCTGGCCAAGAACGCCGGCATGAAGTACCTCGTGATCACGGCCAAGCACCACGAGGGCTACGCGATGTGGGACTCCAACGTCGCGGGCTTCACCGACACCACCGGCACCAAGCTGTACAACCTGCACGACTACAAGGGCTTCCAGACCGACCTGCTCATGCAACTCAAGACCGAGTGCGAGAGCCGCGGGGTCAAGTTCGGCCTGTACTACTCGATCCTCGACTGGAACCACCCTTCCCAGATCGACCGCCACGAGAACGGCCTCTCGACGGTTTCGTCGCAGGCCGCCCGCACGGGCTACATCGCCGACATGAAGGCGCAGCTTCAGGAACTGCTGGACCGCTACGACCCGGCAGTGCTGTGGTTCGACGGCGACTGGTTCGACGAGCCCTCCAGCCCCACCCTGGAAGACTGGTGGCTGGAATCGGACGGCGTCGACCTCTACAACTGGCTGATCGCCCGCAAGCCCGGCCTCATCGTCAACGAACGGGTCAAGCGGGGCCACCGTCTCGGCGACTACGACGTCGCGGAGTTCGGGATACCCGCCGAGCCGATGGGGCGACAGTGGGAGCGGTGCGCCACCATGAACGACGCCTGGGGTTACAACGCGGCGAAGGAGAACTCCTACAGATCCGTCAAGGACATCGTGCAGGAGCTCGTCACGGTTGTCTCCCGGGACGGCAACCTCCTGTTGAACATCGGCCCCAAGGGCGATGGCTCGGTCACAGCGGGAACCCAGACCGTCCTGACCGGCCTGGCCTCATGGATGTCGACGCACAGCGACAGCATTCACGGCACCAGCGGCAGCCCGTTCGCCGGCGAACCCGCATGGGGCAAGGTCACCAAGAAGAACGGCAAGCTCTTCGCCCATGTCTTCACCTGGCCCACGAACGGCCAGCTGCGGATCCCGAGGGTCGACAACACGATCAACCGCGTCTATCTGTTGAACAACCCCTCGGTCTCGCTCTCGTACACCGTCACCGACCAGATCAACGTCACCGTGCCGGCCACCGCGCCGAACGCCACCCTCCCCGTGGTGTGCGTCGAGGTCCAGGGCATGCCCACGAGGGTCTCGCCGTCGGTGTTCCAGAACGTCGACTACCAAGGCACCCGCGGCGTTCTGAAGCTGGGCAGCTACACCTCCTCCCAGCTGTCCGCCGCCGGTCTGGGGCCCGCCATGGCCTCCTCCATCCTGGTGCCCGACGGCTACCAGGTGACGGGCTACTCCGGCGACAACTTCACCGGCACCGCCTGGACGTTCACCTCGAACGCCCCCGACCTTCGGGTGACCGGCAACAATGACGTCATCGCCTCGCTGAAGGTGACGTTCAACCCGGCCACGTACTTCCGCCTGGGCAACGCCACGAGCGGCCTGGTGCTGGACAGCGGCGGCAGTTTCTCCAGCGGCTCGAACCTGAAGCAGTGGGAGCCGATAGACCACCCCAATGTCCAGTGGCAGGCGATCGAACTCGGAAACGGCTACTACCGGCTCGTCAACCGTGGCAACAACATGGCCGCCGACGGCTGGGGCGCCACCAACAACGGCGACCCGGCCCGGCAGGCTCCCTGGAACGGCGGCACCAACCAGCAGTGGCAGATCACCGACCGCGGCAACGGCCGGTACTCGATCGCCAACCGCAACACGGGACTGGTCCTCGACGGCGGCGGCATGGCCCCCGCAGGGTCCGCGGCCAAGCAGTGGACGTGGCAGGACAGCACCAACCTGCTGTGGACGTTCAGGGCTTGACCCGGCTCCTGGACACGGGCTGTGTGGCTGGGGCCAGGGTAGTTGATGTTGTATCGAGTGCTGCCTCGTAGACCGGGACCGCATTGTCCGAGGCTGGAGTGACTGCCTCGGGTGTTGTCGCGGTGCAGCCGGCGGAACAGATCGAGGCGGGCTGCAGGCTCGTCGGCCAGGCACTTCGGCCTCCCGCACGGCGGCAGGTGTCGGTGAACGCGGGGCTCGTGTACCGGGCCCCGCGTTCGTGTGCATGACGGCGTCGCCGAGGCCGCCGCAGCACGGCCTGGCACATGGTGCGGGCGACCGTCTTGTGGTTGGCCAATGGCCGCTCTCACGCAGTTCGGCGGTGCTCCTGGGGGCACGCCGTAGGTGCCCTCCGCGCCCTGATGGACCTTGCGTATCAGGGCCCTAGGTGGGGCCAGACATGGTCAGCACGTGACGTGGAACTCGTTCCCGCCGGCGTCGAGGAACCCGCCGGGTTCCCTGTCGTGATGGGTGACCTCCAGGCGCAGTCTGTTCCGCCCCGACTTCGGTGCCGCAGGCGGTCCCATCACCAGCGAGAGCGTGCTGGTGGGCCTCCGGCGCAGCCGGACGCCCCAGTTGTGGGACTCGACCGCGTGCCAGTCGGCCTGGGACTCCCAAAAGGCCCACTGCGCGTAGCGGTCGTCCTCGGCGACGTCGAGGCAGATCGCGACGAGGCCGGAGTCGGCGAGCACACCGGGGTGACTGGGACGCAGCACACAGAACTCGTTGCCCTCCGGATCGGCGAGCACGTCCCACGGAACGTCCCCCTGGCCGATGTCGACCCGCGTGGCCCCGAGTGTGAGCAGGCGCGCCACCTCGGCCTCCCACTCCGGTCCCCCGGCCAGGTCGAGGTGGAGTCGGTTCTTGTGCGCCGCCTTCGGCTTCGCGGTCGGCACGAACCGCAGCCGCAGGCCGCCCGTCCGGCCCCGCGTCGCGTCCAGCCAGAAGCGGTCCATGCGCGCGGCATCCAGCGCGTCGATCACAATGCCGCTCAGCATCCCGTTCCCCCAAGTCGTCGAACCCGTCGCCTGCTCATTGTCGCCACCGCTGCCGGCGTCACCATCGGAACGGCCGGGTCGGGACGGAGGGATCAGCCCGACCAGCTCGTCGGCCGGCTGGGGAGCGGGTCGGCAGCCCGGCCAGGGCACCGTGACGGTCTGCTGGTCTCCCGCCGCCACGAGCCGGAGCGCGGTGGACCGGGTGACGAGCACAGGCCCCGCGGCTCAAGTCATTCTGAAATGATCAAGACAGAGACGCCCCGTCGGGAAACCAGTCGCGCGGGAGCAGACACCCGGACCGCGGCCGAGGCGCGGCGCGAGCGGCCTGGACCAACCGGCTATCCGAACAGCCGCCGCTGGATGGCGCGACGGTAGTCCTCAAGCGTCTTGTCCAGGTGCACGGCGGTCGCCTGGGCCGCGGCTTCGGGCCGACCGTCCCGAATGGCCTCGTAGATGGCCGCATGCTCCTCGACCGCGGCCTCGGCATGCTCACTCAGCACGTCATGGATACCGATCGCGCTGGACTGTCGCTGCAACCGGCGTGCGTCACGTACGGCCTCGACGAGGAAGGTGTTGTGCGAGGCCGCCGCGACCCCAGCGTGGAAGTCTTCGTCCGCCTGGTTGAACACCTCCACCTGCCCGTGGACGAAGCCGTGGCGGCACGTCTCCACGGCGACCTCGATGGCCCGCAGTTCCGCGGGCGTGGCCCGGGTCGCCGCCAGACTACTGGCCGCCATCTCCTGGACCCTGCGGAACTCGAACAGCGAGAAGATGTGATCGAGATCGGTGGGCCGGAAGAAGCCTCCCCAACGGCTCGCGGTCAACATGCCCTCGTCGTCCGCGACGAAGAGGCCTCGCCCTTTGTGCGCCCGGACTCGTCCGAGCGCGGAAAGGATCTTCACCGCTTCGCGGACCACGGCCCTGCTGGTGCCCAGTCGGCCGGCCAATTCGATCTCGGTGGGCAGCCGGTCACCAGGGGTCAGGCGCGACTCGGCGATGAACTCGAGGATCTGTTCCGCGACGCGCTCGTAACCAGGGCGGTACTCGCCGTTCCCCTCCGTGCCGCCAGTCAGCGCCCCCGCTGTGTCACTCATCCCCGGCCTCCATTGCTGATGTGGCTGAAGCACACCTGATCCGCTTCGCAGTCACTCGACATGTTACAGACGTCCGCCCCATAAATGAGTCGTACTTATTTCAGGAAAGTGCCCAAGGAATCCACCTCTCCATCCTTGGCGAGGTGCTCAGTAATCCGACATAACGCCACAAACAATCCAAAAACGCTTCGCAACTCTGGGAAATTGTGCCTGCACATCCTCTTGACCTGGATCAGGATAGGGCGCCTAATTTCTTCCGCAAGCCGACGTCCCCTCGTCCGGCGACCCCCGCCGCTCTGCTCAGGGCGCCACAACGTAGTGGAGTACTCATGGCCACAAGGAAGCCGTTCACCGATCGCGGGAAACTGTTCCCCAGGAGGCGGTCGGCGCTGCTGGCCGCCTGTGTGGCGACCGGGATCCTGACCGCCGTATCCGCCTGTGGCGGCAGCGGAACCGCCACGACCACGAAAGACGGCTTCGCCCAAGCGCCGCAGAAGGACGGCGCGTTCACGGTCTGGGTGGACTCGACCCGACTGGCCGCCGCGAAGCTGTACCAGAAGCAGCACCCGGACGTAGAGATGAAGATCGTCACCTACGACGGCAACGCCAACGGGTCGAACTACCTGCAGACAAAGGTGCAGCTCTTCAACCGCACCGGCAAGGGCTGGCCGGACGTCGTCTTCAGCTCGCAGAACAACGAGGCGACCTGGGCGGTCGATGCCGACTTCGTCGCCCCGCTCAACAAGGGCCTGGTCCCCGAGAGCACCCTCAGCGGGTTCGCCAAGGGAGCAAACGACGTCTGCACCGTGGACGGCACTCTCTACTGTCTGCGCAACGACCTCTCGCAGGCCGTTCTCTGGTACAACGCGCCGCTGATGAAGAAGTGGGGCTACAAGCTGCCGACGACCTGGGAGGAGTACCAGAAACTCGGCGAGAAGGTGGCCGCGCGGCATCCCGGATACCTCGTGGGTGACGCCGGTGACTCCTACACGCCCGAGGTCTACCTGTGGGCGAGCAAGTGCGGCGCCAACGACATCACGGGGCCCAAGTCGGTCTCGGTGAACACCACGAGCGCCAACTGCACCAGGATGGCCGAGCTCATGGACGTGCTGATCAAGAAGAAGTCGATGTCGATCAGCGGCGTGTTCAGTACCGACTTCGGTAAGAACAAGGCCGACAAGGTGCTGATGATGCCCGGCCCCGCCTGGTACGGCGGCGCACTGTTCAAGGGCACCTTCAAGACGCCGGCCAAGCAGATCGCGGCAGCCCCCATGCCGCAGTGGAGCGGTGAGACCTCCCCGTCCACCGGCAACGTGGGCGGCGGTACCTGGCTGCTGTCCAAGCACTCCGAGCACCTGAAGGCGGCCACCGACTTCCTGACCTGGGTCACGACGGACAGCGCCTACCAGGGAGATATGTCTCCCGGCTTCCCCGCCTACGCGCCGGCGGCCGAGACCTGGCTGCGGCAGCAGAACGCCTCCGGCTACTACGCCGGTGACATCAGCGTCCTCAAGGACGCCTCCACCCAGGTCTGGCCCCAGTGGGGCTCGGGTCAGTTCAGCCAGGAGGCGATCTGGGCCGCCACGGTCAAGCCCGGCATGACGCAGGGCAAGACCATCGTCTCGCTGCTGCCCGCGTGGCAGGACTCCATCGTCAAGTACGCCAAGTCCAACGGATACAAGGTCTCCCAGTGACCGTCACCCACTCCCCGGCCGGCTCCACCCGGCGGCGCCCTCGCGGCGTCTCCCGGCAGAGCCGGGCCGGGGCGGCCTTCGTCGCCGCCTACGTCGTCCTCCTGATCGCCTTCGGTGTCGTCCCCACCGCGTACGCCGTCTGGTTCGCCTTCACCGACGCCCAGGGCGCCTTCACCGGTCTCGGCAACTTCGTCACCACCGCGCAGGACTTCCGCTTCGTTCCGGCCCTCGGTCACGTCGCTCTGTACCTGTTGCTCTGGCTCGTCTCGCTCGTGGTCCTCGTCGTGGGACTGGCGCTGCTGCTGCACCGGATGGCGTCGCAGGGAGCCTCGAAGACACTGAGGTTCCTGTTCTACATTCCCGGAGCGCTCGCCGGCGCCGCGAGCGTCCTGGTGTGGCTGTTCATGCTCGACCCCACGGTGAGCCCGGTCAGCTCCCTGCTGGGTGTCCTGGGCTACGGCACGTTCGGCGAGGTCATCGCCCCCGCCAATCTGCCGGTGCTGTTCACCGGCATCGCGTTCTGGACGGGTGCGGGGGGCTGGATCGTCGTCATCTACGGCGCCCTCAACAACATCCCGAGCGATGTGATGGAGGCCGCCCGGATCGACGGCGCCGGCCCCTGGCAGACGGCGTGGCGGGTGCAGATCCCCATGCTGCGGAAGTGGATCGTCTACATGGTGATCCTCGCCTTCGCGGGCGGCGCTCAGCTCTTCGTCGAGCCGCAGCTCCTCTCGCTCGCCAGCGTCGGGGTGGCCGGCCGGGACTACTCCCTCAACCAGCTCTCCTACGACTTCGCCTTCCAGATGAACAACATCAACGGAGCCGCGGCCATCTCCGTCGAGCTTCTCGTCATCAGCCTGTCGGCCGCCGCCCTCTTCGTCACACGGTCGGGATTCTTCGATGCCGATTAGAACTCACCCGCACCCGCCCGCAGCCGAAACACGTGCCCCCCGGTCCGGTCACGGGACCGCGGGCCACGCCTCTCGGCCTACGCCCCGGCCTCGTCGTACTCCCGTACGACGCCACGCGTCCCGGCTGCTGGTCTGCACCGTACTCGCGGCGTTCGTGGTGTTCTTCGTCCTGCCGGTGCTGTGGCTGGTCCTCGCCGCGACGAAAACGGATCACCAACTCGTCCATGACAACCCGCTCTCGTTCGGTTCCTGGCACGCGCTAACGACCTTGGGAGCGATACCAGCCCCGGATCTGCCTGGCGGTCTGGGCCCCTGCGCGATCAGGACGCCGCTGAGGAGGAGTGGTGCCGTCAGGCGGATCGCGGTCGCCGCTGTCTTGACCGGCGTGTCTTGGTCAGGGAGTGGACCGCAGCGGTGGCGCCTGCCACGTCATCCCCGGGGGCTGGAGTAGGGGCGAGGGCTCGGGGCCAGGGTCATCGGTGTCGACGACTCCGGCGGCCGTGTGGTCGAAGTCGGCGGGCCAGCGGGTGTGCTCGCTGGCCACGGCGCCGGTCAGGCGTGCTTCGACAAGGTTGGCGGTGCTCAAGTCGGTGCCGCGCAAGTCGGCCATGCGGAGATCAGCGCGTTGGAAGACCGCTCCGTGGGCGACGGCCTTGCGCAGGTTCGCCTCGCGCAGGTCGGTCTCAGTGAAGTCGGCGTCACGCAAGTCGGTTTCGACCAGCTTCGCGCCCCGTAGGTCGGCCAGAATGCAGCGAGCCCGGCGGAGAATCGCAGTCGTGAGGTCGGCGTGCCGCAGGTTGACCGAGACCAGGGACGCCTGGGTCAGATTGGCGTGGTACAGGCCCGCGGCCTCCAGGCAAGCGCGGTCGAAGTTGACCTCGGGGAACCAGAGTCCGTCGCAGTCGGCCCGGCGCAAGTCGGTGATGCTGAGATTGACCCAGGACTGCTCCCGGTGCTGGCACAGCACGCCGAGCGCGGTCAGCGCCACCTGGGCGTCGGCGGCGCGAGTCTCCAGGGGTGCGATGTCGTTGATGGGCACGTCTGCCGCCGGTGATTCCGGCCCGGCGGGTGGCCAGGGCAGGTGCGTACGCAGATACGCGGCCTGGATGGAGATGATGGCCTCCCGGTCGCGGGCGGACTGCTCGGCGATCCGCCACAGCGCGTGCAACCCGCCGATGCGCACATCCAGCTTGTCGCTGCCGAGCTGGTCGACGGCCCGGCTGAATCGGTCGGTGACGTAGCCCTCCTGGGTGGCGCGCAAACCGTCCTGACTCACCCGCAGTTGCCGCCAGGTGGCGTACGCGCCGAAGAGCACGACCAGGCCGCCGACCACCTGCAGAAGCGTCGTACGGACATCGTTCACCGCCTTCAGTCGATCCTGTGCGGCGACGCTCGCCCCGGCGAGATCGTGGTCGACCACCACACCCGGCAGTACGACGAACACCGTGCCTAGAACGACCAGCCCCGCCGCCCCGGCCAGCAGAGCCACGGCTGCACGACGCCTGACCAGCCCGTCGCGCCATGCCCGCCGCCCGCGGTCCGGTTCCCCCATCTCCATGGGCACAGGAGCCTAGGCTCCACTCAGTAAACGATCAAGAGTGCTGTGGCACTGGCCCGTGACATGAGAACGGCCTTACGGGTTGGGTAAGTTGTGAGGTTTATTTGGGCCCGTGCGGCCTGTTCCCATCCTGCCCTGTCCGGGGTCCCGCGCGCACACTTCGGCGAGTTGCTCAAAGAACTCGCGCCCCGATGGCAGGCCGCGCGGGAGTCGGCGCTACACGAGCGGCGTGGCGGAGACCGGAGACGGGCGGCCGGCGCCGGGCCCAAGCAGCGCCTGGTCTTCGTCGACCGACTTCTGGTCACGCTGGTCCACCTGCGGCTTGGGATCCCGCACGCCGCTCTAGCCGAGTTGTACGCAGTGGACCGCTCCACCGTCTCCGGAGCGATTCGCGAGGTCCGCCCGCTGCTGGCGGCCCGCGGCTTCGCCGTCCCGGACCGGCCGGGGGTGCGGCTGCGCACGCTGGAGGACCTGTTCGCCTACGCCGGCACGGAGGGCGTTGACCTGCGCATCGACGGCACCGAAGTGCAGGTCCGCCGCCCCCGCGCCCACCGCTCCGGCCGCAAGGCGTTCGTCTCCGGCAAGAAGAAGCAGAACACCATCAAGACCACCACCTTCAGTGACCCGCAGGGTCGCACCCTGTTCAGCGGCGTGGTCCGGCCGGGCCGCATGCACGACCAGACCGCCGTGCGCACCGAGGGCATCGCCGAGCAGTTCCTCCGGCACCCCAAGGTCAAGGCTGTAGTCGACGAGGGCTACCGGGGCCTGGCCAACGAGTTCCCCGGCCAGGTCAGTGCCCCGCCGAAGAAGCCGAAGGACGACGCGCCGCTGGGCGAGCACCACGCCTGGCGCGAGCAGCGACGCCGCCAGTCCTCCGCGCGGATCTGTGTGGAGCACACCAATGCCGAGTACAAGCAGTGGCGGCCCCTGCAGCGGTTCACCGGCCGCCGCGAGACCTACGCCGAGACTCACCTCGCGATCGCCACCCTGGTCTCTGACCGCTCCGCCCGGCGGGCGACCCGCCGCAAGGCGAGCACTGAGCTGGTGCTCGCCCGGCAGGCCGCCTGCTGATCACCCACCAGCCAACCCGCCAGGCCAGCACGCCCCGAACTCAATCGCTCCCAAGGCTGTAAAGGCCAACTGGGACGTCCTGACCGGCTTCCAGGACGCCGCGATCCTGCAGTGGCTGCGCAACTCCGCGCTCTACGCGGGGATCTCCCTGGTGATCACCCTGTGTGTCGCGGTACCGGCCGGTTACGCGCTGGCGACGACCGAGTTCAGGGGTCGGCGCACGCTGCTCGTCTCGACGCTGATCGTGATGCTGATGCCGAACGCGACGCTGGTGGTGCCGCTCTTCCTGGAGATCAACGCGGTCCAGCTCATCGGAACGATGTGGTCGGTCGTCCTGCCCTACGCCTTCTACCCGTTCGGCGTGTACCTGACCTACATCTACTTCACCACCGCCGTACCCAAGGATCTGCTGGCGGCGGCCCGCATGGACGGCTGCACGGAGTTCGGGGTCTTCCGCCACATCGCGCTTCCCCTCGCCGCACCGGTCGTCGCGCTCGTCGGGTTCTTCAGCTTCGTCACCAACTGGACGAACTACTTCCTGCCGTACGTGATGCTCCCCGAGAGCGACCAGATGCCGGTGCAGGTCGGTATCGGCAGCCTGCTGAGCAACGTTCCCTCGTTCAATCCGACGGTCGGCTCCCTCGCCATCGAACGGCCGCAGCTCGCTCTGGCCACGCTGCTGGCCATCACGCCCGTGCTGATCGTCTTCCTCTTCTCCCAGCGCTTCCTGGTCGCAGGAATGCTGGCCGGCGCCACCAAGCAATGACCTCCGCTCACCCGGCGCGAACCGCTCCTTCCCTCCCGAACGGAGACCCCATGCCCTTCAGCCCTGACGACCGTACGTCGGGCGGGGACGCCACAGCCTCCGGTGGCCCCGCGACCTTTCCCGGGGTGCGCGCCAGTGTGCCGCTGCTCGAACCTCCCGGCTGGGCCGTCTCCCAGCGGGCGCTGTTCGACCTGCTCGACCACGCCTGGCGCCGCTTCGCCCGTGACTTCACCGGCCCCGACGGACGCCTGACGTACGACGGCCGGCTCAGTACCCGGGACGGCGTGGACGACTTCTACGAGGTGTTCTTCAACTGGCCCCAGCTGTATCTGCTCGGCGGCGCCGACGACCTGCTGCAGGCGAGCGAGCACCACTGGGAGGGCGTCACCCGGCAGCTCACCGAACTGGGCATGCTCCACGACGAGTACGAGCGTGGCTACGACTGGTTCCACCAGGGTGAGAGCCTGCTCCTGCTCTACTTCCTGTGCATGGCCGCTCCCGACCGCTGGTCCGAGCGTGCCCTGCGCTTCGCCGAGTTGTACGTCGACCCGGCCAAGGGCAACTACGACCCCGAGCACCACATCATCACCCGACCGCACAACGGCAGCGACCCGGACCGTCAGGGGCTGTCCGAAGGGGACGCGTACCCCTGGCTGCCGTCGGAAGCACGTACCTACGGCTTCCCGCTCGACTGGATCCTGCCGGACGACGCGCCGCCTCACCCCCTGTCCGAGGATCCGCGGCTGGGGCAGGAGATGCGCGAGCGGATGGGCGTGGGCGACACCGCGGTCAACCTCGCCGCGGCCGGGCTCGTGCTCAACGCGTGGATCCTCTCGGGCGACCGGCGCTACCGCGACTGGATCGTGGAGTACGTCGGCGCGTGGCGGAAGCGAGCCGAGGCCAACGGCGGGATGATCCCGGACAACGTGGGGCCCGACGGTGTCGTCGGCAGCCTGCACGAGGGCCGCTGGTACGGCGGGCACTACGGCTGGTCCTGGCCGCACGGCTGGCACAGCGTGGGCCACGCCGCCTGTGTCGCGGCGCTGGCCGCGGCCACGGTCACCGGCGACGAGGACTACCTCTCCTTCGTCGGGGGCAGCCTCGACACGCTCCTGGAGCACGGTACGACGATGGCCTTCGCCGAAGCCGACTCCAGCCTTCAGTCCAAGTGGCTCGCCCAGCTCGGGCCGGACATCCACACCCCCACTCTGCACATCCCCTTCCGCCGCAACGACTCGGGGTGGTTCGACCACAACCCGGTCACCCCCGCCGTACCGGTGGCGCTGTGGCACCACACGGCCGCCCCGGCCGACCACGCCCGGCTGGAGCGGATCCGCGAGGGAAGCGGTATCGACTGGCGTACCGTTCGGCCCTTCCGGGCCAAGGAGGAGTCCGGGCACGAAGAGGCGTGGTTCGCCTTCCTCTCCGGCGACGATCCCGACTACCCGGAGCGGATCCTGGCCGCGGCCCAGGCCCAGGTCCGCCACCGCCTAGCCCGTATGGAGCGTTACCGCGACCTCGACGTGCCCGAGGCGGACATCCATCTGTGGCAGCAGTCGAACCCCGTCGTCACCGAGGCGCTCGTCCAGCTCACCTGGGGCGGCCCTCAGGTCCTCTACAACGGCGGTCTGCAGCAGGCCCGGGTGCGGTACCACGACGCCGATGCCCGTCGCCCGGGCCTGCCGCCGGACGTGGCCGCGCTGGTGACCTCCATCGCCCCCGAGTCGACCACCGTGGAACTGGTCAACCTCTCCCCCGAGTCGGCGCGGACGGTGCTCGTACAGGCCGGTGCCTTCGCCGAGCACACCATCCGCTCCGTGCGCTACACGACCTGCGGCGACGACTCATGGGTCGGGGACCTGTACGACTACGGGCACGGGGAACCGGTCGCCGCCGAAACCGAGATGCCCGTCGACGACAACGGGCTCAGGGTCCGGCTCCCCGCCTCCACCCGGATACGGCTCACCCTCCGGCTGGCGCTGCGCACACGGACACCCAGCTACGACACGCCCTTCACCAGCAGGCCCACGGACGGAAGGAACGCGACGTGAGGCGCATCGCCCAGACCATCAGACTCCGGCCCGAACGCCGGCGTGAGTACCTCGACCTGCACGCCACCGTCCCACCCGGCGTCGAGGCCGCGCTTCTGCGGGCCCACGTCCGCAACTACAGCATCTTCCTGCGCGGGGATGTCCTCTTCGCCTACTTCGAGTACCACGGCGAGGACTTCGACGCCGACATGGCGACCATCGGGGCCGATCCCGTTTCCCGCGAGTGGTGGAAGCTCACCGGCCCGTGCCAGGAACCGTGGCCCGATCGGGGCACCGGGGGCCAGTGGTCGGACCTGCCCGAGATCTGGCATCTCGGCGAGTCCGGCCCAGACGGCCCCGCTGACAGCGCAGAGGCATCCCCGGGGCCGCGGTCCACCGCCCCCTGTGCGACCTCGCGACCAAGAAAGGAGAACACCTTGATGAGACCCGCACGGTTTGTCATAGGAATGCTTCAGACGTTGCTGGTGGCATCGTTCGTGGTGCTGCCCGCGCAGTCGGCGTACGCGGCCGATGTCAACTTCTACGTCGATCCCACAGGCGGCAGCGACAGCAACTCGGGAACCAGTACGGCATCGGCCTTCAAGACGATCGAGAAGGCCCGCAACGCGGTCCGGACGGTCAACTCGGCCATGTCCGGTGACATCGTCGTGAACCTGCGCGGCGGTACCTACCCGCTCACCTCCACGGTCGACTTCACGACCGCGGACTCGGGCACCAACGGCCACTCCGTCATCTACAAGGCCTACGGCTCGGAAACACCGGTCGTCACCAGCGCCAAGACGATCACCGGCTGGACCTCGGCGAGCAACGGCCAGTACAAGGCCTCGGTCGGCGCCATCGACTTCCGCCAGCTGTACGTCAATGGTGTGCGCGCCACCCGCGCCCGCTACCCGGACGTCGGCTCGAACTTCCAGCTCCAGGCCAGCGACAAGACGGCCAAGACCCTGAAGGTCCTCAGCTCCCAGATCGCGGGCTGGGACCACTTCGACCGAGTCGAGATGGTGCTGCAACTGCAGTGGGCCGAGAACTACCTGCGGCTGAAGTCGTACACCAACAGCGGTGGCATGGCGGCCCTCTCGATCCAGGACCACGAGGCCGGCATCCTCTTCCAGCGACCGTTCCCGCTGCTGTCCAACGGCTCTCCCCTGCACTTCGAGAACGCCCGTGAATTCCTCACCGAGCCCGGTGAGTTCTACCTCGACAAGGACGCGCAGACGCTCTACTACCTCCCCCGGCCGGGGGAGACCATGACGTCGGCCACCGTGCAGGTCCCGACACTGCAGACCCTCTTCGACGTCAAGGGCGACAGCCTCGGCTCTCCTGTCCACAACCTGCGGTTCTCCGGCATCACCTTCACCCAGACCAACTGGACCGAGGCGAGCGACAACGGCCTGCTCAACGGCCAGGGCGGCAACTACAACATCTCCGCCGATCCCACCAACAAGCAGTACGTCAACCGCCCGCCGGCCGGTGTCTACGCCGCGAACGCCGACAACCTGTCCTTCACCGGCAACACCTTCACCAAGATGGGCTCGACCGCCCTGGACCTGCACCACGGCGTCCACGACTCCGCCGTGACCGGCAATGTCGTCCAGGACATCTCGGGCAACGGGATCATGGTGGGCAAGTTCTCGGATCCCGACGTCGAGTACCACACCGTGTACAACCCGCCCGCCTCACCCGCGGGCGAGGACGCACGCGAGGTCGTCAGCGGTGTCACCGTCACCAACAACCTGATCACCCACACCGGTCAGGACTACTACGGCACCGCAGGCATCAACGCGGGCTTCGTGCACGGCACCACCATCGACCACAACGACATCTCCGACTCCCCGTGGGCCGCGATCTCCCTGGGCTGGGGCTGGCAGTCGGCCGCCAACGCGCTGGGTGACAACTCCATCAGCTACAACCGCATCGCCAACGTCGAAACGATGCTGTGCGACACGTCGGGCATCTACCACCTCTCCAACGACCCCGGCACGGTGATCAACAACAATTACATCCACGATGTGGTTCGCACACCCACCGCGTGCTCCTCGGGCGTGGGCGGCATCTATCTCGACGAGGGCTCGAGCAACATGACCGTTGCGAACAACGTCCTGTCGAACAACACCGACTTCATCATCCGCAACGCCAACGGCCCCAACGTCACCCTCTCCAACAACACGACCACCGGAACCGCGGTGATGCAGGCCTCGGGTCTGCAGTCGGCCTACCGCGGACTGCTGGCGAAGATCAATCTCGCCTACGGCAAGACGGCCACCGCGTCCTCCGTCTTCAACTCCGGCTGGGCGCCGCCCAAGGCCAATGACAACGACCCGGCGACCGGCTGGTCCCCCACCGGTAGCGACACCTCGGCCTGGTGGCAGGTCGACCTCGACAGCGCGTACCAACTCGGCCAGTTCTCCTTCACCACCCGCCAGGACATCGACCAGCCGGAAACCCGCAGCAACTTCGAGATACGAGGCTCAAACGACCCCAGCTTCGCCGACTACACGGTGCTGGGACGCCAGGACGCCGCGACCCTCCCGTACACCTCGACGCTGACGGCCAAGATCGACGCACGACAGAAGTTCCGGTACGTGCGGGTCGCCAAGACCGACGGCGCCTACTTCTACATCGACGACTTCAGCGTGCAGCAGGCCGGCACCGCGCTGGAGAACTCGGGCACCACACCGTCCTTCAACGCGTCGACTTACTACACGATCAAGAACGTCAACAGCGGTCTGCTGGCCGACGTCTACCAGGCTGCGACCACGGACAACGCCAACGTGATCCAGTGGCAGAGCAACTCGGGCACCAACCAGCAGTGGAACATCGTGCGGGTCAGCGGCAACCTCTACAAGATCGTCAACCGCAACAGCGGCAAGGTCCTGGATGTCGCCAACGGCTCCCGTGCCAAGGGCGCGGCGCTCATCCAGTACACCTACAACGGTGGCAACAACCAGCTCTGGTACTTCGAGTCGACCAGCAGCGGATACGTCATCCGCAACTTCAAGAGCAAGCAGGCCTTGGAGGCCTCGGGCGGCTCGACCGCCAACGGGGCAGCGCTCGACCAGTGGACACCGCTGAACCAGAGCAACCAGCTCTGGACGATCCAGTGACATTCCGTGTGTGAGGCGACGGCCCCTCGACGGCCGGCAGGTCAGCTGCCGGCCCGACGGGGCCGTCGTCACAACCAGCGCCCTCCCACGACCGCCGCCCAGCCGCCCCGCCGCCCCGCCGCCCCGCCGCCCCGCCGCCCCGGAGCCTCCCATGCCCGAGCCCGACGCCTCCGCCCTCGTCGACGCCCATCACCACCTCTGGAATCTCGAGCGACGTCCGCAGCCATGGCTCGACGAACCGGCCCTCGCGCCGATCCGACGTTCCTTCACGCTCGCCGACCTGGCCGCGGACACGACCCGCGCGATCGCCGGTCACCGGCTCCGTACCACCGTGGTCGTGCAGTGCCTGACCTCCCTGCCGGAGACCGAGGAACTCCTCGTCCTCGCGGAACGGGAACCGCTCGTCGGCGCCGTCGTCGGCTGGACCGATCTCACCGATCCCGGGATCGGTGACACTCTCGACGCTCTTCTCGCCGGGCCGGGCGGCCCGTACCTGCGGTCACTGCGCCACCTCGTCCAGGGCGAATCCGCCCCCGGTTGGCTGCAACGCCCCGACGTGACTCGGGGCCTGCGGGCGGTACTTGAGCGCGACCTCGCCTATGACGTGCTGGTCTACGCGCACCAGCTGCCGTCGGCCGTCAAGCTCGCCGAAGACCATCCGGATCTCCCGCTGGTACTCGACCACGCCGGCAAGCCGTCCGTCGCGGACGGCGAACTCGGCGAGTGGGAGCGGCAGATACGGCGGCTCGCGGCCCAGCCCCAGGTGACGTGCAAGGTGTCCGGGCTCGTCACCGAGGCGGACTGGGCAGCGTGGACGACCGGCGACATCCGTCCCGTGTGGGAGGTGCTGCTGTCCGCCTTCGGGCCCGAGCGGCTCATGTTCGGGTCCGACTGGCCACTGTGCCAACTCGCCGGAGGCTGGGGCCGCTGGGCCGCCACTGTCGAGGAACTGCTCCAGGACTGCTCCCCCGGCGAGCGCGCAGCGGTGCTGGGAGGCACCGCCACCCGCTTCTACCGTCTGTGAGCCCACCCGACAGCCCGACAGAAGGACACATGAGATCTCGTAAGATCCCGAACGCCCCGCTGGAACTCACCGAGTTGGGCTTCGGCACATCGGCCATCGGGAACCTCTACCGCGTCACCCCGGACCCCGACGCGGCAGCCGCGCTCGCAGCGGCATGGGACGCGGGTATCCGGTACTTCGACACCGCCCCCCACTACGGGCTGGGTCTCGCAGAGGCAAGGCTGGGCGCCTTCCTCCTCGGTCGGCCGCGACAGGAATACGCGGTCTCCTCCAAGGTCGGACGACTGCTCGTCCCCAACGAACACCCGCGAGGAGTCGACACCGAAGGGTTCGCCGTACGGGACGACCTGCGCAGGGAGTGGGACTTCAGCAGAGACGGAGTGCTGCGCTCCATCGAGGAGACACTGCGACGCACCGGCCTGGACCGGCTGGACATCGTGTACCTCCATGACCCCGACGACCACTGGCGGCAGGCGGCGGAAGAGGCCATGCCCGCGCTCGCCGAGTTGCGGGATCAGGGCGTCGTGGGTGCCATCGGCGCCGGAATGAACCAGTCGGCGATGCTCGCGCGGTTCCTCCGGGAAACCGCCGCCGACGTGGTGATGTTGGCGGGCCGCTACACCCTCCTCGACCAGTCGGCCCTGGACGACGTCCTGCCGGCGGCCGAGGCGATGGGCAAGGGCGTTGTCGCGGCCGGGGTGTTCAACTCGGGGTTGCTCGCCGCGGAACGGCCCGCGGCAGGACTCAAGTACGACTACCGCGACGCCCCGCCGGCCGTCGTGGCCCGCGCCTCGGCCATCGCCGAGCTGTGCGACGATCACGGCACGACGCTCCCGGCCGCCGCGATCGTCTTCCCCCTCACCCACCCCGCCGTCGTCAGCGTGACTCCGGGTATGGGAACGGCGGCCGAGGTGACGCGGAACGCGGCACTGCACCGCGAGGGGGTGCCTCGAGAACTCTGGGCGGAACTGCGTGCCCGAGGTCTGTTGCGTGGGGATGCGCCTCTCTGATCTTCGAGGCGCCATGCGCGCCCTGGGGCGGGCGTCCACAGTGCCGGCTGCAGGCCTACGACGATCCGTCCTACGAAGTCACGACGCGGCGCCTCCGTCGGCCAGGTCGTCGAAGATCACGACCTCACGGGTGAGGAGGAAGAAGGACAGCGAGGGCTGGAAATGCGCACCGCGCTTCTCCGCGTGCCCGGCCAGGGCCTCCTGCCAGGCGCGGAAGCCGGTCAGGGCCTCCACCTCGTCGAACCACAGGGCGGAGTAGGCGTCGTACGCGGGCTGCTCCGACACGCCTCCGAAGTACGCGGCCATGCCGTCCCCGGGGAGGGCCGTGTTCCACTCATGGCCGCGCACGTACCGGGCGGGCCCGGCCGGGTCGGCGAGCAGGTCCTCGTACGTCCGTCGCAGGCCCTTCTGGAAGGCCTCCGGGGCGAGCCCGTCGGCGGCCTTGAGGAAGTGGAGGATCTTCACCTTGCCGGTTGCGGATCGGGGCGCCTCGGCCTCGCTCTCCTCGACGAGCAGGCTGAGTGCGGCCGGCTGGTCGCTGAAGTTGACCGCGTCCGGGCCGACGACCTCGCGCGAATACGGGGCCGCGAAGGTCTGCCCCATGGATTCGAGGTCGTCGAAGTACAGCTCGGTCACGGAGTCTCGAGGCAGCTTCACCTGGTAGCCCACGTCCCCGAGCGCCCCGTAGGCGCCGTCGAGCACGTGGTTCTGGACGTACTTGCGCACGGTCAGCTTGTCGGCGAGAGCTATCCCGCCGTGCACCTTCTCGATGTACTCGGCGAACTCGGCGTGCGTCATACCGGGACGCCGCCGTACGGCGGCCACCAACTTGATCATTTGACTCTCCGGGTGTGGTGATGTGTGGCAGATGTCCGTGAAGGCCCGCTCAGGGTGCGAGGGTTCCCTTCAGTGCGTCCGAGAGGAGGAAGCGGAGGGCTTCTTCGGTGACCGGCCGTGGATTGGCGTAGGGATGGGCCTGTGCCTGGACGGTGATCTCGTCGAAGTCGCCCTCGGTCAGCCCTAGTTCGGCCAGGGATCGGGGGGCGCCGAGTTCGGCGGATGCTCGCGCGAGGTGCTTCGGTACGTCGTCCGTGGCCAGCGCGCGGCGCAGGGCCTGCTCGGCGGCCGGTGCGGCGGGGAGGTTGAAGGCGGCCACGTACGGGAGCAGGACGGTGTGGGTGGCGGCGTGGGGCAGGTCGAAGGTGCCGCCCAGGATGTGGCACAGCTTGTGGTGGAGCGACATGGTCGTGGCCCCCAGGCACGCCCCGCACAGCCACGCTCCACGCAGCGCGTCGACGCGGGCACGCATGTCGCCGGGGTCGGCGGCGATGGTCGGCAGTGCTGCGGCGATCGAGCGCGCCCCTTCCTCGGCCATCAGCGACACGATCGGCGAGGCGTCCGGCGCGTACAGGGCTTCCACGGCATGGGCGATGGCGTTGAATCCGCTGGTCACCGACACGTCCACGGGGAGGCCGACGGTGAGTTCGGGGTCGTAGACCACGCTGCGGGGCAGGACGGCCCGGTCGCGGCCGGTGCGCTTGCGACCGTCCTCGGTGAGTCCCCATACGGTGGTCATCTCCGAGCCGGCGTAGGTCGTCGGCACACTGATCACGGGCAGGCCTGAGCTCAGGGCGATCGCCTTGCCCAGGCCGATGGTGGAGCCGCCGCCGATGGCCAGGCAGCCGTCCGCGTCCGCGTCGCGCGCGGCCGCGCGGGCCGCTTCGGCGACTTCGACCGGCACGTGCATCCGCGCTTCGGTGAACAGCCCGACGCACGCGTCGCCCAGCAGGGCGGCCGCGTGCTCGGCGAGAGCGCGCTGGCCGGGGGTGGACAGCACCAGCAGCCGCCGCAGGCCCAACCGCTCGGCCTCCTGGGGCAGTCGGCGCAGGCTTCCGGCGCCGAAGACCACCCGCATCGGCAAGGCCTCGTAGGTGAAGGTCATCGTGCCGACTCTGCTTCCGGGGCCAGCACGATGTCGAACCTGGCGTGTGTGAAGGGCACGCTCACGCCGAAGCGCTCGGCCTCCTGCTCCTCGTACGACTCGGTGAAGTCGGTGATCAGGCCCCGCTTGACCGCGAAGACCGCGTCGGAGTCGACGTACGGGCTGCCCGCGACGAACGCGTGGGTGGTGACCGGCAGGTGGTGACCGGCACTCGCGACGAAGTGGATGTGGGCGGGCCGGTAGGGGTGCCGGCCGGTGGCTTCGAGGAGGCGGCCGACGGGTCCGTCGGTGGGTATCGGATAGTGGGAGGGGACGACGGTACGGAACCAGTAGCGGCCCTCGCCGTCCGTACGGAACAGTCCGCGGCCGTTTCCCGGTGGCTGTACGTCGGGCTGTTGCACGTCGTAGAAGCCGTCCTCGGTGCACTGCCACACGTCGAGTTCGGTGTCCGGCAGCGGCGTGCCGTCGGCGGCGAGCACGCGGCCGGACACCACACACGGGCGGCCGGTGCCGAGGAGGTCGATGGAGTCGCCGAGCTCGCGGCGGGGCGACTCGGTCATGTGGAAGGGGCCGAGGACGGTGCTCTCGGTTCCCTCCTCGGCCCCGTTCAGGGTCTCGACGAGCATGGAGACGCCCAGGACGTCGGAGAGCAGGACGAACTCCTGGCGGGTGTCGTCGCACGTCTGACCGACGGCGGTGAGGAAGCCGATCGCGGCTTCCCATTCCTCCATCGTGGGTTCGATGTCCCGCACGAAGTCATGGAGGTGGCGGGTCAGACTCTCCATGACCTGGCGCAGCCGCTGGTCCTTGGTCTCCCGGAAGCTCTCCACCACCGCGTCGGTGGCGGTCTCGACGGTGAAGTCCACTTGGTGTTCCTAACGTTTCGGGGTGGCTCGGCCGGCGAGGAGGTCGCTGAACCAGTCACCGGTGAGCGCGTCGCGTTCGGCCGCGTGGTTGTAGAGGGTGTGCTCGCCGTCGGGCCAGATCCGCACCTTGGAGGTGGCGGGGTCGGCGGCGCGGAGGAACGGCTCCTGGTCCTCGTAGCGGGCCAGGGGGTCGCGGCCACCGTGCAGCAGGAGGAGCGGGCAGCCGATGTGGTGCTTGTCCGGGTCGAAGCGCAGGCCGTCCATGACCTCCGTCACCCGGTCCAGGTCGTCGGTGCCGACCACGGCGGCCATCTGCTCGCGGGCGGTACGGAATTCCGGGATGGTCGGTACGGCTGGAGCACCGTTGACGACCACCGCGCCGACGCGCGGATCGACGGCGGCCAGGTGGGCGGCGAACAGGCCGCCGAAGCTGACGCCCTGGACGCCGATGGCACCGGCGAGGCGGGGATCGGCCTCGACCAGGTCGACGAAGCGGGCAAAGCCGTCAGTGACTCGCTCGTCGACGTACAGCCCGTGCCCCAGCCGCGACTCGCCCTGGCCGGGGCCTTCCGCCAACAGACAGGCCAGGCCGCGCTCGGTGTACGCGTCGGCGATGGGCAGATACGCGGCTCCCCAACCGCTCAGACCGCCCCACACGATGACGGTGGCCCGGGGCGGTGCGTCCTCCGGCAGGCACAGCCAGCCGCCGAGGACGCCGCCGCGGTGAGTGACCTCCACCCGCTCCACGCCGGGTGCGAGAGCTGCGGTCGCGGCGGTGTGCCGGGCATACAGCTCCCGCTTCTCAGGGGTGTCCCTCTGGTACGCCATCTGCGCGAACATCAGGGCCGCGGAGGCGAACCGGCGCGCCTGCCGGGCGGTGGTGCTGTGCCCCGCGGCCTCCGCCGACCGCGCGCGCTCCAGTTGTACGTCGGCGACCAGCGCGGCGGCATCCTGCCACGGGATTCCGGCAATGGTGTCGGCGAGCAGTCGTCGGGCGTCGGCGGGGTCCATGCCACAGTCGGTGAGCCGGGTGAAAGGCATGGCCCGGTGCTGGGCGGCGACCAACGGCGGCAGCTCGGCCCCCACTTGGGGATCTCCGTTCGTCATACGGCCGCACCCACTGTTCCGGACAGCGCGGCGTCGAGGTCGTCCACCAAAGTGCCCAGGCCCGCGGTGTCGACCGCCGTACCGAACAGCACGAAGTCGGGACGCGCCAGATACGCGACCGCGCCGAGCAGGTGGAGGTACTCGTGGTGCCGTCCGTCGAGGTCCTCGACCGTGTCGAGGGCGACCACGGCGCAGCCCAGGCGCTCCAACCGGGCGAGCCGCTCAGGCCCCAGGGCATCGGCGGGATCCTCGGTGGTGACCAGGGTGAAGCCGTATCCGGTCAGGTCGTCGAGGCGTCCGGTGCGGCCGTCGGGCAGACGGATGCGGCCCTGGGGGGTGAGGGTGCCCACCGGCGTGCCGGCTTCCTTGCGCAGCACCCCGCCGCTCAGCGGCGGGAACGGCGGCGGCGGGGGCACCTTGCCGGCGAAGAAGGCCGCGTCCCGGGCCGCGGCGGCCTCGGTGTCGTGCGTGTTGGCGACCTTGCCCAGGCCGATCGCCGCGTGGGTGATCGCCGTGACGTGCGGGCGGCGCTCGCTCTCGTAGGTGTCCAGGAGTGCGTCGGGTGCCAGGCCGCCGAGGACGAGGTGGAGTTTCCAGGCGAGGTTGGTGGCGTCGCGCAGGCCGCTGCACGCGCCCTGGCCGAGGTACGGCGGCATGGTGTGGGCGGCATCGCCGGCCAGGAAGACCCTGCCGGTGCGCCAGCGGGTGGCGATGCGGGCCTCGAAGCCGTAGACCAGCTGCCGGATGATCCGCACGTCCTCCGGGCCGAGGTCGTGGTACTCGCGCAGGAGCCGCCAGGAGGTCTCCGGAACGGTCATCTCCTCGCGGGTCTCGCCCGGCAGCAGGGCGAACTCGAAGCGCTGACGCGTCGCGCCGATGTTGATGGTCATGTGCCCGCGCGCGGGGTCGCAGTACTGGGTGCCGTATGCGAACTCCGGGGGCTGGGGGCGCAGCCACTCGGCGTCCACGTTGACCCACTGCTCGTTGAAGCCGAAGTCCTGGCGCTCCACGCCGAGCAGTTCACGGATCCCGCTGCGGCTGCCGTCGGCGGCGATCACATAGCGGGCCCGGACGGTGTCGTGCGGTCCGTCCGCGCACATGGCGTCGGCGTTCCAGCCGCGCAGACGCAGGTTGACACCGTCGTCGTCCTGGTCGAGGCCGGTGACCGCCCAGCCCTGACGGACGTCGACCGTGCCGTAGCCGCGCAACCGCTTGTCGATCGCGCTCTCCACATCCGGCTGATACATGGAGATGTGATCCGGATACCCCATCGGGCCATCGGGGTTCGCCGGGATGTTCACAAGGTTCTCGCCCTTGCCGTTGACCCACACGTACTGGCACAGCGACGAGTCACACAACGCTTCGTCGACATCACCGGCCGCCTGCACGGTCCGGGCGGTCTCGTCGTCGATGTGGGTGAGTCTGGGCAGCCCGTACAGAGCGGGCCAGCGCTCACAGACCACCACCCGGTGGCCGAGCCGGCCGAGCAGGGACGCGGCGGTGAGGCCTGTCGGCCCGTAGCCGACGACGGCGATGTCGTAGAGGGGAGCCATGAGACACCTCCAGGAACAGCCCCGCGCCGTTGCGAGGGGTGAGGTGGGAAGAGAGGGGGGCACGGCTCGACCTTGCGCGCCGAGGCCCATATGTGAAGTGCAATTCACATTGCATGCGAGTGGAGATTCACATACTCGCCGGATGGACGTCAAGAGGTAGGTCGATAAACTGCGTGAGTGACCGAGTCCTCCACCGGCAGACCTGCCGCTTTCCAGGAACGCAGCCGCCGTTCGCAGCAGGACATCCTGCAGGCCGGGTACGCACTGCTCGAAGAGGGCGGAGCGGACGCGCTGACGGTGGCCGCCGTCGCCGAGCGGGCAGGCATGGCGGTCGGCAGCATCTACCGACGGTTCGGCGACAAGGAAGGCCTCCTGCTGGCCATCCAGCGCGCCTTCACCGAGAATCTCCAGGCCGGGATCACGGCACGCATGTCCGCGGAGCGATTGCGCATCCTGCGCGACCCAGCCGTGGCGGTCGCCGAGGCGGTGGGCGCGATCACCGACAGCTTCCAGGCGCACGAGGCCCTGCTGCGCGTCTTCCTGCTGCTCGGCACCCGGCACGAGGCGGTACGGGCCGAGGGCTCCCGCGTCAGCATCGAGGGCAATCGCCATTTCACCGAGGCACTGCGTCACGCACCTGTCGCGCATCCCGACCCCGAGGCCGCGCTGGACTTCGCGTACCGCCTGATCTACGCCACGGTCGCGCACCGCATCACCCAGGGCGAGTTCCTGGAGTCCGACCGCCCGCTGCCCTGGAACGAACTGCGCAGCCACCTCCAGACCGCGGTCGTCTCCTACCTCCTCGACGCCCCGGAAGGCCACTGAGCCCGGGCTCACCCTTCACAGAGAGGTGCGCGCACAGCCCTTGACGGGCGATGCGGGTGTATGTGAGCTTTCCCTCCAGCTTTATGTGATCCCTAGTTCACATCTGGAGGTTTGGCGGGCCCCGAATTTGGTTGGCGTTCGGCGAGGACGAGGTCTGCGGGGGCCCGGGGGATCACTGCCGGGAGGGCGATGAGCATGGCCGCGCGCTCCTGGGCGGCCATGACGCCAGGCGGCGCGGCCCCCTGACCGTGAGGGCCAGGGGGCCGCGCCGCAGGGGCACGGGCCCCCTCGCCGCGAACGCCGTCACAGGGCGATGAGCTGCCAGTCCTGGTTCGCCCCGTCGGTGGTGGGCCACTGGATGACCTTGACACCGTCCGCCGTGGAGGCGTCCTTGACGTCGGCGCACCATCCGTTGCGGACGTTGACCAGTCGGTAGTAGCCGCTGGTCTGGGAGGGGACCAGCTTCCACCACTGGTTGTCGCCGCCGTCGTCGGTCGACTGGTCCAGGGGCGCGCCCTGGGTGGAATCGTCCGGGCTCTCCAGGACCTTGCCGCTGCGGACGTTGACCAGCCGGTAGGAGCCGTCGGCATTCGGCAGCAGCTTCCACTGCTGGTTGGTGCCGCCGGTCGAGGGCCACTGGATGATGGCGGCGCCGTCGGCGCTGGAGGCGTCGCTGACGTCCATGACCTTGCCGCTCTTGCGGTTCACCAGCCGGTAGGTGCCCAGATCCGCGGTGAAGGGCCGGTCGTAGACCTCCAGGCTGCGGATGGACGCCCATACTGTGGCAGGGAGCCCGGTGACCGTCACCCGTACGTAGCGGGCCTGCGCCCGGAAGGCGGAGACCTGCACCTGGCTGGTGCTGGTGGTGGCGGTGCGGTCGGCGAGGGTGGTCCAGGTGCTGTTGTCGGTGGAGCCCTCGATCCGGTAGCGATAGTTCGTCGCGTCCAACTCCCAGGCGATACGGGTGCCGGTGAGGGACTTGGTGGTCCCCAGGTCCACCTTCAGCCAGTGTCCGGTGTTGCCGTTGTTCGCGCACCAGCGAGTCGCGGTGGATCCGTCCACGGCCTTCGCCGCGGTGTTTCCCTTGGAGGTCTCCTCGCTGCCGGCCGTGGCCGTCCTGCCGGCGGCGATGTCGGCGGGCTGAACCGGGCGGTCCAGGGTCACCCCGACGACGCTGTCCTCGGGGATGCGGGTGCGGTTGATGCCGGTGATCGTCACCTGCCCTTCCGCGTCCACGGTGTACGACAGGTCGGCACCAGACGCGACGTCGATGACGCCGGTCACGTTCGCGTCCCCGATCGAGGGTGTGGTGAAGCTGGTGCCGCTGTAGCCGGGCAGCAGGTGGATGTAGAAGGTGCTGCCCTTGGACGTGTAGCCGTACCGGCCGTCGACAGGCTGCCAGGGGCCGCCGCTGGTGCCGTAGACGGCCTCGCCGCAGGTGGTCATGAAGGAACCGATCCGGCGCACCAGGTCGGCCTGGGCGGTGGGCACCACGCCGGTGCGGTCCGGACCGACGTTGACCAGGCAGGTCATGTTCCGCACCCAGGCGTTGACCAGGATGTTCATGGCCGTGCCGAAGCCCATCACGCTCGCGCCGGCCTTGTAGCCCCAGGCACCGCCGATGGTGAAGCACTTCTCCGCCACCTTGCCGGTACGGATCGCACCGGACGGGACGGAGGGGCCCTCCTCGCTGGTGAAGTCGCCGATCCAGCCCGAACGCAGGGTGGTGACGATGTCCGGCTGGTGCTTGCGCACCAGCCCGGTCAGGCCCAGCAGCTTGCCGGTGACGGGGTCGGTCTCGCTGTAGGCGGAATCCACCGGCCACTCGTTCGCCGGGTCGCGGAACTTGCCGGGCTCCCAGAAGAAGGCGGCGGCCGCGTCGGAGCCCTGCTGGCCGAGCCAGCCGCCGTCCCACCACAGGTCGTCGATCTTGCCGTACTGGGTGACCAGCTCCCTGACCTGTTGGTACAGCTCGTTCTTCATGATCCGCGCGTTCTCCTTGTGCGCGGGATCCGTGGTGTAACCCCACTTGTTGGGCAGGCAGTTGGTGCCGTGGACGTCGTAGTAGCCCGGGTAGCGCCAGCTCAGCGGCGAGATGTACAGGCCCACCTTCAGCCCGGCATCGCGTACGGCGGTGACGTACTGGCCGATGAAGTCCTTCTGGAGCGGGGCCTGCCCGGCGTGCCAGGCATTCGGGTGGGTGGACGGCCACAGTGCGAAGCCGTCGTGGTGGCGGGCCGTGAGCACCGTGTACTTCGCGCCCATGTCCTTGGCCAACTGGGCCCAGTCGGCCGGGTTGTAGGCGGTGGCGGTGAACTGCTCGCCGGTGGCGTCGGTGACGTACTTCTTGTAGTTCTCCGGGGTGATGGCGGCGTTCTCCATGTACCACTCGCCCTTGGCCGGGCCGGAGTAGACACCCCAGTGGATGAACATGCCGAGCTTGGCGTCCTGCAACCACCGGATCTTGTCGTCCGGCTGCTGTTCGACACCCAGGTCGAGCTTCGGGATACGCAGCGGGGGGAGCGGGAGCGGCTGGGGAGCGGCGGCGTATGCGGGGGTCGCGAGTGTGGGAGTGATGGCCGCGGCGGCCGTCATGGCCGCCATGCCGACAAGCACTCTTCGGCGAGTGATCGGCTGTGACAAGGTCTTCTCCTGACTGTCCGCAAGACAGCACACAGGTGCTGCGGCTCAGCGTCGGGGCCGAACAGATCGGATGCGTCACCACGGAGACGGCGAGACACAGGGGAGCCGTACGGAAGCGTGTGTTTCACCTAGGTGACATCGGATGTATTAATCAGCAACAGACCTTGTCATGTCTAGGGGGTAGACGAAAGCTCGCACAAATCGCGGACTGTCGGATCAGAGAGACGACGCGACCCCGAAGACATCGGATGTGTAATTGAGATCAGGTCGTTGACGAAGCCTCGTTTCCCACCTACCGTCCTCAAACGGAGTCGCACACAACCAAACAATTCACAAGCCTCATTGAGGTGAACCCAGATGCTCCGACGCGCCCTCACCTATGTGTTGGCCGCCCTCCTGAGCCTGACCGCACTTCTTGTCACCGGCTCCCCCGCCCAGGCGGCCACGGTCACCATCACCAACCCCACCCAGTTCACCGACACCAGCGGCACCGTCGTCCACGCCCACGGCGGCGGGGTGATCAAAGTCGGCTCGTACTACTACTGGTTCGGCGAGAACCGCAACGCCGACAACACCTTCAGAGCCGTCTCCGCCTACCGCTCGTCCGACCTGAAGACCTGGGAGTTCAGACGCAACGTTCTGACCCAGGCCAGCGACCCGGAGCTGGCGGTCGCCAACATCGAGCGGCCCAAGGTCGTCTTCAACTCCACCACCGGCAAGTTCGTGATGTGGATGCACAAGGAGAACGGCACCGACTACAACCAGGCTCGCGCCGCCGTCGCCGTCTCCGACACCATCGACGGCGACTACACCTGCAAGGGCAGCTTCCGGCCGCCGACCGGCACCACGTCCCGCGACATGACCCTGTTCAAGGACGACGACGGCACGGCGTACCAGATCACCTCCGCCGCCGGCAACGCCGACCTGCAGATCTGGAGACTCACCGCCGACTACACGGCCTACGACCGTCTGACCGCCAACCCCTGGGCCGGTACCTTCCGTGAGGCTCCGGCGCTGTTCAAGCGCGACGGCGTCTACTTCATGCTGACCTCCGGCAACAGCGGCTGGAAGCCCAACCAGCAGAAGTACGCCACCGCCACCAGCGTCGCCGGCCCCTGGACGGCCATGACCGAGATCGGCGACGACACCGGCTACGGCTCCCAGACCACGTTCGTGCTGCCCGTCCAGGGCACCACGGGCACCTCGTACCTCTACCTGGGCGACCGCTGGGGCAACTCCATGGGCGGCACGGTCAACGACTCGCAGTACGTCTGGCTCCCGCTGACCTTCCCCACCCGGACCACCATGAACATGCCGTGGTACCCGCAGATCGCCATCGACACCGAGGCCGGCACGGTCACCGGCGCGGGCGGCGGCCCCTACTACAACCTGGTGGCACGGCACAGCGGCAAGTGCCTCGACATCTCCGACAACTCCGCCGCCGACGGCGCGGCCGCCCTCCAGTACACCTGCAGCAGCGGCATCAACCAGCAGTGGCGGCTCAAGGACACCGGCAACGGATACGTCCAGGTCCTCGCCCAGCACAGCGGCAAGTGCCTCGACGTCGCGGGCAACTCCACCGCCGACGGCGCCTTCGTCAACCAGTACCGCTGCACCACCGGCACCAACCAGCAGTGGCAGTTCCAGGACCAGGGAGGCGGCTACTACCGGCTCGTCGCCCGGCACAGCGGCAAGTGCCTCGACGTGAAGGACGCGTCCACCGCCAACGGAGCCCGCCTCATCCAGTGGCCCTGTGGCACCGGCACCAACCAGCAGTTCCAGCGGCGCGCGGCGTGACGATGTCCGGGTGCGTACGGAAACATCCGCACCCGGACGCTCGCTCCTGCCGGACCGAACACATCCTATGTATAGCGTGGTTCAGTCCTACCGCTCGACATGCATACCAGCCTCGATCCCCATGTTGATCTGGGTTGATCCGGGATATTTCTGCCACGGCTCTAGACGGACCGACGACCGGTAGCCGTTAATACATCCGATGTTGCTCCGCCGGACACACGCTGTGTGTACGGCCGGTCGTGACACCGCGCACTGTCCTGCGAGCCGCCAGGAAAAGACCTCGTCAGAGCCGATCACGCACCGTCGGAGCGCCGCCTTACCCGTGGGTTCACGCCCCTGTCCACCTGCCCCGCGCCGAAGCCGGAGCCCACCCTCGGGCGAGACCACGTCCCGCACGTCACTTCGTCCCACGCCGATCGCCCCCCAGGGCAACCCGGTCGCCTGCCGCCCGAAAGACCCCGTCAGCCAGGCCCCCGCAGACCGTCCCACCACGTCGTCACCGCAAGCAACGCCATCGATCCACACAGGAGTGGGCCATGTCCTCATCAAGAATGAGTCGCCGTACGTTTCTCGGCGCGGCGGGTGCGGCGGGCGCCGCGACCGCTCTGCCGCTCGTCCCCGGCTTCTCCGGCCTGCTGTCGCCGGCGTCCGCCGCGGACGCGCAGACCAACCTCAGCAAGATGGTCGACATGCGGTTCGGCATGTTCAACCACTTCAGCCTGGGCACGTTCACCAACGAGGAGTGGGCGGAACCCAACCAGAGCCCCACCCGCTTCGCTCCCCCGAGTGTCAACTGCGCGCAGTGGGCCGACGCGGCGGCCGCCGCGAAGATGAGCTACGGCATCCTGACCACCAGGCACCACGACGGCTTCGCCCTGTGGCCGAGCGCCCACGGCACCCAGAACGTCGCGAACAGCTCCTATAAACACGACGTCGTCCAGGCGTACTGCGACGCCTTCCGCGCGAAGGGGCTGAAGGTCGGGTTCTACTACTCGGTCTGGGACCGCACCTTCGGCGTCGAGGCATGGGAGAGCCGGCACAAGGTGTCCGGGCTCCAGATCACCGACGCCATCCAGCCCAGCCACATGACCTTCCTTCTCGGTCAGATCCGCGAGCTGCTCACCAACTACGGCACCATCGACATGTTCATGACTGACGGTTACGCATGGCAGATGGGACAGCAGGCCGTCTCCTACCAGCAGATCCGTTCGCTGGTGAAAGAGCTGCAGCCGGACTGCGTCATGCTCGACATCGGCGGGCTGTCGGAGCCCTTCCTCAGCGACGCGATCTTCTTCGAGGAGCCGCTGGGCGTCACGGCACCTGCGGGCAACACCTACGCCGGTATGCAGGGACAGACCATCAGCAACGGCTGGTTCTGGCACCCCTCCACCCCGACCGAGGGCCTCATGAGCAAGTCCGCGATCCTCGCGCACCTGGCCGACCTGGAACCGAAGTACACCTCGTTCATCCTCAACTGCCCGCCCAACCGCAACGGCCTGCTGGACACCAACATCGTCAACCGGCTCGCCGAGGTCGGCGCGGCGTGGAGCCCGAACGCCTCCAGGCCGCCGCTGCCCACCCAGCCACTGCGCGCAGAGCACCCCGTCACACCGGTCAACGCGTACGCCACCGGCTTCCACACCGGTGAGGGTCCGCTCAACGCCATCGACGGACTCAGCGACGTCCGCTACGAGACCTGCTGGTCGACCTGGGGGCTGCCGGCGCCGCTGCCGCAGTCCATCACCATCGACCTCGGCGGCGTGTGGAGCAACGTCTCCACCCTTGAGTACCTGCCCAAGCAGTGGAGCCGCAACGACTCCACCGACGGCGACATCACCTCCTACACCATCCTCACCAGCACCGACGGCGTCAGCTTCACCCAGGTCGCCACCGGCACCTGGACCGGCGGCAACCGCAAGCCGAAGCTGGCCGAGTGGCCCAACCGGAACGTGGGCTTCGTGCGGATCCAGGCCAACGCCGCCACCGGCGGCTACGCCAACGTCAGCGGCGTCAGGATCGGCGGCCGGTCGCTCAAGCCGGCCCTGGTGTCCACCACACTGCCCGGCGACGGCACCGTCTACCGCCTGGTCAACCGCAACAGCGGCCAGGTCGCCGACGTCATCAACCGGCTCACCGCCGACAACACCAAGATCCAGCAGTGGCCCTGGCTCGGCCAGACCAACCAGAAGTGGACCTTCATCAAGACCGGCGACGGCTACTACAAGATCAAGGGTGTGGGCAGCGGCAAGCTCCTGGAGATCGGTGGCCTGTCCCGCGAGGACGGCGGCCTCGCCGGCATCTGGGGAGACGCCAACGCCCCGCAGCAGCACTGGGCCGTCACCCCCACCGGCGACGGGCACTTCCTGCTGATCAACCGTTTCAGCGGGCTCGCCCTCGCCGTGGACGAGGCCAGCACCGCCAACGCCGCCGCCGTGGAGCAGCAGCCCTACGCCGGCCGCACCGAACAGCAGTGGCTGATCACCCCCTCCTGATCCCACCCCCGTCCCTCTCCTCCTCGGCCTGTGGTGAGGAGTGGCAGTGACGGATCTCTGCGGGGGCGGGGCGCTTAGGCGCCCCGCCCCCGCAGGACACACGCACGCCTGACTCCCCCTCACCGCACGGCCGCACTCCGTGTACTTCGTCGGGCTTCACCCAAGACCTCCCCTCTCATCGAGGCACCCGCAGAAAGACAGGGAACACACATGTCCGCTGTTCTCTCCAGGCTGGCGGCGACACTCGTCGCCGCCTGCCTGCTCTTCACCGCCCAGGTCGTGACCACACCCCAACGGGCCGCCGCCGCCGACCCCGGCTACCTGATGACGCACTTCATCGGGGACGGTTCGAACGGCCAGCAGATGTACTTCTCGTACAGCGCGGACGGTCTGCACTGGAACGACCTCAACGGCGGCGCGATGACCCTGCGCTCCACCGTGGGCACCCGAGGGGTGCGTGACCCCGCCCTGGTCCGCTCACCCGACGGCAGCAAGTACTGGATCCTCGCCACCGACCTGTGCATCGGCTGCGGCCAGTCATGGCCCGACTCCATGTCCAACGGCAGCCGCAACCTCGTCGTGTGGGAGTCCACCGACCTGGTCACCTGGTCCGCCCCCAGGCTGCTCAACGTCGCCGGCGCCATCCCCGACGGACGCAACGCCTGGGCCCCGGAAGCGATCTGGAACCCCGCCACCAACGACTACGTCCTGTACTGGGCCACCAACGCCACCCGCGACGGCGTACTCAAGCACCGCATCTACTACGCCCGCACCACCGACTTCCGCACCATCACCACCCCCCAGCTCTATATCGAGCGCCCCGGCTCCCAGAACATCATCGACACCCAGATCGTCGAAGTCCCCGCCGGAGTCGGCAACTACCGCTACGTGCGGGCCTCCAGCGCCGGCCAGATCTCCCTCGAAGGCAGCAACTCGATCCTCGGCACCTGGACCGACCTCGGCGACCTCTCCGGCATCGGCCTCACCGGCTCCCAGGTCGAAGGCCCGATGTGGATGAAGTACCGCGACCGCAACGAATGGACCCTCTACCTCGACCAGTACGCCTCCGGACGCGGCTACATGCCCGTCACCACCACCAACCCCTCCAGCCCCGGCACCTACCAGCTCCCCGCGTCGGGAAGCTACAGCCTCGGCGGCACCCACAAGCGCCACGGCTCGATCCTGACCCTGACCGCCGCCGAGGACGCCCGCGTTCAGGCCCGCTATGCCAATGTCCCGGGCAAGCGGCTGCAGTCGTACAACTACCAGGACCGCTACGTACGGCACGCCAACTTCGACGTGCGCATCGACCAGAACGTCACCAGCCAGGACGCCCAGTTCCGGCTGCGCCCGGGCCTGGCCGGCACCGGCACCGTCTCCTTCGAGTCGGTCAACTTCCCCGGCTACTACCTGCGGCACGCCGACTACGACTTCCAGCTCGTCCACAACGACGGCACCGCCCAGTTCGCCGCGGACGCCACCTTCCGCCAGGTCGCCGGTCTCGCCGACCCGTCCTGGTCCTCGTTCCAGTCGTACAACCACCCCGACCGCTACATCCGCCACTACGCGTACCAACTGCAGCTCGACCCCATCACCACCGCCACAGGACGCAGCGACGCCACCTTCCGCGTGACGAGCTGACCTGACGGGGACGCTTTGCGGACGGGCCCGGCCGTACTCGGGCGCACTCGACCGCGGTTGCGCGGGATCCGCCGGGATCCGTCCCTCGGCAGGGCCGACGGACGGATCCCGGCGGTCACGCACCGCGTCAGCCGATTACGGCAGCGGCGGGTACGCGTTCCGCGTCAACTGCTGGAACTGGGCGGAGAACCACTGCCCGGCCAGCGGCGAGTTCGGCAGCGAGCCCGTGGGGTTGTTGCCGTTGCGAGGGTTGCCGCCGTACGTCGGGTCGCACATGCGGTCGAAGCCCTTGCCCTCGTCGTTGACGATGGGGGCGCTGTTGCCGTCGGACTCCCCCGGCGGCTTGACCCACACATAGGCGTCGATGCCGGCGGCCGGAGCCGCGGTCGGCCGTTCGCCGATGCCCGCGCCGCTCTGGTTGCACCAGTTGCCGGCGTGGATGCGCCGGTCGATGCGGCTGGCGTCGACGTAGCCGTCCACGGTGGTCTGCGTTCCGGGTCCGCCGGGCCGGGCGGAGCCGCCCCAGCCGTTGCGTGAGGTGTCGATCAGCATGCCGAGTCCGGAGTTGAATCCGGCCGCGACGAGCTTGTCACGCAGCGCCTGGGCGAAGGACTGCTCGTCCACGTACTGGTTCCAGTCCACCCACTTCGACTGACGTACGGTCTGCCCGCCCACCGTGTCGGTGACCTTGAGGTACGGCTCCTTGGTGGGGCTGTAGTTCGCGGTGTTGACGATGAAGCCGGCCACGTCGTTCACGCTCGCGCCGTTCGTCGTCGCCACCTTGTGGAACTGCTGCACCGCGGGACCGAGGTTGCTGTCCCAACCGAGCCAGCCGTGATGGGCGGCGTCGATGTAGTTGTAGACGTTGGGGATGGCGCCCAGCTTGTCCAGAGCGTAGCCGACGCCCTTCTCGTAGTTGCCGTTGCTCTTCATGGTCACGCAGGCGTCGGTGGTGGTGGGGGTGCCGCCGGCGTTGGTGACCAGGTTGGGCAGCGAGTCGGGCTCGATCACGGTGGCGACCCGCAGGCCCGCGTACTTGGACTCGGACAGGATCGACACGATGGGGTCGATGTACTGGGACTTGTACTTGTCGAGGTCGTTGGGCCCCAGCTCGCCGTTGGAGGCGAGGGCGGCGCAGTCGCGGCCGGGCAGGTCGTAGATGACGAGCTGGACGACGAGATCGCCGGAGCCCTTCTGCTTCAAGGCCTCGTCGAGGTGGGCACGCAGGCCCATGCCGCCCTTGACGCCGTTGATGGCGGCGATCCTGTCGAGCCAGACGGCGGTGGGCTGGTCGGCGATGCGGCTGCCGCCCGGTTCGGCGGCGGCCTTGGCCGACCACTCGGGGTTCACGTACACCTTGGCGCCGGTGTAGGGGTTGCCAGCCCGGCCGTTGTCACCACCATCGCCACCGCCGGTGCCGCCACCGGTGCCGCCACCGGTACTGCCGCCAGTCCCGCCGCCGGTGCTGCCACCGGTTCCACCGCCCGTGCTGCCGCCGGTACCACCACCGGTTCCGCCGCCTGTGCCGCCGTCGACGTTGCAGGCGACGCCGTCGAGCGTGAAGGTGGCGGGCACGCTGTTGGTGCCGCTGTAGGAGCCGTTGAAGCCGAAGCTGACCGAGCCGCCGCTCGGGAGGTTGCCGTTGTAGTTCTCGTTGGCGACGGTGACGTCGGCACCGTTCTGGCTGACCTTCCCGTTCCAGAGGTTCGTGACCTTCTGGTTGCCGCCGTACGACCACTTCACCGACCAACTCGTCCTGGCGGCGGCGTTGTTGGTGATGGTCACGGCGGCGGTGAAGCCGGCGTCCCACTGACTCTGCACCTTGTAGTCGACGGTGCAGGGGACGGCCGAGGTCGCAGCGCCGGCCTGACCGACGAGGAGCGCCGTCCCCGTCGTCCCGGCGACCAGCGCCAGGGCGGCGAGCAGCGATGTCCTGGAGTAACTCATGAGTGGGGGTTTTCCTTCTCTTGATGTGGACTTACGGATGGAGGCCGCGCGAGCCTGCGCCCTACGCGGTGGCAGTGCCGTCGTAGGCGGAGATCACGGGCGGAGCGCAGGAGCAGTCCCGCGCGTTCCAGGTCCGGCGGCCGGACAGGAGGAACTCACGGTCGTCGCACCACGTCACGCCCCGGTCGACGAAGGGGCGCGCCCGGGTGTTCTGCCCGAACTCCCCGGCTCGTGTCGGCACGTCACACGGCCGCCTGGCGATGGGTGAAGGCGCCGACCGCCGATGCCCGGTCGGCCGGAGCGCGGCGCATGACCGGCATCGGCTTCCGGCAACTGGTGTGCACGTCCGAGCAGCCGACCGGTGTGCCCGTGTATGACGGGCTCAAAGCCATGGCAGGAGCTGTCTGACTGGCTGGTGACGGCGTATCCCACCGTGCACGCGGCCGTGGCTCCCCGCGCCGGGAACACCGGCGGAACAGCGCTGGAGAGAGCGTCGCTGACTAAAAGTACTGAATGCGGGGGGTGTCGCATGAGCGAGTCCTTACAGCTTGGCGCGCCGCTACGGACGCGTCGAGTGATGGAACCGCTCCCACTGGTGAGGAGGAAGTTAGCGCCAACAGGCGGGGTTTCATAGGGTCCTTGCGAAACTTTCGCTCCCATCAGCCCAGTTCGAACTTTGAACTTCTCGACGTCTTGACCGCACCCGCCTTCGTCTCCACGATGGGAGCGCTCCCACTGGATCAGGCCCTGGCATCTCCATGAGTCGTGTGACGCAAGGAGGAACAGCACATGGATCCCGGACGCAAACGCAGAGCCGCACGAAGGTTCTGGACCGCCGTCGCCGCCGTGTTCGCACTACCCCTGTCGATGCTCGCCACCGGCACGACCACCGCGAACGCGGCGTCCGTGCAGTGCAGCGTCGACTACAAGACCAACGACTGGGGTTCAGGCTTCACCGTCGACCTCACCCTGACCAACCGCGGCACCGCCGCGATCGACGGCTGGACCCTGACCTACGGCTACTCGGGCAACCAGAAGCTCTCGAACGGCTGGAACGGCAGCTGGTCCCAGGCCGGTCAGGCCATCACCGTCAAGAACGCCCCGTACAACGGCACCATCGCCCCGGGCGGCGCCGTCTCCGCGGGAGCCCAGTTCGGCTACAGCGGCACCAACACCGCGCCGACCGACTTCGCCATCAACGGCACCAGTTGCATCGGCGCCCACCAGCCGCCGATCACCGTGCTGACCAGCCCCTCCGCCGGCGCGACCTACTCGCGCGGTGACGCCGTGCCACTCGCGGCGACCGCGGCGGCCGCGGACGCCGCGACGATCAGCAAGGTGGAGTTCTACGACGACACCACGCTGCTGGGCACGGACACGAGCGCGCCCTACACGCTTTCCGCCTCTGATTTGACCGTGGGCAGTCATTCCCTGCTGGCGAAGGCGTACGACAGCATGGGCGCGTCGGCGGAGTCCACGCCGGTCGGCATCACGGTCGCCGCGGGCCCCGCCGTGGTGGCCTCGACCACCCAGCTCGCCGTCCCGCAGGGCAAGACGGCGACGTACGACGTGAAGCTCTCGACCCAGCCGTCGGCCAACGTGACCGTGACGACCGCCCGGGCGGGCGGCAACACGGGGCTGTCCGTGACGGGCGGCGCGTCGCTGACCTTCACCCCGTCGAACTGGAACACCGCGCAGAAGGTGACCATCACGGCGGACTCCTCCGGCACGGGGGCGGCGACCTTCGAGTCGACGGCCGGCGGGCACGGCAAGGCGACGGTGACGGTCACTCAGATCGCGGCGTCCAAGGCGTACGACGCCCGGTTCCTGGAGCTCTACGGCAAGATCACCAACCCGGCGAACGGCTACTTCTCCCCCGAGGGCATCCCCTACCACTCGGTCGAGACGCTGATCGTCGAGGCCCCGGACCACGGGCACGAGACCACGTCGGAGGCGTACAGCTATCTCCTCTGGCTGCAGGCCATGTACGGCAAGATCACCGGGGACTGGACCAAGTTCAACGGCGCCTGGGAGATCATGGAGAAGTACATGATCCCCACCCACGCCGACCAGCCGACCAACTCCTTCTACAGCGCCTCCAAGCCGGCGACCTACGGGCCGGAGGAGGACACTCCGCAGCAGTATCCGACGGCGCTCGACTCGTCCGTCCCCGTGGGTTCGGACCCGCTCGCCGGCGAGCTGAAGTCGGCCTACAACACGGACGACGTCTACGGCATGCACTGGATCCAGGACGTCGACAACACCTACGGCTTCGGCAACACCCCGGGCGGCAAGTGCGAGGCCGGCCCGACGGAGACCGGACCGTCGTACATGAACACCTTCCAGCGCGGCCCGCAGGAATCGGTGTGGGAGACGGTGCCGCAGCCGACCTGCGACGCCTTCAAGTACGGCGGCAAGAACGGCTACCTGGACCTGTTCACCGGGGACAAGTCGTACGCCAAGCAGTGGAAGTACACCACCGCCCCCGACGCCGACGCGCGTGCGGTACAGGCCGCCTACTGGGCGGACCTGTGGGCGAAGCAGCAGGGCAAGGGCTCGGCCGTGTCGGGCACGGTCGCCAAGGCGGCCAAGATGGGCGACTACCTGCGCTACGCGATGTACGACAAGTACTTCAAGAAGATCGGCAACTGTGTGGGGCCCTCGTCCTGCGCGGCCGGTACCGGCAAGGACGCCTCGCACTACCTGATGTCCTGGTACTACGCCTGGGGCGGCTCCACCGACACCAGTGGGGGCTGGGCCTGGCGGATCGGATCCAGCTTCGCCCACAGCGGCTACCAGAACCCGCTGGCCGCGTACGCGCTCAGCGCCCACGCCGACCTGAAGCCCAAGTCGTCGACCGGTGCGGCCGACTGGGCCAAGTCGCTCCAGCGGCAGATGGAGTTCTACCGCTGGCTGCAGTCGGACGAGGGCGCGATCGCCGGCGGCTCGACCAACAGCTGGGCGGGCCGCTACGCGACCCCGCCGGCCGGGAAGTCGACGTTCTACGGCATGTACTACGACCAGCAGCCGGTCTACCACGACCCCCCGTCCAACCAGTGGTTCGGCTTCCAGGCATGGTCCATGGAGCGGGTCGCCGAGTACTACCAGCAGACGGGGAACGCCGCCGCGAAGGCGGTCCTCGACAAGTGGGTCAAGTGGGCGCTGTCCAAGACCACGATCAACCCGGACGGCAGCTACCAGATCCCCTCCACCCTCCAGTGGTCGGGCCAGCCCGACACCTGGAACCCGTCAAGTCCCGGTGCCAACAGCGGACTTCACGTCACCGTCGCCGACTACACCAACGACGTCGGCGTGGCGGCCGCGTACGCCAAGACACTCACGTACTACGGCGCCAAGTCCGGTGACGCGAAGGCGAAGTCCACGGCGAAGGCGCTGCTGGACGGCATGTGGGGCAACTACCAGGACAGCCTCGGTGTCGCTGTTCCCGAGACCCGCAGCGACTACAGCCGGTTCAACGACAGCGTCTACGTGCCGAGCGGCTGGACGGGCAAGATGCCGAACGGCGAGACCATCGACTCGTCCTCGACGTTCTCCTCGATCCGGTCCTTCTACAAGAACGACCCGGCCTGGTCGAAGATCGAGGCCTATCTCAAGGGCGGCGCCGCGCCCGTCTTCACCTACCACCGGTTCTGGGCCCAGGCGGACATAGCCCTGGCCATGGGCTCGTACGCGGAACTCCTCGAGTAGCCCCCGCCGGCGATCCGCGTACACGACCCCGTCACCAGGCGACGGGGTCACCCGGCCGGGCGGCCCCACCCGCACAAGGGGCCGCCCGGTCCTCGCGCGCGATTCCAGCACGACAGCGCCACGGCACGTCGTGCCCGACGCACCTCCTGCCCCCTCTCCGACCTGCCCAGGCCGTCCGTTGAACGGCGCGGCATTCCCCCGCGCAAACGCAAGTCACCGGAGCCCTGGGCGGCGAGGCCGCTTTCGACCACCAGCGATAACACCCATAACCCCCATTACTCGGAACGGGAGCGCTCCCAACCCTTGGGTGCAGGGTGACCGCCTGTACCCGCGCCACTGGTGAAGTCGTGTGCTCGATCCTCTCCGGCCGGTAAGATCGGTGATCTCTTGGGGGAGGTGATCATGGGCAGACGACGCCCGGGGACACCGACGCTGGAGGAGGTGGCCGCCCACGCGCGGGTGGGGCGGGGCACGGTCTCCCGCGTCATCAACAACGCGGCGGGCGTGAAGGAGTCGACGCGCCGGGCCGTACAGCGGGCCATCGAAGAACTGGGTTACGTGCCCAATCTCGCAGCCCGGTCCCTGGCCGGGCGACGGGCCGACGCCGTCGCCCTGGTCATGACGGAGCCGGACTGGCGGCAGTTCGCCGAGCCCTTTTTCTCCGAGATCGTCCGCTCGCTCGGAGACGCGCTGACAGACACCGGGATCCAACTGCTGCTGACCCTGGTCCGCTCGGACGCCGAGCGCCAGCGCTTCCTCGAGTACGCGCGCGGCGGCCGGGTCGACGGAGTCCTGCTGATGTCCGTGCACGCCGGTGATCCGCTGCCGGACATGCTCGCCGAAGCCCGGCTGCCGACCGTGCTGCTGGGACGCCGCTCGGGAGAGGAGTACGTCAGCTACGTCGACGCGGACAACATCGGCGGAGCCCGCAGCGCCGTGTCCCACCTCCTGAGACAGGGCCGCAGAGTGATCGCGACCATCACCGGGCCGCTCGACCTGTATGCCGCCCAATGCCGGTTGCGTGGCTATGAAGAGGCCCTGGCGATGGCGGGCCTGGAGAGCGAGCAGACCCGTGTCGCCGAGAGCGACTTCACGGCGGAGAGCGGACGCCGTGCCATGGCCGAGCTCATCGAAAGACATCCGGACATCGACGGCGTCCTCGCCGCGTCGGACACCACGGCCGCGGGGGCTCTGGAGGCCCTGCGCGCGGCCGGCCGTCGGGTGCCGGAGGATGTCGCCGTGATCGGTTTCGACGACTTTTCGCTGGCCCAGCGGACCGAACCACGACTGACCACGGTGCGGCAGCCGATCGAGGAGATCGGGCGGGCCATGATCCGACTGCTCCTGGAGGAGATGGAGGAGGGCGCCGTGGCCTGGCGTCACGTCATCCTCCGTACCGAGCTGGTGCTACGCGAGTCGACCTGACCTGCGCCCCGGCCGACCCATCCGGTGAGAACTCCCGGAGCCGGCGAGCTGTGTCTCGGTGCCCTCGCCCCACCCGCGTCTCCGAAAACTTTTCGGCAGGTTCATGCCGACAGTCTTGTCAGGGACCTGAACCATCCATACAGTCCCTGCCGAAACCAGGATTGGGAGCGCTCCCATTCACAAGGTTGTTTGGGAGTGCTCCCGTTACCCCCCATCCCTCGGAAGAGGATCCGCATGCGTCCTTCACCGCACCATGCCCACAGCGCGCGTGGCCTGCTCGGCGCGCTGCTCACCTCGCTCGTCTCACTCGCCGCGCTTCTGACCACAGCGTCAGTGGCGCAGGCCGACACCACGATCTGCCAGCCCTTCGGTTCAACGACCATCCAGGGCCGCTATGTGGTCCAGAACAACCGGTGGGGCACCAGCGCCACCCAGTGCATCGCCGTCACCGACTCGGGGTTCCGGATCACCCAGGCTGACGGATCCGTCCCCACGAACGGCGCTCCGAAGTCCTACCCGTCCGTCTACAACGGCTGCCACTACACCAACTGCTCGCCCGGCACCAGGCTTCCCGCTCAGCTCAGCACCATCTCGTCCGCGCCCACGAGCATCTCCTACAACTATGTGAACGACGCGGCGTACAACGCCTCGTACGACATCTGGCTCGACCCGACGCCCCGCACCGACGGGGTGAACCGGACCGAGATCATGATCTGGTTCAACAAGGTGGGATCCATCCAGCCCATCGGCTCCCCGGTCGGCAGCGCCGGCGTGGGCGGGCGCGAATGGCAGGTGTGGTCCGGCAGCAACGGCACGAACGACGTGCTGTCGTTCGTCGCACCGTCGGCGATCAGCAGCTGGAACTTCGACGTCATGGACTTCGCCCGGCAGGCCGTCTCCCGGGGACTCGCCCAGAACAACTGGTACCTGACGAGTGTTCAGGCGGGGTTCGAGCCCTGGCAGAACGGTGCGGGCCTCGGCGTGAACTCGTTCTCCTCCACCGTCAACACGGGCTCCTCCGGTGACCCCGGGGGCCCAGGCAACCCCGGCGGCTCCACGGCCTGCAGGGTGGCGTACGGGGCGAACTCCTGGCAGGGCGGCTTCACCGCCGACGTCACCATCACCAACACCGGCTCCTCCCGTGTCAGCGGCTGGAAGCTCGCGTTCACCCTCCCGTCCGGGCAGCAGATCACCAATGCCTGGAACGCGAACCTGTCCGGGTCGTCAGGAGCTGTCACAGCGAGCAACGTGGGCCACAACGCGGAGATCGCGGCCGGCGGCCAAGCGACCTTCGGGTTCCAGGGCACCTCCAGCGGCACCTTCGCCAAGCCCTCCGGCTTCAGCCTGAACGGCACTGCCTGCACCACCGGGTGACACTCGCTCCCCCTCCGGGGCCCGCCCGGTCCCCACACCGACCGGCGGGCCCCGGAGGCCGCACAGCACCCCCGGCTCCACAGTGTTTCGCCCCCTCCGCCAAAGCCGACGTCGTGCTCGGACGGCCTGCGCGCCCGCGCCGGCCCCGGTCGACGGCTGGTTCGGAGGGGGCTCACTCGGCGGCGGGGTCAGTGCCGGGCGAACTGGACCCCCGTCGGCTGCACGACTTCCGGCCGCAGAGCGATCCCGTTGATGGTCAGCCGTTCTCCGTAGATGTCGGTGATCCTGATCGCTTTGCCGCACCCACTGCCGTCGGGGGAGAGGAAGTAGTTGTAGTCGGTGCGGGCCAGTTGGCGCCAGCCGCCGCTGGTGCGGACCTCCAGCCGAGCGAGCGGGTTGCGGTGGCCGATTGCCTGGATGCCGCACCAGTAGGGGCTGGATCCGTTCTTGTAGCGGATCGAGAGCGTGCCCGGCGAGCTGGGGCTCAACAGGCTCCAGGTGATCGCGATCCGGCCGGTCGAGATCGGGGCCAGTTTGGCGAAGGCCTGTTCGCTGAGGTCGAGTTGTCCGGGCGCACAGGGCAGGGGGCATTCGTTGGTGATACGGACCGTGACGGAGGCGCCGTTCGCCGCGCGGACGCGCACATAGGCCCCGCAGGCCTTGGACGTCTCGTAGTCGGTGGTGTTCATCGCCGCGATCATCATGTCGCTGCTCGGACCGTACGAGCAGGCGCCGTCCCCGACCCCGGCCTTGTAGACCGTGGCGACTCCCTGATACGTGCTCTTGGGGCGGATCCGTCCGGCCGAGGGTGACGTGGCAGGTGCCTTCCGCGGGGCGGCCGTTGACGGCGACGGGGACGGGGAGGCCTTCGGCTTCTTGGCTTTGGCCGACGGGGACGCGGAGACCTCGGACGGGGAGGGTGAGGGGGACTTCTTCTTCCCGGGCGATGCCGGCGGGTGAGTCTCCTGGGAGTCGACGACGGCCGTGGCCGCGGCCCGCCCGGCATCGTCCTCGCGGTCCGGCTGCATCGTCATGACCAGGCAGACGAGAAGACCTGTGACGACCAGCCCCGTGGTGCTGCCCACCAGCAGCCGGCGTCTGTGCCTGCGCTGCCGCGCGGCCTGCCGTGTTTCTTGCATGTCCATCCGTTCGAAGAGCGTGTCGGTGTTGCACTGCTCAGTGGCCACAGGTGGCGAAAAGGTTGCCGTCGATTTTTCGGCGGGTCGGGTCCCGGGACATCGGCAGCCGGACGTTCGACGCCGGTGATGGGATCCCTCAGCCGACGGGACCCCGGCCGGACACTCATGTGCTCCCACCCAAGGACCTCGGGTGGGAGCACGGCCTGCTTCGGGCGCAGGTCACCATTTCTGCTGAGCCGGGGCGGCGGGCCCAGGGTGCGCCGCCCCGGGGCCGCTCAGCCGACCTTGGTCATGTTCCACTGCTGCGGGGCGCCGCCGTTGGGGGTCCACTGGATGACCTGGGTGTTGTCCGCGCCGTTGTTCGCGTTGTCCAGCGCCTTTCCGCTGTGCCGGTTGATGAGCCGGAACGCGCCGTTGCCCAGCGCGGTGACGGCCCACTGCTGCTGACGGCTGCCGTTGTCGGTCTTCTGCACCATCACTCCGCTGTCGGAGGTGCTGTTGTTGTCGTCGAGGGCCTTGCCGCTGCGGACGCAGACCAGCTTGCAGTAGCCGTGGCCCAGGTCGGTGACCGTCCACTGCTGCGGCGTGCCACCGTTGACGGTCCACTGGATGATCGGGGTGCCGTCGCCGCCGACGTTGGCGTTGTCGAGAGCCTTGCCGCTCTGGGCGCAGACCAGCCGGTAGACACCGCCTGCCAGGACGGCGGGCATTCCGTTGACCTCCACACAGACCACGGAGTCGTTCGCGTTGGGCGCTGTGCCCGGCACGCTGACGTTGATCTGCCCGCCGCTGACCGAGTAGCTGAGGTTGGTGCCGGGGTTGTTCATCAGGTACACGCGGTTGATCGTGTTGTACACCGCCGGGATCTGCAGGGTGCCGCCCGTGGGCCAGTTGAAGACGTGGGCGAAGAGCTTGCCGTTCTTCTTGGTGATCTTGCCCCAGGACGGCTCGGTGGCGAAGGGGCTGCCGCTGGTGCCGTGGATGCTGTCGCTGTGGGTGGCCATCCACGAGGCCAGGCCGTTCAGAATGGTCACGGATCCGGCGGTCACGCTGCCATCGCCCTTGGGGCCGATGTTGAGCAGGTAGTTGCCGTCCCGGGAGACGACGGTGACCATCTCCCGGATGATGTCCTTGACGGGACGGTAGAGGCCCTCCGCCCAGTCGGTGTAGCCCCAGTTGCCGTTCATGGTGGCGCAGGTCTCCCACGGCCGGTCCATCGGCTCGGCAGGAACCGTCTGCTCCGGGGTGATGAAGTCACCGAGACCCTGGTCCCGCTTGACACGTTCGTTGACGACGAGGCCGGGCTTGCGCGCCATCAGCCAGGCGTACAGGTCCTCGCCGTCGGCCTTGGTCCACCAGTCGCACCAGTCGCCGTCGAACCACAGGACGGCCGGGTCGTAGCGGTTCAGCAGTTCCTGCAGCTGGCCCTTCATGTCGTTGATGTAGCCGGTACGGGCCGCCGGGTCGATGGTGGAGTCCCAGTTCCCGGGACGACAGGTCTGCGAGGGGTGGTTCCAGTCCATGATCGAGTAGTAGAGCCCGAACTTGACGCCCCGGTTCGTGCACTCGGTCTTCAGCTGGGCCAGCAGGTCGGGCTGGAAGTTGTTGTAGTCGTGCAGGTTGTACTGCTTGGTGCCGGTGGTGTCCTTGAAGCCCGCGACGTCGGAGTCCCACATCGCGTAGCCCTCGTGGTGCTTGGCCGTGATCACGAGGTACTTCATGCCGGCGTTCTTGGCCAGCTCGGCGATCTGGGCGGCGTTGAAGGTCGTCGGGTTGAACTGCTTGGTCACATTGTTCTGCCAGTCGGCCTTGGACCAGTTGTTCTGGCTGAACTCCCACTCGCCCTTGCCGTAGTAGGAGTAGGACCCGAAGTGGATGAACATCCCGAACCGGGCCTGGTACCACCAGTCCAGCTTCGCGTCGACGGTGTAGGCCTCGGCCGTGGCGGGCCACAGGGCCTGCGGCAGACCGAACGCCACGGTACCGCCGGCGAGGGCCGCGGCCTTGATGAGGGAGCGCCTGCTGAGGGGTGCGGAGGACATCGTGCGGCTCCTGGAGGGTGAAGGGACACAGGGTGTCGGTGACTGCTCGTCCGCGGCACCGCACAGACGGCGGAGGACGGCGGCTCGTGTCCGGCCGGGACTCAAGCAACTCCCAGGGACATCGGATGTATTAACAGACACCGCCATGCCCCTTGTCCAGAGCAGAAGAGAGAAAATAGAAAAGTCCTGTTCATCACTCCGCCATCAAGCCCGAACACTGAAGACATCGGAGGTATCGAGGTCTGGTCGGCGGCCCGAAAACGGGCACGGCTTCGTGGCGCGGCCACCCTGCCGCGCCACGAAGCCAGTACGGTCCCGGTGCCGTCGGTTACGCCTCCCCCACCACGACGATGTCGAGCGTCCTGGGCCCGTGCACGCCCTCGACACGGTCCAGTTCGATGTCGCTGGTGGCCGAGGGGCCGGAGATCAGCGTCAGCGGGCGGTACGGATCGAGCAGGCGCAGTGCCTCGGGGACGTCGGGAGCGATCTGGTCCGCCCGGACCACGCAGATGTGCTGGTCCGGCAGCAGGGTCAGCACCCGCCGCCCCTGGCCCGGACCGTGGTCCAGGGCCACGGTGCCGGTGACGGCGATGGCGGTGGCGACGGTGGTGACCACGGCGTCCGCCGCGTCGAGCTGTCCGACGGTCAGCGGCGGGACATCCGTCAGCAGGGACCAGGGGCCCTCCGGGACCAGGTCCGCGGGAAGCCCGGGCGGCACCACCAGGGACCGTGCTCCGGTGCGGGCCAGCGCGCGACCGACGGCCGCCGCGGCATCGGCCGCCGGAACACGGACCACCGTGGCGCGGTACTCGGCGGCCCGCTCGGCGAACAGCCCGACGACGTCCGGTCCCGCGTGGTCGGCGCGGCGGCCGTGCGAATGGGGTGGGTCGTCGGGGCGCTCGGAACCGGGAACGCCGGACAGCGCTCCCCGAATCGCGCTCAGGACGATCTCGCGGCCGTTCATCGTCGCTCCTCCCCCTGCGCCGTCGTACTGCTGTCTTCGCTCCTGGGTGGTCGCGTGCGGCGCCACCAGGCGCGCAGGGACTCGCGGGTCGGCACCGGGGTGTCACGGGTGCCGGACCAGCGGGCGAACGGACCGGGCAGGGCACCGATCCGGCCGTCACGGGCCACCAGCCGGGCTCCCACGGCGGCCAGCCGCTGTACGGCGGCCAGGCGCCGCGGTGAGCCCAGGACGGCACCCGCGGCCTTCATGGCGAGCCCCTCGGATGTGGGGAGCAGCCGGTCCCGGCGTTTTGCCTCCACGGCCTCGGCGCGCAGATGGACCAGCACCTCGGGAATGTTGATCTTCACCGGGCAGGCGTCGTAGCAGGCGCCGCACAGGGTTGAGGCGAAGGGCAGCGAGGCCGCGTTCTCGACGCCGACGAGCTGCGGGGTCAGGACGGCGCCGATCGGCCCGGGGTAGACCGAACCGTAGGCATGGCCACCCGTGCGCTCGTACACCGGGCAGACATTGAGGCACGCCGAGCAGCGGATGCAGGCGAGGGCCTGGCGGCCCACCTCGTCGGCGAGAGTGGCGGTGCGGCCGTTGTCGAGCAGCACCAGGTGGAAGTTCCGGGGACCGTCGCCCTCGGTGACGCCAGTCCACAGCGAGGTGTACGGGTTCATCCGCTCGCCGGTCGACGAGCGGGGCAGGAGCTGGAGGAACACGTCCAGGTCGGCGAAAGACGGCAGGACCTTCTCGATGCCCATGACGGTGATCAGGGTCTCCGGCAGGGTCAGGCACATCCGCCCGTTGCCCTCCGACTCCACGACCGCCACCGTTCCGGTGTCGGCGGCCGCGAAGTTGGCGCCGGAGACGGCGACCTTGGCCCGCAGGAACTTCTCCCGCAGGTGGAGCCGGGCCGCCTCGGCGAGATCGCGGGGGTCGTCGGTGAGGTCCTCGGGGGCGGGCCTGCCCCACTCCCCCATCTCCCGGCGGAAGATCTCCCGGATCTCGGAGCGGCCCCGGTGGATGGCCGGCACCAGGATGTGCGAGGGGCGGTCGCCGCCCAGCTGCACGATGAGTTCGGCGAGATCGGTCTCGTAGGCACGGATGCCCGCGTCCGCGAGCGCCTCGTTGAGGCCGATCTCCTGGGTCGCCATCGACTTGACCTTGACGACCTCGTGGTTCTCGATGTCACCGCCGCCTGTCGCCTTCACCAGGGCGGTCACGATGCGGTTGGCGTCGACGGCGTCCGACGCCCAGTGGACCACTCCCCCCGCTGCGGTCACCGCCTTCTCCAGGCGCAGGAGGTGGTGGTCGAGGTGACGCAGGGTGCGACGCTTGATCGTCGCGGCTGTCTCCCGCAGTTCCTCCCAGTCCTCCAGTTCGGCGGCGACCGCCAGCCGCCTGTCCCGGATGGTGCCGGTGGCCCGGCGCAGGTTCGCCCGCAGCCGGGTGTCGGCGAGCGCGGCGCGCGCCGCCTCGGGGAAGGCCGGGGTGCCCAGCCATACGACGTTGTCGGCGCCGCTCACCGTACGTCCCCTTCCGTGGAGGCCAGGATCTCGGCCAGGTGCATCGTGCCGACGCCGGTTCGGAGCCGGGACAGGCCGCCGCCGATGTGGGTGAGGCAGGAGTTGTCGCCCGCGCTGAGGATCTCGGCGCCGGTGTCCTGCACATGGCGCATCTTGTCGGCCAGCATCGCGTTGGAGACGTCCGCGTTCTTCAGGGCGAAGGTGCCGCCGAAGCCGCAGCAGGACTCCGCGTCGGGCAGTTCGACGAGGTCGATGCCTTTCACCGCGCGCAGCAGCCTGAGCGGCCGGTCACCGACACGCAGCATGCGCAGCGAGTGGCACGTCGGGTGGTAGGTGACCCGGTGCGGGAAGTGGGCGCCGACGTCGGTGACGCCGAGTACGTCGACGAGGAGCTCCGACAGCTCGTACACCGTCGGCACCACCTGCTGGACCGCCTCGGCGAGGGCGGCGTCGCCGTACTGGGCGGCCACCACGCGGTGGTGGTCGCGCACCATGCCCGCGCAGGACCCGGAGGGCGCGACGACGGCGTCGTAGCCCGCGAAGACCTCGGCGAAACGGCGGACCATCGGCAGGGTCTCGGGGCGGTAACCGGTGTTGAAGTGCATCTGGCCGCAGCAGGTCTGGCCCTGGGGGAACTCCACGGTGTGGCCGAGGCGTTCCAGCAGTTCGGTCACGGCGCGGCCGGTGCGGGGGAACATCGTGTCGTTGAAGCAGGTGATGAAGAGGGCTATGCGCATGGAGTTTCCTGAGGCGGGGCCGGCCGTGGGGTGACGGGCAGGTCGTAGGTCCGCACGGCCGTGCCGGTGAAGACGTCGTGACGCTCGGCCGGCCCGAGCCCGGCCGTGAGCTCGCGTGCGACGGCGATCACCTCGGTGTACGTGGCGGCCAGCCGACAGACCGGCCAGTCCGAGCCGAACATCAGCCGCCCGGGTCCGAAGGCGTCGAGGACGGTGTCGGCGTACGGAGTGAGGGCCGCGACGGTCCAGGAGCCCCAGTCGGCTTCGGTGACCATGCCGGAGAGTTTGCAGACGGTGTTGGGGAGGGCCGCCAGGCGCCTGACCTGCTGCGCCCAGGGGTCGAGGTCGCCGGACGCGATGGGCGGCTTGCCGAGGTGGTCGAGGACGAAGGTGAGGCCTGGCAGGCGCTCCGCGGCTTCGACGGCCGCCGCGAGTTGGTGGGGCTTCACCACGAGGTCGTGGACGAGTCCCGCGTCGGCGACCGCGGACAGGCCGCGCAGTACGTCGGGGCGTACGAGCCAGCGCGGGTCCGGCTCGCCCTGCACCTGGTGACGGATGCCCACCAGGTGCTCCCCTCCGAGGCCCGCCCGCAGCCTCGCGAGGGTGTCGGCGACGTCGGGGGCGGTCAGGTCGGTCCAGCCGACGACCCCGGCGACCAGGTCGCTGTCGGCGGCCAGGGCCAGGAACTCCGGGGTCTCCTCCGGCACGGTGATCGTCTGCACCAGCACGGTGGCGGTGACACCGGCCGCGCGGGCCTCCGGTGCCAGGTCGGCGAGGGTGAAGTCGCGTCGCAGCGGGGCGAGCTCGTCTCCGCTGATCCAGTCCTGGTCGCGGACGGACAGGTCCCATACGTGGTGGTGGGCGTCCACGATGCCGGGCCCGGTCTCCGCTCCGGTCACAGTTCCCACACCACCGGCAGCGAGGCGTCCGCGCCCTGCGCGGAATAGTCGTGGACGACGTCGAGCAGGTCGGCCATCCGGGCCTGCCAGGCGATGTTGACGGGCAGCTTGTCGAGTTCGGCGATCATCGCCTGGTAGTCCTCGACCTCCAGCACGTGGAACAGGTCCGTGCCGCTGCGCCAGATCGTCCATTTGGTCACCCCCGCGGCGCGGATGGCGGCGGTGAGTTCCTCGGGCACCTCCCGGTGCGCGGCCTCGTACTCCTCGATGCGGTCGGCACGGACCTTGGTGTGCAGGGCGACCCTCATGACTGCTCCTTCGACGGCGTGGCTTCCCCGATCGGCGCGGCCGGCCCGGTCGGTGCGGGGACGGGGGTGTCCGGGTCCAGCAGGCCCTCGGCGCGCAGCTCGTCCCACAGGGCGTCCGGAATCGGGCGCCGCAGCTGCTCCACCGTGTCGCGCACCTCCTGGGGGGAGCGCGCCCCGGTCAGGACGCTCGCGACCGCGGAATGGCCGAACGGGAAGCGCAGCGCGGCGGCACGCAGCGGCACGCCATGGCGTTCGCAGACCGCGAGGAGCCGCAGCGCCCGGTCGAGGACCGGCTGCGGAGCGGGTGCGTAGTCGTACGTGGCGCCGGGCCGGGGGGCCGTCAGCAGCCCGGAGTTGAACACCCCACCGATGACGACACTCCGGCCACGAGCGGCTGCCTCCGGGAGCAGGTCGGCGAGCGAGTCCTGTTCCAGGAGGGTGTAGCGGCCGGCCAGCAGCACCACGTCGATGTCTGTCTCACGCAGGAACCGGGCGGGCAGGGCGGACTGGTTCATCCCGACGCCGATCGCTCCGATCACTCCTTCGGCGCGCAGCCGCTCCAGCGCCGGGTACGCCTCGCGCAGCGCCTGGTCGGCGTGGTCGTCGGGGTCGTGCAGCAGGGCCACGTCGACGCGGTCGAGGCCGAGGCGTTCCAGGCTGGCCTCCAGGGAGCGCAGCACTCCGTCGGCGCTGAAGTCCCAGACCCGGCGGTGGGTGGCCGGCACGGCGAAGCCCTGGGCGAGGTCGTCGCCGGCGCCGCCCTCCGGGTCCGGCACGAGAAGCCGGCCCACCTTGGTGGAGAGGGTGTAGGTGTCACGGGGGCGGTCGCGCAGCGCGGCGCCGAGCCGCCGTTCCGACAGGCCGAGACCGTAATGGGGCGCGGTGTCGAAGGTGCGGACACCGGCGTCCCAGGCCGCCTCCACCGTGGCGTGGGCGGCCTCGTCCGTGACCGGATGGAAGAGGTTGCCGAGGGCGGCACAGCCCAGCGCCAGTTCCGAGACCGGTACGGAGCTGCCGCCCAGCGTGGTGGTCCTCACGACCGGTCCACCGGCCGCAGCCGCAATCCCTGCATACCGCCGTCCACCGCGAGCGCGGTGCCGGTGACGGACGCCGCGGCCGGACTCGCCAGGTAGACGATGGCGGCCGCGACCTCGTCGGCGGTGACCAGGCGGCCCATGGGCTGGCGGGCGTTGAGGGCGGCGCGCTCGGCCTCGGGGTCGTCGGCGGCGTCGAGGAGCCGGCCGACCCAGGGGGTGTCGGCGGTGCCGGGGTTGACGCAGTTGACGCGAACGCCCTCGCGGACGTGGTCGGCGGCCATGGCGAGAGTCAGGGAGAGGACCGCGCCCTTGCTCGCGCAGTACAGGGCGCGCTGCGGCAGTCCCGCGGTGGCTCCTATCGAGCACGTGTTGACGACCGCCGCGTGCGCGGAGCGGCGCAGGTGGGGCAGGGCGGCGCGCGTGGTGCGCACGATGCCGAGGACGTTGACGTCCAGGACCCGGTGCCACTGCTCGTCCGGGTTGTCCTCGACGGTGCCCACGGCGCCGATGCCCGCGTTGTTCACGAGGATGTCCAGGCCGCCGAGCCGTTCGGCGGCCTGTTCGACGGCGGCGCGCACGGAGGCGTCGTCGGTGACGTCGGCCCGGAGGCCGAGCAGCGGTTCGCTGACGGCGTCCGGATCGAGGTCGAGCACGGCGACCGCCGCGCCCTGCGCCGCCAGTGCGCGTGCCGTGGCGAGCCCGATACCGGACGCTCCCCCGGTGACGACGGCCCTGAGGCCTGACAGACCGGTCATGCCACCTCCTCCTGAGCGGCGCGGTCGGCTACCCAGAACTCGCCGTCCGGGTAGCGGTATTCGGCGATGGACTCCTCCCGCATGGTGGCGGAGAAACCGGGCGCGAGCGGCGCGGTGTAGTGACCGTCGCGCATCACCACCGGGTCGGTGAAGTGATCGTGGAGATGGTCGACGAACTCGATGACGCGGTCCTCGGTGGTGCCGGAGAGGGCCAGGTAGTCGAACATCGACAGGTGCTGGACCAGTTCGCACAGGCCGACGCCGCCGGCGTGCGGGCACACCGGCACCCCGAACTTCGCGGCGAGCAGGAGGATCGCGAGGTTCTCGTTGACTCCGCCGACGCGGGCCGCGTCGATCTGGAGGACGTCGATGGCGCCGGCCTGGAGGAGCTGCTTGAAGACGATGCGGTTCTGGACGTGCTCACCGGTGGCGACCTTCACGGGGGCGACGCCCCGGCGGACGGCGGCGTGGCCGAGGATGTCGTCGGGGCTGGTGGGCTCCTCGATCCAGTACGGGGCGAACTCGGCGAGCGCATTGGTCCACTCGACCGCCTCGTCCACGTTCCATCGCTGGTTGGCGTCGATGGCGATGCGGATCCCGTCGCCGACGGCGGCGCGGGCGGCGCGCATACGGCGGACGTCGTCGGCGAGGTCGGCGCCGACCTTCAGCTTGATCTGGGTGAAGCCGTCGGCGACCGCCTGCTTGGCCAGCCGGGTCAGCTTCTCGTCGGAGTAGCCGAGCCAGCCCGGTGACGTGGTGTAGCCGGGGTAGCCGCGCTCCAGCAGGACGGCCTCACGCTCCGCGAGACCCGGCCGGCCCTTGCGGAGGAGGGTGAGGGCGTCCTCGGGGGTGAGGGCGTCGGCGATGTAGCGGAAGTCGACCTGGGAGACCAGCCACTCGGGGTCGGCGTGGGCGAGCAGCCGCCACAGGGGCTGCCCGGCGCGCTTGGCGGCGAGATCCCACACCGCGTTGACCACGGCGCCGATGGCCATGTGCATCACGCCTTTCTCGGGGCCGAGCCAGCGCAGCTGGCTGTCCCCGATCAGGTCGCGGCTCAGCGAGCCCGGGTCGGCGCACAGGTCCGCGACCGAACGGCCCACGACATGGGGCCGCAGGGCGTCGATCGCGGCGACCTGGACATCGTTGCCGCGTCCGATGGTGAAGGTGAAGCCGTGGCCTTCGAGGCCGTCTCCGGCGTCGGTGCGCAGCACCACGTAGGCGGCGGAGTAGTCGGGGTCCGGGTTCATCGCGTCCGACCCGTCCAGCTCCCGCGAGGTGGGGAACCGGACGTCGTAGGTGTCGACCGCGGTGATCCGGGCGGAGGTTGTAGTCAAGGGGGTGCTGCCTTTCACGCTTGGGCGAAGGTCTGGCGCTGGCTGCCGAGTCCGTCGACGGAAAGCTCGACGGTGTCGCCGGGGCGCAGGAAGGGGGTGCCGGGAAGACCCAGAGCCACGCCCGCGGGCGTACCGGTGTTGATCACGTCACCGGGCTCCAGAACCATGTACTGGCTCAGGTACGACACGATGTGGTCGACCGGGAAGATCATGTTTCCGGTGTGGCCGTCCTGCCGCTTCACGCCGTTGACGCTCAGATGCAGGCCGAGGTTCTGCGGGTCACCGATCTCGTCGGCGGTGACCAGCCACGGACCGAGCGGGTTGAAGGTCTCGCAGGACTTGCCCAGGTCCCACTGCGAGGAGTACTCCAGCTGGAACTCGCGCTCCGAGACGTCATGGCTGATCGCATAGCCCGCGATCACGGCCCGCGCGTCCTGGGGTCCGTCGAGGTAGTGGGCCCGCCGTCCGATGACGACCGCCAGCTCGACCTCCCAGTCGGTCTTCACCGAGCCGCGCGGGATCAGCACCTCGTCGTGCGGACCAACGACCGTGCCCGGATCCTTCATGAAGACCACGGGGCGGGGCGGGATCGCGGCGCCGGTCTCGGCGGCGTGGTCACGGTAGTTCAACCCGACGCAGATGACCTTGCCCGGGCGCGTCACGGGTGCGCCGATCCGCAGGCCCTCCTGGTCGAGCTCGGTCAGCTCGCCCGCCGTGACGGCCGCGCGGGCCCGGTCCACTCCTCCGGAGGCGAGGAAGACGCCGTCGATGTCCGGGGTCACGGAGGACAGGTCCAGCAGCCGGCCGTTGTCGGTACGGACGGCGGGCCGCTCCTCACCGGGGGCGCCGACTCGTAGCAGTTTCACTGGGGGGCTCCCTTGCCATGCGGGGTTCGTCTGAGTGGTGGTCGGCCGTAGGGCTGGGCCGTCTGTAGTGCGCCGGGCCGGACCTGTCGGCGGGCTCCGTTCATCCGCATCGCAGTCATCGGATGTATGGCGGCACAGTGACCTTAGATGCAGGGATCGCACCTGACAATGGATTCCTCGGATGTATTTCGTCGGCGTGGCCGGACAAGCGCCCACAAAGCCAGTTTCACCCTGGCCACACAGGGCCACGAGGTCGACACGCGGTCCGCCATCCGATGAATCCGAAGTGACTTCCAGGGCCACCTCCCCTGGTGGGAGCGATGTCGGCCGACATCCACCGGCCACCCCGAGGGGCCCGTACCCCTCTCGGGGTGGCCGCCCCTCGCCCCGTCCCTACCGCGCCGGGCAGCCCCGTTGCCGAATCGTGAGCTGCCACAGCGCATCGCCCGTCACGCACGGAGGCCGAAACTCTGCAGGTCATACGGGGTTCCAGCGCGGACCCCCGCGGCCGGGACGGCACGTCGGCGCCCCACGGTGCGATGTCCCGCAAATCTCTGGCGGCGAACCCTTGTCAACGTCGGCAACGTCGTCGTAACGTCCTGGACGTCGAGATACATCGGAGGAATGGTTGCACCATCCGGTGCGCCCGTTCGGCTCGCATCAGTGCGGTCGCTTCGCCTCCGCATCCTCGGTCCCCGGCTGACCCGCACATCCGACCCTCACGGGCATGATCCACGCGGTTTCCGCGCCGGATCGACACCTGCCCGTCCGGCGACCTCGCCCCTCCCCGCGCAGGTAAGCCCTCCCACCGTTGCCCTGTGGCCCTGCGCCCCTGGCTAAGGAGAGAACACGGCCATGAAGCTCGCTCGCACCCGCTCCACCGCCGCAGCCGCCACCGCCGTTCTCGCGGTACTGGCCCTCGCCACCGCGTGCAACCGCGAAAGCACCGACTCGGCCGCCTCCGGCGGTGACAAGCCCGCCATCGGGATCGACCTGCCGCGCTCCGACTCCGACTTCTGGAACTCCTACGCCGAGTACCTGAAGAAGGACGTCAAGTCCGAGGGCATCAACGCGCTGCCGCTCAGCAACTCGCAGAACGACGTCACCAAGCTGGTCGCCAACGTACAGGTGTTCCAGAACACGGGTGCCAAGGCCGTGGTCATGGCCCCCCAGGACACCGGGGCCATCGCCTCCACCCTCGACACCCTCGCGTCGAAGAAGATCCCCGTGGTCAGCGTGGACACCCGGCCCGACAAGGGTGACGTCTACATGGTCGTACGCGCCGACAACCGGGCGTACGGCACCAAGGCGTGCGAGTTCCTCGGCGAGCAGCTGGGCGGCAAGGGCAAGGTCGCCGAGCTCCAGGGCGCCCTTGACTCGATCAACGGGCGGGACCGCTCCGAGGCCTTCGCGGAGTGCATGAAGGAGAAGTTCCCGAAGATCAAGGTCTTCGAGCTGCCCACCGACTGGAAGGGCGACGTGGCCTCCGCCAAGCTGCAGAGCCTGCTCGCCCAGCACCCCGACCTGAAGGGCATCTACATGCAGGCCGGAGGTGTCTTCCTGCAGCCGACCCTGGCCCTCCTGGAGCAGAAGGGTCTGCTGAAGCCGGCCGGTGAGAAGGGGCACATCTCGATCGTCTCCAACGACGGCATCCCGCAGGAGTTCGAGGCGATCCGCGCGGGCAAGATCGACGCCACGATCTCCCAGCCCGCCGACCTGTACGCCAAGTACGCGCTGTACTACGCCGAGGCCGCGGCCGAGGGCAAGACCTTCAAGCCGGGCAAGACCGACCACGACTCCACCATCATCCAGCTGCCCAACGGGCTCGAGGACCAGCTGGCGGCGCCGCTGGTGACCAAGGACAACGTGGACGACAAGGCCCTGTGGGGCAACAACGTCGGCTGACGACCCGCACTTCCCGCCCGTCGCGTCGGGGGACGCAAAGCCCCCGACGCCCGCCCCGCCGGCGCGGGTACCCGCCCGCGCCCCTCGGCTCCAGCCTCCGTACACGAAGGACGGTATCCACCATGGCGGACACCGCGACCGCCCCGGCGACCGGCCCCGGCACTCCGGCCCCTGTGGCCGAGGCGACCGGCATCAGCAAACGATTCGGCGCGACCGTCGCGCTGCGCGACGCCCGTATCACCGTCGCCCCCGGCGAGGCGCACGCCCTGGTCGGACGCAACGGCGCCGGCAAGTCGACGCTCGTGTCCATCCTCACCGGCCTCCAGCAACCCGACACCGGAACCCTGCGCTTCTCCGGCGAGCCGGCGCCTGCCTTCGGCGACATCGACGCCTGGCGCTCTCGGGTGGCCTGCGTCTATCAGCGCTCCACCATCATCGGTGACCTGACCGTCGCCGAGAACCTCTTCCTGAACCGGCAGAGCGCCAAAGTGGTGCAGCCCATCCGCTGGAAGCAACTGCGTCGGCGGGCCGAGGAGTTGCTCGGCGAGTACGGCGTGGCCGTCGACCCGACCGTGCGGGCCAAGCACCTCACCGTCGAGCAGCGGCAGTTCGTCGAGATCGCGCGTGCCCTGTCGTTCGGCGCACGCTTCATCATCCTCGACGAGCCGACCGCGAAGCTCGACGCGCGCGGCATCACCCGGCTCTTCGACAAGCTCCACGACCTCCAGCGGCAGGGCGTCGCCTTCCTCTTCATCTCCCACCACCTGCAAGAGGTGTACGACCTCTGCACCACCGTCACCGTCTACCGCGACGCGGCGCACATCCTGACCGCACCCGTCGCCGAGCTCGGCCATCAGGCGCTGGTGGAGGCCATGACCGGCGAGTCGGCCTCCACGGTCACCGCCGCCGTCGACGGTCTTTCGGCCTCGCGGTCCGATTCCACGGAAGTGCTGGCTATCGACGGCCTGACACTGCCCGGCGTCTGCGAGGACATCTCCCTCTCGGTCCGCTCCGGCGAGGTCGTCGGGCTCGCCGGCGCCACTGCCAGCGGCAATGTGCAGGTGGGTGAGGCGATCGCCGGTCTGCACCGGGCCAAGGACGGCCGGATCACGGTCGGCGGCAAGACCGTACGCACCGGCAGTGTGCCCTCCGCGCTCACCGTCGGAGTCGGTCTGGTCCCCGAGGACCGCCACGTCCAGGGGCTGGTGAACAACCGCAGTGTGGCGGAGAACGCGACGCTCACCGTCACCGACCAGCTCGGTCCGTTCGGCACGGTGCTGCCCGCCCGCACCAAGGCGTTCGCCAGACGCATGATCCGGGACCTCGACATCAAGACCCCGGGAGCCGCCACCCCGGTCTCCGCCCTCTCGGGCGGCAACCAGCAGAAGGTCGTCGTCGCGCGGGCCCTTGCCACCGATCCGCACGTCCTGGTGGCCATCCGCCCCACCAACGGGGTGGACGTCAAGTCCAAGGAGTTCCTGCTGGGCCGCATCCGGCAGGTCGCGGACGGCGGCAGGGCCGCGCTGATCGTCTCCGACGAACTGGACGACCTGAAGGTCTGCGACCGGGTCGTCGTCATGTTCCACGGGCGTGTGGTCGCCGAGTTCGACCGCGGCTGGAAGGACGAGCACCTCGTCGCCGCCATCGAGGGCGTCACCGGCGACACGGCCGCCGCCACCGCGTCCCCCGCATCCGCCGTACCCGCCTCAACGGGCGCAGACGAGCACGGAAGGTAGTCATGTCCGCCACCACAGATCTCACCGAGCCCACAGTGAGCACGGCTGAACCGGCCGCCGCGGACGCCACGCGCCGCCGGGTCGACCTCGGTCGCTTCCGTGAGCTGTCCCTGGTCCCGGCGATCCTGGTTCTCGGCCTGATCGGGTTCATCGTCTCGCCGGCCTTCCTGACCGCCGACAACCTGATCGGTGTGGCCCAGCAGTCCACCGAGCTGAGCTTGCTGGTGCTGGCCACCGCACTGATCCTGATCTGCGGACGGATGGACCTGTCCCTGGAGTCCACGATCGGCGTGGCGCCCGTCATCGCCGTGTGGCTGGTCCTGCCGACCAGCGGTGCCCGGTTCACGGGCCTGGGGCTGCTGCCCGAGTGGACCGCCGTGCCGCTCTGTCTGCTGGTGGGTGTGGTGATCGGGGCCGTCAACGGGTTCCTGATCCTGAAGCTGCGCCTCAACGGGTTCATCGTCACCCTCGGCATGCTGACCATGCTGCGCGGACTCCAGGTCGCCCTCTCCGAGGGCCAGTCCATCGTGGAACTGCCGTCCTCCTTCACCTACCTGGGCAAGTCGTCGTGGCTGGGTGTCCCGGCCGCGATCTGGATCTGCGTGGTGCTGTTCGCCCTCGGCGCCGGCGCGCTGGCCTGGCTGCGGCACGGCCGGGCGCTCTACGCGATCGGCGGCAACCCGGAGGCGGCCCGCACCGCGGGCATCCGCGTCGACCGCATCGTGTGGATCGTCCTCATCCTCGGCAGCGTCCTCGCCGCGTTCGCCGGCATCCTCTACAGCGGCCACTACGGCTCCATCTCCGCCACCCAGGGCAGCGGCTGGATCTTCCAGGTCTTCGCCGCGACCGTCATCGGCGGGGTCAGCCTCAACGGCGGCAAGGGCTCGATCTTCGGCGCGCTCACCGGTGTGCTGACGCTGCAACTCGTCGTGAACGTCATGACATTGGCGGGTGTGCCACCGCTGTGGAACCAGTTCCTCAACGGAGCCATCATCATCGTCGCCTTGGTCATCTCCCGGTTCGCCTCCGGCGAGAAGCAGGAATAACCACGTACCGCAAGCGGCTTCGCCGGGCCCGGCTCGGGTCCGGCGGAGCCGTCGGCCGGCGCATCCCCCACTCAGAGAGGCACCCTCGTGGCACTCACGGACGAGGCGATCGACAAGATCAAGGCGATGATCGTCGCCGGCGAACTCGCGCCCGGCTCCCGGCTGCCCAAGGAGGAGATCCTCGCCGGACAGCTCGGCCTGTCCCGGAACTCCCTGCGCGAGGCCGTCCGGGCGCTGACGGCCATGCGAATCCTGATCACCCGGCAGGGCGACGGCACGTACGTCTCCAGCCTTGAGCCCCAACTCCTGCTGGAAAGCCTCTCCTTCGCCGCCGACGTCTCCCAGGGCCACACGGCTCTGCAGCTGCTCCAGGTACGACGACTGCTCGAACCGCAGGCGACAGGGCTGGCCGCCGCGCTGCTGAAGCCGGAAGACCTTCAGGAACTGCGCAACATCCTCGACCGGTCCCGGACCGTCACCACCGCGGAGGAGTTCGTCGCCCACGACATCGCCTTCCACCTCAGGATCGTCGAAGCCGTCGGCAACCCCGTGCTGTCGATGCTGCTGCAAGTGCTCTCGACCCGCACACAGCGTGTCCGCATCGTCCGCGGCAGCCAGACCAGTCACGCTTTGAACAACGCCCACCAGGACCACGAGCAGATCCTCAGCGCGCTTCAGTCACGCGACGCCCTGCTCGCCGCCTCTGCTGCGACCGTTCACGTCGCGGCCGTGGAGCAGTGGCTGGCCACCAGTCTGACCGATGACCCGATACAAGCGATCGAAGACTGACCTCCCGCTCTCCCCTCAGCCCCCGCCGCCATCCGGTCTGCCCCTCCCACACCGCGACCGGGTGGCGGCGGGCCATGTCCGCGCACCGGCGCCACCGGGTACTGGACAGTGAAGTTACGGGCACGGCACCGCTGCTGTGCGGGGTGCCGTCCGGGCCTGCGGTGCGCAGCAGCCAAGGGCACACGCGGCGGAACAGACCGAGGCCCGGCTGGAGGCTTTGTCCTCCAGCCGGGGCCTGATGGGGAAGGTTCCGACCGCGCCGGTCAGCAGACTCGCTCAGGCTCCTTGGGCTCCGCCTCGGGGGCCTTCTGGAGAGACGTGCCCTCGACGTCGAGATCGGGCAGGACACGGCCCAGCCAGGCAGGGAGCCACCAGGCGTGTCGTCCGGCGAGGGCGAGGACTGCCGGTACGAGGGTCATGCGGACGGCGAAGGCGTCGATGGCCACGCCGACGGCCAGCGCGAAGGCGATGGGCTTGATCAGGGCGTCGTCGAGGGGGAAGAACCCGGCGAAGACGGTGAACATGATCAGGGCCGCCGCGGTGACGACCCGCACGCTGTGCCGCGCGCCTTCGGTCACCGACCGGCGTGCCCTGCCGGTGTGGACCCATTCCTCCCGCATCCCCGAGACCAGGAACACCTCGTAGTCCATGGCGAGTCCGAAGAGCACGCCGATCAGGATGATCGGCAGGAAACTGACGACAGGACCGGTGTGGGCCAGGCCGAAGACGTCCGCCAGCCAGCCCCACTGGAACAGGGCGACGACCGTGCCGAGCGAGGCGGCCACCGACAACAGGAATCCGACGGCGGCCTTGAGGGGGATGACCAGCGAGCGGAACACCATGGTCAGCAGGATCAGGCTGAGGCCGACGACGATCGCCATGAACGGCAGCAGGGAGTCGCTGAGCCGGTTGGACACATCGATGTTGACGGCGGTGGTTCCGGTGACCGCGACGGAGGCTCCGGTGGTCTCACGGATGCCCGGTGCGGCGGTACGGATGTCGCGGACGAGTCGGTCGGTCCGGGCGCTGTCGGGACCGGTCTCGGGGATCACCTGGATGACGGTCCGCGCGGGGTCGCGGGTGGGCTGGGGCGGCAGCACCGCCTTGACTCCCTTCAGATCCCCCAGCTTCTTTGCGGCCTGAGCAGCCGCCTGTGCACCGGACTCGTCGTCGGTCTCCGTCAGCACCAGGAGCGGGCCGTTGAAGCCGGGGCCGAACTTGTCGCCGACCACGTCGTACGCCTTGCGCTCGGTGGAGCTGACCGGGGCCGAGGCGTTGTCCGGCAGGGCGAGGCGCAGATCTGTCACCGGGAGGGCAACCACGGTGAGGATGCCCACGACGGCCAGGACGGTCAACCATGGCTTGGCGACGGCGGTCTTCACCCAGCGGACGCCCAGGGTGGCCCTTCCCGTGGATGCGTCGGGGTCGGCGGCCCGCTGAGCCGCCTTGCTGCCGGGCTTGGGAGTCAGCCGAGCGCCGGCGAATCCGGCGATGGCCGGGAGCAGGGTGATCGCGGCCAGGACGGCGATGAGGACGGCTCCGGCGGCACTGAGGCCCATCGTGGTCAGGAACGGGATGCCGATGACACCGAGTGCGGCCAGGGCGATGATCACGGTGCTGCCGGCGAAGACCACCGCGCTGCCGGCTGTGCCGTTGGCCAGCGCCATGGACTCCTGCGGGTCCGTACCGCGGGTGAGTTGCTGGCGGTGGCGGGAGAGGATGAACAGCACGTAGTCGAGGCCGACGGCCAGACCCAGCATCAGCGCGAGGGTGACCGCCGTGGAGGAGATGCTGACCGCCGGGGCGAGGGCGAGCAGCCCGCTCAGTCCCACCGCCACACCGAGCAGGGCCGGCAGCAGCGACATCCCGGCGGCGAGCAGTGAGCCGAACGTGATGACGAGGACGAGCAGGGCGATGACGACACCGATGATCTCCGACGGGCCGATGTGAACGCCGTTGCTGCCGAAGACGCTGCCGCCCACAAAGGTCTTGAGCCCGCTCTGCTCGGCCGCCTCGGCCGCCTGCTCGATCGCGTCCAGCGATGAGGCACGCACTTCGGCCCGCTGCACCGAGTACTGCACCTGCACGATCGCCGTGGTCCGGTCGGCCGAGACGGCACCGGAGTCGCTCGGGCCCATGACAGCACTGACCTGCGGCGCCTTCGCGACCGCCGACTCGACTCCGGCGATGACCGCCCTGTAGGACCTCTCGGTGACGCGGTGGCCCTCGGGCGCGGTGAAGACGATCTGGGCGCCCGCTCCGGAGGCCTCGGGCAGTGTCTTGCCGAGCGTGTCCAGCGCCCGCTGCGACTCGGTGCCCGGCACGGTGAAGCGGTCGTCGAGCTTGGCGCCGAAGACGCTGACGCACGTGATGAGCGCGGCGAGGACCACGAGCCAGATGCCTAGCACCAGCTTGCGGTGACGGTAGGCACTGCGGCCCAGCCGATGGAGCAGGACAGCCATGGGTGACTCCCAGAGTCGGTGAGGGGATTCCCGGACGTCATGACGCGGACGCGGGCGAACAGCGGATCGGTGCGGCTCGCGCAGCCGGGCGGTTGCGGACACGGGGCATTCCGGGCGCCGCAGTCGGCATCGGAACCGCTTCGGTCATTCGACTTTATCAGTCGCTCAAGTCGATCGAACGCGTCGACTGCATAACTTAGATCACACCATCACTCAAACCAGCTCTGAACAGCGGTTTCATAAAAGCCGAACGACCCAATCACACGACATGACCTATCGACCTTGTCACCCGACAAAGTCGTCTGTATGGTGAGGAGCGCCCAGTACCACGGATGACAGGGAGTGATCATGAGCAGCACGCAGACCACGGACGTCGGCACGTCACGTCGGAGCCGCAGGGCGGACGTCGTGGTGATCGGTGCGGGGTTGGCCGGTCTGACCGCGGCACGGGAGCTCGTCGCGGCGGGCAAGTCCGTGGCCGTCCTGGAGGCTCGCGACCGGGTCGGCGGCCGGCTGCTCAACCACGACCTCGGCGACGGCCGAGTCACGGAGATCGGAGGGCAGTTCGTCGGCCCCACCCAAGACCACATCCTGGCGCTGGCCAAGGAGGTCGGTGTGGACACCTACCAGGCAGCCGTCCCCGGCGAGACCGTCTACGTCCACGACGGCAAGGCCAAGCGCTTCTCCGGCCACACCCCGCCGGACCTGCTCGCCCTGCCGGACATGGGCATCGCCCTTGCCCGCATCGCCAAAGAGGCCGCCAAGGTGGACCCGGCGGCCCCGTGGCGGGCCCCTCACGCCCGCGAACTCGACGCCATGACCTACGAGACGTGGCTGCGCAAGGCCGAGATCACCGGCGATGCCGTCGACATGATCAGCCTCTTCCTCAACTCCGCCTACGGCGGCGAGGCACGCGACGCGTCCGCCCTGTTCAGCCTCTGGTACGTCGCCACCTTCGGCAACGAGACCCATCCCGGCACCATGGACCGCGGCACAGGCACCACCGGTGGCGCCCAGGACAGCCGGTTCGTCGGCGGCTCGCAGCTCGTCGCGCAGCGGCTGGCCGAGGAACTCGACGGCCGCGTCCACCTGTCCGCCCCGGTGCGCCGCATCAGCCAGGACTCCACGGGCGCCACCGTGGTCTCCGACGCCGGCGACTGGCGCGCCGACCACGTCATCGTCGCCGTCCCACCCCTGATCGCCTCCCGCATCGTCTGGGACCCCCTGCTGCCGCCCCAGCAGGACCAGCTCTTCCAGCGCCTGCCCTTCGGCACCCTCATGAAGTGCGTCGCCGTCTACGACAAGCCCTTCTGGCGCGAGGACGGCCTGTCCGGCATGGGCCTGCTCCGCGGCGGCTCCCCCATCCGCGAGATGTTCGACAACACCCCGCCCGACGGCGGACCCGGCGTCCTCATGGGCTTCCTCGGCGGCCGGGAATGGCGCAAGTGGGCCCACCGCCCGGCCGCCGAGCGGCGCGGCGCGGTGCTGCGCTCCTTCGCCCAGGTCGTCGGGGACCGCGCCTTCGACACCGTCGACTACGTCGAGCAGGACTGGACCGCCGAGCAATGGACCCAGGGCGGCCCCACCTCCGTCGCCGCCCCCGGCGTGCTCAGCGACTTCGGCCAGTGGATGGGCCGCCAATTCGGCCGCGTGCACTGGGCGGGCGCCGAGTTCTCCCCGTACTGGAACGGCTTCATGGACGGCGCCGTCCGCTCCGGCAAGCACACGGCCACCGAAGTCCTGGACCGGGACTGAGCGCGAGAGACAGCAACAAGAAGCACCGACAGCAGCACCGACGAGTGCACTGCCAAGCAGCACTGCCAAGAAAGGGAACACTGCGATGAACAAGTACGTGGTCACCGAGCAGGCCGTCATCAACGCACCCGTAGGACGCGTCTGGGACGTTGTCTCCCGCACCGACCGGTACGCCGAGTGGGTCGCCGGGGCGATCGAGGTCACCGACCACCACGGCGTCGCCACCGTCGGCAGGACCTACGCCGAACGCAACCGCACTCTCGGCCCCCTGAAGACCGACTCGGTCTGGACGGTCAGAGAGATCGAGCCCTTCAAGCGCCGCGTCGACACCGGCATCGGATTCGCCCCGCTCCAGGACGTGACCAACGTCTTCGAGTTCCGGCCGATACAGAGCGAGGACGGCAGGGAGGTGACGGAGATGCTCTACCAGGTCGAGTACACCATCGGGCTGGGACCACTGGGGGTCTTGTTGAACGGCATCCAGGAGCCGGGGATGCGGGCCGCGATGCGCACGTCCATGACCCACCTCGACAGGTTGCTCCGTTCGGAGAGCTCGACGACGGCCCGTTGACGGGCGGCAAGGTGCCCGCGGCGGCCGACATCCGGCGAAGCGGGCATGGCCGTCCGGCAGCGATACCGGACGACGACGCGTCTCGCCGGCATGGTGCCGCCGATGATCCTCACGCCGGCCGCGTGTGCCTGCGCGATGATGTTCCGGTACCCGCTGGTCGGCGGTGAGGGAGGGGTTTGGAGCTGCTGCCGCTGGAGTGCGTTCAAGAGCGTTGGTGAGCGGGGGTGAGTGTTCCTGGGCGTGAGGAACCCCGCCCCCGCATCCCCGGACCACGGACACGATCCGTGCCGCCCGGACGCGGAGCGAACGCGGGCAACCAGAACGCCCAACACCGTCCGGGGCGTTCGGCCGAGCACGGGACCTGGCAACAGGACTCACTCCCGCTCAGTCCCTAGGAACGGTTGTTGTAGATGTCGTTGATGCCCTCCATGAAGATCACGTTTCGCACGCCCGGCTGGCCGAGGGCATCGTGTGCGAACCGGTCCACACCGGCGCGTCCCTGAGCGCCGAGCGCAGGTTCCTGTACCAGCCGATGCTGTAGCCGCGCTCGTTCCAGCCGCCCAGGTAGCTGATGTTCAGGCCGTGCGACTTGGCACGCCGTCCACTCCGACCAGATGTCGGGCGGCTGCCAGGAGAAGAACCGCCAGCGCGGCCGGTGCCGCATAGGCGAGACGGAACTGACCGGTGGAGCCGAGAAGTCCGCCCGCTGCGCCACCGGTGATGACGCCGACGTAGTTGAAGAGGTTCAGCCGCGCCAGGACCGCCTCCGAAGCGGTGGGACGCAGCCGCGCGGCGGAGGCCAGACACAGCGGAACCAGGACGGACGCTCCCAGCCCCACCGCCCCGGCCGCGAGAACGGCGAAGGGCCAGCTCGGCGCCCCGGCCATGCCGGCCAGAGCGCCCGCGACCAGCAGGGCCGCGGTGCGGACGACGGCGACCGCTCCGAACCGTTGCACGAGGCGGTCGGTGGCGGCGCGGCCGACGACTGTGCCGGCCTGGTAGGAGGCGTAGGCCAGCGGCGCGACCGTGAGGGACGCGGCGAGGGTCTGGCGCAGGTAGACCGCCGACCAGGCCGAGACGGTGGAGTCGACGACGTAGACGACGAGGAGGACCAGGCCGAAGGGGATGAGCCGGATCCACAGGCGGCGCCCCAGCGGCGGCTGCGCGAGGGTGTCCGACGGCCCCTCGGGGGAGGAGGGGAGGGCATGCGTACGTATACAGACGGCGAGGAGCAGGACGATGCCCGCCTGAACGCCCAGACCGGCGGCTACGGGCCACTCCAGGCGGGCGGCCCCGGCAGTGAGCAGGGCCGCGACCACGCCGCCCACGCTCCACGCTGTGTAGAAGGAGCCGAAGACGCTGCGGCCGTAGGCGCGTTCGATCGCCGCTGCCCGGGTGTTGACCCCGACGTCCAGGGCGCCGACAGCGAGCCCGAAGAGGACGTACGCGCAGATGACGGTCACCGCGTCGGGGGCCCACCCGATCAGCACCAACGCGGCGGCGGCCGTCAGCACGGCCCCGCGCGTCGTGGCGACGGGACCGGCGCGGCGGATCGCGGCCAGACCCAGGAAGCTGCCGGCCCCCGCCGTCAGCGCCACGGCGACCATCAGGGTGGTCGTCAGGAGCGGAGCCAGTTTCAGGTGTTCGGTGACAGCGGGGACGGTCGTGTAGACGGCGGCGACGGAGACACCTTGTGCGGCGAACGCGAGGGTCGCGCCCTTCCGGGCGCCGAACCTGGAGACCGGGTGCCCGGCCTCCGCCCGGGCTGGAGCGTTGAAGGACATGATGCTGTCGCGCCCTCGTTTCCTGTGTGCGCTGGAGCGACCGGTCTCAGGACCAGCGAGTCGAATGCCGTGCGGTTACGGAGACCGTATGCAGGCTCGGAAGGCAGGCTCAGGACGCCAGGGGCCTTACAGGGGACTTCGGGGGCCAGAGCGGGCGACCGGTGACGCCCGTTGCCTACGGTGGTCGTTCAAGGAGAAGGTGAGTGCGATGTCCCTTGCACCCGGCCCGGCAGACCCTCCCGGGACCAGCCGCAGCACTTCGGCGACGATCCAGCCGAACATCCTGCGCTATCTCGTCGTGGTCGCCGACGAGCGCGGTGTCGATCTGCGGCCCCTGCTGAAGCAGATGGGACTCGACGAGACGGTGATGCGCTCCGCCGCACTGCGGGTGTCGTACCGGCAGGGCAGCGCGGTGATCCGCCGTGCGCTGGAGCTCACCGGGGACGAGCGCCTGGGTCTGAAGGTCGGCGCGGCTCAGCACCTGACCGCGTGGGGCCTGCTCGGCTTCGCCCTGATGGCCGACGACACGCTGCGGCACGCCATAGAGACCGGGGTGAAGTACCAGAACCTGTCCGGGGCGATGGTGGTGTGGTCGGCCGGTGTGGGTCAGGAGGACGACGCCTTCGTGCTACGAGCCGATCTTCCCGATCCCGCCATGGACCCGGCCGTTGCTTCCTTCCTGAGCGAGGAGGCGTTCGCCTCCGTGGTCACCCTGTCCCGGCTGGCCGTCGGTCCGGCCTTCGCGCCGAGGGGGGTGGAGTTCTCCTTTCCGCCACCACGCCAACGCGACCTGTACGACGCCCTGTTCGGCTGTCCGGTCCGCTTCGGCGCCGCCGCGAACCGCATGGTCATCGACCCGGCGTGGGCCCGTACCCGGATGCCGGGTCGGGATCCGGTGAGCTACGCGTCGACGCTGGAGATGCTCGACGCGCAGATGGCGTCCCGCCGTGACCAGCAGGATCTGCTGGAGGTGCTGGAGATCTCCGTCGCGCAGGGCCTGCCGGTGGTGCCTTCGTTCGGTGAGCAGGCGCGGCGGCACGCGACGAGCGAGCGGACGCTGCGCCGTCGGCTGGCCGACTGCGGTACGACGTACGAGGCACTGGTCGAGGGAGTGCGCCGGGAACGCGTCGAGCAACTGTTGCTCCGCCCGGAACTGACACTGCGCGACATCGCCCGCCAGGCGGGATTCTCCGACGAACGGGCGATGCGCCGCGCGGTACGCCGCTGGCACGGCTCCTCGCCGGTCCAGCTGCGGGAGCGGATGCTCCGGGGGGTGGGGCACACGCAATGACGTTCGGCCACCGCGCCTGCCTGCTGTCTGTCGGCTCGGGTCAGCGGGCGCGGATCCAGATCGTCTTCTCCCGGGTCCACTGGTCGAAGGCGTCGGTGGACTTCTCCACGCCACCGAATCCCGACTGCTTCCAGCCGCCGAAAGGCGTGGTGATGTCGCCCTCGCTGTAGGCGTTGACGGAGACCACCCCGGCCTCGATGCCGCGTGCCAGCCGCAGCGCGACGTCGAGGTCGCGGGTCCAGACCGAGGCGGCGAGCCCGTACTCGGTGGCGTTGGCCCCGCGTACCGCCTCGTCCTCGGAGGTGAAGGTCTGGAGGGTGACGACGGGACCGAACAACTCCTTGGTGAGGACGTCGGCGCCGTCGGGGGCTCGGGTGATCACGGTGGGCGGATAGTAGGCGCCGCGCGGAGGCAGCCCGTGGGGCAGTCCCCCGGTGTGGATCTGGGCTCCGCCGGCCCGGGCGGCCTCCACGGCTCCCGCGACCCGGTCGAAGGCGGTGTGGTTGATGAGCGGCCCCATCCGCGTGCGCGGGTCGGCCGGGTCACCGATGACGAGCTCTCCCGCCGCGGCCGTGAACCGCTCCAGGACCTCCTCGGCGATACTGTGGTGAACCAGGACGCGGGAGCCGGCGGTGCAGTTCTGCCCCATGGTCAGGAACGCGGCCTCGATCATGTTGTCGATGAGCTCGTCGCCGTAGGTGAGCGCGTCGGCCATCAGCACCTGGGGGCTCTTGCCGCCCATCTCCAGCGAGATCCGCTTGAAGTTGGTCTCCGCGGCGTCCTTGAGGATGCGGCGGCCCGTCGCGGTGGACCCGGTGAAGGAGAGCGCCCCCACAAGAGGGCTACGGGCGAGGGCCGCCCCGGCTTCCTGGCCGTACCCCGGCAATACCGTGAGCACCCCGTGGGGAAGGCCGGCCTCCGCGGCGAGTTCGGCCAGGTGCAGGGCCGAGCGCGGGGTCGCATCGGCGGGCTTGACCAACAGACAGTTGCCCGCGGCCAGGGCCGGTCCGACCTTCCACGCGGTCATGGCCAGTGGGTAGTTCCACGGCAGGATCGCCGCGACGACCCCGACCGGTTCGCGGATCATGAAACCCAGACTGTCGGGCCCGCTCGGCGCGACCCGGCCGAAGACCTTGTCGGCCGCCTCGGCGAACCAGCGGATCGACTCGATCGCGCCCGGTACGTCTCCCGTACGGCACTCCGTGATCGGCTTCCCCGCGTCCTCGCTGTCCAGCCGGGCGAGGATCTCCGCGTCGCGTTCCATGAGGTCGGCCAGTCGCAGCAGCACCGTGCCACGCTCCCGGACCGGCAGCCGCGACCACACCCCGGAGTCGTGGACCTGCCGGGCCTGCTCGGCGGCCTTGGCGACGTCGTCGGCGCTCGCGGCGGGCAGGGAGGTGATCGGCTCACCGGTGGCGGGGTTGACGACCTGCAGCATCTCGTTCGTGATCATGCTTCCTCCACCAGCTCCCAGCGCCCCTCCGTCCGGCGGACCAGTCCGCGTCGGCGGAGTTCCTCCAGATAGCGAGCCATGCCGCGGTCACCGCGCTTGCTGAACAGCGGGAGGACCCGGGGCAGCAGGTTCGGCATGAGCATCGCGAAGCGCACCAGACGGGACTCACCGGGCCGGGGGTAGGTCTCCAGTCGGGGCTTGTCCAGCAGGCTCACCACGGCCGCGACGACGTCGGAGGGCCGCTGCGGAGGGTCCTGGAACTGCATGGAGTTGCCGCCTTCCACGGCCTCTTGGCGCAGCATCCGGGTGTCGGTCGCCGACGGCAGCACCGACCCGGCCAGGATTCCCTTGTTCCTCAGGTCCAGCCCGATGGCCAGCATCGCGCCACGCAGCCCGAACTTGGACGCGGTGTAGATCGGTGTCTCGCCCAGCGGGAAGATCCCGCCGAGGGAGACCGTGGTGACCACCCGCGCGTCCCCGGAGGCCAGGAGAAGAGGAAGGGCGATCCGGGTCGCGACCAGCGGTGAGGTCAGGTTGAGGGTGATCTCCCGCTCGATGCTCTCGACGCTGCGGACGTCGAAGCGTTCCGCGCTGGTCATGCCCACGTTGTTGACGAGGACGTCGAGACGACCGTGCTCCTCGGCGACCACCTCGAACAGCCGCTCCACCTGGGCGCGGTCCATCAGGTCGCATCCGATGCCCGTGTGCCCGGCGCCCGGAAGGTCTGCGGCCACCTTCATGGCGCGGACCCCGTCGATGTCGACGACGACGCAGCGGGCTCCGCCGGAGGCGAAGCGACGGCACAGCTCACTGCCGATGCCGCCCGCGCCGCCGGTCACCAGCATGACCTTGTCGGTGAAGTCGAACCTCTTCTTCATGCCGCCGCCTCCGCGCGTCCCAGGGACCGTACCCGCGGAGGCCGGCCCTCGGTGCGCCAGCCCATCTCCGCCGCGACCTTGCCCAGGTACTTCACGAAGGCCGCGCCGTCGACGTAACCGGTGTGGCGGGGCGAGTCGACGAACTTCAGCCCACCGGACAGATCCGGCCGGTCGGCGCGGATCATCTGGGCGAACCGCTCCGCGTTCGGCAGCCGGTGCCGCGCGTCATGGATGTACCCGGCGATCAGCTGCGCCTGGGAGTCGAAGAGCTGGTACGCACCGGAGTTCGTCTCGATGAAGCCGATGCCGAACAGGCCCTCGTGCTCGCGCGAGAACGATGACAGGTACAGGTCGGGGTGCTGCTCGTCGCCGAAGTACCGCTGCGCGACCGGCACTTTGTGGAGGTAGCCCGTGGCCAGGAGGACGAGATCGAAGTGGTCGCTCGTGCCGTCGGTGAAGTGCACGATCCTGCCCTCGGCGCGGGCGATCCCGGGTTTGGCGGTGATGTCGCCGTGCTGCAGGTGGTGGATCAGCATCGAGTTGATGGCCGGGTGGGTCTCGAACAGCTTGTGGTCGGGCTTCGGCAGTCCCAGCCGCGTCGGGTCGCCGTTGATGATCCGCAGGAGCGCCCCGAAGAGCCGCTGCGCCAGCCACATCGGCAGGTGGGGCCCGCTGTTGGCGATGGTGTCCACCGGCCGGCCGAACAGGTGCTTGGGGATGAACCAGTACCCGCGCCGCATGCTGATCACCGCGTGGTCCGCGGTCCGGGCCGCGTCGCACGCGATGTCACAGCCGGAGTTCCCCGCGCCCACGACCAGGACCCGCTTGCCCCGCAGCTCCTCCGCGCTGCGGTAGCCGACGGTGTGCCGGACCTCCCCGCTGAACTCCCCCGGCAGTTCGGGAACGTTGGGGTGCCACTGCGAGCCCGTACACACGACGACCTGCGCGTGCACGCTTTCCCGCCCGTCGGCCCGGGTGACCGTCCAGGTGCCGTCCGCGTTCTTCTCGACGCTTTCGACCTCGACGCCGAACTCGATGCGGTCCGTCAGCCCGTAGGCATCGGCGAAGGACGTCAGATACGACAGGATCTGCCGTCGCGGCGGGTAGTCCGCGAAGTGGTCGGGCATCGGGAAGCCGCCGAATCCCGACAGGGTCCTGCTCGAAATGAAGTGGGCCGACTCGTACATCGGGCTGCCCGGATTGTCTATGTCCCAGATGCCGCCGGGCCCGGTGTGCCGCTCCAGGTGCGTGTACGGCAGATTCCGCTCCGCCAGGGCCCTGGCGACCGCCAGCCCGGCAGGTCCCGCCCCGATCACACATGTGTCCAACTGGCTTTCCTTCACGGGCCTGCCTCCTCGTTCATCCCGCTTCACGGGCTTGGAGGAAACGTATTCACCCGCTGTCCGGCGGGAACTGACCCGCGCGGCCATGGACCGGACCTCAGCGGCCGCGCGACCACGGCATCCGCCTACGGCGCACAGCCCGACTTGCCCGGGTGACCCTCGAAGACGTTGGTGACCAGCTCGCTGACGAGCAGCTCGTTCACCGCAGAGCAACGCCAGACATGCCATGTCTACCCATGAAAGAATGGCGCTATATCTCACATATACGGTCAACCTGCCCTTCGCGCTCGGCTTTTCATCCCTCCAAACCGTTGACAGGCCGGTGTTACATGCCCGAACTTCATGCGTAACACCTGGCGCCCGAGACCCGTAAGTGCCGCGGCACCTGAGTGTCTTTCCGTACCAAGGAGGTCCTCATGCACTTCGGCGGACATGCACTGTCTCTCTCCCCGCAGTCGGAGAGGATCCGGCTCCTTCGGAACGGTCCTACGGCGCTGAAGCCACAGAAATGGGAGTGAGAGCATGTCGCCAGGAAACCTGTCCCGCCGTACGCTGCTCGGTGCCGCCGGCGCCGCTGCCGCCGCGACCGCGCTGCCCGTCGTCCCCGCCTTCTCGGGCCTGGTGTCCGAGGCGGTGGCCGCCGTCCCTCAGACCAACCTGAACAACCTGGTGAACATGCGGTTCGGTATGTTCAACCACTTCAACATGGGCACGTACACCAACGAGGAGTGGGCCGCCCCGAACCACGATCCCGCCCTGTTCGCCCCCACGGCCGTGGACTGTGCCCAGTGGGCGGCCGCCGCCGCGGCGGCGAAGATGAGCTACGGCGTGCTGACGACCAAGCACCACGACGGCTTCTGCCTCTGGCCGACCGCGTACAACAACTACAACGTCGCCAACAGCTCCTACAAGCAGGACATCGTCGCCCAGTACGTCGACGCGTTCCGCGCCAAGGGCCTCAAGGTGGGCCTGTACTACTCGATCTGGGACCGCACCTACAGCGTGCAGGCGTACGACAGCCGACACGGCGTCGCCGCCGACCAGACGATCCAGCCCGGTGACCTCACCTACATGCTGAACCAGATCACCGAACTGCTCACCGACTACGGCACCATCGACATGTTCATCACCGACGGCTACGCATGGCAGATGGGCCAGCAGGCCGTCTCCTACCAGCGGATACGCGAGCACGTGAAGTCGCTCCAGCCGGACATCGTCATGATCGACCACGGTGGGCTGTCGGTACCGTTCCTCGGCGACGCGATCTATTTCGAGGAGCCGCTGGGCATCACCTCGCCGGCCGGAAACACCTACGCGTCCATGCAGGGGCAGACGATCAGCAACGGATGGTTCTGGCATCCGTCGACGCCGACCGAAGGCCTGATGAGCAAGGCGTCGATCCTGTCCCACCTGACGGACCTGGAACCGAAGTACACCTCGTTCATCCTCAATTGCCCGCCCAACCGCAACGGCAAGCTGGATGCCAACGTCGTCACGCGGCTCGCCGAAGTCGGGGCGGCGTGGAGCCCCAACACCTCCAGGGCGCCGCTGCCGACGCAGATGCCACGCGCCGAGCACCCCGTGACACCCGTCAGTGCCTACGCGACCGGATTCCATACCGGCGAGGGCCCGATGAACGCGATCGACGGGCTGAGCGACAAGGGCTTCGAGACCTGCTGGTCGACATGGGGGCTGTCCTCGTCCCTGCCTCACTCGATCACGATCGACCTGGGTGGGGTGTGGAGCAATGTCTCGACCCTGGAATACCTGCCCAAGCAGTGGAACCGCAACAACTCCACCGACGGCGACATCACTTCGTACACCATCTCCACCAGCACCGACGGCACGGCCTTCACCCAGGTCGCCACCGGTTCCTGGGCCGGCGACCGTGTCACCAAGGTGGCCGAGTGGAGCGCCAGGGATGTTGGTTTCCTACGGATCCAGGCCACGGCCGGCACCGGCGGATATGTCAACGTGGGCGGCGTCCGGATCGGCGGCAGGACCGCCAAGCCGGCCCTGGTGTCGCGTGTCCTGCCGGGCAACGGAACGGTCTATCGCCTGGTCAACCGCAACAGCGGCCAGGTAGCCGACGTGTTCGAGGACCGCTCCACCAACGGCACGAGCATCATCCAGTGGCCCTGGCTGAACCATCCCAACCAGAAGTGGACCTTCGCGTCCACCGGCGACGGCTACTACAAGATCAAGAGCGTCAGCAGCGGCAAACTCATGGAAGTGGCCGAGCTCTCGCGTGCGGACGGCGGCAAGGTGGGCATCTGGTCGGACGACAGCGTTTACCAGCAGCACTGGGCTGTGACGCCCACTGGTGACGGCTACTACCACCTCACCAACCGGCTCAGTGGACTGTCACTCAACGTCGACGGCGCCTCCACGGCCAACGGCGCCGGCATCGAGCAGGAGACGTACAACCGGGCAACCCACCAGCAGTGGCAGATCATCGCCGTGTGACGCATCGGTAGGCCTGCCACTCCGGTCCACCGGCACCGCGTGGTGCCGGCGTCCGGTGAATCCTCTTCGTGGCAGCGGCGGCCGGGGTTCGCGCCACAAGGACGGGGGCCTGGGCCCCGGCGTCCGCCTGCTCACTTCCGCGCTGTCGTCCCGAAGAGCAGGGGTTCGCCCGAGCCCAGGTACTCCCTCAGCCAGTGCTCGGTGTTGCTCACGTGCAGCAGCGCTGCGGCCTGGCTGAGGACGGCGTCACGGGTGGACAGGGCTTTGAAGATCGCCTCGTGCTCTGCGAGGGTGCGGCCTGCGGCCTGGGTGTCGACCAGACCGCGCCAGATGCGGGCGCGCAGGGTGCGGCCGGAGATTCCTTCGAGGAGGCTCAGGAGGGTTTCGTTGCCCGTGGCCGAGATGACGGCGCGGTGGAAGGCGGCGTCGTGGGCGTTGAGCCGTTCGACGTCGTCACGGGCGTCGCGCATGGCATCCAAGTGCCGCTTCACTTCGGCCAGCTGAGCGTCGGAGATCCGAGTGGCGGCAAGGGCCGTCGCGGCGGGTTCGAGAAGCCGCCGTGCCTCCATGAGGTCCTGCAGGGCGGCCGAGTCGCCCTGCATCAGCTCCACCGCCCCGCCGAGCCCTTCCAGGAGCACGCTCGGCTGCAGGCTGGTCACATATGTGCCGTCACCCCGCCGGACCTCCAGGACCCGCGCCACTGCCAACGCCTTGACCGCTTCGCGGGCGAGGTTGCGGGACAGGCCCAGCTGGGCGGCGAGGTCCGGCTCCGGAGGGAGCTTCGAGCCCGGGGGGAGGGCACCGGTCCGGATCAGCTCACGGATCTGTTCGATGGCCTTGTCCGTCAGAGACAACGCGAACTCCTTCCGTGACCGCTTCAGCGGGCACGTCCGACCTGATCAGGTTCTGAGCGCGAAGATCGTCCCAGAGACCTTCGGGGATGTGCCGACGATGGAGTTCTACGTTCCTTGCCATCTGCTCGGGATTCCGCATACCCAGGGTGACGTCGATGATAGTCGGATGGCTGTACGGAAAGGCTATGGCTGCGGCCGAGGCGTAGTGCCGTGCGCGGCGCGGACCTCGGCGACCGTTGCGTCGGACGGCCTCGCGTCAGCTCGTCCTGGCGGGAATCGCGGTGGGGTCCAGCCGGCCGTCGGCGAGCGCCAGCACCGCGGAGACGAGGGCTCGCAGGCAGATCTGCTCGGCCTCTTCGTCGGGCAGCGACAGGTGCTGCATCACGAGGCCGTCGAAGCCGGCGAGGAAGTAACGGGCAATGGTCTCCGCGGGCTGGGCGAGCGTCTGCCCCGTTCGCTCGGCCGCCTCGGCCACGACCCTCGCCGCCACTTCGGTCACGTCGCGGTAGTGACTTTGCCGTGCCTCGGCAAGAGTGGGTGTGCGCAATGCGAACATCATCAGTTCCGTCAGCAACTGGTGGCTCGCCGGCTGCTCGTGCACGGTGTGCCACAGGGCGGCTGCCAGAGTGCCGATGGTCTCCTCGAATCCGCCCTTCTCGGGCGTGGCCTGCTCGACCTGTGAGATCAGCTCTGCGGTGAGCTTCTCCATGACGGCGCGGTACAGGCCCTCCTTGGTGCCGAAGATGTAGTGCACGGTGGCCTGTGCCACGCCGAGCTCGGCCGCGATGGCCCGGGTGCTTCCGGCCGCGACGCCCTCCCTGGTCATGAGGTCAATGGCCGCTTTGATCAGCTGGGGGCGGCGCTCAGCCGCGGAAACGTGAGCCATGAAGCAACTATATCGACTTAGTCTACCGATTAAGTTGAGCGACCACATGGTCGTCCGGCTGCGCGGGCTGGACCGCGGCGACCTGGTCCGGCGTCCGCGTGGATGGCACTGGTGATCAGTGAGCTGGCCACCGGCGCACTCCGCTATGGCGCCGCCCCGATCAGGCTGCGGCTCACCCGCCCCATGCCCCGCGCCAAGGTGATCTGGATCGAGCAATCCCTCCGCGTGTGCCGCTGGACCGGACGTGGACATGACCCAGCGCCCTGCTGGACCAAGGGGGTGACGCGGAGTGGTGGCTACCCTGTTCGCGGTCGCGACGCGCGGACCGGTGCCGCACGCCGCCGTCGGCCAAGCGGATGACGGCGTCTCCGTCTCTGACGGCTGCGTCTCTGACGTCTCCAACCGGCGTGTGCCGCCGCCCGGCGGCGTTCGTGAGCAGGAGGTGGCTCCTGCCCGCGGTGTGCCGTCCGGAGCGCGCTCGGGATCCCGTGGTGTGGAAACCGATCCCCACTCGGCGGGCGAAGGTGAGGTCATCCTCTCGACGCCCACGGACTGCGCTTGCGCGCGTGGCCGCCCCCTGGTCACCTCGGTGAACTCCCCTCAACGGCGCAGGCCGTGCCGTTGAGGGTGTACGAGCTCGGCGGGGCGTATCGCCGGTGTGGGCGGCCTGGAAGCCGATGTCGACGGACGCGCCTGGAGCGATGGTGGCGTTGTGGGAGACGTTCCTGGCCGTCACCCGGCCGGACGTGGCCGAGTAGTCGGCGTTCCAGGCGGAGGTGATGGTCTGGCCGCCGGGCAGGGTGAAGAGCAGGGACCAGCCGTCGATCGCGGTGGGGCCGGTGTTGGCGAGGGTGATGTTCGCGGTCAGCCCGGTGTTCCACCCGCTGGCGGTGTGGGTGACCCGGCAGGCCGAAGTCCCCGGTGACGGGGAGCAGAACCGCAACCACGGCGGGCCATAAGAGGGATCTTGTCCTGGTCATCATGCAGCTCCCCTTTTTGGAACATTGCCATGCGCGGACAGAGTCCAAGTGCGCGACGCGCAAGCTCATGAGGACGTGCTCCGGGACCGTGCCATCGGCGTGCGGTCGCGGTGAGGTACAGGTCCCCGTCAGGGCGCGTTCGTGGTACCGAACGCGCTTCGGATCGCCAGACAGTCCCGGACTATAGAGGGGCAGCCGTGCATGTCAACACCTTTCGACTCGTTGAAAGTGGGACTACGACCCTCCGAGAAGGCGAAACGCCCCGTCGAGCGACCCGGTCGCGCCGGTCACGGTTCGAGCGGGGAAGAGACGGCGCCAACTGCGGCCACCGGCGTGACCTGCATCGACCCGGCCCTGCGGAAGGGTCACAGCAAACGGGACCACGGCGGTCGGCCGCCGTGAACGTTTGAGCCAGGCGCGTACCCCTTGAGGCGCGATCGGCGTCCGACCGATCGGAGCGCCCCGGCAGAGCGAAACATTTCGATGTGAAGAGCGAATCATGCGAGAGGTATTGACGGGGTTCACCGGCCTTCTATCATCCTGAATGCTCGATGTGTCGATTGGTGTCCGAGATCGCGAACCAGGGTCGAGAGACCCGGCCGCTGCGCACCGCGAGAAGAAGCAGGCCCCCGCGCGATGCACGTCGACACAGCGCCCAACTCCTCAGCCGTGAGGCTCACGGCGGTCACACGCGCCAACCGCAACGGCTCGGCCGCACAAGGAGAACGACATGGATATGTCATGCCCTCATCAGCACATGGGCCGTCGACGAGCGCTGGCCGCAGCCACCGGTCTGGTGACGAGCGCGTCCCTCCCCCTGGCGGGAGCGTCCCGGAGCGCCGCGGCCTCCGACTTCGCCCGAGGGCCGGCCCTCGCGGCCGCCGCGGAGTACACCAACCCGGTCATCTGGCAGGACTTCGCGGACATCGACGTGATCCGAGTCGGCGGCACCTACTACGCCTCGGCCTCAACGATGCACTACTCACCGGGCGCCCCCGTCCTGCGCTCGTACGACCTGGTGAACTGGGAGATCGCCGGCCATGCCGTGCCGAGCCTCGACTTCGGCGCCAAGTACGACCTGAACGGTGGCCGTGGCTACGTCCGGGGCATCTGGGCGTCGTCGCTCGCCCACCGCCCGAGCAACGGGACCTTCTACTGGCTCGGCCAGATCGACTTCGCCAGGACGTACATCTACACCGCCACCGCCGTCGAGGGACCGTGGAGCAGACTCAGCACGATCAGCACGCCGTACTACGACGCCGGGCTGCTCGTCGACAGCGACGACACCCTGTACGTGGCGTACGGAAACACCACCATCAGCGTGGCCCAGCTCTCGCGCGACGGCCGCACCCAGGTCCGTACGCAGCAGGTGTTCAGCACCCCGTCGAGTGTCGGCACCCTGGAGGGCTCCCGTTTCTACAAGATCAACGGGCAGTACTACATCTTCCTGACCCGCCCGGCCAACGGCCAGTACATCCTGAAGTCGTCCAGCGGCCCCTTCGGTCCGTACACGCTGCGACAGGTCCTGCTCGACCTGCGCGGGCCGATCCCCGGCGGCGGCGTCCCGCACCAGGGCGGGCTGGTGCAGACGCAGAGCGGCGCCTGGTACTACCTGGCCTTCGTGGACGCGTACCCCGGCGGCCGGGTGCCCGCCCTGGCACCGGTCACCTGGACCTCGGACGGCTGGCCCGTCGTGCAGCTCGTGAACGGCGCGTGGGGCACCTCGTATCCCAGCCCGGCCGTGCCCACTCCACCCCGCCAGGTCACCCCCATGGTCGGTGTCGACACCTTCGACGGCACGACCCTGAAGCCGCGGTGGGAGTGGAACCACAACCCGGACAACACCAAGTGGTCGGTCGGCAACGGACTGACCCTGCGGACCGCGACCGTCACCAACGACCTGTACTGGGCCCGTAACACGCTCACCCACCGCATCCAGGGTCCCAGCTCCACTGCCACGGTCGAGCTCGACTTCTCGGCGATGCGCGACGGCGACCGGGCCGGGCTCGCGCTGCTGCGTGACTCCTCCGCCTGGGTCGGTGTCAAACGCGACGGTGGCGTGACGCGGCTGGTGATGGTCAACGGGCTGACCATGGACGGCAACTGGAACACCACCGGCACCGGCACCGAGGTCGCGAGCGCGACCGTGACCGGCAGCCGCGTCCGGCTTCGCGCGACCGCGGACATCCGACCCGGCGCGGCACGCCCCGGAACCTTCTCCTACAGCACCGACGGCACCAACTTCGTCCGCCTCGGCCCCTCCTTCTCCATGGGCAACGACTGGCGGTTCTTCATGGGCTACCGATTCGCCCTCTTCAACCACGCCACCCAGGCACTCGGCGGCGCGGTCCGCGTCCCGCGGTTCGAGCTGTCCACGCCCTGACCCCATCCCACCGACCGCACCAACCCAACCCCCCTCCAACAGTACGAGGAGAACCATGAACCCGCAGAAACGGCTCGGCCGTCGCCGGGCCTCGGTGTTATCCCTGCTGGCATTGGCCGCCCTGGTGACGCCAGGGGCCGCCACCGCCGCGACCGACGCCGTCCGGGCCTCCACACTCGGTGCCCAAGCCGCCCAGTCCGGACGGTACTTCGGGGCCGCGGTGGCCGCCGGAAAGCTCGGCGACGGCACGTACACCGGCATCCTGGACCGGGAGTTCAACTCGGTCACACCCGAGAACGAGATGAAGTGGGACGCCACCGAGCGGTCCCGCAACTCGTTCACGTTCGGCTCCGCCGACCAGATCGTGAACCGCGCGACGGCCCGCGGTCAGCGCGTGCGCGGCCACACGCTGGTGTGGCACTCCCAACTGCCCAGCTGGGTCAGCTCCATCACGGACGCGAACACGTTGCGCAGCGTGATGAACAACCACATCACCACGGTGGCGAGCCGCTACAAGGGCCGGATCCACTCCTGGGACGTGGTGAACGAGGCCTTCGCCGACGGCAGCAGCAGCCAGCACCGCCCCTCGGTGTTCCAGAACCTGCTGGGCAACGGCTTCATCGAGCAGGCCTTCCGCACCGCGCGGTCGGCCGACCCGGCGGCCAAGCTCTGCTACAACGACTACAACATCGAGGACTGGAACGCCGCGAAGACCCAGGGCGTCTACCGCATGGTGCGCGACTTCAAGGCGCGCGGCGTGCCCATCGACTGCGTCGGCCTCCAGGCCCACTTCGGTGCCGGCGGCCCACCCTCCAGTTTCCAGACGACGCTGTCGAGCTTCGCCGCCCTCGGCGTGGACGTACAGATCACCGAGCTGGACATCGCGCAGGCACCGACGAGCGCGTACGCCAACACGGTCAGGGCCTGTATGAACGTGGCGCGCTGCACCGGCATCACCGTCTGGGGCATCCGCGACAGCGACTCCTGGCGCAGCGGGGAGAACCCCCTGTTGTTCGACCGCAACGGGAACAAGAAAGCGGCCTACCGGTCAACGCTCACCACGATGGGCGGCACAGCCGCGACACGGCGGGCTGACGCCCAGCCGGCCGGCTCCCGTTCGCCCGGGTCCGCCGCCGCGCTGCCCTCCCGCTTCTCCTGGAGCTCCAGCGGGTCGCTGATCTCACCGAAGTCGGACGCCACCCACAACATCGCCGGGATCAAGGACCCGACGGTCGTCCAGTACAACGGCAAGTACCACGTGTTCGCCAGTACCGCGAACGCCTCCGGATACAACCTGGTGTACCTGAACTTCAGCGACTGGTCCCAGGCCGGCTCGGCCACGCACCACTACCTGGACCGCAGCGCCATCGGGGCCGGATACCGGGCCGCGCCGGAGGTCTTCTACTACGCGCCGCAACGCCTGTGGTACCTCGTGTACCAGACGGGCAACGCGTCGTACTCCACCAACCCCGATATCAGCAATCCGAACGGGTGGAGCGCACCGCGCAACTTCTACTCGTCGATGCCCGACATCATCAGGCAGAACATCGGCAACGGCTACTGGGTCGACATGTGGGTGATCTGCGACAGCGCCAACTGCTACCTGTTCTCCTCCGACGACAACGGGCACCTGTACCGCTCCCAGACGACCGTCGGCCAGTTCCCGAACGGCTTCACCAACACCGTCATCGTGGCCCAGGACTCCAACAAGTACGCCCTGTGGGAAGCGAGCAACGTCTACAAGGTGCAGGGCTCCAACCAGTACCTGCTCCTGGTCGAGGCGATCGGCTCCGACGGCAGGCGCTGGTTCCGCTCCTGGACCGCCAGCAGTCTCACCGGCTCCTGGACACCCCTGGCCGCATCCGAGAGCAACCCGTTCGCCAGGGCGAACAACACCACCTTCCCCGCCGGAGCCTGGACCCGGGACATCAGCCACGGCGAGATGATCCGCGCCGGCTACGACCAGACACTGACCATCCCCGCCTGCCGACTCCAGTACCTCTATCAGGGCATGAACCCCAACGCGAGCGGCGACTACAACAGCCTCCCGTGGCGGCTCGGCCTCCTCACCCAGACCAACTCGACCTGCTGACCGGCGCAGGCGGCCCGGCACGTCGGGATCAACCTGCGGACCGTCAAGCGATGGCGTAACGGTCGCGACGTGTACGGCAGATCCAAGGCGGCGCCACCGATCGACGCGGTGGCGCCGCCCTCCGGTGAGAGAACGCCGCAAGACGCCGTGGCGGCGCACGTTGCAGTCAGCCGCCGCTGGAGGCGCTCCATTTCTGGGTTCGGGTTACCGGTGCAGTTCCACAGTTGCACCGGCGATCCGTTGGTCGTTCCCATGCCCGTGACGTCGAGGCACAGGCCGGACAGGTCGTTGGTGACGCTGCCGTCCGCCAGCACCTCGCCGCCGTCGGGGTTCTTGTAGGCCTGGGCCCAGATGCCACCGCCGTCGGTGTAGCCGATGCGGGTCGCGCCGGGTACGACGAACTTGGAAAACTGGCCGAGCTGGTAGTAGTTGTCCGTGTATGTCGCCTTGCCGGTCGCCTGGTCGACGGTGACCAGCCCGGTGCAGTTGGTGCAGCCGACGCCCATCTTGGGCCCGCCGCTCGTGTCCAGGGCGAGGTTCCACAGCAGCGCGCCGTTGGCCCAGTTGAAGGTGGACTCCAGAGCGAGCTGGGCGGCGTTCATCGGGGCGATGCCGGGGCCGGTGGAGCACTCGCTCTCGTAGATCCGCTTGTCCGGGGCGGTGTTGTGGATGGTGGTCATCTTGCCCAGGTCGTCCCTGTAGCAGTGCCACGCGGTGCCGTACATCGCGTCGCGTGCCGCCTGGTTGTTCAGCAACGTGTCGGCGTAGTTGAGATCCACGTGGTCGGCGTCGCCGCCGAGGATCTTCGTGTCCCCCAGCATCGCCGAGTAGGAGGGCGGTGAGATGGTGGGCTCGTTCTGCGGCGTGACACCCCAGACCTTGACGCCCTTCGCCTTGTACTCCTGGAGGAACTTCACGTAGTACTGCGCCAGTGGGCCGTACATGTCGGAGCGCAGGGTGCCGTTGTTGGTACCCAGCATGGTGTTGGTCGTCTTCATCCAGGCCGGTGGGCTCCAGTTGTTGGCGAAGAGCTTCATCGCCGGGTTGAGCGCCTGGGCCTGCTTGATGACCGGGATGACGTACGCGTCGTCGTGCGCGGTGGAGAAGTTCGCCAGGGTCGGGTCGGGCTGGCCGTTGTTGTCGTCGTACGAGTACGTACCGGGGTTGCCGGGCGGTGTGACGGTGTAGTCGGACGAGCCCATCGGCACCCGCATCAGCGACAGGCCGATGCCCGAGCCCCTGCTGAAGGGTCTTCGTGTTGTCCAGCTTCAGGTTCACGGCCCCCGAGGAGACCGGCCCGAGAGTGATGCTCGGCTGCGGAGTCAGTGCCTGGCTCAGGTCCGCGGTCGTCAGGGTCACCCCGATCACCGTGTCCGCGGCGACCGCAGGCGTCGCCAGTACCGCCAGGCCGCCCACTGCGACCACTGTCAACGTGGTGACCTGCGCACCGGCTCTACGAAATCGACGTCTGAGAAGCATGGAAGCAGTCCCTCTTCCTGCCCTGGCCCTTCACCGTCCCGCGTCAAATACCACTGCGTTTGTAAGGGCGGTTGATTAATTGGCCCACACTGTTGGGACCGAGAGAGGCCGACGTCAAGCCCCGTGACGTGTGCGACCAGTGCGCCAAAGCCACCCCGGCTCCCGCCGGAAGCCGCCCCGTCACCGCTGATCACAAGGGCCCCACACCCCCTGCCACCTGGGTCGTTCCGGTAATGCGGGATCCCCCCAGCTCGTGCCGACGCAACGATCCCTGGCCTCGAAAGACTTTCGTAATACCTGGGGAGCCGGGCCGTCGACCGTCCCGCCGGTCGCAGAAGCAGGTTGAAGTCGACGCTGCCCCGAACCCCGTCATGCCACGCACCGATCATGAGCGCGCTACGAGTACCCGTGCATACGGCCGGTCGTCTAATCCGTCCCAGCGATACCAGGGCCGGGCTGGTATCCGCATCTGAAGAACACGAACTCCCCCGGCTGTACGCGTACGTCGGTGCGCTCCCAGCGGTAGACACCGCTCTGCTCGCCTTCGTAGGTGAAGGTGTCCCCCGCCTCAATGGTGACGACCGGATCAGCCGTCACGTCTCCGAAGGTCCCCCACGCACCCTCGTCCGGATATCCGTCGGCGAACCAGCGCTGCTGCAGCTGAGCGCGAACGGTGTAGGACGAGGTGTTACGGACCTCCACGCTGTACGAGGCCGTGTGAATCAAGTCGTCACCCGCCTGCTCCCCGATCGAGGCCGTCACCTCCAGGGCGCGAGCCGTCGGGCAGTCCTCCCTCTGCTTGGTCGCCACCGGCTTGCTGTAGACATCGTCGGTCACCGCAGCCATCCGGTCCGGGCAGTAGAACGTGACCGCCTCCACGATGAACCCGGCCTGGTCGACCGGGTCGGTCAGGGGCAGCCCCGCCACGTCGGGCACGTCGTTCATGTCCGTTCCGCCGGTGAGCGCCTCGCAGACGGTTCTCGCGTCCTCAACGACAGCCGTGCGGAAGTCCGCGATGTCACTCCCTCCGGGCGCGGACGACATGACGCCGTAGGACACGGAGCCGCTCGGCCACGTGGAGAACTGCGCGACGTCACCGACGAACGCCGTGTCGCGGGCCGAGGCGGAACTGAACTGTGGAACCGCGACATACGGCGGCCCGTCGCTCGGGGAGGAAGCACTCCTCGACTCGTGTGTCCTCAGCGGAGTGGGTACCGATTGCGGCCGGGCGTCGTCTGTGTGCCGGGTGACAACCGCAGTGGCGCCGACGACGAGCGTGAGAACAACCGCCCCGGCGCCGGCAACCCACCACCGACGGGCCTTGGAACGGGCCGTGACCATGGACTTGGTCGCGCTCGGGACGCGGCGGGATGGCTCTGTCTCATCCGGTCTCGGCCGCGTGTCGGACATGATCGGCATTCCCCCTGACACCCTCACGACCGCAGCGGCCGAAGGCGATCATCCTAACGACGATGTGCGCAGCTTGAGGTTGCGAACAGCTCGGCCAGGGCCGCGTGGGTGAGGTCTCCGGCCGCAGCGCGCGCGAGAGTGACCAGGGACCCGGGCCATGAAGACCAGCCCGTGCCGACGGCCCGCACCTGCGGCCTGCGGGAAGGGGCTTGGGGCTTGGGGCTTGGCCCTTTCGTCACCCGATGCCGCACATTTCGCCGGTGCCCGCTCAGGCCTCGGGGTCGCGCAGGCCGACACAGTCAAAGGCCCAGAAGACCTCTGAGTAGACGAAGGAGCCCGTCATCCACGGCTCGTAGGCGGACAACCGGGCGACCTGGAACGCGGCTTCTGGAATACGCAGCGACGGCGATCGGAAGCCCATCGCGCCGGCACCCTCGAAGCCGCGCGTGCCGTAGTAGCGGGGCGACCCCTCCAGGAACACCAACGGCACATTCTGGCTGTCGGCCGCCGCGAGGGCGGACGCGATGAGCTGAGTACCGATGCCCTGACGCTGGAACTCCGGGAGCACGCCCAGCGGTGACAGGGACAGGACGTCGACGATCCGGCGCGGAGCGTCCAACCGCGTCGCGCTCAGCAGGACATGCCCGACGACCCGGTCGTCAACGGTGGCGACGAAGGAGATCGGCGCCAACGCAGCCTCCGCAACGCGAAGTGCCTCCACGAGCCCGGGAACCCGCTCGCCGTCACCGAAGGCGCGCGTGTGAACCTCGCGTACCTCTCGGTGGTCGTCAGCGGTCTCCTGCCGGATCACCAGCCCGGCACCACCTGCAGCGATCCGGGAGCCTTCAGGCGCAACGTGTGACGTCATGGCCGCGAGGGTAGATCGCGGGGCGGCTCGTGCGCGAGGCAATTGCGTACGTGCCTGGCCCTGGCCGAGTACGGTCGCGTTGTAACGGTTCGTGCCCGCGTCCTCGATCCAGCCGCGCAGCAGCAAGTCATCGCCGACTTCGTCGGTCCGTCCGAAGATCACGGTCCCACTCACCAGTGGCCTTGGGTCGCGTTCGCCGACGGCCGACAGCACCCGCCGCAACCGGGCAGTTCGACCTCAAGGTTTCGCCAGTTCGGCGCGGATCTGGGGAAGCACCTTGGTGCCGAGGAGTTCGATGCCGTGCAGGAAGTCGCGCTGTGGCATGCCGCCGACGTCCATCTGCAGGATCTGGCGGGTGTGGCCGAGCAGTCCGTGCAGGTGGAGGATGCGGTCGGCGATCTCGTCGGGGCTGCCGACGAAGACCATGCCGCCGGGTTCGAGGGCCGCGGCGCGGTCGGCGCGTGACGGGGCGGGGCGGCCCACCTCGGCGCTGCAAGGGGATCTCCTGAAGGTCGCCCGCCCATAGAACCGGCGGCCTCGGGCCCCGTGGGGAGGGGCCCGCCGGTACCGCCGACGCCGATCGCCTTCTGCCGGCGGCAGCCACCTCAACGCCGGGACCATGGTGTGCCGGCCGGCACGACGACACCTCCCGTCCGGCGGCGCGCCGCGGCGGCCCTGCCGACGCGCGGCCCGGGCCGGCGCGCCCCGATCCCCGGGGCGTTCGCGCCGCGCATTGCGCCCTGCCCTCGCCCTCCTCCTCGAACCAGGGGCACGAGCGAAAGCGCCCGCAGCAGGGAGGACAGCCGAACGAGAACTCAGTCGTCGTTCCTGGTGTTCTCGCTCGGCAGGAACGTCTTGCGTGCCCAGAGGCTCAGCAGCACCGTCCCACCGACCAACAGCGGCACCGGGTCATGGGCAGGAGGAGCCAACACATATCCCAGCGCCGTGACCGTGCAGACCGTCAGGGGAATGAACGCCGCCGCACTCTCTATCCCCCATCGCAACGTCGGCTGAGCAGTGCCCAGGACACTCGCCCCGCCGGGCAGCCAAGGGCCGACAGCGATCACCAGCAGGCCCGCGGTATTGCAGGTGTCGACCAGCTGGCTGGACATCGCCTCGGGGCTGTGCGGGCCGACCGTCCACAGTCGCAGGGTGTCGCCGATCAGCATGAGGGACAGCCCGACGATCCCAACCCACAAGGTGACTCTCTGGTCGCTCCGTACGAGACGGCGCAGGGCGAACAGAAAACTGAGGAACACGACCTCCGCGGTCCAGAGGACACCGACCATCCCCGTCCCCAGCCGCCAGCCGTCACCGGCCCCCCGCAGCAGTACCCAACCCGTCATGAACACGGCCCCGGCTGTGACGACCCCGTCAAGCACACGCCGCAGCAGCACATGCCGGCCTTTGCCGGCGTCGGCCGCGACCACCAGACCGGCCATCCCCAGGCCAACCGCCAGCGTCACCCCTGTGACCACCACCGAACCGAGCAGCGATCGCTCGTCCCGTCCCGAACCCGGAGGGTGAGCCGACAGCACGTTGACCGCCCCCCGGTACACGCCACCGGCCACCGCCGAACCACCCAACAGCAGCAGACGCGTCCGCACCCGTCCACTCGCCCCCCACGCACGGAGCACCAGGGAGGCCGCCAACCCCCAGCAACCGGTGGATGGCCCGGAAGCCACCATCCGCGCCGCCACGCTCCCGGCCACCCCCGGCCCGCTGAAAGCCAGCGCTGTTCCCACAAGGCAGGCCACGCCCACCGCGCCCCAGGCCCATGCCCCGTTCCGATGGCATCGGCCCGCCCGGGCCCTGAGCACGTCCGGCGACTTCCCCAACCCCGACATCAGGTGCGCCTTTCCGCCGGTCCCCCGCCCGCAGGGCCTTTCCTGCAGCCTCCGGATCCATGCAGAGACCGTAGAAGACTCGCCACCTGCCCCGAACTGAACAATCGGCTCATTCACCCGTACTGCGTAAGGGAGGAGAGATCACGGGCCCTCGGCTGTGCACGGCCATCACCAACAGCCTCGCCACCACCTGCACCATACCGAACCGACAGGCGACGTCCGGATGTTCCTGTCCGACCTGCTGTGTGCTCCGCCGCGAGCACCGGACGTCAGGCAGTATGCCCTCCTGATGGCGAAGGACGGCGAGCAGTGGCGAACGGCATCGGACACCAGGGGGGGTCCGCAGGGACGAGCCGACTGTGCAGTCCCGGACCCCGCCGCACCGGTCGACTCCGCCGTCGAACCGAGTTGGTGAGGCTGTACGGGGCTCCCTCCAGGGGGCCGGCTATCAGGGACTGGGCGCGCAGACCGGAGGGCGTGTGGTGACGCCACCGCATCGCGAGTTCAAGAAGAACGCCCCCAGCCTGGTACGAGGAGATGCATGAACGCCAGCGTGAGGCGCACTGCTCACGCCGCATCCGGGTCGACAACGGCATCGCACACTTGAAGAACTGGCGGGCCCTCGCACGGCACCACGGCCGCGAGCACATGACCGACACCGTCCAAGCCATCGCTGGACCGGTCTCACACCAGCAGACCCGCCACCATCCCCAGCGATCCGCACATATGAACCCCGAGGGCAGACCGCGATCCTCGACGTGCCACAGGGCAACGCCGATCGCGGCTACCTCGGACCAGCCGGTGGCAGCCGACGCCGAGGTGGATCCGGGCCGGGCGCCCTTGCTTACGGCAGCAGGGCTGTCGAAGTGGATCTCCGACGACGAGGCACTGCTCTACTACTTCATCAACCCCGACGGCCGGGGATCGTTCGCCGGTCGTCCTGTGCGCGATGGGCCCCGACGGGTGGGGACGCGACTCGACCGAATGGGCCGTGCACACCGCTTTCCGCACCGACGACCCGGCACGCCACGACGAGGCCGCGATCCGCGGACGCTTCCGCCGCATGCTCGGCATCCCCGATCTGGAGATCGAGGTGCACGCCGTCAGCCACTGGGAGTTCGAAGGCGTGGTGGCCCGGCGCCAGCGGAAGGGTCCCGTCTTCCAGGCGGGCAACGCGGCCCACCGCCACCCGCCGACCGGCGGGCTCGGCCTGAACACCGCGGTCCAGGACGTGCACAACCTCGTCTGGAAACTCGACGCCGTCCTGTCCGGCCAGGCCTCCGACGTTCTGCTCGACACCTATGAGACCGAACGCCGCCCGGTGGGCGAGTTCAACGTCCGGCACTGTCTCACCAACGCCGGCGGGCATGCCCGTATCGCCACCGCGCTCGGCCTGCGGGCCGACCAGTCCGAGGAGGAGGGCTGGGCCGCCGTCACCGAGTGGCTGGCGGAGACCCCGGAAGGAGAGGCCAAGCGGGCGGCGGTCGCCGAGGCGGTCGCGAGCAACGCCGACGACTACAGCCAACTCGGCGTGGAGCTCGGCTACCACTACGAATCGGGCGCGCTGATTCCCGACGGCACATCCGCACCGGAGCGAAAGCATCCGTTGCGCGATCATGTGCCCACCACCCGCCCCGGTCACTCCCTCCCCCACGCCTGGCTCAGCCACGGCGGATCCCGGGAGTCCGTGCACCGGCTGATCGCCCCGCGCGGCCTCACCCTGCTCGTCGACGCCGAACACGCACCGCGCTGGGAGTCGGCTGCGCAGGCAGTGGCCGAGACCGGTGCGACCGGTGCGACCGGTGCGACCGTCCATGTGCGCGCCATCGGCTCAGGCGCCGAATGGACCGATCCCACCGGCGAGTGGACCGCCCTCCGCGAGGTCGGCGGCGACGGGGCACCGCTCGTCCGCCCCGACCGGCACATCGCCTGGCGGGCGCCGTCCTGGACGGACGACCGCCCCGCCGAACTCGGCCGGGCCGTGCACTCGGTTCTCGGCCTCCAGCCGGCCCACCCGAACTGACGTCCACGGCACCAGCCTTGTGAGGAGCGACATGTTCAGCGACGAACTGTCCCAGCGGATCGCCCGGGTCAGAAGCGCCTCGATCGGAGACCTGCTGCGCCGATCGGCTGCCCGCGTGCCGGACAGGACCGCGATCGTCCACCACGAACTCCGGCAGAGCTACGCCGAGTTGGACGACACCGTCAACCGCACCGCAAACGGCCTGGCCGCCCGCGGTGTCGGCCGGGGCGCGACCGCATAGCCCTGTTCAGCCACAACAACCACGCCTACGTGGTCCTCTACTTCGCCCTCGCCCGGCTGGGCGCGGTGTCCGTACCCATCAACTTCATGCTGACCGGCGAGGAAGCCACCTACATTCTCGACCACTCGGGCGCCATCGGACTCATCGTCGAGGACGCCCTCCTGCCCGTGGCCCGAGTGGCCCTCGAACACGGAGCTCTCGCGGACACCGTCGCGCTCCGCGGCGTGATCGCCGCCGACGCGCCCGACGTGCCCGACGCGCCCGGCGGGACGCGTGCGCCGGGCGCATGGGAATCCGTCGCGGACTGGATGGCGTACGACGATGCGACGCCTCAGGATGTCTTCGTCGCGGAGGACGACCTGGCGCAGCTGATCTACACCAGCGGCACCGAGTCCCGTCCCAAGGGAGCGATGCTCTCCGCCCGCAGCCTGATCGCCCAGTACGTCACCTGTGCGGTCGACGGCGAGATGAGCGGGGACGACATCGAGGTGCACGCCCTGCCGCTCTTCCACTGCGCGCAACTGCACTGTTTCCTCACGCCGGGCATCTATCTCGGCGCCACCAACTCTGCGCTGAGGCTCCGGTGGGCGCGCCCACCGGAGCCTCAGCGCCGTCAGGCCAGACCGAACCGCTCGGCGTGCACTTGCCGACGGGGAACTCTCAGGCCGCGTAGGCCACTGAGTACGGCCGAGGTCATCGCGGGCGGGCCACAAACGTACACGTCGCGTTCGGTGATGTCGGGAACCAGAGCACGGAGACTCTCCGGCTCGAACGGCGGGCTGCCCTCCCCCGTGCGGCCGGTGACCAGGTGCAGCCGCCCACCGAGGTCCGCGACCAGAGTTCGTACCTCGTCGACCAGCACGGCGTCGTCCTCGCTGCGCACCCGGTAGAGCACGACGACGTCGCCGGCCGGTTCCTCCTCCAGCAGGGCTCGAACCGGCGTGATCCCCACTCCTCCGGCGATCAGCAGTGCGCCGGGCCGCGTGCGATGCAGTGAGGTGAACGCCCCGTACGGTCCTTCGACGAACGCGCGGCTCCCGACCGGGACGTGCCGCAGACCGGCGCTGGTGCTGCCGACCGCCTTGGCCGTCAGGCGCAACGTGCGGCCGTCGGGTGCCGCCGACAGCGAGAACGGATTGGCCAGCCACCAGTGGTTGTGCCCGGGGAACCGCCAGATGCAGAACTGACCCGCCCTGGCCGGCAGCCTGTCGAGGTGGCGGCCGGTGACATGCACCGACACCACGTCGTCCGACTCCGGCACCACCGCCGTGACCTCGAACCGGTGATAGGCGTTGCGCCACAGAGGCATCACGATCCGCCCCGTGACCAGGGCACCGAACGCGAACAGCCACAGGGCCCACCAGTAGATCATCGCGGGCGCGGAGGAGCTGAAGGTCGTGGTCTCCTGCAACTGGTGGACGAACGCCAGCCCCAACGCGAGGTACAGCAGCAGGTGCACGCCGTGCCACGTCTCGTACCGCAGCCGCCGCCTCACCTGTCGGGCGGAGACCGCGGCGACCACGACGACGATCGCCGCGGCCAGCATCCCGAGCAGAGAGGCCGGCACTCCGGCCAGCGCGAAGAACGTCTTCGTCATCGACGCGTCATCGAGCCTCGCGTAGCCCAGCACCACCAGCACGGCGTGGGTGAGGAGGGTCCACAGCAGGGTGAAGCCGACCCACCGGTGCCACACCGTCAACCGGTCCATGCCGATACGGCGGTCGAGCCACGGCAGCCGGGCCACCAGCAGCAATTGGAACAGCATCAGCACGGCGGCGTGCAGGCCGAAGAACTTGGCGACCGTGAGCACCCCGTTCTTGCCGGTCCCGGCGGTGAGGAACAAGACCTCGACGATCACCAAGTTGACGATGACAAACGTCCACAGCGCCCACCGCGCCGCGACGACCGGAGGTATGGTGCCCCGTCCCACCTGTGTACTTGTCGCCTCCACCGTTTCCCCTCTTGTCCATGTGACGCACTGGCGCCCGGTGCCCGCGAGGTCGCGGGGACCCGGGCGTCCCGATCTGATACGGCCCCTGGGCGGGGCAAGAGTACGGAACATGGCGAGAAGTTGACCCTACTTGGCCTCGACTGTTCTTGTTCCGCGATCGGCACGCTGGTCGAACAGACCGCACGTGCCTCATGGGGTGCCCTGCGATCACTTCGCGGGGCGCCCTCTCGTTTCCTCGACTTCACCCTCGTGAACCCCGCAGACAGCCGGACCCAGCGGGTCGGCAGCCTACGCGCCGAAGACGCCGACGCGATGCGCGGGTCAGTGACCTTGGCAACAGGAACCGCCCGACGCCCGGCCGGCGCCCAGCGCGTCCATGCGCTGCGCCGCCTCGGCTCGGGCCCGTCCCGTTTCCGTTGCCGCCTCGTGGACCACCCGTCCGGAGATCAGGGTGTATTGGACCTCGATGGCGCGGATCTCCTTCACGGGCACCTTGGTGATGTCCCGGTCGAGGACGAGCAGATCGGCCCGTCGGCCCGGCCGAACGGTTCCCGAGTTCCCGTCATGCAGTTGGTGCGCCGCGCCCGCGGTGTGCATGACCAGCGACTGGGACCGGGTCAGCCCTTCGCGGGCGTTGAGAGGCGGCTGGTTCTCCTCGGGATTGCTGCGGTCGATCGCGGTGGCGATCTGGGTGAAGGGAAGCAGCGGGTCGACCGGCCAGTCCGAGCCACCGGCCAGCAAGGCCCCCGCCTTGGCCAGGCTGCGGGCCGGGTACAGGCGCGCGTACCGCTCCGGCCCGACGTAGGGCCGCAGCGCGTCGTTCGTGAACGAGGAGGGCAGCGCCCACTGCAACTGCATGCCGGCCACCACTCCGGCGCGGGCGAAGCGCCGGTAGTCGTCGGGGTGTACCAGTTGGAGGTGGGTGATGGTGTGCCGTCGGCTACGGCGGCCGGGGCGGGCGACGGCCTCGTAGGCGTTCAGAGCCGTGCGTACGGCGCGGTCGCCGATGGCGTGGGCGTGCATCTGCCAGCCGTCCGCGTCCAAGGCGCGGACGAGGGCCCGGTAGTCCCGGTCGCTGACGTGGAGAGGACCACGGTTGTCGGTCGGCCTGCCCTGGGCGTCCAGGTACGGGTCCAGCAGGGCGGCGCTCTGCGCCGGGAACTCCATCACGCCGTCGAGGAACACCTTGGCCGTGGTCAGCCGCAGCCTGGCCGGTCCGGCGAACCGCCTGCGCACGTCGCGCAGGAACTCGGCCGCCGCCTTGGGCTTCTTGGCGAGTTCCGCGTCGATCAGCAGCGCGGGGGTGATGCGCTGCGGCAGCAGGTCCTTGGCCATGAGGTCGGCGTAGGTCTCGACGGTGTCCTCGCCGCCGGCGGCGTCGAGGAAGGACGTGATTCCGGCGGCCAGGAGCGCGCCGGCCATCTTGACCTGGGCGGCGAGGATCAGGTCGGGACTCGGCGGAGGGATGACCGGGGTAACGAGCCCTTGTGCGTCGTCCTTCAGCAGACCGGTCGGTTCCCCGTCGGCGCCGCGGACGATCTGTCCTCCCGCGGGGTCGGGGGTGGTGCGGTCGACTCCCGCGAGGGCGAGTGCCCTGCTGTTGGCGAGGCTGTTGTGGAAATCGGAACCCTGCAGGTAAATCGGGCGTCTGGTGTTCAGCGAGTCGAGCAGCGACTTGTCGGCCACGGTGCCCGAGGGCAGCAGGCCGACGGGGTTCCAGTCGGTCACCTGGAGCCAGCCGTCCGGTTCCTGCGCCGCCGTGGCGTCCAGCATCTCCTGGAGTCTCGCGCGGAACTGCGGAACCGTCATGCTCGCATTGCCCAGCGACGGGTTCAGGGACTGCGCGGCCGCCCCGAGCGGGTGCATGTGCCCGTCCTGGATGCCCGGCATGACCGTACCGCCGTCGGCGTCGATGACGACGGTACGGGGGCCGATGCGACGGCGTATGTCCGCGTTTCCGCCAACCGCGAGAATTCTTCCGTCACTGCCGACGGCCACCGCCTGCGCCGTCGCGCCGCCCTGGGCCGCGGTGAACACCCGCCCGTTCAGCACCACGGTGGCCACCCGCACCGGGGACCGACGGGTCGCGGCCCGGGCGGCTGTACCGGGACCGGCCACGGCGAGGGCGCCCGCCCCGGCCGCGGCCAGGAACGTCCGCCGTTGCAGCGAGCCGCCCACGGGTTCCGCAGAGGTGCCGTCGAAGACATCTGGCATCTGAAACTCCTCACCCGGCGGCCGTCCCGGCCGCCGTCGCCGGGTACGCTGAGTGATTAAGGCCTTAACCACAAGCCGTCACAGGGCTGTTGGGGAGCAACAGGCGCTGTTGGGGTGCACATGAGAAACTTGCGTGTCTGGCAACGCCCCACGCTCGATGCCGTGGCCGCGCGGGCCGGGGTGTCCACGGCCACGGTGTCGAACGCGCTCAACGGCACCGGGCGGCTGTCCGAGACGACCAGGCAGCGCGTGCTCGCCTCGGCACGCGAACTCGGTTACGCCCCGGCCAGCACGGCCCGTGCCCTGGCCCGCGGCGGCACCGGAGTGCTCGGTCTGACCATGACGACATACGGCGACCTCCCCGTCCCCTACACCGAGATCCCGTACTACGCACAGCTGGCGCTGAGCGGCATCGCCGCAGCGCATGAGCGCGGTTACCTGCTCATGGTGATGCCCAGTTCGTTGTCACCGTGGATGTGGCTCAACACGCCGATGGACGGCGTCATCCACGTCGATCCGCGCGCCGACGACCCGGTGCGTTCCCTCCTGCGGGAGCGTGGCATCCCCATGGTCTGCGACGGCCGACCGCCCCAGCCGCACTGGTGCGACGCGTGGGTCGACACCGACTACGACGCGGGCCTGTCTCTCATGCTCGACCACCTCACTGAGGCCGGCGCCCGGCGGATCGGGCTCTCCCTGCCACTGCACGACGACGAATACCCGCACCTGATCGAACGCGCCTACGCGTCCTGGTGCGCCGAACGCGACCTGCCCGTCCTCGTCGAGGAGTACGCCTCGTTGCCCGACTACTTCACCGCTGAGCGGGACGCGGTCAGTCGGCTGCTCAACCGCGATCCACGACCGGACGCCGTCATCGGCGTCTACTCCGACTCCGGTCACAACATCCTCGCCGCCGCCCGGCACCACGGGCTTCGGGTGCCGCAGGATCTGCTGGTGGCGTGCATCAGTGAGGATTCGGACTACGCGACGACGACCCCGCCCGTCACCACGCTCAGCCTCCGCCCGGACCGGGTGGGCGACGAAGCGGTCGATCTGCTGATCGCTCTCATCAACGCCCGCGGCGGTGTGGACCGGCATCGGCTCGTGCAGCCGGTCCTGACCCCTCGCCGGTCCACACGACGCCCGGTACGGCGGGGGAACGGCACACCCTGACCGCAGGCCCGGACCGCAGGCCCGGACCGCATCGGCGGGGCATTGCCTCGCCATGCGGTTTCGTTCGGATCAGTTCCGGATGCGGCAGGTGACACCGGCTGCGGAGGCACCGCGGCAAGCAGCGCGCCGTCACCCCGCCGGGTGGGATCCCCGGCGGGGTGCGTCGTCCTCGGCGATGGTTCAGGCGGTCAGCAGGTGGAGTTGGTCTGGGTGAGCAGGCCCATCCGCCAGGGCAGGCGGATGTAGTCGCCCTCAGCTCTGGGGTCCAAGCCCTGGTAGACGTACTGCAGTCGGCACGGATTGATGGTCAGGGTCTGGTCGTTGCCGGCGCGGACCATCTCGCCGTGACTGATGTCCTCGGTCCAGACGCCGCCCGGGAAGGTGACGTTGTTGCGGCTGGCGAAGGGTTCGTTCTCCGTGGCGGCGTGGGGGGTCCAGTTACCGGTGAGGCTGGTGGAGGTGAAGGACCGGAAGTAGCGTCGGCCCGACGTGTTGCTGATGGCCTCCTGGAGCAGCAGGTACTGGTCACTGCCGGCGACCTTGTACACGTTGGTCGTCTCGAACAGGTTGTTCTTGGTGTCCGACATGACCATCTGGGTGTTGCCGAAGCCGTTGGGGATCGCTCGCGCGCACGCTCACTCAACCGGCAGGGGCTGCTCCGCCCAGATCGTCTTGCCGACGGAGGTCTGACGACTGCCCCAGCGCTCGGCGACCTGGGCGACGAGCAGCAGTCCGCGTCCGCCCTCGTCGTAGATGCGGGCCCGCCGCAGGTGCGGGGCGGTGCTACTGCCGTCGGAGACTTCGCAGATGAGTGCGTCGGCGCGGATGAGCCGCAGCTCGACGGGGCCGTTGCCATACCGGATGGCGTTGGTGACCAGCTCGCTGACGATCAGTTCGGTGGCGAACTCGAGCTCGGCCAGCCCCCAGGTGTCCAGCTGCTCGGCCGCCACCTTGCGGGCCCCGGCGACGGCCGCGGGATCCATGGGCAGCTGCCAGGTGTGTACCTGGTCCGCGCCGAGCGTGGAGGTACGGGCCAGGAGCAGGACGATGTCGTCGGCAGGGGGCTCGGGCAGTACCTTGCGCAGCACTTCGTCGCAGGTTTTCTCCAGGTCGGCGGCCGGGCGGCGCAGCGCTTCACACAGCAGGTCGAGTCCGACGTCGACATCGCGGCCGGGGGTTTCGATCAGGCCGTCGGTGTAGAGGGCGAGCAGGCTGCCCTCGCCCATCTCGATCTGGGCGGCCTCGAAGGGCAGTCCACCCAGGCCGAGCGGTGGCCCGGCGGGCAGGTCCAGTACTTGCACCGTCCCGTCGGAGGTCACCAGGACGGGCGGCGGGTGCCCTGCCCGTGCCAGGTCGCAGCGGCCGGTGACGGGGTCGTAGACGGCGTAGAGGCACGTGGCCCCGACCTCTCCCGAGGCCCCCTCCGCCTGCCCTCGCACATCCGGGCCTTCCTCCCGGTCGAGGCGGACGACCAGGTCGTCCAGCCGGGTGAGCAGCTCGTCGGGGGCGAAATCTGCGTCGGCGAGGGTCCGTACCGCGGTGCGCAGGCGGCCCATCGTGGCCGAGGCGTGCACGCCGTGGCCTACGACGTCGCCGACCACCAGCGCGACCCGTCCCCCGGACAGGGCGATCACGTCGAACCAGTCTCCGCCGATCTCGTCCCCCGAACCGGCGGGGAGATACCGGTGGGCGAGGTCCACCGCCTCCGCCCCGGTCAGCCGCTCGGGCAGCAGACTGCGCTGGAGGGTGAGCGCGGTCCGGTGCTCGCGGGTGTAGCGGCGGGCGTTGTCGATACTCACCGCCGCCCTGGCGGCGATCTCCTCGGCGAGCGTCAGATCGTCCTGGCCGAAGGGATCCGCAGTGCGGTGCCGCAGGAGGAGCATCACGCCCAGGGTGACGCCCCGCGCGCTCAGCGGCACCATCATCACCGAGTGGATCTGCAATCGCCTGATGCTCTCGGCACGGGCCGGGGAGGCCGTCGACCACTCGCGCAGCAGCGAGTCGCCCACAGTGTGGTAGCTACCCCGGCCGGTGATCAGTGCCTGGGCCTGTGGTGAGCCGGGAGGGCAGACGTCGGTGTCGCCCAGCGGGACCACGGATTCCGGGCATCCCGGGAGCACCGACCGCTGCGCGGTACGGCGGCAGACGACCGGCGTGGCGGGGGGTATCGGTTGCGGCTCGTGTCCCTGGACGACCGATTCCAGCAGGTCGACGGTGGCGAAGTCGGCGAATCCCGTCACCGCCACCTCGGCCAGTTCCTCGGCTGTCCGGGTCACGTCCAGGGTGCTGCCGATGCGCACGCCGGCGTCGTTCAACACCGCCAGGCGGCGACGGGCCCAGTACTGCTCGGTGATGTCGATCACCAGGGCCGACACCCCCAGCACCGCGTCCGCCCGGTCCTTCAGCGGGGAGAGGAACACAGACCACGCGTGATCGCGGACCTCGCCGGAGGCCCGAAAGGGCTGCTCCTCACGGAAGATCATCTCTCCGGTGCGCACGACCTGGTGCTGAAGACGATCGATCTCGTCCAGGGGCGGGTTGGGATAGATCTCCCACAGTGTCCGCCCTCTCATCTCCTCCGGCGTCAGCCCCATGGCCTGGCTCATCACCTGGTTGCAGGTGACGAACCGCGCCTCGCTGTCGTAGACGGCCACGGGCAGCGGGAGCTGCGCGAGCGTGAGGTTCCACAGTTCCGCCGTCCCCACGTCGGTCGGCCGGGAGGAATACGTCAGCGCCGCCGGGGTGACGACCCAGTGGTTCCTGCCGTCCGCGTCCACCAGCGGCGTGCCCCGGAGCTGCACGGTGACACGGTCTCCGTGCCGGTTCCGCAGCGCCAGATCGCTCGTCCACGGCTCCCTGGCGGCCACGTGGTGCCGCATGGCGTAGGGCAGCTCCCCGGCGAGCAGGTCGACGGCCGGCAGCCCCGTCACTTCCTCCGGCTCGTACCCGAGCAGCCGCCCGGCTCCGGCGCTCCACACCATGACGGCTCCGCGGGCGTCGATGACGACCGCGAAGTCGTCGGGTGCGGCTACGCCCCTTACTCCTATGGTCGTGTCGGGCTCGTTGTCCATGGGGTATCCCGACCTCGTTCCTACCGCGCCCCGGCACGGCGCTGCGTCACCCGTCGCGGGGTGCTGCCTCCAGCATCCCGCCGCGGCACACGGCGCTCAACCGGCCGCGGCAGGCCAGGCAGCCGACGGGACTCGGGGCAAGCCGGGCTGGGGCCTGTCGTCACATTCCCGTCGTCCGCCCGAAGGGCGGGCCGAGCGGCGGCGTGGGGGTACCTCCCACGCCCTTGAGGCAGTGGGTGAGCGTGCATGGCGTCGCGAGGCAGACGGGAATGTGACGACAGGCCCTAGCTCGGGAATGTGACGACAAGCCCTAGCTAGAGGGGCGTCGACGACGACGGCACGAAGGGTGCACCGTGTCCCGGCACGATCAGGGCCGGGCCGAGAGCCAGGACCTTCTCCCTGGCTGCCCGCAGTTGATCGCGGTCGGGCGCGAAGGGGTCGTCGGCCGGCCCCTCGGCGGACCACCACAGATGGGTCAGGACCACCAGGCCCTCGTCCGCCGCCACCAGGGTGCTCACGTCCTCGGCGGTGTGGCCCGGGGTCGTCATGAGCGTGATCGACGAGGAGAGCCTGTATCCGTCGGCGTTCCGGTCCTCCCAGACGTCGTCGCGGTAGATGGCCATGTGGTCGTGGAAGCGGGCTTCGGGAAACAGGGCGGCGTTCAGCGTGTGGTCCGGGTGGTGGTGGCTGAAGATCACGTCGGTGACGTCCTCGGGGGCGAGTCCGTGGGGTGCCAGCGGGTCCAGGATGAGCCGGCGGTCCGCGACCATGCCGGGATCGACGATCGCGACGGTCGCGCCGTCGACGAGCAGGGTGACGGTGCCGGCCACCCGCGCGTCGGCGTAGCCGGTGGTCAGGACATGGAACGAGGCGGTCATGACAGGGCTCCTCTGGTGAGGCCTTGAGTGATGGGTGTGGGGCCGTGCGAGCCGGTCACCGGGGAAGGACCGCCCGGAAGCCGGTGATCAGGGCGCGGAGACCGACGTCGAAGGCGAGTTCGGCGCGGCGGTGGTCGGCGGGGGTGTCGTCGAGTACGGCGGTGAGGTGCGGGGCGGTTTCGCGGTTCACGTCGGAGACCATCACCGGCGGGGCCACGAGGTCCAGGGCGGAGCCGAGGATGAAGCTCTCCATCGCGTTGATCAAGGGCATGACCTGGCTAGCGGTGAAGCCGGCGGTCAGCAGGAGTTGGGCGACCTTCTCGTACATGGCGTGCAAGAAGGGTTCGGCGAGCGGGGCGGTGGCGAGCAGGGGCACCGCCCCGGGGTGTGCGGCGAAGGCCTTGCGGTAGGAGCGGGCCCATTCCTCGAGGGCCTGCTCCCAGGGCTGTGACGAGTCCCAGTCGCCGGGGTTGGTCTCCAGGGCCAGCTCTTCCCTCATGAGCGAGATGATCTCGCCCCTGCCGGACACATGGTGGTAGAGCGCGGACGGGGCGACGCCGAGCTCCCTGGCCAGGGCGGGAATGGTGAGGACGCCCTGGTCGTCGGCGATTCTCAGCGCTGCCGCGCCGATGCGTCGGCGGTCCAGCAGAGGGGTGCGCGGCCTTGGCACGAGGGCTCCTCTTCGAATGTCTCCGGGTTCGGCAGGCGGCACGGCCGCCTGCACGACCTCACCCCCGGCTGTTCGAGTGACCCCTACATTACCGAAACCGAATCGGTTTCAGTTCGGTTGTCGTACGACGGAAGGGCGTCACTGCCAGGCCATGCACGCCGACACGCTCAAGCCGGAGGCGCTCGCCGCCCTGTACGGGACGGACATCAGCTCCCGTGCCGGGCGAGGAGCAGCGCCACATCGTCCTCAGGCTCACTGTCCAGGGCGCCGAGGAGCAGGTCACACGTCTCCTCCAGGGGGAGGTGGGTGCCTTCCAGCAGGCGGAGCAGGCGCTGCAGTCCTGCTCCGACGGGTGTCGCGCGGCTTTCCACCAGGCCGTCCGTGAACAACGCGAGCATCGCCCCTTCGGCGAGTTCCCGCTCCTCGACGGTGAACGGCACGCCGCCCACTCCAAGTGGCACTCCGTCGGCGGTGTCGAGGAGTTCGGCTTTCCCGTCCGGGTCGACCAGGGCCGGCGGCAGGTGGCCCGCGCGGGAGAGTTCGCATCGGCCGTGCCGGGGGTCGCAGACGACGTAGAGGCAGGTGGCCAGCGTGTCGAAGTCGCCGAGGGACGTGGCGAGGCCGTCGAGGTGGTGCAGCAGCTCGGCGGGAGGCAGATCGAGCCGGGCGAGGGCGCGAGTGGCCGTGCGGAGCTGGCCCATGATCGCCGCGGCGTGCACACCCTTGCCCATCACGTCGCCGACGACGAGTCCGACTTTGTCGTCCTTGAGCGGAAGCACGTCGAACCAGTCCCCACCCACCTCGCTGATGGCGGGCAGATAGCGGGAGGCGACCTCGATGCCGCCGTGATGCGGTGGCGGCTCCTGGGACAGCAGGCTGCGCTGGAGGGTGAGAGCGGTGTCGCGCTCGCGTCCGTACAGCCGCGCGTTGTCGATGCCGATGGCGGCGCGCGCGGCCAGCTCGGTGGCGAGGGTGAGGTCCTGGTCGTCGAACGGCCGGGGGCTGGCCGTGCGGTACAGGCTGAGCGCGCCCAGTACCTCGCCGCGGGCCACCAGGGGAGCGGCCAGATAGGAGTGGACAGCGGCGTGCCGCAACGTCTCGGCTGCTGAATCGCCCCTCGCGATACGCCGTATCGCCGTGCCGTCCACGCGTTCGAGCAGGATCGGCCGTGCCTCACGTACGCACTGGGTGACAATCTGAGACGAGCTGTACAGGGCCGGCTCCCCGACCGGGTCCGCGGCCTCGATCGCATCGGCGGGACGGCTTGCTTTGAGGGCGAGCGCGCAGAAGTCGAGGGAACCGTCCGCCCGTGGTGCTGCCATGCCGCCAGGGTTGACCACCGAGTCGAGTACGTCGACGGCCGCGAGATCGGCGAGCTCGGGAACGGCCACATCCACGAGTTCATGTGCCGTCCGGCGCAGATCGAGCGTGGTGCCGATACGGACGCCGGCGTCAGCTATCACCGCCAGGCGCTCGCGTGCTTTGGCGATCTCGGCCGCTGCCCGCTGCCGCTCGGAGATGTCGAGGATCGCCATCGCCAGGCCCAGAACACGCCCATTGTCATCCTCGATCCGGTGGTACGACTCCGAGTAGGCGTGATCTTCGCTGTCGGCGGCCGTCCGGCCTACCGTCTGCTGATCCAGCAGTGGCTCACCGGTCCGGAGGACCTTCCGCATCCGCGACTCGATGGCCTCCACGTCGAGAGCCGGCAGCACCTCGCCGACGCGCCGGCCCAGCACCGCTTCCTCGGGGACACCGTTCATGCGTTCCAGTGACGGATTGACACGCACCCACCGCAGGTCCGTGTCGAAGACCGCGATGCCCACCGGCGACTGGCTGACCAGGATGTGGGACAGGGCCAGGTCCCGCTCCACGTTCCGTACGGTCTCGGCGTCGGTACCCAGACCGAGGGCATGGACGTCGCCACGGGCATCGCGCAGCTGCATGGTGCGGAACTCCACCCGGCGCGTGGAGCCGTCCTTGTGCCGCACCGGAAAGACCCCCGCCCAGCGCGCGCCCGTGCGCACGCGGTCGAACAGTTCGTGTGCCCGTGACCGGTTCTCCGGGGCCACCAGCAGTGCACCCGCGTCCTGACCCAGCGCTTCCGCGGCGGGGAAACCGAGCAACGACTCGGCTTCGGGACTCCACAACACGATCCGGCCATCGCTCCCCACGACGAGGGCCGCCACTCGCAGCACGTCCAGCAGCCCACCCGGCGCGGCAGTGACCCGCTCCTGCCCACCGCTCCCGGTCCGGGCCTTCTGCTCACGCATACCGGGGCTCCAATCCTGCGGCAGCACACGGGCGCGCTCTGGCCCCCCTCCCCACCACCGGGCTTAGGTCAGTCATACCTCTACCGACCGAACACCGCACACCCTGGCCGCCTGTGCCGCACGAGTCGGCTCAGTTCCCTGAAGTGAAAGGCGAGCACGGGGCGGACAGCAGAGCGAGGGATGCGGCAGCGAGGCAACGGGCACGCTGTCGCCACACATGCCGCGTCACCCTCGGCCATGTCGTCATGGCTCAGCGCAGGCGTCATCACGGCGAGCCGTGAGAGCCCCGCGCCCCCTGTGTACGTGCTCCGGCCAGGCAGAAGACCTGCCGTAGGTCAGCGCACTCTCCCCCGCGGCTTCAATGGCACGGCCGGCAGTACGGGGGCAGGCAACGGAGCACCGTCATGCCCCTTCACCTCACCGAACCGCGTCCCTTCCCTCCAGTCCTTACGCGCCTGTTCGATCTCCTCCTGCGACCGTCCGATCCAGCGCAACGGCCACCGCGACAAGACGCTCATCTCCCAGGCCGGCAACCTGGACCTCGCGATCCCCGAGCTGCGGTCCGGGAGCTTCTTCCCTGCACTGTTGGAGCGACGCCGCCGCATCGACCAGGACCTGTACGCCGTCATCACGTGAAGACGCTGATCGGGCGCCGCTTCCACCAGAGATCATGGGGACCGCTGTCCGAGCACCTCGGGGCGCCCCCAAGCTCGTCGCGGTAGAACGAGAGGCGGTCACCTCGCACTTCGCGTCGACTTGATCCCTCCAACGACACACGCCGTCCAGGTCAGTACCCGGCAGGCGCAGACCGTGATGGTGACCGGCAAACATCGTCACGGCCGCAGGCGAAGGATCTGACATCGCTTGCGGCCGGCGGTGGCCCTCACGGCATGGAACTACGGGCGGGCGTCGTGCGCCTCGCGCAGCGGCCACCTGCTCATGAGACGGCCAGGCGTCGGAACCTGCTGTTGTGGAACACCAGAGGTTCTGTGTCGGGTTGGGCCTGCAGACCCTGGATTTCCAGTAGGACGATCGTGTGGTCACCGCCGGGAAGTTCGGCGTGCAGTGAGCAGTTCAACCAGAGACTGGCGCCGTGGATGTACACGCCGCCGTCCTCGTCGGCGTCCCAGGCGACCCCCGCGAACCGGTCGCCCTCCTTGCCGGCCAGGGACCGGCAGATCTCGTCCTGTCCCTGCGCGAGCACGCTCACGCCGACGTGGCTTCGCCGTCGCAGTTTCGGCCAGGTCGTGGAGGTGTCCTGCACACAGACCGATATCAGGGCGGGTGACAGGGAGACGGGGGTGAATGTGCTCGCGGCCATGCCCACCGGGGTGCCGGAGTCGAGTGCGCACACGGCTGTCACCCCGGACGGGAAGCAGCCGAATGCCTGGCGCAGCAGGGCAGGGTTGGTCGGTGTCGCATGCAGAGGGCTCATCGGGGGCCACCCTTCCGGTGCCGGTGTGTGCGGTGCGGTGCGGTGCGGTAGAGCTTCGGCGTGGATCGCGGGGGTGCGTGGGACGGGGGTCAGTGGCGTATGCATGGCTTCCTCGGAGGGGTTGAGAGGGGCGTCAGCCCTGTCCCGACAGGACCGCGCCGAGCTGCCGCATCGCGCCCGTGTTGCCGACCACGTGCTGGGAGACGCAGCGGACATCGCGCCAGCGGCGCTGGAGCGGACTCTCGCTGTAGAGGCCCGCGCTGCCCGAGAGGGTCATGATCTCGTTGAGGATCCGGATACCCTCGTGGTGGATGTGCTGGGTGGCGCCCTTGTAGCTGAACCACTCGGCCGAGGTGGGCGCCTCGCCTTTGAGGGCACGGTCCATGACGATGCGTCCGGTCTGCTCCGACAGGGCAGCAAGGGCCCCGGACCTCAACTGCAGCTCGGCGAACTTCTCCTGGAACACCGGGTCTTCACCGAGGAGGGACCTGGGGTTGAACGCCGGCCGCTTGGTGGCGGCGAGATCAGCGAGATCGGCGAGCGCGCCGTCGAGGGCGCCGAGGATGACGGCGTCGTGCGAGGCCCCGGTGGGCGAGTAGGGCAGGTCGTAAAGGGGAGCGGGGACGTTGTTACCCCCGAACATCGGCCCCGTGTGGTGCTCGGGCACGAAGACGTCGTCCATCGTGAAGTCCGTGCTCTGGGTGGCACGCAGGCCGACCGCGTCCCATGTGTCGAGGAAGGTGACCTGCTCGGGCCGGAACAGTGCGACCCGCATGTCCGGGCGGCCGTCCGGCAGCGGAGGCGCCCCTTCGACCAGAAAGCCTCCGAGCATCCAGTCCGGAGCGAACGGGCCGCTCGCCAGCGGCCATCGGCCACTGATCCGGTAACCGCCCTTCACCGGCGTCGCCAGTCCCTTCGGAGCCACCGCTCCTCGGAGCATCGGATCCGCGCCGCTTCCGAACACCTCGTTCTCCAGCGTCTCCCGGGGCAGCGACCGTACGAAGAACCACGCCATCGATGCGGCCTGGACGGTCCAGCCGGTCGAGCCGTCGGCTCGGGCGATCTCCCGCACCACCTGGGCCCCCTCGAGCAGCCCGTACTGTTCACCGCCCCACACCCGGGGCAGGGCCATCCGGAACACACCGGCTTCGCGCAGTGCGGCGACGATCTCCGCCGGAACCGCACGGGCGGCTTCCCCTTCGGCCGAGCGTGCGGCGATCTCGGGAAGGAGCGCGCGGACGCGGTCCAGCACGCTGTCGCCAATTCCTCGCTCAGTGGATCGGGTGGGGTCAAGAAGCGTGGTCATGAAGGTCTCCTCGTTGGGCATGCGGGAGCTTTCTCGTAAGACGAGTCTTTTCCTCAGGTGAACTGCGACTTAGGATGACATCCGAGTTACAGTCGGGAAAACGGAACTTTCCGATAAGGCTTATTGAGAGTTCCCATGGCAGTAGGAGAGAAATGACAGCCAGTTTTTCCCTCCGCCAGTTGGAATACTTCGTCGCTGTGGCGGACACCGGCTCCATGAGCGCGGCAGCGGTGCGGTGCCATGCCTCCCAGGCCAGCATTTCCACGGCGATCGCCGACCTCGAACGCCGCCTCGGCGTCCAGTTGCTGATACGACGTCGGGCGAAAGGGGTCTCTCTCACCGAGGCAGGCAGCCGGATCCTCGGCCGTGCCCAGGCGATGTTGATTCAGGCCGACGAGATAACGGCCGGCGCCCGGGCCGAGGAAGGCCAACTGGCGGGCCGCCTGAAAGTCGGTTGCTATGCGGCCCTGATTCCATTCCTGATCCCGCTTCTGGTAGACGGGTTCACCCGGCTTCACCCGGCGGTCGACCTGGAACTCATCGAGGGTCAGCAGGACGAAATGAGACAAGCCCTGATGCAGGGCTCATGCGATGTCGCCTTGTTGTACGCATTCGGTGACGAAGCCGGCCTGTCCTGTACGACGCTCCGCCGAAGTCGTCCGTACGTCATCGTGGCCACCGACCACCCTGTGGCGGGGCGTGAGTCCGTCTCACTCGCCGATCTGGCAGACGAGCCACTGATCATCTACGCGGAGCCGCCCGCCCGGCAGAACGCCGAACACTGGTTCTCCCTCGTCGGCGCACGGCCGAACATCCGTTACCGGAGCTCGAGCATCGAGGCGGTCCGCAGCATGGTCGCCCGCGGTCTCGGCTTCGCCACGCTGATTCAGACCTGGCCGACCGATAGCAGCATCGAAGGACTCCCCTTGGCATCCGTGCCCCTCAGTGACCCGATCGACAGCGTCGAGCTCGTGATCGCCCACGCTTCGCATGTCACCCCCACGCACCGGGCCCGCGCGTTCCTCCAGTACACCGAGAAATCGCTCGTCGGCCCCACCGGACCGGACACCATCGACTGACGCGTATCCGGTACCAGGGATCCGGCGAACGGCGGTAGCCCCACGGGTCGTCGACACCCATGGGGCTTACATCCGCACGCGCGGTGAACGCGGACCTGGCCTCGCGCCGGGGAACCGCTCCGCCCCCGTCAGCCGTCGCGTTCCGCGCCGACGAGGACGAAGGCCATGGTGACCGGCTGGTCGCTGCGGTTGCGCCAGCTGTGGCGGGTGGCGTTCTGGATCACGATGTCCCCTGCCGAGAGGGGGGTGCGGTGGCCGTCGTCGAGTTCGAGGACGATGTCGCCCTGCAGCACGATGCCGTAGTCCACGGTCGGCGTCGTGTGCATGCCGTCGGGCTCCATGAGGTCCGCGATGCCGGGCGAGTCGGCCCGCTGTTCCCGGTCGAAGGCAACGGGATCGAACGCCGGGTCGGCCATCGCGGTGTCCGGCGGGAAGGTCAGGACGATGAACCGCGTGCCGCCGGGCGCCGGGAGGAGGCTGGTGATCTTCGGTGTGGGGTCCTCGCCGGTACGGCTGACCCGCTCGCCGGGTTCGGTGGCCCACGGCAGGCGGGAGACCCAGCCCGGGAGGCTGGTGAAGTCCCGGCTGCGCGGGATGGGGCCGTCGCTGACGACGACCGACCTGCCGTTCTCGTCATGGCCGGTGACGACTCTGCGCATGCGACTCTCCTCGTTCAGGTCCGTCGGGTCCGCCCGGTCCACCTGACCCGACGAACTCCTCGAATCGGTTGATGTCAGTCGGGCCGGCCGCTGCCGGGCTCGGTCGAGGCATCGAGCGCGGTCGCCCAGGCGTCCAGGGCGTCCGCCACCCTTTGGGCGGGCGCCCGCAGCAGGGCGGATGCCACGGTGCGTACGAACAGCCGGTGCCGGTCGTCCGTGAGGTACTCCGCCGGGGACTTTCCGTCCACGCGCGCGAGCAGCAGTGCGGGGAGCAGTGCCGCGGCCCGCGCATCAAGGGCCTGCCGGGGCTCCCAGTCGACGCACCGGACGTACTGCTCCGTCAGTGCCCGGGCCGAGTCGAGGAGATCGGCTCGGTTCCCGGGTAGCACCAGGCTCTTGAGGAGCAGATGGTTGACGCAGAAGGCCACGTCGAAGGCCGGGTCGCCGTACCAGGCGCACTCGGCGTCCAGCATTACGGGCCCGGCCGGGCCGACGAGGATGTTCTTGGGGCTGACGTCGCCGTGCACCAGGGCCAGGTGGGTCGTGGCGGTACGGTCGGCGAGGCCCTGGAGGGTGTCGCCCAGACCGGGGTGCGCCGCTGCCGTGGCCAGCAGGTACGGCTCGATGCGCAGCGCGTGGAAGTTGTCGTCGGTGGCGAACTCCGCGGCGAGGGTGGCGTCGCCCGCACTCGCGGCGTGCAGGGTGCCGAGCAGTTCTCCGACGGCCGCGGCGGTCGCCACCTCCACTCGGCCGCCGAACAACTGTGCCTTCCACACCGGGTACTGCTCGGGAGGCAGGAACGCCATCGCGAAGAGGCCGGCCTCGGCGTCGTGGGCCAGCAGCTCCGGCACGCTGTCCGGCCGGTGCCGGGACGCGAACCGCATCCACGCCCATTCGTAGGCGTTGCGCGACACCGGTGCCTCCCAGTCGGCGGCGACCCGCAGCCGGGCCAGGGCCCGCTTCACGCACAGGGAGCGTCCCGGCAGATCCACCCGCCACAGGTCGGACGAGACGCCACCGGCCAGCGGCGTCCAGCGCGCGGGCTCACCTGGCTCGGCGAGCCCCTGGGCGAACAGGAAGTCGGCCGGCTCGGTGTGCGGGCTCAACGGCTCGGAGGGCTGGTTCATCACCGGCCACCGGACCCGGCGGGCAGACCACGAGGACTGTTGCGGGCGTGGGCCGGCGCCTGGCCCGCCAGGATCCGCACGACCTCCTCGGCGGCCCGGCGGCGCAGCTCCGTGACCGAGGCGTCGGAAGAGAAGGCGACGTGCGGGGTGAGCAGCGCACCTGGCTGCGCCAGCAGTCCGTCGGGGACGTGCGGCTCGCTCTCCAGGACGTCGAAGGCGGCCCCGTCCAGGTGCCCGCTGTCGAGCGCCTTGATCACCGCGTCGGTGTCCACCAGGCCGCCCCGGCTGACGTTGACCAGCAGGCCGCCCCGCCGCATCAGTGCCAGTTGCTCGGCTCCGATGATGTGGTGCGTGTCCGGTGTGAGCGGCACGTGGAGGATCACCACGTCGCTGCGGCGCAGCAGCTCCTCCAGGCCGACCATCTCCACTCCGGGGGCGTCCTTCGGGGGGTACGGGTCGTGGGCCAGGATCCGGCAGCCGAACGCGCCGAGCCGACCGGCGGTCGCGCGTCCGATGCGTCCGTATCCGACGACACCGCAGGTCAGTGTCGAAAGCCGGCGCAGCCGGGCGCCTGCGGGGTTCCAACGGCCCGCACGGACGTCCCGGTCGAACAGGGCCAGGCCCCTGGTCCAGGCCAGCACCATGCCGACGGCGTGGTCCGCGACCTCCTCGACGCAGTAGTCGGGGACGTTGGTGACCCAGACGCCCCGGTCGGTGGCGGCCTCCACAGCGATGTTGTCGAGGCCGACGCCGAGCCTGGCCACGATCCGCAGGTCCGGCGAGGTTCCGATAGCGGTAGCGGAGACGGGCGCCCAGCAGGTCAGGATGCCGGCGGGCCGGTGCTCGGCCACCAGCCCCTCGATGGCCTCGGCGGAAGCGGGCTCGGCGGGGCCGGTCACCAGAGTGTGCCCCGCCCCCTCGATGACGGATCGCTCGACGGAGTCGTCGGGCCAGGCGTAGTCGGTGAGCAGCACGGTGCCTGGGCGGCTCGATTGGTTCATGGCAGGTCGTCCTCGCAGAGTCGTACGGCCGCGACGGACGGTCGGGCGTCACGCCCGGGTCGCGTCCGGTGAGCGGGTTTGATCGCCACCCGGAACCGCGGCCGACGGCACGTCCGATGGGCCGTCGGCCGCCTTGGGTGGGTCGGAGGGGGCACTGGGCTCGTCGGCGCTCGCCGACTTGTGGTCGGGGCAGGCACCGCGGTACGCACCTGGAACGGATCACGGGATACCAGGACACGTCGAATCACTTTGTCACAGCCACGTAGTGCTAACGATAGCATTCAGAGCCTTCGGCACGTCAAGGGTGCGACGTACACCTGATCGTCGGCATCCGACCGCAGGGCCCATTTCAGGCGAGGGATCCCCGCCGCCTCGGGAAAACGTGAGCCGCCGAAGAAAACCGGTGTGCGCATCTTGACGCGCCAGGCACTTCCCTTCATGGTTTCAGCCAGCGCCGACCGTGTGGCCGACAAGTGTCCGCACGAAGTCCGGCTGTCGAAGACGCCATAGCCACGGACGTCCCGACGGGCGATATACGGCTGAATTCCGCATGCGGTGTCCGACCGCGCGGCACTCCGTCGCCCTCATTCCCTCAGTCGACGACCACATCGCCGTCGCCGGCTCGAGTCCGTGTTCAGCTCACCGCTTCTCGTCATCGCCCGTACGGCCCCGTACGGCGGTGGAACCGCCGCGGCCCGCCGTGGCCCATTCCTTCTCAGGAGCCGCTATGACTCACGCAGCGCAAGTCGACACCAGTGCGGTGCCCGCCGGTGAAGCACAGGTAGGCAACCGGCCCTCCCTTTCCCGCCCCATGATCGGCGTGGGCTTCCTGGTGATCGTCCTCTCCTACATGGTCAACGCCATGGACCGTCAGGTCTTCCCTCCCCTGCTGCCCAACATCCGTGCGGAGTACGGGTTCTCCCTGGAGCAGGGCGGGCTGCTGGCGACGAACTTCACCCTCGGCATGGCCCTGGCAGGCCTTCCCGCGGGCTATCTCTTGGACCGCTTCCGCCGCAAGACGGTGCTGGTGACCAGCATCGTGATCTACTCCCTGGGCACGATGGCCACGCCGCTGGCGACCGGTTTCGCCGACATGACCCTGTACCGGGTCGTCTCGGGCTTCGGTGAGGGCATGCAGTCCGCCGCCATCTTCGCGGCGATCGGCGCCTTCTTCGCCCACCGGCGCGGCCTCGCCTTCGGCATCATCGGCGTGGGCTACTCGGTCGGCGTGTTCATGGCCCCGCTGATCGGCGTCCAGCTCATGAGCGCGCACGGCACCTGGCACTCGCCCTTCTACCTGTTCGGCGCGGCCGGGCTGCTGATCGCCGCCGCCTCCCTGTTCCTCGTGAAGGCCGGCCTGACCGAGCACTCCGTCGAGAAGGTCGCCTCGACCAGGACCTACGAGTACATGCCGGCCTCCGCCTACAACCGCAACACCGTCGCACTCGCCGTCCACTCGGTCATCAGCGGCGTGGCCATCTACGGGTTCCTCGGCCTCTACCCGACGTTCCTCATCACCTCGTTGCACTACGCCCCCGGACAGGCCGCACTGTCCATGAGCTTCCTCGGCTTCGGCGGCATGACAGCCATCTTCGGCGGCTGGCTCGGCGACCGCTTCAACCAGCGCAACCTGCTGATCCTGAGCCTGCTGGCCGTCTCCGCCATCAGCGTGTGCATCTACGAGACGCAGGCCGCCGTAGGCGTGCAGTGCCTGTTCGCCTTCCTCATGGGCGCCTTCGGGCTGGGCTTCATCTACCCCAACACCAACAGCGCGATGCAGCGGGCCGTCCGCCCCGGGCAGATCGGACGCGCCTCCGGCCTCTTCGTCACCAGCTACTACGGACCTGCCGCGTTCTCGGGCCTGCTCTTCGCAGCCCTGGTGGACTCCTTCGGCTGGAGCCGGGCCGGGCTGCTGCAGGTCACGATCCTGCCGCTGGTGGGCGTCGCCGCCCTGGCCTTCGTCCGCACCTCGCAGTTCAACAACGCGACCCGCCAAGCGCTCCGCTAGGGCGTGTTTCGAAAGTAGCGTCGTCCGCCCGGAGGGCGGTTTCGAAACACGCCCTAGAACCTGCGGGCCGGTGGGGCCGGCCGCTCCCACGCGGCGGAGCCGCACATGTCACGTCCCCCCGCCCCTACGGGGGCGCGGGGACACACCCCCGACATTCCACAGGGGCCTGCCCACCGCCGAGCGGTGGGCAGGCCCCTGTGTGGTCGCCCGGCGGGCGGGCGGAGTCAGAGGCTCTCGGCCACCACCGGGTTACGCAGAACGCCGATGCCCTCGATCTCCACCTCGACCACGTCTCCGGGGCGGATCGGCCCGACACCTGACGGCGTGCCGGTCATGATCGCGTCTCCGGGCAGCAAGGTCACGTAGCGGCTGAGGTAGCTGACGATGTCGGGAACGGAGAGCAGCAGGTCGGCCGTGCTCGCCGACTGCATGACGGCGCCGTTCACACGGGTCGTCAGCGACAGCGCCGAGGGGTCGAGTTCGGTCTCGATGACGGGTCCGAGAGGAGCGAAGGTGTCCTGTCCCTTCCCGATGAGAAGCGTGCCGTACGCGCTTTCCCTGCGCTGGATGACGCGGTCGCTGACGTCATTGCCGCACGTGTAGCCGAGGATGTACTCGTGGGCCTCGGAGGGCTTCACATGACGGGCTTCCTTTCCGATGACGACGACCAACTCGCCTTCGAAATGGATCAGTTCACCATCCGCCGGATAGACGATCGAGTCATCCGGACCTACCACCGCGGTACTCGGCTTCATAAAACACACGGGAACTTCCGGAAGCTCACGGTCGGTCTCGTCGACGTGCGAGGCGTAGTTGTAGGCGAACCCGAAGATCCGGGGCCGTTCGAGCGGCGGGAGAATGACTACGTCGCCGATTTCGTCGACCTGCCCGGCGGGGAACAGCCCGGTGAAGGGATCCCCCTCGAATCTCGCGATCCCGGCGTCACCGGATACGAGTTCTCCGTAGTGACGCACACCGCCGACGGCATACCTGATGATGCGCACGGAAACCTCCGCAACTAGGCAGCCGCATACGGCTGCATGAACTCATCCATCAATGCTAACGTTAGCACGCAAAGAATCATCAATCTCGCGACCTCTTCCTCTTGACCGCGGAGCGCAACACAAGCGCTATCGTTGGCACACGGAAAGTGACGGCACGGGATCAGCCAGCTCGAAGGGGCCCTTACGTGATCACGACCAAAGACATCGCCGAACGCCTCGGCGTCTCCGTCTCGACGGTCGGCCGGGCCCTCGCCGACGATCCCCGCATCAGCGAGGAGACCAAGTTCAAGGTCCGCCGGACCGCTTCCGAGATGGGGTACGTCGGCAACCGCGCGGCCCGGATGATGCGCGGAGCCTCCAGCAACGTGGTCGCACTGGTGATCCCGGACATCCGCAACAGCTTCTACTCGACCATCGCGCACGAGCTGTCCAAGAACATGGAGGCCGAGGGCTTCCAGCTGATGCTCGCGGAGACCGACGACGACCGGATGGTGGAGCTGCGCCATCTGCGGGAGCTGTCCGCGACCCGGGTGGCCGGCGTCATCATCGTGCCCACCGCGCGCCCGCACAACGACTCCGTCAAGCTCCTGCGCACGGTGCCGCACCTGCAGCTGCTGCGCCGCCACCCCTCGCTCGGCTCCCAGTGGTTCGGCGTGGACGACCACGAGGCGCTGCGCCGGGCCACGGCCCACCTGGTGACCGAGGGCCACACGCGTATCGCGTACATGGGCGGCCCCGAGGAACTACCCACGGGCGCGGAACGTCTGCGCGGCTTCCGCAGCGCCCTGCGCGAAGGCGGCCTGCCGGACGACGCCGGCCGCACGGAGCTGGGACCGCCGTCGTCCGTGGACCACGGCCGCCAGGCGATGCGCCGGCTGCTGAAGGAACCGGACGCCCCCACCGCGCTCGTGCTGGGATCGATCCAGCTCACCCGGGGGGTCCTGGAAGAACTGTCCGAGCAGGGCGTGAAGGTGCCCGGGGAACTGTCCGTGATCGGGTTCGGAGACGAGCCGGGGTTCTCCTGGTGGGGTCCCGGACTCACCACGATCGGCCTGCCCATCCAGGAGATGGCCACCGGCTGCGCCCTGTGGCTGATGCGTCGCCTCAAGACCAACCCGGGCAACGACGGTCCGTACACGTCGGTCTCCCCCGGATCACTGATCCTGCGCGGCAGCACGGCATCCCCCGGCGGAAAGCCTCCGTCCACGTCCCACTGAACCAGGGGCAGCCGCACACGCACACGCGCAAGGCGCCCGGAGCACACCGCTCCGGGCGCCTTCGCATGAACCCGCCGAATCCGGCGGCGGTTCAGTACGTTCCGCCGCGCAGTCGGCGCATGACACGGGCGGTACGCACGAGTTCGTCGAGCACATGCTCGGCCGCCGCCTCATGGATCTTGCCGGGCCGGAAAGCGCCGTCCTCGACGCGTTCGTTGACGAACGGGATGCTCACGGTCGGGCCGATCGGCAGCATCCTGAGGTTCGCCACGACCTGCTTGCCCATCTGCACCGCCCGCGTGCCCGCCGAGACGCCTCCGTAGCTGACGAACGCGGCCGGCTTGTGCTGCCACTCCACGACGAGGTAGTCCCACGCGTTCTTCAGCGGGCGGGGAAACCGCCGTTGTACTCGGGGGTGACGAAGACGAACGCGTCCGACGCCTCGACGATCCGGCTCCACTTCCGGGTGTGGCTCTTCGTGTACTGCCGCAGGGCGGGCGGATGCGGCTCGTCGAAGAAGGGAAGGGCGAGTTCCCTCAGATCGACGGTGTGCGACTCGAACTGGTCGCACTCCGCGGCCCGGGTGGTGAACCAGTCCGCGACGGACCTTCCCACACGCCCGGGACGCGTACTGGCCACCACAGTGGTGAGTGTCATCGGCGCCACAGAGGGCTCGGCTGCCATATCGGGCTCACTTTCCTTTCGGCCGCGACCCGGCCCGGCGGGCCCGCCCCTTCCTGTGCTGTCCGTCCGTCCAGGAAGCGTGCGGGCCCGTCGGAGTCCTTGCCGGAGCAGGATCGTGCGAACGATAGCATTCACTTCAAGGTGAACCAAGAGGGCAGAGTCACACGCAGACCAAGAAGGATGGAGCACAACCCGCCTCTTGACATCACCGCCGACAGTTCGCACGATTGCGCTATCGTTAGCACGGCGACGAAGAGAGTGGTACGACCCTTCGCTCGCTCGCAGCGCCCTCGTATCGATCCGGGTGGCGCCCCCTCGGGGTCCGCCCGCGCTCGTTCGTCAGTGATGACCTCCGTACACCTTCGGCCGTGCGGACGTCCCACCCCCGATGACAGGCACGGGCATCCCGGCCATCACCCGGATCGCCCGAACTCCGAAAGGTTGCACCGCCATGACAGACGCGCGGATCGCCAAGCTCCACGGCCGCAGAGTGTGGGATTCACGCGGTCGGCCGACCGTCGAGGTCGAGGTGCGCCTCGCGGACGGCGCGGTCGGGCGGGCCATCGCGCCGGCGGGGGCTTCGACGGGCCAGGGCGAGGCGCTCGACCTGCGCGACGGCGGCAGCCGCTTCGGCGGACTCGACGTCCAGCGCGCGGTGGGCTCGGTGAACGACGAGATCGCGCCCGCCCTCGCCGACCGTGACGCGAGTGACCAGGAGGCCGTCGACCGGCTTCTGGTGGACCTCGACGGAACCCCGGACCGCGGCCGTCTCGGCGGCAACGCGATCGTGGCCACGTCCATGGCCGTCCTGCACGCCGCCGCCGCTTCGGCGGGGGAACCGCTGTGGAAGCACCTGGCGGGCGAACGCCCGGTCCGTATCCCGCTGCCGGAGATCCAGATCTTCGGCGGCGGCGCCCACGCGGACCGCCGGGTGGACGTGCAGGACTTCATGGTGATGTGCCCGGCGGCGGACAGTTTCTCCGAGGCCCTGGACTGGACCGCGGAGATCTACCGGGCGGCCGGAAGCCTGATGCGCGCGGCGGGGAAGGCCCAGGGCGTGGCCGACGAGGGCGGCTTCTGGCCGGCCTTCGACTCCAACGAGGAGGCGCTGGAGATGCTGACCCGCGCCATCGAGACCGCGGGCTTCGCCCTCTCGACCGAGGTGGGCATCTCGCTGGACGTCGCGGCCTCGCAGTTCGGCAGCGGCGGGCGGTACACACTGGCCCTGGACGACCGCACTCTGGACACCGCGGCGTTGATCGACATGCTGGGCGGCTGGATCGAGCAGTATCCGATCCTGTCCGTCGAGGACCCGGTGGGCGAGGACGACCACGACGGCATGCTGGAGTTCACCCGGCGGTACGGCGACCGCTGCCAGGTGATCGGCGACGACTACCTGGTCACGAACGCCAAGCGCGTGGAGGCCGCGGCCACCGTCGGAGCGGTGAACGCCGTCCTCGTCAAGCCGAACCAGGCCGGTACGGTCACGGAGGCGTTCCAGGCACTGCGGGCCGGGAAGGAAGCCGGCTTCGGCACGATCGTCTCGGCGCGTTCCGGCGAGACCGAGGACATCACCATCGCCCATCTGAGCGTCGGCTGGGACGCCGGCCAGTTGAAGGTGGGCTCGTTCACCCGCTCCGAGCGCATGGCCAAGTGGAACGAGGTTCTGCGCATCGAGGAGTCCCTCGGTGAATCCGCGGAATTCAGCGGGTGGTCCGCCTTCACATTCGCCGGATCCGATGCCTTCACGGCCGAGCCATAAATCCGAGGCCCTTACAGCCAAGCCGATAAAGGGTCTCGAAGTATTAAAGTCAGCGAAATCCAGAGCCGATCCGAGCACGGAGACCAGCATGCTGCCACCCGTCAATCTGCGTCCGAGTTTCAACATCACCCGCTCCAGCCACGTCCGGCTCACCGTGGCCGATCTGGCCGAGAGCCGGAACTTCTATGTGAACGTGCTGGGACTCGTGGTCAGCGACGAGGACGAGCGCACCTGCTACCTCCGCGGCCTGTCGGAAGCCTGCCACCACAGCCTCGTCCTGGAACTGGACGAAGAGGGCGCGGGCAGGAGCAGGAGGATCGGTTTCCGGGTCTTCTTCGACGAGGACCTCGACATCGCGTACGACTGGTTCCGTGAGCGGGGACTGCCCGCCGAGTGGGTCGAGGCCCCGTACCAGGGCCGCACCCTGCACGTCAGCGACCCCATCGGCACGCCGCTCGAACTCTGTGCGCACATGGAGACCCGGCCGAGGCTGCACATCGACTTCCAGCTCCACAAGGGCGCGCACGCGCAGCGGCTCGATCACTACCAGACCTTCGCGCCCGACACCTACGAGCTGTGCGCGTTCTACGGCGAGCTGGGCTTCCGCAACTCCGAGTACCTGGCGCACGGCGACAAGCTGCTGGGCGCCTTCATGTACCGCAAGGGCACCTGCCTGGACCTGGCGATCGTCGAGAACACCGGGCCGGCCCTGCACCACTTCGCGTACACCGTCTCGGAGAGCCACGACATCTTCACCGCCTGCGACTTCGCGGGCATCCACGGCTACGGCGAGGGCGTGGAGCGTGGCCCCGGCCGTCACGGTCCGGGCGGGATGCTCTTCGCCTACCTCCGCGACCCCGACGGGCACCGGGTGGAGGTCTTCAACAGCCACTACCAGACGATCGACACCGAGATCGAGCCGGTGCGCTGGGACGCGGGATCGCTGAGCACCAACGCCCGCTGGGGCCTGCCGGCGCTGGAGAAGTGGTACTTCGAGGCGTCGCCCTTCGTCGGCGTCAAGCAGATTCCGCCGGCCGAGCCGCCGAAGCCCATGTCGCTGGAGCGGTTCCTGCGCGAACAGCCCCAGTCCACCCGCTGATCTTTTCGTCCCCCGAGGAGACACCCATGGCACGCGTCCCCTATCTGCGCCGCGAGGACGCCGACGAGTCGCAGAAGCCCCTGTACGACCGGCTGGAAGCCGAACGCAAGGTCCCTACGGCGAACATCTTCCTCGCCCTGACCAACGCGCCGACCCAGCTGGACGCCTTCCTGACCTACGCCAACTCGCTGCGGGCCGCCGACCTCAACCCCAGACTGCGTGAACTGGCCATCCTGACCGTGGGGTACGCGACCCGGTCGGCGTACGAGGTCGCGCACCACCAGTCACACGGGCTCAAGGCCGGGCTCACGGAGGAACAGCTCGCGGCGGTGGCCGACTTCGAGTCGTCCGGTCTGTTCGACGACGCGGAGAAGGCGGTGATGGCTCTCGCCAAGGAGTCCACGCTCCAGGTCGACGTCTCGGAGAAGACGTGGCGTGCCGCCGCCGACCACCTGACGGACAAGCAGATGGTCGAACTGTCGTTGTCCATCGCCTGGTACAACTCCGGCGTCCGCATCATGGGACTGCTCGGCATCGACCTTGAGGAAAACTACCCGAACCCTTTCCCCCATTCGTAGGGAATTCTTGATGTCTCCGCCCCCGGCCGCCCGGGACGGAGCAGTTCCAAGGAGTATTTCAATGGCGAAAATGCTCGCTGCACGACTGCACGCGCTCGGTGAGCCGATGTCGGTGGACACGATCGACGTGCCGACGCCGCGCCCGACCGACGTACTGGTGCGGGTGAAGGCGTGCGGGATCGTGCCGAACATGGCCAACGTGATCAACAACTGGCCCACGTGGTTCCCGCACCAGCCGTTGCCGAAGTTCCCCGCTATCTTCGGCCTGGACGCCGCCGGCGTGGTCGAAGCGGTCGGCGAAGCGGTGCTGCACACCAAGCCGGGCGACCGTGTCTACGTCAACCCCCTGCGTTCCTGCGGCAGTTGCCAGGTCTGCCGGGGCGGCGAACTGAGCCGGTGCCGCTACTTCACGTTGAACGGCTACTTCAGCACCTCACGTGACGGCCAGCGGATCTTCGACCTCTACCCGTACGGGGGTTTCGCGGAGTACATGACCGCCCCGCAGTACTCGATCGTCAACCTCCCGGACAACATGACGTTCGAGCAGGCCGGCAAGCTGGGCTACATCGGCACCTCCTACGGCGCCCTCAAGAACGCCGCCGCCGGCCCCGGCCAGGTCGCGCTGATCGACGGGGTCACGGGAACCCTCGGGGTCGCGTCCACCATGCTCGCGCTGGCCTCCGGTGCCTCGCGGGTCCTCGGGACCGGCCGTAACGAGGAACTCCTCAAGCGCGTCAAGGAACTGGACCCGGAGCGGGTCGAGGTCTTCCGGCTGGGTGACGGCTCCACCGGTGAGTGGGCGAAGTCCCGCACCGGCGGCGAGGGCGCGGACTATGTCATCAGCGCGCTGGGTGCCAAGGCCCCGGTGGAGACGATGCTCGACTCCATGCAGGGCGTCCGGCGGGGCGGCAAGGTGGTCAACGTCGGCGGCGTGGCCGACCGGTTGCCCGTGGACGTGAAGTGGCTCATGGACGAGCAGGTCCAGCTGATCGGCTCCAACTGGTTCAGCACCGCTCAGGGGCAGGAGCTCGCCGACATGGTGGCCACGGGCGCTCTGGACCTGTCCTACCTACAGGTCAAGCCCTTCCCGCTGTCCAGGGTCAACGAGGCGATCTCGGGCCTGGAGGATCGCGACGGCGGATTCAGCAACTACGTCGTCATCCCCTGAACCACGGCGCACCGTACTCACCCCGCGGCGGTCCTGTTCTGCCCTGACGCCGCCGCGGGGTGTCCCGACCCACCGGCCGTACACTCGGCCGGTGCACGCCTGAGCACACGCCCAGCAGGACGGAGGGGCCGGTGGAACTGCGCTGGCTGGAGTCGTTCGTCACCGTCGCGGAGGAACTGCACTTCGCGCGGGCGTCGGACCGTCTGCATCTCGCTCCGTCGGCACTCAGCGCCCAGATCAGGGCGCTGGAGTCGCACCTGGGCGTCCGCCTGATCGACCGCGGACGACGCTCCCGGCCGGCACTCACCAGCGCCGGGCGGCTGTTCCTCGAAGAGGCGCGGTTGACCCTCGCCCAGGCCGCGCGGGCCGAGGCCGTGGGCCGACGTGCGGGCCGCGGGGAGCTGGGGCACGCCCAGATCGCGTACGTCGCCTCGGCCGCGTTCTCCGGAGTACTGACCGACGTCCTCACCCGCTGCGCGGCCCCCGGCACGCAGCTCACCCTGCAGGTACGCGAGTTGGAGACACCGGCACAGCTGGAAGCACTGGCCTGCGGGGACATCGACGTCGGGTTCCTGCGCTGGCGGCCGGAGTACCCGACCGAAGTCACCGCCACGTGTCTCCTCACGGAGGAGGTCGTCATTGCGCTGCCGGCCGACGCGCCGCTGGCGGCGTACGAGGCGGTACCGGCGGCGGAGCTGTGCGACGAGCAGTTCGTCGCCCCGCACTTCGACGAGGAGTACGGCTGCCGCGACCAGATCCTTGAGGTGGCGGAGCGGGGCGGTTTCAGCCCGCGGTGTGCTCCCCCGGTGCGGGACTTCATCGCGGCTCTGACACTGGTGGGCGGTGGTCTCGCGGTTGCCCTGGTCCCCGCTTCGCTGCGCCGCGTACAGATCCCCGGGGTGGCCTATCGCCCGCTGGCGGACGTACCGCTGACCACGCGACTGGTGGGCGCCTACCGCAGAGGCGAGACCTCGCCCGCCGTGCGCGGCGTGATCCGCCGTCTGCGGGAGGCGGCTGCCGCCACGGCCGCCGCCGACTGAGGCCACGGAGCCCCGGCAGGCGGCCCGCGCAGGGCGAAGTGCGCGATCCGCAGCCTGTCGGAACCACCCCTGGTCTTGTCGGCGCCGCTTCCGCGCGGCACCCGCCGGCCGACAACGGACCGACGCATCTTTGTACGCGGATAACGCACCGTCCAAGCAGGTCAGAGGGGGTGTGACCGGCCTAGGCTCAACACGGAACCACTGAGCGTGGCAGCGTCCGTCGACTGTCGCGGACGGAGAAGGACAGGCGGAGGAACACATGACATCGATCAAGCACGTGGGCGTCGTCGGCGCCGGGCAGATGGGCCGGGGCATCACCGAGGTCTGTGCCCGGGCCGGCCTACGCGTCACCTTGTGCGACGTGACCGAGGACAGGGCCCGCGCCGGTCTGACCGGCGTGGCGGACTCCCTGCTCAAGGCGGAGAAGCGCGGCGCCCTCACCTCGGAAGGCCGCGCCCATGCCTTGGCCGGAATCACGGTCGCCGCAGACCTCTCCCGTCTGTCCGAGGCGGACTTGGTCATCGAGGCCGCCGTGGAGGACGAGCAGGCCAAGACGGCTCTGTTCCGACAGCTGGACGAGGTGGTCACCAACCCTGCCGCCGTACTCGCCAGCAACACCTCCTCGATCCCCATCGCCCGGCTCGCGGCAGCGACCGGACGACCGGAGTCGGTGATCGGCCTGCACTTCTTCAACCCCGTCCCTGTCATGCCGCTGGTCGAGATAATCCCCTCGCTGCACACCTCGAAGGCCACGGAACTGCGCGTGCGTGCCTTCGCCGACGAGACCCTGGGCAAGAAGGCGATCGTCACGCAGGACCGCGCCGGCTTCGTGGTGAACTCCCTCCTGGTTCCCTACCTGTTGGCAGCGGTACGGATGGTCAGCTCCGGCACGGCGACGGCCGAGGACATCGACACCGGGATGACCGCCGGTTGCGCCCACCCCATGGGCCCGCTGCGCCTCGCCGACCTCATCGGCCTCGACACCGTGGCGGCGATAGGCGAAGCACTGTACGAGGAGTACCGCGAACCGCTGTACGCCCCTCCCCCGTTGCTGCGTCGCATGGTCGAGTCGGGCCTGCTGGGCCGTAAGTCGGGACAGGGATTCTTCAACTACCAGGCGGCCTGAAGGCCGGTAAGGCAAGGTCGTGAGGGCTCACGCGTAGGCCGACTTGAGGGCATGGCTGAAGTGGGCCCATGGACCCTGATCTGCGCCGGTCGCGAATGACCTGACCAGCTGGTTCCTTCGGCAAGCGCCGTGATGCCGTGCAGGGTTGCTTCCGTGTTCGTGCGAGGCTCCGCGAGCCGGAAGGCCACGATCTCCTGCCCCGGTCCGGTTCGCGCTCCACGGCCAGGTCGGCCCCGGAGAGGCCGGCGAAACGGGCTTCCACCGCAGGCGCCTCGGCGCCGTCGAGCCGTTCCACACGCTGCAGCTCAGGGCTCAGGGCTCAGGCGGGCCGGCAAAGCGATGTCCGTCACCAAAGCCCACACCCGTGTGGGGTCGGGGTCGATATACACGTCGCAGCAGGACCTGGGCTTCCCGGTGTACCGCATGGTGTCCTCCCCCATCGTCGTCGGTGTCTCAATGCCCTGATCTCAAGACTGGCATCACTCTCGGTCTGCCGCGGGTGAACGCTCACCGCAGTCGGCGAATGGACGGAGGGGGCGGCCGACGGCCGCCCCCTCCGGTCGCGCAGCACCTCAACCGACGGCGCGGCGGGCGGCCACTTCCTGTGTGAGCTGGGGAGTCACCGCGAACAGGTCGCCCACCACGCCGTAGTCGGCGAGGTCGAGGATGGGCGCCTCCGGATCCTTGTTGACGGCGACGATCGTCTTGGAGGTCTGCATTCCGGCGAGATGCTGGATGGCCCCGGAGATACCCAGGGCGACGTACAGCTGAGGGGAGACGGACTTGCCGGTCTGCCCGACCTGGAACTGGTGCGGGTAGTAGCCGGCGTCCACCGCGGCGCGCGAGGCGCCGACCGCGCCTCCGAAGGCGTCCGCCAGTTCCTCCACCACCTCGAAGCCGTGCGCGCCTCCGACACCGCGTCCGCCGGAGACGACGACGGCGGCCTCGGTGAGCCCGGGCCGGTCACCCGCGAGTACGGTGCGTCGGTCGGTGATACGGGCGGAGGTCGTGGGGTCGACGGCCGGCGGGACCAGTGTCCACTCGGCAGCGCCGCCGGGAAGCTCCTCCGGTTCGAAGGCCCCGGGGCGCACGGTGATCACCGGTGTCCCATGGGTGACCTGGGAACGCACGGTGTACGAGCCCCCGAAGACGATCTGAGTGACGACACCGGAGGAGTCCAGGTCGACCGCGTCGATCAGCAGCCCGGCGTCCAGCCGTGCGGCGAGACGCGCGGCCACCTCCCTACCGTCCGTCGTCGCGGGGACCAGAACGGCGGCGGGGGAGGTTTCGCTCACCGCCAGCTCCAAGGCGTCCACGGCAGGCGTGACGAGGAAATCTGCCGCTTGAGCGAATTCCGCCGCGTGGACACTCGTGGCGCCGTATCGGGCGAGGGACTCCCTGAGGCGCGCCGCCGTGCCGGGGGGTCCCACGACGACAGCGGCAGGGTCTCCCAGCCGCCGTGCGGCGGCCAGGAGTTCATAGGTGGTCTTGTTGACACGTTCCCCGTCGTGGTCGACGAGTACGAGGACATCGGGCATGGGGCCTGTGTTCCTGTGCGGGCGGACAGACAGTTCAGATGGTTCAGACGAGCTTCTGGGCGATCAGGTACGCGGCGAGCTGCCGGCCTGCCGAGCCGTCGTCCGTGATGCGGGTTCCGGCTGAACGCGGGGGCCGCGGGACGGCCTCCAGCACACGGGTGCGCGTCACGAGGAATGCGGTGTGGTCCGCGTCCGGGAACAGGTCGTCGAGGTCGACCGTGTCCACCGGCTTCTTCTTGGCGGCCATGATCCCCTTGAAGGAGGGGTAGCGCGGCTCGTTGATCTTCTCGGTGACGCTGACCAGCGCGGGCAGCGGGGCGTCGAGCGTCACCTCACCGTTCTCGGTCTCGCGCTCGGCGCGCACCCGTCCGGCGTCCACGTCGAGCTTCCGTACGTGGGTCACCTGGGGCAGGGCGAGCAGGTCCGCGACGACCGCGGGGACCGCGCTCGCCCGACCGTCGGTGGTCGTGTCACCGGCGAGTACCAGGTCGACGTCCTCCACGGTCCGCACGGCGGCCGCCAGGGCCTTCGCGGTGGTCAGCACGTCCGCGCCGCGCAGACGGTCGTCGCAGATGTGGATGCCCCGGTCGGCGCCCATCGCCAGCACCTTGCGGATGGCTTCGCGCGCGGAGTCGGGTCCCATGGAGACGACGGTGATGTGGGCGTCCGCCGACTCCTTCAGACTCAGGGCCTCTTCGGTGGCGCGCTCGTTGATCTCGTCCAGGACGAGGTCGGCGTCCTCGCGGTCGAGGAGGTGGTCGGCCTGGGACAGGGTGCGTTCGGCACCCGTGTCCGGGACCTGTTTGACGAGTACGACGATGTTCACGGACGTCTTCCTTCAGCCTGCGGTGATCCGGCCTTCGGTGGTTCGGCCTTCGGTGGTTCGGCCTTCGGTGGTCGGGCTTTCGGTGGTCAGCGGAACGCCGCTTGGCCGGTGAGCGCCTGTCCGACGACCAGGGTGTGCATCTCGCTGGTGCCTTCGTAGGTCAGGACGGACTCCAGGTTGTTGGCGTGGCGCAGCGGCGAGTACTCCAGGGAGATGCCGTTGGCGCCGAGGACGGTGCGGCATTCGCGGGCGATGGCGATCGCTTCGCGGACGTTGTTGAGCTTGCCGACGCTGATCTGTTCGGGGCGGATGCGGTGATGGTCCTTGAGCCGGCCCAGGTGGATGGCGAGCAGGGCGGCGTTGCCGGTGGAGACGCTCATGTCGGTGAGCTTCTTCTGGGTGAGCTGGAAGGCGCTGATGGGCTTGTCGAACTGCACGCGGGAGTCGGCGTACTCGATGGCGGCCTGGATGCAGTCGCGGGCCGCGCCGACCGCGCCGAACAGGATGCCGAAGCGGGCCTCGTTGAGGCAGGACAATGGTCCGCGCAGGCCCTGGGCGAGCGGCAGTCGGGCGGAGTCGGGCAGCCGTACGTTGTCGAAGTACAGCTCCGAGGTGATCGAGGCGCGCAGGGACATCTTCTGCTTGATGTCCTGGGTGGTGAAGCCGGGAGTCCCGCGGGGGACGAGGAAGCCTCGGATGCCTTCCTCGGTCTGCGCCCAGACGGTGGCGACATCGGCGATGCCGCCGTTGGTGATCCACATCTTGGAGCCGTTGAGGATCCAGTCGTCGCCGTCGCGGACGGCCCGGGTGCGCATCCCGGAGGGGTTGCTGCCGAAGTCGGGCTCGGTCAGGCCGAAACAGCCGATGGCCTCACCGGCGGCGAGCCGGGGCAGCCACTCCTGCTTCTGCTCCTCCGAGCCCCACTTCCAGATGGAGAACATCGACAGCGAGCCCTGCACGGACACGAAGCTGCGGAACCCGGAGTCCGCCGCCTCCAGCTCCAGACAGGCCAGTCCGTAGCTGACCGCGTTCGTCCCGGCGCAGCCGTAGCCTTCGAGATGCATACCCAGAACGCCCAACTTGCCGAGTTCCGGGGCGAGTTCGCGTGCGAAGTGCGCGTTCTCGAACCACTCGCCGATGTGCGGGCGTACCCGGTCGGCGAGGAACTTGGCCACGGTGGCCTGGATCTCGCGCTCCTCGTCGCTGAGGAGGGAGGAGATGTCGAGCAGGTCGAGGGGGTCCTTCATCGGCTTGGCGCCGCTCATCGTGAGCTCCTGGGGATTGAGGGTGATCGGTTCGGTCGTGGTGCCAGCGCCTGAAGCGGTCAGCTGACCGCTTCGTTCGGCGGGGAGGCGTGGTCGTGGTCCGAAGGGCGGTGCAAGATCTCCGCGGTGTGCTGGCCCAGGCGCGGTGGCGGCAGGCAGTACTGCGCGGGCGTACCGCTCATCGCGATGGGGCTCGCGACTTGGCGGAAGGGCCTGCCCTCTGCTCCGTCGCCTCCGTCGGCGGATGCGGCGGGTATGTCGACGATGCCGGGAAGCCCGAGCTTCTGAGCGAAGTCGAACGCCTCGTTCAGGGTGTTGACCGGCCCCGCGGGCACACCCGCCGCCAGCAGGACAGTCGACCAGTGGTCCGCGCCGGCGGCGCCCAGCCGCCGCGTCAGGACGGCGCGCAGCTCGGTGCGGTGGGCGACCCGGTCTGCATTGGTGCGGAAGCGCTCGTCGCGAGCGAGACCGGGTTCCCCGACGAGATCTGCGAGCGCGGCGAACTGCCGGTCGTTGCCCACCGCGATCGCGATCGGACGATCGGCGGCCGGGAAGGTCTCGTACGGGGCGATACTCGGATGCGCGTTGCCCATACGCTCCGGGACCACACCGGCGACGGCGAACGCCGAGGCCTGGTTGACCATGGCCGACAGCAGCGAACTGAGCAGGTTCACCTCCACGTGCTGCCCCTCCCCGGTGGCGTCCCGATGCCGGAGGGCCGCGAGGATGCCGAGCGAGGCGTGCAGGCCGGTGATCACATCGACCAGGGCCACCCCCGCCTTGACCGGCTCACCGGCCGGGTCCCCGGTCACGCTCATCAGCCCGCCGACGGCCTGCACGAGAAGGTCGTATCCGGGGATCGCCGCACCCGCGCCGCTGCCGAAGCCGCTGATCGAGCAGTAGACCAACTCCGGGTACCGGGCGAGGAGTTCGCGAGGGCCGAGGCCGAGCCGTTCCATCGTGCCGGGGCGGAAGTTCTCCACCAGCACGTCGGACTCGGCGACCAGGGCGAGGGCCTGTTCACGGCCGGTGTCGGTGGCGAGGTCCAGGGTGACCGACCTCTTGTTCCGGTTGACGCTGAGGAAATAGGTCGAGGTGCCGTCGTGGTCCGCCGGAGGGCTCCAGGCCCGGGTATCGTCCCCGATGCCCGGCCGTTCGACTTTCATCACTTCCGCACCGAGGTCGGCGAGAAGCATGGTGGCGTAGGGCCCCGCGAGAACCCGGGAGAAGTCGGCGATCCGCAGACCCTCCAACGCGCCACGCCCCACTCCCTCGACAACGGCGGCCTGTCCATCCGGCGCGTTGTGCTGGGTGTCCACGCACCCTCCTCTCTGATCGTCCCGCTTGTGCGAGGTGGCTGCGTTCGAGCCGTTTCCCGTCACCACCAGCGGTCCGAAGTCGGCGGGCGAGTGGGCTCGACGACGGGAAGTCCCTGCCCGAGGGGAGCGACGGCCCGTACGACACTCACCCTCGACCCGACGGTGACCGGCGACGCGTCGGTGGCCTGGCAGAGCAGGTTGAAGCCCTCGTTCATCGCGACGAACCACGTGTTGTGCGGGACCTGGCCGTGGCGGCGGACCACGACCCCGTCGCCCGCGCTGCGTTCCCGTCGAAGGGCCACGGACCCGCAGGCACGGCAGAACGAGCGGCGGTAGGCCGGAGTGCCGCACCACAGGCAACGCTGGAAGAACAGCTCGCCGCGGTCCGCCGGCGCGTTCGGAGTGACGAGCGCGGTCGTGGCGACGGCAGCCGCTCCGGGATCTCCCCTGAGTTCGGTGTCTTCAAAGGTGTCTGTCTGGAACATCACGCCTCCTGCACTCAGTTCGGGGACCGGAAACGGGAGATCGGAATCCGATCTGGCTCCATCAGCCTGGCCCTGCCGCGGACCGCCGGTCAACGACGAGCTGACGCATCTTTGTGCGCGGAACGCGTTCCATTGGCCGAGGTCAGAGCTGGTTTCCAGGAGATACCCTCAGAGCGGAGCGCTTGTTGCTGACACGTCCGGTCAGCGGGGCGGTTCACGTCTGCTCGGTGCCGAAGTAGCGGTAGCGGGCCAGGTCGATCGGCCTCCGGTGCTCACATACGGCGTGTACGTCGTAGCGCGTGAAGTCGTCGGCGGTACAGATCAGGCTCGGTCCGCTCCACAGCACCTGGGACGCGGCCGTAGCCCCGAACCTGTCGTGGACCAGGTGCTCGAACTCGGCCCGCTGGTCCATCAGCCACGAGAGGGAGAACAAGCCCTGGTTGATGACGCCAGCGTCGGTGTCGCGCTTGTACTCGATATTACCGACCGCGGTAGCTCGTGCACCGGCTCTGAACTGCAACTTCTCATGGACTGTATGTCCGACGAGGAGTTGGCGGCATTGCTAGAACTCGTTCGAGCGGTCTCGGTTTTGGTGGTGGTCCTGCAGGTCTCCCGCAGTGTCCTTCGAGGATCTGCCGGTGACGCTGTCCTGCCACACGAGCCAGATGCTCAGGCAAAAGAGTTGCGGGCGGCGGCCCGGTTGGCCGAGGCGCTTGGCACCCGTTGCCGCGTTGCAGGCCGTTAGCCTGTCGGTATGTCAGAGCGTGTCCTGCCCGGTCCCACGGACGGCCTGATCACCCTGGTTGCCGCGGACGCTCTGTGGGTCGATTTGACGGCCGACAGTGCTGTGCCGACGGCTTCTGGGGCATTCACCTGCTCTCCTGCCCGTGCCCAGGTGAGGTACGTCCTGCTCGGCGGCCGTGTGGTGGCGATGGTGAGGGCGAGCGGCGGTCAGTGGAGTGTTCCGGAGGATGAGGTGCGCCGGGCGGCCGCGGAACTGAACGCGGTGGGGATGGATCGGCAGGACCTGGTCCGCATCGGTCCGTTTCGTGGGGCGCCGAGGCAGGAATGCGACGAGGAAACGCCGCTGCGTTGGCGTCGGCGCATCACGGGGGAAATGCGGGAGCCGGGCGGCCCCGAGCGGGCAGCACGACTTGAAGTCGGCCGGCAGACGACGGGCCCCGAGGGCCCCGCCGCCTCACTGCGCCCGTACAACAATGAGCTGGAAGGCCAGCTGTACTCGGAGTACGGCTCGGCCGGATGCCTGCGGCCGACACGGGGCACTGGTGCTGACGGTCCGGCCGCGGGAGCGGGAGGGAGCCCGCGCGGCGACGCGCGGGCTCCTGTCCGGCTACGCCTGTCCGAGAGAACGCCAGAAGGAGCAGTGGTGTTCGGCCTCGTAGTCGGGCATGACCGAGACGTTGCCCGGGCTCAACTGCACGATGCCGTTCCCGCCGCCCCGGTACTTCGGCCAGACGGCCTCGCCGTGGCCGTTGGGGCTGCCCTGCCTGGCGAGGTTCGTCCAGTACCGCATGATCTTGTCTGACAACGCCCTCTGCGCGGAGGTGAACGGCGCTGCCTGCTGGGCGAAGCCGTCCTGGAACACGTAGGCGACGTCCGCGCTGTGCGCCGAGCCCATCTGGAAGCCCTTGGGCGCCGGGGGGTCTGTGAGCGGTGGCGCGTTCGGGTCGTACAACTCGTAGAAGTAGGTGGCGGTGTGTGCCGCGAAGACAGCGCGGCCAGTTGGTCGAGGAACCCGTAGTTCCCGGAGTTCCCCTGCTCATGGTCGAGGACTCCAGGGCCAGGAAGCCGAACACACTGACCCGGTAGTTGATGCTCACCACGATCGCGTCGTTCTTCGCGGCGAGTTCGCTGCCGTCGTACAGCCGGGCGGCTCCCGAGCCGTACCCGCCGCCGTGGATCCAGACGAGCACCGGCAACCGCTTCCCGGCTATGTGGGCGGGCCGGTAGACGCTGAGGTACAAGCAGTCCTCGTCCGCAGTCGACTCTCCGGGGAGCAGCCCGCCGGCAGGCTGGGCGCAGGCCGGGGCGTCGGTGGTCGCGTCACGGACGCCCCGCCACGAGGCCGGCGCGGGCGGTGCGGCGTACGGGATACCGAGGAACTTGTCCACCTCGGCGCCGGCGGCCCCACGGACCCAGCCGTTATGGGTTCCAAGGAGCCGAGCTCAGATACGCTCCAGTACCGTCGCGTTGGCCAGCCCGCCCGCCTCGCACATCGTTTGCAGGGCGTAGCGCGCGCCCCGCTCCCGCATGGCGTGAACGAGCGTCGTCATCAGGCGAGCTCCGCTCGCGCCGAGCGGGTGGCCGAGGGCGATCGCGCCACCGTGGACGTTGACGCGGGCCGGGTCCGTGCCTGTTTCGGCGAGCCAGGCGAGCGGGACGCTGGCAAATGCCTCGTTGACCTCGAAGAGGTCGATGTCGTCCAGGCCGAGCCCCGCCCGCCGCAGCACCTTCTCCGTGGCCGGGATGACGCCCGTCAGCATCAGGAGCGGGTCGGAGCCCGTGACGGCGAAGCTGTGCAGTCGGGCGAGGGGCCGCAGGCCGAGCCGCGCGGCGGTCTCGCTGCTGGTGATCAGCACGGCCGCCGCGCCGTCGTTGGTCGGGCTGCTGTTGCCGGCCGTGACCGACCAGTCGATCTGCGGGAAGCGGCGGGCGAACCCCTCGTCCTCGAACGCGGGCCGCAGGCCGGCCAGGATCTCCGGCGTGGTGGTCGGGCGCACGCTTTCGTCCCTGGTGACGAGCCGTCCCTCAGGCGTGGTCAGCGGCGCGGTCTCGGCGTCGAAGAGGCCAGCCTCCCAGGCCCGCGCGGCCTTGGCGTGCGAGTCGGCGGAGAAGGCGTCCATCGTCTCGCGGTCCAGCTTCCAGCGCGCGGCGATCAGTTCGGCGCTGACGCCCTGCGGCGGGAGCCCCTCCGGGTAGCGGGCGGCAATGCCCGGACCGAACGGATCGGCGCCCGGCGGCACGCTCGACCACATCGGGACCCGGCTCATCGACTCGACGCCGCAGGCGATGACGAGGTCGTAGGCGCCGGCGATGACGCCCTGCGCGGCGAAGTGCACGGCCTGCTGGGAGGAGCCGCACTGGCGGTCCACGGTGGTCGCCGGGACCGTCTCCGGGAAGCCCGCCGACAGCACGGCGTAGCGGGTGGTGTTCATCGCCTGCTCGCCGACCTGGTCAACGGTGCCGCCGACCACGTCGTCCACCAGCGCTGGGTCGATCCCGCTGCGTTCGACCAGCGTGCGCAAGGTGTGTGCGAGCAGTTCGACGGGGTGCACGGACGACAGCGCACCGCCCGGCTTGCCCTTGCCGATTGGGGTACGCACGGCCTCAACGATCACTGCATCCCTCATGGCGGCCTCCCTGGCCTCACCAGTCCTACCGGTCGGTATGGAATCTGGACTCACACTATAGATCTGTGAGTAGGAAAATCAAACTCACTTCCGCGTTGCGCGAGGACGACAGCGGCCCGCCCCGTCACCTGGAGCGGCCACGCCCACGCCATCGACCCGACCTGGATGGCCGGTCAAGCGGGTCGTCGACTGGGCGCTGTCCGACGGCCTCCACGCCGAGATCAACGTTCACCACCGGTTGAGGCTCATCCATGTGCCCGGCATGAGCGCCGACCCCCGGTTGCAGGATGTCGTCCGGATCCTCGCCACCGAGACGGCGGGCGGGGAGCCCGGCTCCCGGGCAGTGGCGACCCGTCTGACCGAGGTGCTCTTCGTGCTCGCGATCCGCGCCTGGATCGAACGGGCCGACACCGCCAGCGAGACGGGACCGTCCTGGCTGACCGCCCTGCGCGACCCGCGCATCGGAACCGCCCTGTCACTGATGCACGAAGAGCCGCACCGCGACTGGACGGTGGAGAGCCTGGCCCGCACCGTCACGATGTCCCGCCCGGCCTTCGCTCGCCAGTTCAAGGAGGTGGTGGGCCACACCCCGCTGGCCTACCTCTCTCGCGTGCGGATCGACCTGGCCGCCCGCCTGCTGCGCGACACCGACAATCCGGTCGGCGCCATCGCGCAAGCCGTCGGATACCGCTCCGAGTTCGCCTTCTCGCGGGCGTTCTCCCGGGAACAGGGCATCGCGCCCGGCCGCTACCGTCGTACGGCATCAGGCCCTTACTGATCAGCCGCTTGCTGAAGCTTCGCCTCCGTCGGCAGGGTGCGGTGGTACGGCGCGGTTGTTGAGGTCCACCGAGAGGAAGATGTCGTTCGCGACGGGGTTGCGGATCTCCTCGGCGAGCTGGCCGATGAGTCCGGCCGTGCGGGCGAGCAGGGCGAAGGCGCGCAGCAGTTCCAGCGGGAGGCCGAGGTCGGCGAGCGCGGCGCCGCAGACGCCGGCGCCGTTGAGCGGCAGGGTGCTGCCCAGCACCTGGGGGTGGACCCGGCCTATGGCCGCGAACAGCGACAGGTGCGGGCCGAACAGCCCTTCCTCCATGGCGAGTTGGAACAGTCTCGGAGTGCGGGGGTCACCTTGCTTGTGGATGTGGTGTCCGAGCCCGGGGATGAGCCCCCTGGCCTCTCTTCGGGAGCGTACGGTGGCCAGGGCTAGTTCGTCCCAGCCGGCCTCGTCGGTCGGGTGGCCGTTCTCCAGCGTTGACAGGGCGTCATGCAGGAAGCGGCCGCAGTCCTCGGTCACGCCGAGGAAGCGGGAGCCGCCGCCGAGAAGCCCTGCGGCGATGGCTCCCTGTATCGAGTCGGGGGCTGACAGGTATGTCAGCCGCGCCGTTATGGCGGTCGGGGTGAAGCCGTGGTCGGCGAGTGCGGCGAGCACCGCCTCGAACACCCGTGTCTCCCCGGAGGTGGGGCGGCGCTGCGTGGCCAGCCAGAACGCCAGCTCGCCGAAGCCCACCTCGCCCATCACATCGGCCGCGAGGTCCTGGCCGAGCAGGGTGATGCTGTCCAGGGAGGACGCACCGAGGGCGGTCGGGTACTCGGGCGCATTCGGTTTCTCAGGCATTCTCGTCCTCCGGATCGTCCCCCACTCCGTCCTCCAGCCACTTGCGGAGTTCGGTCCGGTGCTCGTCCAACTCGGGCGGGGGCAGGCGGTAGGCGGCGGGCGTCTCGGAGAAGCGGATCGGGTGCCGTGTCGTGGGTACGGCCCGGTCTCCCTCGCCGACCTCGACGACCGGGTCGAGTCCGAAGCGTTCGGCCATCGCGAACCCACCCTCGATGGTGTTGATCGGTCCGCAGGGGACCCCGGCGTCGACGAGCAGGTCGAACCACTCCAGGGCGGTCCTCGTCTTCAGCCGATCGAGCAGGAGGGGCCGGAGTTCCTCCCGTCGCTCGGTACGGTCGGCGTTGTGCCGGAAGCGGGGATCGTCGGCGGTCTCGGGGATCCCGAGTACTTCGCACAGCTTGCGGAACTGCCCGTCGTTGGCAGCCGTGACGATCAGGTCCTGGTCGGCCGTCGGCAGCGGTTCGTAGGGGAAGACGCTGGGGTGCGCGTTGCCCATCCGGTAGGGCACGGTGCCGCCGGCCACGTAGGAGGAGCTGTGGTTGACCAGCCCGGTCAGTGCCGACGAGAGCAGGTTCACCTCGACGAGCTGGCCCTGGCCGGTCGCGTCGCGGTGCCGCAGCGCGGCGAGGATGCCGATGGCGGCGTGGTTGCCCGCCATCACGTCGAAGACGGAGATGCCCGCCCGGTACGGCGGCCCGTCCGGATCACCGGTGAGGCTCATCAGCCCGGAGATCGCCTGCACCATCAGGTCGTAGCCGGGTACGTTCCGGCCGGGTCCGGCTCCGAAACCGCTGATCGACGCGTACACCACGCCAGGATTCCCGGCGCTCACCGAGGCATGGTCCAGGCCGTACCTGGCCAGCCCGCCCGGCTTGAAGTTCTCGATCACCACGTCCGCGCGCCGAGCGAGCTCCCTCGCAAGCCGCGCGTCCGCCTCGTCGCGGAAGTCGAGCGCGAGCGACCGCTTCCCGCGGTTGATCCCCAGGTAGTAGGTCGACACACCGTCGCGCACCGGCGGCGTCCAGGTGCGGGTGTCGTCCCCCTGGGGGCCCTCGACCTTCACCACGTCGGCCCCGAGATCGGCGAGCAGCATCGTCGCGTACGGACCGGCGAGGATACGGGAGAAGTCCGCCACCAGCAGCCCGTCGAGCGGTCCGCGTGAGCCGCCTGAACCGCCGCTCATGGGCTACGCCCCCTCGTTCTGCACGGCGACGCCCTCGCCGCGGTACTCGCTGTAGGTGTACGGGTTCGAGATCACCTCGGTTGTCGGGATCTGAGGCTCCACGGCCTCCCGCCACGCGTCCTCGCCCATGGTGGTCCGCGCGTAGTCCACGGTCGCGGCGACGGCGGTGCGGGCCCGTTCCAGGTCGACGCCGACCAGTTCGTGCGCGTACTTCACCACGGTTCCGTTGACCAGCACGGTGTGCACGTCGGCGCGGGTGGCCTGGTAGACCACGTGCCCGTAGGGGTGCAGGATCGGGTACATCGCCGGGGACCGGTCGTTCTTGAGCAGGACGAGGTCGGCCTTCTTGCCCGGCGTCAACGAGCCGATGGTGTCGCTGAGGCCGAGCACGCCGGCGCCGCCGATCGTGGCCCACTCCACGACGTCCCGGGCCCGCAGGCTGTGGTGCACCACCGTCTCCCCGGCCGCGTGGGCCGCCATGTGTTCCCGCGTCCGGTCGGCCGACAGCGTGGCGCGCATCGCCGAGAACAGATCGGCGCTGAACCACACGCTGGTGTCCATCGACAGTGACACGGGGATGCCGTGGCGCCTCAGCCGCCAGGTGGGAGGGTAGCCCTGGCCGGCGTTGTGCTCGCTCTCCGCCGACACCGAGACCGTGCCGCCCGAGGCGGCGATCCGGTGGTACGAGTCCTCGCTGAGCGTCGCCGAGTGCACATAGGTGACGTCGGGCGTCATGAACCCGTGGTCCCACATCAGACGTATGCCGTTGTCGTTCGTCGCGCCCCAGACGCCCGCGTGGGTGGTGACCGGCAGCCCGAGCTCGCGGGCCGCCTCGAACGCCGCCTTCTCGGGGAAGGCGTCGTCACCGGTGACGTCGAAGGCGAGCTGCAGGCCCAGCATGTCGTCCCGCCCGGAGAAGTGGCGGTCGACGAAGGACCGGAATTCCTTCGAGCGGGCCCACTCCCAGGGGGCGCCGAGCAGGTTGCCGTAGGCCAGCACGAAGCGGCCCGGCACCGCGCGCAGCGATTCGACGGCCGCGTCCCCGTGCTCCGGCGTCTGCAGGCCGTGCGACCAGTCCACCGTGGTGGTCACACCCGCGTCGAGCGCCTCGATGCCGGACAGCAGGTTGCCGGCGTGGATGTCCTCGGGACGGAAGATCTTGCCCCAGGTGAGGTAGTAGAAGACGAAGTACTGCGACAGGGTCCAGTCTGCGCCGAGTCCGCGCAGCGCCGTCTGCCACATGTGGCGGTGCGTGTCGACCATGCCGGGCATGAGGATGCCGCCGGCGCAGTCCACCACCAACGCGTCGTCCGGTGCCTGGAGGTCCCTTCCGACCTGCTCGATCAGCTCGCCGCGGACCAGGACGTCACCGCGGTCGAGCAGGCCGATCGCGGGGTCCATGGACAGGACGGTCGCGTCGCGGAACAGGACGGGGCGTCCGGGGGTGAAGTCTTCTCTGCGTGGTTGTTCGATCGTCATGTGGTCACCTCGTTGTGGAGTCTGTGGTCCGGGCCCGCAGAACACGGGAGCGGGCGGTCAGGGGTACGGCCGCGGTGGCCAGGCCGAGGGCCGGTGCCGCGCATCCCCATGCGTAGCCGTCGAGTTCCGTCAGCCCGAGGGCGTGGTCGAGTGACCAGGCGCCGGGGCCGGTGAAGGCGAGGACCGCGGCCACCGCGCCGTAGGAGAAGGGCACTTCACAGCCGCCCTGCTGGGCCCAGAAGCCGTTCGGCGCGGTCGCCGCCGCCGCGACCGCCATGGTGCCGACGATCACCGCGCAGCCGCCGGGAGTCAGCAGCCCGGCCGCGACCGTGACCGCTCCGGCGAGTTCGGCCGCACCGGCGACGAGCACCATCCGCCGGCCGGGCACGAAGCCCCACTGGTCGAAGACGGCGGCGGTCCGGGCCCGCCCGGCACCGCCGAACCAGCCGAACAGTTTCTGGGTGCCGTGGCCGAACAGCAGCGCGGCGAGCAGCAGCCGCAGCAGGAGCAGCCCGAGATTCACGGCTGCGGCTCGTCCGTCGTCCGGGGCTGCAGCACGAAATCGAACTCGGCGCGCAGGTACGGCTCGTCGATGGTGCCGCCGTCAGGGGAGGAACCGGCCGGTTCCTCGGTGAAGCGCACGATCAGCTCGTCCTTCGTGCCGAACACGACATCGGTGTCGAGGAATTCGGAACCCTCCCGGAACAGATGGGTGATGAGCTTCTCGTGGCCGGGGTGGTCGATCAGGAAGTGGATGTGCGCGGGACGGAAGTGACTGATGTCCGTCCTGCTGATCAGGTCACCGACCGGACCGTCCATCGGGATCGCGTAGCCGCGTGGCGCGATGGTGCGCACGCAGTACGTGCCGTCCGCTCGCGTCCGGTACAGCGCGCGCAGCCGGGCCTCGTCGATCTCCGGCAGCTGCGCCTCGTAGGCGCCGTCGGCGTCGGCCTGCCATACGTCCAGGACGACGTCGGGCAGAGGCGTGCCGTCGAGGTCGAGGACCCGGCCGGTGATGAACAGCGGCGTGCCCGGGATGCCGTCCGACATGTCGGCTCCGAATTGGGCCGTCGGAGAGCCGTCGATGTGAAAGGGACCGAGCACCGTCGCCGGAGTGGCCTTCGCCGAGAAGTGACGGTTCAGCTGGACGACGAGCGTGCTCAGACCGAGGACGTCGGAGGCGAGGATGAACTCCTGGCGCTTGTCGTCACTGATCCGGCCGGTCGCCGTGAGCCACTCGACGGCCGCCGCCCACTCCTCCTCCGTCAGCCGGACCTCGCGGGCGTACGCGTGGAGGTGCCGCACCAGCGCCGTCATCAGCTCGGCGAGCCGGGGCGAGTGAGCGGTGGCCCAGCGCTTCACCGCCAGGTCGCTGAGGTTGTCCTCCGTCACGAAGGCCATGGAATCCTCCTCGATTCGTTCCGGGCTCGACCGCTGTACGGACCACCGTCCGTACAGCGGACACAGTGGTGCATGAATGACTTGTAAATCAAGCCCTTGGATGGCTACATGCAAAGCCGCAATGGGGTGACCCGGTCGGACTCATGTCCGCTGCCGAGAAATGAGTGGCCCATCACCGGCAGGTGACGGGCCATGGGGCCGCGATGATCGGAGAGGTCAGAACATCGTGTTGTCGTTGGCGGAGGTGGCCGGGACGTCCTGTACGGCGTCCCAGTGCTCGATGACCTTGAGCTTGCCGTTCTTCTGCTTCTTGACCCGGAAGATGTCCACGACGGACTGCCCACGGTCCTCGGGGCTGAGACGGTAGTGGGCGTGGATGGCGACGTAGTCCCTGTCGGCGATGACGCGCTTGCGTTCCACGATCAGGTTCGGGAACTGGCGGAAGAAGTCGGTGAACTGCTCACGCAGGCCGGCCGAGCCGTTGGGGATGGTCGGGTTGTGCTGGTAGTACTCCGGCGCGAGGTACTTGACGGCGTCGGGGTTCTTGTCGACGAGGAGGGTGTCGAAGTAGCTGGTGGCGATCTTCTCGCTGAGGTGTGTCTGCCAGCGGGGACCGCTGGGCTGGTTCGTGTGCGGGTTGCTGACCGTACCGAACATGTCATTGCCGTTGACGGTGGTCGCCGGCACGTCCTGGACCGTGTCCCAGTGCTCGGCGATCATGCCGCTCCTGGGGTCGAAGCGGAAGATGTCGACCACGGCCGCGCCACGGGTGCCGGGCTCGTAGACGGGGTTGGAGTGCACCAGGACCAGGTTGCCCTGGGCGAGGACCCGCTTCACGTTGTACTGGTGGTCCGGGAAGCGCGCGGTCCAGTCACGGATGAAGTTCTTGATCGCTTCCCGGCCGTTGGGCGCGGCGGGGTTGTGCTGGATGTAGTCCTTGCGGATGTATCGGTCGGCGACCGCGAGGTTGCCCTCCTCGAAGAGCTGGGTGAGGACGTGGACGGCGACGCGCTTGTTGCGCTCCTGCGTGGCGGGGCTCGTGTGCGGGGCGTCGAGGCCGAGGGTCAGTCCGCTGTGGGACGGTGCGGAGGCGGTGGCGGCGGGTGCGAAGCCGGCCACTGCTCCTACGGTCGCCACGGCCAGGAGGGTGGCTACGACCTTACGGGTCGTCCGGGTGGTGCTGTTCGACCGTGTGGTGCCGTACATGGGGGGTCTCCAATGCTGTGCGGACGGCGGTGAAGCGCGTCGTTGGGTGTCCGGTGAGAGATCGGGCGTGAGTGAGGGGTCGGTGTAACCCTCTGGCCCCGTATGGGCTCAGGCGCGGTCGAAGGCGAGGAGGAACTCGATGTCTCCCTCGTCCTCCACCGCGATCCCGCCGAAGTTGGGTGCGTCGATGCCGTAGTCGGCGAAGGTGACCGGAATGGAGCCGTTGACCCGGAAGCCGTCGGCGGTGCGCTGGGCGTCGAGGTCGAAGGAGACGGGGTTGGTCTCGCCGTGGACGGTCAGCTCGCCCGTGGCCTCGGCGCTGACCCGCTCGCCCACCTCCGGCGTCGACCCGAAGTCGACGGGCTCGGTGAGCTCGAAGGTGGCCTCGGGGTACCGCTCGGTGTTCATGACCCGGCCGCGGAACTGGCCGTCGCGCTGGTCGGAGTCGCTCTTCACCGAGGCCAGGTCGACGGTGAAGGATCCGCTGACGGCCCGGTTGCCCTTGATCTCCAGCTCGCCGGTGACCTCCTCGGTGCGGCCCACCGCCGTGACGTTCTGTCCGAAGAGGACCTCGTCGACCCGGTAACCGGCCTGCGAGCCGCTGCCCACCCGCCAGGCGCCCTCGACACCCTCCTGCCCGGCCTGCTCCCCGGAACCTGAGGAACTGCCGGAGGAATCCGAGCCTGGCGGGTTGTCGAGCGAGAGGGCGGCCGGTGGCTTGTCCTGGACGTAGTTGATGTAGACGTAGGGGCCCGCCGTGCCCAGCACGACGGCGGTGGCCGCACCAGCGATGAGCCAGCGCTTCCAGTGCCTGCGGATACTGCCTGCCATGGTGTCTCCCTAAGTATTTTAGACTTTCAACTGAAGTTTCAAGTATTTGGTCGGGGGTCGGCCTGGGCGAGAGGGCTGCTACGGGTGTCCGCGGGCTCAGTCGTGGTCGGCGAGCGGCGTGAGGTCAGCCCAGGAGCTGCTCGGAGACCTGCCAGAGTCGCTCGGCCGCCTCCGGGTCCAGGGCGTGCGGCGCGACCCCGGTGTTGGTGCCCGGCTGGTGCGGTGGGGCCTCGTCGCAGTCCTCGAAGTACCGGCCGCTGATGCCGTCGAGCAAGGGTGAGGCGGCCAGCAGGACGGAGGTCGCGGCGCCCTGTTCGACCGATTTGAAAGACATCTCGGGCAGGGGCGCTCCTTCACCGAGGAGGGCTTGCAGGTGGGTCATGAACAGGCCCATCTGCGCTTCGTCCATGTAGCGCCCCAGGTTGGTCCGGATCCCGCCGGGCATCAGCGCGTTGGCCGTGATCCCGTCGTCGGCCCATCGCCGGCCGGCCTCGACCGCGAACAGCACGTTGGCCGTCTTGGACTGCCCGTACGCCAGCCACGGGTCGTAGGGCCGCTCGGTGAAGTGGAGGTCGTCGAAGACGACGGGCGAGAACAGGTGCCCGCTGGAACTCACGGACACCACGCGGGCACCGCCGGCCCCGGCGAGCGCGCCGTGCAGTCCGGCGGTCAGAGCGAAGTGTCCCAGGTGGTTGGTGGCGAACTGCAGCTCCCAGCCCTGGGGTGTGCGGCTCTCCGGGGCCGCCATGACCCCCGCGTTGTTGACAAGGATGTGCAGCGGACCCTGCCACGCGGCCGTGAACGCGCGGACGGATGCCGGATCGGTCAGGTCCAGCGCGGCGACCCGTACGCCTTCGTTGCCGGTGGTGGCCCGGATGGCCTCGGCGGTGCGGTGGCCGGCCTCGGTGTCCCGTACGGCGAGGGTGACCTCCGCGCCGGCGCCGGCGAGCGCCCGGGCGGTCTCCACGCCGATGCCGGACGCGGCCCCGGTGACGACGGCGCGGCGGCCCGTGAGGTCGACGCCCGCGATGACGTCGGAAGCCGTGGACCGGCTGGTGAACGGAGTGGTGATGCCTGTCCTCGTGGCCATTCTCGCCATGCTCCCTGTTTGCTACGCTCGAATCGGAGGTGCCTCCGGTTGCTTGAACCATAAACGGAGGGTCCTCCGATTGTCCAGAGGAAGGAAAGCTGTGACCAGCACCACACGAGGACTGCGTGCCGACGCGAGACGCAACCGGGAACGCCTGCTCGAAGTCGCGGGGCGCGCGTTCTCCGAGGTCGGCACGGACGCGTCCCTCGAGGCCATCGCCAAGGACGCCGGCGTGGGCATCGGAACGCTCTACCGGCACTTCCCCACCCGCGAGGCCCTGCTCGAGGCCGCCTACCGCAACGAACTCGCCCGGGTCTGCGACAGCGCCACGGAACTGCTCGCACAGCTCCCTCCCGACCAGGCCATGCGGCAGTGGATGGACCGGTTCATCGACTACCTGGCCACCAAGCAGGGCATGGCGGACGCGCTGAAGGCCGTCATCGCCTCCGGCGACGAGGATCCGTTCGCCGAAAGTCTGGAACGGATCAGCACCGCCATCAGCACCCTGCTGCACGCCGGGGCCGAAGTGGGAGTTCTGCGCTCGGACGTGGACCCCCTGGACGTCGGCTTCAGCCTCGGCGGTGTTCTGCTGATCACCAGCGACAAAGGGCTGCGCGACCGCGCGGGCCGCATGCTCGACCTCCTGCTCGACGGGCTCCGCTACCGCTCCGGCTGACGGGCCCCGGTGTGAAGGGTGTCCAGGACAGGCCTCGTCGCGCGGCACACCCGTGCCGGGAGCGGTAGGGCCGTCGGGCTCCGTTCGGCCGTCGTCACGCCGCCGTTCGGGGCTCCGACCAGCGGATCGGGCGTCATGCCGATCACGCCGGGCGAAACCCCGAGCAGTCGATCCAGCACCCTGCCGCTCCCACGTCACCAGCGTCGGCCGGTCAGGACTGACGGTGAATCACCGGCTCAGGTTCTCGAACAACACCATGCCGGCCGCCGTGTTGGACGCGGGTACGTGGTAGGTCTCGTGCACGCGTCGGATCCGTGGCCCCAACGCACCGCGCATGATCAGCCACATGATGAGTTCGATGCCCTCGGAGCCGGCCTCGCGGATGTACTGCTCGCGCGTCAGTGCGGCCAGCTTCTCCGGGGCGTGCTCGATGGCGTCCAGGAACATTCGGTCGAAGTCCTGGTTTATCAGTCCCGCGCGGGCGCCCGCGAGCTGGTGGGACATACCGCCCGTACCGAAGACGGCGACCTTGAGGTCCTCGGGGAAGGACCGGATCGCCTCGCCGAGCGCGCGGCCGAGGGCCAGGCACCGTGCGGCGGTCGGCTGCGGGTACTGGATGACGTTCACCAGGAGGGGCACCACCGCGCAGGGCCAGCGTTCGCCGGGATCGGGGCAGTACACCGACAGGGGAACGGTCAGGCCGTGGTCGACGTCGAGTTCCTGATAGACGGTGAGGTCGAAGGAGGCGTCGATCAGGCTGTTGACGAGGTGGTCGGAGAACTCGGGAGCGCCTGTGACCGCGGGTACCGGGCGGCTGCCCCATCCCTCGTCGGCCACCCGGTACGACTCCGCCGTTCCGAGCGCGAAGGTCGGCGTGACGCTCATGTCCACGGCGTTGGCGTGGTCGTTGTAGACGACGACCGCGATGTCGGGCGTGTGCCGGGCCATCCACTCCCTGGCCGGCGCGTACCCGTCGAACAGCGGCTTCCAGTAGGGGTCCTCGGTCTTCCCGCGGTCCATGGCCGCACCGATCGAGGGCACGTGCGATGTGGCCAGACCCCATGTCACCTCAGCCAAAGCTCCGCCCTCCCGCTTTCAGTGCCTGCGCGAACTCCTCGGTGGTCATGCCGGTGAACACCCCGCCGAGGTACTGCATGGATCTCTGGTCGACCATGGCGAGCTTGAAGACGTAGAAGATGGAGCCGCCCAGCTCCATCATCCGGTTCCAGTCCCGTCGCAGGACGGCGTCCCGCTGCTGGACCGTGAGTCCGTATGTCTCGCAGTACGCCACTTCGTCGGCTTTGAACTTCTCCCGGTTCTCGGCCTCCTTGAGGGAACCGCAGAGCCGGTTGAGCGCCCGGGCGCGTCGGCTTTCCGCGGCGTCGAAGACGTAGGTGCCTGGGACCTGGGGTGTGCTGCCGTTCATTCGTTCCTCTCCTCTCCCGTGGTGTCGCCGGTCAGTGCAGGAGCCCGCCGCCGTCGCAGACGAGTGTCTGGCCGGTGACCATGACCGCGTCGGGGGACGCGAGATAGGAGACGAGGCCGGCGAAGTGCTCCGGGGTGACGAACTCCTCGATCGCCTGTCGGCGCATGGTCGCGGCGAACACCTCGTCGTCGGAGTGCGCCCGGGTGCCCGGAGTGGCCACCTGCGCTGGTGCCACAGCGTTGACGGTGATCCGGTGCTCGCCCAGCTCGCGGGCCATCACCCGGGTCATGCCGATGAGCGCGCCCTTGCTGGCCACGTAGGCGATCTGGCCCGGCGCTCCCGTGAAGAAGGTGCGGGACGCGACATTGATCACCCGCCCTCGATACGGGCTTGCGCTCAGCCAGGGCGCACAGGCCTGCACCATGAGCAGCGGGCCGACGGCGTTGACGGCGAAGAATCGGTGCAGTTCCTCCGGGGTCGTCTCCAGCAGTGGTGCCCGTCCGGAGAGCAATCCCGCGTTGTTGACGAGTACATCGATCCGGCCACCGCCGTACGTTTCGGCGATCTCCGTCACGGCCTGGCGGGTCGCGGCCGGATCTGTGACGTCGCAACGCCAGGCCCGGACACCCGGAGTCGGGTCCGTGTCGTCGGGCTCGGCGATGTCCAGGGCGGCGACCGTGAATCCGTCCTCGGCCAGTCTGCGGGCGACGGCGAGCCCCAGGCCACCGGCGGCACCTGTGACCACCGCGACCCGTGGGCTCCGACCGTCAGGGTCGACGGTCACGGCGCCTTCTCCTGCGGATGGGTGGCGAGCGCCTCGACGGTGATGTCCATCCATTTCCACATGGGCAGGGAGACCAGAGCGTCGTGCAGTTCCGCCGGATCGGCTGCTTCGTACAGGCCGATGGTCGCGTTGCGGCCCGGAACCCGCCACAGCCGCTTGAGGATTCCCGACTCCCTGAGCTGCATGGCCCGTTCGCGCTCGCCCTTGCGCAGGGTCTCGCGTACGTCGTCGGGCGTGTCCGGGGGCAGCGTGTTCTCGGTACGGACGAGGAATTCCATGGGGCGTTCCTTCACGGGTCAGGCTGCCGCGATCTCCAGCAGCAGTTCGGCCAGTCGGCCCGGGGCGGTGACCATGGCCTCGTGGCCGGTGGCGATCTCGTGGACCGGCCAGCCACGGGCGGCGGCACGCTCGGCGTGCGGGGTGAACACCCGCATCCAGTCGGTGCACTCGATGAAGGCGCCGGGTACCTGGTCGGCCTTCCCGGTGAGACGGAGGGGTTCGGTGTAGGTCAGCCAGGGGTGTGGGGTCAGCCGCGGGCCGAGCCAGTCCAGGTCCGACTGTTCCTTGACACCCAGCACACTCAGCGAGCGCACCGGGATGAGCCAGCCGAAGCCGGGGCCGGCCACGGACTCCCGGTAGTGCCCGGCGATGCGTTCGGGAAGGAGGTCGATCGCCGCGTCTTTGTCGTCGCCGACGAAGGCGTCGAGGTGCACGCGCCGGGCCAGCCGGTCGGGGATCCGGTCCGCGACCCCGGTGACGACCTGACCGGCGTAGCTGTGCCCGACGAGGACGACGTCCCGGGCGTCGTGGGCCTCGATCAGCGCCACGACGTCCTGGATGTGGGTGCTGAGCCCGACCTGCGGGCTGAGCAGATGGGCACGGTCGCTCACCCCGGTCAGCGTGGGGGAGTGCACTTCGTGCCCGGCCGCACGCAGCAGCGGTGTGATGTGCTGCCATACCCATCCGCCGTGCCAGGCCCCGTGGAGCAGTACGAAGACGTGGTGGCCGCTCATACGGACGCCCTGCTGTGAGGGATGCGGGCGTCCTGCTGTGCGCGCTGTTCGCGGGCGAGCATCTTCGCCACCGCACGGCGTCCGCGGAGGGCGGCGAGGTCGGACTTGATGCTGGACTCGGCGGTGCCGCCCGGATCGGTGGCGTACATGATCTCCTGCGCCTCCAGGGCGTCGACGTCCTCCTGCATCACGGCGAGTTGCTGCTCGTGCTGGAACTTCGTGAGCTCCTGGTCGTCGATGAGGTAGTCGCGGCCCAGCGCGTAGAAGTCGTGCGTCTCGTTGCCGCGCCCCGGTGTCATCCCGTAGAGCACCTTCATGTGGAAGCCGTCCGGCTCCTCGGTGCCGGTGGCCGCGACGCGGATGTTGAGGACGAAGATGCCTGGAGGGTAGAAGTCGCCGTCCTGCCAGCGGTCCACCGGAGAGGTCAGCCCGCAGGACTTCTCGTAGAACGGAGGGGCCTCGATGCCGATCATGCGTCGGCTGAAGCCGACCCGGTCGCCGTCCACGGTCACGTCGATCGGGGTCGCGGCGACGGCGGCGTTGCCGATGCTGGTCGGATGCAGGAACGTCTCATGGGTGAGGTCGAGCAGGTTCTCCAGGAGCAGCATGTGCCGTGCCTTCAGCGGGACGACGCCGTGCACATGGGTCCAGTTCGGGTCGGTCAGCCATGAGGTGTCGGGCAGCAGGCTCTCGTCGGCCAGTTCGGGGTCTCCGGGCCAGATCCATATGGCACCGTCCCGCTCGACCAGGGGAAACCGGCGCAGTGCTGCCTTGGGTCGGTCGGCCTGCTCGGCGACCCCGACGCACACGCCCTGGCCGTCGAAGCGGTAGCCGTGGTAATCGCACTGGAGGGTTCCGTCGTCGTCGAGGTGGCCCAGCGACAGCGGGTACTTGCGGTGGGGGCAGCGGTCCTCGACAGCCGTGACGGTCTGGTCGGGCAGCCGATAGAAGCAGACCGGGATGTCGGTGATCCAGCGCTGCTTGAGGGTTCGGCCGATCTCGTCGGACCAGGCTCCCAGGTACCAGCCGTTGCGCACATGCTGTGTCAATGTCATCGCGGGTCCTTTCTTCGGCGTCGGCCGTCCGGCTCGGGCGTGTGCCGGTTCGGTGATGGGTACTGAGGTGTACCGGTCCGCTTGCGACCGACAGGGCGCTGTCCGGACCGAGTCGGGGGTGTCAGAGATCCAGGACGAGGCGTCCGCCGCGCGCCCGGGAGACGCAGATCAGCATCGTGTCGTTCGCGGCGCGCTCGTCCTCGGTGAGCAGTGAGTCGCGGTGGTCGACCTCGCCCTCCAGGACGGAGGTCTCGCACGAGCCGCAGATGCCTTCCTCGCACGAGGACAGGACAGGGACGCCCGCCTGCTCCACGGCCTTGAGGACCGACAGGCCGGGCGGCACGGTCACTGTGGTCCCGGACGCCCGCAGTTCCACCTCGATCGGCTGCTCGGCCGTGTCGTCGGCGGGCTGTCGGACGGCCGCCGCGGCGAACCGCTCGATGTTCAGCGCACCGGTCGGCCAGTCGGCGCAGTGCGCTTCGACCGCGTCGATGAGCCCTGCGGGGCCGCAGCAGTACACCAGGGTGGACGGGTCGGGATCACCGAGGAAGCCGGCGAGGTCGAGCAGTCCGTGCTCGTCCTGCGGCCGCACTGCCACGCGCTCGCCGTGGCCCTCCAGTTCGGGCAGGAACGCCATGGAGGAGCGTGTGCGGCCACCGTAGAGCAGGGACCACTCGGCCATGGCGGCATCGGCCTCGGCGATCATCGGGAGCAAGGGGGTGATGCCGATGCCGCCGCCGACGAACAGGTAGCGGGTGGCGGGCCGCAGCGGGAAGTTGTTGCGCGGGCCGCGCACCCGAAGTTCGCCACCCTCCTCGACGTGGTCGTGGATCCACTGCGATCCGCCGCGCCCGTCGGGCTCCCGGAGCACCGCGACACGCCAATGAGCCGTGTCTCCCACCGGGCCGCACAGCGAGTACTGCCGCGTGGCGCCCGTGGGCAGGACGACGTCGATGTGCGCGCCCGGCTGCCAGACCGGCAGCGGTTCGCCCGAGCTCGCCGCGAGCTCCAGCGACACGACGTCGTCCGCCACCGCCTGCCGGGCCAGCACCGTGACGGTGCCTTCGAACTCGGTGCCGCGCCGGGTCCCGGACGGCGTTCCGGCCGCGGCGGAACCGAGAGGGCGCGTGTCCGGGGCGGTGGCTGATGGGCTCGTCACGTTCGTCATCTCCTCGGTACGGTCGGCAGGGCGGGCCGCCCGGTGTCGGTGGCGGCACGATCGACGCTAGCCACCGCAGGATGCCCAGGTCATCGCTCGAATGACCGGACCGGGGCGGCGTATGGTCGTGGCCCGGACTACGTCATCCGTCGCGCGGGCCGGGCATGTCGTCGTCCCTGCCTGCCTGCGGGGCCTGGTCGAGGTGGATCCGCACCTGGCGGTCGTCCTCGTTCCAGAGGGCTTCCACGACGGCGTGCAGCCGTTCGACGTCGGTACGCCACATCACTACGCCGTAACGGTCGTCGCGTGTGAGTGCGTCCTCGGGGACGGCCTCGGCCAACAGACTCCGGGGGTCGTACGTTCTGGCCGTTCCGTGCACCCTGTCGGGTTCGTCCGTGAACTGCACGTACAGGGACGTGTCGAGGAAGGGAACCCAGACGTGTGTGGCCTCGCGGGCACCCGTCTCGTTGTGCGCCGTCATGCCAGGACATCCGTCGTTTGCGGGTAGAGCCGCACGTACGCCTCTCCCATGGTTCCGTGTGCGAGGCCGAGGTTGGGTCCGGCGTTGCGCTTCAGCTGGACGCCGCGCCGCTTGGCGAGGTCGGTGTAGTAGTCCCACATGTGCTGCTGTGCGGCCAGGCACTCCATGGCCTTGCGCTTCTTGTCGAAGACGGAGGTGATGTCCATCAGGACGTTCGGCTTGAAGTCGCACTGCTCGGGCTGGTGCGGCTCGAAGAAGAACACCGGAGGAGCGCCGAGCGGTTCACCGGGCGCGTCGTAACCGACCGCCTGGGCGAGCACGCGTGCCTGGAGCGCCATGCGGGCGGCAGCCGGATGGTCGCCGTTGTAGGGGTCCGTGAGGGTGTGGGTGAGGACGACCGCGGGATCCACCTCCCGGTACACGCGCACGACGCGGTCCACCAACTCCTGGGTCTCCAGCAGCGGGTAGTCCCCGGCGTCCAGGAACTCGATCTCCGCACCCAGCGCGGCTGCGGCGTTCGTGGCCTCGGTGCGGCGGAGTTCCTTGATCTCGTCCAGGCGCAGGCCGTCCCGCCAGGCACGGGCGGACTCGCCGCGCTCGCCGAAGCTCAGGCACAGCACCTTCGCGCGCTGCCCGCGTTCGGCGGCCAGGGCGATGGCGCCGCCGGCCCGCCAGACGAAGTCGCCCGCGTGCGCGCTGATCACCAGCAACGCGCCTTCGGACGTGGTGGAGGTGTCGTGGCTCATCAGGACTCCTTGGGTCGAGTGGGGTGGGTGGGTGAGCAGAGGGAAAGGCACGTGGGCCCCGGATGTGGGCCGGAGACGGCTGGGATCGCTGTCGGCGTGCCGAGGCGGGGGTGTCCACGGTCCACGAAGCCATCGGCCGCCGCGGCTTCGCAGGGACCGGTCTGCTGCCGAATCAGCGAAACGTGCGACGCCCGTCCGCACTGCCGTGTGCGCGACATCGTCGGCGATGACACGGCCGAGCAGGTCCTCGAACGGCTGCGGGCGTAGATGGTCCGACACCGTTTCGTGCTCTCCCCGGTGCCGGGGCGGGCCCATGTGTCGCTGCCCCAGCACCCGCGGATCATCGCGGCGATCGTCACCGAGGACCCGGCGGCGGCCGAAGCCGCCGTGCGGGACCATGTGGCCGGTGTGGTGGAGGCACTGCGGACGCTCGAAGCCCGCCAGGGACGCGCGAGCCGAGCCCGGCCGTGGCAGCAGACCACGGCGGACCCGCGGCACCCCCAGTGCCTTCCGCCTTCCGTGAACGGGAACGAGGCCCTTCCGGCCATCGGATCGGGACCGAGGCCGTACGCCTCCTGCGGACCGACGCTGCCGCTGGAACGCCGCGTGGACCGCCGTACGGGCCGCGCGGCGGCGTGATGGTCGGCCATGGCTGCTCGCACCCGGCTGTCACACCCTGTCGCCCGCGTCGGACTCCTGGACGGTCTTCTTGGCCCAGGCGACTTCGAGCTTGCCGGTGGGGGTTCGGGGCAGGACGTCCGTCAGGACCACGGAGCGCGGCACCTTGTAGCCGGCGAGGCTCTGCCGAGCCCAGTCGCGCAGCTCCTCCCCGGTGACGGTCATGTCCGCCCGGACCGCCACGACGGCGGCGACCCGCTCGCCCCAGGTCTCGTCAGGGACGCCGACGACGACACAGTCGGTCACACCGGGGTGGGAGAGCAGGGCATTCTCCACTTCCTGCGGGTGCACCTTCTCGCCGCCCGTGTTGATCACGCCCGAGCCGCGTCCGAGGAACCGGATCGCGCCGTCGGCCTCAAGACGGGCGAGGTCACCGGGGATGGCGTACCGGACTCCGTCGATGGTGCGGAACGTCGTCGCGCTCTTCTCGGTGTCCTTGTAGTAACCGAGCGGCATGGGCCCGCAGTAGGCGAGCTTCCCGACGTCGTCACTGCCGGGTTCGACGAACCGGTCGTTGTCGCCGATCACCCTCGTCGCGGGCACGGGGAAGAATCGGGCGGGCAGGTCTCCGAGGGAGGAGGTGATCGCGAAGGCGAAAGGCCCCCCTTCGCTCGACGCGATGGCATCGATGACCGTGATCTCGGCTCGCTCGTGCAGTCGCCGCTTGAGTACGTCGCTGAGAGCTGTGCCGGAGCTGAGGACCCTGCGCACAGAGCGCAGAGCGTGCGGCGTCCCCGCCTGCTCCGCCCGCACGAGCTCGTCGACGAGCGGTCGGCACACGGCATTGCCCGCGACGATGACCGTCGCGACCCGCTGCTCGGCGACCGTGCGCCAGACGTGCTCCGGGTCGAGGCCGCCCTGCCGCGCGGTGACCGCCCTGCCGCCCACCATCAAAGCGCCCATGGTGTTGAACAGTCCGGTGGCGTGCATCAGCGGCACGACGGGCATCGTGGTCGGCGCGCTGCCTTCGCGGTGTGCCTCGACCGCGATGGCCACGGCCTCGTCGAGCGTCGTCGGCAGCTCGGTGACACCGAGCGGATGGAAGATCGGGACCACCAGGGAGTGCAGCAGATCGCTCTGTCGCCACACCACGCCCTTCGGCTTGCCGGTGGTCCCGCCGGTGTACATGAAGAGCCGGTCGGATCCGGGGCGTGGCTGCGGCTTACGCGGTTCATGCGCCGCCAGCAGTTCTTCCAGCTCGGGTACGACAGGCCCGGCCGGGCCGTCGGCAGGCTCGGCGCCGTCCCTCACGAGCAGCTTCAGCGTGCTCACATGGTCGGCGGCATGCGTGACCCGGGCGGCCAGGGCGCCGCTGAAGACGACCACTGCCGCGTCGGCGTCGGTCAGGAGTTCGGAGAGCTCCTCGTCGGTGTAGCGGTAGTTGGCGTTCACCGGTACAGCACCGAGCTTGAAGGCGGCGAAGACCGTCTCCAGGTAGGTGGCGCCGTTGTACAGGTAGCAGGCCACGGTGTCGCCCTCGCCGACCCCGGCCTCTTCCATCGCGGTGGCCAGCCGTGACGCCCGCTCGTCGAACTCACGGTAAGTGATCTCGCGCCCGGGCTCCGTGATGGCGACGGCATGGGGCAGCGCATGGCACACCGCCTCCCAGATCGTGCCGATGGACACGTCCACGTCTCGGACCTCCTCGTCCTCGATGGCTCGCGCGGACCGCAGGATCGAGCAGGCCGCTCGTGCGGCCCCGCGGACCCTTTCGGGGGAGTGAAACGGTCCGCGGGGCGCCCTTCCAACCTAGGCAGCCGCCCTCAGCAGGGGGAACGCGAGCATTGACTGAACCCGATCGGCGCTTCGTCCCGCCGATGAACAGGTCGAATGACGTAGGACCGCCCGGAATCCGCCGGGCTACGATGCTGTGACCGGCCCTGAGTCGGCATCGTCCCCAGGCCGACCGACGCCTGCCGCGGAGGCACCCGGTTCCACGCCGCGTCCGCCTGGCACAGCGGCCTTCCGGGCAGTTCACCGTTGGTCGACCATGAGGAGATCGGTCATGTCCGCGTCGCCGCTCGTGGGGTGGGACGACATCGCCGCCGCCGCGCCGGACGGCCTCGCCGTTCTGGACTGCGTGGGCCGCTTCGTACGGCTGAACCCGGCGGCCGCCGCGCTGCTCGAGGCGGACTCGGAGGGTGAACTGATCGGTGGGGCGTCCCCGTTCACGCCGGCGGAGGGGGTCGGCGCATGCCGGGCCGGGCTGCTGGAAGCTCGATCGGACGAGCAGGTGGCCCACTGGGAGCCCGCATCCGGACCCCGTCGCGAGTTTGCCTACCGGACCCGCAGTCTGCCGACCGACCCGAAGTTCACGGTGGTGTCGTTCCGCGACGTCACCGACGAATGGCATCGGCAGCGCAGGATCGCGGCGATCGCCCGGACGTCGATAGCGCTGGCTTCGGAAGGCTCGCTCGGCTCGACACTGGACGCCGTGGCCCAGCAGATCGTCCAGGCGGACGGCCTGGCCGGCGTGCAGATCCTCACCCTCGACAGCACCGGCCGAGAACTGAGGCTGATGGGTTCCGCGGGGCTGCGGCACTGGGACGGGTTCCTCGACCGTCTCCTGGAGTGTCGTGACCGGGGCGCCCGGCTGTGCATGCTGGACACCCTGAAGGAGCGCAGGCCGATCGTCGTGCCGCACCGATGGGCCCAGATCCTCGAGGACCCCGCCTGGGAACCGCTGCACGCGTACCTCGGGGAGCTGAACTGGGACTCTTTCGTCAGTGTGCCGCTGATGGCGCGCGGCCGTCCCGAAGGGGTGCTGAACGCCTACTTCGCCCCCGGCCAGGAGATCGGCAGCCGGACACTGGAGTTCCTCGCCGCCATGGCGGAACAGGCCGCCCTCGCCGTCGACCACGCCACGCTGCTCCAGACGGAGCGTGAGGGTGCCCGCCGCAACGAGCGTCAGCGCCTCGCCCGCGACCTGCACGACTCGATCGTTCAGCAGGTGTTCTCCATCGGCATGCAGGCCAACGCCGTGGGAGTGCTGGGTGCGCGGGGCGAAGCGGTTTCCGCGGTGGCGGTCCGGAACTTCGCGGACGAAGTCGGGTCCCTGTCGCGGACCGTTCTCGCCGATCTCCGGGCCATGGTGCACGAACTCCGTCCGTCCGCCTCCCTCCGGCTCGGGCTGGAGGACGCGGTGACCACGCTCGTCAAGAGCACCGAGAACCGGACGGGTCTCGGCATCCGGCTGGAGTGCGGGCAGGAAGTGGACGCGGTCGAACCCGAACTGGCCGAGGACATGTACCGGATCGTCGCCGAGGCCATCCACAACGTGGTCAAGCATGCGGAGGCCACCGCCGTCACCATCCGCCTCGGCATACGCGACCACACACTGACCGCCGTGATCCGCGATGACGGCTGCGGATTCGCGGACTCCGGCGGACGACGGGACGCGCCGGACAGCGAAGGGGGCCGAAGGACCGGTCCCCACCGGCACCACGGCTATGGACTGACGACCATGCGCGAAAGGGCGGAGCGATGGGGCGGCACCATGAGGATCAGATCCGGCGCGAGGAGCGGTACGACGGTCCGGGTCGTCGTACCCCTTCCGGTACGAGTGCCGCAGGCGCCGCCCGCGGACTCGGAGCGCGGCCGGAACGCTCCGTCGGCAGTCCCGCTCAGGGAGGCGGAGCACTCCGCCCGGTCCGGGTCCTGATCGTCGACGACCACGCCGTGGTACGCCGCGGAATCCGCGCCTACCTCGAGGTCCTGGACGACATGGAGGTGGCTGCGGAGGCCGCGGACGGTCAGGAGGCGCTCACCAGGCTGGACGCGATGGCCGCGCACCGGGAACTGCCGGACGTGGTGCTGATCGACCTGCTCATGCCCAGGATGGACGGGGCCACGGCGATCGGAGCGATCAAGCAGCGTCACCCCGGTGTAAGGGTCGTGGTGCTCACCAGCTTCGGCGAAATGGAACGCGTCCACGCGGCGCTCGCCCAGGGAGCCGCCGGCTACCTGCTCAAGGACGCCGAAGCGGGTGAGGTGGTAGCCGCGATCCGCGCGGCCGCCCGGGGCGAGGTCTTCCTCGACCCCGCAGTGGCCAGGGGACTGACCCAGGAGATCGTTTCGCCACCGACCGGGCTCGCCTCGCTCACCGGCCGGGAACGCGACGTCCTCGTCCTGGTCGCCGAGGGGCGGTCGAACCAGCAGATCGCCGACGAGCTGGTGATCAGCGAGCGCACCGCCCGCACCCACGTGAGCAACGTCCTGCGCAAACTCCGGCTCACCTCCCGGACCCAGGCCGCGCTGCTCGCGGTACGGCAAGGGCTGGTGCCCCCGAAGGGCTGACCTCTCCGCCGACCGCGACGGATGTCCCGGACCGGACGGGACAGAGGTCGGCCACAGGTGCCGTCATCAGCGGGATCCTCGCGGGCCCCGGCGTTCCTACGCTCAGAAGGACGCTGTATCGACCAGCTCAGGAGGACATCATGCTCGACGGCAAAGCCGCCATTGTCACAGGTGCGGGCCGAGGCCTGGGACGTGCCTACGCCCGTGCCATGGCGGCGGCGGGTGCCTCCGTCGTCGTGAACGACCTGGACGCCGACGTGGCCAAGGAGACGGTCGACCTGATCACGGACGCGGGCGGAGCAGCTGTCGCGCATGTCGGGGCGGTCGGCGGTTCCGAGTTCGCCGACGGGCTGGTGCGGCGCGCGGTCGACGAGTTCGGCCGGCTCGATGTGATGGTCACCAACGCCGGTGCGCTGCGTGACAGGACCCTGCGCAACACCACCGACGACGACTTCGACGTCGTCGTCAACAGCCATCTGCGCGGTACGTTCACCTGCGGCCGCGCGGCGGCGGCCCACTTCCGGGAACAGGGCGAGGGCGGTCGGCTCATCCTGGTGGGATCGCCGGCGGGGCAGCGCGCCAGCTTCGGCCAGACCGCGTACTCGGCCTCCAAGGGCGCGATCGTCGCGATGACACGCACCTGGGCGCTCGAACTCGCGAAGATCGATGTCACCGTCAACGCCATCGTGCCGACCGCGCTGACCCGCATGGTGGCGACCATGCCCCGGGTCGGTGACCTCGTGGCGAAGGTCGACGCGGGGGAGCCCGTTCCCGACGCCGTCCGGCGGCAGGGGCTGGGATCGCCGGACGACGTGGCACCGGTCATCGTGTATCTGGCGTCGAAGGAGTCGGCCCACATCACCGGACAGGCCATCGCGGCGGGGGGCGACCGGATCGCTCTGTGGACGCACCCCGGTGAGGTCGAGGAGCGGTTCCGGCAGGACGGCTGGACCGCCGGATCAGTCGCGGAACTCTTCTCCGGCACCCATGCGAACCGGCTTCAGGACTTCAGGCCCACGCCCCTCGATCTGGCGGCCTTCGAGGAGGCGTGACGCACACGCGGCCCCTCGACGGCCCTCAGGTCCGTGTAGGGGCAGTGGCTCCTCAGGCCTGCGGCACCGCGGCGACACGGGCGAAATCCGCACTGATGTCCCCCGCCGTCTGCAACAGCCGTGGCAGATGCTCCTCGACAAGTCGCTCGACCGGTGTCTCGGCCGCGTGACAGTTGACATTGAGCGCCGCGATGACCTGGCCGGAGCCGTCACGCAGCGGGGCCGCGACCGACCGGATACCGGGCGCCAACTGCTGGTCCGTCAGCGCCCATCCCCGTGCTCGCACCTCGCGCAGGGCCGCGTCACGTTCGCCGAGGTCGGGCTGCCAGCACGGCGTCAGCCCCGAACGGGAAGGCTCGGCGAGCACCTGCTTCAGCTCATCGGCCCGCAAGGCTGCCAGCAGTACCTTTCCCAGAGAGGTCTGCAGAGCCGGAAACCGCGTTCCGATCTGCACCGACAGGGTCACGAGCTTGGGGACAGCCACCCGTGCCACATAGATGATGTCCGATCCGTCCAGCTGAGCCACGGAGCACGACTCGCCGGTTCGCTCCACCAGGCGCTCCATATGGGGCCGCGCGATGTCCCACAGACCCATGGAGCGTACGTAGGCGACCCCGAGTTCGAGCACCCTGGGGGTCAGCGCGAACCCCGCCTCACACGAGCGGACATAGCCCAGTTCCTCCAGGGTCAGCAGAATCCTGCGGGCGGTCGGCCTGGCGAGCCCGGTGGCGCCGGCGACCTGAGCCAGTGACATCTGCGGCTGCCCGGGCGGAAACGCGGCAATGACCTCGAGCCCTCTGGCCAATGCCTCGATGAAATCCGGTCCTGTTCCCTGGCGTGGCACGCGACTCCTCGGCTGCGGTCGAGCTATGGGTTCCCACAGGCAGCCTAACGGTGTCCGTGCTGCGGACATAAGTTCAGGCGGGACTTCCCAGCGAAGGGGTTGACACCGGAAGTGTCCGAAGTGACGCTGACCCAAAGCTGTCCGCCAGACGGATGATTGTCCGACAGGCGTCATCGCCCCCTCCTTCTCGCGCTTCCTGGTCATCGACGTCCTGCACGCCGAGAGACGGGGAACGGCGCAGAGGCACGGAACGGTGGGGCACATCTGATCCTCTGGAGAGTCACATGTCCGAAAGAGTCCACACCACACCGGCGGAGACCTGGGCGGCACCTGTCCGTACCGGACTGCTCATCGACGGCAAGACCGTTGAGACCGAAGACTGGATGGCCGTCCACAACCCTGCGGCCCCTGATCAGATCGTCGGTCATGCCGCAGCGGCCACCGTTGAGCAGGCCCGGGCGGCGGTAGCCGCCGCGGACGCGGCGTTCCCGAGCTGGGCAGTGATGCCCGCACGCCGGCGAGCGGAGATCATCGGCCAGGCGCTCACCCTCCTCGACGGCAGTGAGGCCGAGCGGGCGGCCCTGATGACCAGGGAGAACGGCAAGGTCTCCTTCGAGAGCCAGGTGGAGATGGGGGTTTTCGTCGCACGCACCCGGGCGGCGATCGACCTGGCCGACTCCCTCGACCAGGTACGACGCCTCGACGGCCCGCCGCTGACCTCGCACATCCATCGGCTCCCCACGGGCGTGGTCACCGTCATCGTGCCGTTCAACTGGCCGATCGCCATCCTCGGGGCTAGCCTGCCGTACGCGCTGCTCGCCGGGAACACAGCCGTGGTCAAGCCCCCGCCCACCGTGCCGCTGGCCATGGTGCGCACGCTGGAGCTGTTCGCCGCGGGGCTCCCGGCGGGGGTGCTGAACGTCGTCACGGGCAGCAACGACGCGGTCGCCCCACTGCTCACCGACCCTCGTGTCCGAAAGATCGTCTTCACCGGTAGCACGGGCGCCGGCAAGCACATCATGGCGGCCGCCGCACAGAACCTCGCCTCGGTGACGCTCGAACTCGGCGGCAACGACCCCGCGATCGTCCTCGACGACGCCGTACTCGACCAGGAGCACATCGGACGGCTCGTCCAGGGCGCTTTCCTGACCAGCGGCCAGGTCTGCATGGCGGTCAAACGGGTGTACGTCCATCGCTCCCGCTACGACGAGCTCGTCGACGCGCTGACCTCCGCCCTCGACACCCATCGCGTGGGCGCGGGAACCGATCCCGCCTCGACCATGGGCCCGCTCAACAGCGCCGCCCAACGCGACAAAGTCACCGCCATGCTGGCCGAGGCCGCCGACGCCGGAGCCGAGGTGCGCGAACGGGGCACCCTGGCCCCCGGCGCCGCCACCTCCGCGGGCCACTTCCTGCGTCCCGCACTCGTCCTCGACCCCGACCCCCGCTTGCGGATCGTCACCGAGGAGCAGTTCGGCCCCGCCCTGCCGATCCTGCCTTTCGACGACGTCGATTCCGTGGTGGACCGGGTCAACAACGACTGGTCGGGACTGTGCTCCTCGGTCTGGAGCGGCGATCCCGCCCACGCGGGCAGGATCGCGGAAAGGCTGCGTACCGGCACCACCTGGATCAACCACGCCAACGCCGTCGCGTGCGACGACCGGGCTCCCTTCGGCGGCTTCCGCCAGAGTGGCATCGGACGGGAGATGGGCTCGGAGGGCCTGCTCTCCTTCACCGAAGCGCACACCATCACGTCGCACGGATAGAAACGGCGAGTGCGGCTGTACCCCGCCGGCCTTGAGTGGGCGGGGTACAGCCGCACTCCGGCCGTACGTCAGAGCAACGGACCCCGCCCGCTTCGAGCGGACGGGGTCCAGCCGTATTCCGGCCGTACGTCACACCAACGGCACGGACACCGCGTTGTAAGGGGTGTTCTCGTCCCGGCCCGGGGTGGTGAAGCGGGAGTTGGGCAGGTAGAGCCGACCCTTGTACGCGGCGGCCGTGGTGGGCAGGTCGAAGCGGTCGTCCCTGATCACCCCGATCGCGGTGCCCCTTGTGCCCGACCGGTTGAGCCGGATCACGTCCACCTGGTTGGGGTTGGGCTGGACCACGTAGAGAGTGCGGCCGATGAGCACCAGCCCGTCGCCGCTGGGCAGCGTCGTGTCACCCAGGTCCACCTTGCGGGCCACGCCGGTGCGGGGGTTGACGCGCATCAGTGATCCGCCGTCCGCGGCCGCGTTGGTGACGAGCAGGGCGCTACCGTCGGGCGTGAGCGAGATGCCGTTGGACGTGAAACCGGACTGCACCCAGTCACCGCTCAGCGTGAGGCTCTCCGGGGCGCCGATGCGGCCCTGCCTGCCCAGGGGCAGCTTGAACAGCTGTGCGCTGAACGACTCGGTGAACCAAGCGGCGTCGCGGGTGAGCAGAACGTCGTTGACGAAACTGTTCTCTCCGGCGACCACGTGGTTGGCGAGCAGCGCACCACTGTGGGCGTCGACGACCCGCAGTTCACCACTGCTGCCGCCGGCCAGGAACAGCCGGCCCCAGGAGTCGACCTTCAGGCCGACCGTCATGCGCCCCAGGCCGCGGTGGACGACCTTGCCCTTGCCGCTCGCGAGGTTCACCCGGTACACGCCGCCGGTGGCGATCGATCCGAAGTAGGCGTACGGCCCGGAGCCGATCGCGACTCCCTCCGGCCCCCAGCCGTTGGGCAGCGAGAACTCCTTGGGCCAGGATCCGGCGGTGCCCGGGGCGGCCTGTGCCGTACCACCGATCAGGGCCGTCGCTCCCAGGGCGATGCCCGCGCCGAGAAGCTGCCTGCGTGCGAGAGAACCTGTCATCGATCGTCCTTCCACGGAAAACAAGACGGGCCGTGCCGGTCCGGCTGGGCTCCTGGATCAATTCTTGAGAGTTCAAGTACCTGTGCACAGCGACGAATGTCCTGACTCTCCTCAGTCCATCGGACGGAAAGCCGCCGGGCGGGTGGGAGCACGACCGCGAAGGCGCGCCACTCGACACCAGACCGACCTCGCAAGGCCGAACGTCGCGCACGAGATACGTCATTCGTCCTTACTTCCAGCGCTCGCCTCCCGGCTCTCTGTCCAGGCCGTCACCGCTGGGCCATCATCCGAAAACCTGCCGGTCGCAGTGGCGCGACCGGCGTGAGTACGGTGACGGCTTCGCGCCGCACCGGGAAGGCGAGCGGGCATGAGCGTGCAGCGACCGCACATCGAACCGGGCAGGCTGTTCATCGGCGGAGAGTGGCGGGACGCGGAGTCCAAGGAGCGGCGCGACGTCGTCGACCCGTCCACCGGCAGAGTCGTCACCACGGTCGCGGAGGCCGACGGGGCGGATGTCGCCGCCGCGGTGGCCGCCGCCCGCGAGGCCTTCGACGCGGGGCCCTGGCCCCGGACACCCGCCCGCGAGCGCGCCCGGGTGCTGCACCGGGTGGCCGATCTGGTGCGCGAACGGGCGGACGAGATCGCCGCCGTGGAGAGCCTCGACGTCGGCAAGCCCGTCTCGCTCAGCCGAGCGGTCGACGTGGAGACCGTGGCCGAGACGTACGAGTACTACTCGGCGCTGGCGCAGTCGATCGACGGGGCCACGCGAGAGATCCCCCTCCCCTCCCACGCCTACACCCGCAGGGAGCCCATCGGCGTGGTGGGAGCGATCACCCCGTTCAACTTCCCGTTGATCCTGAGCACGTCGAAGTTCGCCCCCGCCCTGGCGGCCGGCAACACCATCGTCCACAAACCGGCCGACGAGACCCCCCTCAGCGCGCTGCTGATGGCGGAGATCCTCGCCGACGCCGGCGTTCCCGCGGGTGTGGTGAACGTCGTCACCGGCAGCGGCCCCGTCCTGGGTGAGGCACTGCTGCGTCATCCGGGCGTCGACAAGATCGCCTTTACCGGGTCGACGAGGGTCGGCCGCCTGGCGGCGAGCACGGCCGGCGAACAACTCAAGCCGGTCACCATGGAGTTGGGTGGCAACGCGCCGCACATCGTCTTCGAGGACGCCGACGTCGGGAAGGCGATCGGCGCGATCATCAAGGCCTTCGTCTTCAACACCGGACAGTTCTGCATGGGCGGACCCCGGCTGCTGGTCCACCGGTCCCTGTACGACACCACGCTGGGCATCCTCGCCGACGCGGTTCCGGCGGTCCCCGTCGGCGACCCCTTCGACCCGGCCACCGTCGTCGGGCCGATGGCCGGCGAGCGGCACGTGGAGAACGTCGAGCGCTTCGTGAAAGCGGCCGTCGAGGACGGCGGCCGCGTCGTCGTCGGCGGTGAGCGCATGGAACTCAACGGCGGTTACTACTACAAGCCCACCGTCATCGCCGGCCTGGACAACGACGCCCGCACCGTCCAGGAGGAGATCTTCGGCCCGGTGCTGACGGTTCAGCCCTTCGACACCGAGGAAGAGGCGATCACGCTGGCGAACAGCACGCCGTACGGACTCGCCGCCGGTCTGCAGACTTCCGACCTGGCGCGCGCCCATCGGGTCGCCGCGCGACTGGACGCCGGCATCGTCTGGGTCAACGACTGGGCCATGCTCGATCCCGCCGTGCCCTTCGGCGGCGTCAAGCAGTCCGGCTACGGACGCGAATCCGGGCCGGAGGCGCTGCAGGCGTACACGAGGACCAAGTCCGTCGTCATCTCCCTCGCCTGATCCCTCGACAGGGCCCGCTCCGAGCGCCCGGCCGCCGCCGGCGGGCCCTCCCGGCCGGATCGGCCGGGTGAACTCCGTCCCCGGCTCTCAAGAGCCGGAGGTGAGCCGGGGGCATGGCGGCCTGGCAGTAGGCGTTGTCGCCCGGGCGTGGACGCCACCGTTGAAGGTGACCCGGTACGGGCGGTTCGGCGCGAAACGGCGGGCAGTGGTGAAGCCGACCGTGTCCTCGTTGTGCCTGAGCGGCGTCACTTTGCAGGAAGGTGAGCCCGCAGCTATCCTCATATTCAACAATGCGACTAGGTGCCTAGTTGTTTAGCGATGGCCGTGTGCCACGTCTATCAGCAGCGTTGACGAGAGGCGGTCGGCCCCGTGTCGAGCAGTGGGTATCTGCGCTATGTCGCCCTGGGTGACAGTCACACCGAGGGGCTCGGGGACGGCGACGACGTCCGTGGTCTTCGGGGCTGGGCGGACCGGCTCGCCGAGCAGGTCGCCCGCCACAGCCCAGGCCTGCTCTACGCCAACCTCGCGGTGCGCGGCCGTAAGGCCGGTCAGGTGCGCGCCGAGCAGCTGGCTCCGGCTCTCGCGATGCGGCCCGACCTCGCCACGGTGGTGGCTGGTGTCAACGATGTGTTGCGCCCGGGCTGCGACCTCGACGAGGTGGCCGGCCATGTTGAGGCGATGTTCGCCGCCCTCACGGCGCAGGGCGCCACCGTCGCGACCCTCATGTTTCCCGATGTCGGGCGTATCACGCCGTTGGCCCGCCCGATCGGTCACCGTGTTCTCGCACTCAACGCGCGCATCCGGGAGGCCGCCGACCGCCACGGCGTGGTGGTGGCGGAGACGGCCGCGCACGCGGCGGCGACCGATCCGCGGTTGTGGAGTGCTGACCGGCTGCACGCCGGCCCGCTGGGACACACGCGCATCGCGGCTGCCGTGGCCCAGGCGCTCGGTCTGCCGGGCAGCGACGACAAGTGGACCCTTCCCCTTCCGGCCGCGGGGACAGACATCTCTGTCCGGAGGACCGTGGGTGCCGAACTGCGCTGGGCCGGCACCTTCCTCGGCCCTTGGATCGGCCGCCGCCTGCGTGGCCGTTCCTCCGGCGACGGCCGCCAGGCCAAGCGGCCGGCGCTGCTTCCGGTGGCCGCGTCCGCTGGGGAAACCTCCCCATCGGTGTGATGCTCCGGCTTGCGACGACGCCGGCGGCTCCTCGTGCTGAACTGCTCTTCACCGGACGGGAGCTGGAAATGAGTGACATCCATCCCTTCGCGTACTGCGCGCGAAGCGTCTGCGGATCGTCAGCGACGTGGTCGTAGACGTCGTGGCACTGCTGTTCACCGTGTTCTACGTCAGTCCAACATCGACCCCGCCAGTCACCTCCACAAGCTGCTCATCTGCTGGCCGGCGCGGACGAGGGCGCGAGCGGCCAGGTGGACCACGCCGTCGGCTACGCCCACAGCGACATGGGCACGCTGCGGATCCACAGCCCGCTACTGCGAGCGCCCCGGGTACAGACCCTGGCCCTCAGCAGCACGCTCATGCCGGGGATGGCTGTTCATCACGATCTTCTACATCGCCATGGCGGTACCGACGTCCGGCGCCAAGTCCCCCTCCAGGCACTCCCCGGCTTCCACCGCACCCCCGGCGAGTTCCAGCCCCTGCGTCAGATCACCGGCGTCGCCCGCTCCATCCTCTACTACGACGCCCAGGGCGACGCCGGACTGCCCCGAGGCTGGGTGATCCTGGGCCTGGGACTCGCGGTCGCGTGCCTCTTCGGCTTCGGCGTGACCCGGTTCTACGACCGCAAGGGACTGCATCGCAATCCCGCCGACAAGGAACCGCAGCCGGTCCTCGCTCGGACACAGACCGACGACCCCTGAGAGGCCGGGCTGCTCACGACCGTCCAGATACTAACTTTGTTGCCTGATTGTGTGGGTGGGGCCGCCGCAGTCAGCCGTCGGCCCGGAGCGCGGCCGTGCGCTGTTCGAGCCTGCGCAGCGCCATGTCCCCCCACTGGAGGTTCTCCCGCTCGAACGACATCCCGCGCAGCAAGGTGAGATACGGGCCGATGCGCTCGGCCTCGGCGAAGTACGCCTCCTCGGAGCGCCCGTCGAGCAGGCGCTGCCGGAGCCGCTCGTAGCGGGCCAGCTTGGCAGTGGCCCACTCCATGCGCTCGGTGATGGCGGTCCGGACCGCTTCCATGTCGCCCGCGTCCAGGCACTGCACCTTGACAAGCAACTCGTCCCGGATCACCGCCGGTTTGCCCAAGGGCTCGGCGGTGTAGGCGTGGACGGCCTTCCGCCCGGCCTCCGTCAAGGAGAACAGTCGCTTGTTGGGGCGGCGCTTCTGCTCGACGACACGGGCCGTGACGAGTCCTTCGGCCTCCATGCGATCCAGCTCCCGGTAGAGCTGCTGAGGCGTCGACATCCAGAAGTTGGCGACCGTCGCGTCGAACGCCTTCGCGAGGTCGTACCCGGACGCCTCGCCCTCCAACAGCGCGGCCATCACCGCGTTCCGCAAAGCCATGGGTGCACGCTAGCAGATTAATCAACTAGGTGACTAATGGTTACCCCTTTCCTGTAGACAAGCCCTAACGGGCCCTCTAATCTCCAGCACACCTATTCATATTTCTGAGTATCAAAGGTGGGCTCATGCATCCCTTCCGCAAGGCCGTCGAGAGCGGCGACCTGGACGCTGTGGCCGCTTTGCTGGCCGACGACGTCGTCTTCACCAGCCCCGTCACCTTCAAGCCGTACCCGGGCAAGGCGATCACCGCGGCGATCCTGCGCGGCGTGCTCCGGGTCTTCGAGGACTTCACCTACATCCGTGAGATCGCCAACCCCGACGGCCGCGATCACGCCTTCGTCTTCACCGCCACTGTCGCCGGCAAGCAACTCCAGGGATGCGACTTCCTGCACTTCGACGACGACGGGAAGATCGACGAGTTCACGGTGATGGTGCGCCCGCTCTCCGCCGCCCAGGCGCTCGGCGAGGCCATGGGCGCCCAGTTCGAGCAGATCGCCCGAGAGGCCGCCGAACAGTAACCACCACGACGGACTTCGACGCGGTGGTCATCGGCGCGGGGCAACGCCGGACTGACCGCCGCCACCCTCCAACGCTGGGACCGCGCACCCTCCTGGCGGAGCGCCACAACGTCCCCGGCGGCTGTGCCACCTCGTTTCGATGAGGCCGCTTCGAGTTCGAGACGGCGCTGCACCAGCTGTCCGGAGTCGGCCCGGAAGTCCAGCCGTACACGCTGCGCGAGCTGTTCGAGAAGCTGGGCGTGCCGACTCACTGTAGGAGCACGACCTGCAGTGCTTGCGCTGGGAGCTTCCGAAGGTTTGGGCATACCACTGCAGAGGCGGCTGAGCGTGATCAACGAGGCCAACACGCGGATCGGGACCACCCTGGACACCGCCTGCACCGCCTGCACCGCCCAGGAACTGGCAGACGTCGCTACCGACCGCTTCGCTGATCTCGTCACCGTCGACCTACTCGACTCCGCGCTCCAGGAGGGGGGTGTGGTGCCGACCCACGTTGCGCGGCGGTCCGTCGGGGCGCCCAGCAATCCGTGCTGGATGGCTGCCCGGACTCAGCAGTCGGCACCAGGGAAAGGCACACATATCCCGAGGGGTCGGAGCCTGCTCGCTCACTGGCCACTGGACAGCCCTGCGGCACGACATCGCGGGCTCCGACGTTCCGCCATGGTTGGCGGCTTCCCCGGACCGCAGACGTGCCCTGCGGATCTTCGGCATCCACTCAGTGCTCCTGGTCCCGCTGTGGGCCCGCGGAACCCCCCTGGGCCTCGTGCAGTTCCTCCGCCACCGAACCGCAGTCCCGTTCGACGACGAGGATCTGCTCCTGGCCCACGAGATCGCGTCCAGAGCAGCCGTGTACACCGACAACGCCCGTCGCTACGCCCACGAACGTTCCACGGCGCTCACGCTCCAGCGCAGCTTGCTCCAGCACCAGGTGCCCGAACAGTCCGCCGTCGAGACCGCCTGCCGCTACCTGCCCTGCGGATCCCGGGCAGGCGTGGGCGGCGACTGGTACGACGTGATTCCGCTGTCCGGTGCCCGCGTCGCACTCGCCACCATGGGCCGCCTGCGGACGGCCGTCCGTACTCTCGCGGACATCGACCTGATGCCCGACGAACTGCTCACCCACCTCGATGACGTGGTCATCCGGATGCAGCGTGAGCAGGAACGGGGTGCGGACGAGACAAGCGCCACCTGCCTGTACGCGGTCTACGACCCGGTCTCCCGCCTGTGCTCCCTGGCCCACCGACGGCCTCATCCAAAGCCGCGCTCGCGACGTGGACACCGCACTCACGCTGCTGCGCAACGTCCTTGCCCGAGCACCCGCTTCGTTGGAGGCGACCTGCGAGGACCTGCTGTCCGCGCTGCTGCCCGGCCGCCCCACCGATGACATCGCTCTTCTCGTGGCGCGAACCCGAGCGCTTGACGCCAGGCATGTCGCCACATTGGATCTCCCCTCCGACCCGGCGATCGTGGCCGGCGCCCGCACCCACGCATCCGACCAACTCGCCGCCTGGGGCCTGGAAGAACTGTCCTTCACCACGGAGCTCATGGTCAGCGAACTGGTGACCCACGCCATCCGCTACGGCAAAGCCCCCATACAGCTGCGGATGATCCTCCAATCCACCCTGACGTGCGAGGTCTCCGACGCCAGCAGCACCGCCCCGCACCTGCGCCATGCCCGGGTCTTCGACGAAGGCGGCCGCGGCCTGCTCCTAGTCGCCCAACTCGCCGAGCGCTGGGCGCACGGCACAGTGGCGAGGGCAAGGTCATCTGGGCCGAACAGGCCCTCCCAGGCAGAGGCAGCTCCGAACTCAGACCTGTGACGGCGGACTTGAGACCGTGGAGAGACGAGATCACCCGGGGCCGGCGCGGGGCTCGCGGAGCACGCTCAGTCGATGAGGGCGGACTGACCTTTCGGCTCCTGTCCTTCGCGTCGCAGTCTGGAAGGTGACGTGTCGAACCACCGACGTACCGCACGAGTGAGGCTGGACTGTTCCTGCATCCCCAGGCTGGCCGCGATCTGCGAGAAGGACAGGTCGGTCGTCGTGATCAAGTCCAGGGCCTGACTCCTGCGTACACGATCGACGACGCCGGAGAAGGTCGTGCCCTCCTTGGACAGGGACCGCTGCAGTGAACGCGGGTGGAGACTCAGCAGGCGCGCGACTTTCGACAGGTCCGGACCGCTGGATCCGAGCTGTTCGCTGAGAATCGCTGCGACCAGGTCCGACATCGGCACGTGCTGGCGGCCGAAGTGCGTTTCGAGATGGTCCATCGCGATGTCGTGAAGCAGGTCATCGCCGCCGCTGACCGGTGTCGAGAACAGTTGGCTCGGGACGCGCAGGACCGCGCTCGGACAGTCGAATCGGACCTCGGCCCCGAAGTACTTCCGGTAGGAGCTTTCCTGTGCCAGGCGAGCGTGTGGAAGCAGGACCGAACGAAGTCCGTAGGGTGCGTCGCCGTGGATCAGCGTCAGGACTTGGTGGACGATCCCGATGCCGTAGTCGATCGCCTGTGGGGATGCGTTGATGCCCGTGGTTGTGTAGCGAAGGCCGACCACACCGGGACTTCCCAGCGGATCGTCGGTTTCCTCGAGTGAGAGGGCCGGGCTGTAGACGAACAGGTACCGGCTCGCGCACTCGACGGCCTCGCCGATCGTGCGTGAGTTCTCCATGGCGATCGCCAGCGGTCCCAGCACATGCAGATCCTGCTGCGCCGCCATCCTCAACCCGAGGTCCGGAAGCGCGAATCGGCCGGCCGTTTCCTCGAGGACGCGCTCGACCAGTCGGATACTGACGAACGAGTTGCCCTCGGCGATCCTCGCCTCGTCGAAGCCATATGCCGCGAGGAGTTCGGGGCCCGAGCCGCCGATCTCGGTGACGAGCGCGGACAGCCCATGCAGGGCAGAGCACCGGACAGGAAGATCGGTGTCACGCAAGGACAAATCCTTGTCGCCTCAGGGCAAGTACCGGAATGTTTCGACGAAGCAAACTACGAGTCACGACCGAGAGGACAGCTTCTATCGAGCTGGAGCCGAAGTGACTGTCGCCCCACCCATGCTAAGCCCCGCCAACCTGCTGACACCCGAAGAGTTGGACGTCCGCTGGAGGCTCGCCGTCCGCGACCGCCTTGCCTCCATGGACCTGCGGCTCACAGGGCCGGTCAAGCGCTTCGGATCTGCCGAGGAGCTGGACCTCGGAGACCTTCTCATCACCGACTGGGTGTGCCCGCGGGTCGAAGGGACCCGAGGCAGAAACGCAGTGCGTCAGGACGATGACGCCCTGCTGCTTCTCGCCGCCAACGCCGGCCAACAGATCATCGAGACTTCTGACGAGACCGTCATCCTGCGACCAGGAACGCTTCTCATCATGAGCACCCGCACCACCGGGCGGTTCGTCATCCCGGATCACCTGGCCAAACGAACGGTCCGGGTGCCCATGAGCGCCCTGTCCCCGTTCGACGCGGGGGGCGGTGCACCCGGTTGCCTGCTCCTGGACACGGCTCAGAACCCTTTGGCCAACCTCCTCCACGGCTTCCTCATGAGCATGGACCGTCACATCGGGCGGATGTCCGCGGCGGAGGTCGAGGGAGCGCGCAACGCCCTCCTCGTCCTCATCGCCGGCATGATCCGTGCGAGTCGACCCCACATCGGCGACGACGAGTTCCTGCAATTGTTCCGACGGCGGCTGGAAGACTGGATCATCGACCATCTCGCCGGTGGACCGATCAGAGTCGCCGACCTCGCTGCCGCCCACAGCGTTTCTCCGAGGACGGTCCACCGGGCCTTCGCGTCGACCGGGGACACCGTCGGGGCGGTCATCCGCATGCACCGCCTGGCAGCGGCCAGAGGCGACCTGGTGAACACGAACCTCTGCATTGCCGCGATCGCGCACCGGTGGGGCTTCTGCGATGCCAGCCACTTCGGACGGGAGTTCCGTCGAGAGTTCTCGCTGTCGCCCGGCGACTACCGGGAAGCCCACGGATGCGCCTGACCGTCTCCTCGTAGGCCGTGGCACACCCGTACCACCCCGCGGCGCGATCCTTCTATGAGCCCTCACAGGCATTCGTGGATTCTGGGCCCGCCACCACTACTCGCGAGTGTCGGATCACTCCGAGTGAACCTCCACAGACCGACGGACCATCGCAAGCGAATCGGAAGATCACATGAATCGAGAAGACATCGAGTTCAAGGGCGAGGGCGGCGTCGCCCTCCGGGGCTGGTTCTATCCGGCCAGGAACACCAGCACGCCGGCACCGGTCGTGGTCCTGGCGCACGGGCTGTCATGCGTCAAGGAGATGCACCTCGACGACTATGCCGTGGTCTTCTCCGAAGCCGGCCTCAACGTGCTCGCCTACGATCACCGGAACTTCGGCGACAGTGAGGGAACTCCCCGCCAGGAGGTCGACCCGGTCCTGCAGTACCGGGATTTCCGGAACGCGATCACCTACGCCACCACCCGCCCCGAGGTGGACGCGTCGAAGATCGGCATCTGGGGCTCCAGCTTCTCCGGTGGACACGTCCTCATGGTCGCGGCGATCGACAAGAGGGTGAAGGCCGTCGTCTCCCAGGTGCCGTTCATCACGGGTCCGCGCACCCTGAGCCGGGCGATCCGGCCGGACTTCATCCCGGTCTTCCGTGCGATCCAGGAGGGCGACCGACTCAACCGGTTCACCGGCGGAGAGCCCGCTATGGTCCCGGTCGTCGCGGCCGACCCTACGGCGCAGGCCGTGATGCCCGCGGCCGACGCCTACGAGTGGTTCAGCAAGACGTCGGCGGACCGGGCGCCCAACTGGAAGAACGAGCTGACGGCTCGAAGCATGGAAATGGTGACCGAGTACGCCCCGGGTACCTTCATCAGCCGCATCGCGCCGACCCCGCTCCTGATGATCGTGGCCGACAACGACAGGGTGGCACCGTTCGAGTTGGCCCTCGACGCGTACGAGGAGGCCCGGGAGCCGAAGCAGATCATCGTCAAGCAGGGCGGCCACTTCGACTTCTACAGCGGCCCCGGCTTCGACGAGCTCTCCGCAGCCGCACGGGACCACTTCGTCAAGCACCTCCGGGGCTGAGCCCCCCCTCCTGAGCCGCACCTTCCGTCACCGATCCATCCATCAAGGAGCCGCAATGCCGTACTGGGAGATCTTCACCCCCGAGAACGCCTTCACCCCGCAGGACAAGGAACAGCTGTCCCAGAGGATCACCTCGCTCTACACGGACTACGCCTATGACCTGCCGAAGTTCTATGTCGTCGTCCTGTTCAAGGACATGCCGGCGAACACCATGTACGTCGGTGGTAAGGCAAACCACAACTTCATACGGATCCGCGTGGACCACATCGCCCGGCAGATGGACGACCCCGAGATGCGGTTCCTGTGCATGGAGGTCATCGAGGAGAAGCTGGCGCCGTTGGTCAAGGAGCGCGGCTACGACTGGGAGGTCCACATCGACGAGACCCCCATGGACCTCTGGCGCGTCCAGGGCATCGTTCCGCCTCCGCCGGAGTCCGACATCGAGAAGCTCTGGGCCAGGGAGAACCGGCCCGTCCCCTACGAGCTGACCGGCTGACCCGCTGACCGAGGTCCCGAGGCATCGTGAGGTGCTGTCGACCGTGCGTGCCCCGGGACCTCATCCATCTCCGGATGATCCGTCTGAGGAGCCCATGATGACCACAGCGCGTACCACCCGCGGCGAGGGCACCCGCTACCGCATCGACCGGCCGACCTTCGCGGGCATCATGCGCGATCCGCGGATCCCGGGGGGGGCGATCTGGGAGCCGGGGACAGGATTCCCCGCATCGACCTGCCGACAACTGACGCAGACCGCCAGACTGGAGCCGCTCGAGGAGGCGCTGCGTGCCGTCGTCGCGGGCCGAGCATCCTCGCCTACGCATGTGTGGGGTAGACGACACGCGCACTGACACGGATGACGCCGTATGCGGATACCGCGCTCGCTGCTGCCGGTCGCGGGCCCCTGTGCGATTTCTGGCGAGCCGCACCACCGATCGCAGCGATGATCACGCTGTTCAGACTCTTCCGCTCCCTGCCGAGCGAACGGCGCGTCGCGCCGACCGTCGCGATCACTCTGGCACTCTGCGCTGCCGCTGTCTCCGCGGGGTTGCCTGTCCTGCAGTGAGCCGCATCTACCGCTCCAGCAGCCACGGTGGTGCTTCAGAGCAACGTGGCGCTCGCGTACCAGCGCTCGGCGCACTCGTTCTATGAGTCACCGAGCGTGCGTTCATAACGTGACTTCGCCGCCGACGTGCGCAATGCCGCGTCGGCCGACAACACCGCAACCGGAGGTACCTCGTGACCACTGCCCCCCACTCCTCGCCGGCCGCACCCGTCCGCGCCACGGTCTTCGTCGGTCGCTGGCCGAATGTCCCGGCCGAGGAGTTTCCCGGCGTACCGAACGGCACCTTCTCGCCCACCACGGCCACGCTCGTGAGCGGCGCCTCCGAGGTGGTCCTGATCGACGCGCTCTACCTCAAGGACGACGTCCGTGACCTCGGTGACCTGATCGAGCGCACCGGCAAGAAGCTCACGACGATCTACATCACCCACGATCACGCTGATCACTACCTGGGCTGCGGACCGCTCCTGGAGCGGTTCCCGGAGGCGAAGGCCGTGGCGCTGCCCCACGTGGTCGAGTCCATGAAGCAGAACATGCAGCTTCAGATGGAGCAGTGGCGCATGCTGTTCGGCGACACCTGCATCACGGCGGAGCCGCTTCCGGAACCGCTCGAAGGCGACACGCTGTACGTCGACGGATCTCCCCTGCACATCATCGAGGTGAAGCAGGCCGACATCCATCCCACGAGCATCGTGCACATCCCCGAGATCGACGTCGTCGTGGCCGGTGACTCCATCTACAACGAGATCCACCCGATGCTCGGCCTGTCGACGCCCGATGAGTGGCAGGACTGGCTCGAGACCGTCGACACCGTGGAGAGCCTCCGCCCGCGCATGATCGTGTCCGGACACCGCAGGCCCGACGGCGACGACTACGCGGTCGAGACCATGATCGCCCAGACCCGCGCCTACATCCAGGACTTCGCGGCTGCCTCCGAGGTCGCGAAGGACGCCGAAGAGCTGGTGGCCACCATGGTGGAGAAGTACCCGCACCACGGCAACGTCTGGACGCTCCAGTTCTCGGCCGGCGCGGCGATCGCGAAGCGCGATGCTGCTGAGTGACCGAGCCTGTCACCCGAAGCCCGCACTGTTGCCTTCGCGTTGAAACGCGCCACACCACGATAGGTGACCTCACCATGAAATTCGCCTCTCTGCCCGACCGTCGCGCCGCATCCACTCCGGATGGGCCCGCGGTTGCCGACGGGCGTCAGTCGCTCACCAATGCCCAGTTCCTGACCCGTGTCCGGGCTGCTGCTCGTCACCTTCAGGACCTTGGGATCGGTACCGGCGACGTCGTGGCGCTCAAGCTGAGGAACCGCGTCGAGTTCGTGCTTCTGCTGTTCGCGGTCTGGCGGCTCGGGGCGACCGTCACCCCGGTCAATCCGAGCCTGACCGAGGGTGAGGTCGCACGGCAGCTCCACGACTCGGGCGCACGCGTGCTGGTCGTCGAGGACGGCACGACCGCTGCAGGCGTCGCCACGCTGGCCGTCGACGCCCTGTGCGGAGAGGTGGTGGGGTCGGGTCCGACACCGCAGCTGGACTCGACCGCGCCGGCACTCCTGATCTACACCAGCGGAACGACGGGCGTACCGAAGGGCGTGATGCTCGACCACTCCAACATCGACGCGATGGCGGCGATGGGGTGTCAGGCGGTCGAGACCGGGCCGACCGACCGCTGCTTGCTGATCCTGCCGCTCTTCCACGTCAACGCCATCGTGGTCAGCGTGCTCATGCCGCTGGTCGCAGGCGGCAGTGTCTTCATCACCGACCGGTTCGACCCCAAGACCTTCTTCGATCTCGTCGAGCGGGAGCGACCCACCTACTTCAGTGCCGTGCCCACGATCTACAACGTGCTCGAGGCGCTGCCCGCCGACGTTCGACCCGACACGTCCTCGCTGCGTTACGGCACTTGCGGCGCGGCACCCGCCTCCGCCGAGTTGCCGATCCGATTCGAGGCTCGGTACGGCTTCCCCATCATCGAGGGTTACGGGCTGTCCGAAGGGACCTGCTTCTCCACCGTCAACCCCGTCGCGGGTCCGCGCCGGGCGGGCACCGTGGGGGTTGCCGTCCCGGGGCAGGAGCTCCGGATCGTCGACGAGCAGGGTAACGAGCTGGCGACCGGCATGGATGGTGAGGTCATCGTGCGTGGCCCCAACGTCATGCGTGGTTATCTCGGCCGGCCGGAAGACACGGCGAAGACGATCGTGGACGGCTGGCTGTACACGGGCGACGTGGGCCACCTGGACGCGGACGGCTACCTGACCCTGGTCGGGCGATCGAAAGACATGATCATCCGTGGTGGCGAGAACATCTACCCCAAGGAGATCGAGGACGTCCTCACGGCTGACCCGTCTGTCCTCGAGGCCGCCGTCATCGGTGTGCCTGACGACAAGTGGGGAGAGGTAGTAGTCGCCTACGTCCAGCCGCGACCTGGTATGACTGTCCACCCCGCGGCTCTGGAAGCGCTGACTGCGCAACACCTCAGCGGCTACAAGCGGCCGACGTCGTTCCTCGTGGTCGACGCCATCCCCAAGAACGCTGTCGGCAAGATCGACAAGCCCTCGTTGCGGGCCGCTCACGCCGCAGCCCTGTCATCCCGTTGACCACCAGCAGACGCTCGGTCATCGAGGTCTCGCCATCTTCGAAGGTCGGGTGGCCCGCGGGGCGAGATTCCCTCCCGCCACCCGATCGCCTTCGAAGGTGCCGGCCGGAGGGGCCGGCGTGACGCTTCAGGGGCATGCTCGTGCGGATGGACGACCGCGAGGCAAAGGAGCGAGCATCTGGCGAGCGGTTCTCTGTCCCGCGCCGCGTCCGACCGCCGCAACTCACCACGGCCTGCGCGACCGACGATCCTTCCTGCATCTTGGCCGCGCACATTGGCCATCGCGACGCCCCACGCCGGGATGGCGCGGAGGCGGTCAGGAGGCGGTCAGGAGCCGGCTCACCCAGACTGAGCGCATGCGAGCCGGTGAGACCCCCAGCAGAACTTCGGCCACCGCCGACGCCCGATCGGACGAGCTGTCTCCTGATCCGGATCGGTGGTGGGCCTGGGCGTGATCGCCCTCGCAGCCGATGGTGTCCTTGGACACCACGATCGTGAACATCGCTCTGCCCTCGGCCCAGCGGGGACTGGGGGCGTTCGATGACAGCCGCCAGTGAGTGATTACCGCATACACGCTATACACGCTCGCGTTCGGGAGTCCGCCTGTGGGCGGTCGGATCGCCGACCTGGTCGGACGCGAGCGGACCTTCCTTGTGGGCCTGGTCGGCTTCGCGGCAGCGTCCGCCCTGGCGGCGCCGCGACGGGCCCCGGCCTGCTCTTCGCGGCGCGTGCCTGCAGGGGGTGCCGAGCAGCAGGGTGCTCACCCGCCCGACCGGGTGACGCTCACAGCGGCTCCGCCAGCGATGCAGGTGCCCTACCGAGCCGCTCAGCGGTGGCTGGTTGCCCATCACGCGGGCCGCTTCGATGCCCTGGATGTTCATCGAGGGCCTGGCCTTGAGGACGCCTGGACTCCCGACAGCGGCGATCCAACGGCAGGCGTCCGGCGTCGCGGCCCGGCGGGATCGGCCGAGCCCCCGGCAGGCACAGTGCACGAGATCGTCACCCTTGTCGATCCGGGGCCGATAGTGATGGCGCACCGGAGCGCCAAGCGCCGCCGGGAGGCGTGGGTTCGAACTGCCGGAGAGAGGCAGCGCACCCAGGGAGGTCTGGCAGGCCGACCATCCCCAACTCGGCATCTGGGTGCTCGACTTCTCCGGGAAACCGGGGCGCCCGTGGCTGACCAAGCACGACGTAGCCGTGATGGGAGAGAGTCGACGTCGTTCGTCAGCCTGCGGTCGCGGAACGGTGGTCGGTGCCCAGCATGGCCAGCACCAGCGTCGCGTAGCGGCGGCCGAGGCTGACGGGAGTGTGGTGGCCGCCGGGGGCGTACCACCGGCTGACGTCGACGCCGAGGGAGAGTACCGCCAGCGCGACACCGCCCGGGTCCTCGGTGCGGAACGCCCCGGACGCGATGCCGGCCGCGATCTCGTCGAGCACCACTTCCTCGGTGCGGCGGCGGAGCCGGAGGATCTCGTCACGGTGGTCCGGCGCGAGTGCGCCGAGCTCGTACTGGACGACGCGGGCCAGCTGGTGGTGGCGGGCGTGCCAGGCGGTGTAGTCGTGAACCAGCGCCCGTAGCCGGCCGACCGCCGTCACCTCCTCCCCCAGGGCGCGTTCCACTGCGGCCAGTGCGCTGCGGTGGCCGGCGAGGCTGATCGCGTAGAGGAGGTCTTCTTTCGTGCGGTGGTGTGCGTAGACGGCCGACGGGCTCATCCCGGCGGCGGCGGCGATGTCGCGGGTGGAGGCGCCGTGGTAGCCGCGGGCGGCGAAGGCGGTGAGCGCCGCCTCGAGGATGCGCCGGGAGCCGGGGCCGGCCTCGCCCCACAGGTCGTCGGTTGCGCTGGTTGTCACGCGCCCATTCTTGCGGATCACGTCTGTCGGTCTGCTCAGCTGATGACGAGGCCGCCGTCGACGGTGAGGGTGGTGCCGGTGACGTAGCTGGAGGCGTCGGAGGCGAGGAAGAGCACGGCGGCGGCGAGTTCCTCGGGTTCGCCGGTGCGGGGAAGCGGGATGCGGCGGACGATGTTGTCGATGGTGTCGGCCTCCTGGCGGGCGGTCATTTCGGAGGCGAAGTAGCCGGGGGCGAGGGCGTTGACACGGATGTTCTTGCGTTGGCTCCACTGGGCGGCCAGGTCGCGGGTGAGACCGAGCAGGCCCGCCTTGGAGGAGGAGTAGCCGGCCTGCGGCAGGCCGGTGTTGACCAGGCCGAGGACGCTGGCGATGTTGACGATGGAGCCGCCGCCGGTCATCACTCGGGCTGCCGCCTGGGCCATCCAGTAGGCACCCATGAGGTTGATGTCGATGATGTGCCGGAAGTGCTCCGGTGTCTCCCGGCCGGCCGGGACCGCATCGGCCACGCCGGCGTTGTTGACCAGGACGCCGACGTGGCCGAAGTCCGCGGCGGCCGCCGCGACCGCATGACAGTCGTCGGGCGAGGCGACGTCGGCCTTGACGCACAGGGCGCGGCGGCCCGTGGCCTCGACGAGGCGGGCGGTGTCGGCGAGCCGGTCGGTGCGTCGGGCGGCCAGGACGACGTCGGCCCCGGCTTCGGCGAGGGCCTGGGCGAAGGCGACGCCGAGACCGGAGGAAGCACCGGTGACGATGGCGACGCGGTCGTCGAGGCGGAAGCGGTCGAGGATGTTCACAGGGGCTCCAGAGAGGTCAGATGGACAGGCCGCCGTCGACGGGCAGCACGGCACCGGTGATGTAGCCGGCCTCCTCAGAGGCGAGGAAGGCGACAGCCGCGCACATCTCGCTCGGGTCGCCGAAGCGGCCCATCGGGATGCCGGCAGTCAGCTCGGCGCGCTTCTCGGCGGGGACGGAAGAGACCATGCGGGTCTCCGCGTTGGGGGAGATGGCGTTCACAGTGACGCCGAAGCGGGCGAGCTCTTTGGCGGCGGTGCGGGTGAAGCCGATGATCCCGGCTTTGGCGGTGGCGTAATTGGACTGGCCGATGTTGCCGTGCAGGCCTGAGTAGGAGGTGACGTTGACGACCCGGCCATAGCCCTGGGCGCGGAAGTGGGGGACGCACGCCCGGGTGAACCGGAAGGTGCCGCCCGCGTGGACGGCCAGGACGGCGTCCCAGTCGTCGTCGGTGAGCTTCCACAGGACGCCGTCGCGCAGCATCCCGGCGTTGTTGACCAGGACGTCGACGCGGCCGGTCTCGGCCAGCGCGGTGGCGACGACACGCTCCGCGTCGGAGCTGGAGGTGACGTCCGCGGCCACCCAGAGGGCGTCCAACTCCTTCGCCGCCGCGAGGAGTTCGTCCGCGTCTCGGTCGACCAGGACCACGTCCGCGCCTGAAGTGCGTAGGTGCCGGCCGAGTTCGAGGCCGATGCCGCGGGCTGCGCCGGTGATGATCACGGTGCGGCCGGTGAAGTCGAAGCTGAGGTTGCCCATCGGGCGCTCCAATCCGGAAGATGAGGTGTCCATGGGCCTTACAGGCCGAGGTCGCGGCCGATGAGTTCCTTCATGATTTCGTTCGAGCCGGCCCAGATCTTGGTGACGCGGGCGTCCTGCCAGGCTCGGGCGACCCGGTATTCGTTCATGTAGCCGTACCCGCCGTGCAGTTGGACGCAGGCGTCGAGGACCTCGTTCTGCACCTGGGCGGTCCACCACTTGGCCTTGGCCGCGTCCACCGCCGAGAGCCGGCCCGTGACGTGGGCCGCGACGCACTGGTCGACGAAGGCCTGGGTCACCTCGATCTGGGTGACCATCTCGGCCAGCCGGAACTTGTTGTACTGGAAGGAGCCGACGGACTGGCCGAAGGCCTTCCGCTCCTTCACATACTCCAGCGTCTCGTCCAGGATCTGCGCGGCGTGGGCCAGGTTGAGCACGGCGGCACCGATCCGCTCCTGCGGGAGCCGCTCCATCATGTGGATGAAGCCGCGGTCGACTTCGCCGATGACGTTGGCGCCCGGGACGCGCACGTCGTGGAAGAACAGCTCGGCGGTGTCGGCTTCGTGCTGACCGACCTTCTCCAGCTTGCGCCCGCGCTCGAAACCGGGCATGTCCGTCTCCACGGCGAACAGCGTGATGCCCTTGGCGCCCTTCTCCGGGCTGGTGCGAGCGGCGACGACCACGAGGTCGGCGCCGAAGCCGTTGGTGATGAAGGTCTTGGAGCCGTTGAGGGTCCAGTTCTCGCCGTCGCGCACGGCCGTGGTCCGCAGGGCCGCAAGATCGGAACCTGCCGAGGGCTCGGTCATACCGATCGCGGTGACCAGCTCGCCCGCGCAGAACCTCGGCAGCCAGCGCTCACGCTGCTCCTCGGTGGTCAGCTCGACCAGGTAGGGGGCGACGACCTCGCAGTGGATGGTGAACGAGGAGGCGAATGCCACCGACAGCCTGGCGAATTCCTCGTGCAGAACCGCGGTGAAGCGATAGTCACCCGCCTCGCTGCCGCCGTACTGCTCCGGTATCAGCAGCCCGAGCAGTCCTTGCTGCCCAGCGGCCTTCCACGCGGCGCGGTCGATCGCCCGCTGCTGGATGAACTCCTCCTGGCGCGGCCGCAGCTCGCGCTCCACGAATGCCCGGACGGAGGTCCGGAAGGCCTCGTGGTCGGCATCGAAGACAGTACGGCGCACAGGAGCTCCTCGTCGCTCGCCGGAAATAGGAAGTAAGAAGCAGGGAGTAGGAAGTAGGAAGTAAGCGAGTGCATAGTAACTATGCGGGTGCTTAGTTTTCTTAGGCGGGTCGATTCCGTCAACCCGTCTGCGAGGCAGGCGGACATGACGTACGCCACGGCGGGCCTCCATCGCGCGCAGTGCAGTCCGCCGGCGGTGCCCCCATCAACTCCCCACACATCAACCGTGTTGACGGGTCTGGTCGAGCGGGTGATGGGCGGCCATGCCCGCGGGCAGGCACGGATCGGTGGCGTGTTCGCTCCGCAGTGCCGCCGAACGTCTGTATGCGATTGCCTCGGTCGCCGACGGCATGCGGGAGGGCGGCGGGCCGGGGCGAGGCGCTCACCGAGGTACCTGAACCAAGACGAAACGGGCAGGGGTCGTCTGGCGCGGACGTACCACGGCGAGGCGCGATCGTCCTATGGAGTACCTGTTTCGGGTGGCTACCTTGCTGACGTAACCCCTGTTCTGCCGGAGCTTGAGAGCCGCTCGCCCGGACAGAACCCACCGCCAGATCATCGAGAAGAGCACTCAGATGCCCGAAGCCGTGATTGTGTCCTACGCCCGCTCGCCGATCGGTCGGGCGTTCAAAGGGTCGCTGAAGGAGATGCGCAGCGACGATCTCGCCACCCAGGTGATCGCTGCGGCGCTCGCCAAGGTCCCGGGACTCGACCCCGACGAGATCGGAGACCTGATCCTCGGCTGCGGTCTGCCCGGTGGCGAACAAGGCTTCAACCTGGCGCGCAACGTCGCGGTCCAACTGGGCTACGACAACCTGCCGGGCACCACGGTGACCCGCTACTGCTCATCGTCGCTGCAGACGACGCGGATGGCCTTCCACGCGATCAAGGCAGGCGAGGGTTCGGCCTACATCTCGGCGGGCACAGAGGCCGTGTCCCGGTATGTCAACGGCAACTCGGACTCCTGGCCGGACACGCAGAATCCCGCGTTCGGCGTCGCTCAGGCGCGCTCGGCCGCCAGGCAGGCGAGCCACGAGGCCTGGACCGACCCTCGCGAGTCGGGAGTGGTGCCCGACGTGTACATCAGCATGGGTGAAACCGCGGAGAACGTTGCCTCCCTCACGGGCATCAGTCGCGAAGAGCAGGACCGGTGGGCGGTTCGTTCGCAGCACCGAGCCGAGGAGGCCATCGCGCGCGGCCACTTCCGCAAGGAGATCACCCCGATCACCCTGCCCGACGGCTCGATCGTGACCGAGGACGACTGCCCGCGGCCCGGGACGACGCTCGATGCGGTCTCCGCGCTCAAGCCGGTCTTCCGTGAGAAGGGCTCCGTCACCGCCGGCAACTCGTGCCCGCTCAACGACGGAGCGGCGGCCCTCGTCATCATGTCCGATGTCCGGGCGCGTGAACTCGGCCTGCAGCCGCTGGCCCGCATCATCTCCACCGGCGTGACCGCTCTCTCACCGGAGATCATGGGCCTCGGCCCCATCGAGGCCACCCGTCAGGCACTCGACCACGCAGGCCTGACCATGAGCGACGTTGATCTCGTCGAGATCAACGAAGCATTCGCCGTGCAGGTGCTCGGCTCTGCACGGGTGCTGCAGATCGACGAGGACAAACTCAACGTTTCGGGCGGGGCCATCGCGTTGGGCCACCCCTATGGGATGACCGGAGCGCGGATCACCGGATCGCTCATCAACAACCTTCAGGCCCATGACAAGCAGATCGGCCTGGAGACGATGTGCGTCGGTGGCGGGCAGGGCATGGCCATGCTGATCGAGCGGCTCGCCTAGGGCGTAGCCCGCCGGTCCCGGCACGCGCGGAGATCCACACAGTCGCGCGACGCGGCCGGATCGACCGCGGCCGCCTCAGGCCGGACTTTCGCCGAAGCGGGCCGGCGCAGCCTCTACGCAATCCCTGGACCGAGCGAGGAACCGAGAAAGCGAGGAACCGAGAAGCCGACTTCTCCCGGGCTCACCACCTCAGCCGAGTGGCTGACATGGGCGTCGGTCGGGATGGAGGAGGTGGTCTTCAAGAGGCTGGACGACGCCTACCGCCCGTCGGTGAGGGGCTGGCAGAAATACAAGGTCCGCGAGACGAGCGAGGCGATCGTCGGCGCGATCACCGGCTCTCTGACCGTTCCCCGCACGCTGCTGCTCGGCAGATACGACACCGAAGGCCGCTTTCAGTACGTCGGCCGCACCACCACCCTCGCCCAGGCGGCAGGTGCTGCGGTCGCCACCCCGCACGTCTGCACCGCGCCCGCCCCGACCTCTCCCCCACCGACATCGCCCCCCTGTAGCGCGCCGGTTCTCATCAGACCGCCAGTGAAGGCGGGGGCCGAAGGCGAGCGCCGGCTGCTACTGGGGGGCGGCGTCCGGTGACGTCCCCGCCCAGGTCATCGGGCAGGGCGATGCGAGCGGTGACGCGTTTACCGACCGGCTCCCGCTGAACCTCGCAACGAGGCAACGGCAGACCTTGCGAGACGGAACAGCCGCCGAGCTTGTGCGCTCACTGCCCGAACGCTCGGTCGTAGAGGCTCCGCAGCTTCGGGGTGGCCTCGGCATCGCCGTAGCACACCGGGACCTTGCCGTCCTTGGCGTAGACGAGGTAGGTCTGGCCGACAGCGAACTCCTGGCCGAATGACTCCAGTTGTCCTTCGTGGATGTTGTCGAGCCGGACGGTGGAGGCGTCTTCGCCGCGGTACCAGTGGTCCACTCGGAGAGTGATCTGGTCGCCGTCGATGGAGGTCGCGGTGCCCTCGAAGGCGGTCGTGTACTGGCGCAGGGTGGTGACGTCGAGCTCGGCGCACGCTGTGGCAGGGCCGCCGCCTGTGTCCTGCTGGACGGTCAGGACCAGCGGGGCGGCCGCGGCCGGAGGAGTATCGCGGGTCGCCGTGACTCCCCAGGTGATGCCGGCTCCCACCGTGAGCACAGCGGCGGCTGCTGCGGCCAGCAGCAGGGGGCGGCGGGGGCGGTCCGATGTGCGGGGGGAGGTGCGGACTGTGGTGTCGGCGGTCATGGTGGCCTCCAGGAGACGGTTGATGTCGGGCTGGGGAGCATCAGAGGTCCGCGCCGGGTCGATGGCCCTCATCCGGGCCAGCAGTTCTTCGTCGTTCACCGGTTGCTCCTTCCTTCACCCATCTCATGTCCGGCCTTGTCGTCATTCTTTCGGTCAAGCAGAGCGGCGAGTTTCTTCTTTGCCCTGTGCAGGCGGATGCTGACGGCGTTGGCGGTCAGTCCGGTCACTTCCGCTATCTCGCGCGGGGTCAGCCCCTCCCACGCCCAGAGCAGCACCACCTCACGGTCCAGGGCGCCGAGTGTGCCGAGTGCGGCGTGCAGTTCGGGGTGGTCGGCTTCCCCGGGCATTGGCGGCGGTGCGGTACGGGTCAGCCGCTCCACCAGCCGGAGCCGGCGCCCGTCCGCCCGGCGGGCGTTGGACAGGCAGCCGCGTGCGACGCCGTAACACCAGGGCAGCACGCTGTCGGGATCGGTCACGGGACCCTTCCCGAGCCCGGGCACGTCCTCGAGGCGGCGCCAGAGCACGAGCATCGTCTCCGCGAGGATGTCATCTGCCGCGTCGGCGTCCGCCCGGCGCAGCAGATATCGGTGCAGCGGCTTTGCCACCGCGCGCGCCAGCGCATCGAATCGGGCTTCTCGGGCCCGGGCACGTTCCTGCTCCAGCATGGATTCCACACCCCCACCTGTCCGGCCGGGGCCTGTTCCTTTCATCGCCACGGGCACTGTACTTACCCCGAGCCCGAGGGAGGTCCGCCGTGCCGGCCGAGGCGACGGCCGCATCCCCGACCGTCCCGGCCTGCGAGGTCCGGCACGGGTAGGGGGCTGCACCGCGTCCCCGCCCGGACGAAGCCTCAGAAGACCGCCGCGCCGGCGTAGCGGAACCGTACTCACATGCCCGCCCGGCCCGTGGGCGGCGCGAGAGCGCCCCGGTAGAGCACCGTAAACCGATCGGTTTTCATTTTGTCCACATCGAGTTAACCTCGCGGTATGACCACCGTAGTGAAGCCAAGTGCCAGAGAGCGGCTGCTGGAGGCGGCGGCCACGCTCACCTACCGAGACGGTGTCGGCATCGGCGTCGAGGCGCTGTGCAAGGCGGCGGGGGTGTCGAAGCGCTCCATGTACCAGCTGTTCGAGAGCAAGGATGAACTGCTGGCGGCGAGCCTGGAGGAGCGCGCCGCCGCCTTCGCGGCCGGGCTCCTGCCGGCGGCGGACGACGGCCGTTCACCCCGCGAGCGGATCCTGTACGTCTTCGACCAGTTGGAGGAGCAGGCGGGTACGCCCGACTTCCAAGGCTGTCGGTACCTGGCTGCTCAGGTCGAGCTCAAAGACCAGAGCCACCCTGCAAGCCAGGTGGCCCACCGGGTCAAGGAAAGCCTTTCAGCCTTCTTCCGCGCCGAGGCCGAACGGGGTGGGGCAAGCCATCCCGGTCTGCTGGCCCGGCAGCTCAGCCTGGTCTTCGACGGCGCCAGTGCCCGCGCGGGGATCGGAGCCGACAAGCTGACCGGGCTCGTCACACCTACCGTGACCACCCTGCTCGATGCGGCAGGCATGCACTGACGCATCCCCTTTCGAGCAGGCGCCGTGACCGTGCCCTCCCCAGGCCGATGACTCCCGCCCCTGATTCCCCGCAATCGAGGGGAGCCCGGTGGCCGTAAGGGTGTTGACGAGCATGCCGCGCGCCAGGAAGGCCGTCGTCTCGTCGACATCAGCACCCGACGGCGGGTGCGCGGTTCCCCAGGGCCTCAGACAGCCGGCCCGGACCACTTGGCCGCATCGCCCTTGGCCTCGGCGGCTGGCCACGGCGGCGTAGCCCTACACCTGCATCCGGAGCATTTTAGAGGCGCCGTAGTAGCCCTTGAGTGCGAAATCGGCGACCGCTGCGCGAATGACACTCTCGCGTCTCCCCTGTGCAGTGACCCTGTCGCTGCGGATGGCAACCTCAGCCTTGCGCCCGGAAACCGATCGGTTTACGATGATGGAAACCGGTCGGTTTCTCAATGAATCCAAGGGCTGGTCCGTGGTCACGCCCCCTTCGGGCGGGCCCTGTCCGAATCACCCGTCCGCAGCAGTTCACACAGAGGGAAGCCAGCGAGATGACCAGCTCAGAGTCACGTCCCACGATTCACATCCCGGGGACCACCAGCCACACCATCGCCCCGCGCACAGGACGCCACAGCCGTGAGGGAACACTGCGCTACCTCAAGGCGGGCACCGGTGCTCCCGTGGTCCTGCTGCACACCGTGCGCACGCAGGCCGAGCACTTCCGCTCCCTCATCCCCCTGATCTCGGACCAGTACACCGTGTACGCCCTCGACCTGCCGGGGATGGGCTACTCCGAGATCGTGCCCGGGGCGTCGTACGACGAGCCGGCCATGCGCGCGAGCGTCGAGCGGCTCCTGACCGAACTCGACCTCCACGACGTGACGTTGGTCGGGGAGTCCATGGGGGCGGTGCTCGCCCTGACCACCGCGGCCGATCTGCCCGAGCGGGTACGGCGCGTCGTCGCGGTGAACACGTACGACTTCCCCGGCGGAATCGCCCGCTCCAGTCTTCTCGCCCGTGTGGTGGTCAGCGGTGTCCTCACTCCGGGAGTGGGCCCGGTGGTCGCCGGGGTGGAGCCCAAGCCCGTCGTCCGCAGGATCCTGCAGGGCGGGCTGGTCGACAAGACCGCGCTGCGGGAGGACTACCTCGACGAACTCCTCCAGGTGGGCAGCCGCCCCGGCTACTCGACCGTCGCCCGAGCCGTGTACCAGAGCCTGCCCAGTCTCATCGCCGCCCGCTCGCGCTACCCCGAGGTCAAGGCACCCGTCCACCTCGTCTACGGGGAGAACGACTGGTCCCGACCCTCGGACCGGCAAGCCAACAAGGAGCTGTTGCCCGCCGCCGATTTCACGCAGGTGCCTGGAACAGGCCACTTCATCGCCCTGGAACGGCCCGACCTGCTGGCCGACCTGCTGAACGCGGTGGCCTGACCGCCCCGGGAGCGCCGTGGCCACCCCCGTTCGGGTGTAGTGCGGGACGGGGACCAGGTTCGACCATGTGCCTGACAGCGTCGTCACACGCGGAGGAGCTGTACGTGGCAGAGATTCAGATCGAGTTCGATGTTCCGGCCGAGATGCGTGACGGCACCGTGCTGCGCGCCGATGTCTACCGCCCCGGGGGCACGGGGCCGTGGCCGGTGTTGCTGAGCAGGCTGCCGTACGGGAAGCAGATGGCCCTGGCGATCGCCCTCCTCGATCCCCTGGCGGCGGCTCGGCGTGGCTTCATGGTGGTCATCCAGGACACCCGCGGCCGGTTCGCCTCCGAGGGTGAGTGGGACCCGTGGACGCACGAGGAGAGCGACGGGTACGACACCGTACGGTGGGCGGCCGCCCTTCCCGGCGCCAACGGATCCGTCGGCATGATCGGCGCCAGCTACTTCGGCAACACGCAGTGGATGGCGGCGCTGTCCAAGCCGCCGGAGCTGAAGGCGATCGCGCCGATGGTCACCTGGTCCGAGCCGGACGACGGGCTGTGGACGCGCGGCGGCGCGATCGAGCTCGGCATCACCGCGCCCTGGTCCCTCATGATGGGCGCCGACGCGCTGATGCGCCGGCACAGCACCGACCCCGCCGCGCTCGGCGGCAGCCTCGTCGGTCTCGTACAGGACCTCGACGGCCTGGCCGACGGCGGTTACGGCGAACTGCCCGCCGGGCGGTTTCCCGCGTTCGCCCGGCACGACCTTCCCGAGCTGGGCTATGAGCGTTCCCGGCGCGAGCCCGACTGGGCGCGCACGGCCCGGGTCGCGGGCCGGCACGACGAGGTCGACCTGCCCACCTTCCAGGTCGGCGGCTGGTACGACATCTTCACCCAAGGCACGCTCGACAACTTCACCGCAATGCGCCGGGCCGGCCGGTCCGCCACGCTGATCATGGGTCCGTGGAGTCACGCCAACCAGCAGCACGTCATCGGCGACGTCAACTTCGGGTTCAGCGCGAACTCCGCCTTCATGGGCATGCGCGGACCCCTGAACGGCCTCCAGCTCGACTGGTTCCAGCGCACGATCGGCGACGGCGAGGCTCTGGAGCCGGACACGGGCAACGTGCTGCTGTTCGTCATGGGCGTCAACCAGTGGCGCGAGGAGACGGAGTGGCCTCTGTCGCGGGCCGTGGACACGGACTTCCACCTGCGCGCGGATGGACGCCTGACGCAGGAGCCGCCCGCTGTCGCCGAGCAGGCCGAGGAGTTCACCTACGATCCGGCGGATCCCGTGCCCACCACCGGCGGCGCGCTGCTGATGACCGACGAGTTCCGTCCCGGGCCCCTCGACCAGAGGGACGTGGAGGCGCGCGAGGACGTCCTGGTCTTCACCACCGAACCCCTCGCCGAGGACGTCGAGGTGACCGGCCGCGTCAAGGCCGTGCTCTTCGCCGCCACGGACGGGCCCTCGACCGACTGGGTGGCACGGCTGTGTGACGTCGACGAGAACGGCGTCTCCCGCAATGTGACCGACGGCATCGTGCGGGTGCGCGCGGCGACACCGGGCGAGCCGGCCGAGCACGTCGTGGACCTGTGGTCGACCAGCATCGTCTTCCGGACGGGTCACCGGATACGGGTGCAGATCACCTCCAGCAACTTCCCGCGCTGGGACCGCAACCTCAACACGGGCGAACCCGAAGAGAGCGCGACCACGGCCCGAGTGGCCCGCCAGCAGATCTTCCACGACCCCGACCGGCCCTCCCGCATCGTCCTGCCGGTGATCCCGGGCTGACAGGTAGCGGCGGCGGAGCCGACCGAGCGATTGCGCCGCTGAGCAAGAACGAGAACGAGAACGAGGGGCCGGGGCCGCGGTTGCTTCGACGAAGAAGCGGCAGGCATCCCGCCGCCGGGGGCGATGGTTCCCCGGCGGGCGCCTGCCCGTCGGCGATCTCCGCAGTGAAGCCCGAACCGCTGTACCCCATCGAACCGACCAGTCGACTGGAGAACGCGGCCCCGTCCGGTGGCTGCTGCTCAACCGCCCTCAGCGGCGCAACGCCCTCGATGTCACCCTGACAGAAGCCCTGGACAAACAGATGACCGGCGCCGAGGCCGACCCCGGCACGGCGTCATCGCGGTGGAGGGCAAAGGCCCGAGCTTCTGTGCCGACGGAGACTTCCACCAGTTCCTCCAACTTCACGACGACGGCGACAACCCGGTGGGCTTCCTGACCGACGTGTCGGCCTGCTTCAGCCGAATCGCGGCCGGCCCGAACCCCTCGACCGCCGTACTGCAGGGTCACGCCGTCGCCGGCGGCCTCGAACTCGCACTGGCCTGCGACGTCATCGTCGCCGGCGACGCCACGGTCATCGGCGACGGCCACCTCAACCGGCGCCCGCTACCGTCGGCGGGTCGGGCGTCCGGCTATCCCGAGGCGGTCGGACGGGGCCTGTCCCGCTGGCTCCTGCTCACCGGCGAACTACTGCCCGCGACCGCCTTCGAGCACACCGGCTGGATCCGCGCGATCGTGCCCCAGGCCGACCTCGACGCGACCGCCACCCGGATCTGCCAGCGGTTGGCCGATCCTCACAGCCCCGCAAGCCCCGCCCAGCAACGGCCCATGGCTCTGCTGCACCGATCCGGACATCGCCGACGCCGCCACCGTGCTGTTCGAGCGCACGGACATCACCGGCGTGGTCTCCGTCGAACAGTACCCGGCGATCAGCGGAGGGGACCTGGCCGAGGCGTTCGGCGCCCGGCTCGGGCGGGCCGTGACCTACGAGGCGACCGACCCCCTGTCTTCTTCGCGCCGCTCGCACCCAGTTGGGCGAGCAGGCCACCGCAGCGATCGCGGACATGTACCAGGCCCTCAGCGCGCAGCCGGACCACTCGATCACGGCCGAGCGCTCCGCCCAGAAGCTCCTCGGCGTGACACCCCGGACCGCGAGCCAGTGGCTGGCCGGCATCGATCTCCGACCCGGATCGGCAACGCACGATCACCTTCATCCGCCCCGCACCGTCCGGTGCGGGGCGGGGTACGAGGGAGCCAGGACCGGCACGGCGGGGATGGAGCCCGATGTCAGAAGCGGCCTTGTCGGCCACACACCTTTCTGTACGGCGCGTGGGATACGTGCGTGTTCCATTCCTCTCTCGTGAGATCGATGTTGCCCGCGCGGGCGCAGATCTGGGCCACGGCTCGGCTCGGGTCGACCGTGTAGCGGCGGAGGGGGACGTGGCTTCCGGCAACGAGGAGAGTGGCGTTGTCCGGACTGAAGGCAAGGGAGGTGATCGGCTCGCCGGGGGTGGGGAGGGGGCCCAGGAGCTGTTGGGTGGTGATGTCCCAGAGCTTGATCTCGAGAAGGACATGAGCGTGATCTGAGTGCCGCAGGGCTCGGGCACGCCCTCGTACGCGTCCGTCTCCCATCACGGCGACTACACGACCACGCAGTTCAGCGCGGTCCCGAGGGACGGGGTCCGCCTCAAGGTCGTCTACCACAAGGAGGGCAACTTGTGGGACACCCACTCGTTCCGCTTCGCCGGGCGCGGGGCGTGGTGGCGGAGGCCTGGGGCGACGGCGGCTGGGACTTCCCGCGCCTGGTGACCTGGACCAGGTTCCCGGCCGGCAACAACGGCGTGGACCTCCAGGCCCGCATGCAGAACGCCATGTGGGGCGACGCGAACTCCCCGCTGAAGGACGGCCGCTTCAACGACGAGCTCAGCAGGGCCAAGAAGCAGGCCGCCGCCGACATCCCCCTTCGACCCGTACGGCGCCGGCTGACGGCACACGGACGGCCCGCCGGGTTCCTCCGCACCCGGCGGCCCGTTCGTGCGTACCCCCTCGGAGGTAGGTCGTGCGCGGCGCGTCGGCCGTAACCGCGGCTGACACACCCGTTGCCCTGCCCTGCTTCAGCGGATGCAGGGCAGGGCCTTGTCGGGGTGGGCAGCGTGGACGTAGCGGACGGCGGTTCCGGGGTGGATGCCGAAGAGGTGTACCAGATGTACTGGATCGGCGGTGTGACGGGCACGTCCAGCCGAGGTGGTGACGCCGTATCGCCCTATCTGGCCGGGAAGGTGCCGGGCATCGCCCTCGTCGGACGAGGGCTTGCGGCGGCGCCCGCATATACGAGAAAGGTCATGCCCAGCGTTTCCGCTGGTCAGGACATCTTTTCCGGAAGCGCCCCGGCCGGATTCAAACCTGTGTACATACCTGTGGGCCGCCGCCGGAACGGTCCCCTGCGCACGGATCGTCGACGTGGGATCCGGCCCCGGCGCGATCACGGTGCAGCTGACCGGGATCGCTGCTCCGGACGGCGCGGTCTGGGCCGTCGACCGGGACGGCGACGCGCCAGCGCAGACATCATTGCTTTCTCCGGCCGTATTGGCTGGTATGGGCGGCGGGAGACTACGGCTGGTCCGTCAGGCGCAGGTATGGCTTCACCGTTCGATATCCGGGAAACCGAATGGCTGCCTCTTCGTCACTTACAGCAGCGGTGATGACGACCTCCTGGCCCTGCTGCCAGTCCGCAGGCGTGGCCAGTTGATGCTGAGCCGTGAGCTGCAGAGAGTCCAGTACTCGAAGAATCTCTGCGAAGTTCCGCCCCGTGCTGGCCGGATATGTCATGGTCAGCTTGATCTTCTTGTCGGGCCCGATGACGAAGACGGTGCGCACCGTCGCTGTGTCGGATGCGTTCGGGTGGATCATCCCGTAGAGGTCTGCAACAGACCGATCACTGTCGGCGATCATAGGGAAGTTGACCTGGGCGCCCTGCGTCTCGGCGATGTCCTTCGCCCAGGTGCGGTGGTCCTTGGCGGAGTCGACCGACACCGCAGCGATCTTCGTGTCACGCCTGGCGAATTCGGGTTCAAGTCGGGCGGCCGCACCGAGCTCCGTGGTGCAGACCGGAGTGAAGTCGGCGGGATGGGAGAACAGTATTCCCCAACTCTCGCCGAGCCATTCATGAAAACGCAGTTCACCGGTGGCGGACTCTGCCGTGAAATCCGGGGCGAGGTCACCTATTTGGAGCGTCATTTCGGCGTTCTCCTTCAACCAGAGTTGGGGTGTGGGAAAGGTAATGCGCGGCGAAGTGCCGCTGAAGCACCTGCAGATCGAAACTAACGCGAGGGCGAACAGCACTGGTCCCCAAGCCTCGGTGGCGACGCGGACCGTGCCGAGCCGGCCGCATCGCTTCTGCAAGGGCGGAAAGCTGCGGATCGCGCCGACGGTCCTGTTGCGCGATTCACGGGACTTATCACTGCCCTGTACAGAGGCTTACCTGTCCGTGCAGGAGGGGAGGCCGCTCTTCGTCAGCCGCGGAGATCCCGCCGACGGCCCAGGCGTGCAGCAGGGCTTGTGCGGGGCGTAGGCACGAATGGAACCCTGGGCGGCCATGCGGGCGAAAGCGGTCGCCGACGTCGCCGCCATCTAAAGGATCCCGCTGCACACAGTGGGCGGAAACCCTGCCGTTATCCGTTGTGGTGTGTCTGGTCATGCTTCGAGCACTACTGCGAGTCCCTGGCCGACGCCGATGCAGATGGCGGCGACGCCGATACCGCCGCCGCGTGCGGCAAGTGCGTGTGCGAGGTGCCCGACGATGCGTCCTCCGGAGGCGCCGAGGGGGTGGCCTATGGCGATGGCGCCGCCGTCGACGTTCACCTTCTGGGGATCGAGTTCGGGCCAGAGCCGCATGCAGGCGATGCTCTGGGCGGCGTATGCCTCGTTGAGTTCGACGAGGTCGACGTCCGACCAGGTTCTGCCGGCGCGGGCGAGGGCGCGGTTGGCTGCCTCCACCGGGGCGATGCCGAAGACGTCCGGGTCGTTGCCGGCCACTCCTCGTCCGGTGATGCGGGCCAGGGGTTGTGCTCCGGGCAGTGCGTTCTCGGCTCCGAGCAGTACTGCGGAGGCACCGTCGTTGAGGGGAGAGGAGTTGCCCGCTGTGACGCTTCCGTTCGCGAGGAATGCCGGCTTGAGCGCGGCAAGGGCGGCCATGCTCGTGTCGTCGCGGATGCCCTCGTCGCGGTCGAGGTGGACACCGGGCATACCGATGATCTCTGCCGCGTAGGCGCCGTCGGCGAATGCGCGTGCCGCGTTCTGATGGCTGCGCAGGGCGAAGGCGTCCTGCTCCTCGCGTGAGATGGCGAAGCGTTCCGCGAGGATCTCGGCTGTCTGTCCCAGGGGGATGGTCCACTGCTCGGGCATGCGGGGGTTCACGAGCCGCCATCCCAGGGTTGTGGAGACCATGGTCGCGTTGCCTGCCGGGTAGGCTCGGTCCGGCTTGGGCACGACCCACGGTGCGCGGCTCATCGACTCGACGCCGCCGGCGAGCACGAGCGTCGCGTCACCTGCTTCGATGGCTCGGCTGCCCTGTATGACTGTCTCGACTCCGGAGCCGCACAGGCGGTTGACGGTCACGCCGGGTGTGCTGGTGGGGAACCCTGCCAGCAGGGCGCCCATTCGGGCCACATTGCGATTGTCCTCGCCGGCGCCGTTGGCGTTGCCGAACACGATGTCGTCGATCCGCTCCGGGTCCAGGTCCGGCTGCCGCTCGACGATGGCGCTCATGACATGTGCGGCGAGGTCGTCCGGGCGTACGCCCGCCAGTGCTTTGCCGTACTTTCCGAAAGGGGTTCGTAGAGCGTCGTATACGAAGCTAGCGGTCATGACCTCGTCCGTTTTCGTTCATGGTCGTCGAGTGGCGGAATTGTGCTGGCGTCTTGTCAGGAACGGCCGGCAAGGGGGACAACTCGTCCATCCCTGAGGGGCAGTCCGGTGGCCGAGGTGAGCGCGTCGATCGTGGCGGTGCCGAACAACTCGCGCACCGCAAAGCCGGCGGGGGTGATGTCGAATACCGCGTGGTTGGTGTAGACGCGGGTGACGCAGCCCACGCCGGTGAGGGGGTAGGTGCACTGTGTGACGACTTTTGGTGTGCCGTCCGGGTGAGCAGATCAGTCATCACCCACACCGACTTGGCCCCGACCGCCAGGTCCATCGCCCCGCCGACCGCGGGTATGGCGTCGACGGCGCCGGTGTGCCAGTTGGCCAGGTCGCCGTGCTCGGAGATCTGGAACGCCCCGAGCACGCAGATGTCCAGGTGCCCTCCGCGCATCATGGCGAACGAGTCGGCGTGGTGGAAATAGGAGGCTCCGGGCCGCTCGGTCACCGGCTGCTTCCCCGCGTTGATGAGATCCGGATCGATGTGGCCTGGCACTGGTGCGGGCCCCATCGCCGGCATGCCGTTCTCGGTGTGCAGAACGACTTCCACATCTTCGGGGATGGCATCGGCCACGAGCGTCGGCGCGCCGATCCCCAGGTTCACGACGGATCCCTCGGGAATGTCGAGCGCGATGCGGGCGGCGAGTTCGCGGCGGGAAAGGCCGGAGCTGAGAACGGTCATCGGTTTTCGTCCCGTGATTCGATGGTGCTCGGGTTCGGGTTGCCCCCCGCGTCCGCGGCGCCGACGAAGGCACCCTCACGCAGCCATGTCCGCTCCCCGACACCCACCACCCGATCGACGAAGATCCCCGGCGTGACAACGGTCTCGGGATCGATCGCGCCCAGCTCCACGACACGGTCCACCTGTACGACGGTGCTCTGCGCGGCGGCAGCCATGATCGGCCCGAAGTTCCGCGCGGTCTTGCGGTACACCACGTTGCTCCAGCGGTCGGCCAGACGGCCGCTCACCAGCGCATGGTCGGCGCGCAGAGGGTGTTCCAGCACGTGGTCGCGCCCGCCGATGACCCGATGCTCCTTGCCGGCGGCCAGCGGGGTGCCGAAGCCGGTGGGAGTGAAGAACGCGCCGATTCCCGCGCCTGCGGCTCGGATGCGTTCAGCCAGTGTCCCCTGCGGTGCGAGTTCGAGCACGATCTTCCCCGCCCGGTAGAGGCGGTCGAAGACGTAGGAGTCACTCTGACGCGGGAACGAGCAGATGATCTTGCGGACGCGGCCTGTGGCGAGCAGAGCGGCCAGGCCCGTGTTTCCGTTGCCTGCGTTGTTGTTGATGACCACGAGATCGCGGGCGCCCTGCTCAAGAAGGGCGTCGATCAACTCCACGGGCTGACCGGCTCTGCCGAAACCACCGATCATGATCGTCGCCCCGTCCTCGATGCCCGCCACAGCCTCGGCGGCACTCGGACAGACCTTCGAGATCAAGTGACATCACCCTTTCGCGAAGCGGCCTCAATGCCGCCCTGCTGGCGGTAACAGTACATCGAGAGAGGCGATTCGTACATGGTCAAAATACCAATGACTATGTACAAGACAAGTTGTTGACGGGCTGTGCCGCACTTCCGCCGGGCAAGTGGGCCATGCGTCGAAGGGGTCACCCGGGGGCCGGGTCAGCCGCTTTTGTCCGCCCGTAGTCACGGGCAGCCAGACCGCGAACTGCGAAGAGCCGCCAGCCGCCTTGGAAGGATTCGGCGGCCGTGACCGCCGCGGGTTGCCGAGGACAGCGCGGAGCTGGCGGAGGCTGCGTTGATCGCCGAGCCGAGCGCGTACCGCGCAGGCAGCGACTGGGTGGCGGTTCCGGACTGGTCGGGCAGGGTGAGACCCGCACCGAGCCCGGTCAGCAGCGCGGCGGGCATGGGTCCGAGAGCGGTCGCCGCCCGTGGAACCCCAGGTGCCGATGGCAACCGGCCGACGGCCGACGGGAATTCCGGCCGGATCGGGACGAGTGACGTAGGTGTGACCAGGGCGGCGAAGGCCGCCGGCAGAGCCCGCCCCGCGATCAGCACGCCCGCGTTCGGTGCGAGGCGGCACGGGGCGCAAGCAGGAGACGGCCTGCATGACGAAGCGGCAGTCGGCGAGCATCCCGCGAACTCCGCCGGGCGGATCACACTGTACGGCGAGGTTGCCCAGCGTGCCGCGGCAGGAGGCGTCAGCCAGGCTTCGGGTCGGTTGCCTCGGTTGCTCCGGGACGGACGGTGGCGGGGCGTCGCCGTCCCGCTGGCTGTGCGTCTTCGGCAGCGCCCGCACCGCGCGCGGCGGCGTCCGCTGCGGATCGCATCACCGCGCCGAGGAGAGCCCGCGTTCTTTCAGACGGGCCCGATAGGCCCGTACGTTCTGGGTGTTCCCGCAGGTGGTGACGTCGTGCCAGAGACGCGAGCAGTTCTTGGAGCGGTCGTAGAACGCACCGCGACAGCGAGGGTTCGCACACACCTTCAGTCGCCGCATCGTGTCGGCATAGGTGGCGGCGGCCAGTTGGATCATGACGTACGAGCGGAGAAGTTCGACACCCTTGCCGCGAGCGTGCAGCCGCGCGCCTCCGGCGTCCAGAGTGACGGCTGCCGTCGTCTCGATCGACGGTGCGGCGACGGCGGCGGAAGGTTCGTCGGCATGCCCGGTGGCCAGCGCGGCGCGGAGGTCGTCGCGCAGCGATTGGAGGCGACCGAGGCCCCGTGCATCAAGGGGGCATGGAGCGGAAGGAGCGCTGGAGTCGATACTGCTCAGCGTTGTGAGGGATGACCGAAGCCATTGCTCCGCCGTATCGACGGACTCCAGGAGGTCAGGCTGGCGTGGCTTGCCCAGGCTCGCTGTGTTCAAGAGGTCCTGTACGAATCCCAGCCCGCCTGGGGCGTTGTGTTCGACTTCCTCATAGCGAGCCGAGGCCGGCCATTGGACCGCCGCACTCATCGTGTCCTCCTGGTGCCGTCAGGGTGCTTGCATCGCCTCCGTAAGAGCCTATCGCTTTCACCTGTGACCCATGGCCAGACCGCATGAGCGGGGCCGCCTGCAGACGGCCCCGCGAGGGGACCTATTCCCCGGTGAAGTCGACGGTGGGTCGGGGCCGTCCGGCCTTGTAGGCCGCCACGGCCGACGTGAGAGCGACAGCCACATCCTTGGACTCGAACAAGGGGATGGCGATGTCGAACATCGAGTCGTCGGCGGCCTTCACGCCTCCGGCTTCCCACATCCGCAGCAGCGCCTTGTGCGCGGCGTGCGCCCGGGTGGGCCCTGCGGCCACCTTGCGGGCGAAAGCCCGAGCGGCCTCGAGGACTTCGGCATCGGGCAGGATGTGGTTGACGACTCCGGCCTGCGCCATGGTGGCAGCGGGCACCTGTTCCGAGGTCAGTGCCCATTCGTAGGCCCTGGCACGGCCCGCACGAGCGGCCGATCGGTAGATGCCGCCAAGCAGGGTGACGATGCCCAGGGTCTGCTCGGGGTGCCCGAACCGGGCCCCCTCGCCGGCGAAGATCACGTCGGAGCGCAGCGCGAGTTCGAAGCCCCCGCCGAAGCACAGGCCGTTCACCGCTGCGATCACTGGCACGGGAATCTGCTCGAAGCGGTTGAAGGCGAACATGTACCGCTCGAACAGCATCCGCAGCTGCCGCACGTCGAGGTCGGGCCACGTGACGATGTCCCCGCCGAAGCAGAAGTCAGGCCCTTCGGCCCGCAGAAGGATCGCCCGCGCCCCCGATGACTCCGCCTTCTCTACCGCTGCGAGCAGTTCCTCGGCCATCTGTTCGTCGATACGGTTCTGCGGCGGGTTGTCCAGGACGATCTCGGCGACGTGGTCGTTGATGTCGAAACCAAGATGGCTCATCGGTCTTCCATTTCTTTCCTGCAGGCACGGTTGCTGAAGGTGGCCGCGCGGAACAGACGGGGAACCGGGCTATGCGCCCGGAGCGGGCTGCGGGTCGCCCGCATAGAAGTGATCGGGCGGGACGACGCCGACCAGCCGGTCGCGGACCGTGGCGGAGAATCGCAGGACTGCTCCGAGCGGACGATGGTGGATCGCCGCCCGGACGACATCGCCCTCTGCGTTCTTCTCCAGAAGAGTGACGCCGGAGAACTCCACTCCGCCGAACGCCGTCGCCTTCCACTGCAGGTAGGTCGTGGTTGCGTCGGAGGCCTCGGCCGTGAACTCCAGCGACTCGTAGATCGTGCTCGCAGCCGCGAGAGCAGAGGCGACGAGCGCCCGACCGGCGATAGGCCGGGCAAGAATGCTGGCCTCCAGCACGACGTCCTCGGCGAAGCCCTGCGCGAAGGTGTTTTCGGAATGCTCCGAGAAGCCGCTGCGCCAGCCCGAAGCCGCATCGCCGGCATTCAAGTTCTGGAGGAAGCCCAGGACTTCGCGGGCCAGGGCGTGGGGGTACTCCACGTGCAGCCAGTGCCCACCGCCGGGAACCGTCGCCTGACGCGCAGCAGGGAAACGAGGCGCGATGGCGCCAGTGACAACTTCCTCGGTGACGAAGCCGTCGCTGCCGCCGCGGACGATGAGAACGGGGCCGGAGTACGCGCTCTGTTCCGGTGCCTCCTCGACACCGTTGTTCCAGATGTCGACGTACCGTGCGACCACGGGCGGGGCAACCAGCAGGCCGCTGCGACCCAGCGCGTCCAGTGCCTCCTTGTCGAGCGCCGGCGAGAGCTGGGTGCGAACGGCACGCTGGGCCTCCGCGTTCCCGCCGAGCGCCCGGAACGGCACAACGGCTTCCTCGGGCAGACGGGTGCCCCCGAGCGGGACCGGCGTGAGCAGAACCAGTCCGGCGACGCGCCCGGGCCGGGCGGCGGCCGCGAGTTCGGCAACCTGGGAGCCCATGCTCTGGCCCACCACGACGACGGGTCCCTTGATGTCGTCGACGACGGATGCGACCTCGTCGGCGAACAGGGCCAGGCTCAGCTTCTCCGTGTCCTCGGCAGAGGACGCACGGGTCCCGGAACCCGGAAGATCGATACGCGCCGTCGCCACGGCACCCTTCAGGGCTTCGACGAAGCCGTCCCAAACGGTGGCATCGTCCAGGAAGCCGTGGACGAGCAGCAGTGTCGGCGCATGCGGGAGCGCCTCGCCACCGCCGGTACCGGCTGGGTCGGTGCGAACAAAGTCTCTGGTCATTTCGGTTCCGTCCTCGTTGATCCGGAAGGCGACCATTCCGCCGTGTCGATGGGTGAGAAGTCCGTCGGACGTTCATCGAGCCGCGCGCTGCGCGTCACGCGCAGACGCTCGACGAGCTCCTCGGGAAGGGGGGTGGTGAAGATGTTGTTGACGAGCGAGTACTCGGCGGCCAGACGCCCAACGGCCCCCAGGGCACCGATGTCGATGCGCCCGCCGGGCAGGTAGAGGTCGTCGCGCACGTGGAAGCGCTCCACGCGCCCCCAGACCACGTGGTCCGGCATCGGGGGCATGGGGATGATCCGATCCACCACGCACTCCATGGAAACAGGGGCGTCGGCGATCCGGGGCGCCGCTACGACCTCGCACTTGCCCTTCTCCAGGCCGAGTGCCTCGAATTCGTCGACCTCCGGGTCGAACTCGAAGGCGGAGCGGTGCACCTCGTCGGCATGGCCGATCGACGCCATGTTCACCACGAACTCACCGGTGTCCCGGATGTTGACGAACGTGTCCTTCAGGGTGACCTCGTCGGAGCGGGGCTGAAGGGAGATCGACACGATCGGGGGAAGGCGGCCGACGACGGTGAAGAAGGACACCGGGGCCACGTTGCCGACGCCCGCGGTCGACCGGGTGCTGACCCAGGCGATCGCGCGCGGCAGAACGCTGCCGATGAGAAGTTTGTAGCTCGACCTGGCGTCGAGCGATGCCGTATCGATGATCATTTGCACTCTCCGTTGAACGCCTCATCCGAAGGGCTGCCGGTCTCGGCCTGCTCTCGGCGCCCGCGACGATGGCCGGCTCGATTCCCGGTCGGTACCGGGTGCGGATAGCCCCGGGGAAGCGCGGGGCGAGAGGGACGACCTCTGGTGTGTACAGGAGCGTAGCGCTTACACATGTGACAACACCAGGTGTGCGCCAACTGAAATGCCCGGCGGGGCTCCGGCGAGGGGAGGCCGCTTCAACGCGTTCGAAATGACAGAGTCATACCGTTGTCACCTGTGTACACAGCTGTTAGGGTCCGCCGCTATGAAAGCAACAACGCTTCCAGGTCTCACCGGGGAACCGGCACTGGAGATGCTCCACGCCGCGCCAGTGGGACCCGCGGCACCCGGAACACCCCGGTTGCTGTTCGTGCACGGTCTGGGCTACGCCGCCTGGGTCTGGGAGGACTGGATGGCCGCGGCGGCCGCGGCCGGACACGACAGCTGGGCGGTCTCCCTGCGCGGCCACGGTGGCAGCGGCGGCACCGCCGCCCGCTCCGCGCTGAGCGACTACGAGGCCGACGTCGTCCGCGCCGCACGCTCGCTCCCGGGGCCCGTCGTGCTGATCGGGCACTCCATGGGCGCGCTCGTCGTCCAACGCGCGGCCGCGGCGGCGAACGCCGCTGCCATGATCCTGGTCGCTCCGCTGCCCCCACGCCCTGCGGTGCACACGATTCTGGCCGTACTGCGCCGGCAGCCGTTGGAAGTGCCGCGCTACATAGCCGGCAGGCCGATCAAGCTCGGTCCCCACATCCTCTACGCCTACCCGGACGACCCGGCGACGGCCGAGGCGAGCAAGCGCCTGACCCCCGACTCCCCGCTCGTCCAGTACCAGTTCCTCTTCCACCGGCCGACGCGCGTGCCGCCGCTGCCGGTCCTGGTACTCGCCGCCGCGAAGGACCGGCTCGTGCCCCTCGTCTCCGTACGGGCCACTGCGCGGCGCTACGGGGCGCGACTCCGGAAAATAGCCGGCGTCGGACACACCATGATGCTCGACCCGGAATGGTCCGAGGGCTGGAAGCAGATCGAGTCCTGGCTCGCCGACGGCCCCCCGACGGCAGCCCACCCCACCGGCCCGCCACCCACCCGGCGCGGCAGGAGTGACAGTAAGGAAGAGAGGAACCATGGTTGACAGGCGAGACGTGGCCTTCACCGCCGACGGTGGAGTGACCCTGCGCGGCTGGTACTTCGTACCCGAAGGCGAAGGCCCGCATCCGGCCATCTCCATGGCTCACGGCTACGCGGGCGTCAAGGAGCACGCCCTGGAGAGCTTCGCCCGGCGGTTCGCCGAGGCGGGCTTCGCCGTACTCCTCCACGACCACCGCACGTTCGGCGCCAGCGACGGCGAGCCACGTCAGGACGTCAATCCGTGGGTGCAGGCCGAGGACTGGCGTCGGGCGATCTCCTTCCTGGAGGCGCAGCCCGAGGTCGATCCGGACCGGCTCGGCGTCTGGGGAAGCAGTTACGGCGGTGGGCACGCAATCGTGCTCGGTGCCACGGACCGGCGCCTGAAGGCCGTCGTCGCGCAGGTCCCGAACATCAGCGGCTACCGGCAGGGGCTTCGGCGGGTGCCTCCGCATCTCGTTCCCGCCCTTGAGGAGGGGTTCGCGGAGGAGGAGCGCAGCGCCGCCCGCGGGGAACCGCTCCCGTACCAGCAGATCGTCAGCAGCGATCCGGCGGTCCGCGCGTCCTACTACTCCGGCGACGCGGTCGACTTCTATCTCCAGGAGCTGCCCGAGGGCGTCTGGGAGAACAAGGTGACCGTGCGCTCCACCCGCATGGCGCGCATGTACGAGCCGGGGTCGTTCATCCGCAGGGTGTCCCCCACGCCTTTGTTGATGATCGTTGCCAAGGACGATTTCCTGACGGTGACCGACGTCGCTCTCGAGGCCTACGAGGACGCCCTCGAACCCAAGAAGCTGATCCTCATACCCGGCGGCCACTTCGACCCGTACCGCGCCCAGTTCGAGCGCGCCGGCTCGGAAGCACTCGACTGGTTCCGGAAGTTTCTGCAGGCGTAGATCGAGTGCACCCGCGAGGGAATCGGCGGGTCAGCATCCGGCCTGATGGGTGATCAGACCAGCTCGTCGGTGAACTCCTCGTCGTTCAAGTGGCGGCAGGATCTCGGAAGCGAGCTCCCACCAGTGCCCCCGCCTGGCGAGCCAGGCACCCGGCTGGTCGGCGTCCGGACCCGGTATTCCGGGGGAGCTGGAGCAGTTCACGGAAGGTGCGCCCCAACACGGCCGCCTCGACCGCGGGGCACGGGCCCCATGACGACCAAACGATAGGAGTCGGCCTTGGCCGGTAAGAAGGACCTTCGATACGCGGTCCACATCTCACCCTCGATCCCCACAGAGATCAGTGATCTGCCGCCCGGTGTGGAGCGGCGGATGTGGTCGCCCATCTCCTCGACGCTCATCTACGGCGAGCGGGACGCGGTACTCGTCGACCCGGTCATGACGGTCCAGCAAGCCGTCGCGCTCGCCGAATGGGTGGAAGCGTACGACCGGAATCTGACGACGGTCTATGTCACCCACGGGCATGGAGATCATTGGTTCGGGCTGGCGACCCTCCTCGAGCGCTTCCCGAACACCCGAGCGGTCGCCACGCCGGCGGTCGTCGAGCACATGGCGAAGCAGATGGAGCCGAGCTTCGTCGAGAGCTTCTGGAACGCGAGGTTCCCGGGCCAGATCCCGGACCGCATCGTGGCCGCCGGCCCGATGGAGGAGGGGGTGCTCGAACTCGAGGGCCGGGAGTTGACGGTGGTGCCGCTCGGTCACACCGACACCGACGACACGACCGCACTGCACGTCCCGTCCATCGGACTCGTGGTCGCCGGGGATGCCGCCTACAACGACGTGCACCTCTATCTCGCCGAGTCGCCGAGCGAGGGCCGCAAGGCGTGGAAGGATGCGCTCGGCGTGATTGCCGGCCTCGGAGCCGACCATGTCGTGGCGGGGCACAAGCGTCCCGGCCGGCCCGACTCCCCGGGCATTCTCGCCGAGACCCGCGCGTACATCGATGACTTCGAGGACTGCGTCGCGCGCACCGCCTCCACTGAGGAGCTCTACCAGGCGATGCTGGAGATCCATCCGGACCGGGTCAACCCGGGCGCCCTGTGGGGCTCGGCCCGTTCGGTGAAGGGCTGACGCGACACGCCTACTTTTCCCCTGCGCCATGCGTCCGGCTGACAGCCGATCACCGACCCGTGGTACGCGCAGGGCCACGGGGCCCCCGCGAGGGCGAGCCGCGCGGGTACGACGGCATCCACGCAGTTCATGCTCGACGAGCTCCCTGCGCCGGTCCTGTGCGGCGGTGTCCGGCGTGTTCATGTGCTGTCGGTCCCGGCGCAGCGTGCCCATGACTGGGCGACGTCGAAACGAGGGTCATCGTCGCCTCAGCTGTCGTAGTCAACGTCAACGGTCACCATCTCGGAGACCGGGTAGGCCTGGCCGGTCAGGACGTAGCCGGTGTCGCGCGTTCAGATGAGCTTCGACCAGTTCACCAACCTGGTCGACGACGCACAAGCCGGCAAGCTGGACGGCATCGCACTGCCCTGGCCTCACCGCCGACTGCCGTGCGGGGTCGGGGGCCGGCGCGGTGGCGGAGTAGGTTCGCTCCGTTTCCAGCCCCCGCCGCATCGAACCGGGTGGGCTACGGCCGAGTCGCGCGGCATCAGCATCACGTCACGATCACATAGACCTTGCGCACGGTTTCAATGGTCTTCCAGACACCGACGAAGCCCGGCTTCATGACAAAGCTGTCGCCTGCCTTGTAGACCGCCGGTTCGCCTCCTTCCGGCGTGAGTTCGACGATGCCGGAGAGGATGTGGCAGAACTCGAAGGTCTCGCCCTTGATCGAGCGCGTCTCGCCGGGCGTCGCTTCCCAGACGCCCGTACGGATCGTCTCCCCGCGGGCGACGTCCTGGGCCCAGGTCTTGAAGGCGGGGTTGCCGGAGATCAGGCGTTCCGGGAGCGGGGCGGACTCGTGCGGAGCGGAGGAGGGATTGGTGTCGATGGTCTTCAGAAGGGACATGCCATTTCCTTTCTTGAGCTTGAGAGGTTGGTAGCCGCGGCACCGGTCCACGGCTCACCACCCCGACGAAACCGCCTGCTGCCCGCCGGGCCGGTACGCCGGGCATGTCAGGTCAGGGCCCGACTCCGGCCGGCCACGACCTCGGGGCGCAGCAGGTCGGCGAGGGTCTCGGCCGGCAACAGGCCTTTCTCCAGGACGAGTTCGGCGACGCCCCGGCCGCTGGCGAGGGCCTCTTTGGCGATGTCGGTGGCCGCGGTGTAGCCGATGTGCGGGTTGAGGGCGGTGACCAGGCCGATGGAGTTCTCCACCCTCGCGCGCAGCGCCTCGGTGTTGGCGGTGATGCCGTCCACGCAGCGTTCGGCGAGGGTGAGGCAGGCGGCGCGCAGGTGGGTGATGGACTCCGACAGGGAGTGCAGGATGACAGGCTCGAAGGCGTTGAGCTGGAGCTGTCCGGCCTCGGCGGCCATGGTGATGGTGACGTCGTTGCCGATGACCTCGAAGGCGACCTGGTTGACGACCTCGGGGATCACCGGGTTGACCTTGCCGGGCATGATGGACGAACCGGCCTGCACCGGTGGCAGGTTGATCTCGCCGAGGCCCGCGCGCGGCCCGGAGGACAGCAGGCGCAGGTCGTTGCAGCTCTTGGAGAGCTTGACGGCGATGCGCTTGAGCACGCCGGACATCTGCACGAACGCGCCGCAGTCCTGGGTGGCCTCGACCAGGTTCGCGGCCGTGACCAGCGGCAGTCCGGTGATCTCGGAGAGGTGGCGACGGGCCGACTCGGCGTATCCGGCGGGGGCGTTGAGCCCGGTGCCGATCGCCGTGGCACCCAGGTTGATCTCATGGATCAGCTCGACGGCCTCGGCAAGACGGTGGCGGTCCTCGTCAATCATGACGGCGTATGCGGAGAACTCCTGGCCGAGCGTCATCGGCACCGCGTCCTGCAACTGTGTACGGCCCATCTTGAGGACCTCGCGGAACTCGACGGCCTTGCGGGCGAAGGAGTCCTGGAGGACGGCCATCGCCTTGAGCAGTCCACGGACCGCGAAGACCGTCGCGACCTTGACCGCGGTCGGGTAGACGTCGTTGGTGGACTGGCCGAGGTTGACGTCCTCGTTGGGGTGCACGTACTGGTACTGGCCCTTGTCGTGGCCCAGCAGCTCCAACGCCCTGTTGGCGACGACCTCGTTGGCGTTCATGTTCGTCGAGGTGCCGGCTCCGCCCTGGATGACGTCGACGACGAACTGGTCGTGCAGCTTGCCCTCGCGTATCTCCCGGCAGGCCTCGACGATCGCGGCGGCCTTCCTCGGCTCCAGCAGGCCGAGCTCCTCGTTGGCGCGGGCGGCGGCCTCCTTGACCGCGGCGAGCGCGTCGATCAGGTGCGGGTAGGCGGAGATGGTCATGCCCGAGATGGGGAAGTTCTCCGTGGCGCGCAGCGTGTGAACACCCCAGTAGGCGTCTACGGGAACGTCTCGGTCGCCAAGCAGATCGTGTTCACTGCGGGTGACGGCGGTCATTCCGGAGCGGGCCCTTCCTCGATGCGGTTCAGGTGTGGACGTGAGTGGGTGCGGCAACAGGCCGCGAGACCGGAAAGCCGCGGGGACGTCCCAGGACCCTTGCTGGGGAAGTCCCCGCGGCTTCGACGCCGTCGGCATCGGCATCGCCATCGGCTCAGAGCAGCTTGTCCTTGGCCTTGTAGTAGGCGCCGCCGAACGGCAGGAACCAGGGGGTGCCGTTGTAGAAGGGGACGGGCACCTTCGGGAAGCCGAAGCCGCGCAGGGGGTTGGCCTCCGGCTTGCCGTCCATCATCTCGGCCACGGCCCGGCCCATGTACGTGGCCATCTGGACGCCGTGGCCGCAGTAACCCATGGAGTAGTAGAGGCCGTTGACGTCACCCGCGTGCGGAACGCGGTCCCAGGAGAAGCCGACCATGCCGCCCCATACGTAGTCGATCCGCGTCCCGGCCAGCTGCGGGAAGATCTCCGTCATCTCCCGCTTGAGGATGTCGCCGCTCTTGACGTCGGAGGCGGGGTTGGAGGGGGCGAAGCGGGCCCGGCCGCCGAAGGCGAGGCGGTTGTCCGGGGTGAGGCGGACGTAGTGACCGACGTTCTTGTGGGCGACCAGCAGGCGGCCGTTGGGGATGAGCTCCTTGGCGCGTGCCTCCCCCAGCGGCTCGGTGACGATGATGAAGCTGCCGACGTTGATCAGCCGCTTGCGGAACCACGGCATCGACTTGTCGGTGTAGGCGTCCGTCGCCGCCATGACCTGCTTGGCGCGGATGGTGCCGTTCATGGTTTCCACCAGGAAGCCTCCGCCGGGGAGGCGGGTGAGGCCGGTGGCGGCGTTGCGCTCGTGGATCTCGGCGCCGGCACGCTCGGCGGCGCCTGCCAGGCCGCCGACGAACTTGCCGACGTGCAGGCCCGCGCTGAGCGGGTCGAGCAGGGCACCGTGGTAGTAGTCCGTGCCGAGCTCGGCGCGCAGTTCGCTCTTGCTCAGGACGACCGTCTCGTGGCCGAAGTTGTCGGCCAGGTCGCGCTGCTTGGCCCGCAGGCCGTCGAAGTGCCCGGGCTTGCAGACCGCGCCCAGGCGCCCGGAGCGGTTGAAGTCGCAGTCGATGTTCTCGGTGTGGGTGAGCTCCTCGACGACGTCGACCGCCTCGCGGAAGGCGTCGTACAGCTCACGGGCCCGCTCCTGCCCGTAGCGCTTGCGCGCCTCGGCGGGGCTGATGGTGATGCCCTGGGTGCACATGCTGCCGTTGCGCCCGGAGGCGCCCGAGCCCACCTTGTCCTTCTCGACCAGGACGACCCGGGCGCCCTTGCGAGCGGCGTGATAGGCGGTGGACAGGCCGGTGAGACCGCCGCCGATCACCACCACGTCCGCCTCGTCGGGCAGGTCCTTTCCGGAACGGTCGGGCAGGGCGGGGGCTGTGTCCAGCCAGTAGGGGATCTGCTTCATGGCGTGCGTCCTCTGTGTTCTCGGTCCGTTTCCGTTGCGCCGTCGGTCAGCAGCCGAGCAGCTTCGGCAGGCCCGACAGGTCGGGCAGCTCGTCGTACGGCTGGTAGTCGGCGCTGCCGGGGCGGCCGTAGCGGTTGATCCACACCCGGCGCTTCAGGCCGAGGTCGCGGGTCGGGATGTGGTCGTACTCCCAGCCCTGCGCGGTGTGGATGACCTGCGACGGCTCGACGCCCATGGTCTTGAAGGCGTACTCGAAGGTCTGGCGGTCCGGCTTGTAGGCGCCGGCCTGCTGGGCGGTGATGACGTGGTCGAACTCGACGCCGATGTTCTCCACGTTACGCGCGATCATGTTGTCGTCGGTGTTGGAGATGATGGCGATCTCGTACCTGGTCTTCAGGGCGCGCAGTGCGTCCGGGACCTCCGGGAAGGGGCCGAAGGTGGGGACGGCCTCGACGAGGGCGTCACCGTCGGACTCGCGGTACTCCAGGCCGTGCAGGCGCATGGCGTTGCGCAGGCTGGAGTGCAGGATCTCGTGGTACGGACGGTAGGCCTCCAGGACGGCCTGGAAGCGCATGACGCGGAAGTCGTCGAGGAACTCGTCGACGTCCAGGTTGTCCAGGTCCAGCCGGTCTTCGAGGACCTTCAGGGTCGTGGGGCCGAGCTCGAAGTTGATCAGGGTCGCATAGGCGTCGAAGGTGACGATCTCTCGCATGGTGTTCAGCCTCAATTCGGATGGCGAAGGGGATTCGGTGGCTTCAGATGACACGTTCGCCGGGGGTGACGATCGCGTCGAGTGCGGCCAGGTCGGCCGGGTCGGGGATCCAGTCGGCCGCCGCCGCGTTGGCGGTGACCTGTTCGGGGGTCATGGCGCCGCAGATGACGGAGCCGACGGCGGGGAGCGCGGCCAGCGCGCCCACGGCGACCTGGAGGAGGGTGAGTCCTCGTTCGGCGCCGTACGCGGTGAGCGCCTCGGCCTTGTCGAGGGCCGCGTCGGTGAGCCAGCCCTGCCGCCAGGACAGCCGGCTGCCGGGCGGGGGCTCCTCTCCGCGCCGGTACTTTCCGCTGAGCAGGCCGTTGGCCAGCGGGTAGTACGGCAGGAGGCCGACGCCGTGGCTGACGCAGGCGGGGACCAGGTCCTGCTCCACACTGCGGTCGAGCAGGTGGTAGCGGGCCTGGGTGGACACGAAGGCATCGGTGAGCTGCTCGGCCGGCAGGTTGGAGCAGCCGATGTGGCCGATCTTGCCCTCGTCGACCAGTTCCCGGAGCGCGGCCACCGTCTCCTCCAGCGGAGTCACGCCGTCCGGCTCGTGGTACTGGTACAGATCGATCCGTTCGGTGCCCAGGCGGCGCAGCGACGCCTCGACGGCGTACCGGATGTAGGGGCGGGCTCCCCGCCGGCCGTAGAGATCGGCCTCCTGACCCATCTCCATGCCGAACTTGGTGGCCAGCACGACCTCGTCACGGTGCCCCTTGAGGGCGGCGCCGAGGAGTCGTTCGCCGTCGCCGCGCCCGTTGTCGCTCTCGCCGAACCCGCCGTACATGTCGGCGGTGTCGAAGAGGGTGATCCCGGCGTCGAGGGCCGCGTGGACGACCGCCTTCGTTCCGTCCTCGTCGAGGCGGGAGCCGAAGTTGTTGCCGCCGACACCGACCACGGAGACGGTCGGGCCGCGCTCGCCCAGCGGGCGGTATCTCATGACCGCCTCCCGAATCCGATGCAGACGTTCTTGGTCTGCGTGTAGCTGTCGAGGGCCGCGAGACCCTTCTCCCGCCCCCAGCCGCTGTGCTTGTAGCCGCCGAACGGGAGCTCGACGCCGGTGCCGACGCCGGTGGCGTTGACGTAGACCTGTCCGGCCCGGATGCCCTCGGCCAGGCGCATCGCCTTGTCGATGTCGCGGGTCCAGACGTAGGAAGCCAGCCCGTACGGGCTGTCGTTGGCGATGTCCAGTGCCTCGTCGGTGTCGTCGAACTCGATGACGGTGACGACGGGGCCGAAGATCTCCTCGCGGGCGCACCGGGCGTCGTTGGTGACGCCGGTGAGGACGGTCGGCTCGACGTAGTAGCCGTCGGCCAGGGCCGGGTCGGTCGGAGCTCGGCCGCCGGCCCGTGCCACGGCGCCCTCCTCGCGGGCCAGGCCCAGGTAGCCCAGCACCCGGTCGCGCTGCCGGGCGGCGACCAGCGGGCCGACGTCCGGGTCGGTGAGCCCCGGGCCGACACGCAGGGAGGCGGCATGGGCGACCAGCTTGTCGAGGAACTCCTCGGCACCGCGCTGGAGCAGCAGCCGGGTGCCTGCCGAGCAGGTCTGGCCGGCGTTGCCGAAGGCCGAGGCCGCGACGGCGGTCAGCGCCAGGTCGAAGTCGGCGTCGGCGAAGACGACGACCGGCGACTTGCCGCCCAGCTCGGTGACCGAGGGGACCACGTTGGCGGCGGCGGCCTGGGCGACCTTGATGCCGGTCGGCACCGAGCCGGTGAAGGTGACCTGGTTGATGTCCGGGTGTCCGGCGAGGGCCGCGCCGGTCTCGCCGTCACCGGGGACGACGTTGAGGACACCCGGCGGGAGACCGCACTCCAGGGCGATCCTGCCGATCTCCAGCGGGGTGAGCGGCGCCTCGGGCGACGGCTTGAGCACCACCGTGCACCCGGCCGCCAGCGCGGGGGCGGAGCCCCTCGCGGTGTTCTGCAGCGGGTAGTTGAACGGGATGATCTGGCCGGAGACACCGATCGGCTCACGCACGGTGTAGTCGATCAGGCCGGGCCCGAGGGGGATCGTGGTGCCGCCGAGCTTGTCGGCGACGCCCGCGTAGAACTCGAAGTAGCGGGCGGCGGCCTCGACATCGGCCTTCGCCTGGCTGAGCGGCTTGCCGACGTCCTGGCTCTCCAGCCGGGCCAGCCGTTCGCCCTGGTAGCGGATGGCCTCCGCGATCCGGTACAGGACCCGGCCCCGGTCGGCGGCGCGCATGCGGGCCCAGGCGGGAGAGGTGAGGGCCGAGCGGGCCGCCGCCACCGCCTGGTCCACGTCCGCCTTGCCGGCCAGCGCCACCTGGGCGATGACCGCACCGTCGGACGGGTCGAGGACCGTGAAGAAGCGGCCGTCGGCGGCGGGCACCTGCTTGCCGTCGATGAGCAGCTCGGTCAGCCGCAGTTCGTCGGTCATGGCCGGATCTCTCCCTGCACCTCGCCGAAGATGACGACCTCGTCGCCGGGGCGGACGGTACGGATCCGGCGGACCCAGAGCACGATGCCGTCCTGCGGGGCGAGGACCTCCTCCAGCGTGTTGCCGTAGTGGTCGACGATGTGGGCGATCAGGTCGCCTTCCTTGCAGGTGTCCCCCGGCTCGGCGTGGCCGACGAAGAAGCCGCCGGCGTCGGAGCGGGCGAAAGTGCCGGAGACAGTGGTGTAGGTGTCCCGCAGCTCCGCCGCACCGTCGATCATGCCGAGTTGCCGGAGGATGTTGCGGATGGAGTGCATGTGCAGGGTGACGTTCTCCTCGCGGTAGGTGCCGCCGCCGACCTCGATGGTGATGGCGGGCTTGCCCGCCGCGAGGGTGGGATGGCGCACCGTGCCGCCCCACTTGCCGCCCTTCCAGACCAGCTCGTGCCCGGCCGCGAGGGCCATGTCCGTCGCCAGTTCCTCGTAGCCGCCCTGAAGGATGACCAGCGGGGCGATCTCACCGAACGTGCCGCCGGTGTGCAGGTCGACCAGGGCGTCGATGGCCGGGACGACCTGCTCGACGAAGGTGGCGGCCAGGCGCAGCGAGTACGAGCCGTCCGCGTCACCGGGGAAGATGCGGTTGAGGTTGAGGTGGTCCAGGCCGCTGGTGCGGGCCGCCGCCTCGAAGGCCGGGGTGTTCATGCACGGGATGGCGACGAGCGTGCCGCGCAGGGTGGTCGGGTCGATCTCGGCGACCACGCGGCGGACGGCTTCCTGGCCGTCGTACTCGTCGCCGTGCACGCCGGCGTCCACACACAGGACCGGGCCGTCCTGCGCGCCGTTGACGACGATCAGTGGGATGCCGAGTTCCACACCGTAGCTGCTGGTGCCGACCGGGATGAGGCCTTGGGCGCGCTCGCCGGGGGCGACGGTCAGTGGACCGATGGAGTACATGTCGTTCCTTTCCGAAACATTGATCAGATGCGGGCGGACGCCTCGGCGAGGGTCTCCGCGAGGATGTCGGCGATACGGTCGAGAAGGGCCCGGTCGCTGATCAGCGGGGGCGCGATCTGGACCAGTGGCGCGGACCGGTTGTAGACGCGGGCGAGGAGGCCGGCCTCGCGCAGCCGGCGCGGGATCAGGTCGGCGATCAGGTCGGCGCGGGCGGTGTCGCCGAAGCCGCCGTCCTCGTGGTCGCCGACGAGTTCGCAGGCGTAGAAGAACCCGGCTCCCCGGACGTCGCCGACGATTCTCAGGTCCGCGAGGGATGCCATGCGGCCCGCCAAGTGGCCTTGGAGGTCACGGACGTTCTCCAGGATCCGGTCCCGCTCCATGATCTCCAGGTTGCGCAGGGCGATGGCCGCGCTCAGCGGGTGCCCGGCGAAGGTGTAGCCGTGGTTGAGGACCGCGCCGGGCCGGTTGACGACCTCGACGACACCCTGGCTGACCAGAGTTGCCCCCATGGGGGCGTAACCGGCGGTGATGCCCTTGGCGACGGTGACCATGTCCGGGCGGGCGCCGTAGCGGTCCCCGCCGAACCACTCCCCGAGCCGGCCGAAGGCCGTGATCACCTCGTCGGCGACGAGCAGGAGTCCGTACCGGTCGGCCAGCGCCCGCAGACCCTGCCAGTAACCCTGGGGCGGGGTGATGCAGCCGCCCCGGTTCTGCACCGGCTCGGCGATGAGCATGGCGACGGTCTCCGGACCCTCGGCCAGAATCGCGTCCTCCAGCTCGGCGAGCAGCCGGGCCGTGTACAGGCCGTCGTCCGCGTATTCCGGTGCGAGACCGAAGCGGTTGGTGTTGGCCACGAACCGGGTGTCGATCGCCGGCGGGCCGTACGGCTCCGTCAGGCCGGGGTCGTCGGTGAGGGAGAGGGTGCCGATGGTCAGTCCGTGGTAGGCGCCGCGCCGAGCGATGGCCTTGGTGCGGCCCGGTTCGCCGCGCAGCGCGTGGTAGCGGCGGGCGATCTTCCAGGCGGTCTCGACGGCTTCGGCGCCGCCGCTGGAGAAAAAGGTGTGCTCGATGTCCACGGGGGCGATCCGGGACAGCCGCTCGGCGAGTTCGATCGCCGTCGGGTGAGCGGAAGAGGTCCACAGCGGGCTGTAGCACAGCTCGCGCAGTTGCTTCTCCGCCGCCTCGGCGAACTCGGGGCCGTAGGAGTAGCCGAGCTGGCAGCAGTACAGCCCGGACAGGCCGTCGATGTAGCGCCTGCCGTCGGCGTCGTCGACGTACGGGCCCTCGCCCCGCCGGATGACGAGGAGGTTCTCGCCTTCCGGGCCGAGCGAGCCGTTGGGGGTCATGTTGAGCAGCAGGTGTCTGGCCGCGGTGGCGGACAGTTCACCGGCCGGGGTGCGGGTGCTGGTGGTCATGAGGGCTCACTCCCGGTGGACAGGCCCACCGCGGGCTCCGTCGGCAGCAGACCGTCCTGCTTTCCGCCACCGCCGAGTCGGCGCACGGCGGCGACCAGGACGAGGGCCAGGACGGCGATCGCGATGAGCACCGCGCTGACGGCCGTCACGGACGGGTCGACATCGAACTGGAGGACGTTGAACACCTGGACGGGCAGGGTCGTGGTGTCCACCGAGGACAGGAACTGCGAGATGAAGAACTCGTCGAAGCTGGTGATGAAGGAGAAGACCGCGGCGGCGATCATGCCGGGCATCGCCAGGGGGAGCGTGATGCGACGGGCGACGGTGAGACGGCCGGCGCCCATGCTGGCCGCCGCGTCCTCCAGCCGTTCGTCGATGCCCTTCAGTGTGGCCATGAGGATCATCACGGCGATCGGTGAGGCGAGCACGGTGTGGCCGAGGGCGATGGCGATCGGACTGCCGAGCATGGCGGCCGGCTCGAAGAGAAGGAACAGGCCGAGGGCGATGACCACTTGGGGGATCACCAGCGGGGCGAGGACCAGTCCGTACACCGCCGAGCGCAGCGGCAGGTTGCTACGGACAAGTGCCGTGGCCGCCGTGATGCCCAGGAGGAGCGAGAACGCGGTGGTCAGTGAGGCGATCAGGGCGCTCAGCGACAGCGCCGCCGGCCACTTGCTGCCGTCGGCGAACAGCACCTTGTACCAGCCCAGCGTCCAGGAGTCCGGCGGGAAGGCGCCGAAGGCGTCCTTGCCGAAGGAGGTGACGACGATGAGGACGATCGGCAGGGCGAGGAACAGCAGGATCACCGTGGAGGCGACGGTCAGGAAGATCCGTCCGGCCAGTGTCGAGCGCAGCGCGATCATGAGATACCCCGGTTCTTCGCGGCCTCGCTCAGCACCTTGATCAGCCGCAGCAGGAGCAGACCCCCGAAGGTGAGGAGCAGCAGGATGATGCCGAGCGCGGCGGCGCCGTTCCACTGGCTCTGCTTCATCACCTGCTCGCTGATGAGCGAGGCCACCATGGCCTGCTTGGGGCCGCCCATGAGGGCAGGGGTGAGGTAGTAGCCGAGGCAGAGGATGAAGCACAGGATGCCCGCGTTGACCAGGCCGGGAGCGACCATCGGCAGGTAGACCCGGCGGAAGATCGTCAGCCTGCCCGCGCCCATGCTGGCCGCGGCGGCCGGGAGCCGGCGGTCGATGCCCTTCATGACCGCGTACAGCAGCAGCACGGTGTAGGGCAGCATCACCGAGGTGGTGCCGATGACCACGCCGAGTTCGTTGTAGAGCATCTGGAAGGGCGCACCCGGGACGCCCAGGTCCGTCAGGGCGTCGTTGATGACGCCGTGTTCACCGAGCAGGATGATCCAGCCGTAGGTGCGGACCAGGGCGCTGATGAAGTGCGGCACGATGACGATGATCATCACCAGGCCTGCCCACAGCGGCTTGAGCCGGGAGACGGCGGCGGCCAGCAGGAAGCCGATGACGAGGCTGAGCAGCGAGGTCTCGGCGGAGATCCGCAGGGTGGTGAGGAGGACCTTCAGGTTGGAGCCCTGGAGGGCGTCTGCGTACCAGTGCAGCGTCCAGCCGCCGCCCTCGCCCTTGAGGCTGAGGAGCAGGGTGCTGAAGATCGGGTAGACGAACAGCACCAGCAGATAGATGACCACGGGGGCGGCGTTGAGCAGCCCGAAGCGGGTACGGCGCTCGGACAGCGCGCGGCGGAGCCGTCCCTGGGAAACGGCGGGAGCCTTGGGGCCCGCGGCGGGAGGCGCGGGGGCGAGAACGGATCCGGCCATGTCACCCGCCTCCTTCCGCCGCGAACACGCTGACGTCGTCGGGGTGGGCGGTCAGGCTGACCTGTTCGCCGGTGACCGGGGCCTGTCCGGCCGGGAGTTCCAGCCGTACGAGGCCGGTGCCGGCGTCGCCCGCCGGGCGGACGGTGACGCGGACGAGGGTGCCCACGTAGGTGACCGTCTCGACGGTGCCGGTACAGAACCCGTCGCCGGGGGTACACAGCCGGAGCCGGCCGGGCTGCACTGCGGCCCGTACCCGGGCTCCCTCGACTCCTGTCTGCGGGCGGGCCTTGAGCAGGCCTCCGGTGTCGAGCTTCACGACGGTGCGCTCGGAGGTCTGCTGCTGGACGGTGCCGGGCAGGAAGTTGGCCGCGCCGAGGAAGTCGGCGACGAACGGGGTGCGCGGGCGCTCGAAGAGCTCACGCGGGGTGTCGAACTGGTCGATCCGCCCGTCCCGCATCACCGCGATCCGGTCGGACAGGACCAGCGCCTCCTCCTGATCGTGCGTCACATAGATGACGGTCAGGCCGAGTTCCTGCTGGATGCGCTTGATCTCGGTCTGCAGCTGGTCGCGCAGCTTCTTGTCCAGGGCGCCGAGCGGCTCGTCCATGAGGATCACCGGCGGCCGGTAGACCAGCGCCCGGCACAGCGCGACACGCTGCTGCTGGCCACCGGACAGCTCGCGCGGCCGGCGGCGGGCCATGGCCGAGAGCCCGGCGATCTCCAGGGTCTCCCCCACCCGGCGGCGCAGCTCCGCCTTGGGCACGCCCCGCAGTTGGAGCGGGAAGGCGACGTTCTCCCAGACCGTCATGTGCGGGAAGAGCAGGTACTGCTGGAAGACGAAGCCGAGGCCGCGCTTCTGCGGGGCGAGGCGGGTCACGTCACGGCCGCCGACGACGATGCTGCCGGAGTCGGGCTCGCAGAACCCGGCGATCATCATCAGGGTGGTGGTCTTGCCGGAGCCGGAGGACCCCAGGAAGGTGACGAACTCGCCGCCCGCGATCTCCATGGAGACCGTGTCGACAGCGGTCACGCCGCTGTACGTCTTGCGCAGGTCCGTGACGGAGAGGGGTTTGCCGGTGCCGGTCCCCGGCGGCGGGGAGACCGCCGGGGAGGACTGGTGCGGGGACTTCAGGTTCAGCTCAGGCATTGACCCACTCCTGCCAGCGCTTGGACACGGCCGCCTCGTTCTTGATCCACCACTCGACGTCCAGGTCGAACCCGGACTTCAGGTGCTCGGGCGAGCTGGCCAGGTTCCCGGCGGCGGCCGAGGAGAGCTTCTTGTAGGCGGCGGGCACCACCGGGGCCATCGGGTAGACCTCGGCGTAGGCGGCCTGGATGTCGGGACGCAGTGCGAAGTCGACGAGCTGGTAGGCGGCGTCGAGGTTCGCGGTCCCCTTGGGGATGCAGAAGCCGTTGCTCTGCCGGCGGGCGCCGTTCCACTGGTACGCCAGCGGCGAGCCCCCCTTGATCAGGGCGTCGAGACGGCCGTGCCACACGCTGGTGGCGACGACCTCCTCGCGGCCCAGCAGCACGCCGGGCAGGGCACCGGTGTCCCAGTACTTGCGGACGGATCCCTTGATGTCGTCGAGGGCCTTGAAGGCGCGCTCCACATCGAGGGGGTACAGCTTGTCCAGGGGCACGCCGTCGGCGAGGAGGGCGAACTCCAGCTCGGGCAGGTCCGCGTCGCGGGCCTGGAGGGCGCGGCTGCCCTTGAACACCTTGGTGTCCCAGAAGTCGGCCCAGCTCTCGGGCTTCTTCCCGTCGAAGGCGTCGGTGCGGTACGCCATGACGCTGGCCCAGTAGTTCTTGCCGACGCCGTGGGACATCATCAGCGACTCGGCGATACCCGCGTTCCTGGTGCTCTTCAGCCGGTCGTAGTCGAGCGCCTCGGTCGCGTCCTCGTCCTTGAAGCGCACCACGTCGGCCATCGAGGTGTCGATCACGTCGAACTGCGGGCGGCCCTGCTTGATCTGGGCGAGCAGCTGCGCGTACGCGATGTTCACCACCTTGATCTGGATGCCGGTCTCCTTGGTGAACGCGTCGTAGACCGCCTTCTGGTTGGCCTCGCCGTACGTGCCACCGCTGTTGCGCACGACCAGCGTCTTGGAGCTCTTGCCGCTACCGGCGGTCGTGCTGCGGCTGCTGCCGGTGCCACAGGCACTCAGGGCGGACGCGGCGGCGAGACCCGCCGTGACTCCGCCGACTCCGCGCAGGAACAACCGGCGGTCTATCCGGACATCTCTCATCGTGTGCCTCCTGGGTGGTGCTGCAGGGAAAGGGGGGCAGGGGGTGTGGGGCTCTGCGGGACAGGGAGGTTGAGGTACTACGGGCGGGGAGCCGCCTCGTCGGACCCGCGGCCCGCGCCGGGGGTGCGGAGGGTGTCGGGGCTCGGGGCCGCGTCGGGGTCCCACGGCACGGCGAGGGCGGCGAGTTCGGCGCCGGGGGCGACGGTGAGACCGTGCATGCCGTAGAAGATCCGTCCGCCGGCCGGGGCGCGGACCGTGTGCTCCGTGCCGTCGGCCGGGTCGACGATGCGGCCGAGGAGGTCGCCTTCGGTCACTTCGCCGATGATGTCGGCGTCGAAGGAGAACTCCGGGTACCACAGGCCGGTGGCCTCGGCGGTGACGCCGGCGGACCAGACCCAGGTGCGGACCGGCGCCGGGGCGGAGCCTTCGTGGTCGAGGACTCCCAGGTGGCGCAGTGCCGTGAGGAGTCCGTCGACGCGGCGGAGGGCCGTGGGCTCGTCCCGCTGTCCGAGTGAGCCGACCTCGACCAGGACCGCCGAGATGCCCCGGCGGGCGGCGGCCGCGTGGCTGTTGCCGCCGTCGGCCTTCAGTCCGAGGATGACGTCCTCGATGCCGAAGGAGCCTGCCAGTTCGGCCGTGGTCTTGTCGAGGTCGGGGTCACCGGTGAGGCGGTAGCCGACGAAGTCACTCAGAACCTGGTCGATGCCGCCGCAGTGCAGGTCGACGTAGACGTCGGCGCCGTCGATGAGGTGGGCGAAGAGCCAGGCGGCCAGCCGCTCGGTGGGGCCGCCTGCCGGGTCGCCGGGGAAGACGCGGTTGAGGTTCACGCCGTCGACCGGGGAGATGTTGAGCCGGCCCTCGTACACGGCGGGCGGGTTAACGACGGGGCAGATGATGACCTGGCCGTGCACCTCGCCGGGCTCCAGCAGGTCCGCCAGCCGTACGACGGCGTCGATGGGCGTGAACTCGCCGCCGTGCACGCCCGCCGTGATGACGACTCGGGGTCCGGGGCGGGAGCCGTTGACCAGGGTCAGCGGAATGTCCGCGGTGAGGGTGCCGAGGTCGGCCCGGACGATGCCGCGGGCCTTGGTGCCGGGCTCGGCGTGCAGGGAGCCGACGGAGAGGGTGGCGTCGTTCATGGTCATGCCTCCGTACGGCCGACGGTGGAGATGAAGTCGATGGGCTGGGGCGAGGTGCCGTCCAGCGCCAGGTCTGCGGCGATGTCGCCGAAGGCGGGCGAGAGCTTGAAGCCGTGGCCGGAGAACCCGGCGAGCAGGATCACGTTCTCGGCGCCGGGCAGCGGGCCGACCAGGGGGCGGCTGCTCTCGGTGTAGCCCTCCATGTAGACGGAGAGCCGGGTGGGGTCCGGGTGCAGGTCCGGCAAGTGACGCCCGATCAACTCGGAGAAGATCTCCAGCTCCTCGGGTCGCACCGTCCGGTCCAGCTGGTTCGGGTCGCCCGCGGGCTGGTGCAGGGCGCGGGAGAGGCCGAGCTTGACGGAGATGCCGTCCGGGGAGGGCAGGCCGTAGCAGTGGGTGGGTGCCGTGCGGATGAACGCCGGGCGCTCCTCGCCGAACCAGGCCTCGGGGGCGGTCGGCACGTACCAGGCGCTGACCAGGCGGCGGACGTCCACCTCCCACGGCAGGTCGGGCAGCAGGTCGTTGACCCAGGGGCCGGGGGTGACGACGGCGGTGTCGAAGCGCTCACTGCCGGAGTCGGTGCGGATCTCGACACCACCCGCGACGGGGACGATCTCGCGGACCGTGCTGTAGCGGTGGATCACCGCGCCCAGCTGCTCGGCGCGGCGGGCGGCGCTCTGGATGGTCAGCTCGGGGCGGATGAAACCGGCGCGGCGGTCGAGCACGGCCGCGTCGCCGTCCTCGATGCGGTACTGGGAGAAACGTTTCGCCAGAAGCTCGGCATCCAGCACCTCGTGGTCGAGGTCGTGCTCCGCGATGGACTCCAGGACGGTGGCCATCTGATGGTGCCCGGTCGGCCCCATCAGCAGACATCCGGTCAGCCGGCGCAGCTCACGGCCGGTCTCCTGCTGCAGTTGCTCCCACAGGGCGTCGGCGTGCTTGAGCAGCGGGACGTAGCGGGAGTCCTCGAAGTGCGCGCTGCGGAAGATCCGGGTCTCACCGCCGGCGGCACCGCGGTCGTGGCCCGGGGCGAACCGGTCGTACCCGACGACCTCGGCGCCTCGGGCCGCCAGCCGCCAGGCGGCCTGGCTGCCCATCGTTCCGACGCCGACGACGGCGACGCGCTTCCTGGCAGCTGACACAGGACTTTCCTTTCGTATCGCCGAGGCGCATGCTGAGCGCCCGACGTGAGGCTGGCTGATTCAAGGTGGTTTGGGCGGGGGCCAGGCCCTTTCCTCGGGTCCTCGGCTCACAGCCGCCGTGTCTCGCGGTGCCGGCCCGCTTCTGCGGGACCTTTCCACTGGGCCGTGCCACATTGTGGAACGCTGTGCTAGAATCTGGCACGAGAATGACAGTGGCCAGAGGAGGAGTCAAGAGGTGTCCAGCAGAAATTCCGCGGATTAACGGGGGGAAACCGGATGGAAATGAAGAGCGTCACGAGATCGCTGCGCATCCTGGAGGCGGTCGCCCAGCATCAGCCGGTCACCGTCGGGGAGTTGACGAAACTCTTCGGCTTGCCGAAGTCGACCGTGCAGCGCACTCTGGTCACCCTGGCGGAGGCGGGCTGGCTGCGCGCGAACCGCAAGGACACGACACGCTGGGAGATCGGCGCCCGGGTACTGGCCGTACGGCCCGCCGCCCTCCAGGGCTCCAGCCTGTTCGCCGCCGCCCGCGAACCCATGATCCGACTCCGGGACACGGTCAACGAGACCATCCACCTGTCGGTGCCCGACGCTCTACAGTGCGTGGTCGTGGTGGACCGCGTCGACTGCGACCACCCGGTACGGACCTTCCACACCATCGGCGACACCTCACCCCTGCACGCCACCGCCGTGGGGCGGGCGATCCTCGCCCAGCTTCCGAAGCAGGACGTCGAGGAACTCATCGCCCAGGGCCTGGAGCGCTTCAGCGACACGACCCCCGCCGACCCCGACGAGCTGCGCGCCGAACTGGACCGGATCCGCGCCGACGGCTACGCGGTCAACCGGAATCAGTACCGGCCGGGCGTCTACGCCCTCGCCGCACCCGTGCTCGACGAGAACGGGACGCCGTTGGCCGCCGTGGCCATCTCGATGCCCGACTCCCGGTACGACGTGAAACGGGAGTCCGAGTGGGGTGGCCTCGTGGCCGGCGCGGCAGAGGAGATCAGCGGACGCCTACTGGGCGGCTGACGGAAGGTGGGTCCCCGAGAAGGCCCCGACCGGCGAGGGCCGGCTTGCACGCGTCGAAGCGTGCGAGCCGGCCCTCTCCGCATGTCAGGGCAGCCGTCACCCCGGGCCCGACGGGGGGGTGTCGGGCCCAGGGCGGCCACCGCGCGACACGGCGCGACGGGGGCAGAGTCGCTCCCGCCGCTCGTCGCCGGGAAGGCCATGGGGCCCCAATTCCCCTTCATGCCGTATTGTGGAACGCCATGCTAGAATGCGGCATGAATCGTGCCCGCGGCTCCGGGGAGGGAGTCAAAGGTGAGCGACGAAGCCACGCGACTGATGGGGGCCCCGGATGGAAATGAAGAGCGTCATCAGGTCACTGCGCATCCTGGAGGCGGTCGCCCGGCATCAGCCGGTCACCGTGGGCGAGTTGACGAAACTCTTCGGCCTACCGAAGTCGACGGTGCAGCGCACTCTGGTCACCCTCAACGAGGCGGGCTGGCTCCGGGCCAACCGCAGGGACACCACGCGCTGGGAGATCGGCGCCCGGGTACTGGCCGTACGACCCGCCGCCCTGCAGGGCTCCAGCCTGTTCGCCGCCGCCCGCGACCCCATGATCCGACTCCGGGACACGGTGAACGAGACCATCCATCTCTCGGTGCCCGACGCGCTGCACAGCATGGTCGTCGTGGACCGCGTCGACTGCGACCATCCCGTACGGACCTTCCACACCATCGGCGACACGTCACCGCTGCACGCCACGGCCACCGGGCACGCGATCCTCGCCCATCTCCCGCGTCCCGAGGTCGACGAGTTCGCGACGGGCACCTTCGAGGGGTACGGCGAGGAGACCATCACCGACCCCGAGGAGCTGCGCACGGAGCTCCAGCGGGTCAGGGAGCGTGGCTACGCCGTCAACCACAACCAGTACCTCCAGGGGATCTGCGCCATCGCCGCACCCGTCCTCGACGGTGACGGCGTCCCGCTGGCCGCCGTGGCCGTCTCGCTGCCCGACTCCCGCTTCGAGCCCGGCCGGCTCGCCGAGCTGGGGCAGCTGGTGACCGAGACGGCGGCCGAGATCACCGCCCGCCACCTGCGCTGAGGGCTGCTTCGGCCCGGCCCGCCCACGGCGAGACCGACCTTCCCCGCGCCCGGCCAGGAGGACGGATCGGCCGGGCACGGGGTGGCCCACGCGGTGCGCGACGGGGCGTATGTCAGGGCAGGACCGCCGCCGTCATCGCACGGGCACCGCGAGGTACTGGTACTCGAGGAACTCGTCGATCCCGACCCGGCCGCCCTCGCGGCCCAGCCCGGACTGCTTGACGCCGCCGAAGGGGGCCGCCGGGTTGGAGACGAGGCCGGTGTTGACGCCGACCATGCCGACCTCCAGACGCTCGCTGACCCGCAGGGCGCGGTCCAGGCCCTCGGTGAAGACGTAGCCGACGAGTCCCCAGGGGGTGTCGTTGGCGCGGCGGATCACCTCGTCCTCGTCGTCGAAGGTGAGGATCGCCGCGACCGGGCCGAAGATCTCCGTGTCCATCAGCCGGCTGTCGGAGGCGACGTCCGTGAGCACGGTCGGCGGGTAGAAGCAGCCCGGCCCCTCGGGCGTACGGCCGCCGACGAGCACCCGGGCGCCGCGCTCCACCGCGTCGGCCACCAGTTCCTCGACCTTGGCCCGTCCGACCCTGTCGATCAGCGGGCCGACGTCGACACCGTCCCGGGTGCCGGGGCCCACGACCAGCGCGCCCATGCGCTCGGCCAGGCGCCGCCCGAACTCCTTCGCCACGGAGGAGTGGACGAAGAAGCGGTTGGCGGCAGTGCAGGCCTCGCCCATGTTGCGCATCTTGGCGACCATCGCGCCGTCGACCGCCTTGTCCAGGTCGGCGTCCTCGAAGACGACGAACGGCGCGTTTCCGCCCAGCTCCATCGACGTCCGCACGACCGCCTCCGCGCTCTGGGCGAGCAGCAGGCGTCCCACGTTGGTGGAGCCGGTGAAGGACAGCTTGCGAATCCGCCCGCCGCGCAGGAGCGGTTCGCACACCTCCCCCGCACGGGAGGTGGTGACGACGTTGAGCACGCCGTCCGGCAGCCCGGCCTCCTTGAGGATCGCGGCGAGAGCCAGACTGGACAGAGGGGTCTGCGGGGCCGGCTTGAGGATCATCGTGCAGCCGGCGGCGATCGCCGGGCCGATCTTGCGGGTGCCCATGGCCAGCGGGAAGTTCCACGGGGTGATCAGCAGACAGGGGCCGACCGGGCGGCGGGAGAGCAGCATGCGGTTGCGGCCGTCGGGCAGGACACCGTGACCGCCCTCGATACGCACGGCCTCCTCGGAGAACCAGCGGAAGAACTCGGCCGCGTACGCCACCTCTCCTCTGGCCTCGGCCAGGGGCTTGCCCATCTCTGCCGTCATCAGGTGGGCCAGCTCGTCGGTGCGCTCGACGATGATCTCGTACGCCCGGCGCAGGATCTCGCTGCGCACCCGGGGCGCCGTACGGGCCCACTCCTCCTGCGCCTGGACGGCGGCCTCCTCGGCGCGCTGGGCGTCCTTGGCGCCCGCGTCGGCGACGTGCGCGATGATCTCACCGGTCGCGGGGTCGTCCACGGGCATGGTGGCGCCGTCCGCGGCGTCCACCCAGGCCCCGCCGATGAACAACTGCGTGGGGGTGTCGGTCATGGGGTTCCTCCTGGTCGAGCGGCTTGATCGGCGGTGGGGTCGAGCAGTTCCGCGAGGTGCAGGGCGCGGATGCCCCGGTCACCGGCGAGGTGGTCGATCTGGGTGGCGCAGCTGAAGCCGTCCGCGACGACGACGGTCGGCGTGTCCTGGTCGATGCCGTCGAGGCGTGGCTTCAGGGCCAGGTCGGCGACGGCCATCGAGGTGTCGTAGTGCTGCGCCTCGAAGCCGAAGTTCCCGGCGAGTCCACAGCAACCCTCGGCCTCGTCGACCTTGACGACACCCAATCGGCGCAGCAGGTCGGTGGGGCGGCTGCCCTTGAAGGTGGCGTACTCGTGGCAGTGGGTCTGCAGGACGACGTCGGCCGGCAGCTCGGGGGGCGTCCAGTCGGGGGCGGCCAGGTCGGTCAGGGCGCCGGTGAAGGTGTGGACGCGCTCCGCGACCCGACGGGCGGCGTCCGTGCCGAGGAGCTCGGGCACGTCGCGTTTGAGTGCGGCGGCGCAGCTGGGTTCGGCAACGATGATGGGCCGCTCGTCACCGTTGTCGAGGTGCGCGACCGTACGGGCCATGATGCGGCGGGCGACGGACAGCTGGCCGGTGCTGACCCAGGTCAGGCCGCAGCACAGGCCGTCCTCCGCCGTGCAGGGGATTCCCGCGTCGGCGAGCACGCGGCTCGCGGCGCCCGCCACCTCCGGACGAAACGCACGCGTGAAGCTGTCGATGAAGAGCACAGCCCTCGCTGATTCGCCGCTCTTCGCACCGCGCAGGACCCCGCGCAGTGCGCGCCGGGAGGCGAACGCCGGTATTCGGCGCTTCGTGGTCACCCCTCCCAGCCGGGCGAGCAGCTTGCCGACCGGTCCGCGCAGCAGCGCGTTGAGGGGGCGGGCGGCGAATCCGGCCAGGGCCGAGGTCAGCGGCAGCCAGCCCAGCGAGTAGTGGGAGCGGGGCCGGATCCTGCCCTTGTAGTGCTGGTGCAGGAACTCCGCCTTGTACGTGGCCATGTCGACGCCGACCGGGCAGTCACTGGAGCACGCCTTGCAGGACAGACACAGATCGAGGGCGTCCCGTACCTCCGTCGAGCGCCAGCCGTCCTGGACGATGTCGCCCCGCACCATCTCCTGAAGGAGTCGGGCCCGGCCCCGGGTCGAGTCGGTCTCCTCCCCGGTGGCCCGGTAGCTCGGGCACATCACACCGCCCGCGTCGCTGCGGCAGCGGCCCACGCCGACGCAGCGGCGTACCGCGCCCGCGAAGCCGTCCTCGTCATGCGGGAAGGAGAACTCCGTCGCCAGGGGCTGGATCTGGTGCAGCGCGAGATCGGCGTCGAGCGGGGCCGGGGCCACGATCACGCCCGGGTTGAGCAGCCCGTCGGGGTCGAACACATCCTTGAAGGCGGTGAAGGCCCGGATCATGCGGTGGCTGTACATGACCTCCAGCAGCTCACCGCGCGCCCGCCCGTCGCCGTGCTCGCCGGACAGGGTCCCGCCGTGTGCGACGACCAGGGCGGCCGCCTCGTGCAGGAAGCGGCGGGCGGCAGTGCGGCCCACGTCCGTGGCGAGGTCGAAGTCGATGCGCACATGGACGCACCCCGCGCCGAAGTGCCCGTACATCACGCCGGTGAGTACATGGGAGGCGAGCAGCTCGCGGAAGTCCCGCAGATAGCCGGCGAGGTTCTCGGGCGCGACCGCCGAGTCCTCCCAGCCGGGCCAGGACTCCCCACCGTCGACGAGGCGGGCGGCCAGGCCGGCCCCGTCTTCGCGGACTCGCCACAGGGAGCGCCGTTCGGCCGCGCTCCGCACGACCCGCCCGCCGGTCATCCGGCCCTGTGCCTTGAGCACGTCGAGGAGCTGGGCCGCGCGGGTGTTGACCGTGGCCTCGTCGTCGCCGTCGAGTTCGACGTACAGCCAGGCCCGCCCTTCGGGCAGTCCGGTCACGGAGTCCGGGCCGCGGCGGGCGCGCATGGTGGCGACGATCGCCTCGTCCATGCCCTCCACGGCGGTGGGGTTCCAGCGCAGGATCTCCGACACGTCCTCGGCCGCGTCGACGACATCGTCGTAGCCGAGAGTGAGAAGCGTGGAAGCCTGTGCGGTCGCCACCAAGCGGACCGTCGCGGCGGTGACGACCGCACAGGAGCCCTCGGTGCCGACCAGGGCACGGGCCATGTCGAAGCCGTGCTCGGGCAGCAGGTGGTGCAGCTGATAGCCGGAGACCTGACGGGGAATGCGGCCCAGCTCGGTACGGATCGGCGCCAGGTTGTCCGCGATCAGACGGCGTACGTCCGCCTCGAGACGGGCGACGAGTCCGGCGTCCTGCGGGTCCACCGCGTGCAGTCCGGTGCGGTCGGCGACGGCGCGCACGCCGTCGACCGTCACGATCTCCAGCGCCTCGATGTGCGAGCTGGTACGCCCGTGCCGCACGGACCGGTTGCCGCACGCGTCGTTGCCGATCATGCCGCCGAGCGTGCAGCGGCTGTGCGAGGACGGGTCGGGGCCGAAGGAGAGCCCGTGCAGGGCGGTCGCGCTCTGCAGCGTGTCGAGGACGACTCCGGCCTCGACACGCGCGGTCCCGCCGGCCGGGTCGATGTCCAGGATCCGGTTCATGTACCGGGAGAAGTCCAGGACAACGCCCGGCCCGACCGCGTTGCCGGCCATGCTGGTCCCGCCGCCGCGCGCGGTGACGGGGACGCCCGTCTCCTTGCAGGCCCGCAGCACCGCGACCACGTCGTCGGCGCTGCGGGGGAAGGCCACAGCCTGCGGGGGGACACGGTAGTTGGAGGCGTCGTAGGCGTACTGGCCGAGGGCGCCCGGGCCGGACTCCACCCGCAGGCCGGGAGCCGTCTCGGTGAGGCGGGCGGTCAACCGCGCCACGCTCTCGCTCATCGCGGCGATGCTCCTGAGGTACCGGCTTCCACCGCGGTCGCCCACGCCTGGAGGCCCTCGTCCACCGCCGTCTCGTCGATGACGAGCGCCGGGATCATCCGTACGACCTGGTTCCAGGCGCCGCACAGCAGCAGGAGCAGGCCCTCGTCGATCGCGGCGCGCTGCACGCGGGCGGCGGTCTCGGGGTCGGGGCTGCCGTCCTCGGTGACGAACTCGGTGGCCAGCATCAGGCCCAGGCCGCGAACGTCACCGATGCCCGGCGTGCGGTCGGCCACCGCCTCCAGGCCGTGACGCAGCCGCTTGCCCATGGCCTCGGCGTTCTCGACGAGCCTCTCGTCGCGTACGACGTCGAGGGTGGCGACGGCCGCCGCGCAGGCCACGGCGTTGGCGCCGTACGTGCCGCCCTGCGAGCCCGGCCACGCCTTGGCCATCAGTTCCTCGGAGGCGGCGATGCCGGACAGCGGGAAGCCGCTGGCCAGGCCCTTGGCGGTGACGAGGATGTCCGGGGTGACGCCGAAGTGGTCGTGGCCCCAGAAACGGCCGGTGCGGCCGACGCCGGTCTGCACCTCGTCCAGGATGAGCAGGAAGCCGTGGCGGTCCGCACGCTCCCGCAGGCCTTCCATGAACGCGCGGGTGGCGGGCACGTAGCCGCCCTCGCCGAGTACCGGCTCGACGATGATCGCGGCCGTGTCGGCGGGCGAGGAGATCGTCTGGAGGGTGTAGTCCAGCTCCCGCAGGGCGAAGCGGGTCGCGGTCTCCTCGTCCCAGCCGTAGCGATAGGCAGACGGGAAGGGGGTGACGACCACACCGCTCATCAGCGGCGAGAAACCGGAGCGGAAGCGGGTACCGGAGGTGGTCATGGACGCGGCGGCGACCGTACGACCGTGGAAGCCGCCGTGGCACACGATGACGTTCGGCCGGCCGGTGGCCTGGCGGGCAAGACGCAGCGCGGACTCGACGGCCTCGCTGCCGGAGTTGGTGAAGAACAGGCTGTCCAGGCCGGCCGGCAGCACTTCGCCGAGCTTCTCGACGAGCTGTCGCAGCGGCTGGTGCATGACGGTCGTGTACTGGCCGTGCACCAGCGTGCCCACCTGCTCCTGCGCCGCCGCCACGACCTTCGGGTGACAGTGCCCGGTGCTGGTGACGCCGATACCGGCGGTGAAGTCGAGGTAGCGACGGCCGTCCTCACCGTAGAGGTGGACGCCCTCGCCCCGGACCGCCACCACTGGCGTGGCCTGGCGAAGGTGCGGCGACAGTGCGGTCATGTTCGTCTCCCAGCGTGGGTCGTCGGACTGGTGCGCTCTGCCGAGCATCTCCGTCGCCCGGCGGCGAGCCAACGCGCGATCTGTCCGGTACGGGTCCGCTGTTCGGACGTTCTGTCAAGCACGGGCCGGAAATGCGGCGCTCACTGCCTCATCCACCGAGGCAGGACTGCCCTTGCGCAGGTCAGCGAGGCTTGTCACAGTGGCCGGGCACTCCCCCTCTCGGCTTCGCTCGGGCGGGGCACCCCCATGGAGACACCGTGAACGACAGCCGTTCGACGGCACGACCGCCGGACATGGGCGGCCCGGACCGCACCCCGCCCGCCCGCGCCCTCACCGTCGCCGACGTCCTTGCTCTGCCCGTCCTGGCCGCCGGCCAGCCCCAGGTCGTGACCGGCGTGACCTTGCTCGACCGGCCGGTCCGCTGGGTCCACATCACCGAGCTGACGGATCCCGCGTCATTCCTCAAGGGCGGCGAACTCGTCCTGACCACCGGCATGCCCCTGCCCGAGGAGTCCGCAGGCATCCAACGCTACGTCGACGAACTCGCCCGCATCGGGGCGGCGGCCCTGGTCATCGAACTCGTACGGCGCTACCACCGCCCGCCCGACGCACTCGTCCACGCCTGCCGCACCCGCGGGCTGCCCCTGATCACCCTCGCCAAGGACGTCAACTTCCTCGAGGTCACCCAGGTCGTCCACGGCCTCATCCTCGGCCACCAGGCCGAGGCGATGCGCCGCACCCAGCGCATCCACGAGGCGTTCACCACGCTGACGCTGCGCGGCGCCGGACCGGAGGACGTGCTACGCGCGGCAGCCGAGATGAGCGGCCGCACGGTCGTCCTGGAAAATCTGGTCCACCAGGCACTGATCTGCGAACCCTCCGGCGCCACCCTGGAGGAAGCGCTGACCGACTGGGAGCAGCGCTCGAGAGCGACCCCGCCCGGCGACCGCACGAGCCGACGCGGCCCGGAAGGCTGGCTCACCGCATCGGTCGAGTATCAAGGTGAACGTTGGGGCCGCGTGACCATGCTGCCCGTCCCCACCACCGAACCGGCCTTCGGACCGGAGCACATCACCGTCCTGGAAAGGACGGCGATGGCCCTGACCGTCGCGCGCCTCACCCACCCAACCCCCTGGGAAAGCACCGCTCACCGCAACGCCCTGCGCGACCTCGTCGAGCAGCGCCACCGCTCCGCAGCGGACGCCTGCACCCGGCTGGCCGCACTGGGCCTGCCCACCGAGAACAGCAGCTTCCTCGCGGTCGTGGTGGACCTCCCCGCAATGGACACCACAGCGCATCCCGAGGCCCGCCTCTCCCAAGTCCTGCGCGCCACGGGAATCCCGGCACTCATCGGCGAACTGGCCCCCGGCCGCCTGGGAGTACTGCTCGCCCTGAGCGCCTCACACCCCTGGCAACCGGTGGTCGAACGGCTGAGCCACGTGGCGCGCGACCTCTCCCCGCGGGCCGTCGTGAGCGTCGGCTTGGAGGTCGACCACCTCACCGACACTCCCCGTTCCTTCCACCAGGCGAGCCGCGTGGCCGAGGCCACCCCACCCGACCAGCCTCTCCCCCCGGGCCGCTCCTTCCACGAACTCCGCGATGTCGACCTGCGCCGCCTGCTGTACGCGCTCCGCGAGGACACCCGGATCCAGGAATACGCCGAACGACGACTCGGCCGGCTCCTCGATCACGACGCCCGACACGGCACCGACCTGCTGACGACCCTCCGCCACTACCTCGACGTGGCCGGCAACAAAACCAGCGCCGCCCGCCGCGGCGGTCTGTCGCGCGAGACGTTCTACCAACGCCTGCGCACCATCGAACGCCTCCTCGGCTGTGACCTCGAATCCGGCGCACAGCGCACCGAACTGCACGTGGCCCTCACGGCTCTCGACATGCTGCGAGTCCGCTGACGGCTCCGAGAAACCTCGGCTCATGCAGCGCCGACTGTTGACGCAATAGACGGTTCACATCCCGCTGGGCGGTGACACCACGGGCGGGAACACGCCGAAGAAGATCGCGGCAACCTCGATCGTGTCGGAGCGCGCAGGACGCAGACGGAGCGACCAGGGTTCCAGGACCGGTGGGCGGTGGGCGGTGCGCAGTTCGTGCCGGCTGAGGCGAACCACATCGAGCCAATCTGCGGCATGCTCTCCGCCAGGTCGACCACGCCTCGGCTACACCCACGAGGGGCGCGTTCGGCGCGCCGTCCTCTTCGTGCCGCCTTGCAGCGGAGCCGAGCGCAGCGCACGCTGGTAGGGGCCGCCCACGCTTGATCCCGAGGTGCGAGGAGGCCGGGCGCCGGATTGCGAACCACCATGAACGATGATGCAGTGCCCACGTTCACCGATGCCGGTCCAGCCGCGCCGATGCCGGTGGACGGCGGCGCTCTCGGCGTGGTGATGCCTACGGGGGAGGCGAGCGCGTGGGAGTCCGGCGCTCGTGATCCGCTGGGATTCGAGCCGTGGCAGATGGTGGGCCGCAGTGTATGGGAACTGTTCGCTGAATCTGTGCCTCAAAACCTCGGCCGGTGCTGGCGGGAGAACGAGCCGTGGAGGGGAGAGGCGGTTCTTCGGCGCATGGGCGGTGGTCCGGCCGTGCCGGCCGCCGCGTCGTACAGCACACCCCAGGCGTCGGTGGTGTCGCCGTCCCGGTTCACGTCTCCTTCGGACTCGGTGCCGCTGGTGACGGACTCCCGGAAGACGTTGACCTGGTAAGAGCCGGCGGGCGCCTTCCAGTTCCGGCCGTCGTAGGTGAAGGCGGGCCCGGACACGGAGGTCGTCATGGGGCGCCAGGTGCCGTCGCGGTCGATGACCGGGTCGGTGGCCGTCACCCAGTCGACGATCTTGCGCTCGCCGGTGGTGGTCTTCCGCAGTGCCGGGTGGGCGAGGTCGACCCCTGTGTCGAGAACCCCGATCGTGATCCCTCTGCCGTCGGCCTTCGGGTTCTCCTTCACGAAGTCGACGGCACCCGTCTCGAAGGCCGGGTTGTACGGGTTCTTGGCGGGGGTGTTCTTGTCGGGCGCGGCGTACGTCTTCGCCGTCGACGACGATGGGGTGCCCCGGGCGGCGATGGGAGGCTGAACCGGGTCGTCGAGCCGTATCGTCCGGTCCAGGTCGATCGCGCGCACGGAGGACAACTTCGCGGCGGCGGCGATCGCCGCGTCCGCCCTGCCGGTCGGGACGGTGGCGCGGACATACCCGAGCCTGTCGTATGTGCGGCCCACGGAGCCGCCCTTCACCGCGTCCAACTGGTCGGCGACCTGCTCGATCCGACCGGGCGCGGTGGCGATCATCATGGTGATGTTTCTGGCCTGCTCAGCCTTGGCCTCGGCGAGGAGACCGGCGTCGTCGGAACCGAGCTTGTCAACGGCCGACTTGAGGCCGTCCGCCGGAACGGCGGCCGTTGACGCATCGTCGGCGGCGGAGACCAAGACGAATGGTCCGGTTACGGACAGCACAGCCGCCAAACCGGCGGCGACAGCAGTGCGGGAGATGCGTCTGACGCCCGGTACAGGGGCGCGGTGGGGGTGGAGGGCATGCCGAAATCCCTGATGCTGAAGGAAGGGGGAAGTCGCGGCGGGAACGCTCACCTCGACCGCCGCGGTCCGGGAGACCCCGGATGATCACGCAGCCTGCCAGGCACTCAGGGGTTTTTCATTGAAGATTCATGGGGTTCTTATGAAGGCAAGCTGTCAGCTCTCCTTACGTCCGGCCATACGGGACAACCTCGACCCCATATCTCCTCGCACAGCTCGTCGGGGACGTCCCGCAGGTAGTTGACCAGGGTGATCACGGCGGGCAGGACGGCGAATGCCGCCGAGACAGCCCGACTGCGCCGTCATTCCGCCCACCGTCGCCCGGCGTCTGGCGCACACCCGTGGCGGGCATGCCGGCATCGGCTACTGCCACCTGGACGGGCCACCGACCGGGTACGCGACAGCGCCCGTAACCTGCGCCGCCTCGTGGATGACGTCCTGGAGGTCACCCGCTTGGACGCCGGCGCCGCACCCGTCGAACTGGGGGCCCGCACGCTCGTCAGGTACATGTGGCCGTTGACAGGCGATGACCCTGTTGGTCGGTGGTCGTCAGCCACCGCACCACGGCCCTCTCCTGCGCAAGCCGCCTCGCCGTCCCGTCCGATGTCCGCGCACCCTCGTCCACCGCCGACATGCGAGCCCCTTCCCGTCACCCGCTGACCCGCTGACCCGCGCGGCCCTTCCGGCGGGGCGCCCGGAGAACCGACGCCAGTCGAACATCCGACAACGGCGTCCAACCGATGCCGCCGGTTCGGAAGCCTCGTGAGTCATCGCGGGAGCCGGAGTACCCGGCGAAGGGGCTCCTGCGCCTACCGCTCAGCCCGCGTCACCGTGCTCCTCCGGTGCGGCTCACCCGGACCGCGTCCGCCGCGCTGAGGCAGCCGTCAGCACTTTGCGCCCCGGCGTCCCTCACCGTTGCCCACAGGTCGGCACGTGCGACGTCCACGGAAGGGTGTCGATCTGGGCGAGTCGCAGAAAAGTCCGGTCCAGAAAGCGTTCCTCGGCCCTTTGCCCCGTGTGAGGGCGGCGTGATGTCGACTGCGGGCAGTTCGTCAGTCTGCGTTGCCCGCACCAGGTACCCCGTGACGTTCAAAAGCCCGCGTTCTTATCGCGATTCGGCCATGACCACTTCCCCAAGTCGTCCATGGGAGACGCACCCGGCAGTCGGCGGCGGCGCCAGGTCGACCAGCACGAGAGGCGGTCGCCGGGCGAAGGCCGACGGTTGGCGAGGCGGGTGATCAGGGGCCTCACCTCAACGAGGCCGAAGTGAGTGAATGAGCGGCAGAGAGCCCTGTGCCGGGCGACCAGGACACCCGGCGAGCCGACAGAACGAGCGTCAGATGAGCGTCGAGATTCCTGCGCCGTCTCTACGGGCAGCAGAACACAGCACGTCGTCGTTCACCGGCCGCTGGTCGAAAGCGCAAGTCAGATGCCCTTTGTAACAGGCTCAAGAATCGCCACGCACTCCACGTGCGCCGTCATCGGAAAGATGTCAGCCTGAACGGATCCCAGAAAAGCCCTGTTCAGAGCCGGTTTCTCGGCTCATCATCCTTAATGCAAACGCCGAGAGCGTCAAACGAGCGTCAAGGCCGAGAGTCCGTCCTGCTCAGGGCTGAGCAGGACGGCGGCAACCAGCTCACCCGGGGACCCACCCCCGCTCACTCCGGACGCCAGCTCGCACATCATGACCCTCGCAACGTCTCCGGCCGCCAGCGGCCTGCCGAGGCCGAAGGCCGCGCGGTGCCGGGCCACTGGGAGGGCGACCTCATTATCGGCACCGGCCGGGGCAATCGGCACCCTCGTGGAACGCACGACCCGGTTCACCATGCTGCTGCACCTGCCGCGGATGGACGGCTACGGTGTCGAGCTACGGGTCAAGAACGGCCCGGCCCTGGCCGGCCGCGGCGCCGAGGCCGTGAAAGACGCGATCGCCACCACGATCACCACGCTGCCCGAGCAACTGCGCCGCTCACTGACCTGGGACCGCGGCAAGGAGCCGGCCCAGCACGCCCAACTGAGCGTCGACACCAGGCTGCAAGTCTATTTCGCCGACCCGCAAAGCCCCTCGCAACGGGGCACCAACGAGAACACGAACGGACTCCTGCGCCAGTACTTTCCCAAAGGAACAGACCTGTCGCGATGGGACGCCGACGAGCTCGATGCTGTTGCTCACGCTCTCAACACCAGGCCCCGGAAAACGCTCGGTTGGAACACGCCTGCTGAAGCCCTCAATGAGCACCTGCTATCGGTCCAGGAAGCCGGTATTGCGACGATCGCTTGAGTCCAGGCAATACACGTCCGTGTAGCTCACAACCCGCCTGCTGCGAGCGGGAGTTCAGGCATCCACTGCCTCCGTCGCGGACTCCTATGCCAATGCCCTCGCGGAGAACCTCTGGATGCTCATCCAAACCGAATGCATCCGCGGCCGCACCTTCACCACCCGGGCCGAGGCCAACCTCACGCTCTTCGAATCCATCGACGGACCCTGTTGCCCAATTGGGTGAAGCCGGCGCGATCATGGGGCGTTTTTGCATCCGGGGACGCGAGCGTGGTGGGCAGTGGCTCATGGACGTGAACGGGCGTCTGGCCGTGCAACGGGGGTGGTTGGGTGTCCATGCGGGCGGACTCAGGAGTGGAGGTCCCCGCAGGGACCCGGGAGGTGGCTCGGGCGGCGTTCCCCAAGGGCTGCCTGGCGATGAGGATCCGGGACGGCCTCGGTCCGCTGTTCCAGGACGAGGAGTTCAAGGAGGCTTTCGGGGCTCGGGGACGTCCCGGCATTTCACCCGGCCGGCTGGCCTTGGTCAGCATCCTGCAGTTCGCCGAAAATCTGACCGACCGCCAGGCCGCGCATGCGGTGCGGGCCAGGATCGATGTGAAGTACATGCTCGGCATGGAGCTGACCGACCCCGGCTTCGACCACACCGTGTTGACCGCGTTCCGAGACCGGCTGCTGGCACACGGTCTGGAGGAGAAAATCCTGGACCTGCTCCTGGAGCGGCTGGCCGGGATGGGACTGGTTGCTCCGGCGGGCGGCAGCGCACCGACTCCACGCATGTCCTGACTGCGGTCCGCGCCCTCAACCGCCTGGAGTTCATTGGCGAGACGCTGCGAGCGACGCTGGAGGCGCTTGCCGTGGCCGCGCCGGACTGGCTGTGTGCGTCCATGGCCCCGGCTTGGCAGGACCGCTACGGGACGCGGGTCGACGCCTACCGGTTGCCGGCCGACGAGCAGGAGCGACGCGCTCTGGCCATGGAGATCGCTGCTGACGGATACCGTCTGCTCGAAGCGGTCTTCGTGTCGACGGCGCCGGCGTGGCTGCGGGAGGTGCCCACCGTCGGCATTCTGCGCACGGTGTGGGTGCAGCAGTTCATCCGCACCATCAGCGACGGTGAACAGGAGGTGGCCTGGCGGGGGAAGGATGATCTCCCGCCGAGCAGAGTGCTGGTCGCCTCGCCTTATGACCCGCAGGCCCGGTATGCGAAGAAGCGCGGATCCGCCTGGGTCGGTTACAAGATCCACCTCAGCGAGAGCTGCGACAACACCGAGGAGTCACAGCGCCCTCACCTGATCACTCACGTCGTCACGACCGACGCCACGGTCAACGACGCGATGGTCGTCGAGGACATTCATGACCGCCTCACCAGCAAGGACCTCCTGCCGGCGGAACATCTGCTGGATGCTGGATACACCTCTGCCGAGCTACTCCTCACGGCCCCAACTCTCCGCGGCGTCAACGTCATCGGCCCGGTGCGGTCGAACAACACCCGACAGTCGGCCCAGGGGCGCGGCTTTGGCAAAACTGCCTTCACCATCGACTGGCAGGCCAACCTCGGAATTCGGCCAACTACGCAGGCTGCCCGCCAGCACGCAGGAGTGGTGGGCTCAACACCCATGCACTCCCTCTGCGGTAGAGCGCAGCCGGGCGGCCTGTCGAGGGCATCTGGCCGACGGTCACGACTCTGTGAGACTCACACACGTCAGGCGCTTTGCTCGGCGCACCTTGTCCCCCTCCCCCATGGCCGCACGGGGACCTCTATCGTTGTAGCACCGTCTAGGGTGACGAACCAGACGCGTACGACCGGCAACGTGCGCCGAAATCGAAGAGGACGACTGGCGCCTGGCCGATCTCGGCGACGCGTCGTCGCGGACCTGCTCGTCCCCGACCTCCACACCCTGCCCGTCCTGTGGAAGATCGACGGCAACACGGCGATCGCGAGCTTCCTATCGGAACACTTCGACCTGAAGGAAGGCCGGAACTACTTCCCGTTCCCGTACGGCTGGCGGCGCGACAACCGGGCGGCACCGCGCGCAAACTCGCCGATTAGAGCACCACTTGGCTGCAGAACTGGCGCCGAAATAGCGGCAACTCCACGGCCCAACTGGTCCTGATCGGCCACTCGGTGGGCGGGCTGCCGACCACGCCTACATGGGAGTCAGCCCGCGGTGACGACACCCCTCAGACGCCCGCCCGGCCGCGATCTCATACCAACCCAGCAAGCCGTCAACCGCGCGCTGTCCGCAGCGCGGGCACCCGTGGAGCGCGGCGTGCACGGCTGAAGTCGTGGCGGATCTTCCGAAGGTCGCGATGCAGCCCGAAGCGAAAGTCGTCAATCGCCGCGGCATCCTCACCCTGGAGCGGCACCGCTGAAAGAGTTCAGTGGCTCAGTGGGGTTGCCCGCCGTCAGGACACACGCCACCAGCCCTGGTCGCCTTCCTCCACACGCGGCAACGGATCGGAGTCCCGCACCAGCGCCGCCGGGACGAGCGGCTCCTCGGGTGGCAACGCTTCCCACGGTTCGGCGACGCTGCCGTCCGGCTCCCAGCCGAACCGGCGCAGGCGCTGTGCCTCGTCCGCACGTCCCTGGGCCTGGAGGAGACGGTGGGCCGCCGTCCACCAGGCGCCATACGGCGAGCCCTCGGTCGCCCGGGACCAGCACCAGGCCACAGCCTCGTCGAAGAGGTCGTGCTCGCGCAGGGCCCCCAGGATGTCGTCGGCCTCGTGCAGGACGCCGAACGTGCCGCCGTGCTGTGCTTCCTGAGCCAGTGTGCGCAACATGACCAGGAAGTCCAGGTCGAGGCCGTCGATGGCGAACGGCGGCTCCTGGCTGCGCTGGTCAGTTCCGCGCACACGCGCCAGCAGCCACGGCATCTCCGCGTTCCAGCCATACCCGATCAGCGCCGTCCCGGGGATCCCGGGAGCCCCATCTACCCCATCCCGCTTGCCCTGCTCCTCCTCCAGCGCGTACCGGTCCCCCTTCTCCAGGGCCGCGCGCCGGTACCAAGCGCGGGCCTCGGCCTCACGGCCCGTCCGCGCCAGCAGTCGTGCCACGCACCGCTGGGCGAAGCCGTCGCCCGCCTCGACCGCGCGCAGGTACCAGGTCAGGGCGGCCTCGTCACGGCCCAGTTCGCCCAGCAACCAGCCGGCCTCCCCCATCGCGAAGACATCGCCCCGCTCCGCGTACCGCAGGAGCAGGGCGAGCGCTTCCTCGGCCCGGCCAAGCCGTACGAGCACGACTGCCGCGCCCCGCAGAGCGGTGCTGTCACCTCTCTCGGCCGCGAGGCGGAACCAGATGACGGCGTCCTCGTCCCGGCCCGCCGTCATCGCTGTCTCGGCCAGTTCCAGCGGGGCGACCGTGGTCGCGGGATCGGCGGCACGGGCCAGAGCCTCCTGCGTACGGCCCATCCGCGCCAGCAAGCGGATCAGGTCGTTCACGACGCTGAGGTCGCCCTCGGACACCAGCAGCCGGTACCAGACCAGGGCCTCCTCACAGCAGCCCAGCGAGCTGCCCAGCACTCGGGCGATACTGCCGACGTCCACCGTGTGGCCCGCGTCGGCCGCGTACCGGTACCAGGCCAGCGCCTCGTCCATGCGGCCCATGACCGACAGGAAGCCGATGATTTCGTCCAGCGCTTTGGTATGCCCTTCGGTTGCCAGGTCGCGGTACAGGCCGAAGGAGATCCGGCGCAGGCCACGCTGCTGTGCCAGCTCGGCCGGTTCGGCGCGGTCGGCTGCCAGGGCGTGACCGATCGCCGCCGTCCACAGGGAGGCCGGCGGGCCGAGGGAGGCCCGAGCCCGTAGGCCGTGCTGCTCGAGGTAGTCGGCGAGCCGGTAGTGGGGCTGGGCGGGGGCCGGTTCGCCGTGGCGGGGACGTACCCGTCAGCGCACCACGGGCTCCGCGTACGCCCCTGGCGACGTGGGCCATGGCCTCCTCGAACCAGTCGTCCGGCAGCAGATCCCACTGCGTGGCGGTCAGATGGCCGTCGGCAGCTTCCTCCAGCAGGGCGGACGGCAGGGCTGGGCCGAGGCCAAGACGGCGAGCGTCGATGGCGGCGTCGACAAGGGCTCGTGCCGCGGCCGGTGCAGTGTGGTAGCGCTCCAACAGGGCCGGGCCACCGGCGAGATACTGGGCAATCTGCCCCTCCTCGGCTCGCTCGGCAGCGTGGGCGAGCCGCGGATCGGCAGCAGCGGCAGCACGCAGCCCCTGGACGTCCTCCGGGTCGGTGAACGAGACCGGTACGGGCAGCTCACGGCCGCCCAGAAGTTGCCGGGCCTGAGCATGCGGGTCCGATCTGTCCTGCCCGTCAGCGCGCGGCGGTGTGGTGAGCTGGGCCCAGTACTCGGGCCAGATCGTGCCCAGCACAAGCACCGGCCCCCGGCTCGGATCCCGCAGCAGAGCGCGCAGCCCGGCCGCGACCCGTTCGCCGACGTCAGCGGCCGGGGTGAGCAGGTAGTGCTGGGCCTCGTTGAGCCAGACCACCGTGCGCGGGCCGATCCGCTCCATGTCCGCCAGCGCCGCATCGGGACGCGACGGATCGATGGGGTGCCACAACCGCCAGTCGCCGGGCAGCAGTTCGAGCGCCTCCCAGCATGCCCGGGTCTTGCCCGTGGAAGAGCCGCCCACCAGGACCCTGGTCTCCACGCCCGCCGGCTCCCCCGAGTACTGGGGCGAGGGAATCCTCCGGCGCGCCCTCATCGCCCGCGCCCGCGCGGTTGCCGACCGGATCACCGCCTACACCGACGACCCCGCGAACACCCCCCACCAGCTCATCACCGGCAGCCGCCGCGCCCTGGCCGAGCTCAACTCCCTGCGCACCCGCTGGAACCGCGCCACCACTCCAGTCCCATCGCCCGCCACCCGGCCCTCGGCACGCCCCACCCCGGCACCCCGAGCCGGTCCGCCCAACCGGCCGGCCTTCACCTCCGCACGCACCCACCGATGACCTCAATCACCGGACCCGGCCAACCCACCAGCCGGGACCGAACCCGAATCGAGCCCCACCTTCATGTCCGACCACCCGATCGACGCCCACGTCCGCTTCGACACCCACCCCGCCCACACCAGCGCCATGACCGCCGCCCTCACCGGCACCCACCACCGCGCCGCTCAGGCCCTCCTGGCCGCCCGCGGCTTCGAGAACCTCGACGACCACACCATGGTCCTGGCCCGGATCAACCACGAAGAGTCTCAATGATTCAGTCAAGTGCCAGCGCACTCGCATTGTGATTGCGCGTCGCGCCCCTGCTACAGAACGTTGCTGTGGCGAGTGAGCCTCAGCAACCAGGCCCAAAGCGAAGGCGACACCCGTGCTCAGCTGAGCTTCTTCGCGGCCCTGTTGGCCTTGGCCTCCCACCGCACGTCGGACAGACCGGCGACGTTCGCTTTCACGGACGTGATAGCCCGCCTGCGTGTTCCCCGCCGACGTGTCGGCCCTGCACCAGACCGGAACTGGTCTTCGGGATCAGGCCGGGAGCTGCTTGAGTGCCCCATCGGTGATCTGATCGCGTAGGACGAACTTCTGCAGCTTGCCCATGGCGTTGCTGGGAATCTGCCCGGTGACGTACCAGTCTTTGGGAGTCTTGGCTGGGGCCAGGTGCCTGCGGACAAGCTCGTGCAGCTCGGTGGCCGACGGCGGGTTCGCCGCGTCCTGTAGCTCGATCACCGCCGCGATGATCTCGCCCCACTGCTTGTCCGGGACACCCACGACGACCGCTCTGGCGACGCCTGGATGGCCGGTGAGTACAGCCTCGATCTCGCGTGGGTAGATGTTCTCTCCACCACGGATGATCATGTCCTTCATGCGGCCGGTGACCCGGAGATATCCGCGCTCGTCCAGGACCCCCAGGTCCCCAGTGTGCACCCAGCCCTCGGCGTCGACAGTGTCCCGGGTCTGCTCAGGCATGTCGAAGTACTCGAGCATTGCCTGGTAGCCGCGGGCACAGATCTCCCCCTGCTCACCGATCGGCACGGGCCGGTCTCCGCCCGGCTCGACAAGACGGATCTCCACGTTGGGCAGCGGCCGCCCAACAGTGCCGCACTTGTCCTCCATCGAGTCGTCCGGGCTGGTCTGGGTGATGATCGGGCTGAGTTCGGTCTGCCCGTAGACGGTGGAGAACCTCGCCCCGAAGCGGCGTTCGGCCTCACGCACGAGATCAGGCGGGACCGCGTCGCCCCCGGAGAGGGCGACTTGGACGGAGGACAGGTCGAAGGAGTCGAAGTCGGGGTGGTCCAGCAGCCCGAGCATCATCGCCGGGACGCCGGCGTAGAGGTCGGCGCGGTACTCCTGGATCGCGGAGAGCACCAGCGTGGGATCGAACTGCCGGCAGATCACTACGGTGCCGTGGCTGGCCGCGGTCCCCAGCACCGACATCCCGCACGCCGCGGTATGGAAGAGCGGCAGCGCTGTGGCCCACACGCCATGGCGGGGAAACTGCGCACGCTGGTGGACGTAGTGGGCGGCGGTGATCAGACCACGGTGGTGCAGCAGGGCGCCTTTGGGGAATCCGGTGGTGCCCGAGGTGTACTGCAGTTGGGCGGCAGCAGTCGGCTCGACCGCGGGCAGTGGCTGCGGCAGTCCGTCGAACGCCTGCAGCTCGGCATTCCAGGTCTCGAACCGGATGGCCTCGCGGATCTGTGGCATCTGCCGGCGGAGCTGCTCGGCGATCACGGCCATGTCGGTGCCCCGGAAGGAGTCGCTGTAGGCGATACCGACCGACTTCGACTGGCGCAGCACGTACTCCAGCTCGCCGGCGCGCAGTGCCGGGTTGGCCGTGACCAGGACCAGCCCGGCCAGCGCCGCCCCGTACTGCAGCACGATCCACTCGGGGACGTTCGGCGCCCACACGGTCACGTGCTCACCCGGACGGAATCTCGTGAGCAGCCACTGCGCGGCGCGGTTGGCGTCGGCGAGCAGCTCGCGGTAGGTCCACACCTGCGCCGGTTCCCCCGGTGCACAGGCGATCAGTGCCGGCCGGTCGGGGTCTGCCTCCGCGGCGTCCCGCAGCAGTTCGCCGACGGTGAGGTCGAGGATCATCGCGTCGGTCTGCGCGGGGAGGTACGAGATCCCCGTCATGTCACGCCTCCTTGCCTGACATGTCGGGCGAAGCGCCGTCGGTACGACCCCTCGCGATCTCCTCTGCGGTGGGCACGGGGCCCCCGCCGTTGGGGACCCAGCGGCCCATGTCGCGCCAGCGCACCGCCTCGGCGAAGCCATGCTCGGCAGAGAAGTCACGAAACCAGCGGCCCTCCGGGGAGTGGCGGGTGATGCCGTCGAAGAGCGTGGCAAGGATCTGGGTGCCGTGCAGACCCATGTTGTCGTATGCCTGGTTGACCATCATCTTCTGCATGGCGAGCTGGTTGATCGGCACGCCAGCGATGCGGTCGGCGAGCTCCTCCACCGTGCGGTCCAGGTCCTCGGCGGGGACGGCGTCGACGACCAGGCCCCAGTCGGCAGCCTGGCGGCCGTCGATCTTGTCACCGGTCAGCAGCATGCGCTTGGCCTTCTCCGCGCCGAGCCGGTAGACCCACATCGCCGTGGTCGGGCAGCCCCACACCCGAGCGGGCATGTAGCCGATTTTCGCGTCCTCGGCCATCACCACGAGATCGCAGGACAACGCGATGTCGCTGCCCCCGGCGACAGCGTAGCCTTGAACCTTGGCGATGGTCGGCTTCAGCGAGCGCCACAGGGTGAAGAAGTCGTCGGTGTTGGACTTCATCATCTGGAAGTCCTGGATCGGATCCCACACCGGCGGCTGGGTGTCCACGCCGTCCTCGGCATAGTGGTGCAGGTCGTAGCCGGAGCAGAACGCCCGCCCTGCCCCCTGCAGGATGATCACGTGGACTGACGGGTCCTCATTGGCCCTGGCCACGGCCGCAGCGATCTGGGCAGCCATGTCGTGGGTGATGGCATTGAGCCGCTCGGGCCGGTTCAGCGTCAGGTACGCCTTGCGGTCACGCACCGCGTAGAGCACGACCTGCTCAGGCTCCACGTAGCCCCGCTCCTCCGTCTGCTCCTGCGTCATGCCTCTCCTTTTGATCATGCGTCCACGGATGACGCCGCAACGTCCCGCGGTACGCCAAGGCGCCCCCGCGACCTCACCCCCGGGAAGAGACCTCGGCACCCCTGTTCACTGACAGACTAGTCGGTCGGTGAAATGGCCACAAGGGCTGAGTTCGCACCGTAGGCTCGGGCTCATGACGGCTTCCCTCACCCGTAAGCAACAGCGTGAACAGACCCGAATGCAGCTGCTCGATGCGGCCGTGGACTGTCTGGTGGAGTTCGGCTACGCGGGCACCACGACGCAGCGGATCCAGGACCGGGTCAACCTGTCCCGGGGTGCCCTGTCGCACCACTTCGCCTCAAAGACGGAGCTGCTGGTCGCCGCCATCCATCACATCGCCGAACGGCGCCTGGAACTGCTGCGGTCGGCGGCCGACGAAATCGAGCCGGGGCCGCACGCACTGCCCCAGGTGGTCTCAGTGATCCAAAGCGCGATGTCCGGGCCCCCCTTCCTGGCCGCGCTTGAACTGTGGATCAGCGCCCGCACCGATCCACAACTGCGTGCCGCACTGCTCCCCCCGGAGCGGCGATTGGGCCGCGCCCTGCGTGAGATCTTCGAGAAGGCCACCGCACAGACGGACCCGGCGCAGGTCCGGTTGGCATTCGACGTGTTGCTGATCTTCCTGCGGGGCCTCGCGATCACCAGCATTCTGCGCAACGATGACGACTCCCGTGACGAAGTCGTGAGCTACTGGCTCGATCACATGGCACCCAGGCTGCTCGGTGACGAGTGACCGTCGCTGCCGTCTCTCGCCTGTCGGGCCGACGAGACCACCCCCAATTGCGACGCCTCATGAAACATGATCACCGCGGGGTGAGGTGCAGTGGGAGCGGGTTCCCCATGAGCGACCGCCTATGACACACCGGCGGATCCTTCTGGCGCTGGTGACCCCAAAAGCCGCCATGGATCTTGATTCGTTGAGTGCCTGGCATCATCGGGACAGGTCGCGGGTGTCGGCTTTCTTGTCTTGTCGATCGGCGCGGTTCGCGGGGGGCTTCTGGTGCCCGGCAGGGGAGGCCGTCCAGCTGGCGAGGAGCTTGAGCCGGTCTTCGTCGGGAGTTCCGGGCTCGGCGGTGTAGATGGTCAAAGAGTGTGCCTCGTGGACAGAAAGGGGCAGGTCCAGCGGCTGGTAGGTGAGTTCCAGGGGGCCTGCGTCGGGGTGATGGAAGCTTTTGACGCCGCCGTGGTGAATGCGCACGTCGTGAGCAGCCCAGTGAGTGCGGAAGTCGGTGCTCACGGTGGACAGCTCTCCGATGAGATCGCGCAGTGCCTTGTCGTGCGGGGAGCGCCCGGCTTCGGCGCGCAGCAGGGCGACGGTGGTGGCGACAGCGCCGTCCCAGTCGGCGACGAAGTGATGTGAGCCGGGGTCGAGGAAGTAGTAGCGGGCGAAGTTGGGGCGACCGCGTTCGTTCACGGCCGCCCCGTCGAACATCGACGCGAACAGGGCGCGGGCGAGAGCGTTGGTGGCCACGATGTCCAGGCAGCCGTTGGTGACGAAGGCCGCGGACAGTGTCATGGAGTCGAGCAACCACTGGACACGGGGCGGGACGCCGTCGGCCTTGCGGCGTCGGGGTGTGCGGCTGGCCGGCTGCGCGGCCCTGGCCAGATCGAAGAGGTAGGTACGTTCGTCCTCGTCCAGGCGCAGTGCCCGGGCGACCGCGTCGAGCACGTCATCGGAGACACCGCTGACGTGCCCCCTCTCCAGCCGTGTGTACCACTCGGTGCTCACGCCCGCCAGGACCGCGACTTCCTCGCGCCGCAGTCCCTTGACGCGGCGCCGTCCGCCGGCGGGCAGCCCGGCCTGCTCCGGGGTGATCTTGGCGCGCCGGGTGGCGAGGAAGTCCCGGATCTCAGAACGGTTGTCGGGTCGCTGAGCCATGCCCTCCACGGTAGGCGCCTACCGCCGGGAAGGGAGGTTGAACCTATACCCCCCATAAACGCGACCTTCCTGGCCAGGGACGCAGCCGCTTGTCTGGGTACACAGCCAGGACCACGACTGCCGTTGGGCCCTTCCGGTGGGCTCCGCGGCAGCAGGAACGGCGGTGGACAAGCCGCAGGCGGTCCTGTGCCTTCCTGGACACCAGCCGACGCAGACAGCGCCGACGCACGACAAGGAGATCCCACATGCGTGGAGTAGTGATGCACAAGGCCGGAGACGTCCGGGTCGAGGAGCGCGAGGACCCGAAGATCGTCGAGCCCACCGACGCGATCGTGAAGCTGACCGCGACCTGCATCTGCGGCTCCGACCTGTGGCCGTATCGCGGCATCGAGCCCGCCGACCACACGCTCATGGGCCATGAATACGTAGGCGTGGTCGAGGAAGTCGGCTCGGATGTGACGAGCGTCAAGCCGGGGGACTTCGTGGTCGGCTCGTTCGTCATCTCCGACAACACCTGCGAGATCTGCCAGGCCGGCTTCCAGTCCAAGTGCGTGCACGCCGAGTTCGTCCACGCGGGGATCGGCACCCAGGCCGAGAAGGCCCGTATCCCGCTGGCCGACGGCACTCTCGTCGCCACCCCGGGACAGCCCGAACCGGAGCTGATCCCCGCCCTGTTGGCCGCCTCCGACGTCCTGGGCACCGGTTGGTTCGCCGCCGTCGCCGCCGAGGCCGGACCAGGCAAGACCGTCGCGGTCGTCGGCGACGGCGCGGTCGGCCTCATGGCCGTGCTCGCCGCCAAGCAACTGGGCGCGGATCGCATCATCGCCATGTCCCGTCACCCCGAGCGGCAGAAGCTGGCCCGCCACTACGGCGCCACCGACATCGTCGAAGAGCGCGGCGAAGAGGGCATCGCGAAGATCAAGGAACTCACCGGCGGGCTCGGCGCGCACTCGGTCATCGAGGCGGTCGGCACGCAGGAATCGTTCATGCAGGCCGTCGGCGCCACCCGCGGCGGAGGGCACCTGGGCTACGTGGGCGTCAACTACGACGTAACCATCCCCGGGATCGAGCTGTTCTTCGCCGGCATCCACACCCTCGGCGGCCCCGCCCCGGTGCGCCGGTTCCTGCCCGACCTGATCCGACTCATCTGGGACCGCACTATCGACCCCGGCAAGGTCTTCGACCTCACCCTGCCCCTGGAGCAGGCGGCAGAGGGTTACAAGGCCATGGACGAACGCCGCGCCACCAAGGTGCTCCTCACCCTCTGACACGCCTGCCCACGAGCTCGAGGACCGCTCCGCGCCACGGCGAAGGAGCAACTCCCACAGGCACCCACCTAACCCACCCCTGCGCGGTCGGCGGAGTGCACTGCCGATGGTCCGACAACGTTCAGAGACCGAAGACGTGCTCGGCCTGGTCACGCCCGGTGGTGTGCAGCTCCCAGTTGACGGGGGAGATCTGCTCGGGCAGGGCCGTCGGCAGGCCCGAATGGACGGCGGTGCCGACGTGGGCGGCCTGAACACCGGTACCGGCCAGCTCGTTGCGCAGGTTCATCGCGCAGTTGCGCAGCGCCGCGGCGGCGACGTTGACGTTTGCGACCCGCAGGTCGGGGACGATGGACCCGGCGCCGGTGGTGTAGAGGAGGGTGCCCGAGCCGGCCTCGCGCATCGCGGGGCCTTCGTTGCCGTGATGGCGCCGTAGAGCTGGAAGTTCATCTCGAACTCCACACGCGACGGCTCCGTGCTGGTAGGAGAGGTCAAGGCGGTGGTGTCGAACCTGCCGACCGGGGAGTACGGCAGGACGTCGATGTCGCCGAAGTGCGCGGCGGCGTCCTGCAGCTCATGGGTGAGCAACTCGATCTCGATGATGTCGGCGTGCCGGGTGACGCACCAGAAACCACCGTTGAGCGTGCCCGCTTTCGTCGGCTGCCAGTACAGCCCAGGCAGCTGCCTGACCGCGTCGAGGGCCTGATGGGGTACTGCTGAGGCGAAGGTCGCCGGGTCCGACAGGTCTGGTATCGCCGGGGCGATGGTGTCCGTAGTCATGTCTGCACGTCCTTGTGCTCGTGGTGTTATTGCCGACTTCCTCGGCTTATCGCCGCGTCTTCGGATTTCTGCTCGATGAGCCGTCCGCCGGACAGTTGTCCTCGACGCCGTCAGTCGGCTTCCCGCGTGAGCAGGCTCATCGCGATCTTGGCGGACGCCCGGGCCGCGGATACGTGCCGACGGGCCACCTCCGCCGCGTCTTCGGCGGAACGACGCCGGATCGCCTCGACCAGTTCGGCGTACTCCTGCTTGGTGACGGTCATACGCCCCGGGGTGGCGGCCGAGATCCGACGCAGCGCATGGATCCGGCTGTACAGACTGCCGAGCAGTTCCGCCAGCATGGGATTGCGGCAGCCGGCGAGAAGAACGCTGTCGAAGCGGTCCAACACGTCCTTGTTGGCGTCGCCCGCGGGGTTCAACTCGGTGGTGACGGAGGCGAGTTCGTCGACCTCCTGCTGGGTCGCACGCTCGACGAACAAGCGCACCGCGAGCGGCTCGAGCTCGGCACGGATCTCATAGATCTGTTCGACCTCCTCCGCTGTCGGAATGGTCACCCGCAGCCCTCGGCTGGGCGACTCCTCGACCAGCCCTTCAGCCTGGAGACGCCTCAAGGCCTCCCGCACGGAGGTGCGGCTCACTCCGGTGAGCTCGGTGAGTTCACGCTCGGTGAGTCTGCGACCGGGCTGCAGGGCTCCGTCCTGGAAGGGAGTAGGGCGGCGACTGCGCACTGAGGGCTGCGACCCGCAGCAAGGACATGCCGCTGCCGTCGTGCCCCGCCGGAGGCTGGGCTCCGTCCGTGACGTGCTCCGCGAGGTCGACTGCGACATGGTCCGCGAAGTCGGGGACGACGACCGACGCCAAGTCCCGCGCCGTGCTGACGGCGTCGAGGCTGGTGCCGATCCGGTTGGCGCGGCCGAGAAGCGTGATGCGCACCCCCCGCCTCGTACCGATTCGTGATGTCGAAGGCGGCCTCGCATACCCCGAGTGGGCTTCCGTCCGAGTCCGACAAACGGAAGTACGAACAGGACCAGACCCGCTGGTGGCTCAAGTCGGCCGGTGTGGGACCGCAGTAGAGCACGTCGAAGACGGGATCGCCGGTGTCGCGCACCTGGGCGATGACATCGTCAAGGGCGCCGGTGAATTCCGGGGAGAGGACCGTGCCGTGTGGGAGGACTTCGGTGCTGTAGCGGCCGATGCAGTCGTCGCGCTTCATGCCCAGTTGCTCCTGAAGCACGTCGTTGATCCACCGGATTCGCAGGTCCGGCCCGTAGACGGTCAACGCGACGGGTGACTCTGTGGACAGTCCTCGGAGCATGGACTGGTCGGTCATCCACCTCTGCGCCTGATCGGCCGGGGCTGCCACGACGACGCTCGCCACCCCTGTGGCCCGGTGATCCAGTGGGGTCACTCGCAACACGATGACATCCCGAGACTGGGACGTACTGCTGGCTGCTGGCTGCTGGCTGGCTGCTGGCTGCTGGAAGTGATCAGCCTCCTCGCCGCGCGCAGCAGAGGTACCTCGCCCATCTCCCGCCCGGCTGCAACGCCGGCCAGGACGGGCCGTTCCGCACGGCATTGCGCCCGCGAGCGGAAGTTCACCGCAGTGAACGACGGCATCAACTGGCACTGCCTGCATCGCGCATCTGACGGAGCATCATTTTCCTTGTCCTGCACGCACCTTGCAGGACAAGCTGTGATCCATCTGTGAACTACTGCCCCATGGAGGAACGTCCGTGCCGTTCAACCCCCCACTGGCCCCACGTTCGAAAGGGCGCCGGAGACTGGCCGTCGGAGCCCTGGTCACCTCACTGTTCGGCCAACTGCTCGCCGGCACCGCCGTCGCCGCCCCCTCGGACACGACACCCTCGGCCAAGACTCCGTCGCCCGGGCGCATAGCCTGGGAACCATGTGAATCACCCTCGGGCCAGGGCACGTTCGAGTGCGCCACCATCAAGGTGCCCGTGGACTGGAAGCGCCCGCGCGGCGCCACCATCGACCTGGCCCTCGCCCGCCACCTGGCGACCGACCCGGAGCGCCGCATCGGTTCGCTGCTGATCAACCCCGGTGGCCCGGGCGGCTCCGGTGTGGACTTCGCGCTCGACGCCCCCGACTCCTTCTCGCCCGAACTGCTGGAGCGGTTCGACATCGTGGGCTTCGACCCGCGCGGCATCGGCCGCAGCAACCCGGTGATGTGCGACGAGGACCGGGTGGGCGCGCAGGCCGAGCTGCTCTACCCGGACAGCGCATCATCCTTCGCCGCGCTCCGAGAGGCGAACCGCGCGCTCGGTGAGAACTGCCGCGACCTCACCGGCCCGCTCGTCGACCACATGGACACCGCGAGCGTCATCCGCGACATGGACGCGATCCGCGTCGGCCTCGGCGAGAAGCGGATCAGTTACTACGGCGTCTCCTACGGCACCGGGATCGGCCAGCAGTACGCCGAGCGCTATCCGCACCGCGTCCGCGCGATGACGCTCGACTCGAACATGGACCACAGTCTCGACAACTGGAACTACCAGAAGACCGAGACCGTCGCGATGGAGGAGTCGTACGGCCAGTTCGCCGACTGGTGCGCCCGTACGCCGTCCTGCGTGCTCCACGACCGTGACGCCCGCGCCCTGTTCGACTCGCTCTACCAGCGCGCCGAAGCCGGTGAGCTTGTCCTGCCGGGGGACCCGCCCTACACCGTCACCACCCAGGATCTCCAGGGCGTCGCCTTCGGCTACATGTACGACCCTGCCACCTGGTTCGACTTCGCCCAGTTCCTCTCCGACACGGACGCCGCCGACCCCGCCGCGGGACGGACCCTCCGGCAGCGTGGCGAGCCGACCCCGTTCGGATATCTGCCAGTGATGTGCCAGGACTACGACTTCAACGTATCCTCGTACGCCACCCTCCCTCGCTACGAGCGCAAGCTCGCCCGTCTCGCCCCCGTCACCCGTCTCAACTCCCTGGCCTGGACCGACCTGACCGGCTGCCAGGACTGGCCGACCGAGGTGACCAACCCGCCGCACCGGCTCCGTGTCGACGGGACCCCGCCGATTCTGGTGACCAACAGCCGTTACGACGTGGCCACCCCGCACTCCTGGGGCTCCAACGCGGCCCGCCAGATCGGCCGCGAGGCCGTGTTCCTCACGTACGACGGTGTCGGCCACGGCGACTACTGGCTGAGCCCGTGCGCGCGTGACGCCATCGACACCTACCTCATCACCCTCAAGGCCCCCCGCGAGGGCACCCACTGCCCCGCGATCTGGCCGACCGGGCCCTCCGCCCAGCGGCAGTCGCCGACCGGCGACCTCATCAACCCGCTGCCCGACCTGCTGGGCGCAGGCACGCACCGGTGAGCGCCGCGACGCGGCCTGGTCCGACACACACCTGACCGAGGGGGCGCGGCCCGGCCACCGGAGCCGCGCCCCCGCGCACGCGTCGGACGCCGCTCGTCCAGTCGTCGGCCACGCCGACAACCTTGCAGCAGCACTTCGGGCTGTCACTGCCGCGCCAGGAAACCCTGAATGACCGGCTGCCCGCAGCGGTGACAGCGGCCGTGCCGCCAGAAAACCTGGGGGACCAACGAGCAGGCCGAACGCTGGATGACGCGCACCGGCCGGTGCGGCTCCCGGTGCGCACCGGGAGCGGGGTACACGGCGTGGGCAACACCATGCGCTCGTCGCGCATCGTCTCCAGGGAGTCGGCGGTGTCCGCATGGTCGGGGTCCGGGATGACGTTCACCGTGAAGCGGATGATGCTGCGCGCGATGCCCGGCGCCGCCGTGGTGGGGGAGTTCAGCGCCCAGTCCCGCAGCGCGGACAGCAGCGCGCACCCGACCTCGTCCAGTGCGAAGGAGTCCGCGCACGGGTCGGTGTCCCCGTCCACGGCCGTGACCGGCCAGATGACTTCCTCAGCCAACCGCAGGAGGACGAACGCCAGCTCCGGGTCCGTTTCCGCCCGTCCGGCGATGGCGGAGCCTCCACCCCTTTGCAGCGCCAGGACGTAGTCAAGGCGCGCTCCACCTGTTCGGGCGTAAGCGATGTGCGGGGTGGGATCAGGTACGGCATCAAGGGTCTCCTCACAGGCGGCCACCGTGCCGACCACGGCGACCTCCCCGCAGAGTCCATCCGTCGGCCTGTGGACAGAGGACGGAGATTTCTCCCCGCCCCCAAAGAGGGGTGAACTGGTGCTACATGGGGTGAAGCGGGCCCCCTTGTCAAGTCGGGTCGGCCCGACTTGCCCCCCTATCGAGTCGTGGTCGGGCCGACCACGTACCCCTTGTCCGATTCGGCGCGGGCGGCCAGGGTCGGGCGTTTCCCCTGGACCGACTTCGCTACCGGCCGCCATCAGGTCGCGGACAAGGGGTGGTTGTTCACGATGGCCGCCACGCGACCGCAGGAGGGGCATGCAGCGGCCCCCGAGATCGGGGCGGCACTCCCTCACGCGGGTGCGCCACCGGCCTCACAGGGCCGATGGAAGACGCCAACACACAAAGGGGAGACCGGATGATGACCGACCACAGGCGCCCGCCGTACCCTGACCGCACCGCCGAACAGCCGGCCGCGCGCCCCGCGCTGGGAGGGCTGGTCGGCCGGGTAGGCCGCCGCTGCCTCCTGCCGTCGGCTCTTGCGATCCCACTTCCTTGCCCGGCACGAGCGCTGACCGCATTTCCGCAATAAACAATGCTGGCCGCCCGGCAACTCGGTGCCGAGCGGATCATCGCCATGAGCCGACACGACTCCCGGCAGAAGCTCGCGCTCGACTTCGGCGCGACCGACATCGTCACCGAGCGCGGCGACGAGGGCGTTGAAAAGATCAAGGAACTGACCGGCGGCTACGGCGCGCACTCGGTCATCGAGGCAGTTGGCACCCAGGAGTCGATGCTCCAGGCGATCCGCTCCACCCGCCCCGGCGACCATGTCGGCTACGTCGGCGTCTCCCACGACGTCACCCTCGACGGCCAGGAACTGTTCTTCTCCCACGCCCACCTGCACGGCGGCCCGGCCCCCGTCCGCCAGTACCTGCCACAGCTGATCGACCTGATCTGGACCCGCCGGATAGACCCCGGCAAGGTCTTCGACCTCACCCTCCCCCTCGACCAGGCCGCCTACCAGGCAATGGACGAACGCCGCGCCATCAAGGTCCTGCTCAAGCCCTGACCGGACCCGAACACAGTTGCCGCGTGGCCGGAGCCACGCCTGTGCAAAACAGGCGGCCACCACGTGCCCCGGCGGGCACTGGTGCGTATTCAAGAGATCGAAACAAAAGACCTCAAACACCTTTCGATCCGAACGATGAACGAGGACAACATGAGCAGTTCGTCTGACCGCCGGACCGTGGCGAGCGGCTCCTTCACCATCGGTGGTGACCTGCCGGTGCACAGGCTCGGCTACAGCGCCATGCAGCTCACCGGCGGGAACGTGTGGGGTGAGCCCGCTGACCGTGACGAGGCGATCAGGGTGCTGCGCCGGGCCGTCGAGCTGGGCGTCACCCTCATCGACACCGCCGACGCGTACGGGCCGTACGTCAACGAGAAGCTGATCGCCGAGGCACTCCACCCGTACGCCGACGACCTGGTGATCGCGACGAAGGGCGCGAACACCCGGCCGTCACCTGAGGAGTGGATCCCGAACGGCCGCCCCGGAGTACCTGCGCCAGTGTGTGGAAGGGAGCCTGCAGCATCGGCGCGCTCGCGCAGCTGCGGGACGAGGGCAGGATCCGGCACGTGGACCTGTCGGAGGTGACGGTCGAGGAGCTGGTGGAGGCGCAGCGACACGTACCGATCGTGTCGGTCCAGAACCTCTACAACCTCGCCGAGCGCAAGTAGGCGGGGTCACCTGCGACACCATCGGGGGAAATCGGAGCGGGTGAGGGTTTCGGGCCGACGTGATCCGCCCGCGCACTTGGGGAGTGCGCGGGCGGATCGCTCACCAACGGTTCGCTCCAACGGCTACCGGGTCGCGGCTATGGCGTGACTGTCAACACCGTGTGCCCTAGGCTGGTCGAACCGTCGCCGTACTCGACGGCACCGACGTACCGTTGGCCGCGTGTCGCGTCCGGCCACGCCACCGTGACCTCCGGACGGTCGCCCGCCGAGACGTTCTGCTCGGCCGGAGTGACAGTTGGTGTCACAGCCGGAGCGCCCTGGCCGACCTTCCAGCTCCAGAGGGTGTACTGCTGGCTGGTGGTGCCGGCCGGCAGCTCGTACTGGAGGACGTAGACGTCGTAGTCGCCGGGCGGCAGATCGACGTGCTCGTCGGAGCCGGCACCGGCCCAGTCGCCGATGTAGTTGCCGTCGGTGTCGAAGGCGTACAGGTCGACGTCACTGCCGGGGACGTGGTCCGCGGAGGTGATGGCGAACCGGGTGAAGGGGGCGCCCTCGGGGACGTGGACGCGGTGTTTCACGACGGCGTCGTTGGTGCGCTGACTCTGCGTGAAGTCGGCCTGGTCGGTGCCAGTGAGGGTGCCGGTGGTCTTCTCGCCGGTGTAGAGGGAGGCCTCCGCGGTCAGCTCGCCCTTCCAGCCGACCCCGGGCCTCAGCGTCGCCGAGTCCCCGCCGGTGACCACGATCTCCTTCGGGGCGGAGAACGGAACGGCGCGCAGGGCGATCGGGCTGGTGACCTCGTGGCGGCCGTGCGCGTCGCTCAGCGTCAGGGAGCCGAAGGACCACGTTTCGTGGCCCGCGCTCGTACGCTCGAACGCCACCTTGTACGACGCCGACTCGCCCGGCGCGACCGTCAGCCGCTTCGGAGTGACCTCGGCGCGGAAGCCCGGCGGGGTCTGGAGCTTCGCCTTGTACGTGGCGGTCTTCGTCGAGACGTTGGTGACGATGCGCGTCACCGTCTGCCTGCCCAGCAGGTCACCGACCGCGATCGACGGATAGTTGAGGTCGCTCGGGTCGGTCTTCGTGGCCGTGGCGCAGGCGTCGCCGCTGTCCTCGGTGGCCGGCTTCTGGCCGATGGCGCAGAGGTACGCGGTCCAGTCTGCGGAGGTGGAGTCGTAGACCAGGCCGGGGTCGGCCGCCCGGGTGACCCGGGGCAGGCCCGCGCCGTAGTCGAGGGGCGAGGCGGAGTCGGCAAGGTTGCGGCCGATGGGGTCGCCGTTCTCGTCGGTGGTCGTGGCCGTCGTCATCAGCGCCGACTTGATCTCCATCGGTGACCAGTCGGCGTGCAGCTGCCGCAGCAGGGCGGCGAGGCCGGCGATGTGCGGGGACGACATCGAGGTGCCGTTGGCGAAGCTGAACTGTCCGGTGTAGTAACTGGTGCTGCCGGGCACCACGCCCGCCGGGATGGTCTCGCCGAAGGAGGCGATGTCGGGCTTGAGCAGGTCGCCGTTGCTGAAGTGGTCCGGTCCGCTGGAGGAGAAGGAGGTGATCTCCCGGGTGGCCAGGTGGCTGTTCTTCGAGGGCGTGAACCGGGCGGTCGCGCCGGCAGCGGAGGCGTACGCGTGGACCGCCTTCGCGTCCTTGACGCCGACTTGGATCAGGGGCACCGAGAAGACGTCCGGGGACAGGAACTCTTCGTAGGTCGGGGTGTCGGTGAGCACGAGCCCCTTGCCGCCGACCGCCGAGACCTCGTCCGCCTTGGTGTCTGTCCAGATGCCGTCACCGCCTCGGTCGCAGACGATGATCTTGCCCTTCGCCTGTGCCGGATCAAGTGTGCCCGGCGCGCACAGCGCGGCCCTGCCGGCGTCCGAGCCGTCTTTGCGTACGGCGGCTGCCTCGACCAGCGGGGCAGAGCCGACACCCGGGTTCAGGCTGACGCGGGTGTAGCGGCGGCCGTCGCCGAGGACCAGGGAGGCGGTGTACTGGGTGTCGTGCGTCGACGCGGCGACCGTCGTGACCCACGGGCCGGTGTGGTGCACCGAGTCGGGGCCGCCGTTGTTGGCGGACGCGGCGATGAACACGCCCGCCTTGGCCGCGTTGAACATGGCCTCCATGTCGGGCTGCTCGGTAAGGGTCCCGGTGAGGGAGAAGTTGATGACGTCGACGCCGTCCGCCACGGCCTTGTCGATCGCGGCTGTGAGGTCCATGGTCGGGCAACCGAAGCCCGGCCAGCACGCCTTGTAGTAGGCGAGGCGGGCAGCCGGGGCGACACCGCTGAGCCGGCCCTCGGCGTTGCTGCCGGGTACCGACGCGGCGACGCCGTAATTCCCGGCGGCAGTACTGCCGGTGTGCGTGCCGTGGCTGCTGGTGTCCAGAGGCGAGGGAGCGTCTTCGCGGTCCGCGGGGACGCCCGCACCGAACCACTGCGCGCCGATCACCTTGTTGTTGCAGGTCACCTTGTGCGCGGGGTCGTCGCCTGGGTCGCAGTCGCCACGCCACTTCTTGGCAATGACCTCGGCGTCGGGGCGTGGCTCCGGCAGTGCGGCGAACATCGGGTTCGTGGGGTCGACCCCGGTGTCCACGACCCCGACGATCACGCCTTCTCCCGCGTGCTGGGGGCCGCCCGCCTTCGCCCAGAGACCCTTGTCGCCGGAGAGGCCGAGGAGACGAGGGATGTCGGGGAACTGGGCCGGGCGGGTTGTTCGGGGCGCCTTGGCGCCCGGAGCGTGCGGTTTTCGGACCGCTGCGGGGCCGGTGAGAGCTGATCGCGCCCCTGCGGCGGAGCCGCATGTGTCACACCCCCGCGCCCCTGAAAGACTCTGGCCCTGCGGGCCGCTCACCCCGTCGGGCGAGGGCGGCTGCTGGGCCGCAGGACTCGGGACCTTGCCCTCGGCCCCGTCCCGGCCGTCGGCCACGGTCCGGATGTAGGTTTCCGCCCGGCCATCCGCCCCCGGCCCATCGTCCGGACCCGTCGACGTCAGCTGAGCGACCGTGTTCCGGGTCACTGAGACGACCCCAGGCGTCGAAGTCAGCTTCGCGGCCTGCCGGCCGGTCAGTTCGGCGGCGAATCCGTTGAACGTGTAGGCGTAGTCGTAGAGCGGCTCGACGCCGGGCACGGCGTCGAGGACCCGCTCCCGGCGGTCGTCCAGGTGCGCCACGTACTTCTCGACCGTGGCGGAGTCGGCGTCGAGCCGCTTGCCCGCCGCGGGCGCCGTCCGCTTCAGTCCCGGCAGGTCGCCCCTGTATCCGGCGACGGGTTGACCGTCGAGCTTCACGATGTACATTCCGTCGCCGTAACTAACGTCGCTCCCAGTGGGGTTGGCGTCGGCGGCAAAGGTGGGAGAGATGACCGCCATGACGGTCAGGGCTCCGGCGAGGAGGGACGCGAGAGTGGTGACGGCCGCTCTCGGGCCTATGGGTGTGCGTGTCACTTGTGATCCATATCGATCGGGTGCCGCGGAGGCATCGGGCGCCAGGTGTCCGGCCGCCAACCGCTCCTGCGGCTGTGGGGGTGTGCAGGGGCTACGGCGTGACTGTCGAAACCGTGCGCCCGAGGGTGCTCGAACCGTCGCCGTATTCGACGAGGCCGAGGTACTGCGTGGCCTGCAAAGCGGGCCTGGTCAACTTGGGTTGGAGCCGGTCGCCCCCGGCCCACCGGCCGGGTGGCCGGGTGGCCGGGTGGCCGGGTGGCCGGGTGGCCGGGTGGCCGGGTGGCCGGGGTGACGGTGGCGGGAGCGTCGGGTTCGCCCTGGCCGAACCTCCCAGCTCCAGAGCCCTTCCAGCTCCAGAGCGTGTACTGCGGTGTCGCCCCGGCCTGCACGGCAGACGCGGTGAGTGCGAGCACCACGGCCAGGCGGTGGCGCACCTCGCGCTGATCCCGCGGCTCCAACACCTAGGCCAGCCGCGCCACAGGCCCGGGACCTCCTCGCGAACGACGTCGGAATGCTCGCGGAGTTGGTCAAGGGCAGTCAGGATCAGCAATGGCGCGCCGGCAGGCACGGTCTTCCACTCGGATCACGGGGCGTAGAGAACTCCATGATCTTGAAGCTTTGCCTGCCACACTCCGGGTCCCCGCTGAGCCGACGGAGCGCTCGAACCGGGGCGTCACGCGACAACGCCGAAGCCTTGACCCGAAGATGCTCATTGAGTGCCGGGAACCAGCAAGGTGGCTCCATGAGACGCGGGACACATCACAGCCTCCACCAGCCCCCGAGCGGTTCAAACCGGGCGAGTGCGTCGGGCATCGCTTCGCTTACGTGGATTGGTCGTCCGAGACTTCCATGGCCTGGATGAGCGCCCCGTCGGGGTCGTAGAACAGGAAAGACCGAAGTCCGGGTACCGGGGTCCAGATGTAGTCGGTCTGAACCTCGACACCAGCGGCCTTGACACGCTGAAAGAGGTCATCGATGTCGGGCACTGTGAGCGCCAGCTCCGTGATGCCGGTCGCACCGTAGCGCAGGTACTCGTCCGGAGCCTTGGTGGTGGTCGGGTTGGCGGCCTGTTGCAGTTCCAGCGTCGCGCCGGAGTCGTCGGAGACGATCACGATCCGGGTCGCCGCGTTCTTCGCCGGAATCGAACCAGTTTCCGGGCTCGGTGCTCTCGAACAGCACGTTCTTGAAGCCCAGGAGGTCCTGGTAAAAGGGCAACGATCGCTCCAGATCGCTCACCATGACGCAGATGTGATGGAAGGGCATGATTCTCCTCTGTGGGGTGAGGGAGCGATCGCCGTAGGCACTGGCCAGGCGACACTGATCCAGGCCGATCGGGGGTCAACTCCCGGCTCTGGCCTGCAACTTCAGCCCCAACGGTAGAACCTGACGCTAGCGTCAGGTGCAAGCCCCGGTTTGGCGACGCCCGACCTGGCGGGCGGGATCATCGAGCGCGACACGGCGGGGAGCCCACCGGCATCCTCCAGAACGGCGCCGCCGCCTCATCAGTGTCGTCCTTCCGGCCCCCACCAACGCCGACAACTTCCGGTACGCCGAGGCGGCCCTCGCCGCGCCGCGCGCCCAGGGCGTCACGACCTTCATGGACGCGGCAGCCGACGCGAACATGCTCCGCGCCTACGCCACGTTGGCCGAGCAGCGCAAGCTCACCGCCGCACCCACTTCTGTTGGGCCGATGCACGGGACGAGCCGGGACGGCGGCGTGGGCAGAGCGCGCCGGGGCGGCTGACGGCCGCCGAGCGGATGCTGCCGTTCGTCGACGGCGAGGACGGTCTGGAGCCGGCGATGCTGCGGCTGACGGAGAGTGGCCTGCCGATGGAGTACGCGAGCTGGACGAAGGTCTTCGAGCGGGCGAGCGACCGCTGTGCGGACGCGGGGCTCGAAATCTTCGCAACCCCGAAGATGCCCCGGCACTCCATGGCCATGGCCATGCCGCACGCGACCGCGCAGGGCTGTTCCGGATTACGCGAAGAACAGATGGTCGAAGGGCAGCTCGAGACCCCTCAACGGTCCCAGCGAAGCAGCGCAGCAGTATCGCAGACGACATGCGTCACACGCCCGCCCGTCTTCGAGCTACCGGCAGGACGATCCTCGGTCACGTCAGGAAGCCAGATCAGCCGACACGGACCGGCGCGACACGGCCGCTGCAGGCCACCCCGGGCAGTCGCGGCGCGGTCCACCCCAGCTCACGAAGGACCATATGCATCTAGTTGCACAGCATCCATTTGCATATTACGGTGCGCTCATGGCTTTGGAGCACGCGATTCTTGTGTCCTTGGCGGAAAAGTCCGCCACGGGATACGACCTGGCGCGTCGGTTCGACGCATCGATCGGTTACTTCTGGCAGGCCAGCCACCAGCAGATCTACAAGGTGCTGGGCCGGATGGAGCGCGCCGGCTGGGTCGAGTTCGAGACCGTGCCCCAGGACGGGCGACCCGACAAGAAGGTCTACGTTCTTACATCGGCTGGTCGCGATGAGCTGGGTGCGTGGACATCCAAGGCAACGCCGGTCGAGTACCTGCGCAGCGAGTTCGCGGTCAAACTTCGTGCCCTGCCATTCGGAAACGCGACTGCGATCGTCGAAGATGTCCGCACCCGCCGCCGGGTGCACGAAGAACGCCTCGCCTACTACGCCGAGAGCGCCGCGCGCTTCTATCCCGACCCCGACGCCCTGCGCCCGGACCAGATGGGCGCCTGGCTCGTGCTGCGCGGGGGAATGCTGGCCGAGGAGACCGCGCTGGCCTGGTGCGACGAGATTCTGCAGCGGCTGGCGCCCGAGGAGACGGACCGATGAGCCCCGACGCCCCGGACCAGGGCGCTCAGGCAGGTCAGGACCGTCAGCGCGATCAGCACGACACGGATTGGCAAGCTCGCGGCCGTTCCACCACCGGTTGTCCGGTGCGCGCCTTTCGTAACTCTGTCGAGGCCGGCGACTTCGCCGCGCCGGGCGAGTTACTCGCCGAGGACATCGCCCTCCGCAGCCCCGTTTCGTTCAAGCCCTACTAGGCCGATCGTCGCGGCGATCCTGCGTGGGGTCGGCCGGGTCTTCGTCTGACTTCCGCTATGTCCGCGAGCCCGAGGACTTCGACGGCGACGGCGGGGCGCTGCTCTTCGAGACGTCCGTGGACGGGACGAACTTGAACGGCATCGACCTGATCCGCACGAACGACGCCGGACTGATCACCTAGTTCACCGTCATGGTGCGGCCTCTGTCGGCGGCGACCGCCCTCGCTGCAGCCATGGGCGCCAGTTTTCTCAGATCCAGGCCGAAGCGATCGCCGGCCTCCACAGCACGACACCCGCCCGAGAGTGAGCACCGTGAACCCGTACCCGCACTTGCTGGAACCCCTCGACCTGGGCCACACGACGCTGCGCAACCGCGTCGTCATGGGCTCGATGCACACCGGCATGGAGGACCGCGCCAGGCATCTGCCCGAACTCGCGGCCTACTTCGCCGAGCGCGCGAAGGGTGGCGTCGCCCTGACGGTGACCGGTGGCTATGCACCGAACTGGCACGGCTGGCTGCTCCCGTTCGGAGCGCAGATGACGTCGAAACGGTCTGCCGACAAGCACCGAATCGTGACCGACGCGGTGCACGAGCACGACGGCAAGATCGTGATGCAGATCCTCCACGCCGGGCGTTACGCCTACCATCCGTTCAAGCGGGCGGCGTCGGACATCAAATCGCCCATCACTCCGTTCCGAGCCCCCAAGGCGATGTCGACCAGGGAAGTCGACCGGACCATCGACGACTTCGCCGCCTCGGCGGTCCTCGCCCGCCGCGCGGGCTACGACGGCGTCGAGATCATGGGGTCCGAGGGCTACCTGATCAATCAGATGCTGACCGCGCGCACCAACAACCGCACGGACCGCTGGGGCGGCAGCGCCGCCAACCGGATGCGCTTCCCGGTCGAGATCGTCGAGCGAGTGCGCGAGGCTGTCGGCGACGACTTCATCGTGATGTACCGGATGAGCCTGCTCGACCTGGTCGACGACGCGCAGAACTGGGAAGAGACCGTCGAGCTGGCCCACAGAATCGAGGCCGCCGGCGTCTCGCTCATCAACACCGGCATCGGCTGGCACGAGGCCCGGATACCCACGATCGTGACGTCCGTGCCCCGCGCGGCGTTCGCGTGGGTCACGGCCAAACTCAAGGCCGAGGTCACGGTTCCTGTCGTCGCATCCAACCGGATCAACACTCCCGAGGTCGCCGAGAAGATCATCGCCTTGGGCCAAGCCGACATGGTCTCGATGGCCCGGCCGCTGCTGGCCGACCCGTTCTTCGTCCAGAAGGCAGGCGATGGGCGTGCCGACCAGATCAACACCTGCATCGCTTGCAATCAAGCGTGTCTCGACCACGGCTTCGTCAACAAGCGCGTGAGCTGTCTGGTCAACCCCCGCGCGGGTCACGAGACCACGCTGGTCCTGTCACCGACTCGGACCATCAAGCGGGTCGCGGTCGTCGGCGCCGGTCCAGCCGGTCTCGCCGCCGCGACCGAGTTGTCCGGGCGCGGCCACACCGTCGAGCTCTTCGAAGCGCGCGATGAAATCGGCGGACAGTTCCGACTCGCCATGGAAATACCCGGCAAGGAGGAGTTCCACGAGACGATTCGCTACTTCTCGCGCCGGATGGAGATCAACGGGGTGAAAGTCCACCTCGGCGTCCGCGCGAGCGTCGACCACCTGACCGACTTCGACGAGATCATCGTCGCGACGGGCGTCGAGCCCCGCGTGCCGACCATCCCAGGCGTCGACCACCCATCGGTCGTCGGCTACCAGGACGTCCTTCGTGGCACCGCCACCGTCGGGGAACGGGTCGCGGTGCTGGGTGCAGGCGGCATCGGCTTCGACGTGTCGGAGTTCCTGCTGCACGACGTCGGCGAGTCGGTGCAGCACTGGAACCAGCGCTGGGGCGTGACAGACCCGTCCCTGGCGCGCGGTGGCCTCACAACGAAGGTCAAGGCGCCGCCCCGCCGACAGGTCACACTGCTCCAACGCAAGACAACCGAGCTCGGCAAGGGCTTGGGCAAGACGACCGGCTGGGTCCACCGCCAGACACTCAAGGACTCCGGCGTCGAGATGGTCAAGGGTGTGACCTACGACCGGATCGACGACGACGGCCTGCACATCACGGTCGCCGTCGGCGACGACACCACCGAGTCACGGGTACTCGACGTCGACACGATCATCCTGTGCACGGGCCAGGAGTCGGTCCGCGACCTGATCGAACCGCTCGGAGCGCTGGGCCGCCCGGTCCACGTCATCGGCGGCGCCGACGTCGCCGCCGAGCTCGACGCCAAGCGAGCCATCCGGCAGGCCACCGAGCTCGCCGCCCGGCTCTGACCCCGGCCCGCGGTTCACCACGGTCCCTGAACAAACCTCCCCAACGATGCGGCGCTGTGCCGAACCGCCCCTGATCCACGAGTCCAGAACGGTGAGAACCGCCATGAGCTACACCCCACCGATCAATGAGTACGAGTTCTTCCTGCGCCGCGTCATGAACGGCGCCGAGCACCTGGCGGACGTGACCGACGGCGAATACGACATCGACGACGTCGTGGCCATTCTGTGGCCGGCCGCCAAACTGGCCGCCGAGGTCCTGCAGGACACCAACGTCTCCGGCGACCGGGTCGCAGCGCGCATCGAGAACGGGCAGGTCGTCACCGCACCCGGCATGCGCGAGGCCTACGCGAAGTTCATCGGGGCGGGCTGGAGCAGCGTAGGTGCACCGGTCGAAGCCGGCGGCGCTCCCCGAATCGTCTCGGCAGCTCTCACCGAACTGTGGAGCGCTGCGAACCCTGCATTCGCCATGTGCAGCGGACTGACCCAAGGCGCCGTCGCCGCAATCTCCTGGTCCGGCACACCCGAGCAGAAATCCGTCTACCTCGAGCCGATGGCCGAAGGCCGCTGGACCGGCACGATGAACCTGACGGAACCCCAGGCCGGCACGGACCTCGCCGCAATCCGCACCCTCGCTCGACCGCAGGACGATCAGACATGGCGTGTAAGCGGTCAGAAGATCTACATCTCCTGGGGCGACCACGACCTGACCGAGAACATCGTGCACCTCGTACTCGCTCGAACGCCGGACGCACCGGCAGGGCTACGGGGACTGTCACTGTTCATCGTCCCCAAATTCCTTCCCGACGCCGATGGCCGCCCGGGCCACGCGAACGGGGTCACCCCCATCGCACTCGAGCACAAGATGGGCATCAAAGGCAGCCCGACCTGCGTCCTGCAGTACGAGGACGCAACCGGCTTTCTCCTGGGGGAGCTGAACCAGGGGATCCCGGCGATGTTCGTGATGATGAACCTCAGCCGCCTCGGCGCCGGCATCTGGGCCCTCGGCATCGCCGACCGCGCCCACCAGGCGGCTCACCACTACGCCCACGATCGTGTCCAGGGCAGGGTCCTGGACGAGCCCGAAGGCACACCCATCGCCCGCCACCCCGACGTAGCGCGCCTGTTGTCCTCGTCGGCCAGCATCATCACCGCCATGCGTGGGCTGATGCTGCAAACCAGCATCCACCTCGACCGAGCATTCGCCGGAGACGCCGAGAGCCTCGAGCTCACCGACTTCCTCATCCCCGTCGTGAAGGGCTGGCTAACCGAGGAAGCCATCGGCATCACCTCCGACGCCGTCCAGGTCCATGGCGGCGCCGGCTTCATCGAGGACACCGGCGTCGCCCAGTACTACCGCGACGTCCGCATCGCTGCAATCTACGAAGGCACCACCGCGATCCAGGCCAACGACTTCCTCGGCCGCAAGATTCTGCGAGATCGAGCCAGCACGGCCTCCCGCGTGCTCGACATGATCGAGACCGATGTTCGACAGCTGGCCGAAGCCGAGGACCCAGTAGCCGTCGCCACGTCCGAGCGAATGACGCGGTCCCTCGCCTCGATTCGAGACGTCACCGCCCTTCTGCTGGAGCACGCAGCCGAGGGCCGCCGACGTGACGCCCATGCCGGCGGCGTCCCCTATCTCAAGATGTGGGGCTTGGTCCTCGGAGGCTGGATCCACGTCCGAACGCTCCAGGCCGTCCTCGACACCCGCGACGGCATCACCGACCAGAGCCACCGCCGGATATCCGAAGCCAACGCCTACGGCGCTCACCACCTCAGCCGCGTCGCGGCACACGCGCAGTCCGCGAGCGCAGGAGAAACCGGCTACTGATCCCAATGGAGTTGTCAACTGGTGTCGGTGACAGGCTGTGTGGGTTTCAGGGGAGTGCGATCGCGGGCGACGGTGCGGTGGGCTCGAAGGTACGACCGTCGCGTATCAGGCCCATAAGACGTTCAGACGACGTCGAGCGAGGGCTATGATCGCCTGTTTGTGGTATTTTCCCTCGGCTCTCTTGCGTTCGTAGAAGGCTTGCGAGACAGGGCAGGAGCGGGCGGCGACCATGGCGGACATGTAAAAGACCCGCATAAGGCGGTGGCAGTAGCGCCGTGGGCGGCGCATGTTGCCGCGGTGTCGGCGTACGAGCTGAAGTGGCAAGATTTTCGTAGGCGGAGATCGTCTGGGTGCCGTGGTCGGCCGGTCCGCGTAACGGCGGCGGAGGTGGGCGATCAGGACGACGCGGTGGCGCAGGAGCGGAACGCCGGTGCCTCCGGCCATCAGGCGTTTCTGGAGTTTGACGTCGGTGATGCGGCTTTCGTTGACGCCAGAGTTGTAGGTGGTGGAGATCCCCTGCGCGACGGCGTGCTGGTCTTCGCGCAGGGCTCCGGCGATGCCGGCAAGCGGTGGCAGTCCACTGTGGGAGAGCTCGTCGAGCCAGGACGGCAGGGGTGCGGCGTCACGGTTGTCGAGCATGGCGGCGAACCTGCGGGCCAGGTCGTGGGCGTGCTTGAGTTCCGGACAGTGCTCGAGGAGCCGGTGCAGGCGCTCGGTGACGTGGAGGCCGCGGCGGTCCGGGTGGGTGGCGATCCATCGGGCGGTCTCGCGTGAGGACGGCGGGTGCTCGCGGGGTCCAGCGGCAGTCCGCGTCGCAGGGGCGCGATGGCCATCTTCACGCGCTGGTAGTGCCCGAGGTAGCCCTTGGTGCGGAGTTCCTCGTGGAGGACCATCGCATTGTGTTCGCCTTCGTCCCAGCGTTGTTGCAGGTAGTCGCGGTAGGGGTCCAGGGTGGAGGGCTTGCGGGGGTGGGCGGCGCACGACCTCCTGCCAGGTTCGGGCGCGGGCATACTTGCGCACGGTCCGGCGGTCCAGTCCGAGGTCCCGGGCCACGGCGCTGTAGCTCCGGCCGGATTCGGTCAGGGTGTGCACGGCCTGGAACAGCCCCTGGGCGTGCCGCCCGGCTCGTGTGTCCGCAGCGGCGTCCTCGGTGGCCCAAATACTGCCGGCGGTCCGCTTCAGCCCTTGATCACTCCGGCGATGACGACCTGCACCGGCTCGGCTGGTGCCGCGCCATCGACCGCCACGACGAGGAGCGTCGCAGCTGCTCCGCCTGCTCAACACGCGGAACTTGACAGAGAACTAACGCGCGGCGCCCCGGCTGGGACGGCCCTGCGCCCGCTGCGGGCCCGGGCAGGTGCCGTTGTCCGACAGGCACAGGTCGTGGGGGCCGAGCACACCGAGGTTCAGCGCGTCGATGCGGCGACACTCGTCGGCTCCTACTGAACGGCCTCCCGATCCCCTCTTGCATGTTCTATGCCATACCCCATAAGTTACCGGCAGGTAGCTCGCTCGGCGAGCCACGTCCTCGTCGGAAGGGTGGTGGGCGGGTGAGCCCGCGCAGGAGTGACAGCCGTGACCGGATGATCCTCAGTGCCGCTGCACTGCTGCGTGAGTACGGGGCAAGCGCGACCAGCATCGACCGCGTGCTCGCGCACAGCGGAGCCCCTCGGGGCTCGGTGTATCACCACTTCCCCGGCGGGCGGACTCAGCTCATCGATGAGGCGGTGGCACTGGCGGGGGACTTCATCGCGGGCCTGATCGACGCCGCCATGCAGACGGACGACCCGGTGGAGGCCGTCGACGCGTTCTTCGCGCTGTGGCGCGACCGGCTCGTGGAGAGCGGCTTCCGGGCCGGCTGCCCGATCGTGGCGGTGGCCGTCGAGACCAACGACGACGCACCCCAACTGGCCCTCTCAGCAGCCGCTGTCTTCGCCCGCTGGCAGGAGGCCCTCGCGGCCCTGCTCGTCCGGCACGGCCTGACCGAGGAACGCAGCCGCAGGCTGGGCGCCTTCATCATCGCCGCGGTCGAAGGCGCGGTGATCATGTGCCGGGCCGAGCAGAGCACCGCTCCGATCGAGGCAGCCGCCTCCGAGATCCACGACCTGCTCCTCTACGCCCTGCGCGACCGCCCCGGTGCCGAACCCGGCCCCCGGCCGTAGCCCGCAGTTCCATGCCCCAGTCAGCTCAGCTCGAAGGAGTCGCCATGCCCTCGCTCGACCGCCACGACAACGTCTTCGTCCTCGACCTCGGAGACGGAGAGAACCGTTTCCACCCCGACTGGCTCGCTGCCGTCAGTGCCGCGCTCGACGAGGTGGAGAAGGCCGAAGGCTCCCGCGCTCTGGTCACCGCCGCCACCGGCAAGTTCTACTCCAACGGGCTCGACCTGGACTGGCTGTTCGCCAACGGCGACCAGTACGACGCCTACGTCGTCTCGGTCCACGAGCTGTTCGCGCGGATGCTGTCGCTGCCGGTCATCACGGTGGCCGCACTGCAGGGGCACACCTTCGCCGCCGGCGCGATGTTCTCCCTCGCCCACGACTTCCGCGTGATGCGTGCCGACCGCGGCTACTGGTGCCTGCCCGAAGCGGACATCAACATCCCCTTCACCCCCGGCATGGCCGCCCTCATCCAGTCCCGGCTGACGCCGCAGACCGCCCACGAGGCCATGCTCACCGCCCGCCGCTACGGCGGCTCCGACGCCGCGGCCGCCGGCATCGTCGACCAGGCGGTCAGCGAGGACGCCGTGCGCTCCACCGCGATCGAGATCGCCCAGGCACAGATGAACAAGGCCGGCGACACGCTCGGCACCATCAAGGCCCGCATGTACGCCCCTGCCCTGGTCACGCTGCGAGACGCCACCAATCCCCTGGGCTGACCTCACGGTCCGCCCGTCCCCTACCCGCCGCCCCCCGGCGGCGGGCTCCCAAGCCAACACGGTTGGCGGTGTTGACGAGGAGGAATCACATGACTGACCAGGCCGACACTGCCAGTTGGCACAAGACCGCGTGCATTCTGTGCGAGAACAACTGCGGCATCCAGATCCAGACCGACGGCCGCCGCTTCGCAAAAATCCGTGGCGACAAGGAACATGTCGCCACCAGCGGCTACACCTGCAACAAGGCCCTGCGTCTCGACCATTACCAGAACGGTGTGCAACGCCTGACCACGCCTCTGCGCCGAGAGGCCGATGGCAGCTTCACCCCCATCGACTGGGATACCGCTGTACGTGAGATCTCCGCCCGGCTCAAGTCGGTGCGCGACACTCACGGCGGCAAGTCGATCTTCTTCTACGGCGGCGGAGGCCAGGGCAATCACCTCGGCGGCGCCTACAGCGGAGCCCTGATGGGCGCCCTGGACGCTCGCTACCGCTCCAACCCCCTGGCCCAGGAGAAGACAGGCGAAGGCTTCGTCGACGCCCACCTGACGGGCAGTCACACCGTCGGGGACTTCGAGAACGCCGAGGTCTCGATCTTCATCGGCAAGAACCCCTGGCAGACCCACGGGGTCTCCCGGGCCCGCACCGTGCTCAAGGACATCGCCAAGGACCCCGCCCGCACCATGATCGTCATTGATCCGGTGCGGACCGAAACCGCCGACCTCGCCGACATCCACCTGCAGCTGAGGCCCGGAACCGACGCCTGGTGCCTGTCCGGCATCCTCGGCGTCCTGGTCCAGGAGAACCTCGTTGACCACGCCTTCCTCGACACCCACACGACCGAGGCAGCAACCGTACTCGAGCAGCTGAAGGCTGTGGACGTCGCTCACTGTGCCGCCACATGCGGACTGGACGAGGAACTTCTGCGCACGACGGCCCGCCGGGTTGCAACCGCCTCCAGTGTCTCGACGTACGAGGACCTGGGCGTTCAGCAGGGCCCCAACAGCACTCTCATCTCCTACCTCAACAAGCTGATCTGGCTGCTGACCGGCAACTTCGCCAAGCAGGGCACGATGCAGCCGCACTCGTGGGTCGCACCGCTCGCCCGCTACAGCACCAGCCCGCGCCGCACCCCCGTCACCGGCGCGCGGATGCCCGGCGGTCTCGTGCCCTGCAACGTCATCGCCGAGGAGATCCTCAACGACCATCCCGACCGGTTCCGGGCGATGATCATCGAGTCCTCCAACCCAGCGCATTCCCTAGCCGACTCCGCCGCCTTCGCCAAGGCCCTCGACAAGCTCGACCTGATCGTCGTCATCGACATCGCGCTGACCGAGACCGGGCGCCGGGCCGACTACGTGCTGCCGGCCGCGTCCCAGTTCGAGAAGTGGGAAGCGACCTTCTTCACCTTCGAGTTCCCGCACAACACCTTTCACCTGCGTGCCCCCGTTCTCGACCCGCTGCCCGGCACGCTGGCCGAACCCGAGATCTACGCCCGCCTGGTCCGGGAACTCGGTGCCGTTCCCCGTAGTCGCCTCTCCCTGCTGCGCGCCGCAGCCCGCCTCGGCCGCACCCCGTACAAGCTCGCTATCGCCGCCCTGGCGGTTCTCGACAAGAGCACCATCGCGATGGCCCCGTATCTGCTGTACGAAACCCTCGGCCCCACCTTGCCCAACGGTGCCCGCTCCGCCGCTGTGCTGTGGGCGCTCTGCCAGCGCATCGCCAAGGAGTATCCCAGGGCCATGCGCCGCGCCGGGCACGCCGACGCAGAAGCCCTGTTCGAAGCGATCCTCAAGGGCCGTTCCGGAGTCACCTTCACCGAGGACGAGTACGACGACGCCTGGGGCTATGTGCCTCATCCCGGCCACCGCATCCCGCTGCCCATCCCCGAACTGCTCAACCTGCTCGCCGACCTGGACACCACTCCGGCCGTGCACACCACCGAGGAGTTCCCGATCGTCCTGGCCGCCGGCCAGCGGCGTGCGTTCACCGCGAACACCATCATTCGCGACACCACCTGGCGCCTTCGCGACAAGGGCGGCACCTTGCGCATCAGCCCGCACGACGCCGAGCAGCTCGGTCTCGACAACGGGGCACCCGCCCGCATAACCACCGCGCGCGGCACCGCACACGCCACCGTCGAGATCGACGACCGCATGCAGGCTGGGCACGCCGCCTTGCCCAACGGTTTCGGTCTCGATCTGCCCACCGGGAACGGCGGGACCGAACGCACCGGTGTCGCCCTCAACACCCTCACCGACGTGCGCAGGCGCGACCCCATCGCCGGCACCCCCTGGCACAAACACGTACCCGCCCGCATCGAGGCTCTCCAGGCCTGACCCTCAACCCACGACAGGCCAACACGTCCGCGGGCCCCGCTGCAAGGGTTCGCGGACCCGCGGCATACCCGAGGAGAACGACCGGGACACCTGAGCACCCCGGCTCACGCGCGGCCCGTGACTCGATCAAGCTGCTTGCCATACGCGAGACACAGCTCTCCGTCGACGAGGTCTTGAGCGGTCGGGGATGCCGCCGCCGGCGGTATCGTCTTCTTTGCAGGAACGGTAGGGAATCACGACGGTGGCGCGGATGTCGACGCACTGGGGTACTCGTGCCACCCCAGCGCCGAGGCCGCGATGAGACGGATCACCGAAGGGGTTACCGCCGACCACCCCGTGCGCGCTCTGGCGGCGATTCACCACGTGGGAGACCTGGTAGTGGGCGACCTTGCGGTCGTCGTTGCCGTGTCGTGTGCCCATTCGGGCGGAGCCTTCCCCGCATGCCGACGGCTGATTGACGGCCTCAAGCACGAGGTGCCGCCCGCCTTCGCCAACCCCTTCGGCACCGTCCACGGCGGCGTCGCCGCCACCCTCCTCAACTCCGCCATGTGCTGCGCCGTCCACACCACCCTCCCCGCCGGTACCGGCTACACCACCCCCGAGCTCAAGGTCAACTACATCCGCTCCGCCCGCACTGACGGACAGACCCTCACCGTCGAGGGCACCGTCATCCACGCCGGACGGCGTACCGCCACCGCCGGGGGCATAGGTGCTGGACGACCAGGGCAAACTGATCGCGCACGCCACCACCTGCATGATCCTTTAGGTTGCCCGGCCGGATTCGGCGTCAACTGGCGCAATGGCCGCGTTCCGCATGTGCCGTCGGTGGCCGAGCCGCGCGGGCAGCGCGGGCAGCGCGGGCAGCGCGGGCAGCGCGGGCAGCGCGGGCAGCGCGGGCAGCGCGGGCAGCGCGGGCAGCGCGGGCAGCGCGGGCAGCGCGGGCAGCGCGGGCAGCGCGGGCAGCGCGGGCAGCGCGTGGACGATAGCGGCGCGGTCCTCAAGTTGCTGCGCAGAATCTGGCTCTCGACTATGGCCTGGTGGTGCGGAGCGCCTACAAGGGCTTCAAGAGGTCTCACCCTCAGCACGCAGTCCTTCGACGCCGCATTCAGCAACCAGACCTGACCTCACGGGAAGGTCTCCCATGACGCTTTCGATGCCCCGGCGTGACGGGCCGTTGGACAGAATGCGCCGGGCCGTTCGCAAGCCCGTGTGATTGGAAAAATTCCACCCCGGTCTTCCGGATCCGTATCGGCCGGACTCCTGGCGAGACGCACCCGTTCCGTATCTCATGGTGGTGGCCGCGGCGCGTTCGGCGGCGTCCGGACGGACTGCGGCCCCCGGACCTGGCGGTCAGCGAGCCGAACGCCAGACCCGGCGGACAGACGCCGGCCCGCAAGCGCAGGGGTGAGTCAGTACAGTCCGTCGCCGCAGTGCCGTCGGTACACGCCGCGCCGGACGACAACACCCCGCGAGCACTGCGCGCCGGACCCGGGCATGACCGCTACCGGACGGTGGCCTGGCTTTGAGCCGTCCGGGCGACGGTGAGCAGGCACTGCTCGGGGTGAGAGGCACCTACTCGTTTAACTTACGCGTGCCAGTTGAGTGATCCGGCCGGTAAGCTAACCGCGGCCGTGGGCCTTCAAGGAGGTCCGACCGAGGCGAGGCGGGTGACCAGGGGTGTCGAACGGCAGGCGGGTGACCAGCGCGGATGTGGCACAGGAGGCCGGAGTGTCCCGCGCGACGGTGAGCTATGTCCTCAATGCCGTTTCTCATCAGAAGATCCCCGAGGCCACTCGGCAACGGGTGTGGGACGCGGCCACCCGCCTGGGCTACGCGCCCTCGGCCGCGGCGCGGGCCCTGCGCACGGGACGCTCGGAGATCGTGCTCGGGCTGCTGCCGGACTGGCCGATCGAGCATGTCCTCGGACGCCTCATCCAGCAACTGACCAATGCCTTCGCCGAGAACGGGCTGACCTTCGTGGTGCACTCGTCGGCTCACCCCAGGCGCCCCCTGCGGGACATCTGGAAAGCCATGACCCCTGCGGCGGTGTTGGCCCTCCAGGGGTTCGACGACCTGGAAGCCGAGGCGATGCGGGCGGCGGGCATCGAGGTGGTCATGGCGATGGACGGGTCGATACAGAGTGAGCCCCGGCCTCCCCTGGTGTCCGAGCAGCCGATCGGCGCACTGCAGGCGCGGCACCTCGCCGCACCCCACCGCCGGCTCGGCTACGCCTACCCCGACCTGCCGGGGCTCGACGTCCTGGCCCAGCCGCGGCTGGACGGTGTCCGCAAAGTGTGCGCTGAGCTGGACATGCCGGAGCCGGATGTCCGGACCGTACCCCTCGATGCGCCGGGCGCCGCCGAAACGGTGAAGGCGTGGCTCGCCGCCGACCCACCAGTGACGGGAATCTGCGCCTTCAACGACAATGTCGCCCTCGCGGTGCTCGCAGGCTTGAATCACCTCGGACTGCGCGCTCCGCGGGACCTGGCCGTGATCGGCGTCGACGACATCCCAGGCGCGTCGCTGGCACACCCACCGCTCACCACGGTCGTACGCGACACCGACGCCATCGCGCGGGGCCTGGCCCGCCGGGTCGTCGACACGCTGGACGGCCAGCAGGTCCCGGCCGAACCCCTCCGCGACGAGCTCCTGCTCCGCGTCCGGGAATCCGCCTGACCGGCGCGCGCCGAAACTCTGGAAGTCGGCGCTCAGCCTGGAACTGCCGCCAGGTCCAGCCGACGGTGGACTTCGACAGACCACTGTGTTGCGCCATCGATGTCCGGCACCAGTGGGTGGCGTTCTTCGGCAACACGCCTTAAGTGCCTTCCCTGCCTTCCCCGTATGCTCGAAACCGGACCGTATGGGGCCGCCTTCCGCAGCACTCCGCGGTCAGGGCAGGCGCACCACCCGGCCGTTGCGGGCGCTGGACCGCGCGGCGTCGAGGACGGTGGCGGTGACGACCGCGTCCCAGGGGTCGACGGGAACAGGTCCCTCACCGTGGACCGCGGCGGCGAAAGCTGTATAGAACAGGTCCCACCTGCCGCGGCTCGAGATGACGGGCTCGGCGGTGTCTCCGCGCCGCACCCGGCCCCAGAGGTGTTCCGGCACGGTACCCCAGCTGTCGCCCTCGGATTGCGGGGTCGCACCGGTCATCAGCGCGCGGTCCTGGCTGTCTCTGTGGTCGATGACGAAGGTGCCCGTGGTCCCGGTCACGCGCAGGCTCGGTCCTGGCGCACCCTGCCGCCCACTGCCCCACAGATGGGACTGAACCCCGTTGCGGTGGGTCAGGGCCACAAAGACGTCGTCGTCGAGGCCGTCCTCGTCCTCGCGGTGGTGCATCTCCGCGTACACCCGCTCCACCGGGCCCGACAGCACCAGGGCCTGGTCGACCAGGTGGCTGCCGAAGTCGACAAGGGTGCCACCGCCCGCGGCAGGAGGACCTGCCTCGGGTCGGAAGACCTCGAACCGGGACTCGTAGCGGAGCACGGTCCCGATTCCGCCGCTGTCGAGCAGCGTCCGCAGGGTGAGGAAGTCGGAGTCCCACCGGCGGTTCTGGTACACCGTCAACGGACGACCTTGCTTCTCCGCGAGCTCGACGGTCGCACGTGCCGAGGCGGCGTCGAGTGCGAATGGCTTGTCGCAGACGACAGCCAGCCCCAGTTCCAGCGCCTGCTGCACCAAAGTCACGTGCGTGGCCGCGGGAGTGGAGACGACGACCGCCTCGACGCCGGCGCGGACCAGGTCCTCCAGTGAGTCGAAGGTCGGCCGGCTCAGATCCTGGGCGACCTGGGCTCGGCGCTCCGGGGAATTGGTGACCACGCCCAGAAACTCGTATTCCGGGGCGGCAGCGAGCAGCGGGGCGTGGAAGACACGTCCGCCGAAGCCATAGCCGATCAGTCCAATGCGTACGGGGGCCAAGGGAAGTCCTCTGCGTTCTTCGGGGGGTGTTTTGTGGGCTTGTCCGGGCCTGGGTTGGTAGAGGGTGTGGGTTCACCCCCGGCTGGGGAGGGTGGGTGATCTCCGCGTCCTGGTGTTCGGTGAAACTCTCGGCGCATGCGGCGGCGAGGTCGTCGGCTGCCGGGGAGGCGCCGAGTCAGGGCCAACAACCTTTGTGTTCCGCACAGCTTCGCTTCAAGAACCGCTCCTCCACCAGCTCCATCCACGTTCAGGACACGAATGCCCGGATCTCCTGGGCCGACGATCTTACGAAGGACCGTCCCCGACCCCCGCTGTGAAGGCAGGACAAGCTCAGACGTCGAGTTCGCGGCGCGCGATGACGTCGCGGTACCACTCGAAGGAGGCCTTGGGTTTGCGGTCGAGGGTGTCGGGGTCGACGTGGACGATGCCGAAGCGCTTGCTGAAGCCCGCGGACCATTCGTAGTTGTCCAGGAGCGACCAGAGGTAGTAGCCGCGTACATCGGCTCCCTCGTCGATGGCGCGGGCGATCCACTGCAGGAAGCCGCGGACGTAGCGGATGCGCTCCTGGTCGTCGAACGGGTCTGCACCGTCGGCGTCGATGGTGCCGTTCTCGGTGATGTACACCGGTCCCGTCCAGCCGTATTCGTCGTGCACGAGTGTGATCGCGTCGTAGACGGCCTCGGGGTAGAACTCCATGCCGTTGTCGAGGAAGTTCCCGCCCGGGTGCGTCTCACGATTGACCTCCCACCACTTCTTGTCCGCGTCCTTGGCGCTGGCGACGACCCTGGAGTACACGTTCAGACCGAGGAAGTCGACCGGGGAGGCGATCAGGTCCAGGTCGCCCTCTCGGACCTCGGGCATGGTGCCCTCGCGGGTGAGGCGTTCGACGTTGCGCTCGCTGTACTCCTTCTTCAGCAGCGGATCAAGGAAGAACCGGAAGGAGTCGTCCTCGTTCCGCGCCGCGAAAGCCGCGTCGGCGGGGTCGTCGGTGGCGGGGTGCTGCTTCCAGATGTCCACCACGATGCCGATCTCGGATCCGGGTGCCCCGAGCTCCCGAAAGGCGCGGACCGCCTCACCGTGCGCGAGCAGTGCGTGATGCATGGCCCGCTTGCCCAACCGGGCATCCGCGTGGCCGGGCGCGAACATGCCCATGCCGTAGCCGACCCAGATGGCGATGGGCTCGTTGAGAGTTACCCAGTGGGGCACCCGCTCGCCGAACTCCTCGAACGCCAAGGCGGCGTAGTCACGGAACCATTTCGCCACGTCGCGGTTGCCCCAGCCGCCGCGGTCCTCGAGTGCCTGAGGCAGGTCCCAGTGGTAGAGCGTGACGTTGGGGGAGATCCCGGCCGCGTCCAGTTCGTCGAGGAGGCGGTGGTAGAAGTCGATGCCGGCGCGGTTCACGGCACCGGTTCCCTCGGGGAGCAGCCGGGACCAGCTCAGCGAGAGACGGTAGGAATCGACTCCGAGGTCGCGCATCAGGGCGACGTCCTCGCGGAACCGGTGGTAGTGGTCGACGGCGACGTCGCCGGGGATGTCCAGGTGCACCTTGCCCGGGGTGTGCCCGAAGGTGTCCCAGATCGACGGGCCTTTCCCGTCCTCGTCCCAGGCTCCCTCGATCTGGAACGCGCTGGTGGCCGTGCCGAACACGAAGTCCCCGGGGAACACGATCCGGCTCTCGCCATGTGCGTTGTTCATCGCTGTGGCCTCCTGGCCTGGGTTTCGGTCGGCTGGGCCTGCGCTTCGGTCGGCGTCATGACGACGCCGCCGCGAACTCCAGGCGCTTCGTGTGGCGTGGAACGCTGCTTCTTCATGAGGTTGCTTCCAGCTCAAGTCGCTCGTGTCGACGGCTGCGTTGCAGGACCGGGTCGGGGACGGGTGCGGCCGCCACCAGTCTCCGGGTGTACGCGTGCTGCGGCTGGTCGCAGACGTCGGTGCTGCGTCCCTCTTCGACGATGCGTCCGTGTTGCAGCACCAGGGTGCGCGCCGCGAACTCCTTGACGACGGCGAGGTCGTGCGTGATGAACAGGTATGCACACCCGAGTGACTGCTGGAGTTCGGAGAGGAGGTCCAGGGCGGTGGCCTGGGTGGTTACGTCGAGAGCGCTGGTCGGCTCGTCGCAGACGATGAGCTTGGGCTGCCTGGCGACCGCCCGGGCGATGGCGATGCGCTGGCGTTGACCGCCGCTGAACTGGGCGGGGTAGCGGTCGGCCGCGTCCTCGGGCAGGCCGACGCGGCGGAGCAGGTCGGCGATGTGCTCGCGGACTTCGCCGCGTGAGCGGGTCGAGCCGGCGAGCAGGGGCTCGGCCAGGGTCCGTCCGATCGGCAGGGCCGGATTGAGTGACCCGTACGGGTTCTGGAAGATCGCCTGGAGGTCGGCGGACAGTGCGCGGCGGGCACGGCCGGTATGACGGGTGATGTCCCGTCCGTCGAGCAGCACGCGCCCCCCGCTGACCGGGGTCAGTCCCAGGACGGCCTTGCCGATGGTGGTCTTGCCCGAGCCGGACTCGCCCACGAGCGCGACCGTCTCGGCCTGCCCGACCTCGAACGACACGCTCTCGATGACCGTGTTCGGGGGCTTGCGCAGGCCACGGGACGGGTAGCGGACCGCGAGCCCGTCGACCTGGAGTATGGGTGTGCCGGTCACGCGATCCTGCCCTCGGTTGTCGCGATGCTGGGGGTGCTGTCGATGAGCTTCTTCGTGTACGGGTGCTGGGGCCGGTAGAAGATGTTCTCGACCGGCCCTTCTTCCACGATCCGGCCCTTCTCCATCACGGTCGCCCGGTCGCAGATGTCGGCCACCACTCCCAAGTCGTGCGTGATCAGGATGATCGCCATGCCACGCTCGTCGCGCAGTGACCGGAGCAGATCGAGGATGCCGGCCTGTACCGTGACGTCCAGTGCCGTGGTGGGTTCGTCGGCGATCAGCACCTTCGGTGACCCGGACAGCGCCATGGCGATGGCCACGCGCTGGAGCATGCCGCCGGACAGCTCGTGCGGGTGCCGGCGAGCGACGTCGTCCGGATCGCACATGTGGACGCTGGTCAGCAGCTCGCGGACCCGTTGCCTGACGGCCTGCTTCCCGCCCGACACGGTGCCGGTGCGGCGGATGACCTCGCCCAGCTGGGAGCCGATGGTGAAGTAGGGGTCGAGTGCCACCATGGGTTCCTGTGACACCAGGGCGATCTCGCTGCCGCGGATGCGCTGCAGCTCCCGCTCCGGCAGGCCGCTGATCCGTCTGCCGGCCAGCCAGGCCGAGCCACCCGTCACCGTCCCGTTGGGAGCGAGCAGTCCGAGCAGGGACAGGCCCGTCACCGTCTTGCCGCTGCCGGACTCGCCCACGAGACCGAAGATCTCGCCGGTGTTCACCGTGAAGCTGGCGGAGTCGACGACGGTGCGCGGGCCCTGGGGGGTGGCGAAGGCGATCGAGTAGTCGCGCACGGCGAGCACACCCGCGTCCGGGGGTGTGTCCGACGCTTCGGCGGTGTTCTTGGCGACCACCACGGGGACCGGCCGCTGCGACCGGCTGCCGGTACCTGCTCTCCGGTCCTGAGTGAGGTCGCGCAGCCCGTCGCCGAGCAGCCCGAAGGCGACGGACATGAGGCCGATCAGGCCTCCGGAGATGAGCAGCAGGTAGGGGTTCTGCTCGATGACCTGCGAGGCCTCTCCGACCATGCCGCCCCAGCTGGGGGCGGGCGGCGGGGTGGCCAGGCCGAGGAAGCCGAGGCCGGTCTGCACCATGAGCGCGATGCCCGAGAAGAGGCACATCTGGACGAGCAACAGCCCCACCAGGCCGGGGAGGATATGTCGTGCCATGATCCGCGCCGGGCTGAGCCCGGACACTCTGGCGGCGTCCACGAACAGTTCCTCCCGCAGTGCGATGCACGAGCTTCGGATGATCCGTGCGAGGCCCGCGGAGGAGAGGACGCCGAGCGTGAGCATGGCGGCGATGTTGCTCTGGCTGAAGATCGCCAGGACGGCGAGCATGAGGATGACCGCGGGGACCGAGAGCATGACGTCCATCGCAGCCACGATGACCCGGTCGGTCCAGCCCCGCAGATAGCCGGCGAGAATGCCGAGTGACATGCCCAGGACGACGTAGACGCTCACCGCCACACCCACCCCCAGCAGGGCGGGCCGCCCGCCGTAGAGCAACCGGCTCAGCACGTCGCGGCCGAGCTCGTCGGTGCCCAGCGGGTGGCTGGCCGACGGACCGCCCCGCGCGTGGAGCAGGTCCTGCGCCAGCGGGGGGTGCGGTGCCAGAAGGGGGGCGAGGATCACGGCGACGGTGACTGCCAGGACCACGGCGAGCGCTGCCGCGGTGAGAGGACGGCGCCAGATCCCGGCGAAGGGGTTGGTCCACTTCCGTGATGGCACGCTCACGGGCGGAGCTGTAGCGGTCATGCCACACGCACCTTCGGGTTCAGGAGGCTGTAGAGAACGTCGACGAGAAGGTTGATCACGATCACCATGACCGTGAAGGTGATGGTGAGGCCCTGCACGATCGGCAGATCGTGCTGGTTGGTCGCGTCGACAACCGTCGTCCCGAGCCCCGGCAGGGTGAAGATGTTCTCGACGAGGATCGTGCCGGGGATGTACGCGATCATCGTGAGGCCGACCGCGGTCGCCACCGGCAGCCCGCAACTGCGCAGGGCGTGCTTCCAGACGATGGATGCGGGCCGGACGCCGGAGGCCCGCAGCGTCCTGATGTAGTCGAGGTTCAGGGTGGACAGCATCGCGTCGCGGGTGATCTTGGAGATCAGGGCGACACCCCCGATCGAGAGAGAGATCACGGGCAGCACGAGGCCGGCCGCCCATTGCCCCGGTGACTCGGCGAACGGGGTGTACCCGGTGGCCGGGAAGATCGGGAACTTGACGGCGAACAGGGATACGAGCATCAGCGCGAGCCAGAAGTTGGGCAGGGCGCTGCCCAACAGGGACACCACGTCGAACACCCGGCGGCTGAACCGGCCGCGCGTCGCGCTGTACACGCCGAGCAGGACGCCGACCAGGGTCGACAGCGCGGTGGCCCCGATCACCAGTATCAGCGTGACCGGCAGGCGTTGCTCGATCACCCCCAGCACGGATTCACCGCTGAACAGCGAGTTGCCGAAGTCGCCGTGCAGGATGTCGCGCAGGTACAGCCAGTACTGCTCCACGAACGGCTTGTCGAGATGGAGCGAGGCTCTCAGCGCGTCGTACTGCTCCTTCGTCGCGTTGATACCCAGGATCGTTCGTGCCGGGTCACCCGGCACGAACGACTCCAGAAGCGAGGTGATCGCCGAGACGGCCACCAGAAGCGGTATGGACAGTGCCAGCCTGCGAAAAATGATGGGAAACATCGGTCCTCGTCAGCCGGTGGTCCACATGGTGTTCGAGGTCAGCTGGGCGGAGCCCTCCGGGAACTCCACCCCGCGCAGCTTGCTGTTGTACATGGCGATCGTGTCGGTGGCGGACACCGGCAGCGCGAGCGCCTTCCGCACGATCACATCGGTGAGATCCTTCGCCGTGGCGCCACTGGACTGCGGGTCCGCCTTGGCGAGCTTGGCGTACGCGGCATCGAAGTCCGGGTCGGTAGCGCCGAAGAGGTTCATGAGGCCCGTCTTGGTGAACGGCGCCTGCTGTGCGTAGAAGTTGGTGTCGCCACCCGAGCCCGGCGAGAGCACGGTGGCCGCGTACTTCTTCGTCAACAGGTCGTTGATCCAGCCACCGAAGTTGGCGGCGGCCCTCAGCTTGAGGGTCACACCCACCTTGCCGAGCTGGTCCTGCACGGCCTGGATCATCTTGGTCGTCGAGGGGTCGAACGACCCGTAGTTCACCGGGATGGTCAGTCCCTTCCCGTAGCCCGCCTCCTTCAGCAACTTCTTGGCCTTGGCCGGGTCGTAGGGGTACATCTTCTCGGCCGCGGGGCTGTAGCCGTCGTAACCGGGCATCGCGGGCTGAGAGAGCGGTGCGCCGAAGTCGCCGTAGACCGCCTTCGTGATGGCGGCACGGTCGATGGCGAAGTTCAGCGCCTGCCGGACCCGCTCGTCGCCCAGCCCCTTGACGACGGTGCCCTCGCGGTCCAGGAGGAACAGACCCGCCCAGGTGGTGGGCTTCTTGAGCGTCGTGATCGACTTGTCGCCAGCGAGCGTCGGCGCCACGTCCGGAGTGCCGTACATGAGGTCGATCTGCCCGGACTTCAGGGCCTGTGCCTGCGAGTTGACATTCGGCATCACCCGGACGGTGATCTTCTTGAAATGGATGGCGGACTTGTCGTAGAAGTTCTTGTTCGGCACATAGACGTAGTGGTCACCGGAGACCGACTGCTTGGCGCTGTACACGTACGGCCCGGCACCGAAGGTCGCGGAGGCCAGCTCCTTCGGGTTCTTCAGCCCCGCCGGGCTGATGATGGCGCCGCCCAGGAGCGCGGGCGTGAACAGCGCCCCCATGTCCGGGTTCGGCGTTGGGCTGCTGACCACCACGGTCGAAGTGTCCGGCGTGGAGAAGGTCAGGGGACGGAACCAGGTGCCGCCGGATCCACTGCCCTTCTGGAAGTACTTGATCGAGTTGACGACGTCGGTGGCGGTGATCGGCGTGCCGTCGGCGAACTTCACGCCCTTGCGCAGGTGGAGCTCGAACTTGGTGTTCCCCTTGCCGACGTAGCCCCACTTGTCGGCCAGCCCGGCACCCAGGGTGCCGTCGGCCTTGCGGGTCAGCAGCGTCGCGTAGGCGGGATCCACGTAGTTCAGGAAGGGCCCGACAGCGATCTGGGAGGGGTCCAGGCTGTTGGGCGCCGAGGACAGGGCGATGGTCAGGTTCACCGGGCCGGCGCCGCCGCTGGTGTTTCCGCCGCCGCAGGCGGCGAGCGCGAGCGCTGTCACCACGCCGAGGGAGGATTGGAGGGCGGTTCGTCTCTTCATCGAGATCTCCGTTGGGTCGGGAGGGGTGGGATGTGCGGCTGGGGAAAGCACGGTGAGGCCGGGGAGAACTGGGCGGACGACGTGGGACACGATGGGGCCACCGAGGTGGACGGACCGCGCGGCAGGTGTGGGACTGAGTGGCCTCTTGGAATGGGCGGAGCCATGAGGATCCGCCGCGGTTGAGGTGGGAATCCGGCGCGATAGCTGCTGGAGGTGACGTCGACGCAAAGGTGTCGCCTCCGGCGCGCGTCACTCCGGGGGTATCGGGTCGGCGCTTACACCTTTAAGCGAGAGTGCCCGTAAATTAACTGTGTCGCCTTCGTTGCGCAAGGGGTTCACGGAAGACGATCGCGGTGACGGCCTGGCGCGGGGCGAGCAGGAGTCCGGAGGCGGCAGGTGGACCGCTGCGACAGCGGCGCCGGTCAGGCGGACACTCGAACATGAACCCAAAGCGGTTCCTGGATGGGATCGGCGGAGACCTGCACACCGTCGAGGGCGTCGACGATACGGCAGACCAGGCCCCGCGCGATGGTGTCGGTGTCACGGACGATCGTGGTGAGCGGTGGCTGGGCCAGGGCCGCGCCGGGGATGTCGTCGACGCCGATCACGGCGAGATCCTGCGGCGCCCGCAGTCCCAGTGAACGCACGGCGGCCAGAACGGCCAGGGCGACAGCGTCGTTGTACGCACAGATACCCGACACCGGCGGATCGGCGGCGCGCCACGCCTTCACCGCCTCGACGGCACCGTCCGGATCGACGGGCACAGTCCGAACGTCCGGATCCGGGAGGCCGAGTCCGGCGCACACCTCGCGTACCCCGTCCAGTCGCGGACCGGCCAGGGCACCGAGACCAGCCACGTCCGGGTAGGCATAGCCGAGCCGGCGGTGCGCCTGGACGAGGTAGCGGGCCTGCGCCGTACCGATCGGTTCCTCCGACACGAGCGGAGACCGATGCCCGCTCCGTACCGGGCCGTGCACGGCCATGACGACCTCGATTCCCGCTGCCCGCATGAGGCCGGCCTCCGCCTCGGCCTCCGGGAACGCATCCAGCGCAAGAACCGCTGCAGGCGTCAAGGCTTTCCACACTTCGCGCAGTGGCCGGGCGGGGTGAGCCGCCGAGTGCACAAGAAAGGTCAGCTCATGCTGGGCCAAGGCGTCGGTCAGCTGCTGGACGAGTCGCCCGAGAACGTGCTCGATCGGCCAGTCGGGCAGCAGGCCGAGCACGATGTCCGAGCGCCCCCTGCGCAGCGAGCGCGCCGCGGCCGATGGCGCGTAGCCGAGCCGGGCGGCCGCTTCCCGCACCCTCCGCCGGGTGTCTTCGGGGATCTTCTGGCGTGGCGAGTCGTTGAGGACGTAACTCACTGTCGCGCGGGAGACCTTGGCCTCGCGCGCGACATCCGCACTGGTCACACGTTGCCGGTCGGATCTTCCGGACATTCATCGCCTCCCTCTGACAGGCCTCTTGCCAAAGCCCACTACTGCGGTTAACTTTCCCGATCAGCTTACCTACACGTTTAAGTAGCGCGATGAGAGTGACGTCGCGTACTTCCGCTCCTGGTCGGACCCGCCCCGTCAGGAATCCCCCGTCCCTGTTCGCCGGTGCTGAGCGAGGTGAGGCGCAGCCGCAGCACGCCAACCACCGCACACGCCCGCACTCGACACATCCCGAAAGGCATCCACGTGATCCGCCATCACGACTTCCGCTACGCCGGCATGACGCTGCGCTCCACGGTGCACATTCCCGAAGGGCTGACGGGAACCCGCTGGCCCACAGTGCTGTTCGTGCACGGTTTCACCTCCAACCGGCTCGAACTGCCGAACTTCGTCGCCATGTCCCGGCTGCTGGAGGCCCATGGCATCGCCTCCGTCCGGTTCGACCTCTCGGGCCACGGCGAGAGCGACGGCGACTTCTTCGACGTCACGATCACCGGCGAGATCGCAGAGACCCGCGCGGTGCTCCAAACGGTCCGGACCTTCGACTTCGTCGACCACGACCGGATCGGCCTGGTCGGGATGAGCATGGGCGGGGTGGTCGCCGGCATCGTCGCCGCCGAGGAACCGGGGATCAGCGCGCTGTGTCTGTGGTCGCCGGCCGCGGTCGCCCCTTTCGAGATCGGCAGCGGCTACCTCAAGGGCCGCAGGCTCGCTCCGGAGATCGCGGAGAAGGGTTACGTCGACACCGACGGGCACCGCATGAGCCTTGCGCTCGTCGAGGACATCGCTGGTCTCGACGTCTACGGGCGCTCGAGCGCTTACGCCGGCCCGGTCCACATCCTCCACGGCGACAAGGACGACATCGGCCCCATCGAGTACGTGCGCCGCTACCTGGACCACTACGACGGCAACGCGCACCTCGAGATCGTCGAGGGCGCGGACCACGCCTGGGGATCCGTGCCGCACCGCACCACGCTGCACCAGTCCACCCTGCGATTCTTCCGGGAGCACCTCACGTGATGAAAACGTCCAGCATCGAGGAACCCCACACCATGGACACCACGACTACGGTCATCGGACTGCACACCTCGGACGACTCCGGTCTCGTGGCCACCCCGTACCCGGAACCCCGTCTGTCATGGTCGCTGGCGAGCGAACGGCCGGGCGTCCTCCAGCACGCCTACGAGATCCAGGTGTCAGCCGACCGGTCCTTCGACGACCCTGCGTCCAGCGGAGAGGTCGAGTCCGGCCTGGTGACCGATCACCCGTGGCCGGCGCCTCCGCTGCGCAGTCGCGAGGTCCGCTACTGGCGCGCCCGTGTCCGCACCGACCTCGGGTGGACGGAGTGGAGCGGACCCGCCCAGGTGGAGGCCGCGCTGCTCGACGAGATGGATTGGACGGCCCGCCCCGTCCATGTCCCCAGTGACCGGGGCCGTACCTCCCCCGGCCCGGTGCCGCTGCTCCGCCGGGAGTTCGACCTTCCGGCGGAGCCGGTATCCGCGCGCCTGTATGTGACCTCGTTGGGCGTCCACCGCACCGCGGTCAACGGCCGCCCCGTCTCCGACGAGCTGCTGGAGCCGGGCTGGACGAGCTACCCCAACCGGCTGCTGTACGCCACCTACGACGTCACCGGCCTGCTCGTCCCCGGTCGCAACGCCCTTGCCGCCGCGGTCGGCGACGGCTGGTACCGGGGCCATCTCACCTGGCGCAAGAACCGCAACGTCTACGGCGATACATCGGCACTGCTCGCCCAGCTCGAAGTCACCCTGGCCGACGGCACCACCGTCACGGTCGCCACCGACGACCGATGGCGGGGCGGCTACGGCGACCTGCTGGCGGCGGACCTGTACGACGGCTGCGAGCGCGACCTCCGCCACGTACCCGACGGCTGGCAACTGCCCGGTTTCGACGACCGCGGCTGGGAGCAGGCCGCCGCACTCCACTTGCCCACCGGGCTGGCCCAGCGGGCCCACCCACCGGTGCGCGTCGTCCAAACCATCCGGCCCGAGCGACGAACCTTGCCCGACGGCACGATCGCCCTCGACGCGGGCGAGAACATCACCGGCTGGCTCAGATTCCGCGCGGACGGGCCGGCGGGAAGCACGGTGACCGTCCGGCACGCCGAAGTCCTCGACGAAGACGGACGCCTGTTGACCAGCATCCTGCGCGGCGCACGCGCCACCGACCAGTACACCCTGGCCGGCGGCACCGCCGAACTGGAGCCCGAGTTCACCTTCCACGGCTTCCGGTACGCCGAGATCGACGCCTCCCCCGGCGTCACCATCGAGGCAATCGAAGTCGACGTCATGGCCAGCGACCTGCGCCGGATCGGCGAGTTCCACTGTTCCGACGAGCGCGTGAACACGCTGTACGCCAACGTCGTACGCTCCCAGCGCGGCAACTTCCTCGCCGTCCCCACGGACTGCCCGCAACGCGACGAACGGCTCGGCTGGACCGGCGACATCATGGCTTTCGCCCCCACGGCCTGCACCAACTTCGACAGCCGCACTTTCCTGGACAGCTGGCTCACCGACCTCTCCATCGAGCAACGTCCCGACGGCGCGGTCCCCCTGGTGATTCCCGACGTGGACCTCGGCGACCTGCCGCCGACCGAGCTGCCGTTCGCCGGCACCGCCGCGGGCTGGGGCGACGCCGCCACCGTCGTGCCGACCGCCCTCTTCGACGCCTACGGCCGGCGCAGCCTGCTGCGTCGGCATTACGCGGCGATGCGCGCGTGGGTCGAGTTCACCGCCGGTCGGCTGGACAAGGACGGGACCTGGAGCGGCAACGCGCAACTCGGTGACTGGCTCGACCCGGCCGCCCCACCGGAGCACCCGGAGCGTGCCACCACCGACTCCGCCTATGTCGCCACCGTCTTCGTCGCCAACAGCGCCCGCCTGCTCGCCGACGCGGCCCGGGAACTGGGCCATGTCGAGGACGCCGACCGGTATGCGGCCCTGCACCGGCGCACCGCCGAAGCCGCATGGCGGAAGTGGGCATCCCACGCCCGGACCACCCAGACCGGATGCGCGCTGGCCCTCCAGTTCGGCATCGCGCCCACCGCCGAACGTGCCGCGGTGAGCGAGGACCTCGCCGCCTTGGTCCGCGCCAACGGCGGACGCATCGCCACCGGCTTCCTCGGCACACCGTTCGTGCTGCCCGCCCTCAGCGACACCGGTCATGTGGCCGAGGCGTACCAACTCCTACTCAACACCGAGTGCCCGGGCTGGCTCTATCAGGTCGCACGCGGCGCCACCACCATGTGGGAGCGATGGGACGCCATCCGCCCCGACGGCACCATCGACACCGAGAAGGCCGGCACGATGCTGTCGTTCAACCACTACGCCTACGGCGCCGTCGCTGCCTGGCTCTACCAATCCGTCGTCGGCCTGCGGGCGACGGCTCCGGGCTACCGCACCGTGGACATCGGTCCCCACCCCGGAGGCGGCCTCACCTCGGCGGACGCCTCGATCGTCACCCCGTACGGCACGGCAGCCGTCGCTTGGGCGATCAGCGGCAACACGCTGACGGTGGACATCTCGCTCCCGCCTGGCACGACCGGACGGTTCAGCGCACCCGAGGGATGGCGTTGCCCCACCGGAGGCGGCCGGCTCGGATCCGGCCGCCACCAACTGACCCTCCACGCCGGCTCATGACTCCGCACACCCAAGGAACGCGCACCATGGCCATCAGCCACGACCGCAGCGCCGCCGAGCCGAGTCTCGACGAGAAGACCACTCTGCTCTCGGGTCAGGACTTCTGGTCCACCAAGCCCTCCCCCCGGGCGGGGATCCCTTCGCTCGTCCTGAGCGACGGCCCGCACGGTGTCCGCCGCCAGCGCAAGGACGCCGGCAACCTCGGCCTGTACGACAGTGAGCCCGCTACCTGCTTCCCACCCGCGGTGGCGCTGGCCTCCAGCTGGGACCCCGAACTGGTCGGCCGGGTGGGTGAGGCGCTCGGCCGCGAGGCCCGGGCGCTGGGTGTGAACGTACTGCTCGGCCCGGGCGTCAACATCAAGCGCTCACCATTGTGCGGCCGCAACTTCGAGTACTTCTCCGAAGACCCGCTCCTCAGCGGCGTACTGGGCACGGCGCACGTCGTGGGTGTGCAGAACCAGGGCGTCGGCGCCTCGGTCAAGCACTTCGCGGCCAACAACCAGGAGACCGACCGGATGCAGGTCAGCGCCGACGTCGACGAGCGCACCCTGCGGGAGATCTACTTCCCGGCATTCGAACGGATCGTGGCCCAGGCACGCCCGGCGACCGTCATGTGCTCCTACAACAAGATCAACGGCACCTACGCCTCCGAGAGCCACTGGCTGCTCACCCAGGTACTACGGGAGGAGTGGGGCTTCGACGGACTTGTCGTCTCCGACTGGGGGGCGGTAGGGGACCGTGTCGCCGCGCTGCTGGCCGGCACCGACCTGGAGATGCCCGGCAACGGTCGCGGCACCGATGCGGAGGTCGCCGCCGCGGTGCGGTCCGGAGTTCTGGAAGAGGCCGTCGTCGACACCGCCGTCGCACGGCTCCGCGATGTGGCCGGGCGGGTCCATGCCGAGGCCCGTCCGCCCGCGGTTGACTTCGGGATGCACCACCGGCTGGCCCGCGAGGCCGCCGCCGACTGCCTGGTGCTGCTGAAGAACGAGAACCGGACGCTGCCGCTGGCTCCGACCGGCCGGGTCGCGGTCATCGGCGAGTTCGCCGCTGCCCTGCGCTATCAGGGGGGCGGAAGCTCCCATGTCAACGCCACACAGGTCGACAGCCCGGTGGACGAGCTGCGGGCTCTGCTGCCCGACGCCCAGGTCGACTTCGCCCAGGGGTACGACACCACGGGCCGCTCGGAAGCGGCACTACTGCGTGAAGAAGCCGTCGCGCTGGCCGCCGGGGCCGACACGGCCGTGCTCGTCGTCGGGCTGCGCGAGGCCGACGAGTCCGAGGGCTTCGACAGAGAGAACCTGCTCCTGCCGCCGGAGCAGATCGAGTTGATCCGCGCCGTGGCACGCGCCGCTCCGCGGACCGCCGTGGTGATCCTCAACGGCGGAGTGGTGTCCCTGGAGGACTGGCACGACGAGGTGGACGCGGTGGTCGAGGCCTGGCTGCCCGGCCAGGCCGGCGGCGGCGCCATCGCCGACGTGCTCACCGGCCGGATCAACCCCTCCGGCCGACTGGCCGAGACCATCCCGCTCCGGCTCCAGGACACCCCGTGCCACCTCAACTTCCCCGGTGAACAGGGGCACGTCCGCTACGGCGAAGGCGTGATGGTCGGCTACCGGTACTACGAGACCGCCGATGTCGCCGTCCGCCACCCGTTCGGCCACGGCCTGAGCTACACCACTTTCGCGCAGACCGGCTTCCAGGTCACCGTCGGCGGCCCGGACGCCGCCACGGTCAGCGTCACGGTCACCAACACCGGCGACCGCCACGGCAAGCACGTGGTACAGATCTACGTGACCCCGCCTCGGCGGACGGTCGGCAGCCCGGCCCGGGAACTGCGCGGCTTCACCAAGGTCGCGCTCGCCCCTGGCGAGAGCACCACCGTCGAGATCGCCCTGGACCGCCGCGCCTTCGCCTACTGGGACATCAGCCGTGACGACTGGACCGTAGCGCCCGGCGGGTACCAGGTGCATCTGGCCGACAACGCGCACGACGTCGTCGCCACCGCCGTCCTCGACCTGGCCGGGGACAGGCTCGTGCGGCCGCTCACCCTCGAATCCCCCGTTCGTGACTGGTTCGGCCACCCCTGGGTCGGCCCCGCGCTGACCTCCGCGATGCTTTCCGGGCTGACCGAGGAGGAGGCCGCCGCAGCGGCGGAGGGCAATGCCGACGCACTGCGCCTGCTGTCCTCCATGGCGATGCGCCAGTTCGTGGGTTTCCTGCCCAGACAACTGCCGGATGAGCTGCTGGAAGAGCTCATGGAGACGAGCACGGTGTCGCCGGAGCCTATCGACGACTGATCGCGCGCGGCCGCATGCTCGGCCGGTCCCCCCGTACCGCGGCCCGCTGCGCCCTGACACGCAGCGGGCCGCTTGCACTCCTCGCCGCACGGCCGCCAACGTCACCTGCCACCTGCCACCTGCCACCTGCCACCTGCCAGTTGGGCCGCACGGACCTCATCCGAGCCCTGCTGACGTTTTACGCCGCGACGGACGTGCTCATCTCCGACATCGTCCAGTTCCGCCACCTGGGGATCACCGGCCGGCTCTGAGGCCACCCGGTCCGGCTCCGGTCCGGTGTCGTGGGTCGCCCGCCCATCCGCGCGGAGGCCACTGTGAGACAGCGACGTCTGTCTCCTTGCGGAGTCTCACCCCGAAAGGACTTGCACCTGACGCTAGCGTGAGGTTTTAACGTAGGCGATGTCAGGGATCTCGCGGGCACCCCTGACGACGTACTCCTACGCGAAGGACTTTCCCCCACATGCAGATCGCCAATTCCGTCGCCCTCGTCACTGGTGCGAACCGCGGCCTCGGCCATCACTTCGTCACACAACTGCTGGAGCGGGGGGCTGCCAAGGTGTACGCCACCGCACGCAACCCCGAGAGCGTCAACCTGCCGGGAGCGGAGGTGCTCGGGCTCGACATCACACCGACCCGGCCTCCGTGGCGGCTGCGGCGGCAGCCGCCACGGACGTGACGCTGCTGGTGAACAACGCCGGCATCAACACCATGAACGATCTGGTCAACGGGGATCCGGACCAGATCGAACTGGAGATGAGCACCGCCTTTTACGGCCCGTTGCGCATGATCCGGGCCTTCGCTCCGATCCTGAAGGCGGTGGCGGCGGGGCGATCGTCAACGTCCTGTCGGCGGCCTCTTGGTTCCCTTCCGAGCACTGGGGCGCCTACCACGCGGCCAAAGCCGCTGCCTGGAGCCTGACCAACAGTGTCCGCCTCGAACTCTCCGGACAGAGCACCTTGGTCACCGGTGTGTATCTGGGGCCGACCGACACCGACATGGCACGGGGGCTGTCGTTCCCGTTCGAGCTGAACGACCCCGCCGACGTCATCAGGGCCGTGCTCGACGGAGTTGAGGCAGGGCAGTCCGAAGTCCTGGCCGACGCGATCTCCGCTCAGCTCAAAGCGAACCTCGCCCTCGACCCCGCCACGATCTACACCCCGAGCACGGCCACGGCCTGACCACCAACTGGCGCACCCCCGGGGTGCGACGCCACCAACCGGCGCCGGCCCCCTGCCCACAGAACGAGAGAAGGCATGTCACGGGCACCTTCATGACCTCGTCCAAGCCCAAAGCGCTGATCGTCATCCCGTCGGCCGCTGTTCTGCCGCTCACCGAACCGGCAGGCCACCCCGGCGTCCACCGGGTTCTACCTGGTAGATACGGCGCAGATCCTCAAGTAATTCGGCCACGCCCACGAGTTCACCTTCCCCACCCCCGGCGGGCTCGTTCCACAGCTCGAGATCAACGGTCTGGGCCTGCCGATGCACGCCAGTGCCAGGTCCGGCGCCGCAATGGTCTCGGCCACCACGGCATAGGCGTTCCGCTTCGCTGTCGACACCTTCCGTGCCGAGCGGCCGGAACTCGTCGCCCGCCGGGACAGTGAACTCGCCCTCTCTTGCCCCTACCTGGGCCGCCTGCCCGTGTCCGATGTGCTGCCGAACAGCGCCAAGGAGGTCGTGGTGCTGCGTGACGAGCTGATCAAGTCGATGCAGGACCTGCCGGAGCACACCTTCCCGTCCGTCGAGCAGCTCGCGCACAGGCACCGAGACCCCGAGGACTCCTTCGACCTGGGCGCCTTCGACTCCGGCGCGCGCGACGACGCTGACATTTGCCGTTACGACTGCCGGAGGCGCAGTGGAAGTTTCAACGACCCTATGGGTACTGACCATCGTGGGCCTTGCCGCCCTGATCGCGGTTGATTTCTTCATCGGCCGCAAGCCGCATGACGTCTCGATCAAGGAAGCCGGAATCTGGACGGTCGTCTGGATCACCCTGGCAGGCCTCTTCGGGTTCGGCCTGCTGATCTTCGGTGGCGGACAGGCCGGCGGCGAGTTCTTCGCCGGCTTCATCACCGAGAAGTCCCTCAGTGTCGACAACCTCTTCGTCTTCGTCCTGATCATGGCGAAGTTCGCGGTGCCGTCCCAGTACCAGCAGCGCGTGCTGATGGTCGGTGTCCTCATAGCCCTGGTGCTGCGGGCCATCTTCATCGCCGCGGGTGCCGCCGTCCTCGCCAGCTTCGCCTGGGTGTTCTACATCTTCGGCGCCTTCCTGATCTGGACCGCCTGGAAGCTCATCCAGGAGGCCCGGGCCGGCGACGAGGACGAGGAGTTCGAGGAGAACAAGCTGCTCAAGGCAGCCGAGCGCAGGTTCGGTGTCGCCGACCGCTACCACGGCACCAAGCTGTGGATCCAGGAGAACGGCAAGCGGGTCATGACCCCGATGCTGGTCGTGATGCTGGCCATCGGTACCACCGACGTGCTCTTCGCGCTCGACTCCATCCCTGCGATCTTCGGCCTGACGCAGGACCCGTACATAGTGTTCACGGCCAACGCCTTCGCCCTGATGGGTCTGCGGCAGCTGTACTTCCTCATCGGTGGCCTGCTGAAGAAGCTGGTCCACCTGAGCTACGGCCTGTCGATCATCCTGGGCTTCATCGGCGTCAAGCTGGTGCTGCACGCGCTGCACGAGTCCGGCGTCCACGTCCCCGAGATCAGCATTTCGGTCTCGCTCGGCGTGATCTGCTCGGTCCTGATCATCACCACGATCACCAGCCTGAGGGCATCCAAGAAGCAGGCGGCGCCCGAGGCGGCGCAGGAGAAGAGCGAAGGCGCTCCGAAGGACAATATCGACGTCTGACCACGTCGTACGTAGGAACACCGACACCGGGGGTGATGCCCGGCGAATTGCCGAGCTCCGCTCCCGGTACTTCGTTGTGTGCCTCCACCCCCGGCCTGGGACACCGCGGCCGGGGGTGGAGGCACCTGTGGACGCACCCATGAAGTTCGTGCAGATCATCGACTTCGAGACCGAGCGCATCGACGAGATGCGGGAGCTGGGCCACGAGACGGAACAGCGACTGGCAGGCCGCAGCGGCGGCCCCACGCGCCGTCTCGTCCTCAAGGACCGCAGCCTGTGCCGTTGACGACGTACGCAGGCCCGCAGGTGACGGCGCCCACGGTTCACGGGATGCTCTTGCGCGAGGCCCACTACCGGTGGTCGGCGCGCGGCCGGGGCCGGGGCCGCGCGAACGACGCCTATTCCCCTGGCCTGCCAGTGGTCCGGCGTGGCACGAGAGTGGGGGAAAGCGTGACCTGAACCGACGGCCGGCGACGATCGGTGATCCGTTCCAGTAGGAGGCGGACGGCGTTGCCACCCATCTCGTGCCCGGCCTGGTCGACGCTTGTCAGCGAGATCTGGCCGAGGGCGGCGAAGGTGGTGTTGTCGTAGCCGGCCACCGAGATGTCGCCGGGAACGGACAGCCCGGCCTCGGTGAACGCCTCGAGCACGCCCATGGCGACGATGTCTGCCCCGGCGAAGACAGCCGTGGACCTACGAGGACGGGCCAGCAGCTCTTTGGCACCCTGGTAGCCGCCTTCCTGGGTGTAGGTGGCGGAGACCACGTCGATCCACTCCGCCAGCCCGTGCGCCCGCATCGCCTGCCGGTATCCGTCGGCGCGCCGGGCGTTGGGCATCTCCGCGAGGCGCGTCGGGTCGGTCTCGTGATGCTCGATGTGGGCGATCCGGCGGTGCCCGAGTCGGGCGAGGTGGCCGACGACCAGGGCCGCGCCCTCGTAGTCCTCGTCGGCCACGGTGTCGTACGCAGGCGAGGCCCCTTGCCGGCCGACGACGACCGTCGGCACCGAGGCGGCCACCCTCTCCAGATGGGCGCGCGACGACACGGGTGCGACCAGGATGATGCCGTCCATGCCGCGGTCGATCATCGCCTCGGTGACGCGGGCTTCAGCCTGTTCGCCGTTGCAGCCCGGTCCCAGGAACACCTGGTACTCGGTGTCCTCCAGGGAGGCGGTGATGCCGTCGAGGATCTCGGGGAAGAACGGGTTGCGGATGTCGGGCAGCATCACGCCGATGGTGTAGGTCTGCCCGCGCAGGCCTCTGGCACCCGCGTGCGGCCGGTAGCCGAGCTCGTCTATCGACCGGCGCACCTTGGCACGCATCTCCGGGCTGGCCCCGTAGGCGTTGCGCAGCACCTTCGACACGGCAGTGGTGGACACCTGGGCGTGACGGGCGACGTCGATGATGGTGACCCTGCGGGGTGGTACTGGCAGCCCCATTCGCTCCTTGCCTCTCCGGGAAACGTTGCGGCCGAGTGTAGGGCCGCCGGGCGCGAGAGGATCCCGCAGCTCAGAGGGCGCCTCGTAGCCCTTCGTTGTGACACAAACGCAACTTGCGCGGCATCTTGACGGCACGCGGGGCGCTCTCTAGGGTCCGGCTACACCCTTTGGGAAACGTTACCCACCCACCCTCACAGGTCGGCTCGACCCGGCAGCGGATCACCCCACCCCCAGACGAAGAGGCCGACCGGCGCCTTCCACGCAACGGCGGCCGAAGGAACTGATCAGCAAGCGTTGAAACGTTTCAAGAAAGTTGGTTCGCCGGTGACCCTCGCTCCGCACGAGCAACTTAAGGGCCACGACCGGCCCCTGGACGCGAAGCGTGTGCCGCGCATCCGGCAGGCGCGTACCACCCCACCATGGTGGTTCGCACTGCCTGCGCTGCTGCTGTTCGCCTTCGTGGTCCTGGTGCCGAGCGCCCGCGGTGTCTACTACGCCTTCACCGACTGGGACGGCCTCGATCCCCACTTCTCCTTCGTCGGCCTGGACAACTTCTCCGACATGCTGCGCGATGCCGACGCGACGCAGGCCCTCTGGCACACGCTGCTGATCGCCGTCGCGATCACCGTGATTCAGAACGCGGTGGGGCTGGTCCTGGCCCTGGGCGTCAACTCGGCCATCAAGTCCCGCAACATGCTGCGGGTGTTCCTGTTCGCCCCGGCCGTGATCACCCCGATCGTGACCGCCTACCTTTGGCGCAACCTGCTCGGACCCGACGGCGCGGTCAACAGCATGCTGGGCGCGATCGGACTGAACGGCTGGGAGCAGGACTGGCTCGGGGATCCCGATCTCGCGCTCTGGGCGATCGTCGGAGTGATCGTGTGGCAGTTCGCCGGCTACTCCATGGTCATCTTCCTGGCCGGACTCCAGTCCGTGCCCAGGGAGATCCACGAGGCCGCGGCCATCGACGGAGCCGGCCCCGTACGGCGCTTCTGGTCGGTGACCCGCCCGTTGCTGGCACCGGCCTTCACCATCAATCTCATGCTGTCGATCATCGGCGGCATCAAACTCTTCGACCAGGTCTACGCGCTGACCGGCGGCGGACCGGGGCACGCGACCGACACCCTCTCCACTCTGATCTACAAAGACGCCTTCACTCTGGGCGAGTTCGGCTACAGCATCGCCCTCGCAGTAGTGCTGACGATCATCGTGGCGGTCGTCTCCACCGGCCAGTACCTCATGCTGTCCCGCAACGAGAGGGCCACTTCGTGAACCGCTACCGCCGCCGCACCCTCGCCCTCGAACTGGCGATGATCGCCGGCGCTCTGTTCGTCGCCTTCCCTGTGTACGTCCTGGTCAACCTCGCTGTGCGACCGACGGCCGACACCTCCTCTCCCATCAGCCCGACCACCTCACCCACCCTCGACAACTTCGCCCAGGCCTGGCAGCAGGGCGCGCTGGGCGGGGCGCTGGCAAACAGCGTTCTGGTGACGATGTGCAGCGTCGTCATCGTGCTGGCCGTATCGTCGCTCGCGGCCTACCCGCTGGCCCGCGTGACGGCCCACTGGGCGAGGGGAACGTACCTGCTCGTCCTCCTGGGCCTGGCGCTGCCCTTCCAACTCGCCTCGCTGCCCCTGTACCAGACCATGCGCGACCTCGGCCTGCTCGGCGCCCCGTGGGCACTGGTTCTCTTCTACTCCGGCCTGCAGGTGCCGTTCACCGTCTTCCTCTACGTCGGCTTCCTGCGCGCGCTGCCCCGCGACTTCGAGGACGCCGCCCTGATCGACGGATGCACCCCACTGCAGGGCTTCCGATACGTGGTGCTGCCGATGCTCAAACCCGTCACGGCCACCGCCCTGGTGCTCAACGCCGTCGCCGTGTGGAACGACTTCTTCACCCCACTGCTGTACCTCAGCGGCAGCGCCCAGCAGACCTTGCCGGTCGCGATCGCCGGTTTCGTCGGTCAGTACGTCACCGACTGGAATCTCATCTTCGCCGCACTGGTGATCAGCATCCTGCCCGTCCTGGTCGTCTACTTCCTGCTGCAGCGCAGCATCATCAGCGGCTTCGCGGGAGGGCTGAAGGGATGACGACCCTCGCCTTCTTCTCAAGGGAGACATCATGAACACACGCACACCTGTGGCCCTGATCGCCACGATGACGGCCGCCGCCCTCCTTGCCGCCTGCAGCGGCGGCACCAGCGCTGGTTCAGGCGGAGGCTCGGGCGGATCCAAGACCCTCACGCTCGCGTCGCAGGACCAGGGCTCCATCGATGCCGTCGTCAAGGCGTTCGAGAAGGCCAACCCGGGCGTCAAGGTCCGCTACACCGTCACCGGCACCGATCAGTACCAGCAGCAGATCCGAACCCAGCTGAGCTCGGGCACGGCACCGGACGTGATGTCGGTCTGGCCCGGCAACGGGAACGCTGCGGCCACTCAGGTCCTGGCCAAACCCGGCTATCTGCTCGACCTCTCGGACCAGCCCTGGGTCGCGAAACTGCCCGACGCGGTCAGGGACATGACCGAGTACGAGAACAAGACCTACACCGCGCTCTTCGGGCTCAACGGCATCGGCGCCATATACAACACCCAGGCGATGGAGAAGGCCGGCCTCACCCCGCCGGACACCTGGACCGATCTGCTGGCCTTCTGCCGGGCGGCGAAGGCCAAGGGCACCCCCGCCTTCGCGCTGGGCATTCAGGACGGCTGGGTCGACCAGCTCGTCCAGTACGCACTGGTCGCCACGACCGTGTACGGCCAAGACCGCGACTTCGACAAGAAGATGCAGGCAGGCCAGGCCACCTTCGCCAAGTCGCCGTGGACCACCGCCCTCGACAAATACCTGACGATGGAGAAGACCGGCTGCTTCCAGAAGAAGCCGCTGGGCACCAGCTACGAAGCCAGCCAGCAACTCGCCGCCACCGGCAAGACCCTCGGCATCGTGCAGGGCAACTGGGTAGTCACCCTGCTCAAGCAGAAGAACCCGAAGGCCACCTTCACCCTGAAGGCACTACCCGCCACCGACAACCCGTCCGAGACCCTCATGCCGGCCGGGGCGGGCGCCGGCTACGCGATCAACGCGAAGGCGAAGAACAAGGAACTCGCCCTGAAGTTCGTGAACTTCGTGATGTCGCCCGAGGGCATGAACACGTTCGTCAAGAAGCAGGGCAGTCTGCCCACCCTGCCCGACACGGGCTTCGCGGCGGACCCGTCCCTGGCCGAGGTGACGAAATTCGTCGAGGCGGACCGGACCGTGCCGTTCATGGACCAGCTGTGGCCCAGCGCCAAGGTCGGACAGACCCTGGTCAGCGGCATCCAGGAGATCTTCAGCGGCCAGTCCACCCCCGGGAAACTCCTCGACGAGATGGACACCCACTACAAGGCCGGAAGCTGACCATTGCCTGTGTCCCCAGCGAAGTGTCGAGTCGTAGACAGGTGGTCGCCACCGTGGCCGTGCCGACCGGCGGTGCCGCTGTCGAAACAACGACACGTGCCGGGCCCGGCCCAGCGCGTTGCCGGTGACGACGTCCTTGCGGCCGTTACGCACGAAGGCCGATGCCATCATCGGGGAGCCGAGCATCCACTGCACGGAGGGCGGGACTTCGCACCCTTGCGGCGAGCGGGCCGGGGGGCTCGGGCCGGGCGGCAACGCGCACGTCGAGATCGTCGAGGGCACGGACCACTCCTGGGGAGTGGTCGCACACCGCACCGCGCTGCACCGATCTACGCTGCGACTCCTCCGGAGGCACCTGCCGCGATGAACCGGCGGGTCCGGTCCACACCGACCTCGGCTGGACGGAGTGGAGTGAACCCGCCCGAGTGGAAGCCTCCCTGCTCGACGACGCGCATCGGACGGCTCGCCCCGTCCACCTGCCCAATGACCGGGGCCGAACCTCCCCCGGCCCCGTGCCGCTGCTCCGCCGGGAGTTCAACCTCCCGGCGGAGCCTGCATCCGCGCGCCTGTACGTCACCTCACTCGGCGTCCACCGCACCACGATCAACGGCCGGCCCGTCTCCGACCAACTGCTGAACCAGGCTGGACCAGCTACCCCAACCGGCTGCAACTGCCCTCATACGCACTTGACTTGAATCCAGGGAAGGCGTCTGGTACCTGTTACGGCGCGGCCCACTCGCCAATGTCGCCTTCACCGACGACAACCACCTTGAGCGCACCCTTCACCGCGGCCTGCGCCACGTTCATCTCCGCCGTGATCTGATCGATGGCTGCCTTGCCGGCACCGGATTCACTCTCGCCCAGCGGCCGACAACAACCCGAAGAACTCGGTAGCACCATGCCGGTTCCGACCGTCGAGACCGACGCAGACAACGCGTACGGCCACTGCGACGACCGCCCATCGACATGAACGCGAGCACTGTGGGTGCAGGATGCGCTGGCGACGGAGTGCGGATGGAGTCCAGGCAGCCACTCCTCAGGCGCGATGAGACTCCCAGCATTCCTACGCCCGAAGGCCTTGGCCGGCTGCCGGGGCGCATGTCCCCGGAAGCAGGGGCTGTGTCGTACAAGGCGCTCGCCCACAGCCCGCCGCGGCGTCGTGATGAAGCCGAAACGAATCCATGCCATGAGGCCACAGCGATGAACAGCCCACATGGCGACGGCCGGATCGTGTTCCCCGGGGACTTCGTGTTCGGCACGGCCACCAGCGCGTTCCAGATCGAGGGAGCCTGGGACGAGGACGGGAAAGGCCCGTCGATCTGGGACACCTTCGGGCACACCCCGGGCAAGGTGCACCTGGACATCCCCGGCGACGTCGCCGTCGACCACTACCACCGGTTCCGCGAGGACGTCGCCCTGATGCGCGACCTCGGAGTCGATTCCTACCGTCTCTCGCTGAGCTGGTCCCGGCTGCTCCCCGAGGGAACCGGTGCCGTGAACCGCGCCGGCATCGACTTCTACCACCGCCTCCTCGACGAACAGGACGCGGCCGGGATCTCCCCCAACGTCACGCTCTACCACTGGGACCTGCCCCAGGCACTCGAGGACCGCGGCGGCTGGGGCAACCGCGACGTGGCGAAATGGTTCCGTGACTACGCCGCCTTGGCGTTCGAGGAGTTCGGCGAGCGGGTGCCCCACTGGGTAACTCTCAACGAGCCCATCGCCATCTGGGTCGGCTACGGCATGGGCATGTTCGCGCCCGGCCGCCGGTCGCCATGGCGCAAGCCCACTGACTGCGGCCGGCAGATCGGGACGGTAGACCCACCCGACTTGCATCTGACGTTAGCGTCAGGTTTTAGCGTGGTGGGTGTTGATGCTCCGCAGATCACCGCGGACATCGCTTCCCTGGATCAAAGATCTCCTGCGCCTGCCGCGAGCAGGTGCGGCTAACCGAAGGAAGACTCATGCGCGCAGTCGTTTACCGTTCGCTCGGCAGTCCGGACGTCGTCGAGGTCGCCGATGTCGACAAGCCTGTCCCGGGCCTGAGTGAGATTCGCATCAAGGTCCAGGCGGCCACGCTCAACCCGACTGATGCGGCGGCCTGGAGCGGGGGCTACTTCCCGGCTCCGCCGGAGGGGGCCGCCTATGGCCTCGGCTGGGAGGTCGCCGGTGTTGTCGACGCCGTCGGCCCGGGTATCCACTGGACGCCCGGACAGGCGGTCATCGCGTTCAGCCACGGCGTGCCCCTGGGATTGAACCGGGGGCAGGCCGAGTACATCGTGGTTCCTTCCCAGGCTGTCGCCGCGGCGCCCGCGGGTGTCGACCCGGCCCACGCCGCCACCATCCCCCTCAACGGCCTGACCGCGGCCCAGTCCGTCGAACTGCTCGGTATCCAGGCGGGACAGACCGTGCTCATCACCGGTGCGGAGGGGGCCGTCGGCGGCTACGCGGTGCAGCTGGCCAAGCGCCGGGGAGCTGTGGTCATTGCGAATGACCTCTCGCCCGACGGCGAATTCGCGACCCAGGTAGCGGGGGCCGACGTGTATCTGCCGGCGTCGCAACCGCTGGTCGAGGCCGTCCGCAAGGTGCGCCCAGAAGGGGTCGACGCCGTTCTGGACACGGCCATGCTGGGGCAGGCCGTCATCGGGGCGGTGGCGGACGGCGGCAGGTTCGTGACCACACGGATTGACGCCCTGCCTCAGACCGAGCGGGACATCCGGGTTCTGCTGACGCAAGTCGGCCCGGACGGAGCGATGCTTTCGACACTTTCCGATCTGGCCGCGGCCGGAGACCTGGCGCTGCGCGTGGCCGAGACCTATCCGCTGCAGGACGCCTCAAAGGCCTACGCGCACATGACCAGGGGCGGGTTCCAGGGACGTGTCGTCCTCACCATGGAGTGAGCGCGAGGCCCTTTCGTACGGCTGTGACGCGAAAAGGCCGGAGCGGCGACTGATCGCCGATCCGCCGGTCGCGCCGTAAACGGCGACCGTGCACGTAGCGGACGAGACGTCGGCGGCTACAGCCCGAGGCGAGGTGGGTCGCCGAGGCGGCCTGCCGCACATGGCTTGTGCGCGATGTACAGCAGGCCGCATCAGGCGGTATCGGGGAGACCTGCACGTACGGGGTGGCAGTGGTGGGGGTGGTTGGGGTCCGTCGCCACCGCGATGATCTCGTCGAGGCGGGCACGCACTTCCGTCAGGTCGTTGATCTGGCGGTCGATGCGGGCCCGTTCAGCGATGATGCTCTCGACGAACCCGTAGGTCACGGGGCCCTCGTTCATACACCGCGGCAGGACCTCGCGAACGAGCTTGCTCGACAGACCGGCGGCGTACAGCTGCTGGATCATCCTGACCCGCTCGACCGCGCCGTCCGGGTACTGCCGCTGCCCGCCGCTGGTACGCGTGGAGCCGAGCAGACCCTGCTCTTCGTAGTAGCGCAGCGCCCGAACGCTCACCCCCGCCTGTTCGGCCACCTCTCCGATCCGCATTGCCGCTCCTTTACCGGTTTCGCGTCATGTCAGAGTTACATCTGACGTTGGTGAGAGGTTTTAGCGTAGCTGATGGCGAAATCACGAACCTCCTGTCTCCTCCGGTGGACAGCGTGCTGAGTCCCTGGTGGTCAGGCGGGTCAAAAGGGTGACCTGACGTATGCCAGGGATGGGGAAGTGGGTTCCGGACGATCGGCAACCGCTCTCCCACCGCCGATTGGTCCTCCCCACCACCTCGCCAACGCCACCCGCGAAGTGCTTCCGCCAGCGTTGGCATCAGGGAGATCAGTCGCGCGGCAGGAGGATGCGCAGGGGTGCGGCATGCTCGTCGCTGGCGTGGGGGCCAGTTACTGGTGAGCAATCGGACGCCTTCCTCCCAGACAACCTTGTCCTCGGAGTCGCGGTGCCTGTGCACGAGCTGCTCGACGGACGGGTAGGTGTGCTCCGGCAGGTCCTGCATCGACTTGATCAGTTCGTCACGCAGCAGCACGACTTCCTTGTCGCTGTTGGGCAGCGCCTCGGAGACGGGCAGGCGGCCCAGGTAGCGGCGAGCGAGGGCGAGTTCGCTGTCCCGGCGGGCGACGAGTTCGGGCCGTCTGGTATAGAACACGCCGACATCGAACCGGAACGCCTGTGCCGCGGTGGCCGAGACCCGTGCGGAACCGTACTTGGCCCCGGCGTGCATCGTCAGGCTCAGGCCGTTGATCTCGAGCTGCGGGACATGCCCGCCGAGGGCAGCGAAGGTGAAGTCGTACTCGTCGCCGAATTTCCTTGAGATCTGCGCCATCTCGACCAGGTAGAACCCGGTCGAGACGCCGGGGTGGCCTGCCGGTTCGGTGAGCGGCACGAGAGCAGCCGACGGGATGACGATCAGCGCTTCAGGGGCTTGGACGAGGTAGTGGGGGCGTCCATGGCATGCCTTCTCTCGCTCTGCGGGCAGGAGGGCGCTGGTTGGTGGCGACGCGCCCCGCGGTGCGCCAACCGGTGGTCAGGTAGTGGTCGAGCTCGGGGTGTAGATCGTGGCGGGGTCGAGGGCGAGCTGTGCTTTGACCTGTGCGGAGAGCGGGTCGGCTATGACTTCGGACTGGTTCGCCTCGACCCCGTCGAGTGCGGCCCTGACGACGTCGGCGGGGTCGTTCAATTCGAACGGGAACGACAGTCCCCCGGGCCTGGTCGGTGTCGGTCGGCCCCATATATACGCCGGCCACCAGTGTGTTCTGGCCGGAGAGTTCGAGGCGGACACTGTTGGTCAGGCTCCAGGCAGCAGCCTTGGTCGCGTGGTAGGCGCCCCAGCGCTCGGAAGGGAACCAGGACGCCGCCGACAGGACGTTGACGATCGCCCCGCCGCCACCCGCCTTCAGGATCGGAGCGAAGGCCCGGATCATGCGCAACGGACCGTAGTAGGCGGTGTTCATCTCCGTGCTGCCTCACGGTGGCCCCCGCGCCGTCGTGTGGGTGGGCGGAGGGCGACCGGCGGCTGAGCCGGATCACCAACGCCCGCCCCATCAAGGGGCGTTCGACCACGCGGCGCACATACCGGGAGTGCACGCGACGTCCCGGCCAGCCGCAGTCCGGACAGGCCGGCGGCTGCCCACACGACGACGCCTCCACAGCGTCTCTCTCCTCTGTGGCGTGCACCGCCGTGACACGCACATCGATCCCGGGAAACAGCACGTCCTCGACCGCAGCAGCCCCCATACCAGGGCAATCCACACGAGAAACGTTCCCGCAGTCGTACGCCGACCTGGGGATTCACGGAATCGCGGCCTGAACCAATTGCATGAACGCTCACAGGCAGCAGGGACCACATCAGCGGCCGGCGGTCCTCCAGGAGGACGGCCTGGTGGTGAGGCATCGGGATGCGCAGGGGAGGCAGCGCAGCTACGACTTCGGCACGTTCCCCGTCCCCGAGGCGTTCCAGCGGTCGCTCGCCGCACTGTTCGCCGCGAAGTGCGCCCCGGGCGGCGGCTGGGACAGCGTCGAGTCCAGCGAGGCGAGCTGGTACGTCACGCGCCCGTTCGCGGAGTTCGTCAGCGAGCAGGACGAGGTGCCCTTGGACGTGGACCGGCTGACGGCCGGGCACTGGCAGGCGTGGCGACTGAGCCTGCCGCCGCCCTCGACCGGGTACACCAAATACTCCACCGTGTCCGCGCTGCTGCAGCTGGATGCCCGGCCGGCGCGGCCGGTGCGGGAGGCGATGGCCCGCGGTTCGCCTGGACTTCGGTCCGCGAACTGGCCTACTCCCCGGAGGAGTTCGGTCAGATCCGGCTGGCGGCGCGGCAGACGCTCCGTGCGGCGCTGCTGCGGATCCGGGAGAACACCGCCCACCTGGCCGCCTGGCCGCCTGGCGCCGGAACGCGTCCACAACCAACGAGCGAACGAAACCTGCATCCGCAGTCCGGGCCGCTTCCGCCGACCATTCTTGATCTTGCTCCGGGGCAAGGTCGTTTGTGAGAACAGTCAGGTGTTTCCGGGCCGCGGTGCAGAGTTCACCGCTTCTGCTGGTCGGTGGGAGCGGAGCTGCTGGTAGGGGAGGCGTTCTCGGTGGCAGCCCAAGCAGCAAGAAGTTGCAGGGCTTCGTAGTCGGGGGTGCCAGGAACGGCGCTGTAGGCGGTGAGCGTGAGACCGGGCTGGGCGGGCAGTTCCATGGCGTCGAAATCGAGGGTGATCACGCCGACGGCGGGGTGGCGGAAGAGCTTGCGTCCGGTGTGGTGCAGGCGCACGTTGTGCTTGGCCCAGGCGGTGCGGAACTCCTCGCTGCGGGTGACGAGCTCGCCGATCAGCTGGGTCAGCTCGCTGTCGTGCGGGGCTCGCCCGGCCTCGGTGCGCAGCAGGGACACGGTGGTGTTCAGAGACTGCTCCCAGTCGGGGAAGAAGTCGCGGCCGGCCGGGTCGAGGAACTGGAAGCGGGCGATGTTCACCTGTCCGGTGGCCAGGTCGGGGAACAGGGGTGAGTACAGGGCGCGGCCGAGGGGGTTGGTGGCGAGGATGTCGAGGCGGCCGTTGCGGATGAAGGCCGGGGAGTCGGTCATGGAGTGCAGCACGCGCAAAACGCTGTCGGGGAGCGGGCCGCGGGCGCGCTTGCGGCGGACGGGGCGTTTGGCGGCGGATCGGGCCAGATCGTAGAGGTGGGCGCGTTCGGCCTCGTCAAGCTGGAGGGCGTGCGCGACGGCGTCGAGGACTTCTTCCGATGCGCCGGCGATGTGACCGCGCTCCAGACGGACGTAGTAGTCGACGCTGACGCCGGCGAGCATGGCGACTTCCTCGCGGCGCAGGCCCTTCACTCGGCGGTTGCTGCCGTAGGCGGGCAGCCCGGCCCGCTGAGGGGTGATCTTGGCCCGACGGGAGGCCAGGAACTCGCGGATGTCGCTCTCGGTGCTCATGCCTTCCACGCTAAGCCGGACAGCGCAGATGTGGGGGGCCTGTCAGTACCTGTAACAACAGTCCCTTCCCCACCTCTTTGATCTGCGATTCCTTGGATGTCGTCAGTGGTTGCCGCTCCCGGAACAGGCCGGGAAGCAGGCCGTGGCGTCGGCAGAGGGTCGCCCGCACCTCAGGTACCGGCCTGTCCGTTTTGATCAAGGAGATGTTCGTATGCCAAAGCAATCCGCGCCCCCGGAGCTCGCCGAGATCGCGCCCAAGCTCGTCGCGGTCACCAACAACGTTTTGTTCGGCGACGTCTGGGAGCGTCCCGGTCTCTCTCCGCGTGACCGCAGCCTGGTCACGGTGAGCGTACTGTCCGCCCTCTACCGCAGCGAGCAGCTCGGCTACCACCTCGGTGTGGCCCTGGACAACGGGCTCACGGTGGAGGAGCTGTCCGAGGCGATCACCCACCTGGCGTTCTACGCGGGCTGGCCCAACGCCATGACCGCGATCACCCAGCTCAAGAAGATCGCCGCCGACCGCAACGCTGCCTGACCCCCACCACGTACGGAGCGATCCGCCTCATGAGCAGGGTCTTCTTCATCACCGGCGCCGGGCGCGGACTCGGCACCGAAATCGCCCGCCAGGCCCTGGCCGCCGGGCACCGGGTCGTGGCCACCGGCCGCCGCCCCGAGCGTGTCCTTGACGCCCTCGGCGGCGAGCAGGCGAGCCTTCTGACCCTCGCCCTGGACATCATCGACCCGGACGCCGCCACCACGGCCGCCCAGGCTGCCGTCGACCGCTTCGGCCGGATCGACGTCCTTATCTACAACGCCGCCAACTTCTACGCCGGGTTCTTCGAGGAGCTCTCCGACACGCAGATCCGCGCCCAGATCGAGACGAACCTGTTCGGCCCGATGAACGTCACCCGCGCCGTGCTGCCCGTCATGCGGGCCCAGCGCTCCGGGCATGTCCTCACCCTCTCCTCCCTCGCCGGGGCGGTCGGCGTCGACTTCTGCGTCGCCTACTCGGCCGCCAAGTTCGGTGTCGAGGGCTTCATGGAATCCCTGCACCACGACGTGGCACCGTTCAACATCCACACCACCATCGTCGAGCCGGGCTTCTTCCGCACCGAACTCCTCGTGGACGCCTCCACCACCTACGCCGAGGGCTCCATCGACGACTACGCCGAGCGCACCGCCGAGACCAAGAAGGTCTGGGCATCCATGAACGGCACACAGAGCGGCGACCCCGCCAAGCTCGCCGACGCCCTGCTCAAGGTCGCCGACCTGCAAGCGCCCCCGCAGCGGTTCGTCGCCGGCGACGACTGCCTGCAGGCCGTCGGGGCCAAGGCCAGGGAACTCCTCGCACAGGTCGACGCCTCCCGCGCACTGGGCTCCGGCCTGGCCCACGACGACGCCTGACCACCCGCCCACGACTCCAGAGGAACACGCATGGAACACGTCACCGACACCCCCACGATGAAGGCCCCGGCCGAGCGCTTCACCGGCGATGTCTACCTCAACCTCATCGAGGCGCCCGCCGAGCCCGCACGCCTGGCCGTCGGCCTGGTGCGCTTCACCCCCGGAGCCCGCACCAACTGGCACTCCCACGCCAACGGCCAGACTCTCTACGTCACCGAAGGCGTCGGCCTGGTCGGCACCCGCGACGGCCAGGTGGCCCGCATCACCGCCGGTGAGACCCTCAAGTGCCCGGCAGGCGAAGAGCACTGGCACGGCGCCACCGACACGAACCTCATGGCCCACCTCGCCATCGTCGTCGGCGACGGAAACAGCGACGGCACCACCTGGCTGGAGCCGGTCACCGATGAGCAGTACGCCAAGGCTCTGGTCGCCAACGCCTGAACCCCACCGCTCCGCAGCGCCGCCGACGCTACCGGGCGAAGACTGCGCCCCTGGTGGCCGGGACGCCTGAGCGTCCCGGCCACCACGTCTTCGGCCAGGCCCCGGCCCGAACGTCACGTGGTGGCTGCGGCTACTGCGCCCCGCCAGCGGCGCGCCGCTGCGCGCCCATTGCCCACGACTTCCGCGTGATGCGCGCTGACCGCGGCTACTGGTGCCTGCCCGAAGCGGACATCAACATCCCCTTCACCCCCGGCATGGCCGCCCTCATCCAGTCCCGGCTGACGCCGCAGACCGCCCACGAGGCCATGCTCACCGCCCGCCGCTACGGCGGCTCCGACGCCGCGGCCGCCGGCATCGTCGACCAGGTGGCCGGCGAGGACGCCGTGCACTCCACCGCCATCAAGATCGCTCAGGCACAGATGAACAAGGCCGGCGACACGCTCGGCACCATCAAAGCGCGCATGTACGTCCAGGCCCTGGCGACCCTGCGCGACACCACCAACCCGCTCGGCTGACCAGCACCTGGCCGGCGGGCAGCGCTGTGCCGGGTCTAGTCCGGTGTCCGCGACAGTGGGCGGGCCCGGCGTCGGCGAACACGCCCGAGGAACCCCGAGGCAGGTTGTCGGCCCTGCCCGGATCCTGAAGCAGTGCGTCGTCAGAACTGCACGCCGCGTGAGGCCGCGCCGTCCGTGAGCAGGTTCGTGCCGCTGATCCAGGAGCCGAGCGGGCTCGCGAGCATCGCTACTACGTAGGCCACCTCTTCGGGCCGGCCCATCCGACCCCGCGGGTTCATCCCCAGCCCCGCTGTGAACAGGGCCGGGTCGTGCTCCTCAATGCCCGCCCAGATGCCTCCGGGGGCGTAGATCGTACCGGGCGACACGACGTTGGCCCGGACCCCCTGGGCGGCCAGGTGCCGGGCCACACCACCGACGTAGTGCTGGACCGCCGCCTTCATCACCCCGTACGCACCGTCCGGGAAGTGGATCTCCCGGCCGGCCGTGCTCGACACCGCGACAACTGAAGCTCCTCCCTCGGACGCCTGCGCGCTCGCCAGGAGATAGGGCGTCGCGGCGTCGACCGTCCGCACGGTGTGCATGAGGTCGACATCGAAGGCGGCTCGCCAGTTCTTCTCGTCCGAACCGTGCGCCATCGCACTGACGTTCGTCACCACAATGTCGATGCCGCCGGACTCACCCTCCTCCCGCACCCAGGAGGCGAGCGCCTCGGCATCGGCCACGTCCAAGACCCGGCCGACTGCGCCGGACGCCTCCTCTTTTGCCTTGACCTCGTCGGCGTCGCGTGCGCAGAAGGCCACGCGGGCGCCCTCGGCGGCCAAAAGGTCGACGACCGCCCCGCCGATCCCCTTCGTCCCCCCTGTAACCAGAGCTTTCTTTCCGCCAAGCTGCAGGTCCACGCTGTCCTCCTCGTGTGTCGCGTCGCCACGCCACGCCTCGGCGGCGTGGCGGGATTGCCGACGCCTGGGCTTCGCCCTGGACGCCGTGCCGAGATGTTCAATCCGGTACTGCGGGACCTGGAGGGTCATGTGCGGCTCGAAGATCGCGTCGTACTGGCCGGATCCCTTGGGCAGCAGGTGCCTGCGGTGGTTCTCGACGAGCTGTCGGTGCAGCGGTGTGAGCCTTCATGCGATTCGCCATCGTCGGCACCTTCAGCCATGCGTATTTCCCCAGTTGCTTGCGGCTGGTGACGGGCCGCTCGCCTGCTGGGTGCGGGCTGGGCTCTGCCCTCAAGGGCGCCTTCGGCGACGCTCCGCGCTGGGCATTCGCTCACCCTTGACTGCGCTGACCAACCCTGATGATCTACGGCTGTCGAGCCGGAGAATCCTGGCCTCCGCGGAGGGCACGGAGGCCTCTGCCGTCCGTATGGAGACGAAGGAGTCGGCTCCGCGATGCCCCTGGCCCCTTCCGTGCCGTTCCTGCTGGGGCATTACACGAAGGTCCACAAGTGGCGTCGTCCAGCCGATCGAGCAGTTGGTTCCTCGCATGCATGTTCTTGCTGATGCCGCAGCTGCCCACGCACGTTCCTCCAGCGTTGCGGCACGGGTACTGGATCCGTCGGTTTCATCTCGACTGCGAAGCAACGTATGCCGCATCACATGTCGGTGAGATGTCGAACCACCGGCCTCCAGCCGTGGCGACCGGTGGATCGCGAAATCGACACATGATCAAAGATGGCCCTGCAAGCTGGGCAGACGCAGCCCTGATCCTGGCTGTCGGAGGACGTGAGGTTCACCAAGATCGGAGGTCGGCAAAGTGTTGGCCGTTCTCCGAGGGTGCAGACAGCGGAGGTCGGCCGGGCAGGTCGGGGTGCCTTGCATCCCAGACCGCCACCGTCAACGGCGACCTTGACGCCCATCACTTACACGCGCAATATGCACATCCAAACCGCCTCGAAACAGACTGGCACTGGGCTCTACAGTCAAGGAGGGCGTGATGCATCATGTCCCCGCCCCGGCACCGCTCATTCAGTCGATCCTGTCGGAGTTGGTCGACGCCGCAGGTCTTGATGCTGTCGGATGGCTGGCGCTGCCGTCTGAGCAGGACACGCTCACGCTGACACACCTCCACGGAGACCGGACTGGAGCACTGCACGGCCTGTCCGTCCCCATCGGTCGGGGACTGACGGGGACCGTTGCGCAGAGCGAACGCGCATGCTGGGTCGACGACTACTTCACGTCGGCCGCCATAACCCACGACTTCGACCAGCAGGTCGCGGCCGAGGGAATCTCACGAATGGTGTCGGTGCCGCTGCTTTTGGAATCCGGGAATCGCGGAGCGCTGACCCTTGCCGTCCGCACCCCGGGTACTTTCGCCGACCGGTTTGTCGACCAACTGTCCGTGACGGCGCGAAAGGCAGTCGTGACGGTCTCTCGTGCGTTCCGTGAGTGGAGTTCCACGCCCAATCACACAGCACACTCAACCCCCACAACACGCTTTGTTCCCGACGGCATTGATCCCTTTCTTCTCAGCATCAGTGCCAAGCTGGCCGCCATTCGGCACAAGATCGACAACCGTGAACTCAGCCAACTGCTCGGAGACATAGAGGTCGACGTATTCCAGGCGGCGGGCCAGGTCAGCGAACCGGCAGCGAAGAGGAGAGCGCCGGGCAGTACGAGTAACCAGCCACGACTGACGCCGCGCGAGCACCAGGTTCTCGTGTGTGTCGCTGCCGGCGGTACCAATGCGGCAATCGGCCATCGTCTCGGCCTCACGGCAAACACCGTCAAGACTTATTGGCAATCCGTGATGCACAAGCTGGAGGTGGGAAATCGCGCAGAGGCGGTCAGTCATGCGTACGCGCTTGGACTGCTCGCGCCCCCTCCGAGCGAAGATGTTCCCAACTGATATGACCAGGGTGGTTTGGCCGGTGTTATCGCTGCGTGATGATCTGTCCTGAGGGCCGGCCACCGTCATCACCAAAGATGGGCCGCACCCTGCGGGTCGGGGTGTTCCGGCCCGGTCACACGCACCGGCCCGAAGAACCCGCGCACGGCCAGATTCCACCTCGGTTTTTCATGGCAGTTGTCCTTGCAGTGCGGCCGTTACCCTGCTGGGGTGAGGGCCGGCAAATTGCTCGGCCGTCCACATCGAGATGCTGACCAGGAAGCCCCGGCCCGTGGCGGTCACCGATTATGTCCGAGCAGTACTGCTCCGGGCAGAGGGCAGAGCTTCGGTGTAGTCGCGTGACGTCCGTTCCGTGATCACCCGAGGCCGAGGAGTGCGAGGGGCGTCGAGGGTCGCGGGCGTTGCGGCGGAGGTCGGCCGCGATGTTCTTCACTCCGGCGGCGCGGAGGGCTCCGATGGCCAGGTTGCGCCAGGCGGCCAACGCGCGGGGCGCGTTGCCCATCCGCAACTGGGAGGCGTGGGCGAAGAGGTGTCGCGGACGTGGTGCAGGGCTTCGATCTTCGGCGGTGTCGGCGTACGGGCTTCCGAGCGGTCATGGCCGCTGCCCCCTGTGCGGCCCTGACGCGGGATGTCCTTCCAGGGAAGGGACCCCAGTTGCCGGCGTTGCGCAACCGCGACTCGCTGCGGCGCGCTGCGACGAACAGGCCGCGGAGATGACCGCCTCTCCGCGGACCTCTTCGATTCCGATGTCGCGCGGACGCACCTCGCCCGGTTCGCCAAGTGACCCGGCTGCCCGCCCCACCCGCACGACCAGCGTCTCTCGGCGGAGCGAAGCCAGACAGTGCGGTCCGACACGGAGGGTGCACCGCGCATGGGTGCCCAACCCTCTCCGAACGGAGATGTTCTCCGCACGATGTGATGCACGTAACGTGACGAACGCCAACGCTGCTTCGACCGCTTGTCGGCGTAAGACGGGCTACGCCAAAGGGACGGGCGCCCCCGGGAATCGGCAGTGACCTGGCCTGAGCCAAAAGGAGATGCCATGGCCAAGTTGGACGTAACCATGCAGATCCGAGGGATCGACGCCTTTCTCGAGACCCTCGACAACCCGCTCCACCGCAAGATCATAGAGAACTACCGGCGACACGCGATCTTCGAGATCACGGGCAACAAGGAACAGATCTTCACGCCCGACATGACCGTCGAGCACCCGGTCTACTACGTGAACGTCAACGGCATGAGCCTGACCCTGGAAGGTGAGGAGGCCATCCTGGGCCTCTACTCCTCGCTCGAGGAGCGAGAGGCAACGGTGATGGTCGTAGAGGACGAGAGGTTCATGGTCTCGGACTGGGGCTTCGCCTCGGAGTCTTACTTCAATGCCTTCATGCCCGGCACCCTGGTGCCGCCCAGCTGGGACGCCGACCCGGACAAGCTGTACATCCTCCGTCAGTTCTTCAGCATGATCTGGCCCTACGACGAGAGCGGGCGGATGATCGGTGAGCACGTCTACGAGCACGTCGACAAGTCACAGCTGATTGAAGTCAATCCCGAGGACTACATCACCCTCGCAGAGGCGCGCGAGAAGTTGCTGCCGCTTCTCCGCCCGCTGCCCGAGCTCGACCTGCAGGCACAGACCTGAGAACGACCCATGAGCCGCCTGTCGGCACGGCCCGTCAGAGCGGGGACGTCGAGTACCTGGATGTCGGCGGACAGCACGACCACGCAACGCTCCATCGCTCTTCCTCCCTTTGACGGCAGCGATGATCAGGGCTCCAGCACCCCTCTCGGCATGGACGGGGCTGCGAAGGTGCGATCGCCGGACTGTGCCGCTTCGTCTACTTCGGTGCCGAGCGCGTCCACGGCTCGGCCTACGAGATCTCCGAGCTCGGCCCGGACAACGAGGTCGGCGCTATCCACGACAAAGTCCGCCAGGACGCGCAGGGATGGGACGGATCAGACCAAGCCCGTTCCTACGGCTGACTGTCGGTGGCGTGGTCCTGTCCGCGCCACCGCCTCTCCCGGGAGACCGCACGCCAATCCGCCTCACAGCCGCTCAGGCCGGCCGCCCTCCTCCGGGCGGAGGTGATGCAGGGCGCGTCCGCGGTGACAGAACGCCACCCCAGGATCCGGAACCGACACAAAGGAGTGTTCGTATGAGCACCGTGCCCGAGACGGGGACCCTCGCATTGCCTCCTCTCGACGGTCTGGGCCAGCTCCTGCCCAGGCTCTCGCGGCGCTGGCCCGACCGGACTGCCCTGGTCACCGATGAGCGCACGCTGTCCTTCGCGGACCTCGACCGCGAGTCGAGCCGCGTCGCCCGCGCGCTTCAGGACCGCTCGATCCACCCCGGCGACCGCGTCGCGCTCTTCTCCCAGAACCGATGGGAGTGGATCGTCTCCTACCACGCGGTGCTCAAGGCCGGCGCAGTAGTCAACCCGCTGAACGTCATGCTCACCGGCGAGGAGGTCGCCTACATCCTCGCCGACGCCGGAACCAAAGTCCTGCTGGCTTCGGGCGAGCGGCTGGACGCCGTGGGCGACGAACTCCGTGCCGTTCCCTCACTGGAGCAGGTGGTGTCCTTCGATGACTGCGGGCACCAGGTCGAGCAGTTCTCCGACCTGCTGGCGGTCGACGACGACCCCGGCTTCACACCCTTCCCGGTCGACCCCGGCTCGTTGGCCTGCATCGCCTACACCTCGGGCACCACCGGTCGCCCGAAGGGAGCGATGCAGTCGCAGCGCTCCCTCGTGCTCAACTGCGCCTACGCCGCTACGATGCACGGCCGGACCAGCGACGACGTGGTCATCACCGCACTGCCCGCACCACACGTCTACGGCAACGTCGTCATCAACGCCACGTTCATGGTCGGTGGCAAGGTCGTGCTGAGGAAACGGTTCGACGCCGAGGACACCCTCCAGTGCATCGTCGAGCACCGAGCCACCCTTCTTGAGGGCGTACCCGCGATGTACGCCATGCTGCTCGCCAGCCCGGCCCTCGAAGACGCCGACCTTTCCTCGCTGACCCGCAGCACCGTAGGCGGGCAGACCATCGCCGAGACGGTGATCGACGCCTGGGAAAGCCGCAGTGGCGTCCCCTTGATCGAGTTGTGGGGCATGACCGAACTCTCGGGCCTGGGCACCACTCACGCGATCCACGCTCCCAACGTGCGCGGCTCGATCGGCGTCGCGCTGCCGGGCGTCCAGGTCAAGGTCGCCGACACCCAGGACGTCACCGTGGAGTGCGCGCCGGGCGAACCCGGCGAGCTGCTGGTACGCGGCCCCATCGTGACCATGGGGTATTTCAACAACACCGAGGCAACCGCGGAGACCATCACGCCCGACGGCTGGCTACGCACCGGCGACATCGCCACACACGACGGACAAGGGCACTTCTTCGTGGTCGACCGGCTCAAAGACATGATCATCACCGGCGGCTACAACGTCTACCCCGCCGAGATCGAGCGGGTGCTGATCGGACACGAGTCGGTCGCGCTCGTCGCGGTCGGCCGCGAGCCCGACCCGGTCAAGGGCGAGGTCGCGCATGCCTACGTCGTACTCGCACCCGGTCAACAACCGGACGCGGACGCGCTCATCGCCCACTGCCGCCAACACATGGCGGCGTACAAAGTGCCCCGGGCCGTCCACTTCGTCGACACGCTGCCCACCACCTCCAGCGGCAAGCTCATACGACGCCATCTGCGCTCGTCGGCAACCGCAAATGCCTAAGCAACGCGGACAGCGGCTGCTCGTCTCACTCATGGCGTCGTCGATAGCCTCCAACTCTTGTCGCGGTCGTCCACCGCGTTGCGACTGAAGCTCCGTTGCCGTGGGCCGCCCGGGGTCGGGGCGCTCGTTCGGAGTCACTGGTCGCGGTGGCTGAGCCTGTCTTTTATGGTCCGAGTTGGTTTCGTTCGGCGATGCTCTAGGGGCGTTTCACGGTCTTGCCCACGTCGCAGCGGGTGGCGGGCCGCTTGTTTTCGAGCCAACTGGCCGTCCCGAGCCCGGTCGTGAGGGTCTGGGTTGGATATGACGCCTTCAAATGACTCCGCCGAGACGACTCGAAGCGGCCCCGGAGCGTGAAGGTCCTCTGATGTTCGGACGACTTGAAGTGGCCCCGGGTGTCGGCTTGGGTTGGCCCCATCAGTTGGTGGCGATCTTCAGTTCAGCAACGCCATCGAGCCGTCGTCGGCATGATGGTCCACGTGACGGATGAGGTGTCAAGCACCAGGGGCCTCGAACCGCGCGACCGGAGGAGTCGATGCTGGGATGACGTCAAGGCGACCGATGCCCACACAGGACGATGTGCTTGGGTACTTCAACACGCTGTCGAACTGGGGACGGTGGGGCGAGGACGACGAGCTCGGGACCCTGAACCACATCACCGACGACGTCCGGCTGGCAGCGGCGCGGGCCGTGCGCCACGGCAGGAGCCTGTCGTGCGCATGGGAGGTTGCCGTACCGGAAGAGATGGAGCGGTCGACGACGACGTGCCCGTGCGCCGCCGACATGCCGGGTGCCGAGAACATGCCGGTGCCCGGATTCCGCAACGACCGGCGCTGGGGCTTTTCGAACGAGCGGCTCGGCATCATGTTCCACGGCAACACCATCACTCACGTCGACTCGCCGTGCCACATCTTCTGGGACGGCACGATGTACAACGGGCGGTCGTACTCGTTGGTCGACACCCAAACGGGATCGGCGTGGGCGGCCGTCACCGCAGCGGCGAACGGGATCATCACGCGTGGCGTCCTGCTGGACATTGCGAAGGTCCGCGAGGTGCCATGGCTGGAACCGGGCGACGGGGTGTTTCCCGAGGATCTCGAAGAGGCCGAGCGTCGCCAGGGCGTACGGGTGCGATCCGGCGATGCGGTACTCCTGCGCACTGGCGGTGGCCGCGTCCGGCACAAGGGCGGAGCGGCCGGCGGTTTCACGCAGGCCGGCTGGCACGCGTCCTGCCTGCCCTGGCTGTATGAACGGCAGGTCGCGCTCATCGGTGCCGACACCCCCCAGGACGTTCAACCGTCGGGATACGACGATGTGTTGATGCCGGTTCACGCCGTGAGCCTCGTCGCGATGGGTCTGTGGCTGCTCGACAATTGCGACCTGGAGGCGTGCGCGACGACAGCTGCCGAGCTCGGCCAGTGGGACTTCCACCTCGCAGTCGCGCCAGTGCGCTTCGCCGGTACGTCCGGCAGCCCGGTCAACCCGATCGCCACATTCTGACCGCGGGGACCAGCAAGACGACAACCGGGCTACGTGAACTACGCTCCAGCGAAGCCGCTCAGGGGTGCTTGAGCCGTGCGTTGCCAGGCGCACGCACGGTTCTGAGGGACTGACAACCGCCGCTGCCAGCTATCCCGGCTTATCCACAAACAGCTCCGGTTTGGACAAGGACATTCCAACCAGCACCCCTGCGGGAAACCACCAGGAGCGTCTCACCGCAAGATCCAAGGCGGGGGCCACTTCAAACCAAAACCACCCCCGCCTACGCTCACGTGGCCCGCCGACTGGGGCCACTCGAAGTCGTCATGCCGAGGCCGTTTAACAACGCCACGGCCAGGGTTAGGGGTGAAACGGCGGCCCGGCACATGAAGGAGACGCCGACAACAGCCGTAACGGCTGGTCACGCGTGGACTCGGCTGAGCTCTGCGTAGACGTTTGGCCTCTGCGGGTTGGAAAACCAATCCGCTGGGCACGTTCGACGCCCACCCGGGAGCTGGGCCCGGAACCCAGCCACTTCCGCGAAGCACTCATAATCCGTCGGCCGTGGGTGGGTTCGGAGCACCTACTTTTGTCGAGCGGTATTGGGACCCTGTCACGGCGTCCGTCACGCCTGCCGCCCGGCGCCCCGACTCCCCTGAGGACGCACTGGTGCGGAGCGCATCGGTGGCTGAGCTCCTGTGGGTCGAAAGCCTCACGGTCGGCGCGGAACTCGGTGTGCCCGACGACCTTGACCAGTTGTTCCGCGCTCTGGAGGCCGACCTGCAGGAGCACACCGACCTCAACGAACTGACGCGGTGCAGCACTGGGGCAGGAGGGTCTCCACCAACCAGGACGGTTCAAACGGTGAGGACGATCTTGCCCTGGTGGACCCCGGTCGCCACGAGGTCCTGCGCTTCGGCGGCCGACTCGATCGGAAGGACGTGGTCGACGGCCGGGCGGACGAGGTTGGCGGCGACCTTGTCGAGAACGTTTTTCCTGACCCCCTCGGCGATCGCGGCGTACTCGTCGAGCGTGCGGGTCCGGAACGTGACGCCGCGGACCGTGATGCGGTTGAGCGCCAGCTGGTTCAAATCGGCCGACACCGCCGCACCACCAAGCCGGCCCACGCTGATCAGGCGGCCGCCGACGGCGAGCACACGGAGGTGGGCGGCGAACAGTGACGCGCCGACCTGGTCGACGACCACGTCAATCTTGCGCCCTCCCGTCGCCTCTTCGATCCGCTCGGCCACGTCTTCGGCGGCACCATCAACGGCATGGTTCGCGCCAAGCGCGAGGATCCGCTCGCGGCCTTCCGCCGAGCGCGAGGTCCCTACCACCACGGACGCGCCCCCGGCGCGGGCGAGCTGCACGGCGATACGGCCGACGATCGACGTCGCGGAGCTCACCAACACGGCCTCCCCCGGCGCGAATTCACCAGCACCGAACAACGCGTCATAGGCCGTCATCAGGCCCAGCGGCAGGGCGGCGGCCTCCTCCCAGGACAGGCCTGCCGGTACCGGCAGGAGCAGACGGTGATGGACCACCGCCTGCTCGGCGTAGCTGCCCTCGCACATCGCCATCACCCGGTCGCCGACCTCGACCCCGGTGACTTCGTCCCCGATGGCGAGAACCTCGCCCGCGACCTCCATTCCGGCGACCACCGGTCCCGGCCGCCGCAATGCCTCCTGGACGTACTTTCCGCGCCGCTGCAGCAGATCGGCCCGGTTGACACCACTCGCGTGCACCGCGACCACCACTTCTCCTGACCGTGGTACCGGAGCGGGCACCGCCCGCCAGTCGAGGCGGCCGTCGTCGCCCTCGGGGGTCACCACCATCGCCCGAACAGTCTGTTGCGTCACGGCATCTCCTTTGCGGCCAAGGGATCCATCATGCGCCGCACGCTAAGCACGAATACCTGTCGCTGACGTGTCGGTTCGCCAGACTCAGCGCGCGGTGTTCCTGAGGCTCGCCGCATACACAGCAGCCGCGGACTGGATGTAAGCGGCCATGGCCGGGCCGGATGGCTCGTCCCGACCACCGCACTGTGCCGACTCTCGCGGACCTGGATCTCGCCCGTTGTCCCGGTGGGCACCGGAATCCCCTCGTCGCTGACGACACATACCTGGTGTATCGGCCGCCCGGCCGACGCCAGTCTGGGCAGTCGGCCCGGGGTCGCGCGTCGCGATGGTCTGTCGGCGACAGCGCAGCGAGATCGACATTGCGTGACAGTTCCCTCCGATAGCCGAATACGACGACGTCGGGCTCTCGACGGGTAGAGCCTGCAGCCACCGGGCGCGTCCACGCCCCGCCTCTGCTACGCCGCCGGCACAGGCCGATCCGGAGCGACGAGAGCGCGGTCACCTGCGCGCAACACCCCGGACTCCAGTGGCCGTCCCACCAGCTGCTGGGCCAACGCTGCTGCGGCGACGAGCCGCTCCATGTCGAGGCCGGTGTCCACCCGACAGTCTCGACAAAGGTAGGCGAGCTCCTCGGTCGCGATGTTGCCGCTCGCACCGGGTGCGAAGGGGCATCCACCGAGGCCGCCGATGGAGGCGTCCAGGTCCAGGACTCCAATCTGCATGGCGGCCAGTGCGGTGGCCAAACCCGCACCCCGGGTGTCGTGCAAGTGCAAGCCCACCTGCACGCCACTGCACGCCTCGCGCACCGCAGTGACGAGTTGTGCCATGCGCATCGGCGTGGTGGTCCCGATCGTGTCACCGAGGCAGAGCCTGTCCGCACCGAGATCCACGGCCCGGCGGGCCAGGGCTACGACGTTGTCAGGCGGGGTGGGCCCGTCGAAGGGATCGTCCCAAGCCACCGCGACGATCACTTCACAGGTGCCGCCGGCCCGGTGCACCACCGATGACACTTCCGCGCACTGCTCCAACGCCTCCGCCGTGGTGCGACCGGCGTTGGCGGTGCTGTGCCCGTCGGATGCCGAGACGACGTACTCCACCGTGGTGATACCCGCGTCGATCGCGCGGTGCGCGCCCCGCGGGTTGGCGACCAGTGCGGAGAACTCGATGTCCGGGTACTGCGACAGACGGGCCGCGACCTCGGCCGCGTCGGCCAGCGCGGGAACCGCCCGCGGTGAGACGAATGCCGTCGCCTCAATGCGGCGCACGCCAGTCGCCACGAGCGCGTCGAGCAGCTCCAGCTTCGCCTCCGTCGGGATGGGCTGTTCGATCTGCAGCCCATCCCGGAGGCCGACCTCACGCAGCCGGATCGACTCCGGGAGCCTCAGTGGACCGGTCACATCACACCGTCCTTCACCAGCGTGGCGATAGCATCCGCGTCGAGCCCGAGCAACTCGCCGTAGACCTCGTCATTGTGGGTTCCCGGGCGGGGCGGTCCCGCCCAGCGCACCCGCCCGGGCGTCCCCGAGAAGATCGGGACGACGCCCGGACCCAGCACATCGTCGTCCACGCGCTCGTCGTGGTGACTGACCAGCGCGCCGCGCGCCCGGAAGTGCGGATCTGCCACGATGTCCGCAACCGTGTAGACCGGGCCGACGACGACCCCGGCTGCCTGCAGTTCGGCGGTCGCCTCGGCCGCCGACCGCTTGCCCACCCATTCGCCGACGATGCCCTCGATCTCTTCCTGGTTCTCGCCCCGGGCCTGATGGTCGGCGAAGCGGGGATCGCTTGCCAGCTCCGCTCGGCCCATCGCCGCGCACAACCTCTGGAACACGGTGTCCTGATTGGCGGCGACGACGAGCCACTGGCCGTCCGCTGAACAGAACAGGTTCGACGGGGCGATGCCGGACAGGCGGGTGCCACCCGGCTGACGCACGCGGCCGAGCCGGTCGTACTCGGGCACCATCGACTCCGTCAGCGCAAGGCACGCCTCGGTGAGGGCGATGTCGACGACCTGCCCCTGCCCGGAGCGCGTCCGCTGCAGCAGCGCGGCCAGCACACCCTGGACCGCCACCATCCCGCCCAGGGAGTCGCCGAGCGAGATCGCCATCCGGGGCGGTGCCTCGCCGGGGTGACCGTTGATGGCTCGCAACCCGCCCATCGCCTCGGCCACAGAAGCGTATCCGGGCCGTTCGGCGTAGGGGCCCGTCTGTCCGTAGCCGGACACCCGGGCCAGCACCAGTCCCCGGTTCACCGCCCGTAGCCGCTCCCAGCTCAGGTTCCACCGCTCGAGCGTGCCCGGCCGGAAGTTCTCGATCACGACGTCCGCCACTGCGACCAGCTCGAGCAGTAGCTCCTGCCCGCGCTCCGACCGCAGGTCGAGTGTGATGCATCGCTTGTTGCGAGCGTGGACGGTCCACCACAGCCGGTGCCCTCGGTAGGAGGCCTGGCCCCAGTCACGCATGGGATCCGGGCGGTTCGGTGCCTCGACCTTGATGACGTCAGCTCCGTAATCGGCGAGAATCCGTCCAGCGAACGGCCCGGCCACCACGGTGCCGAGCTCGATCACCCGGATTCCTTCCAGAGGACCGCCAGGAGCGGGCGTGCTCATCGGATCTCCTCTTCTCTCTTCGACTGCGTGCACGTCCGCGGGTGCCAGGCATCGGGCGCCATCAGGTCGATGCGGATCCGAAACGCTCCCGCAGCCGACGCTTGTCGATCTTTCCGTAGGCGTTGCGTGGGATGGCGTCGACGAACTCGAAGCGCCGGGGCACCTTGTACGGCGCGAGCAGCCGCTTGGCGTGCGCGGCGAGCTCGTCTCCCTCGGCGCCGTCGTCGCCGGGCACGAAGACCGCGGTGACCGTCTCCCCCAAGTGCGGTGCGGCGTACCGATCACGGCGACGTCCGCGACGCCGGCGTGCTCGAGCAGCGCCCTTCTCGGCGGTGACGTCGGTCGCGACACCGGGGCCGACGATGTTGTGGAGCCGATGCAGCAGCAGAACCGCATGTTCTGGCACGTCGCGGTGAGGCGTCGCCACGGGGCTCCACCAGGCGTCTCGGCGGAAGCTCTCGGTCCAGAGGCAGCCGTGCGGCAGACCGGGTGGCAACCTCTCAGTCCCCTCGCCACCGGCCAGGCCGATCCGACTCCGTGCGCAGTCGCCGCAGCCGGCCCTGCACCGGCACATGACGACGCCTGCGCACCGCGTACTCGTCAGGATCGACATACACCTGGCCGGCCACCGAGGGGCCTCACCGATGGCCAGGAAGGCTTCGTCGGACGACGGGTCAGGCCGTTCGCCATTCGTCGCCCGGATCTGCGTCGATGAAGTCGGTCACCTTCCGCTCCGCGATCCCGATGAACATGTCTCGATCGACCCACACCTCCTCACCGGTGAGCTTCGGCTCGGTGGCGTGGCGCGGCCAGATGATGAGCTGTCGGCAGGATGCCGCGTAATACGCGTCGGGATCGTCGACCGTGATTCCCATCCCGGCGAGCGTCCGCCCCGGATAGGCCCAGAGGAATTCGCCCTCGGTCGTCACGGCATGCCGGTCCGCGGTCACTCGGTCCACGATGTACTGCAGACGGTGGGCGCCACCCTTGATCAGCAGCTGATCGTAGAACTCGCGGATCGACTCTTGGCTGCCGTTCCCGCTGACGTGCTCGAAACCGGGAACGTGGAATTTGTACTCGGGACTCGTGCAGAGCGTTCCCAGGACCCCGTCGAGGTTCCCCACGGACTCGTACTTCATGTGATCGTGAACCAAGGTGAGGTTCTCGAGAACCACCGGGTCCTTCTCGACCGCGATGCGCTTCTCCACCTCGACCCAGGTCAGATTCGAGTCAATCGTGAGATTTTTCGTTGCCAGTGCCATGAAGACCAAATCCCTTCGTTGGGGCCGGAACAGCACGACAGAATCCGTGCTGACCAGCAGGAACGGAGTGCAGGTGGCGTGACGGTCGGCCTTGTCCCGGGTGGCGGGACGCGCGCAGTGGAGTCCCGGATCTCGCGGCTCCGCGTCGGAGCGGGCTGGGCCGTACCGCTTGGTGTTCGCCATCGACGGCTGCCTGCCTCGTCGCGCCAGGCAGCGGCAGTGGGGCCCGCTTACGCCGACCATGCGCGCCATGTTAGAAGTGGATGGCTGTCGTTGAGATTTCAGTTCCGGGTCGAGCCTGCCGACGGGGGATGTGCTGTCCGCTGTCCGACAGGTCGAGCTCCCGGTGCACCGCGGCGGGGAGGCGGCTGGCCAGGAGGACGCCGACGGGTTCTTCGCGCAGCGTCTCCACGACCAGGCCCGCTGCCGAGCAGGGGGTCCGAAGCACGCCGACCCCGACGCGGCCGTCGAGCAGCTGCTCGACCTGGCGCGGGTCACCATGTGGCTGAAGACCTTGAGCCGCACCTCGGGATGGCGGCGACCTAGGCGCGTACCTGGCTCGGTAACAGCCCGTGGGTTGCCGACCCGGTGTCCGCCGGCCAGTGCGCGGAGCTCGCCGCGTGCCACCTTGCGCGCGGCGTCCGCCGCGGCGGAAGGGGAGCTCTCATCCGACCGCACTCCTTCGTCGACTGCGTGCTGGTCCGGTGCTCGGCGTCAGGTCGATGCGGATCCGAAACGCTCCCGCAGCCGACGCTTGTCGATCTTTCCGTAGGCGTTGCGTGGGATGGCGTCGACGAACTCGAAGCGCCGGGGCACCTTGTACGGTGCGAGCAGCCGCTTGGCGTGCGCGGCGAGCTCGTCTCCCTCGGCGCCGTCGTCGCCGGGCACGACGACCGCGGTGACCGTTTCTCCCCAAGTGCGGTGCGGCGTACCGATCACGGCGACGTCGGCGACGCCGGCGTGCTCGAGCAGCGCCCGCTCGACCTCGATGGCGTAGACGTTCGACCCGCCGGTGATGATCAAATCCTTGGACCGGTCGAGCAGGAACAGCCGGCCCCCGAAGTCGATCCTGCCCAGGTCACCGGTGCGCAGCCAGCCGCCATGCAGGGCCTTCGCCGTCTCCTCCGGCCGCTTCCAGTACCCGGTCATCACAGCCGGCCCGGAAACGGCAACTTCGCCTACTGCGTCGGGACCGAGCACTTCACCGCTGTCGGGATCCACGATCCGCAGGTCCATACCGGGCCGCGGGTAACCCGCCGACCGCAACAGGGCCGTCTCCGGCCCATCCGGGTCCGGGTGGTCGGCGGCGGGCAGCCAGGTCACCGTCATCGGCGACTCGCCCTGTGCGTACAGCTGGACGAGCACCCGCCCGAAGGTCCGCAGAGCGGCGGCGAGTTCGGCCGTCGGGAATGGCGCCCCGCCGTACACGATGTGCCGCAGGTCGGGCAGGACGCAAGCGCCGCCGTCGAGGTGGTCGACGAGCATGGTGATCTGCGTGGGCACCATCCACGTGTTCGTCACGCGCCGCTCCCGCATCAGCGCGAGAATGGCCGGCGGGTCGAACCGTTCCTCGGCCGGGATGACCTGGTGCACCCCGCGGGCTGTCGCGGCGAGTGCGTGGAAACCCGCGCCGTGGCTCAGTGGCGCCGCGTGCAGTGTGACGTCGTGCTCGTCGAGCGGGGTCAGGTCGGCGAGCCAGGAGGCGACCACGAAGGCCAAGCCGCCATGGGTGAGCATCGCGCCCTTGGGCCGCCCGGTTGTGCCGGACGTGTAGAACAACCAGGCCACAGTGTCCGGCCGGACGTCGACGATCCCGTAAGGGCCAACCGCGTGCGAGTCGAGCAGCCGTTCGTAGTCGGGCCCGGTGACGACCAGGGGTACCCCCGGGTCGCCGACCTCGGCCGCGCCCTTCTCGTCGGTCACCAGGACCGCGGCCTCGGAGTCCTCGAGGTGGTAGGCGACCTCGGCCGCCGGGAGCTTCGCATTCAGCGGGACGATCACCATCCCGGCCTTGAACGCGGCGTACATCGCCTCCAGCAGCTCGGGCCGGTTGCGCATGAGGAGCGCGACCCGGCTTCCCGGGGCGGCCCCGAGCAGCCGCAGGTGGCGGGCGAGTGCGTCGGACCGGCGATCGATTTCGGCCCAGGTCAGGGTGCGCTCGCCCCAGGTCACCGCGGAGCGGTTGGGCCACCGCGCCGCCACCTGGGCAAGCGACGTCGCAAGGTTCATCACCTGCTCGCACGGGGCAGGGAGTCGTCCGGGCCCTCCACCGCGCGGTCATGCTGCTCGGCGTCGCGCGCGGCGATGAACTTCAGCAGCGCCTCGGAAACGTCCTGACCAGTCTCCGCGGCCGAGTTCTTCACCTCGACCCAATCCCGCAGATCGCGCGCGGCGGCGTCCTCACGCGCGTTCCAGTCCTCGACCAGCGGGCAGGTGATCTCCAGGCGGATGTCGTTCACGGGATCCCGGAAGTAGATCGACAGGATGATGCCGTGATCGGTCGGCCCGGTGATCTCGACACCGTTCTGCAGCAGCCACGCAGCCCATGCGTGAATGTCCTCGGGCTTGTCCGCCTCGAAAGCCAGGTGGTCGAAGATGTCGTACGCGGGGTGGCCCTTCGGATTCGCCCGCGGAAGCCCCGGAGCCTCGAAGAACGCCAGCGTCGACCCGTCATCCAGCCGGAAGAACACGTGGAAGTACGGGAAGTCGTCACCGGTGGACGGGACCCTGGAGCCGATGACAGTACTCACCATCGGCATGCCCATGACCTGCGTATAGAAGTCCACTGTGCCCTCCACGTCATGAGTGACGTAGGCCAGGTGGTTCAGCATCTTCGGGCGTCCCTGAGCCGGCGGACCCGAGAGGGTGGCATTCGGCTGACTCATATCAACTCTCCTTGATCGATGAATTTCCTGGTCAGAGCTGTGCGCGAACCCATTCGGCGATGTGCTGGCAGGCCTGGTCGCGAAGCTCGGGCTGTCCCTGGAAGTAGTGGCCGGCGCTCTTGATGGGGACCAGGGTGGTGAGCGGCTCGGGTGCCGCTGCGGCCATGTCGAGTGCGTGCTGTGGGTGGGCCGCGGTGTCCCCCGTCCCATAGACGATGAGCACGGGCACCTTGCTCCGGGGCAGCCAGCGCAGTGCATCGCCCTGGGCGTGGTCGATCGACCACTGGTTGAGCCAGCTCCGCGCGGTCGTGTACCGGGCGATCGCGGCCGGCAGGAAGTTCGCCGCGAACGGGTCGCCCCAAAGCGAGACGCCGATTTCGCGGTCACTCGGCTCCAGGCCCGGGTCGAGGCTGCGTAGGTCGGCGTAGGTTCCATGCACGACGAACGGAAAGTCGTCGACCCCGTCGGGGACAGCCCTCAGCATCTGCTCCGCCCACCTGCTGATGCGCCGGTTTCGTTGGACCTGTGCCGCGCGATATCGCGCGACGAACTCGGGCGTGTACGGCGGCCCGTTCCGCTCGTCGAACATGTCCAGGTCGGGATCCCGCACGAAGGGCGAGGCCTCGTCGAGGATGGCGGGATCGAGCCACTCGGTGACGAGACGCGCGCGGCCCGAATGGGCCATCAGCATGACGACCGCGTCCGCCGGCGGAAGGTCGTACTCCGTCAGGTCAGGTCCACCACCGGGCGGGTCGGTGACCGTGGCGTGCTGGGCCTGCGCCTGGTAATAGGGCACCACCGACGCGCCACCCGAGTTTCCGACCAGCACGACGCGCCGGTAGCCCCGCTCCTCTCGCAGGTGCCGGACCATCGAGGCGATGTCCAGCAGCACGTTCTCTGTGACCAGCGACGAGTCGTTGCCGACGTAGCGGGTGGTCAGGCCGACCGCGGCGAACCCGCGCTGGGCCAGCGGGGTCAGGGCGTAGTGCCCCAACATGTTGGATGTCGGATGGACGAACATGATCGCGGTGTCCGGCTGCCTGCCCTCGGCGACCACCTCGCTTGCCCACACGGTCGCCGCGAGGCGGGCGACCCCGGAATAGACGTCGACGCGCGAACTGGGCGCGGACGGCGCCGCGAGAAGGTGACGCTCCACGGTGACCCCGGTTGTCGGGGAGTTCTTCGTGCTCACCCCTCAACGGTGGCAGCTCGCAGATGTCGGCTGTATGTCCGTTCTCGGCAGTCGTCACGGAGTCTGGCGCCCCCACTGACGCGCCAGGGCAGTCTGCGGCTGTCGGCGACGGTGAGTGGAGTTGTGCCGGTACGAGCGATGGATGACGGATGTAGACAGCCGTTAACCCGCGACGTACACGCAATTGCCCGACCAACCGCTCGTGGTCCGCTAAACCCAACGAGGATCAAAACTGTCTCGCCGCGGCGCGGCGTCCCGCGCCGGCTCGGCGAAACCCACCCGCGTCCCACCCGCGAGGTCGGCGGCGCCGATGGCGAGACCGTCGGAGAGGTCGCCCGTGACGACGGCGTACACGCTTCCCGGAATCGACGAGCGTCAAGCGAAGCCTGCGGCGCCGTCAGAGATCCCGCCCGTGAGCGCGGCGCAGAGAGCATTACCCTCGAAATCAGGGCAAAAGCCCATGAACGGCGCCCAAGAACTGCTGGCAGGCGCTGAGAATTCACGTTGTCCACGACCAGGACCACGGAGCGCCGGCCACCCCGCAAGGCCGGGGGGTCCGCCCTATCAGCAGCCGCAACTCGAGATCACGGTACAACCGTTACCAGAGATCGAGGCCGGCCCTCCTGTAGCTTCCCCGGGCGGGAAATGGCCCGGGGTGCACGATCGTCAGATGCGCAGGATCAACCGGTCGCCCGCCGCCCGTGAGCAGCACGACATCATCCGGTCGCCGTGGGCGCGCTCGGACCTCGTCAGCACACTGTCGCGATGGTCGATGTCGCCCGCGAGGACGGGGATCTCGCATGCCCCGCAAAGCCCTTCCTCGCAATCGCTTTGGACGTCTACGTTGGCAGTTCGCAGGGCTTCGAGCACGGTCTGGTCCGCACGGACCTGCACGGTCATGGCCGAGTCGGTCAGCTCGACTTCGAAGTGGTGCTCGACCTTGGGGTCCAGGGTCGGCGCCGTTCCGCTGAACCGCTCGACCCTCAGCGTGTCGTCCGGCCAATCCTCCGACGCGGCCTCGAGAGCCTGGAGCAGGCGGTCCGGGCCGCAGGCATAAACCTGCGTTCCCGCTGGTGCGTCGACGAGGATGCCCTCGACGTCGAGCCGCGCTCCCTCTGCCTTCGGGTAGAGCGTGGTCTGTGGCGCGTGGTCCCGGATGAGCCGGTCCAGCAGGGCCATATCCGATCGGGCGCGGCCCGCGTAGTGGATCTCGTAGGGGCGGCCTGCGGCCGCCAGCTCGTCGGCCATCGCGATGATCGGGGTGATGCCGATGCCGCCCGCGACGAGGAGGTAATGGGAAGCAGCGGGGTCGATCCGGAAGTTGTTCCGCGGTCCGCGAATGACGAGATCGTCACCGACCCGTAGTTGCTCGTGGATCAGTCGCGACCCGCCCCGGCCGCCAGGCTCACGCAGCACGGCGATCTCGTAACTCGCCTTGTCGTCCCGGTCGCCGCAGAGCGTGTACCGCCGGGCGAGGCCGCCGTGTTCGATCTCCACGTGCGCCCCGGCCGCCCATGTCGGCAGCGGCTGCCCGGACACGTCCGTCAGCCGCACGCGGACGACGTCCTCCGTCTCGCGGTGGAGGCTGTCGACGCGGGCCCTTCTGAAGATCGTCTTCTTCGACGGCTCGCCGAGCTTGATCGGGCGACGGCGGTCCAGGATCCCGGGGTCGGTCCGTTCGGGGTTACGGCTCGGGTCCCATTGCACCCAGACGTGATCGGGCCCGCGGAACGACGTGTTGGGCAGGTAGGTGAACTCCTGGTCGGGCACCAGCTCCATGTGCGGAAGCCGTGTCGACAACTCCTCGAGGAAGATCTGCAACTCCATCCGCGCCAGGTTCTTGCCAAGGCACTTGTGGCTCCCGTAGCCGAAGGCGAGGTGCTCGCTCGCATCCTCCCGCCGGATGTCGACTTCCCCCGGAGCATCGAAGCGGCGGGGGTCCTGGTTGGCCGAGGCCATGACGACCAACAGCTTGGCACCGCGCGGCAGCGACACCCCGCCCAGCGTCGTGTCCTCGGTGACGATCCGGCGCCACGAAGCAATCGACGGCGAGATCCGCAGGCACTCCTCGACAGCGTTCGGGATGAGGCTCGAGTCGGCGCAGACCTCGTCCCAGACCGGGCGGTTCTCCAGCAAGAGGCGCAGGGCATTGCCCGCGGCGTTGGCAGTCGTCTCGTGCGCGGCGACCACGACGGCCATCATCACCGAATGCAGGTACGACTCCGTGATGATCTCGGGCGCCTGTTCCTGCGCGCGGATGGTGAACGGCATCCAGCCCTCCGCCGCGGGCTCCTTGCGCATCTTCTCCAGAACCTCGCCGGCGAAGGTCCAGAACTGGGCGACCGACTCGGCCACGGCCATCTGTTCTTCCGGCTTCGGGCGACCCCAGTTGTTGACCGTGTGGGCGACCGAGTACCGGCGCAACTTCGCCATGTCCTCCTCGGGCACTCCGAGGAAGTGCAGAGCGACCGTCAGGGGGATCTCCCAGAACATGGCGTTCACGAGATCGACTCGCCCGGAGTCGACGAACCGATCGACGTATTCTCGCGTGAGCTGGCGCACCATCTCCTCGTGCTGAGCCAGCTGGGGTGGGGTGAACGGCTCGAGCAGGAGCCGCCGCTTCTCCATGTGAGTGGGCTCGTCCTCGTTCACGAGCGTGCGCCCCATCGCGTACCCGGCCCGGTGGAGGACCTCCATGGCCTCGGGTGGTGTCGGAGTGATGCGCTCCAGCGCGATCGACGGCGAGAAGACCCGGTTGTCGCGCAGCACCGTCTTTACGTCGTCATACCTCGCGACGACCCAATACCCCAGTGCCGGACTGTAGAAGACCGGCTCCTGATCACGGGCCCAGCGCAACGCCTCCGCGGGATCGCGCTGATAGGCCTCGCCGAACGGATCGAAGGCCGCCGCCCGGGACGAGACCGGACAGCCTGTGGTGTCGGGTGTCGTCACGTGCGCAACCGGACAGCCACCGGTACCCGGAGTCGCGTCCTTCGTCACCGGACCTCCTCGAGTGTCGCGGAACAGGAATGGAGCCGATCGTCCTGACCGAACGCGGCCAGGACGATCGCCGAGGAAGCCACCTCCCCGGGCAGGCCCATGACGTCGAGGGCAGCCTGGCGTGCATCCAGCGACGCCGCGCTCGTGCCGGCGGCCAGGACGGTGGTGCGGCAGCCGAGGTCGTCAGCGTGCCGGGCCGCGCTCTCGACGGTGACGTCGGTCGCGACACCGGGGGCGACGATGTCGTGGAGCCGATGCAGCCCCAGAACCGCGGTTCGGGTCCGGTCGATGTCCATCGTGGGCGGGTCCCTCCGTCGTCAGCACAACATCGTGTCGAGCGCTGTGGCCACGGTAGGGAGCGCCGCATGTCGGTCGAATGTCGAAATCACGGGCCGCGCAGGGCCGTCACTCCCAACGCCGAGGTCGTACGATTGTGCGGTCGACTCACACTTGCCGCACAAGGATGTGCCCATGGTCGTGACACGCGAACGGCTCTCGGTTTCGTCCGGGGCCCGTCCTGCCCCAGCCTCTCCGGTGCTCGTGGTCGCCCGGACACCGGACGATGCAGGGCTCGCCGACCTGCGCCGGGCGTGCCGGCGGTTCGGATGGGCGGCAGTCGAGCAGATCGGCGAGGAACGCCTGGCGTGGTCCGCCTCTGTGCGCCGGCCCTCGGCAGTCGTGATCAGCGCCGCGGATGCGGCCTGGACGGAGCACGCCGCAGCCGCTGTCCGAGGGAGCACGTCGCGTCCGCTTGTCGTCGTCGGAGACCTGGATTCGGCAGACGTACTGGCGCTTGTCAGGGCCGGCGCGGACGCGGTTCTCCCCACCGGCCTTCCGGACGAAGAGCTCCTGTCTCGCACCTACGCGGTGATGCGCCGTTCGACGGAGCAGCTCGGCCCCGGCACGCGATACCTGGCTGCGGGGCCGCTACGGGTGGACCTGTGGCAGCGAACTGTTCGTCGGGACAACACAGAGGTCCACCTGACCTCGACCGAGTTCGATCTGCTCGCCCTCCTCATGCGCAATGCCGAGGGGACACTGGCCCCGGGCGCGATCCTGCTGCGCGTGTGGGGCCGCGGTGGGGGGCCGGACGGCCTGAACACGCTGCGAATCTGCGTGGGCAGGCTGCGCGCGAAACTCGGTGACGACGCCCGCCACTCGACCATGATCGCGTCGGTCCGGGGATACGGCTACAGGTTCGCACTCCCCGTGCTGGAGATTCCCGACGAGGACCGCGTCAATCTGGCCGCCGCAGGCGAGCAGGCGGACCACATCGACGCCATCGCCGAGATCGCCGAGCAACTCGCCGCCCCGGGCGACGAGCACGGTTTGGCCACTGCTCTGGTGGAGGCACTGCTCGAGCGCGGGCTTGCCGACGGAGCCGGCGTGCACCAGGTGGACGGCGACGTGCTCCGACTGGTCGCCCACCGCGGCCTTTCCGAGGAGTGGGTCTCCCGGGTGGCGCCCGGAGTTCGGCCGGGAGACGGCTACGCCAGCGTGCACGCGGTACAGACCGCCGCTCCGGTCCAGCTGACGAAGCTGTCCGCACGGCACCACCGTGGGACCTACTGGCTCCTGCAGAGCGAGAAACCCATGTCCTGCCTATTCGTTCCCATCGGGCGGAGCGGCCGCATCGAAGGCTGCCTCGGCATACTGAGGCGAACCAGCACTCCACACGGACCGGCCGCGATAGCCGTCCTTCGAGCATTGTGCTCGGTCTACGCCGCCGAGTCGGCGGCTCGACGCGCGATGCGCGAGATCGAGGGAGCGAGGCCCTGACACCGCGCCGGCCGCGAAACCGGTGCGCGAGGCAGTGAGGTTGTTTGAGCTGCCTCACACGGCGGATTCGGCGTGCAAACGACCCCGCGCCGGACCGTCATATCCCAGCTCCTCCAGGATGGCGTCCGTGTGCTCTCCAAGTGCGGGAATCGGGTCCATGCGCGATGAACGTCCCTCCAGGCCGATGACCGGCCGCACGGCAGTCAACGGACCCACCGGGGACTGCACCTCGGTCAGTCGGTCCCGGGCCACGAGTTGAGGGTGCACACCGATCTCTCCGACATCGCGCTGCCGGGCATGGGCGATCCGCGCTTCGGTGAGGCGCTGTTCGAGCTGTTCACCGGTCAAGCCGGAGAAGACATCAGCAAAAATCTCTTCCAGGACGCGGCGGTTCACCACCCGTCGGCTGCCGCTGTCGAATCGCCCGTCGCTTGCCAACTCGGGGCGGTCAAGCACGGTCCGGCAGCAGGAGACCCATTCACGTTCGTTCTGAACCGAGAGAACGATCTCGGTGCCGTCGCCGGCGACGAACGTGCCGTACGGCGCGATCGCGGCGTGGCTGGTTCCCGCGCGCTGGGGGTGTTCCGCCGTACTCGGGGTCAACCAGTGAGGCGACGCGGTAGCCGCCGGAGTCGTCACCACCACGCCTGCCTTTCCTCATCATCGGACCCGCACGTCATGGGCAGGGCGTCCGTCCGCCAGGGCCAGCATGCATTCTCCCCCAGACGATGCACGGTCACGCGCCGGGGCCGATCGCCGTGAGGAGGACGCCGTGCGCTTCGCCGACCGTCTGCTCAACGCCCGAACATTCCTTTTGGTGCATGGCAACCGCCCCGACCGGGGCGACAAGGCGCTCGCGTGCGGCGCGGATGCGATGGTGCTCGACCTTTGATCGAGCAGCTGGTCCTGCGGCTCCACGTCCTCGCTGATGTCGTACTTGCCCCAGTACGGCTCGAAGATCGCGTCGAACTGGTCGGAGCCGGTCGTCGCGGCTGAAGGCTGGTGGTTCGGCATCTCACCGACATGTGATGCGGCATACGTTGCTTCGCGATCGGGGTCAACAGGGAGGCACGTCATGGTCAGTGGTGTCACTGCGACGGATCCGGAGATTCGGGACGCTGCGCGCCAGGAGGTCTTGCGCCTGCTCGGCAACATCGAGCGCCGTGTTCTGTGGCTCTCGACCGCCATCATCGATCACGCCAATCGGGTGCGGCCCAACCCATCGGGGCTCAAGGTCGGTGGCCATCAGGCGTCCAGCGCTTCGATGACGTCCATCATGACCGCTCTGTGGTTCCACGAACTCACCCGGCACGACCGGGTGTCGGTCAAGCCGCACGCCTCTCCCGTCCTGCACGCCATCAACTACCTGCTCGGTGAGCTCGACCCGTCGTACCTCACCGAGCTGCGCTCCTTCGGCGGTCTGCAGAGCTACCCCAGCCGTTCCAAGGACCCCGATCCCGTCGACTACTCGACCGGGTCGGTGGGCATCGGGGCGACCGCGCCTGTATGGGGTGCCATCGCCCGGCGCTACGTCGACGGGCGCTTCGTCGGCACGGGCGGCGGCCGGCAGTACTCGCTGCTCGGCGACGCGGAACTGGACGAGGGCGCCATCTGGGAGGCCGTACAGGATCCCACCGTGGCAGGACTGGGCGAGATCGTCTGGGTCGTCGACCTCAACCGGCAGTCACTCGACCGCGTGGTGCCCGGCCCGGCGGCGGAACGGCTTCGCGGCATGTTCATCGCGGCCGGCTGGCAGGTCCTGACCCTCAAGTACGGCCGGCTCCTGGACGAACTCTTCGCCCGGCCCGGCGGCGTCGAGCTGCGCCTGCGTCTGGACACCATGGAAAACCCCGAGTACCAGCGGCTGCTGCGCTGCACCCCGCAGCAGCTGCGCGACCGGCTGCCCGGCCCGGGAACGGGTTCCGAACCCATCGCCCAACTGATCTCGGACGTCGACGACGACACCCTGCACAGCGCGGTCCGCAACCTCGGCGGCCACGATCTCGGAGCCCTGCTGGACGCCTACGACAACATCGACGACACCCGCCCGACCGTGATCTTCGCCTACACGGTGAAGGGCCACGGTCTGCCCACGGAGGGCCATCCGCAGAACCACTCCGCCCTCCTCACCGGCGATCAGATGGCAGAACTCGCCACCCGCCTGGGCGAGGATCCCGGCCATCCCTGGTCGGATTTCCCCGCGGGGTCCGCGGAGGCGGCGCTATGCACTGCCTCGGCCGAGCGACTGCGCAGGCCCCATCAGGAGGCGCTGGCTCCACCCGCAGTCCCCTCCGACCTCGGCCGGCCCGCTCCTGGCGGCACCGGCAACACCCAGCAGGCCCTGGGGCGTGTGCTGCTGGACCTGACCCGCAAGGCCCCGGAGGCGGCAGGCCGGATCGTCACGGTGAGCCCGGACGTCAGTTCGTCCACCAACCTGGGCGGCTGGCTCAACAAAGTGGGGGTCTGGTCGCCCGCCGAGCGCACCGACTGGTTCGCCGACGACGCCGAGACGATCCTCCACTGGCGGGAGAAACCCTCCGGCCAGCACGTGGAGCTGGGCATCGCCGAGACGAACCTGGTCGGGCTGCTCGGCGAGCTGGGCGCCACCTGGAGCCGCTGGGGACAGCCGCTGCTCCCCATCGGCGTCGTCTACGACCCCTTCGTCAACCGGGCCCTGGAACCCTGGTCGTTCGGCATCTACGCCGGCGGCCAGTCCATCCTGGTCGGCACCCCCTCCGGCGTCACTCTCGCCTCCGAAGGCGGCGCCCACCAGTCGATCACCACCCCGTCGCTGGGCATTGAACAGCCCGGGTGCGTCTCGTACGAGCCCGCGTTCGGGATCGACACCGAGTGGTGCCTGCTGGCGGCCCTGTCCAACCTCGGTAAGCCTGACGGCAGTTCGGCCTATCTGCGGCTGTCCACCCGACCGGTGGACCAGAGCCTGGCCGCAGTCCCCACCGACCCGGCCGCACGCGAGCGGCGACGCCGTCAGACGGTCGCCGGTGCCTACACACTGCGGCAGAGCGACCGGCCCGTGGTCACCTTCGCCGTCATGGGCGCCCTGGTCCCTGAGGCGCTGGCCGCCGCCGACCGCCTCGCCGCACTCGGGCATCAGGCCGACGTGGTCTGCGTGACCAGCCCGGACCTCCTTTTCCGGGCCCTGCGGGGCAGGCGGGGCCAGGAGGAGGCCCCCACCTGGATTCTCGACCAGGTCTTCCCGGCCGAGCAGGCGACGCCCCTGGTCACCCTGGTCGACGGGCACCCACACACGCTGGCCTTCCTGGGCATGGTCAACAACGTGCCGGTGACGACGCTGGGTGTGAGCCGTTTCGGCCAGTCGGGATCACTCGAGGACGTGTACCGCTACCACGGCATCGACACCGACAGCGTCGTACGGGCCGCCCTCGATCTCATCGACTGAAAAACCCGGGTCAACCGCTGGCCGATCCCTGTCCTGCCCGGCACTCGGCCGGCGGTTCCACATCCGTGAGAACGACGTAGCCTCCAGGCGTAGCGGTGCGCGCGGCCATCGAGCACCACGGCGCCGCCGACGACGTAGCCGGCCACCCTGTCGGCCGCTCAAGCTCGCCGTCTTCACTCACTTTCTTACGTCGGCCGAGCCCCCGTGGTCCGTGCTCGCCAGCACTGGGGGTCGCGGCGTGCGTCGTTCCATCACGGCGTGGGCGGTCGCGGTGAGACGGGACGCGGCCGGGCGCGCGTCCGGGAGCCAGGCCAGCACCAGTTGGGTGACCGGGTACCCGTAGACGGGCACTGCTCGTACGGATCTGCCGAGGCGGTCGCGGACGCTGTCGCCCACGACGACCGCGAGCCGGCCGAGGGCGACGCGGTCGACCATGGTGTCCAGCGCCTCGTTGGGCAGTTGCGCCTCGTAGCCCGGCAGCGCCTGAACCTCGGTGAGTGTCAAAAACGGGCGGTCGGCCAGGGGGTGGCCCGCCGGGAGCAGGACGACCGGTTCCTCCGGGCCGAGCTCCATCAGTTCAACACCGGGGACGGCAACCGACTGGCACATGAGGGCGACGTCGGCGGTGCCGTCCCGAAGGGCGCCGATCTCGTCGTAGGTGAACACGACGTCGGTGAGCACGCCGTCCGGGCCCTGGGCGTCGGCGGCGAGCAGGGCGGGCAGGATGCCGGGGGCGGCTGCGGGGCGTGTCGCGATGGTGACCCGTTGCTGCCCGGCGGCTTTGCGCGCCTTGCGTACGGCGGTGTCCATCGCCGCCAGGATCGTGCGGCACTCGGTCAGGAAGACCTCGCCCGCTTCCGTCAGCCTCACCTGTCGTGTGGTGCGTTCCAGGAGGGGGACGCCCACGCGCCTCTCCAGATGGGCGATGGCGCGGGACAGGGGCGGCTGGGTGATGCCGAGGTTCTCCGCCGCCTGGCTGAAGTGCAGCGTCTCGGCCACGGCCACGAAGTAGGTGAGTTCCCGGGTCTCCAGATGATTCATGCTTCCAAGGTATTACCTGTTGCCCAGACAGTCATTGCTCCGCCACTGAGGCCCTGGTCAGCTTGGTGGTGCGCCCCCCGGCCCCCGCCGGATGAGGTGCCTACGCCGTGCCGACCCGCACGCATCACGAGAGGCAGAGCTGTGAAGGCTGTTCAGTACCAGAGTTTCGGTGGGCCCGAGGTCCTTGAGGTTGTCGAGGTTCCGGATCCGAAGATGTTCGCCGATCTCGTTCTGGTGAGGATCGAGGCCGCTGCCCTCAACCCGGCGGATCTGGCGTTCCAGGGCGGACACGCGGATCCCGTCATGGACTCTCTCTTTCCGGTGACCCCCGGATGGGACCTCGCCGGGGTCGTCGAGCAGGCCGGACCCGCCGTGGCAGGATTCCGGCCGGGCGACGAGGTGATCGGGTACGTGCGCGGCCAGGCCATGCACTACGGCACCTACGCAGAGAAGATCTCGGCCGAACCGCGCCAACTGGTGCGCAAGCCGAGGAACCTGAGCTGGGCGCAGGCCGCCGGGCTGCCGGTCGCCGGGCTCACCGCCTACCAGGCCATCGTGCACAGCCTCGAGGTGACCGCCGGTGACACCGTGCTGGTGCACGGCGCGGCGGGCGGCGTGGGACACCTCGCCGTCCAGATCGCCGTCGCGCGCGGCGCGCGGGTGATCGGGACCGGCTCCGAGGCCAGCCAGGAGTTCATCGAGTCCTTGGGCGCGACGCCGGTGCGCTACGGCGACGAACTGGTCGAGCAGGTGCACAAGATCGCCCCGGGCGGGGTCGACGCGGTCCTCGACACCGCCGGACGCGGCTCCCTGTCCACGACGAAGGAAGTCGCCGCCCTCGGGGCGCGGGTCGCTTCCATCACGCGGTCCGCCGCCGAGTACGCGGGGGCCATCGACGTCTACCTCCACCTCGACGGCGACGACCTGACCCGGCTGGTGGAACTCGCCGAAGAGGGCAAGCTCACCGTCCACATCGACCGGACCTTCCCCCTCGACCAGGCCGCGCAGGCCCAGCGGCAGCTGGCCGGCGGCCACACCCACGGCAAGATCATCCTGGAAAACCACAAGGAAGCATGACAAATATGAACAACAATCCAGTCATCACCGCGGTCACCGAAATCGCCTCTCCCCCCGAAGACGTATGGAAGGAACTGACCGACTTCGCCGGATACGCGCAATGGCACCCCTCACTGAGTTTCGTCGATGTCCCCACCGAAATCCTTCCCGGAAGCCAGCTGCGGGCCAAGGTGTCACTGGGAACCGAAATCGACGGGGAATACAGTTTCACGGTCCTCCACTACGAGGCGCCGCGACGGCTTGCCTGGGAAGGCGGCATTCCCGACGTCCTCATGGGTCAGCACTCCTTCCTCCTCGACCCGCATGACGGCGGAACGCGATTCACGGAATCCGAGGAGTTCACCGGCCCGGCAGCCGTGGAGACCGTGGAGTCCGCCCGGCCTCAAATGGAGGAGCGCTACGCGAGCTACGGCAGTGCTCTGAAGGAACGACTCCTTTCCGGGCACTGACCACCCCGCGCAACCCACACTACGGACATCCCGTCCACATGCCGGAACACGTCCACGTCCACGCCCGCAGACCGCAGTTACACACCCCGCCACGGTCTGCGGGCGCCGAGAGGTCCGTCCAAAGACGAAGGCCATCACCACAAGGAACAGCAATGAACCACACGCTCGGCATCATCGGAAGCGGCAACATCGGCGGCGCGGTCGCACGCCTGGCCGTCAACGCGGGAATCGACGTGGTGCTCAGCAACTCTCGCGGTCCCCAGACCCTGCGAGGCCTCACCGACCGCCTCGGCCCCCGGGCGCGTGCGGCCACTCCGGCAGAGGCCGCAGAGGCCGGCGACTGGACGGTCGTCGCCGTCCCCTTCAGCGCCGTACCCCACCTGCCCGCGCACGCCCTGGCTGGGAAGACCGTCATCGACACGAACAACTACTACCGGATGCGGGACGGCGTCATCGCCGAACTGGAGACGGGCAGCCTGACCGCGGGAGAGCTGTTCCAGCGGTACGTGCCGGGAGCACGGACGGTCAAGACGTTCAACACCATCTACTTCGAACACCTCGTCTCCCTCGCCCGCCCCACCGGATCCCCCGACCGCAGCGCGCTCCCGATCGCCGGCGACGACGACGCGGCCAAAAAGTCCGTCACCGCGCTGCTCGACCGCCTGGGCTACGACACGGTCGACGTCGGCGCCACGACGGAGAGCTGGCGCATCCAGGAGGGCAGCCCCGCCTACGTCCTCCCCTACCTGTCCGACCCCCGGCTGCCCTTTTTCCGGGACCCGGGGAAGCGGGCCGACACCGAGGAGATTCGTACGGCCCTGGAACAGGCACGCAGCAAGCCCTGAGAAGGAACGGGCCAGACCCCACGCACCGAGACCGGCCGCCGGGCCCGGAGGAGATGCCGACGATCAGCCAGTACCCACGCCAAGGACACCTCCAACAGCAACAGTGTCCGTCTGGGTCCGACACCGGTACCGACATGGCCCGCCTGACGCTCCTCTCCCAGCGCCCGTCGGCTGCCTCACAGCGCAATGCTACGGAGGCCCCGCCATGCCCGACCGCAATCCGCCCCTCGTCCTTCTTGGGCAGGAAGCCGAGTTCAAACCACTGGCTGTCGGAGAGTGCGTCGATCCGCCTGAGCCTGTGAGTCCCCACCTCGCTGCACCCCCTGTCCGAGCCCGGAACGTTCGTCCCCGGTCAGCGCAAGACGTCATCACCATATGAAGGAGCACACCTTGAGCGCGTCAGTCCCGGCCTCCCGCCGGAACCTGCTGAAGCTCGCTACCGCGGTAACTGTGGGCGCCACGCTCGCCGCCACCCCCCTGCCGGCGTCGGCCGCCTCCGCCCGTTCTTCGCTGCCGCAGACCCTCACCGTCAGCGCCCCGGGAGTGTTCCCGGAGGGCGTCGCCTGGGACCCCACGCGAAAGGCGTTCCTGGTTGGGTCGGTCGCGCAGGGCACGATCTCGGTGGTCCGGGCGGACGGATCGGTCACCCCGCTGGTGGCCCCGTTCGCTCAGGTGTCGGTGTTCGGCATCACGGTGGACGTGCCCGGCCGCCAGGTGGTGGCCGCCTACAGCGACCACTTCTTCCGACGGATGCGCACCGTGGATCCTTCACTACCGCCGGTGTCCGGGGTCGGTGTCTTCGATCTGGCCACCGGTGCCGTACGGCACCTGGTCGACCTCTCCGACGGACAGGCTCAGACGAGCGCCAACGACGTCACCGTCGACGTCGACGGCACCATCCACGTCACCGACCCCGTGGTCGACACGCTCAACTCGGTGAGCCGCGACGGCAACGTTTTGCATGTCATCCGGGACGACCGCTTCCGCACCGATGGCAGCGGCCCGAACGGCATCGTCCAGCACCCGGCCGGATTCCTCCTCATGGGCAAGTACGACGGCGGTCGGCTCTTCCGCATCGACCGCCCCCGTTCGGCGCGGCCGATGGTCAGCGAGGTCCGTCTGGACCGCGCGCCGGCCTCCATCGACGGCATCGCCCTGCGCCCGGACGGCTCGCTGGTCGTCGTGGCCAACGACCTGGCGCTGCCCGACGAAAGTCAGGGCCGGGAGGCCGTCCTGGTGCTGCGGTCCACCGACGGCTGGCGCACCGCGCACACGGTGCGGGACCAGACCTGGCCGTTCCAGGAGCCCACGACGGTCGCCGTCACCCCGTACGGCGACTACGTCATCAGCGGCGGGCTCCGGGAGATGCTCACCGGCTTCCCCTCGTCCACGCCCGGCCAGTTCCAGCTGCATCGCCGCTGACTGTGCGAGGCGGTACTCGCCGCCGAGTCGCGGCGTGAGCAACGAGGAACGCGGGCCGCCCGGGCGTCGAACAGTTCGTGGTGGACTGCGAGTTGAACGGACAGGCCGCGGCCGACCTTCGCGGCCTGTCCCCGCAGATGACGCTGGAGTTTCAGTACGGGCTGCATGCCGGGCCGACGCCCACGGCCGCACCATCCCTACCCGCTACGTGATGCAGGCCGTCCGGTCCGCCAGGATGGCCGGGGTGACGTCGCTGCTGGACCTCACGGAGGAACAGTGGCGTGAGCAAGCAAGGTCATCAGGTTGGTGCGTCATCAGTGTGTCGGGACCGGGAAGAGCGGTTCTTGACGCTCGACTCGTGAGATGAGGAAGCTTTCAGTCGTCGTCCACGGCTTCCGGGTCACCTTCTGCCTGTCGTCTGTCGCTGTGGGTCGTCCCGCAAATGGTGGGCCGGTCCGGGGGCGTGGGTGAGCTGCCGGGCCGGGGCTGGAGCGCACTGGGCTGTGGACCGAAGGCGCAGGTCGGCGCCGGAGATGGCGAGTTGGTCGAAGGCAGAAGCGTTCGTGATGCCTGCCTGATCCTCTTTTCGAGACTCGGCCGCTGACCCACCTCAGTCAGGAGTTCTGCGAGCATGGGCCGGAGTCGGGCAGCGAGTGCGGGATCGGTTCGTTCCACGACGGCCGTTGACCAGGAAGGGCCGTAGCCGTCGACTACCTCTGGTGAATCGGGCCGGTGCGTAGAGACAGGGGCAGGCCGCCGGCGCGGTTGGTGTGGGCGATGATCTCGGCGGTGATGGAGATCGCTGTCTCCTCGGGGGTACGGGCGCCGAGGTCGAGGCCGATCGGGGAGCGCAGCCGGGTCAATTGCTCGTCGCTGACGTCGGCTTCGCGCAGGAGCCGGTGGCGTTCGTCGTGCGTGCGGCGGGAGCCCATGGCGCCGATGTAGCCCACGGGCAGGCCGAGGGCGAGCTGGAGCAGGGGGATGTCGAACTTGGCGTCGTGGGTGAGGACGCAGACGGCGGTGCGCTCGTCCACGGTCGCGCGTTCCAGGTAGCGGTGGGGCCAGTCGACGACGACCTCGTCGGCGTACGGGAAGCGCGCGGCGGTGGCGAAGACGGGCCGGGCGTCGCAGACGGTGACGCGATAGCCGAGGAAGTGGCCGGTCTGGCTGAGGGAGGCGGCGAAGTCGACGGCGCCGAAGATCAGCATGCGAGGGCGGCTGGCCGCCACGTGGACGAGGACGGACAGCTGGTCGGGGCAGGTGTCGGCGTCACCGCCGAGCGGCACGAGGGCGGTGCGGCCGGTTCGTAGCTGGGCTGTGGCCCGGTCCGCCACCGTCAGGCCGATGGGTCCTTCGTCCAGCGCGCCGTCGGCGATCCATCTGTCGCCGAGAACGCTCAGGGTGGCGCCGATCAGGTCGCCGGGACCGTCGACGACCTGGGCGACGGCGGCGGGCCGGCCTGCGGTCACCTCGGTGAGGGCCGCGTACAGATGCGGTTGGTCGGCGGGGTCGATGTGCTGGACGAGGACGTCGAGTTCACCGCCGCAGGTGAGGCCGACGGCGAAAGCGTCGTCGTCGGAGTAGCCGAACCAGGCGCGCTGGGGCGGTCCCTGGTCGTGGAGGACCTGTCGGCACAGTTCGTACACCGCGCCCTCGACGCAGCCGCCGGAAATGCTGCCGACGGCATTGCCGTCTTCGTCCACGGCGACCGAGGTGCCGACAGGCAGGGGCGCGCTGCCGGTGACGTCGACGACGGTGGCCAGGGCGAAGGGGCGTGCCTCGCGGCACCAGCGGTGCAGTGTGTCCGCGATGTTCAGCATGGCCTTTCTCCGTGGGTCGCTGTGAGAACGGTGGGGGAACAGGTGGGCAGGCCGCCGCCGCGTCATGTGGGGTATGAGCGGCGGCGGCCCTGGGAGGTCCGGATGCAGCGGGGGAGAGGCGCCGGACCGTCCCGGTCGATGGGCACGTCCCGGAAGGGAGTACCAGGGGTCAGAGCAACGCCTCGGCGGTGATGGGCAGTTCGCGGATGCGGCGGCCGGTGGCGTTGAAGACCGCGTTGGCAATGGCGGGCGCCACGCCGATCAACACGAGTTCGCCCAGACCCTTGACGCCGAGCGGGTCGGCCTGCTGGTCGTCGCCGTCGAGGTAGATCGCCTTGAGGTCGGTGATGTCGGCGTTCACCGGGACCAGGTAGTCGGCGAGGTTGGCGTTGACGATGCGGCCGTCGCGGTGGTCGGTGACGGTGTGTTCCAGCAGGGCCTGGCCGATGCCGCCGACCATGCCGCCGAGGGCCTGGCTGTCGGCGAGCTTGGGGCTGATGATGCGGCCCGCGTCGTACACGCCGAGCATGCGCCGTACCCGTACCAGGCCGAGCCTCGCGTCGACGGCCACCTCGGCGAAGGTCGCGTTGTAGACGTAGACGGAGAGCGGGTCCTGGCCCCACGGGGGCGGTGTGAAGATGCCGTCCGCCGCGAGGTGGGTGCGGTTGTTGCGGGCCAGCAACCGCTGGTACGTCTCACCGCGGGCCGGATCCTTCTTCGCGTGCAGCCGGCCGCCCCGCACCACGACCTCGCCGGCCGGCACGCCGTACAGCGGTGATCCCTCGTCCCCGACGGCCAGTTCGATGGCCTGACGCCGGACCTTGTTGCAGGCGTCCAGCACGGCGGAGCCGACACTGGCCATGGTCAACGAGCCGCCGTGGGGCGGAGTCGGCGGATAGAGGGAGTCGCCCATCCGGACGGTGACGGTGCGCATGGTCAGTCCGAGCGCGTCGGCGGCGACCTGGGTCTGGGAGGTGTACGTGCCCGGCCCCATGTCACTGGTGGCCGACTCGACCACCGCGGTGCCGTCGGCATCCAGACGGGCTCGGGCCTCGGACTGGAACCGTCCGCCGTCGTACACGCCCGCGGCCATGCCCCTGCCGATCAGCCAGTCCCCGTCGCGCGTCGAGCGGGGCTTGGGGTTGCGGCGGTGCCAGCCGAACTCGCGGGCGCCGACCGTGTAGCACTCCCGCAGCCGCCGGGTCGAGAATGGCAGCCCGCTCGCCGGGTCCTCGTTCGGTTCGTTGCGCCGACGCAATTCGATGGGGTCGACGCCGAGTTTGTGCGCGAGCTCGTCCAGCGCCGACTCGATGACGAACGACGAGTTGGCGAAGCCCGGACCACGCATCCACAGCGGGGTGTTCACGTCCAACGGCACCGTCCGGTACGCCTGGCTCACGTTGGGCATGCTGTAGAGCATCTGCCCGGCCGTCATGATGCCGTCGAAGAACTTCTCGTACGACGAGGTCTCGTGCTCCATCTCGTGGGCCATGGCCGCCAGTCGGCCCTTCCGGTCGCTGCCCACACGCAGCCGGTACTCGTAGGCGGGCCGGTAACCCGTACCGAAGTACTGCTGCCTGCGGCTGAGCACGAGCTTGACCGGACGGCCCGTCTCCCGCGCCGCCAGGGCGGCGACGACCGTGTGCGGCCAGGAGCGCGAAGCGCTGCCAAAACCGCCGCCGACGAACGGGTTGATGACCCGCACCGAGGCCATGGGGAGGTCGAAGACCGTGGAGAGTTCGGTCTGTGTGCCGACGATCCACTGGGTCTTGTCCCACACGGTGAGCTTGTCGCCGTCCCAGCGGGCGATGGTGGCGTGCGGCTCCAGCGCATTGTGGTGGTTGCGCGCCATCCGATAAGTGACATCCAGCCGTACGGCCGCGTCGCGCAAACCTGCCTCGGCGTCGCCGCGCGCGTAGAGTGTCGGAGCGTCCGGCTCGCCCTTGGTGAGGTCGGTCGAAACCTGTTCGGCTTCGTAGGCGACCTCGACCAGGCCCGCGCCGTGCTGCGCGGCCTCCAGGGTGGTGGCGATGACGACGGCGACGGGCTGCCCGTGGAAGAGGACCAGATCGTCCTGGAAGACGCGGAGCCGTCGGCCGGGCGGGTTGTTCGAGCCGGGGTTGTCGAGGTACGGCAGCTTCGGCGCGTCGCGGTGGCTGATCACCCGCAGCACACCCGGGTGTGCCAGTGCGGCGCGGGTGTCGAGAGACGTGATGCGTCCGCGCCCGATGCTCGCGTCGACGATCACGGCGTGCACGACCCCCTCGACGTCGAACTCGGCGGCGAACAGTGCCTTGCCGGTGACCTTGAGCCGGCCGTCCACGCGGGACAGCGGCGCACCCACGGCTGTCTGTGGCTGGGGGCTCACTTCGTACCTCCTACGATGCGCAGTTGACGCTCGACGGTCCGCTTCAACAACTCGACCTTGAATCCGTTCTGTTGAAGGGGGTGGGCGCCGGACGCCGCCTTCTCGGCAGCGGCTGCCCACAACGACTCCGAGGGACGCTCACCGACAAGGTGGCGCTCGACGGCGGGCAGTTTCCATGGCACGGTGCCCACCCCGCCGGCGGCAACTTTCGCCTCCCGGATGACCCCGCCCCGCACGTGCAGGGCGATGGCCGCCGAGGTCAGGGCGAACTCGTACGACTGCCGGTCGCGCACCTTCAGGTAGCCGGACCTGAGCGGACGCGGAAGCGCCGGGATCTCCACCGCCGTGATCAACTCCCCTCGCCTGATGGCCTGTTCGCGCTGTGGGGTGGTGCCCGGTCGCAGTAGGAAGTCGGCGAAGGGGACCTGGCGGTTTCCGTCCGGTCCGAGCAGGTGCACGCGTGCCTCCAGGGCCGCGAAGGCCACGGCCACGTCGGAGGGGTGGGTGGCCACGCAGGCATCCGAGGTGCCGAGGATGGCGTGGGTCCGGTTGACGCCCTCCCGCGCGGCACAACCGGAGCCGGGCTCGCGCTTGTTGCAGTCGGCGGTCACGTCACGGAAGTAGGTGCAGCGGGTGCGCTGCATGATGTTGCCGCCGATGGTGGCCATGTTCCGCAGCTGGGCGGACGCACTCAGCTCCAGGGCCTGTGAGACGACGGGATACAGGGTGCGGACCTTGGAGTGGGCGGCGGCCTCGGCCATGGTCACCAGGGCGCCGATCCGCAGGCCCCCGCGCTCGGTGACGGTGACTTCGTCCAGCGGCAGACCACTTATGTCGACCAGGGTGCCGGGGCGCTCGACGGTCTCGCGCATCAGGTCGACCAGAGTGGTGCCGCCGGCGATGTAACGACCGCCTGCGCGACCGGCGTTGAGGGCCCCACGGATGTCGGCGACGCGGGTGTAGGTGAAGGGATGCATGGCGGGCCGCTCCTTACTTCCGGCCCGCGGTCGATTCGACCGCGCGCACGATTTTCACGTAACAGCCGCAGCGGCAGATGTTGCCGCTCATCCACTCCCGGATCTCCTCCGGCGAGTCGGTGTGGCCCTCCTGGATGCATCCGACTCCGGAGAGGATCTGGCCGGGTGTGCAGTAGCCGCACTGGAAGGCGTCCTCGTCGATGAAGGCCTGCTGCAGCGGGTGGAGTTTGTCGCCCTTCGCCAGCCCCTCGATCGTGGTGACCTCGGCGCCCTCCAGCCGCACGGCCAGCGTCAGACAGGAGTTGACCCGCTGCCCGTCGACCAGCACCGTGCACGCACCACAAGCCCCGGCGTTGCAGCCCTTCTTCGAACCGGTCAGCTCGAAGTGTTCACGCAGCAGGTCCAGCAGCGACGTCCGGTTGTCGACCGTCACGGTCCGGCGCGTACCGTTGACCGTCAACGAGACCCGGCTGGAGGGTGACGTCTCCGCGGCGCTCGCTTCCTCCGCGCCGGCGAAAACCGTTCCCCCGATCACACCGCCCGCCACGACGGCACCGCCGACCGCGGCACCGGTGGCGATGAAGGTACGCCGAGTGGGTGGAGAGGCGGAGTCGTCGGATTCGACAGGGGGTGGGACAGCGGATTCAGGGAGTTCAGTAGACATTCGTACGCCTTCGCATCACAGACGGATCAGTCGTACACAGCAGTGGGACAGCAGGCGCGGGATCGTCGTCACCGCGGGAAACCGGGCGACCGCGTGCCTTGGCAACGACGATGGCTTGGCACTCGGGAAGGTCTTGCGACAGCGGGACCAGCGTGGAGGGGAGGGCTATGTTCCACCCCTGGTCTTCTCGCCCGCGAGTACGGGTAATGGAGGGTTTGGCGTCCACCCGTGGCGGCACCGCGCCACCGATCCGGACGGCCAGGTTCGTCAACGACGTGCCGGTACCCCAGCCAGCGGGGCGGAGACGGTTCGCGGCACTCCAGGGTGGCGACGTGAAACCGCGACGGTTGTCGTGCGAAGCACCGGCGACGGGCCAGGCCCTTGCTCATCGCGTAAGCCCTGTGGGCACGGACGCCTCCCCCTACGCAGGACTCAGTCCATCGTGAGGACGATGCGGCCCGACAGCCCGCCCTTGGCCAGGCGTGCGTGCGCCTTGGCCGCCTCCTGGAGCGGGTAGGTCTCTGCAACCCGCAGCGCCAGCTCTCCCGAGGCAGCCAGGTCGGACAGCGTCGTGAGGATCGACGCGTCCCCAGCCACCTGCGTCAGGCGGACCCGGATGTTCCGCTCCGTCTTGGGCAGCGCGTCCATCCGGGTCGTCACGAAGGTGCCTCCGTCGACCACGGCGCCGATGACGGCCTGGCCGAGCGTGGCCGTGTCGAGGACGGCATCGACACCCTCGGGGCGCAGCGCGCGGAGAGCATCGACCGGTGATTCCGAGGCGGGCACGTAGGCATCGGCCCCGGCCACCTCGGTGGCGAACGTGCCGTCCGTGGAGAGGTCACTGGCGATGACCACCAATCCCCGCCGCTTGGCGAGTTGGACGGCGTAGCCCCCGACGGCCCCCTCCGCACCGGTCACGAGCACGCTTTGGCCCGGCTGCAGTCCGAGCAGTTCGACGGATTGGGCTGCGGTCAGTCCATTCAGCGGGATGGTGGAGGCATGGATGGAATCGACGCCTTCCGGTGCCTCCGCGACCACATTGGTGGGGACGACCACGTACTCGGCCTGCGCCCGGTTGAGCCCCGGGGGCACCGCATGGCTGAACGCGATGACCCGCTGTCCGGGCTGCCAGTTGGCCCCCCGCCCAACGGCGTCGACGACGCCGGCGATGTCCCAGCCCAGTCCGTGGAAGCTGCCCTCCGGAGGGGCGGGGAGCAAGCCACCACCACGCCAGGCCGATGCGTCGCTCGGGTTCAACGCGGCTGCCTGGACCTTGATGCGGATCTCCGCCAGACCCGGCTCAGGTTTGTCGATGTCTACGACCTCGACGACGTCCGGGCTTCCCTGGGTACGGTAAACGGCTGCGAGCATGAATGTTCCTTATGACGAGCGTGAACCTGATGGGTGTGTCAGGCGCGGAGACTGATGACGAGGGAAATGCACGAGTGACGTCGGATATGAATCCGACTGCGCCTACTCGTATCCACTTGTCCCCCACATCACCTTGACCGCCACGCGGTGTGGAGGTCGGGGCAGGCACTAACGCCGGCGGGACGGCGAATGGATCACCTGGGTCTCGGTGAACGAGTAGTAGCCCCACGGGCCGTTCTCGACCCCCATGCCGCTGAGCTTGTGTCCGCCGAACGGGAGGTTGGGCTGGACGCCGCCACCGTGGCTGTTGATCGAGATCTGCCCTGCGTCGATCTGCGCCGCGAGGTCGGAGGCGCGGTCGAGGTCGCCGGACCAAACGGAGGCAGTGAGTCCGAATTCGGAGGCGTTGGCTCGGGTCACAGCGTCGTCCTCGTCACGGAACGACAGGATCGGGAGCGCCGGCCCGAACTGCTCCTCGTCGACGATCCGTGTGCCGTCGGTGACGTGGTCGAGGATGGTGGGCTCGTAGAAGAAGCCGGGCCGGTCGAGCGGCTTGCCGCCGGTAACGGCGCGCGCACCGTGGGCGAGCGCATCCGAGACCAGCTCGCTGACCCGGTCGAACTGCGGCCGGTTGTTGAGGGGACCGAGTTGCGCCCCGGGAACGTTCCCCGCATCGACCCGCACGGACTTCACGATGTCAGCCATCGCTTCGACAAGCTCGGCGTGGATGCTCTCGTGGGCGTACACGCGCTTGGTGGCCAGGCAGATCTGTCCCGCGTTGTAGAAGGAGGAGGCATACAACCCCTGGGCGGTCGCGGTGATATCGGCATCGGCGAGGACGATGGCGGGATCGTTGCCGCCGAGTTCCAGGGTGAGGCGCTTGAGGTCGCTCGCTGCCGCGGCGGCGATCTTCTTGCCGGTGGGGGTCGATCCGGTGAAGCTGATCTTCCGGGGGATCGCGTGGGATGTCATCGCGGCGCCGAGGGGGTCTGGCCCCGATACGACGTTCAGCACGCCCTTGGGCAGCACGTCACTCAGGATCGTGCCCATCATCAGCGTGCTCAGCGGTGTGAAGGGCGACGGCTTGAGCACCATGGTGTTCCCGGCCAGAAGCGCGGGTGCGATCTTCCATATCGCCAGATTGAGCGGGAAGTTCCAGGGCGCGATCGCGGCCACGACACCGAGGGGGACCCTGTTGACGACCGCATAGCCTTGGTCGTCGTCCTGGACGACTTCCGGTGCCAGCTTGAGGTCGGCGAAGTAGCGAAGCCATGTGGTGCCGATGCCTATTTCTTCGAGCGACTGGTTCAGCGGCTTGCCCTGTTCGGCCGTCAGCAGTGACGCCAGACTCGCGGCGGACGCGTCGATGGCATCGGCGGCGGCAGTGAGGGCGGCACGGCGAGCAGGTTCGTCGCGCTGCCAGGTGGTGAAAGCACGCTGTGCGGAGGCGAACGCCTCATCGAGCTGCTCCGGCGTCACGGACGGCGCCTGGGCGAAAACGTCTCCGGTCGCCGGGTTGATCACCGAGAAAGTACCGGTGGTCTTGACGGCTGCTCCGTCTATCGTGACCGTCGCCTGGTCGAGAGGCAAAGAGGATGTTTCTGCCGTGGTCATAACGGTTTTCCTTATAATTATTCGGATTGTGGTGAATCTACGTATTCACGCGCTCGGTCTTGGTCCGCCCTGCGGAGTTGTCAGAACACGGCGACCGGGTTGAGCGGGCTGGAGGTCGAACCCACGAACCGCCAGGGCAGTGCCGCGAAGAGGAAGTCCCACCGCTGCTCCGCGGCGGATACGCGAGCCAGCTCGGTCAGGTCAAGGTTGTCCATCAGCCACAGACCCATCGCCACGAGGCAGACACTGTGGATCGGGCGCGCGAAATCGAAATCCTCGTGCTGCGGGGGCTGCACGTCGTGGATGCCGTCTGTGCCCATGACCGCCACATCCCGCTCCTTCAGCCAAGGCAGGCAGGAGGCGTCGAGGCCCGTCTGAACGCTGTCCAGCGGACCGGGTGTGTCCGTACGGTACAGAGGGCCGTCCTTGAGGATGGCTGCCGCGTTACCCGTGTGAATGAGGAGTGCGTCCCCGGCGCGGACGCTCACGCCCTGTCGCTTCTCGGCGGCGAGCAGATCCTCGGGGCGGATGGCATAGCCCCGCTCGACGTGGTCTGCTTCGAACAGAGCGGCGATGTCCAGGAGAACACCACGGGTGATGATGCCGTCGGCTGCGTGCTGCATCGCGAGGTGGACAGCGCCGTCGGTCTCGGTCGAGTCGCCGGCATCGAAACCGTTGTAGTTCCTTCCGTCCCATTGGTAGTGCCCGAGGCCGTCGAGGTGTGCGTTGCCGCCGTGAGGCCCGATCGTGATGTGTTCGGCCACGCCGTCCCATCGGGCCTTGATCCCGAGGTGGTGTTCGACCTCAGCGACCTGGGTGTGCCGTTCGACCTTCGAAATGCCGGAGTGGAGCGGGTCCGGCGTGCGCGGGTCGATATCGCGAGCGAGCGAAACGGCCTGTCCCGTGCGGACGGTCGCGGCCGCGGCGCGGCGTACCTCTGGGGTGATGAGGTTGAGCGTGCCGCGCCGGTCGTGCTGTCCCCACCTCCCCCAGTTGGAAAGAGAGGTGAAGAACCCCTCGATCGTGCTGGTGGAGATTGCTTCCGTGGTGTCGGTCATGTCGGGTTGCTCTTCCATGTCGGGGATGTGCACGTCGTTCTGTCGCATGGCGGTTGTGGCAAGGTGAAAAAAGGGGGTGGGTGCGCTGTGAGCAGAGGCGTTGGAGGAGAGCTGCGGACTTCAGGGATGCGCGGTTCTGAACCGCGAGCATGTGCGTGGTGAGGCATTCGCCGGCAGGCGAGCAACTCGTCGGCGTCGCTGACGAACCTCCCTGCAGCGGAAGCCTGTTGTGTGTGCCAGAGGCACAGCGATCAGTCGGCGATTGCCTGGAGCGGGAATTGGCTGAGTGTGCTCCGGACGTCCTGCAGGGCCTTGCCCCACGCTTCGAAGATGCTTCCGCGGTCCCCGACAACGGTGATGACGCGTGACCCGTTCGTGGCCTCGGCGCCGAACTCCCAGGCGACCCCGGCGGTGACGTACTCGATGCCGGCCTTGCGGCACGCCTCGACCACGCGGTCATGCATGTCGCGCACCGTCGGATGGGAGACGTCCGCTTCCAGGCCGAGGGCCTGTCCCAGGTCGAAGGGACCGCAGAGCAGAGCGTCCAGGCCGGAGTCGGCAGCGATCGCCTCCAGGTTCTCGACGCCTTCGATGTCCTCGATCAGACCGAACACCAGCACGTCCCTGTCGGCACGGGTGTAGTCGGCAGGCCAGTCGGTGCTGACGTGGTTCACCGATCGCGTGAAGGGGCAGGCCCCGCGAACGCCGACGGGACTGTACTTCGCTGACGCGACCAGTGCGGTGGCCTCTTCGAGGGTCCGCACATGCGGGGCCATGATCCCCGTTGCGCCGAGGTCGAGGACCCGCTGGATGAAGGACGGGGTGTGGTCCGGGACGCGGACGATGCTGTCGATACCGGACGCGTCGGCGGCGCGGATCATCTCCCGGAGGTCCGAGAGATCAAGAGAACCGTGCTCGGCGTCGATCCAGACGTAGTCGTAACCGGCCGCAGCGCCCAGTTCGACGAGTTCAGGGCTGGGGAACTGCACCGCGAATCCGTACGCGCGTTGTCCAGCCTCCAGCTTGGCGCGGATGTTGCGAGGTCGTCCCACGGCGATGGCCTTTCTGAAATGGCTGATGGGAGCGCTTGGTATCCCATCGGTGGAGGGACCGGTGAACAGGGCCGCGGCCTTTGCGGGCATCAAGCTCTGGAGCTGCTGCGAAGACGGGCCCCGCTGACGGGGGTACAGCTAATGTTTCCGCGTCAGGCCTGGGAAGCGATCGATGTGCGCTCTGATGGCCTGACGTCTGGCGGGCGCCTCATGCCCTGCTGTCCGGACCCGTCTCGTCGGCCCGCCGGCCCTGGCCGTCGGTCGTGCGGCGGAGAGCCTGCGAGGTGTGCTGTGTCATGCCCCGACGGTAGGCACCGGGCCCAGGGGGCGTCACGGGGCAGCAATCTCATACCATTGCCCGATCCTCTCAAGCAAAGGAGCGGCCGTGCTTGACCGACTGAACGCGGCAGTCGACCGGCACTGCGAAGGATTGATCTCGGATACCGGGGTGCCCCGGCTTACGCTGATCTCGGTCGACCAACCCATCGGGCCTATCGATCAGTTGTACGACCCGATGATCTGCTTCGTCGTCAGTGGCGCCAAACGCACCGACGCGGGAGAGCTCATCCAGTCCGTACAGGCCGGCGAGATGCTCCTCACGAAGCTGTACCTGCCCGTTGTCGTCGCACTTGAGAAGGTGCCCTACCGGACCGCCGTCATGCGGCTGGACGGCCGAATGCTCGCCGAGTTGCTTGTCGAGCTGGACGAGACGGGGCCGGTTGCTCCATCGGCCGCGGGCGGACAGGTCACCACGTCGATGTCGCCGGAAGTCGTCGATGCGGTCACCCGCTGGGTCGAGCTGCTGGACACCCCGCACGACATCCGCCCGCTCGCCTCCCGGGTCGAGAGCGAGATTCTTTACCGGCTGCTTCGCAGTTCCTTCGGCCCTGCCTTGCGCCAGTGGTCACTGGCCGACTCAACCATGACCCGGATGCGGGAAGTAGCTCGTTGGGTGTGCGAACGCTACACCGAACCGCTCAGTATCGAAGCGATCGCAGCCGTGGCGCGCATGAGCCCGGCCAGCCTGCACCGGCACTTCAAGGCGACCACCGGGATGAGTCCTGTCAACTACCAAAAGCAGCTCCGGTTACAGGAGGCACGGCGCCGCCTGGTCGTCGGTGGCGTTACGGTGGCCCAGGCCGCACAGGCGGTCGGATACGTGAGTGCGACGCAGTTCAATCGTGACTACCGCCGCAGGTACGGTCTCCCGCCCGGCCAGGACGCTGCCCGGCTGCGCGCTCGCCCTGACCGCGCCATCGCTGCCGCAACCGCACCGGCATAGCTCCGGACCACACGCTGATTGCCGCAACCACCATTGCCGGGCACCGTAAGTCGCCAACGGAGTCGCCGCTGATGCAGCTGTTCACCGAACCTTCAGAGGGGCAGGTCCGGCGCCCTTGCCGCAGCCACGGCAGCGCCAAGGGGGTCTCACCCCAAAAGGCTCGCACCTGACGCTGGCGTGCGGTTTTGGCGTAGCTGCTGTCGGTCGCTCTCGTGGACGCTCCCGACGACGGATTGGCCCACGTCGGTCCTGGGACTCGACACCCCGCGGAGGTGTCGGTCTCGGGACCACCATGGATATCGAGAGCACGCCTGTGCCCGGAGAGTCGGGGAGCAGGTGGGCCGGCGATTCGGTGAAACGCGCGGAAGTCGGCATAGGTGTCGAGCACTGGCTTGGTCTGTTGACAGCAGGGCACCTTGGTCTGCCTGCGCCAGTGCGTGTGGGAGGACCGGTCCTGACTCCATGTGGCCCGGCGCTCGGAACCGCGCCGAGCCTCGCGGTCGCGGGTCGACCTGTCCAGTGAGACACCCCCGCCCTCCGCGCGTGGTCGGCGCGTAGGCTGGCCCCGCACTCGATGATCACGTGCCTGGACGCTCCTGCCGTCCGACGATCGAGAGGCCAGTGGCCCGGGTTCGCCGATGAAGGCGGCCGGCCGGATGACGGAGCAAGGAGGCGGCGTCGGATGGGCGGAGATGCTCTGCGCTGGAGCGAGTACCGCAGCGTGCCGTGGAAGAACGGAGGCGGTATGACCCGAGAGGTCGCGTCGGGCACCGTGCAAGCGCCCCTGACCTCGGCGGAGCCCGCGGACGGCTTCGACTGGCGGGTGAGCGTTGCGGACGTGGGCACGGCAGGTTCCTTCTCCGTCTTTCCCGGGATCGACCGCGTGATCACCCTTGTCGAGGGCGAGGGCATGGTGCTGACAGTGGACGGGACACCGCATCCGGTCGGGCCGTTGAGTCCCTTCGCCTTCTCCGGCGACGCGGCAACGGACTGTCAGCTGGAGGCGGGCGCAGTCCGCAATGTGAACGTGATGACCCGCAGGAGCCGGGCGACGGCACAGGTGCGGATCATCACCGTCGCCGCCGAGGGGGCGGAGATGGCGTGCGCCCTGGGCGACACCCTGGTCGTCATGGCGGCCACCGACGGGATCACCGTCGGCGGACAGGACGGCCAGGAGACCAGGCTCGGCCGTCTCGACTGCGTGCGCCACGAAGGCCCGGCGGCGCTGACGCTACGGGGCGACGGCGCGGTGGCCGGGATCACGATCACTGCGGTGTGCTGACGGCGGGAACCAGCGCCCAACCGGTCGTCTCGCCCTCGGTGTCGGCGATGTGCTGACGCTCCCGCGTCGTGGCGCACTCGCCGCACCGGTGTCGCTGCGATGACAACGTGGCGGGGCGCCTCGGGGGGATCCACCTCCTGCGCGCCCCGCCCTGCGGTCACAAGTCGCCGGCGCAGTCATCAGACATGACCGGTTCGCACATGGGACAGCAGCGAACACCACAGCGAGGGCCACAGACGAGTCCGGCGCGGCGGTGACGCGTCATGGTCGAGCTCGCGGCCATGACGTCACCGCTGGAGGTACGGGTAGGTCCAGTCCGTGGTGGAGGTGAGGCTCTCCTTGATGAACCGCGGCGAGATCCAGCGCTGCAGCGCCAGACGCGAACCCGTTCGGTCGTTGGTGCCCGACGCCCGGCCGCCGCCGAAGGAGACCTGGCCCATGAGCGCACCGGTCGGCTTGTCGTTGACGTAGGTCATGCCGGCCGTGTTGCGGAGCACGTCGAGGGCGCTCGAGATCGCCCGGCGGTCGGAGGCGAAGACAGACAGCGTCAACGCGTAGCCGCTGGCACGGTCGACCTCGCGGAGGACCGTGTCCCACTCGCTGTCCTCGTAGACGTACACGCTGAGCAGCGGACCGAAGAACTCCTCCGACAGGGTGAACGCCGTCGGGTCGGTCGTGGTGTAGATCGTCGGGTCGACGAACCAGCCTGTCGATGTGTCGGTCCTGCCGCCCACCAGGAGTTCGTGGGTGTCGAGCGCGTTCGCACGGTCGAATGCCGACTGGAGGCGGTCCGCGGCGGTCCGGTCGATCACCGCGCCGACGTATGTCTCGTGCTTGGTCGGGTCACCGACGGGCAGCTCGCGGACGATGTCGACCAGCTCGTCACGGAGCTTGTTCCACACCGAGCGCGCGATGTACGCGCGCGAGGCCGCGGAGCACTTCTGGCCCTGGTACTCGAAGGCCGAACGGATCAGCGCGGTGCGGACAGCGTCGATGTCCGCCGTCGGGTGCACGAGGACTGCGTTCTTGCCGCCGGTCTCGCCGACCAGCCGGGGGAAGGAACGATAGGTGTCGATGTTGTCGCCGATGGCGCGCCACAGGCTGCGGAAGACCGCCGTGGAGCCCGTGAAGGTGAGGCCGGCGAAGTCCGGGTCCGCGATGGCGGTGGAGGACACCGCGGCACCCGAACCGTGAACCAGGTTGATGACACCCGGCGGCAGCCCGGCCTCCTCGAGCACCCGCATCGTGACCTCGGCCGCGAGAGCCGCCTTCTCCGCGGGCTTCCACACGACGGTGTTACCCATGAGGGCGGGAGTCGTCGGCAGGTTGACGCCGATCGCGGTGAAGTTGAACGGGGTGATCGCCAGGACGAATCCCTCCAGCGGACGCTGGTCGAGGATGTTGATGTCACCGGGAAGCGACGCCGGCTGGTCGGCATAGATCTGCTGCGCGAGGTGCGCGTTGAAACGCATGAAGTCCGCGAACTCGCTTGCGGCGTCGATCTCGGACTGGTGGAACGTCTTGGACTGTCCCGTCATCGTCGCGGCGACCAGCTCGTCGCGGTACTTCCCCGCGGCCAGGTCACCCGCGCGCAGCATGATCGCCGCGCGCTCCCACCAGGGGGTGCGGGACCACTCGTGCGCTGTCGCGAGGGAGGCAGCGATCGCCTTCTTCGTCACGGTCTCGTCCGCCACGGCCAGGGTGCCGATGACGCTCTGATGGGCGTGCGGCTCGACGACGCGCGTGGTGTCGGCAGTCATGATCCGCTCGCCGTTGACGACGTGGGGGATCTCTCGCGGGTTCACGCGGATGTTCTCGATCGCGGCCGACACCGATCGCGACTCCGGCGAGCCGGGCACGAAGTCCCGCGACGGTTCGTTCTTCGGCGCGGGCATCCGCGGGTTCGCGGCGATGCTGACGGGTGTGGCGGACATGAGGAGTTCCCTTTCAGATGGGTTGCTTGGCGTACGGCCCACGGTGGACGGTGCTGAGGTCAGTGAGCGACGATCTGGTTCTCGAGGCGTCGGCGAGCGCTCGCGACCGAACGTCGGGTGATCGCGATCGCCGCGTCGAGGTCTCGTTCCTCGAGCGCACCGATCAGTGCCGGCTGGGGCTCCCACAGCGTTGCGTCACGCGACTGGATCGCGGCGCGGGCACCGATGACCTTGTAGGGGCGGCACTGGGTCCACAGTGAGCCGACGGTCCGGACGAGGACGTCATTGCCTCCGGCGAGGTAGAGCTGCCGGAGCAGGACCTCGTCGGCCTCGAGTGCGTCGTGGACGTCCTCGCGAACCACTGCGCGGAAGATCCGGTCGCACGCTTCACGCATGAGCGCGAGATCCGAGTCGGTCACCCGGGGCGCTCCGAGCCGTGTGGCCTCGATCTCCAGGACGGCTCGGACGTCGTAGATCTCGATGAGCTCGCGGACGGTGAACTCACGGACCCTGGCCCCGCGATGCGGGTGGCTGACGGCCAGCCCGTTCTCGACGAGCAGACGGACCGCCTCCCGAACCGGCATGACGCTGGTTCCCACCTGACCCGCGATGTCACGGACCCGCAGCCGCGCGCCCGCGTGCAGCTCACCGGTGAAGATGCGGCCCGCGAGCACCTCGTAGACCTGGTCGGCCACGAGCGTGGGGCTGACTCCAGTCGAGATCTCGGCGGCATGGGTGGTCATGGTCGTCCGCACGGACTGTTCACGTGCGCTGGGGGAAGCGAGTCGATGCCGATCGTCCGCCCGCCCTTGAGGACGCCGAGTGAGCTGCATCATGAACCGACGACGGACCGGAGGAAGAGAAGGAGGTTGGCGGGCTTCTCGGCCATGCGGCGCGTCAGATACGGATACCACTCGGTGCCGTAGGGCAGGTACACACGGACGCGGTAGCCCTCGCGGACCAGCTCCTCCTGCAGTTCGCGACGCACGCCTTGGAGCATCTGGAACTCGAACGAGCGCTTGTCGATGCCGAGTTCGCGAGCCGTCCGCTTCACAGTCTCGATACAGGCGTCGTCATGGGTACCGAAGGCGGGGTCGGGAAGGTTGGCGAGTGCCCACTTGGCGAAGTGCTGGTACTGCGCCGTCACGTCGTCGCGGTCCAGGATGGCCACGTCCACCTTCTCGTCGAAGGCACCCTTGACGAGCCGGATCTTCGGCGGCTTGTCACCGAACTCGTACAGGTCCTGAAAGGTGCTGCGCATACAGGCCTGAATGGCCACGCGCGTCTCCGGGTACTCCACGTGGCAGCGCCGGAAGATCTCCAACGTCTCCCGCCCGACGGAGCTGTGCTCCATGTCGACCTCGACCTCGCAGCCGTGGGCACGGGCGGCCTCGAGAAGCCGGCGCAGGTTCTTCTCACAGCTCTCCGAGGAAATGACGATGCCGAGCTGGGACAGCTTGACCGACACGGTCGCACTCGCGCTCCGCGGCGCCATGCCCTCGATGACACGGATGTACTCTGCCGTCGCGGCCTCCGACTGCTTCAGGTCGTGGACGGACTCACCCAGCAGATCCAGGCTCACATCGATCCCGACGGAGTTGAGCTGCTCGGTCACGTCGAGCGCCTCGGCGAGGGTGGTGCCCGCGACGTAGCGCTGCACGATGGGTCGGGTCAGCTTGCTCTTGGTGGCGATCCGTTCGAGCTTCTTGTTCTCGGACGCCGCAAGAAGGAGTTTGTTCGGCACGGGGATGCCCTTCTGATCGGAGTAGAGCGTCTGGGGCACCGTGGATGCGCGACGGCTCCGGGCTCTCCGCGAGGAGGTCTTCGACGGGTGAACCGCATCGGTCTCGCACGAATAGCGGGTGCGCACCGCTCACCGTAGTTTGTGATCACACATCACACAAGACCCCCTTTCGCGAAAGTGCCGCCCACCACCCAATCGATCTGCGATCGCGGCACTCACCACATGTCACCATCGACCTCTACTCGCCATTTTTGCAGGTCAATCCCCGTCTCAGCCCACCGAAGGGCCCGAATCACCGAGCAGGTCAAACTTCGGCGACCCTTGAATCGAGGCCGCAATCATCACCCTCCGAAGTTTCCAGCGAATCTCCATGGACACCATATGTGATCACATGCGAGGCTCACGTTGCCGTCATAGCGCGCAGGACCGACCGTGCGCCACGGCGGGTCCGGTGCCACGACCTGATCCCCAGAACCGCACTGGAGCTGAGACCTCTGTGACACAGACCGACACGGCAGCCCTCTCCCCTACGCGCGCTGCCCCAGAAGCCGCGCTGATGGGAAACCCCGGCACGCAGGCGCTCACCCATGCCCGGAACAACTTGCCCACGCGGTCGACGTCCTCGGCTGCGACCCCGCTTTCACGGATTCCCTCGTCACGTCGCGCCGCGAGCCCCGAGTGAACACCCCACTTCGGTGTGACAAAGGGGGCGAACGGCCTCACCAGCGGCGGACCAGATCCTCAGCGACCGGGGCATCGTGGTGGTACCCGACATCCTGCCTGCGGGTTTCCTGCCAGGGAGTCTCTGACACATCCCGTCTTCGAGGCCCGACCTTGCGCCATGCCGCCGCGACGACGGCCGTCGAGCGCGTGGCCGAGGCACAAGTCCGCCGAGGTCTCCATCCGTAGGCATCGCGACCTTTCTCCGTCACGAACCCAACTCACCGGGAACACACCATGGCAACTGAGCAGTCCACCTTTGCCGTTGTCGGCGCGGGGCTGGCCGGCGCCGCTACCGCATGGCGCCTCGCGGAAGCCGGCCATGACGTCACGCTCGTCGAGCGCGGCCTGCCGGCCGACCACGAAGGCAGCTCGCACGGCTCCGCACGGATCTTCCGTTACGCCTACCCGTCCACGCTGTACACCGATCTGGTCCTCCGCTCGCGACCCCTTTGGTCGGAGCTGGAGGCAGCAGCCGGGGAGCAGCTGATCAGCCGGACCGGGTGCCTGGACTGGGGCGAGCAGCGCGACCCGGGCGCGCTCGCGCGCTCCCTGGAGGAGGCCGGCATCGAGCACGAACTGCTCAGTCCTGCGACGGCCTCGGAGCGCTGGCAGATCGAGTTCGACTCGCCGGTGCTGTGGCATCCGGACGCCGGGGTGATCGACGCGGAGAGGTCGGTCAACGCGATGGTCTCTCTCGCGACCTCCCATGGTGCCCGACTGCGCACGGGATGGGACGTACAGAGAATCGAGAGGACGACGTCCGGCTATCGCCTGCACGCAGCCGCGGGTGACACCCTCGATGCCGAGCGAGTGGTCATCTGCGCCGGCGGCTTCCTGCCTCGGCTCCTGCAGAACGCCGGGGTCGACGAGCGGTTCCTAGCCGCGATGCCGCGGTTCGCGGTCACCCAGGAGCAGGCCTACCACTTCCCCTACCGCGACGGGGCCGAGGACTGGCCCACCTTCATCCACAAGACCGAGGCGATCCAGACCTACAGCCTTCCGGGTGGCCGCGACGCGGATTTCCGCGGCCAGAAGCTGGCGGAGTACGCCGTGGGGAAGGCGCTGCCCTCGGCATACGAGCAGGACGGGCAGATCGATCCGGCGAACCGCGAACGGCTGATCGCCTATGTCAAGGACAACCTCCCCGGCCTCGTGCCCGAGCCGTACGCGGAGACGACCTGCCTTTTCACGACGACGCCGAGCGAGGACTTCGTGCTCGACCGCACCGAGAACCTCACGGTGATCTCTCCGTGCTCCGGGCACGGCGCGAAGTTCGCTCCACTTATCGGCGTTCTCGCCGCCCATCTCGCCGGCGCCGGCACTCCTGCCGCCGGTCGCGCCGCCCTCCCCCGGGAGTTTCTGGTCGGCGGCAGCCTGGGCGCCGCTTCCCTCCGGGACGGGGGACGGCGATGACCGCCTCGTCGATGATGGCCCGCCTGTCCGGAATCGGCCGCGATCCAAAGCGCGGAGGCTACAGCCGTCCCGTGTTCTCGCCTGCGGAGCTCGAGCTGCGGGAGTGGTTCGTCGGGGAGGCCCAGCGTCTGGGGCTCGACGTGGAAACGGACCGGAACGGCATTATCTGGGCCTGGTGGGATGGGCCGGGCAGAGCTCGTGAGAATGCTGTCGCGACCGGGAGTCATCTCGACTCGGTGCCCGGAGGCGGCGCGTTCGACGGTCCGCTGGGAGTCGTCTCGGCGCTCGCGGCGGTCGAGCTGATGCAAGCCTCCGGCTTCCGCCCGAACCGCCCCGTCGTCATCGTTGTCTTCCCGGAGGAGGAAGGCTCGAGGTACGGCCTGCCCTGTCTCGGCTCCGGACTCATGGCCGGCACGGTCTCCGCGGACCGAGCCCTTGCGCTCAAGGACGAGAACGGCGACACCCTCGCCGACCTCTTCGGCCGCAACGGAATCGACCCCGACCGGGTCGGACCCGACGCGAAGGCCGTGGAGCGCATCGGCGCCTTCGTGGAACTCCACGTCGAGCAGGGCCGAGGCCTCGTCGACCTGTCCGAGCCCGTGGCCATCGGTCGTAGCATCATCGGGCACGGCCGCTGGAAGCTTCGCTTCGAAGGTCAGGGCAACCATGCCGGAACCACGTTGATGTCGGACCGCCGCGACCCGATGATCCCCGCAGCCCGGACGATCCTCGCAGTACAGGAGGCTGCGTGGGCCGTCCCGGGTGCCCGGGCGACCGTCGGGAAGGTGACTCCGGTGCCCGGCGGCTCCAACGTCATCGCCTCAGCCGTGGACGTCTGGCTCGACGTACGGCACGCGGACGAGTCGGCTCTGCAGCCCCTCGTCGACGAGATCACCGCCCATGCAAGCGGACTCGCGCGCGCGGCGGCCTGCCGCTCGTCGGTCAGTCGCGAGTCGTACAGCCCGACCGCAGCCTTCGATACCGACCTGATCCAGCGCTTTACGAAAGTCCTTCCGTCCGCGCCGCTGCTCGACACAGGTGCCGGTCACGACGCGGGAGTACTGGCGCCATTCACCCCCTCGGCGATGCTGTTCGTGCGCAACCCCAGCGGAATCTCACACTCCCCCGAGGAGTACGCCGAGGACGCCGATGTGGACACCGGCGCACACGCGCTCGCCCTGATCCTGATGGATCTGTCGTCCGAGTAGCCTCGTCCTCCCCTCTCGGCCTGGCTGTAGGCCCGGGATGCTGTGGACGGGCAAGGGATGAGAGATCTCGAACGACGAATAGGGGCCTTTCGGGTTCGGTTCGGATGGCGACATCCGAACCGAACCCGAAACTCTGGTGCCCCACCCCCGATGCCGGCGCCGTCGCCCGGCCGCCGACGTCTCCGACTCTCGCCCGCCACGGCCCAGCGACGAACGGCCCGCCACACGAGCGGTGGGCGAGGTGATGATGAGCGACCGCGCCCGCACCACAGCTTCCGGCGGACACCGACCCACGCCGAGCGACGGATCTCCAGGATCGGCCGGCCCCAGAGGCTCGGACCGCGTTTCTCCTGGGCCTGGTGCCATCGACCATGCACCGGGGCCTGCCCGTTTCGGTCTGGCCTGCCTGGACCGTACAGCCGGCCGGGTCGGGCCGCTCCCGTGCGCGGCTATCGTATTCCTGTCTTCTCTGCTGTCGACGCGATGGAGTTCTCAGTGGTCACAGGAACTGGCCGCGGGAGCCAGAACGTCAACCCGACACTCGTCGCGGACCAGGTCTACGAGGTCCTCGCCAAACGCATCTTCGACGGCGAACTCGCTGCGGGAGATCGACTGCCCGTCCGGGACCTGGCCGAGCAAGTGGGAACGAGCGTCATGCCGGTTCGAGAGGCGATCCGACTCCTCGTGAAGAACGGCCTCGCCGTGGCGCACCCGCATCGTGGCGCCCGGGTCCGCGAGTTCACCGTTCACGAGCTGTTGAATCTCTATGAGGTCCGGACAATCCTCGAGGTCGAGGCCACCCGGAAGGGCGCGGCGTCCGTCACCGGCGATGAACTGGACAAGATGCGGGGCGCTTGTGAACGGATGTACCGGGCCGTCGTCCAGGGGCGCGTCACGGATGCTCTCGATGAGGATGAGGACCTCCTCCGGCACCTGTACCGCGCAAGCAGCAACGATGTCCTGGTATCGACCATCGACTCCTTGTGGATCCAATGCCGCCCCTACAAGGTGATCGGTGCACGTGTGGCCCTGAAAGCTCACGACTCGTCCCTGTGGACCCCTCAGCCTGCGCTGATCGACGCTCTGTCGGCCGGCGACACGGAACTGGCCGTCACGATCACGCGTGATTCCCTTCTCAGCGCCCGCCAACGCCTCGTGCGACAGATGCGCGTCCCGGAGGGCTCGGACCAGACCGGCTGAGTCCGTGGGCCGATCAGCCGCGTCCGCAGACAGGGGCAGAAGGCACCCGCACGTCACCCGTCGATGCGTAGATCGCTCAAGGGCCTGGAGCAGCAGATCAGGATCTTGTTCTGCGCGACCTCCCTGGGGCGGATTCCTCCGTTGTGCTGCATGTCGACCTCACCGGACAGCATGGTCGTCTTGCACGTGCCGCACATGCCCTGGCTGCAGGAGGACGGCGGTCGGAGCCCTGCCGCCAGTGCCGCGTCGAGCACGCTCTCGTCCGTGCGACAGGCGACGGTCCGGCCGCTCTTGACGAACTCGACGGTGTACGTCGTCACCGCCTCGACCGGAGAGACCGACGAGGAGTCGGCGTCGGCCTCCAGAACCGGCTCAGCGGGGGTCTCGTCGGCATCACGGGAGGCCTGAGGCAATTGCCCGGAGGTCGGCAGTGTCTCGAACGAGAAGCTCTCCTCGTAGTAGTTCCGCATGTCGTAGCCGGACTCCTCAAGGATGCGACGCACCTCGCTCATGTAGGGCGCCGGGCCACAGGTGAAGGTCACGCGCTCGTGCAGGTCTGGAGCGAGCGATTGCAGGACCGCGGTGGAGATACGGCCGCGGAGTCCCGCCCAGCGTTCGGAGGGGTAGTCGCCCTCGCAGATGTGCACCACCCTGATGTTGGGCATGACGGCGGGCATCGCCTCGAGTTCGCGGCGGAAGATGATGTCCGCCGGCGTGCGCGCACTGTGCACGAACAGGATGTCCGCGTCCGAGCCGAGGTCGAACAGAGTCCGTGTCATCGACATGACGGGGGTGATGCCGCTGCCGGCCGAGAGGAAGAGGTATTTCGCAGCCGGAGCGCCGGAGAGAGTGAACGCCCCGAGAGGCGCAAGGGCAGAGACACGCGTCCCTGGCAGGACATGGTCATGGAGCCAGTTCGACACGGGGCCGCCCACTACGCGCTTGACCGTGATCGTCAGGGTGTGTGGCCGGGTGGGCGGCGACGAGATCGTGTAGCAACGGCTGATCTGCTGCCCGTCGACCTCGAATTGCAACGTCACGAATTGTCCTGGGACGAACCGGAAGACCTGGCCTCCCTCGGCTTCGAAGACGAAACTCTTCACGTCGTGGGTGATGTCGAGGACGTTCCGGCAGACCAGTTCGGTCTGGTCGCTTTCGCTCCAGCACTCGGTCGCCCATGCGGGCTTCACCAGGCCGTTGTCGTCCACCATGCCGTCAGTTCGAGCATCGCCCCGAGGCGGAACGCCGGTACGTGCGACCGTCATGTCAAGGACCTTCCCTGTGCTCGGCGCGATGCCGCCGAGGCTGTGCTTCCAACGCCGCGCCGATACGGATCGGCTGTTGACTTACGAGGTGACGTACTTGTGGAGTCGCCCGATGTACCAGTTGGCGAAGGCCTCCACGTCGTCCTCGACCAGCGAGTACGGGCCCGGCTCGTATCCGGGGTTGGCGACACCGCACTGCGTTCCGGCGACCAGGACCCTGTCCTGGTCATTGGTGGTTCGCCACACGGACGTGAGGGAGTCGACGTCGTAGTCGACACCCTCCACCGCGTCCGAGTGCACCAGCCACGTGGTGCGCACGATGCTCTTGTCAGGTGACACCGGAAGCACACGGAACACGATTGCGTGGTCGCTCAGCAGGTGGAACCAGGAGTTCGGCTGCATGTGCATGGAAAGGTCCCCGAAGCGCGCCTGCGTGATCGAGCCCATCAGCTTCGCGCAGACGGGCTTGCCGTCCGGTCCGAACGATGAGCCCTCCCCGTCCAGGGGCAGATGGGAAACCCGGAAACCGGTGATACGCGTGTCCGGCTCGTACCAGGTGTCACGAGGGAACTGACTGGCGGCACATGCCGCTCCCAGATCCTCAGCGGCGGCCTGGTACCGCTCGAAGACCGGGCGCAGGCGAGGGGTGACGTCGTCCGCCGTGTAACCGAACAACGGGAAGTACGCGGTGATCAGCTCCGGGTGGGCGCTGTCGCAGTGGTGGCACTCCCGGTTGTTCTCCATGACCAGCTTCCAGTTCCCCTCCTCGACGAGGTCGACCTGGTGCGCGACCTTGGCGTGGCGCAGGTCATAGGGAGTGAGGTAAGGCTCGATGTTGCCGGCCACCTCGTCGAAGTCCTCGGGTGGTTCCTCGCCGAGGCAGATGAAGACGAGCCCGCCAACAGTGCGAACGTGGACCGGTTTGAGGCCGAAGCGGTCCCGCTCGAACGACGGTGGCTGGGACTCCGCGTGGATGAGGCTGCCGTCCGTGCGGTAGGTCCACTGGTGGTAGGGGCACACCAGGTTTCCCACGGAACCGCACGGAGAGTCCAGCAGCCGCGAGCCCCGGTGCCGGCAGACGTTACGGAAGGCTCGGACCTCCTCGTCGTCGTCACGGAGGATGATCACGGAATGCGGGCCGATGTCGACCGTGACGAAGTCCCCGGGCTCGGCGATCTCCGCCTCCGTCGTGCTGAACAGCCAGTGCTTCGCGAAGATCGCCTCGACATCGAGGTCGAAGATCTCCTGGCTCGCGTAGAACGGCGCCTCGAGGCTGTACCCCACCGCACGGTTGTTGATCAGGGACTCTGTCTCCGCCGTCAGCTTGAGGGTGCTCATGTGACTCACTTGGTTTCTCCATCACGATGACTGCGGCTGCGCCGCTGAGAGTCCACACGGGTCTATGTTTCGCATTGCGAAACTGTCTTGCCTTGTGAAACAAGGTTAGCTTCCACGCACCAGGATCCGTCAAGACTTGCACCGCCCCGGGAGCCCCCAAACAACCGAAATGCCGTGATCTTCATGCCGAATAGCGCACTTGTATCGCATAGCGAAACCCTGATGGCGTTGAAGGGGACAGCCAGGTTGGCCGTCAGCCCTGATGCAGCACTTGGACCTGACCGGGGTCATAGTGGGGCGGGAGCCGGCCACCGTTGTCCATGTCCGCGACCCGTTCCCCGTCGGCGACGTCGTCGAGGACCCGACAGCCGGCGCCGCGGCCGTCGCTCCGTGAGTTCGCACTGGCCCGAAGGGACGCCGTCCTCACCCTGTATCAGGGCGACGGCCTGGGCCGCCCCGGCAAGCGCACGGGCCCGCATCGGCTGATCAGAAAGACGCCGCCGGGGCGCCGAACAGGCTTTCATCGGGCACGACGCCCAGGCCGGGGCCTTGTGGTCGCTTGATGTAGCCGCCTTCGATCCGGATGCCGTTCTCGTGATCGTAGTGTCCTTCGATGCTGGGCGCCGCCAGCCAGACGCCTTCGAGCAGCTCGGGGGCCACCGTCGCGCCGATATGGGTGCAGGCGGCGGCGATGATGTCGCCGCCCCAGGCATCGTCGCAGGTGTGCGGCAGTTTGCGGGCCGCACAGATGTCGCGGAACGCGCGCATCGGATGCAGTCCGCCGATCATGGTGACCTTCATGCCGAAGCCGTCGACCAGGCCGGTGCCGGCGGCGGTGATCACCGTGTTCAGGCTGGTGCTGCTCTCGTCCATGTAGATGCCGTGGCTGACCTGCGGACGGATCTTCTGCAGGTCCTCGACGGTATTGCAGGGCTGTTCCAGGATGAAGGGGATGTCCGGGCATTCGCGGCTGAGCCGCAGCGCGTCGCGGGTCGTCAGGCAGCGGTTGCCGTCCACCGCCAGACGCATCCCCGAGCCGCCGATGACCTCCCAGACCTTGCGGACGGCCTCGATGTCCTCCTCGACGGGCCGCCCGCCGATCTTGACCTGCAGGCGCGGGTATCCCTCGGCGCGCTTCTCCGCCGCGATGCGGGCCGTGTCGTCCGGCGTGCCGACGCCGATGGCGTAGTAGGACGGCACTAGGTCCGTCACCGCGCCCCCGAGAAGATCGGAGACGCTGACGCCGAAATGCTTGCCCAGGAGGTCATGGATGGCGATGTCGAGGGCGGCCTTGGCGTAGTTGTGACCGTTGAGCAGGCCGTCCATGCGCCGGTGCAACGGCACCGGCAGCACCTCGGCTCCGATCAGCCCCGGCGCCAGTTCGGTCAGAGCCGCCACGGCTCCGGCGGCGTACGACTCGGAATAGGTGGGGCCGACCGGGCAGGTCTCACCCCAGCCGACGAGCCCGTTGTCGGCGACCAGCTTGACCAAAGTGGTGGAAAGCGACCAGATTTCCGCATGGCCCATCCTGTAGGGGCCGTTGAGGACCGGCAGATCGTGTCGATAGATGTGGATCTCGGCGATCCTCATCGTCCAACCTCCTGGATGGTGAGTACGAGCTTGCAGTGAACGAGGACAGGCTCTCGGTCGCCCCACGTCATGACCGGGTCGCCGAGCACGACTTCGTCGGCGGTGATGCCCAGTCCCGGTGCGGCGGGGGCAGGATTCCGTCGCCGGTGTACACGGCAGCGGATTCCGCCGTCTTCAGCGTCACCATGTCCTCGCAGTTCAGCACGGCTTGCAGCAACTGCTCGGGAACGGTCGCGCCCAGATGGACGATCACGGAGAAGGTGATGGCGAATCCGGTGGTCTCCGGCACGTTCATCCTGAGTCCGATGGCCCGGGCGATGCCGCGGTGGCGGCGGCCGGGGGTCAGCCCCGTCGGCCTTGGAGATCTTCATGCCTTTCTTTCCTTACGGGCCGGTGAGGGCTCGGGTGCTGTCACATGCGGGGCGGGCGGAACGAGCACGAGCTTTCCCAGATGCTTCTTGGCGAGGAAGTCCTCCTGCGCCCGCGCGATCTCCTCCAGGGGGTACGTGCCGGAGACCACCGGCCGTACCTCGCCGCGCTCGACGTACTTGACCAGGTTCTCGAACACCTCGTCCTCCTGGAACGTGCAGCCGATGAGAGAAAGGTCCTTCAGGTACAGCGTGCGCAGATCGATCTGAGCGACCGGCCCTCCGATGGCTCCCGCGATGGCGTACCGGCCGCCCGGGCGCAGCAGGTCGAGCAGCTGCGCGAACTGCGGGCCGCCGACGAGATCGACCACCACGTCGACGGATCCGCCGAGGGCGGCGATCAGGTCCGCGCCCCGGTCGAGGGTCCGGTCTGCGCCCTGGGCCAGGACCTCGGCGGCCTTCGCGGCCGAGCAGACCGCGGTCACCGTGGCGCCCCGGCGCTTGGCGAGCTGCACCGCGGCGAGCCCGACTCCGCCCGACGCGCCCGTCACCAGCACCCGCTCCGCCCCGACGGCGGCCCGGTGCAGCATGTTCTCCGCCGTCGAGTAGGCACACGGCAGCGCCGCGAGCTCCTCGTCGCTCAGGTCGCTGTGGACGGCGTGCGTCTCCCGAGAGGGCGCGACGGCGAACTGCGCGAACCCGCCGTCGCACTCACTGCCGAAGGTCCAGCACTCGAACGGCCGGTAGTCGACCGGCGTGCGCAGCATGTTCCGTACGAGAACCCGCTCGCCGATCCGCTCGCCCGGCACGCCCTCACCCACGGCGACGATCCGGCCGCACACGTCCGCGCCCTGGATACGCGGAAATTCCAGCGCCGTACCCGACCACGTGGCGTCCACGTCGTCGACGACGTCGAAACCCGTTGCGCCGCCCGCACCCGTCTCCGAGGCGACGGCCTTCGAATACCAGCCGATCCGGGTGTTCACATCCGTGTTGTTGATCCCCGCAGCGGCGACCTGGAGGAGAACCTCACCCTTCTTGGGGTGCGGAACCGGCACATCCGTCCGGTACTCGAGTTTCTCCAGCCCCCCGTGACCCGTCAGCAGGACAGCGGCCATCGTCCTTGGCAACAAACGTGCGTTCCCTTCACTGTGCTCGGCTCTCGATGGGCGGCCGGGGAGCTGGTCGTCGGCCATGGCCGACGACCAGCTCCCCGGCGGCACGAACAGTCGAGAGTCCGGAGCCGGGTCTGTGTCGACGCGTCGTGGCTCAGGTGAGCCAGGCGTCCACGACCGACTTGTTCTCGGCGATCCACTCCTTGGCCGCTTCCTGCTCGTGACCCGTGCCCTTCTTCTGAATCAGCAGTTCGAGGCTGCCCAGTTGGGCCGAGGTGAGCTTGAAATTCTTGAGCCAGCCGGCCAGTTCGGGGCGGTCGGCGGCGAAGCCCTTGGCGGCGATGGCCTGGACGCTGTCGGGTTTGCCGTATGCGCCCTCGGGGTCCTTGAGGACCTTCAACGGCAGCTTGGCGTACGCCCAGTGCGGCCGCCACAGGGTGACCACGATCGGCTTCTTCTTCGCGATCGCGCTCTGCAGCGCGGAGAGCATGGCGGAGCTGCTGCTCTCGGTGAGCTGGTAGTCGTCGTCGAGACCGTAGGCGGGCATGACGCTCTCACGTGTGAGCCGCATCAGGCCGGAGCCTGCCTCGATGCCTACGATGTCACCGCCGAACTCGGAAGCGTGCGCCTTTAGATCGGCGATCGAGTTGACGTCCTTGACGTACGTGGGGACGGTCAGATTCAGGTCGGCCGGTTCGTACCAGGTGGAGGTGACCTCCAGCTTGGAGCCGAGCTTCTTCCAGTACGACTCGTGGGTGCTGGGCAGCCAGGCATCGAGATAGAGGTCGACCTGCTTGTTGGCGACGCCGGCGAAGGTGCTGGCGACGTCCAGTGACTGGACGTCGACCTTGTAGCCGCGGTCTTCGAGGATCTCCTTCCACAGGTATGTGGCGGCGATGTCCTCGTCCCAGCCCTCGACGAGGGCGATCTTCACTGTCTTGGAATTGGCTTTTTCGCCGCCGGAGCCGGAGTCCACGGACGCGGTCTGTCCGCTGCACGCGGTGGTGACCAGGGTGAGTGCGACGGCGATACAGCCGAGGAGGAGTGTGCCGCGGGAGCGGCGTGAGGTGTGGTTCATGCGGTTTTCCTGTTCCTTGGCAGTTCTCACGCCGAAGCGGAGACGGGCTCGGGGGCGGAAGCGGGAGCGGATGTGGTGTCGGCTGCTGCGGCGGGCCGGGTGCGGTTCTTGCGGGCCCGGCGTCGCCTCGGTGTGGCCAGGGCGCCGGTGACGCGGTCGAGGAAGATGGCGAGGAAGACGACGGCGAGTCCGCCCTGGAAGCCGACGCCCACGTCGAGTTGGCTGATGCCGCGGACGACGACGGTGCCGAGGCCGGCGGCGCCGACCATGCCGGCGATGACCACCATGGACAGCGCGAGCATGATCACCTGGTTGACGCCGGCCATGATCGAGGGCAGGGCGAGCGGGAGTTGGACCTCACGCAGGATCTGGCGGGGCTTGGCGCCGAAGGCACGGGCGGCCTCGACGACCTCCTTGTCGACCTGCCGGATGCCCAGTTCAGTGAGGCGCACGGCGGGCGGGACGGCGAAGACGGTGGTCGCGACGACTCCGGGGACGAGGCCGATGCCGAAGAAGAAGACGGCCGGGATGAGGTAGACGAACACCGGCAGGGTCTGCATGAAGTCGAGCACCGGTCGGACGACGGCGCTGGCCACCGGACCCCTGGCGGCCCAGACACCTATGGGTACCCCGATGGCCACGGCGAGGACGGACGCCACCGTGACGACTGCGAGGGACTGCATCGCCTCGGTCCACAGGCCCATGCCCTGGATGATCAGGAAGGCGACGACGGTGAAGGCGCCGAAGCCCCACTTGCCGGCGACGTACGCGAGTGCCGTGAACACCGCTGTCACGACGAGCGGATGCGGTGCGGTGAGGACGAAGAGCACGGCGTTGACCAGCTCGGTCATCACCGAGGAGATGGCGTCGAAGACGCCGCCCAGGTGCAGGGTGAGCCAGTCGACCGCCTCGCTGACGGGCGTGCCGAAGTCGACGGTGAACAAGGGCTTATACATCAGCCGCTACCTTCCGTGAATCACTGGGGTCCGACGTGCGCGGGTCGGACAGCGCCGTGAGGAGTGCCGCACGGGGGACGACGCCGAGGAGCCGGCCGTCGTCGTCGGTGACGGCAAGGGGCACGGCGTGCCGTCCGACCAGCGGACACAGGTCCACGAGCAAGGTGTCGGGGCCGGTGCGCTCGTACTCCTCGACCAGGCACTCGCCGAGAGACGTACGGCCCTGCCCGGCCGCCTCGGCGAGCAGATCGTCGCTCGCCACGCCGGCGATCTGGCCGTCGGAGTCCACTACGTAGACGCCGGCGGCCTCGGCGTTCGACAGCCTCCTCAGGACGTCCCGGGGTTCGTCGTCCGCACGCGCCGTCATCAGCGGTTCCCGCATGATCTCCCGCGCGGTGAGCACACGGGAGCGGTCGACGTCCGAGACGAAGTCGCGGACGTAGTCGCTGGACGGTGTGTGCAGGATCTCGGACGCGGTACCGAGCTGTACGGCGCGTCCGTCCCGCATCACCATGATCCGGTCGCCCAGCCGCATCGCCTCGTTGAGGTCGTGGGTGACGAAGACGATCGTGCGGCGCAGGTCCCGCTGCAGCGTCAGCAGCAGGTCCTGCATGTCGCGGCGGATCAGCGGGTCAAGCGCGCTGAACGGCTCGTCCATGAGCAGGATCTCGGCGTCCGTGGCGAGCGCACGGGCCAGGCCGACGCGCTGGCGCTGGCCGCCGGACAGCTGATCGGGGTAGGCGTCACCACGGTCACCGAGACCGACCGTCTTCAACGCCCAGTCGGCCCGCTCCAGCCGTTCCGCGTCGGCCACTCCGCGGACCCGCATGCCGTAGGCGGCGTTTTGGCGGACCGTGCGGTGCGGGAACAGCGCGAAATGCTGAAAGACCATGTTGATCTTTTGGTTGCGCAGCTCTCTGAGGTCCGCATCGCCCATCCCCAGCACATCGCGGCCGTCGATGCGCAGTTCACCTGAGGTCGGCTCCACCAGCCGGTTCAGCATGCGGAGCAGGGTCGATTTTCCAGAACCCGACAGCCCCATGATCACGAAGAGCTCTCCCGGCGCCACGTCGAACGTCACGCCGTCGACCGCGCGCACTCCGTCGGATGTCGTGCCGTACACCTTCTCCAGCCGAGATGCCTCAATCACCGCGCCTCACCTCCAAGGGGTCCGCACGGGGCGGAAGGATAAGAGCCGTTGTCCCGCATTGCGAAACAAGTGTGCAATGCGGTACGACCATGACTCGACACCGAGCGATCCGTCAAGGCCCTTGCGTGGAGGAAATGGGAAATTAACCCCGGCCGTCACCGCGGGCCGGTGCAGCGTGCGGCAGCAATACAGGCGTAAAAACGGGTGGCCAGGGGGCTCACGGATGGCGTCTGCCACTCGGCTACTCTTCCGCCATGACCAGCAATGGGAGCCGCCCACGTGACCACTCGGTGCAGTCAGTCGAACGGGCAGTGTCGATCCTGCAGGTATTGGCCACCCAGGGCCCCAGCGGCGTGACCGAGGTCGCCGAGGCGCTGGGCATCCACAAGTCGACCGTGTTCCGGCTGCTGGCGACCCTGGAGTCCCGGGGCATGGTCGAGCAGGACACCGAGCGCGGTCGGTACCGCATCGGCTACACGATGGTCGAACTCGCGGCCGGGGCGAGCAAGGTGAACGACCTGTCCGTGTTGAGCCACCCCATCTGCCAAGAACTGGCCGCGGCCGTGGGCGACACCGTGAATGTCGCGGTCCGGGACGGGGACGACGTGGTCACCATCGACCAGGCGATCGGCATGTCGATCATGAGCATCGACTGGCTCGGCAAGAGCTCCCCGATACACGCCACCTCGGCGGGCAAGCTCTTCATGGCACACATGACCCCGGACGAAGTCGCCGAGATCCTCGCGAAGCGACCGAAGAAGTACACCCCGCATACCATCGTCGATCCAGTGCGCTTTGCGGCGGAACTAGAAGCGGTCCGCGAGCGGGGCTACGCCGCTACCAGCGAGGAGCACGAGATCGGACTGGCGGCCATCGCCGCTCCGATCCGCGCCCTGGACGGGAAGGTCATCGCGGCAGTGACGCTGTCCGGCCCAACCTTCCGCATCAACGAGGACACCATTCCCGATCTCGCCGAGCAGCTGATGGGGGCCGGCGCGAAGATCTCCTGGCGTCGGGGCTACGTCAAGCGCGAATGAACATGACAGAGAGCTGACCCGGGCCCGCGACCCCCATCAACCTGCGGAACCCACCGCCGGGTGGCGAGGATGTCGTCGGGAGGTAGTGGATGCCGACCTGCCCCAACCAGCTTGTCAGACGTCTCCGGCCAGTTGACACAAGACGACAGTGTTGCGACGACTCCTTGAACCCAAGCAATACACGTCGTTCCGGCTGGCCGAGCACCTGAACGCGGCCCAGATCGCGGCCTCCATCGGCTCGGTCGGCGACGCGTACGACAACGCGCTCACGGAGTCGACGATCGGCCTGTTCAAGACCGAAGTCATCAAGCCGCAGCGGCCGTGGAAGACGCTCTCACACGTCGAGCTCGCCACCGCCGAGTGGGGCGACTGGTGCAATCACCGCCGACTCCACGGTGAGACATCCCGCCCGTCGAATACGAAGCCAACTACTACCGAGCAACCACGCACCCCCATCTCATAGCCACCGACTGAGATCTCCACCGAACCCGGCACGGTGTGCTCACCGGCGCTGTCAAAGGCTGAAGGCAGGCCTGAGGGGCGAGGATCGGGATGCAGGTCCTCCCCCTCAGGCCTCCCTGATTTTCGGTCCGCCGGTCTAGCTGTCGCTGAAGGTGACTGCGGCCGGGGCGGTGATCACCACCTTGTCGGGGTAGGCGGCCACCAACGGGTCGGTGACGGATGCGGGAGCGTCGGTTTTCACCACCACCCTGTCGTTCGGGCCGTCGTAGTGGACGGTCACGCTGTAGTTGGTGGTCTCGTCGCTGGCGCCCGCGATCCGGTCGACGGCCGCGGTCTGGATGGCCTTGATCTGGGCGAAGGTGAACTGAGGGCTCTTCGCGGTGGTCGGGGTGGGCCAGTCGGCGGGGATCTGGGCGTTCTTGCCGGTCCAGTGGGGCGGCTTCGCCTGGTTGTCGATGTCGCCGGTGTAGTCGGAGGGGAAGATGATCACCGGTCCCATGTCGGGGTCGTCGAACGCAGTGAGCGCGCAGTTGTAGTCGGCCAGGGCCTGGACCTGCTGCCACTGCAGCGACGTCCGTCCGTCGTCGACATCGGTCTCCGGCACCGCGGGAGTGGTGATGTCGTTGGCCACGGCGGTCTCGTGCGGCGCGCACCTGCCGTCCGGTGCCTTGTCGCTCTCGATCACGAGCTTGCCCTCGTACTGGGTGGCCAGCGGGTCGGTGACGGAGGAGGGGGCGTTGGTCTGTGCCACGACCTGGTCGATCGACCCGTCGTAGAAGACGTTCAGCCGGTAGGTGCTGTCGCCGTCCGGCTGTACCTGGGCGGTGACCGCGTCAATAAGATCGGAGATGTCGGCGAGCGTGAACAGCTGACTGATCCCGGTCGCGTAGTCGGGCCAGGAGGTGGGGGTGTTCCCGTATTCGTCGATCCAGTCCGGCGGGGTCTCCGGGTCGCCGATGTCGCCGGCGTAGTCCTTGGGGAAAATGATCACCGGTCCGTAGTCGGTGTCCTGGAAGGCCGCGAGCGCGCCGTTGTAGGCACTCCAGCTCGGTGGCGGAGGCGTTCGTCTGCACCTCGGAGGGGGACAGCGCCCGGTTGTAGAGGCGGAAGTCCCGCATCCGGCCCTTGAAGTACTTGTCGTTGGCGAACAGCGACCGGCCGATGTAGTTCGCGACGGTCGTCCCGCCGCCGATCGAGCCGGGGGTGATGGTCACGTTGGTGTTGCGGGCCTTCTCCACGCCGTTCTCGTACAGGACGCCGGTGGTGCCGGTCTGGGTGTACGTGATGTGCTTCCACATGCCGCGCGCCAGCTGGTACGTCGTGTCCGACGGGCGGGTGTTCTGCTCGTTGGCGTAGGTGTTCGGCGTGATCGCGGTGCGGAACTCGTTGCCGGTGGTGAACAGGTAGCCGTAGCCGCTGACGCCGGTGCCGCTCTTGTTGCCCATCCCGTACAGGAAGTAAGGCTTGCCCATGGTCGGATCGATCCACGTGTCGAAGTCGACGGTGATCGAGTTCAGGCCGACCATGATGTTGTCCGGCATCTTGACGTAGGTGTTGGAGCCGTTGAAGCCCAGCCCCTGGTCGCCCTCCCAGTCTGCGGTGCCGTTGACCGTGCCGTCGTGGTTCTGACCGGAGGAGTCCCGGGCAACCGTGCCGGAGGTCTCGTCCAGCTTGTAGCGCAGGATCAGACCGTCGGTGATGTCGGCCTGTGCGGGTGTGGCGGTCGTCAGCGCCGTGCCGGTGGCGAGCACCACGGCGGCGAGGAGACCTGCGGACGTCCGCCGTCGTGTCTTGGCCATGGCAGCAGCGGCTGCACGCCATGCCGTGGCCACGTTTCTTCTTCGCATCATGTTCCTTTCGAAGCGGCGGCGGCCATCTCGCTCGTTCCCTGCTCGGAAAGAAGGAGTCGCGGGTCCGCCGGCCTTGGCTCCTGCGCACATCCCTCGCGCAGGAGCCGGAGCGGAGGAGGGCAGGTCAGCGATCCTTCGAGGTGGCGAGGATGTACTGCGCGTACAGGACGGCTGTGGTGAGCACGATCCTCACGACCTGGTTGAAGCCGTCCCGCCGGTAGCCGACGAGAGGGTTGGGGTCCCGGAAACCGGCACGCTGGCGCAGGAGCCAGTTGAAGCGCCGGCTGAGGTTGTCCCAGTTGTTCTCCTGCCGAACGAGCTCCGGAGACATCACGAAGCCGAAGGACGTGGGACTGAGGGACAGGGCTATCTCATCGCGGATGGGACGGAATCGGGCTGCCTCGGAGATGAACTGGGTCATCCTCAGGGCACCGCGCGCTCTGTCCTGGTTGTTGAAGTTGCTGTTGTCGCCATAGAGCCACATCGCCGCCGCGTTCATGCGCGTGGTGGTGATCTGCATCCTCTCGCGCCGCTCACCGGCGGTGGTCTCGAGCCTGGAGTAGTTCTCGTCGGCCACCCTGTGCCACGACTCGGGCGCTCGCCAGACCGTTTTCCCGTCGTGTATCTCGTTGCGTCCGCGCTCGCCGTCGAACGGTCCGTGTCACCGGAGACCCGTCGCGATCTCTACCGGATGCGCCACGACGTCTGGGTCAGCTTGTACCGCGAGGACGAGGCTGTCGTCGAGGACACGCTCGCGCTCCTCGACGAGGCGCTGGCGCGACTGCCGCACGAGGGCGGAGAAGCGGCCGCTCGAGTGCGCGAAATGAGAAACTTCTACGCGTTCCTGTTCCGGGACCTGTCCGAGCTGGTCACTCCGTACGAGAAGTGGCGCGAGGAGCAGAGCGCGAGCCCGGAGGTCCGACCGCTCGGCCGGGGCGAGGCTACACGGTCGATGCCCGAAAAGTAGTGAGCGCGATAACGCCGCAAGGGGGCTGAAGTTTGGGCTTCCGCCCATTCCCGGGCCAGCGATCCGCTTGATGCCTCACCGAGCACTGTTTCCGCTGGTCAACAGCACACAAAGCCTGTACCACCAGCAGACGAAGAACCTGCTGACCCCCCTGAAACACCATCGCCCTCAGCGGAGCAACACCAGGGCACTCATCACCACGGCCAGCCGCCACTTGTCAATCTTCCACAAAACGACGGGGTGAAGCCGAACATTCTCGCCGAGGCACGGCTCAACCGCCCGCAAGGTCAGCACTCGGCCGCCGCCGTTCCGAACCTGCAGAGACCGCTGCGTGCCACGAAGCGGCGGCAAAGAGAGACGCCGACATCTGACGGAGCATCAGAAAAGTTGGCATTGAGTGAGCAAGAGTCCTGCCACAGCTGCCCACACACGGCCAGACTGTGGGCTCACCCAGCCCTCCACAGCGGGCCTGCGGCCAGCGCTGCCACCCTCCCGTGATCGGTCGAAGCGCGGGAGGTGGCACCACAGGACAGCTCGCCCACCCATCACCGACGTATCAGCGATTTCCGCAGGTCAACGGGCCCTTCCGCGTGGTTTCAGAGGCGTCGGCGGCAGCTCGGGGGCGGGCAGCGGAGCCCCGTCGTACCCTTTCACCTCCCCGAATCTTGACCCTTCCATCCAGTCCCGGCGGGCTTGCACGATCTCTTCCTGGGACCGCCCGATCCAGTTCCAGAACATGATCAGCTCCTCCTCGAAGGGTTCGCCGCCTAGGAGCATCAGGGCGGCGTCCGACTCGGCGCGCAGCGGGAGTTCGGTGCGGCCGCAGCCGAGGTAGAGCATGGCGCCGGGGAGGACCGGCACTCCGTCGACGTGGGCCTCGCCGGACATGGACAGCACGGCGTACTCGAAGTCCGGTTCGAGCGGAAGGCGTAGGTCCGCGCCCTGGCTCAGGGCCAGGTCGGCGCCCACGATCGGGGTGTACGTCGTGCCGGGCGAGGTCGCGCCGTCGAGGCTGCCGAGGAGCAGCGTGGCGCGCAGGCCGGGGGCGGCGACCACGGGCAGCTCGGCGTGGTGCTCGAAGTGCGGGTCGGTGTGGCGGTGACCGTCCGGCAGCGCCACCCACAGCTGGGCGCCGTGCAGGAAGCGGGCGTGCGACTTCGGGCTCTCCTCCGAGTGGCTGATGGCCCGACCCGAGGTCATCAGGCCCAGCTCTCTCGGCCGGATCGTCTGGAGGCTGCCGGTGGAGTCACGGTGCAGCACCTCGCCCTGGTGCAGCCAGCTGACGGTCTGCAACCCCATGTGCGGGTGGGGCGGCACCTGCATGCCGGGCTCGTCGGCGATGTCGTCGGGACCGTAGTGATCGACAAAGCACCAGGCGCCGACCATGCGGCGGCCCAGGTTGGGCAGCAGACGTCGCACTTCGGTGGACTCGCCGAGCCGCACCCGGCGCGGGCTGAGAAGTTCACGCACCGGCTCGGCGACGACGAACCCCCGGCCGCCGCACACCGCGGGCACCGCTTCGCGATCAAGATTGCTCATGGCCACAACCTAGACCCGTCGACCGCCCCGCGTCAGTCCGTCCCCCCTCCCCTCACGGGGCACTTGGCTCAGAACCGGCGCGGACACGGCGGCCTCGGCGGGTGTACGGGGACGGCGTGGGGCGCCCGCCCACCGTGCGCTCGGGGGCCTTCCCGACGGCGGTCGACCTCTCCTCGGATAGTAGCCATGGACATAGTAGCCATGTACTGTATCTTTCATGAGTACCGCATCCGAAGGCGCAACGCCCGGTTTCCTCGTCTGGCGCCTGTCCATGAAGTGGCGGGTCGCGGTCGACCGCGCGGTCGCACCCCTAGGGCTGACCCATGCGCAGTATTCGCTGGTGGCGTCGTTGTACGGCATGCATCGCGCCGGACGGCGGCCGAGCCAGCGGCAGCTCGCCGACCACACCGGCCTGGAGGCGCTCTACGTCTCCAAGCTGGCCCGCTCCCTGGAGGGCGCCGGGCTCGTCGAGCGCGCCCGGGACCCCCGGGATCCGCGCGCCGTACAGCTGGCGCTCACCGAGGAGGGGCGCGAGGTCACCCGACGGGCCATCGATGTCGTACAGGGACTCCTCGGACGGCTGCTCGAACCCCTCGGTGGCCTCGACAGCCCCCGCGTCCAGGAGTTCACCCGCGATCTGACAGCCCTGCTCGACGCACCGCTCGACCCCCTTGATCCACCCAACGACAAGGAGCAGTCATGACCACCGCAGGACCCACCGCCGCCCCCTCCACCACGCCCTCCGTCGACGGCCGCGTCATCGGCCTGGCCCACTACGCCGGCCGTGCCGTCCTGGAGAGCGTGCTGGCTGGTCACGCCATCACGTTCCAGCAGTCGGTGACCCTCCGGCTCGTCGCGGTCGCCGCCGAACCCGTGGACCGCGATCGACTCGCCGGCCAGATCGTCGACTCCCTCAAGATCGACGAGACGGCCGCACGCGCCGTCGTCGAGGAGTTGGTGTCCGCGAAATTGGTGGAACCGGACTCCGCGCGGCCGTCCCGGCTGCGGGTGACGGACGCCGGACGGGAGCTGTACGACCGCTCCTCCACCGAGACAGGCGTTATCTCCGCGAGGATCTACGCCGGCATCCCGGCGGAGGATCTGACGGTCGCGGGCCGCGTCCTGGCCCTCGTCACCGAGCGGGCCAACAGCGAGCTGGCCGCCAGGAAGTAGCCCCTGAGACGCACACCTCGGTAGTGGAATATTCAACAGCCAGCCGGGGTTGTGGGCCGTCGAAGGAGGTCAGCAGTGGACATGACGTACTACGACCACGGGACGCAGGCCGAGCGCTGGGATCGCGCGCAGATGTTCTTCGACGCCAAGGACTATGCCGCCGCCACGCGCGTCCTCAGCGGGCTGGTCGAGGAGGTGCCGGAGCAGACGGGCCCCAGGCTGCTGCTGGCCCGCGCCTACTACCACTCGGCTCAACTGCGCCGCGCCGAGGCCGAGTTGCGCGTTCTCGTCGAGCGCGACCCGGTGGAGCAGTACGCCCGGCTGCTGCTCGGCCGCACACTCCAGCGGCAGGCCCGGTACGACGAGGCGGAGGCCCATCTGCGGATGGCCTCGGCCCTCGCGGGCGACTTCGATCGGCTGTAGAGCGCATCGGCCGCAGAGCGCATGCCCAGCGGTGTCGAGCACAGCCGTGGTGCGCGAAAGGGCGGTCTCCTGATGAGGAAACCGCCCTTTCGGACGTACTGGGGGTCCGCCCCCCTCGGCCATACCTGAGGAGAACCGCCCTCTCGGATCTACCCCCTCGCCGCTACTTCGCCTCCGCCCGGCCGCCGTTCGTCCGCTTGCCCCTGCGGTGGGCGAGCTCGCCGAGCACCACGTCCACGACGATGAACGCGGCGAGCGGTAGGCCCAGAAGGGGCACGTAGTAGCCGAGAACGGCGATCACGGCCAGCGCGGGGACCAGGATGTACGGCGGCACCTGCTGCCAGGCACCGCGCGGGATCGGACGGCCGAAGGCCGAGGCACGGCCGCGCTGCCACCACATGCGGTAGCCCCAGACGATCAGCAACACCAACGACAGCGCCAGGGCCATCAGGACGAGCTGGTTGACGATGCCGAACAGCACGCCGGTGTGCGCGTCGATGCCCCAGCGGGTCAGCTTGGCGAGTACCGGGAAGTCGGCGAACCGCAGCGTGTCGGTGACCTCGGCGGTCGCCGGGTCGACGGCTACCGCGTCCTGCTTCGTGGGCCAACTGCGCTGGACCTGCTTCACCACGTACGCGGAGGACTCGTCGGCGGGCGGCACGATCTCCACGGGGTCACCCAGGCCCTTGGCGCGCGCCGCGTCGAGGATCTTGTCCAGGTCCCCCTCGGCGGCCCCTCCGTCCGCCGAGCCGCTGTCGTGACCCCCGTGCCCGCCGTGATCGCCGCTCGCCGCGGCGGAGATGGCCGGCGTCGCCTGGTGCAGCTCGGTCCGTAGGACGTCGATGTTCGCGCCGGCGTACGCCGACCAGGTGAGGCCCGTCGCCGAGAGGAAGAAGAAGCCCGCCGCCGCCCATACGCCGACCGTGCCGTGCAGTCCCAGGGTGCGGCGCCGCCCGCTGGTGCCACGCACCTTGCGCAGGGCGCGGCGGCGGGAGAACCAGAGCACGAGACCGCCGCCCGAGATCACCCACAGCCAGCTGGCGGCGAGTTCGCTGTAGAGGCGTCCGGTCTCGCCGAGGTGGAGGTTGGCGTGCAACTGGTCGATCCAGGTGCGCACCGGCAGCGCCCCGGTGGCCCCGTACTGCTCCAGTGCCCCACGGACCTCCGCCGTGTACGGGTCGACGAACACCGCGAGAGTGGCGCTCTCGTCGACACCCTCGACACCCGACAGCATCACCCGGGTCGTCGCGTCGTCCTCCGGTGAGGGACGCACTGCGGCGATGGTCCCCTCAGGGTGCTCCTTGCGGGCGGCAGCCACCTGCTCGGAGATCGGCAGCTTCGTGTCACCGACCTCGGAAACGGTCATCTCGTCCGCGTACACGATCTTCTCGATCTGGAACGAGGCGGCGTACAGCCCACCGGTCAGCGCGGCGACGAGCAGGAACGGGGCGACGAGGACGCCCGCGTAGAAGTGCAGCCGCAGGACGAGCGGCCTGAGCGAGGCCCAACCCTTCGTGGTGGCGACGGGTTTGACGGATTGCTGGGGCTCATCCGTCTCGGTCGAGGGAGCGGTGGTCATCGGCGGGACACTCCGGGGTACGGGGACGTCGTGGCGGTTCAGTAGTCGGGACGTGAAGCCATCAAGTTCCCGGCGAGTTCTATGACCTACGTCACACCTCGACGGTGTCCGAGGGCGCCCCGAGAGCCGTCTCGCTTCGGGCCGTTCCGCTTGGCATGCTGGCGCGATGGTTTTCGAACGTGATCGTGCCGCGTCGCGCCCGCTGAGCGACCAGGTCGAGGAACTCCTCACCCACGAGGGGCCGTTGCAGATCGTGGCGGCCGGCGACCCGGTGCTGCGCCGCCCCGCCGAGCCCTTCGAGGGTCAGCTGGACCCGGCTCTCCTGGCCCGCTTCGTCGCCGCGCTGCGGGCCACCATGCACGCGGCGCCAGGGGTCGGCCTGGCCGCTCCCCAGGTCGGAATCCCGCTGCGGCTCGCGGTGATCGAGGACCCGGCGCCGGTGCCCGAGGAGATCCGCGTAGCCCGTGCCCGGGTGCCGCAGCCGTTCCGGGTGCTGGTCAATCCGTCGTACGAGGCGGTGGGCGCCGAGCGTGCCGCGTTCTACGAGGGCTGTCTGAGCGTGCCGGGCTGGCAGGCCGTGGTGGCCCGAGCCGCCCGGGTGCGGCTGCGGGCGCTGGACGAGCACGGCATCGCCGTGGACGAGGAGTTCACGGGCTGGCCGGCGCGGATCGTGCAGCACGAGACGGATCATCTGGACGGCATGCTCTACCTCGATCGGGCAGAACTCCGCTCTCTCTCCTCGAACCAGTCGATCGCCGACCGCTGGAACGCCCCTACCCCGCACCGCGCGGCGGACGCCCTCGGCTTCGCCCTGCCCGACTAGGGCCTGCCGCACCGGCCTTCCCGACCAACCAATCGGCCCGCCCGCCTTCTGTCATCCCGAACCGCCAACGGCGCGAGAACCTCGTCGACATCGAGCAGGTCCACGAGCCTCGCAGGATGTCGGCGGGGAGCCGCAGCCCCCGCTGAACGGCCATGTTCAGCAGCTCCTCGCCATCGGTGGCCTCGCCGCTTTCCAGCAGCCGTGCAGGGTCGCGTAACCGCGCCCGTGCATCGCCCCGAGCATCCACGACAGGTGTCTTCGCCGCTCCGGCGAGGCCGCCGCGTACGCCTTCTCGATGGCCTCGGCGAGATCCTCCGGCGCCTCCTCGACCAGCGCGCCCAGCGCGGGCCGCATGTCGCCCGTCGAGCCCAGCGCCTTGGCCAGTCGCTCCCCCGTGGCCCCGCATGGTTCCTCCCCTGACTGTCCGCCGTACGGCGGACAGTAGGTCACCGGCGCCCGCGCGGCCGAACGATTCACCCCCGGTACGCCTCCAGCAGCCGCAGCCACACCTCGCTGACCGTCGGGTAGGAGGGCACCGCGTGCCACAGGCGGTCGATCGGGACCTCTCCGGCGACGGCGATGGTGGCGGAGTGGAGGAGTTCGCCGACGCCGGGGCCGACGAAGGTGACGCCGCGCAGGATCTCTCGGTCCAGGTCGACGACCATGCGGGCGCGGCCCCGGTAGCCGTCGGCGTACAGGCCCGCCCCGGCGACGGAGGAGAACTCGACGTCGACGGCGCGGACCCGGTGGCCGGCCTGTTCCGCCTCTGCGAGGGAGAGGCCGACGGCTGCGGCCTCGGGGTCGGTGAAGACGACCTGGGGTACGGCCGCGTGGTCGGCGGTGGCCGCGTGGGCGCCCCACGGATCGCTCTCCAGCAGCGGGACACCGGCCGCGCGGGCGGCGATGGCGGCCCCGGCGATCCGGGCCTGGTACTTGCCCTGGTGGGTGAGGAGCGCCCGGTGGTTGGTGTCCCCGACCGCGTACAGCCAGTCGCTGCCGCTCACCCGGAGGCTGTCGTCGACTGGCAGCCACGAGCCGGGTTCCAGGCCGACCGTGTCAAGACCGAGGTCGTCGGTGCGCGGGGCGCGGCCGGTGGCGAAGAGGATCTCGTCGGCGCCGAAGCAGTCGCCGGTGTCGGTGAGCACCACCACGGAACCGCCCTCGCGCGACACGGCCGTCACCGAGGTCCCCAGGCGCACATCGGCGCCCGCCTCCGTGAGCGCCTCCGCGACCAGTTCCCCGGCGAAGGGCTCCATGCGGGGCAGCAGGCCCTTGCCCCGGACGAGGAGGGTGACGTGCGAGCCGAGGGCCTGCCAGGCGGTGGCCATCTCGACGGCGACCACACCGCCGCCGACCACGATCAGCCGGTCGGGAACCCTCTTCGCGCTGGTGGCCTCGCGGCTCGTCCACGGCTTGACCTGCGCGAGCCCCGGCAGGTCGGGCAGCTGCGCCCGGGTACCGGTGCTGATCACCACGGCGTGCCGCGCGGTGAGAACGCGGTTCTCGCCGTCGGGGCCGTCGACGGTGACCCGGCGTGTTCCGGCGATGCGTCCGTGGCCGCGGTAGAAGTCGGCGCCGACGCTCTGCAGCCAGGCGACCTGGCCGTCATCGTTCCAGTGAGCGGCCTTCTCGTCGCGCCGGGCGAGTACCGCGGCGGCGTCCAGCGGCCCCTGGACCAGGTGGGCCAGGCCGGGCAGGCGACCGGCGTCGGCGCGGGCGATGACCGGGCGCAGCAGGGCCTTGCTGGGCATGCACGCCCAGTACGAGCACTCGCCGCCGGCCAGCTCGCTCTCCACGACCGCGGTGGACAGCCCGGCGGCGCGGGTGCGGTCGGCGACGTTCTCCCCCACGGGTCCGGCGCCGATCACCACGACGTCGTACGCACCGGCTGTCGTCTCTTCGGAGCTTTCCGTATCCGTCATGGGGTCAGTCTGGTTGTTTGTGTGCGCAGGGGCCAAACGGGTACGCGCGCGGAATACGCCACCAGGGGGCGGCGTTGTGGACAGCGGCCGACCTGCCGGCCGAGACGAGGAAGAGGGATGCACGCCATGAGCAGCACCGTGGAGCTCACCAAGGAGAACTTCGACCAGACGGTCACGGACAACGAGTTCGTCCTGATCGACTTCTGGGCGTCCTGGTGCGGGCCGTGCCGTCAGTTCGCCCCGGTGTACGAGAAGGCGGCGGGCGACAACCCCGACCTGGTGTTCGGCAAGGTGGACACCGAGGCACAGCCGGAGCTGGCCGCGGCCTTCGGCATCCAGTCGATCCCGACGCTGATGATCGTCCGCGACCAGGTCGCCGTGTTCGCCCAGCCCGGGGCGCTGCCCGAGGCCGCCCTGACGGACGTCATCGGGCAGGCCCGCAAGCTGGACATGGACGAGGTCCGCAAGGCGGTCGCCGAGCAGCAGGCCCAGGCCGAGCAGAACGGCCAGTAGACCGGCCGCCGGGCCCGCCGGCGAACCCCCGGCGGACCTGCGGCGGACCTGCGGCTTCCGGCTTCTAGAACGGGTACGGCGCCACGTCTCCGCGGACCGTCGTCCAGCGCACCTCGGTGAAGGCCTCCAGGTTGGCCTCGCCGCCGAAGCGGGCGCCCGTGCCGGAGGCGGCGATCCCGCCGAAAGGCGCTACCGCCTCGTCGTTGACGGTCTGGTCGTTGATGTGCACGATCCCGGTGGGGATGCGCTCGGCCAGGTCGAGGCCCCGCGCCGCGTCCCCGGTGACGATGCCCAGCGACAGCCCGTACGGCCCGTCGGCGGCGAGCGCGGCGGCCTCGTCGAGCGTACGGAACGGCCGTACCGGCGCGACCGGTCCGAAGACCTCTTCCGCGTACGCGGGGGTGGCGTCGTCGACGCCGGCGAGGACCGTCGGCCGGTAGAACAGCCGCTCGTGGGTGCCGCCCGCCGCCAGTTTGGCGCCACTCGCCGTGCTGGCCTCCACCAGACCCCGGATCTTGGCGAGTTGGGAGTCGTCGATCACGGGGCCGAGGTGCACGTGCTCGCGGTGCGGGTCGCCGACGGCGAGCGAGTCGGCCTTCGCCGCGAGGCGTTCGACGTACTCCTCGTAGAGCGAGGCGTGGACGAGGTGGCGTCCCGTCGTCATGCAGATCTGGCCCTGGTGGAAGAAGGAGCCCCAGGCGGCCGTGGAGATCACGGCGTCGAGGTCGGCGTCCTCCAGCACGATCATCGCGGAGTTGCCTCCCAACTCCAGGTGCGCGCGCTTGAGATGGCGTCCGGCGGCCTCGCCGACCGCGCGTCCGGCGGCGGTCGACCCGGTGAAGGAGATCACCGGCACCAGCGGGTCGGCGACCAGGGCCGCCCCCACGTCCGGGCCGCCGGGCAGTATGTGCAGCAGGCCTTCGGGCAGCCCGGCCTCGGCGAACACGGCGGCCAGGGAGAGTCCGCCGCAGACGGCCGTGCGCGGGTCCGGCTTCAGGAGAACGCCGTTGCCGAGCGCGAGGGCCGGGGCGACGGAGCGGATGGAGAGGATCAGCGGGGCGTTGAACGGCGAGATCACGCCGACCACACCGGCCGGCACCCGGCGCGTGTACGACAGGCGGGGCGCCTCCGAGGGCAGCACCTGGCCGGCGGGGCGGGAGGCGAGCGCGGCGGCCTCGTAGCACTCCTGGGCGGCGACATGCAGTTCGAAGTCGGCCTTGCCCGAGATGGAGCCGGACTCGCGCACGATCCAGTCGTGCAGCTCCGCGGCGTGCTCGGCGAACAGGTCGCCCGCCTTGCGGAGGACGGCGGCGCGGGCGAAGTGCGGGATGCGCGCCCACTCGGCCTGCGCGGCGCGCGCGGCCCGGGCGGCCGTGCCCACGTCCTCGGGCGAGGCGAGCGTGACGGTGGCGAGCGTGTCGCCCGTGGCGGGCTCCGTCACCGTGTGCTCACCGCCCGACAGGGCCAGGGACGGTGAGTTCTGCCAGGTCTTCGGGTCGAGCAGGGGCATGACGGCGCTCCGATCGATCGTCACAGGTTCAGTCACCGACACGAGGCTCGCGAGTCGCGGCTCGCGGACCCCGGGGGCGCGTCCCGGGGTTCACAGCGCGAGGGGGAGTCCCGTGTAGTGGGCGGCCAGTTCGGCGGCCGCCGGGCGGGACGCCGCGATCCGGCGCAGCCGCGCGAGCTGCATCCGGTGGTCGAAGGCGTCCCCATCTGGTTGAGCGTGCAACATCCTAGTCATGTCATACGAGAAACGTGTCGCCTGCCACACCCTTTCCAGGCACAACTCCGAGTATCGGTCGAGGAGTTGGGGGTCGTTCTTGTCGTAGAACGCGATGAGGGCCCGGGCCAGGACCCGGACGTCCGAGACGGCGAGGTTGAGACCTTTCGCGCCTGTCGGCGGCACGATGTGGGCGGCGTCCCCGGCGAGCAGGAGCCTGCCGTGGCGCATCGGCTCGTGGACGTAACTCCGCATGCCTGTGACCGACTTGGCGGTGATGGGACCGCGTTCCAGGGTCCAGTCGGCGTCGATCGCGAATCGGGCGGCCAGCTCGTCCCAGACACGGTCGTCGGGCCAGTCGACCGGGGCGGTGCCGTTCGGGACCTGGAGGTAGAGCCGGGACACGGACGGCGAGCGCATGCTGTGCAGGGCGAAACCTCGTTCTCCGCGTGCGTAGATCAGCTCCTCGCAGGACGGCGGGACGTCGGCCAGGACGCCGAGCCAGGAGTACGGGAAGTCGTGCTCGTACACGCGGCGCGCCGAGGCGGGGACCACATGGCGGGAGATGCCGTGGAAACCGTCGCAGCCGACCACCCATTCGCAGGACAGCTCCTCCTGATAGCCGTCGTGGACGAAGTGCACGACCGGCGCCTCAGTGAGCGCGCCCCCGATCCCGTTGGCCTCCGCCTCGAAGAACAGCGGTGGCCCGTCGGCGAGTTGGAGGGCGACGAGGTCCTTCACGATCTCCGTCTGCGCGTAGATGGTGACCGTACGACCGCCGGTGAGGGCCGGGAAGTCGAGGTGGTGGCGTTCGCGGTCGAAGCGCAGCTCGATGCCGTGGTGGACCAGGCCCTCGACCTCCAGCCGCTCGGCGGCACCGCACTCCCGCAACGCGTCGACCGTGCCCTGCTCCAGCATTCCGGCACGCTGGCGGTGTTCCACGTAGGTGCGAGTCCGGCTCTCCAGGACGACGCAGTCGATGCCCGCCCGGTGCAGCAGCCGGGCGAGGAGGAGCCCGGCGGGACCACCGCCGATGATGCCGACCGTCGTGCGCATGGGGCGCCTCCCGAGGCGAGAACTATGTTTCCAGTGTCATCCGTTCCACCGCATCCGCACTTCGCAAGTCTGTGTTTCGTAGGCCTCTGGCGCCCGGTCAGCTGGATTCGCGGTGCATGACCGTCGCGCCGAGGACATCGTGCGTCGTGGGCGCGAGGCCGGGTTCGCGGACCGCGCGGTCCACCAGCTCGGCGAGGTCGCGACCGGCCGGCAGGTCCAGGTGGACCGTACTCAGGCGGGGCCGCAGCAGCCGGCCGAGCATCAGGTCGTCGGCACCGATCACGGCCGCCTCGTCCGGGATCCCGATGCCCTCGTCCTGCAGGGCCCGCATCACCAGCATCGCGTACTCGTCGTTGTACGCGAACACGGCGTCCAGGTCGAGCGAACGCCAGTTCGCGGCGAGACGGCCCGCGGCCTGCTCGTCGTAGGCGAGCGGCAGCTCGGTGACTGTCGCCTCCGTGCCGTTCACCGCACGCCGTATTCCCTCGAGGCGCGGCCGGGAGTAGATCCCGAGGCCCGGCTCCTGGGGCACGACGACGCCGATACGGCGGCGGCCGCGCTCGATCAGATGGCGGCCCGCGCTGTAGCCGACGCCGCCGTGGTCGAGGATCAGGACGTGGGCGCCGTCGACGGCCTCGGGGCTGAGCATGACCACGGCCCGGGCGCCGGAGCGCTTGAGCACCGCCACGCCCTCGGGGCCGAGCCCGCCGCTGGGCACGATCACCGCGACCGGGCGCAGCTCGGCCCAGGCCCTGGCGGCCTCGTCGCCCCGCAGACCGACACCGCCGTACTGCACGACGGTGTAGTCGAGGCGACTCAGCGCCCACTGGAGCTCGTTGAAGAACTGGCTGTAGAGCCCTCCGACGGCCACGTGCGGGGTCGGCATCAGCACCATGCGACTGTGGCCGGCGCGCAGGCTGCGGGCCGCCGCGTGCGGGACATAGCCGAGTTCTTTGGCGGCCTCGTGGACGCGGCGGCGCGTGGGCTCGCTGATGCGTACGGCACTCGTGTTGTTGAGGACGTAACTGACCGTCGCGCGCGAGACACCCGCCAGGCGGGCCACGTCGGCGCTCGTCGGTACGGATCGTTGCAGTGGCGAGGGCAGGGCTGACTCGCTCGGTACTTTCGGTATCTGCACCATGAGGACGGCATCTTTGCAGAACCTGTGCAGGGGGGTGGTGCCGGGGGAGTTTCAGCCATGCGGAGACTTGAATTCCAGCCACCGGGGAGTGGGCCAGGGCCGAGTGACGGGTGAGTTTTGATCGGCTCCTGTTGGGTTCCGTTCAGAATACGTACGGCCTGGCGATCAAATTCGGTCATCTCTGCGCCGGTGAACCGATCGGTCGGGACCGTAGCCGGTATGCCGTCGCCCGTTTCAACGGGGGTGGGCGGGTCGATCCGGGAAGATATGGGCGGTGGCCGAGGAGTGATGCTTGCGCCATCGGCGGTCGGTAAGTATCTGTGCGATCGCGTGTCGCGGGTGTGGAGGTGAGTGGGGAGCGACGGAGAGGGACGGTGCCGGCGTTCGTACGGCTGCGGGCCCGGTCGATTTCCGAGGGCTGCCGTGGCCTCGCGGAGCCACCCGCCGGACGGCGGGCCAACCACCGCCGTACGACGGCCTGCCGACGCGGGCCCGTGGTGCCGACCATCGGCGTACGAGCCGACGGCACGATGCCTGTGCGCGTCGGCGCGGCACCCGCCTGCGAGGAGAGGACAATGAGCATGGTCCCGCCCCCGTTCGACCCGGAGTTCGAAGCGGCGCTGGGGATGATCAAGGACATGCTGCCGCCGATGGGGACCCTGGACACGCTCGTGGCCATGCGCCAGGGTGCGGCCCTCTCCCACCTCGCGGAGTTGGACCTGACCACGGGCGGTGCCTTCGCCCTGGAGGACCGGCTGGTCCCGGGGCCCGAGGGCGCGCCGGAGATCTCGCTGCTGATCTGCCGCCCGCTCGCGCCGGCCGAGCGAGGCCCGCTGCCGGTGATCCACAACATCCCCGGGCTCCGAGCCACCCCCGGACGTCCGGGACGTGGAGACGGCGGCGCCGGACGCCCCCTGGATGCTCGCCACCCCACACGCCGTCGCCGGCACAGCGAGCCTGCGCGCGGCGGCCGCCGAGATCAACGTCCACCGCTCCACCCTCCAGGACCGCCTCACCCACGCCGAGACACTCCTCGGCTGGCCTGTACGGACCCCAGGGACGGCTTCCGCTCCATCCGGCCCTGACCGTGCGGCACTTGGCTCGTGGCTGACCCGGCCCCGGACCGAACACCTCGGGGCGGCTCCGGCGGCTCCGGCGGCTCCGGCGGCTCCGGGGCGAAAATGGGGTGCGGCCATGCGAGGCCCTGCCCCAGCGGCGCCTTCACCGCAACTCCGCGCCCCCGGCCAACCGCTCCCCCACCGGGGAAGTTCCCCTTCCCGTGCCGCAACCCCCGTACGGACGTTACCGTTCGGTAGACAACGTGCTGCGGAGGTGTCCCGTATGGCTCCCGACCGTTCCCCAGGTCTGGTGGAGAGTGCCCGTGCGCTGGCCGCCGGGGAGGTGACGTCACGGGCGCTCGTCGAGCGGGCGCTGACCCGGATCGAGGCGAGCCAGTCGACGGTCAACGCCTTTCGCCGGGTGCGGGCCGAGGCGGCGCTCGCGGAGGCCGACGCGGCGGACAAGGAGCTGGCGTCGGGCGGGCGGCGGCCACTGCTCGGGGTGCCCGTGGCGGTGAAGGACGACATGGACGTGGCGGGCGAGCCGACCGCGTTCGGCTGCCCCGGCGAGTTCCCCTCGGTCACGGAGGACGGCGAGGCGGTACGGCGGCTGCGCGCGGCCGGGGCGGTCGTCGTCGGCAAGACCAACACCTGTGAGCTGGGGCAGTGGCCGTTCACCGAGGGGCCCGCCTTCGGCGCCACCCGCAATCCGTGGCACCAGGGCCACACCCCCGGCGGTTCGTCGGGCGGTTCGGCGGCCGCCGTCGCGGCGGGCCTGGTACCGGCCGCACTGGGCTCGGACGGCGCCGGCTCGGTCCGTATCCCGGCCTCCTGGACACACCTCATCGGAGTGAAACCGCAGCGCGGCCGTATCTCGACCTGGCCGCTCGCGGAGTCCTTCCAGGGCATCACCGTGAACGGCACTCTCGCCCGCACGGTCGCCGACGCCGCACTCCTCCTGGACGTGGCGAGCGGCAACCACGAAGGCGATCTGCACCGCCCGCCCGCCGTCGACGCCTCCGCGGCCGTGGGGCGCGATCCCGGCCGCCTGAGAATCGCCCTCTCGCTCAAGCCACCGTTCACCGCGCTGCCCGCACGGCTCGATCCCCTCGTACGGGAACGGGTGCGCGCGGTGGCGGAGCGGCTCGCCGCGCTGGGGCACGAGGTCGAGGAGGCGGAGCCCCGGTACGGGCGGATCGGGCTGACGTTCGTCCCGCGCGCCACCGCCGGAATCGCCGAACGGGTCGGCGAGGTTCCGCAACGCCATCTGCTCGACCGGCGCACCCGCGACGCCGCCCGCCTCGGCCGGCTCCTGGGCGGCGCACCCCTGCGCCTGGCCCGCCGCGCCGAAGCCGCCCTGCACCAGCGTGTCGGGGCGCTCTTCACCTCGTACGACGTGCTGCTGGCACCGACCACCGCCGCTCCCCCGCCGCGTATCGGCGCCATGCTCGACCTCGGTGGTCTCGGCACCGATCGCGCGATGATCGCCGCCTGCCCGTACGCCTGGCCGTGGAACGTGCTCGGCTGGCCGGGGGTGAACGTCCCGGCGGGTTTCGTCGGCGACGGCCTGCCGGTGGGCGCCCAGTTGCTGGGACCGGCGAACAGTGAGCCTCTTCTCCTGTCCCTGGCCGCGCAGTTGGAGGCGGACCAGCGGTGGCACGAGCTGTGGCCGCCGTCGGCATCGGAGTCGAATTCAGCGGCGACACAAGGAGGTTCGGCCGATTCGGCCCGTACGCTGTGACCATGGACGATGACGTTTCGGTGGTCGGGCTCATGGGACGGGTGACCGGTGCGGTCGGTCCCGGGCTCGTCGGTGAGGTGATCGTCCGGGTGCGCGGCGGCGCCGAGCACTTCCTGGCGTATCCCGCCGCCGCGAAGGAGAGCATTTCGCCGGGCACGCTGGTGACGGTGTTGGAGTACCAGCCGCCACGCACGGTGTATGTCTCGGCGGCGTACGACAGTTGACGGCCCGTCGGGCCGGAGTGACGGTTCGCATCAAGACTGCAACAACGGCCCTCCTCCCTCTGTACCTATGGCCATGGCCGGGCGCACACTCCCGTTCATTCGGTGCCGAAAGGGGCACCTGGCCAAGGGGGGTATGCCGATGTTCGTCGGCATCGTCGCGGGCGGGGTCGTTGCCACCGTCCTCGTTCTGGTCGGACTGTTCAAACTGATGTGGCGCGTGGCGGAACCGAACGAGGCTCTCATCATCTCCGGTTCCAAGCACCGGACGGAGGGCCTCGAGCCGGGCATGGGGTTCCGTATCGTCACCGGGCGCGGGACGCTGGTGCTGCCCGGTATGCAGGCGGTGCGGAAGCTGTCGCTCGATCTCAACCAGACCGAGCTGGCCGTGGAGTGCGTGACCTTTCAGGGCATCCCGCTGAAGATCCGCGGCGTGGTCATCTTCAAGGTCGGCGACGACTTCGTGTCCATCGCCAACGCGGCCCGCCGCTTCCTCGACCAGCAGAAGCGGGTGTCGGAGCGGGTGCACAACGTCTTCGCCGGCCATCTGCGGTCCATCGTGGGCGGGTTGACGGTCGAGGACATGATCCGCGACCGCGAGAAGCTGACCGGGCAGACCCGGGCGGCGTGCGGTACGGAAATGGAGAAGCTCGGTCTCATCGTCGACTCGTTGCAGATCCACGAGATCGAGGACCCGACCGGCTACATCAAGAACCTGGCGATGCCGCACGCCGCGGCCGTCCAGCGGGACGCCCGGATCGCGCAGGCCGAGGCGAACCGCCTCGCCACCCAGGCCGAGCAGCAGGCCGCCGCGCGCATGGCCGAGGCCACCCGGGACAGCGAGATCCTGCAGGCCGGCTACCAGGCCGAGCGGGACAAGGCCGCCGCCGAGGCCAAGCAGGCCGGTCCGCTCGCCGAGGCAGGCGCCCGGCAGGAGGTCGTCGTCCAGGAGACCCGGGTCGCGGAGCTTGAGGCGTCCAGGCGCGAGCAGCAGCTCCAGGCGGACGTCCGCAAGCCCGCGGACGCCAAGGCCTATGAGAAGCGCACTCTCGCCGAGGCCGAACGCGATGCGCGTATCTCCGCCGCCCAGGCCAAGGCCCAGGAGACGGAGCTGGCGGCCGCCGCCGAGGCGACCGCGACCCGCGCCACGGGTGAGGCGGAGGCCGAGGCCCGCAAGGCGAAGGGACTGGCCGCCGCCGAGGCCTCACGGGCGAAGGGGCTCGCCGAGGCCGAGGGCATCAAGGCACGGGCCGCCGCGCTGGCGGAGAACCAGGAGGCGGTGATCGCGCAGCAACTCGCCGAACGGTGGCCGGAGATCGTCGAGGCGGGCGCGTCCGCGTTCGGCAACGTCGACAACATGGTTGTGCTGAACGGTGCCGACGGGATGGCGGACATGTTGGCGAAGGCGCTCACGATGGGCGGTGCGGGGTTGGGGCTGGCTCGGCAGATGCTGTCGTCCATGAACAATCAGAACGGGGAGGTCAACGGCCAGGTCAACGGGCAGGTCAAGCGGGAGATCCAGAAGGAGACTTCGCCGTAACTCCGACTCTCGGGTTGTCGGCTCCCGGGTCCTACGGGGTTGATCGCGCCCGGGCTGCGGAGCCGCACGCGATACCGTCCCGCGCCCCTTACGGGGCGCGGGTTAGCGTTGCCCCGTGACTTCCTACGCCGATCAAGAGATCCCCGGCCACTACGGCCCGTCCGCCACCACCGAGGCCGACCCCCGTGGGGTGGGGCGGGTGCGTACCGAGTACGCGCCCGCGCACGACGGTGATCCCGATCCCGGTGAGATCGTCTGGACCTGGGTGCCGTTCGAGGAGAACGACGGGCGGGGCAAGGACCGGCCCGTGCTCGTGGTCGCCCGGGAGGCCGCGGGCACGCTGCTCGCGGTGCAGTTGTCGAGCAAGCGGCACGACGGGGACCGCGAGTGGGTGCCGATCGGGAGCGGGCCGTGGGACCGGTCGGGGCGGGACTCATGGGTGGATGTGGACCGGGTGCTGCGGCTGCACGAGGCGGGGATGCGGCGCGAGGCGTGTGCCCTGGACCGGATGCGGTTCAACTCCGTGGTGCACCGGCTGAGGGAGCGGTACGGCTGGCATTGACGAACACCTGCTCGAAAGCACTCCGGACCACCGAGCCTCTCGTACGGTCCAGGATTCCGAACGTCACGTGCTCGAAGTACCCGGCGAAGCGGCCGCCCTCGCCCAGGAGTGCCCGGAACGCGCCCGCCACCTGAGTCGGGTCGTTGCCGAACACGCCGCAGCCCCACGCGCCCAGCACCAGGCGCCGGTAGCCGTGCGCCGCGGCCGTCTCCAGTACGCGTTCCGCGCGGACGGCGAGGGCGCGTGGGAGGTCGGGCGCGCGCTCCGGTGTCGTACGCAGGACGACCGACGCGTTCGGGGCGGCGGAGGTCAGGAATCCGGTGGTGTACGGCTCGTCGAGGAGTCGGCCGCGGTCGTCGCGGAAGACCGGCACGGCCGGTGAGTGGATGACACGGTCCGTGTAGAACGGGTCACGATGGGCTCGGTGGTGGTCGTAGAAGCCGCGGGCCTCCCGTACACAGGTGTAGAGCGCGGAGGCACGGCACAGGGCCTCCTCCTGGGCCTGGGCACCGTTCAGATAGCCGCCGCCGGGGTTGCGGGCGGAGGAGAAGTTCAGGACCGCGACCGGGGTCCCGCCCGTCAGTCGGCGGGCGGCTTCCAGGCTGCTCTCCCCCGTCACCTCGATCTCCGTCTCCACGGGGCCGACCTGCGGAATTCCGACCGGGTCCGGGCCGTACAGGCGGGTGCCGGCGCGGGCCGCAGCGACCTCGGCCGCGATGGAGACCTCTCGGCCGTCGGGCGCGCGGTAATACCCCGCCTCGACGATCTTCTCGGTCTCCTGTGCGATTCCCCGTAGGCGTGCGCTCATGCCGCCACCCCCGCATGCGCCACGAGCGCCGCCCGTGCGCGCTCCCCCGTCGTGCTCATGGACGCATCGTGGGTGATGCTGGTGAGTGACCGCAACGGAGTTTCGCCGTCCGTTCCCGACTGGATCTCGTCGGCCGTCCCGGCATGGCGAGGTGCCCGTAGATCCCGGAAACAAAGATTCCCGATCCATATCGCCCCGATATGCACCCTTGTGCGGAACGGGTCTAAGGGTTTTGGCTGGGACGAACACTGCCGGTCCACCCGATCAGGTAGGCGGACCGGCGGCATGGTGGAATCTCAGGAGGATCCCGACATGTCCGATTCCGCGAGTGGCTGTACGGAGCCCCGCTCCGGCGTCACCGAGGCCGAGGTGGAGGCCCTGGTCCGGGGCATCTGCTTCAAGACCGGCCCGCCCCGCACTCTAGGTGTCGAACTGGAATGGCACGTCCACGAGCTGCGCGAGCCGCGGCTCCCGGCACCACCCGAACGACGCGAAGCGGCCTATGCCGCACTGCGGACCCTGCCCCTGACCTCGGCGCTCACCGTGGAGCCCGGCGGTCAGCTGGAGCTCAGCTCAGCCCCGGCCGGCTCGCTGATGGAGTGCGTCGGATCCGTATCGGCCGATCTCACCGCCGTACGCGCGGCACTGCGCGAGGCGGACCTGGCCCTCAGCGGCTTCGGCCACGATCCCTGGAACCCCCCGGTCCGCTATCTCCACGAGCCCCGGTACGACGCGATGGAGGAGTACCTCGACCGCTTCGGCCCCGAGGGCCGCGCGATGATGTGTTCCTCCGCCTCCGTCCAGGTGTGCCTCGACGCCGGGTACGAGGAGCCGGGCCCCCTCGGCCATGAGCGGCGCTGGTGGCTCGCGCATCAGCTGGGCGCGGTGCTCGTGGCCGCGTTCGCGCACTCCCCGCTGGCCCTCGGCCGGCCCACCGGGTGGCGTTCGACGCGGCAGGCGCTGTGGGCCGCGATGGACCCCGGCCGCACGACCGCCCCGTCCGGCGACGGCGATCCGCGCGGCGCCTGGGCCCGGACCGTCCTGGACGCGCCGGTGATGTGCGTACGGGCGGACGAGGGCCCCTGGGGCGTCCCGCGCGGAATGACGTTCCGGGAGTGGATCGGATCCGACACCCCGCCGAGCCGCGCCGACCTCGACTACCACATGACGACCGTCTTCCCGCCGGTACGCCCGCGCGGCCACCTCGAGCTGCGCATGATCGACGCCCAGCCCGGTGAGGACGGGTGGATCGTGCCACTGGCCGTGGCGGTGGCGCTGTTCGAGGACGCGGAGGCCGCCGAGATCGCCTATCGGACCGTCAAGCCCCTTGCGGAGCGGGCCGGTTCGCAGCCCGCCCCCCGCAATCCGCTGTGGGTCGCGGCCGCCCGTTCGGGCCTCGCGGACCGCGAGCTGCGCGATGCGGCGGCCGTCTGCTTCGCCGCGGCCCTGGAGGCGCTGCCCCGGCTCGGCGCGAGCACCGCCGTACAGGACGCCGTCGCGGAGTACACCCAGCGATATGTGGCCCGGGGCCGCTGCCCCGCCGACGATCTGCTCGATCTGCACCATGGGAAGGACATCTCCGTATGACCGCGCCCGAGAACCCGGTTTCCGCGAGCTCGGCCGACCCCGACATACTCCGGGAGCGCGCTCTCGACGCCCTGACCAGGGCTCGTGCCCGCACCGCGCTCCTCACCTCCTGCGTCGACGAACCCGACCTCACCGCGCAGCACTCGCCGCTGATGTCCCCGCTGGTGTGGGACCTCGCCCACATCGGCAACCAGGAGGAGCTGTGGCTGCTGCGAAACGTCGCCGGGCGTGCGGCGATACGGCCCGAGATCGACGGGCTGTACGACGCGTTCGAGCATCCGCGCGCGGAGCGGCCCTCGCTGCCGCTGCTGCCGCCCGAGGAGGCCCGCCAGTATCTCGCCGAGGTCCGCGGCCGGGCCCTTGACGTGCTGGAGAGCACCGCTTTCCACGGCACGCGGCTCACCGAGGCGGGCTTCGCCTTCGGCATGATCGCCCAGCACGAACAGCAGCACGACGAGACAATGCTGATCACCCATCAGCTCCGCCGGGGCGCGGCGGTCCTGACCGCACCGGATCCCGCGCCGGTTCCGCCCTTCACCGGACCGGCCGAAGTCCTCGTCCCCGGTGGCCCGTTCACCATGGGGACGTCCGCCGAACCGTGGGCGCTGGACAACGAGCGGCCGGCCCATCGTCGTATCGTCCCGCCGTTCCACATCGACACGACTCCGGTGACGAACGCCGCGTACCAGGCGTTCATCGAGGACGGCGGCTACGACGACGAGCGCTGGTGGACCGCCGAGGGCTGGGCGCACATCCGGGCGCACGACATCCGGGCGCCCCTGTTCTGGCACTGCGACGCCGGGCAGTGGCTGCGGCGGCGCTTCGGCGTCACCGAGGTCGTCCCGCCCGACGAGCCGGTCCTGCATGTCTGCTGGTACGAGGCCGACGCGTACGCCCGCTGGGCCGGGCGCCGGCTGCCCACGGAGACCGAGTGGGAGAAGGCGGCCCGCCACGACCCGGTGACGGGCCGCTCGACGCGCTATCCGTGGGGCGACAGCGACCCGACACCGGAGAACGCCAATCTCGGCCAGCGCCATCTCCGCCCGGCCCCGGTCGGCAGCTATCCGGCGGGGGCGTCGCCGCTGGGTGTACGGCAGTTGATCGGCGATGTGTGGGAGTGGACGTCGAGCGACTTTCTGCCCTACCCGGGGTTCCGGGCGTTCCCGTACCCGGAGTACTCGGAGGTGTTCTTCGGCCCCGAGTACAAGGTGCTGCGCGGTGGTTCGTTCGCCGTGGACCCGGTGGCCTGCCGGGGCACGTTCCGCAACTGGGACTATCCGATCCGGCGACAGATCTTCTCCGGCTTCCGCACGGCACGCGACGCCTCCCCGGAGACTGTCTGATGTGCCGTCATGTGGCCTATCTGGGCCTGCGGTCGGCGCTCGGAAAGGTACTGGTGGCCCCTCCGTACAGCCTCTACCGGCAGTCGTGGGCCCCCCGGCGGCAGCGGTACGGGACCGTCAACGCCGACGGTTTCGGGGTCGGTTGGTACGCCGAGGGGGACCCGGTGCCGGGGCGGTACCGCCGGGCGGTGCCCATCTGGGGCGACCAGTCCTTCGCGGATCTCGCCCGGGTGGTCCACACCGGGGCGCTGCTGGCCGCCGTACGGGACGCCACGGTGGGGGGCGCGGACGGCGAGGCCGCGGCGGCGCCGTTCGCCGCCGGGCGCTGGCTGTTCAGCCACAACGGGGCCGTCGCCGGGTGGCCCCGCTCGCTGGCCCCGCTCGCCGAGGGCCTTCCGGCGGCGGAGCTGCTGTCTCTGGAGTCCCGCTGCGACTCCGCGCTCGTGTGGGCCCTGGTCCTGAACCGGCTGCGGGCCGGCGACGAGGAGGGCCGGGCGCTCTCCGACACGGTCCTGGAGGTCGCCCGGGCGGCCCCCGGGTCCCGGCTCAACCTGCTGCTCGTCAACGGCGAGACGATCACCGCGACGGCCTGGGGCGACACCCTGTGGTATCTCACCGAGCCCGGCAGCGGCACCGTCGTCGCCTCCGAGCCGTACGACGACGACCCGCACTGGACGGAGGTGCCGGACCGCACACTGCTCGTGGCGACCCGCACGGACGTACTGCTCACACCGCTCAAGGGGTGGGAGGACCTGGAGAGCCCGGCCCTGGGCCTCTCGGGGGCTCCGGCCCCGCACGACTCGGGGAGTCCGCCGCCGGGCCCGCCGGGGCAGCCTGCCGCCCCGCACGGTCTGGGGGATCCGATCGACGCCATGGCACCCGTACGACCGAAGGAGCCCCTCGCGTGAGCCCGTTCCTCCTCACCCGGACCCTGCCCGAGGACGCCACGGAGGCCGCGCTGCGCGCCGACGTCCTGCGGGGCCTCACCCGGACGCCGAAGACCCTGCCGCCGAAGTGGTTCTACGACGCCCACGGCAGTGAACTGTTCGAGAAGATCACCGAGTTGCCCGAGTACTACCCGACCCGGGCCGAGAGGGAGATTCTCATCCACCGGGCGGTTGACATCGCCGCGGCGACCGGTTCCCGGACGCTGGTCGAACTGGGCTCGGGTTCGTCGGACAAAACCCGGCATCTGCTGGACGCGATGCCCTCGCTGCACACGTACGTGCCGGTCGATGTGAGCGATAGCGCGCTGCGGCAGGCGGGAGAGGCGCTGATCGCCGAGCGGCCCGGGCTCGATGTCCATGCCCTGATCGCCGACTTCACCGGTGGACTCGCGCTGCCGGACACGCCCGGGCCGCGTCTGGTGGCGTTCCTGGGGGGCACGATCGGGAACCTGCCGCCCGCCGAGCGTGCCGTGTTCCTGGCCGGCGTACGGGCTCTGCTGTCGCCCGGGGACGCGTTGCTGCTCGGCACGGATCTGGTCAAGGACGAGTCGGTGCTGGTGGCGGCGTACGACGACATGGCCGGGGTGACGGCCGAGTTCAACAAGAACGTGCTTTCCGTGATCAACCGTGAGCTGGGCGCGGACTTCGACGCCGACGCGTTCACCCATGTCGCGCTGTGGGACGCGCGGCAGGAGTGGATCGAGATGCGGCTGCGGTCCGTGAGGGCCCAGGCCGTGAAGGTGCCCGCGCTGGATCTCGCGGTCGACTTCGCGGCCGGGGAGGAGTTGAGAACGGAGATCTCGGCGAAGTTCCGCAGGGACGGCATCGGGGGTGAACTGGCTTCCGCAGGGCTGGAATTGGCTCACTGGTGGACGGACCGGGGAGGACGGTTCGCGTTGTCGCTGAGTGTCGTGCGGGGGTAGACGGGGGAGGTGGGTGGCGGCAGGGCGCAGGCAGGTTTTCCGCCCCGCCGCCCCTACCCGTCCCATCCCTGGAGCTCCGCCCCGGACCCGCTTCTCGCACGGCCCAAATACCCCGTCGTCTCGCGCGCCGCCCCGCTCTGAGGCACCGTGGAATGACGTGTGGCACAACGGCCACGTCGGAGCGCACTCCAAGGAGAACCGCATGTCCGACCACACCTACCGGGTCACCGAGATCGTCGGCAGTTCGCACGAGAGCGTGGACCAGGCCGTCCGCAACGGCGTGGCCCGCGCCGCGCAGACCCTCCGCAACCTGGACTGGTTCGAGGTGACACAGGTCAGGGGGCACATCGAGGACGGCCAGATCGCCCACTACCAGGTCGGCCTGAAGCTCGGTTTCCGTCTGGAGGAGTCCGACTGACCCGCCGTACGCGTGACGGCCTCAGGTCCGCCCCTCCCCCTCCTGCGCCACCTTCAGCGCCGCGGACTCGGCGGCCCACCGCGCCCGTACGGCCCTGAAGCCCGCCCGCTCCGCGTCCGCGCACACCAACTCGTCGTCGTCCACGAGAACGCGGATCTCACGGGTGCGGGCCAGCCGTCGGAGGATCTCCAGCTTGGTGCTGCGGGCGGGCCGGCGGTCGTCGTTGCGCCGCATCCAGATCCGACCCTCGGGCAGCCCGTGCGCGGCGAGCCAGTCGACGGTGTCGCGGCGGCAGCGCTCGGGGCGCCCGGTCAGATACATGACCTCACACTCCTCGGCGCTCTCCAGCACCAACGCGATGCCCTCGGGCAGCGGCGGGTCCTGCGGCGCGGCCGCGAAGAACGCGTCCCAGTCGCGCGGCTTGCGCTCCAGGAACCGCTGCCGGTGCGCTGTGTCGGCGAGGGTGTTGTCCAGATCGAATACGGCGAGAGGCCGGTCGTTGTCGCTCACGGAACCACCCTAAGCAGCCCCCGACTCGCTTCGTCACTTCACACAACAAGCACAAAGCCCACCCTTCGCTTTAAGTTTCAAACGTTACGCTCATCATCTCTCCCCCCACCCAGCACAGGAGAATCGGTGTGCTTGACGGCGAAGTAATCGTGATCGGCGGCGGATACGGGGGCATCCGTCTGGCCAGGCAACTCGACGAGGTCGCACGGGTCACTCTCGTGGACCGCAAGGAGGTCTTCTTCCATCGCATCGCCGCGCTGCGCGCCGGGGTGCAGGAGGAGTGGACGACAGCGCCCTTCATCCCGTACGACCGGCTGCTGCGCAACGGCCGTGTCGTCGTGGGCAAGGCGGTCGGCATCGACACCCATGAGCGGGAGGTGCGACTGGCCACCGGCGAACGACTGCCCTACGACGTGGTGGTGATCGCCACCGGTGCCGACTACCCCGAGCCCGCCCGGTTCCTCGGCACCACCACCGAGGAGGCGGCCAAGACGTTCGCCGCGCATCAGGAGAACGTCGCCGCCGCCGACCATGTGCTGATCGTCGGCGGTGGGCCGGGCGGTGTGGAACTGTCCGCCGAGGTCCGGCTGGCCCGGCCGGACGCGCGGGTCACCCTCGCCCACGCCGGGTCCACGCTGCTCAACTCCACGGGCAGCAAGTGGGCCGGGCGGCGGGCACAGTCCTGGCTGGAGTCGCACGACGTGGAGGTGCGGCTGGACGCATTCATCTCCCCCGGGCCCGACTTCGGCACGTTCCGGGACGGCCGCGGCAACCTCATCGAGGCCGACCTCTCCTTCTGGGCCACCGGCACCACCCCGAACACGCTGTGGCTGCGGCTGTCCGGGCACGGCGCCTGGCTGAACGATGCCGGGCACATCAAGGTGGACCGGATGCTACGGGTCGACGGGCGGCTCGACGTGTTCGCGGTCGGTGACGTGAACGACGTCTCCGAGCTGAAGATTTCCCCCGTCGCGCTCGCCCAGGCGGACATCGCCGCCCACAACATCCGCGCCTACCTGGGCAGTTCGGGCAAGCATCGCAAGGAGCCGCGCCTGTACCGGCCGATCCAACGCACCCCGATGATCGTGCCGTTCGGACCGTCCGACGGACTCACGCTGATCCCCGTGCCGGGCGGCGAGACGGCCGTTCTCGGCGGGCGCACCAGCACACTCGCGAAGGCCAGGACGCTGATGACGCCGTACATGCGCAAGCAACTCGGATACGCCGCTTCCTGAGTCCCGGGCGACGTACGGCACGGCGGCCCCGGTGACTCTGCCTCGCGGCGAGCGACCGGGGCCGCCGTTCCCGCGTCCGCACTCCGCCCGTGCTCAGCTCTGCGGGCGGACCAGGCCGGCGTCGTACGCCACGATCACGGCCTGGATACGGTCGCGGGCACCGACTTTGGCAAGGACGCGGCCCACGTGCTTCTTCACCGTGGACTCGGTGAGAACGAGCCTCTCGGCGATCTCCGTGTTGGTCCAGCCCCGGCCGATGGCGACGAGAACCTCGTGCTCGCGTTCACTCAGCGACGCGAGCCTCGGGTCGGAGCGCGCGGCGGTGGCGGGCGGTGGCGTCGACTCGTGGATGTACGTGTCCAGCAGACGTCTCGTCAGGGTGGGGGCGACGACCGCCTCGCCGCTCGCCACGGCACGGATGCCCGCGATCAGTTCCTCCGGCCTGGCGTCCTTGAGCAGGAACCCGCTGGCCCCGGCGCGCAGTCCGGCGTACGCATACTCGTCGAGGTCGAAGGTGGTGACGATGAGAACGCGGCTCCGGCCGCCGGCGGCGACGATCCGCCGGGTGGCCTCGATGCCGTCCGTGCCGGGCATGCGGATGTCCATGAGGACGACGTCCGGCCGCAGTTCGGCGGCCATGCGCACGGCCTCGGCGCCGTGTTCGGCCTCGCCGACACAGGTCATGCCGGCAGTGCCCTTCAGCAGCATGCTGAAGCCGAGACGCTGCAGCGGCTGGTCGTCGGCGATGAGGACGGTGGTCATGCGGTCTGTTCCACCTGCGCTTTCCGTGCGTTCCGCGTCGTCTGCCGTGGCGTGAGGGTCACGAGGCCTGCTCCCCGTGGCTCGGGCCGGTAGCGGCGGGCGGTGCGTCGAGAAGGACGTTCACGATCCAGCCGCCCTCCGTGTCCGTGCCGCGCGGCCCGATGGTGACGGAGCCGTGGTACATGGCGGCCCGCTGCCGGATGCCGACGAGCCCGTGTCCCGACTCGCCCGCCACCGGCCGCCGCCCGCCCGTCCCGGTGTCGACGACGCGAACCCGGACCCGCCCGTCCGCGACGGTCACGTCGACCTCGGCCCGCGCGCCCGTGCCCGCGTGCTTGAGCGTGTTGGTGAGGGCCTCCTGGACAATCCGGTAGACCGTGAGCTGCACGCCGTCGCCGAGCGCCTCGGGGTCGCCCGTCGTCCGGTACGTCACCGCCAGGCCGGCCGCGCGGACCCGGGCCAGCAGCGCGTCCAGTTCGCCGATCCCGGGCTGTGGGCTGAGCTGCATCCGGTCCGCCCCCTCCGGGCGTTCGCGCAGTACGCCGAGGACACGGCGGAGTTCGCCCATGGCCTGGCGTCCCGTGTCGCCGATGAGCCGCAGGGCCTCGGCGGAATCGTCGTTCTTGCCTGTGGCGAGCGTCGCCGCACCGTCGGCGAGGCCGACCATCACGGAGAGGTTGTGCCCGACGATGTCGTGCATCTCCCGGGCGACCCGGGAGCGCTCGGCGGCGGCGGTGAGCCGTACCCGCTGGTCGCGCTCGATCTCGAGGCGCTCGGCGCGGTCCTCCAGCGCGGCCGTGTACAGCCTGCGCGTGCGGATGGCCAGGCCGAGGGCGATGGCCGCGATCGCGTTGCCCACCACCAGGGCCAGCACGACCACCGGGTTGTTGTCGACGGGGAGGAGGAAGTAGACGGCCACGGTCAGCTGGACGGTGAGCAGCCCGGCGGCCCAGGCCACGGTTCTGATCGAGCCGCGCAGCGCCAGGCTGTACAGCGCGATGGCCAGGCTGGCGCCCTCCTGCATCTGCACGCCCAGTGACCACTGGGCGAGTGCGAACAGCGCGATCACGAAGAAGGCGGCGGCCGGAGCGCGTCGGCGCCACCACAGCGGTACGACGAAGGCCGCGGCGAAGAACAGCTGTGCCACGAGCGGCAGCGAGGTCGGGTCCGTCATGTGGTCTCGGGGTCCCGGGGCCTGCCCGGTGACCAGCACGGGCACACTGAGCGCGGCCGCGAACAGGACGACGGCGGTGTCGAGCAGCCAGGGCCGCCTGCGGTCCAGGCGCCGCAGCCGGTTCTGGTCGTGCAGCATCCGATCCAGTACGGGGTGCACTGCGGCCGGGTCGAGGCCGGGGGACGGTGTCGTCGCCGTCCCCCGGTCCCGGTCGGTCCCGGCCTGCGCGCTGTCGCTGAGGCTCATCGGTCCCATTGTCGTCGACATCGTGGACAGGCAGGTCAGGCGTCCGTGCGGACCAGACGGTACGCCGCTCCGGCGAGGGTGAGCGCCACCCAGCCGGCAAGGACGGCGAGACCCGCGCCGGGGCTGAGCGAGTCGGAGGACTGGGTCAGGGAGTAGACGGCCTCGCCCGCGTTGCTCGGCAGATACGGGGTGATGTTGTCCGACCAGGAGTCGGGCAGCAGCGAGGTGAGGCCGGGCACGATCAGCAGGACACCGACGAGAACGGCGATGCCGCCCGCGGTGGAGCGGAGCAGCGCGCCCAGGGCAACGCCCGCGACACCGACCAGCCCGAGATAGGCGCCCGCGCCCAGGAGACTGCGGAGAACGCCGTCATCGTTCAGCGAGACCGCGATGTCCGTACCGTCCAGGCCGAGCCCGCCCACACCGAACGCGGCGAGCGCTCCCACGCCGGCGACGACCAGGGCGACGGCACCGAAAACGGCGCTCTTCGCCCACAGCACGGGCAGTCGTCTCGGTACGGCGGCCAGGGTGGAGCGGATCATGCCGGTGCTGTACTCGCTCGCGGAGACGAGTACACCGAGCACGCCGATGGCGAGCTGCGCCATGGTCAGGCCGGTCAGGGCCAGGCCGACTGCGTCGCTGTCGCCGCCGGGGGCGCCGGGTGGCCCGCCGGCAGCGGTGGCCGTCGCGTCGGGGTCGTACGCCGCCGAGGCGATCCCGCCGATCGCGACCAGCAGGACCAGGGCGACGGCCAGGGTGATCCAGCTGGAGCGCAGCGACCAGAACTTGGCCCACTCGGCGCGCAGGACGCGGAGGTTGCTCACCTTGTAGCGAGGGGCGGGGGCGACGGTGGTGGCGGTCATCGGACGGCAACCTTCCGGGAGGGGGCGGCGGGAGCGGTGGGTGCGCTCTGGTACTCCACCGCGTCGCGGGTGAGGTCCATGAACGCCTGCTCCAACGAGACGGCCTGCGGGGTGAGTTCGTAGAGCGGCACCCCGTGCTGCGCGGCGACGGCGCCGATGTGGCGGGCGTCGAGCCCGTGGACGAGGAGTTCCTCCGCGGCGGCGGAGGTGATGGTGATGTCCGGCCCGGCGAGCAGCGAGCGCAGCCGGGCGGGGTCGGTGGTGGCGACCTTCACCCCGCCGCCGCTGGCCTCCTGGACGAAGGCGTCGACGGTGGTGTCCGCGAGCAGCCGACCCCGGCCGATGATGACCAGGTGGTCGGCGATCAGCGCGGTCTCGCTCATCAGATGCGAGGAGAGGATGACGGCGCGGCCCTCGTCTGCCAGCTGGGTGAGCAGGTTGCGCACCCACAACACGCCTTCCGGGTCGAGGCCGTTGACCGGTTCGTCGAGCATCACGACGGCCGGGTCGCCGAGCAGGGCGGCCGCGATGCCGAGCCGCTGGCCCATGCCGAGCGAGAAGGCGCCGACCCGCTTCCGGGCCACGCTGCCGAGTCCGGCCAGCTCGATCACGTCGTCCACGCGGCGCCGCGGGATGCCGTGGGTGTGAGCCAGCGCCATGAGATGGCCGAAGGCGGTACGTCCGGGGTGCACCGACTTGGCCTCCAGCAGCGCGCCGATCTCCTGGAGCGGGGCCCGGTGGTCTGCGTAGCGGCGTCCGTTGACAAGGGCCGTGCCGCCCGTGGGGGCGTCCAGCCCGATGATCATGCGCATGGTGGTCGATTTTCCCGCGCCGTTGGGACCGAGAAAGCCGGTGACCTGGCCCGGCTTGACGGTGAAGTCCAGCCGGTCCACCACCGTCTTGTCCCCGTACCGCTTGGTCAGCTCCTGTACTTCGATCATGGGTCAGCTCATCCTGTCGCCTCGCGCCCGGGCCCGGCCGCTCCGTGGCCCGTGTCTTCAACCTAGGGATGTGGAGGGCTTCGATTCCGGTACCACGGGGTGCACTTCGGGGCGGCGGTGGTACCGCGGTACCAGTGCCGAGGGAGAACCGCGTTCTTACCGGTGGTGAGCGGAAGTCGTGGATACCGCGTCGGGGGTTCGGTGGAGCGTCGCAGCTCGTTACCAGCGCGGCCGACTGTCGTTCTGCACACGTGACCGTAGCTTCCCGAGAACAGCCGACCTGGCGCCGACGCGCTGTGGAACGATCGACCCGAGCCGCCACCCTCCGTGCCGAACAGCGCGTCCAGCGTTTTCTGGACGCGGCGCAGGAACTCATCGCGGAGAAGGAAACGACGGATTTCACCGTCCAAGAGGTCGTGGACCGCTCGAACCAGTCGCTGCGCAGCTTCTACCAGCACTTCGACGGCAAGCACGAACTGCTGCTCGCCCTGTTCGAGGACGCCCTCTCCGCTACGGCGACCGAGATCCGCCTGGCCACGGCCGATGTGGACCAGCCTTTGGAGCGCGTCCGGATCGCCGTCGAGATCCTCTTCGAGCAGTCCCGCCCCCGTCCCGGTTTGGAACGTCCGCTCTTCAGCGATTTCGCCCTGCGGTTGCAGATCGAGCACCCCGATCAGGTGGCGACCGCGCGCCTGCCGCTGCTCGCGGTCTTCACGGAGCTCCTGGCGGAGGCCACGAGCTCCGGTGTCATCCCCATCAACCGGCCCCGCAATCAGGCCTTTCTCGTCATCCAGACCATCACGTTCGCCGCCCGCGTGAACGATGTTGCCATCAACGGAGACGGCCACCGGGTCACCATCGACGAGGTGTGGCAGTTCTGCCTCGGCGGCATTTCGGGCGCCTGAGACCCCGGACGCAACGCAGCCCCGGACGCAAAGCAGCCCCGGCCCGTACAGCGGGCCGGGGCTGCTCGCGCACACCGTCGGAGGCGGTCAGCCGGCGGGCGCGGAAGCCTCGGGCTCCTGGTCCAGGTAGTCGTTGGCGTGGGCGAGGAAGTCGTCGACCATGCGGTGGAAGAGGCCGGCGAGCTGCCGGAGCTCTTCGGGTTCCCAGTCGGCGAGCGCCATCTGCATTCCGCGCACACCGGATTCCCGGATGCGGTCTATGGCCTGCTGCCCGACGGGGGTCAGCTCGATGCGCTGGGCGCGGCGGTCGTCGGGGTCGGGGACGCGGGTGACGTAACCGGACTTCTGCAGCTGCTGCACCTGGCGAGTGACGTGGGAGGCCTCGACGCCCAGGCGGTTGGCCAGCTCGCCGGGACGCAGCGGCTCGGAATCGGCGATCTGGCGGAGCAGCGCCACGGCGGCCCGGTCGAGCGGTACGCCCGCGAGGGCCATCAGGCGCTCGTGAGCCCGGGCCCTCGTACTGAGATAGGTGATGCGAGTGAGGGCTCGCTCGATCTCGACCACTTCCGGGGAGGCGGGATCGGAGAATGGCGGTGATGGGGACATGCAATCCACTTTACCATCTTGTTGCCTGACTCAAGTAAGTTCATTTCTCGTTTCATGGCCGCCGGCGCGCCGAGACGGTAAGATCACCCCCCAATCGGCAGGATTCCTGTTAATTGCATTTCTCAACAAAGGCGTGTGGAACGGAGCCCCCATGTCCCTTCTCGCCCAGCCCCCGGTGGCAGCCTTCGCAGCCAAGCTGATGCAACGCATGCTCGCCGTGGCGAGCCGAAGGGCAGGCGGGCGCGGCTCCATAGCGGCGTGGCATGCCCGGCTGCCCGAATTCACCTGCACCACGCGCGAGTTGACGATCCCGACCTCGGTCGCCCCGGCCCGCGCCGTGCTGTACCTGCCCGCCGAGACCGACGGCACTCCCCCGCCGATCCACGTCAACTTCCATGGTGGCGGCTACGTCATGGCGGAGACCGCGCTGGACGACTCGCTGTGCCGGGTCCTCGCCGTGGAGGCGGGCGTGGCCGTGCTGAACGTGGACTACGTCGTCGCACCCCAGCACCCCTTCCCGGCACCGCCCCACCAGGCCTTCGAGGTCGTCCGCTGGGCCGCCGAGCACGGCTCGGAGCACGGCTGGGACGGCGGCCGGCTCACCGTCGGCGGTCAGAGCGCCGGTGGCGGCCTGGCGGCGGCGGTGGCCCGCCAGTCCCTGGAGCAGGACGGCCCCTCGATCGCCCTCCAGGTCCTGCACTATCCGCCGCTCGACCTCGCCACGAACGCGCGGGACAAGAAGGCGGCCATCGCCAAGCCGATGCTGCGGCCATGGATGGGCGACATCTTCAACAGCGCGTACATCCCCGACCCGAAGCAGCGCGCCGACCGGCTCGCCTCCCCGGCCCTCCCGTCGGACACCGCGGACCTCACGGGGATCGCCCCGGCGGTCGTCATCACCGCCGAGTACGACCTTCTCAAGAACGAGGGCGTGCGTTACGCCGACCGGCTCCGCACGGCCGGGTCCCTGGTCGAGCACCACGACGTGACCGGCGCGGACCACGGCTACGACAACAACGACGAGGACAGGGCCCGCGAGGTGTATCTGCGGATCGCCGGGCATGTACGGCGGGCGGTCGACGCGAAGGCTTCCTGAGCGCGTTCGGGGACCTGGGGATCGGCCGCGCCGGCCGGCGCGGACCATGACGAGAACCGCGCTCTCCGAGACGACTCCGGCGGCGGGGCCGCCAGCCGCCCGCCGTGGAAACAGCCGCCCCCCTTGAAACGGCTTCGGGGCCGGACCCCGGTGTGGGCCCGGCCCCGATGTGCGCACTGTGGCGCGGCGCGTTCAGCCCGTCGCGGAAAGCGTCTTCTCCGGGCTGCTCTGCGGCGGCGTCTGCCGGGCCGTACGCACGGAGGCGATGCCGATGAAGACCATGGACGAGAGTCCGGCGAAGGCGTCCGGCCGAGGCCGAAGACACCGACGCTGTTCGCCATCGCACAGATGCCTGAGGCCAGCGAGAAGAGGGCCACTCAGGCGACCATCAGCTTCTGGCGGCCGATCCGGTCGGCGACCGTGCCTGCGGCCAGGGCACCGACGAGCATGCCGAAGGTGGCGTAGCTGCCCAGGTCACCGGCCTGGTCCGGGGTCAGACCGAGGGCCTTCTCCGCGAGCATGTGGGGCAGGACGGAGCCGTAGACGAACATGTCGAGACCGTCGAAGAACGCGGCCAGCCAGTCCGACGACCAGGGCGGCCAGTTTGCCGACGCGATCGGTCGCCGACGGGGAGGAGGGCGTCATTGTTTCACCTCTCGAACCAGGGGACGTGCGCCAGACGCTAGGACACCCTGAGAGAGTCAACGTTTTTATCAACAATCTCGGCAACAATTGAGCCGCGTCCGGCGCGACCCTGGAACGGACTCATTCGGAGCTGAGCAGAAGCTGAAAGAACCGCTCAGTCGACCGGCGGTGTGCCGTGCGTGTGGAACGACTCGATGGTCTTCAGGCCCCATGCCTGGCCTTTGGCACGCTCGGCCTGGGTCCAGGTGATGAGCGGCCAGTCCGGGGCCAGCACGAGCCGGGTGAGCGGGTTGCACAGCTCTATGCGGTTGCCGCCGGGCTCGTAGACGTAGAGGAAGAACGTCTGCTGGATGGCGTGCTTGTGCGGGCCGGTCTCGATGAACACGTCCTGGTCGAGGCAGAGGTCGGCAGCCCGCAGGATGTCCTCGCGCGTGTCGGTGGCGAACGCGATGTGGTGCAGGCGTCCTTGCGAGCCGGTCCAGTCCTCGGTGTAGACGACGTCGTACGACTTGTTGGTGAAGGTCAGCCACTGGGCGGCGACCCTTCCGGTGTCGAGAACGATCTGCTCGGTGGCGCGGGCGCCGAGCAGATCGCGGGTGAAAGCGGCGTTCTCCTCGACGTCGGAGGCGAGGAAGTTGACGTGGTCGAGGCGCCGTACGCCGACGCCGTGCCCCGGCTTGGCCTGGGGCTGGTTCTTCAGGCCGGGCCTGAGGTCGGCCGGTGCCTCGTACCACTCGCTCTCCCAGTAGAGGGCGACCTCGTGGCCGTCGGGGTCGGTGGTGACGTAGAGCGGGCCGATGCCCGGCTCGTCCTCGACCCAGCGGCCGGCGCGGCCCCTGCTCTCCAGCTCCTCGACCCTGCGCTGGAGGGCCTCCTCGCTGGAGGCGCGCAGGGCGGTGCGGCGGATGCCGTTGGTGGAGTGGGCGGTGAGGGTCAGGCTGTGGTGTTCGTAGTCGTCCCAGGTCCGCAAGTAGACCGAGCCGCCGAAGCGGCCGTTCTCGGTGAGGCCGAGGATCTCCGTGAAGAACCAGAGGCTGCGGTCGAGGTCGGGGGTGAGCAGTTCGACATGCCCGAGATGGGCGATGTCGCCGAGCGGCGGGGTCATCAGCGACTCCTCAGGAGTGAGATGCGAGTGCGGCGGGCCGGGGGAAGACCATGCCGTCGAAGATCTTGCGGGCGGTGCGTACGACGGCGGTGCGGCTCGCCGTGAGGGCACCGTCGGGGCCGCGGGCGACCTGGGTCTCGATGTCGAGGAAGCCGGTGGGGTGCTCGATCCGCAATCGGTCGCCTGCCGACGGGAGTCGGGCGATGCCCTCGCCGACGCCTCCGGCCACGCGGAGTCCCGCGGCGACGCTCGCGGCGCCCAGCACCCCGATGGAGGTGTGGCAACGGTCCGGGATGAAGGTGCGGGTGGTGACCGCGCCGCCGTCCCGGGGCGGCGCGAGCAGACTGAGTTTGGGCACCGTGGCGTGCTCGACGTCGCCGAGGCCCATCAGCCGACCTGCCTCCCGCCGGATCTCGCGCAACCGGCCGACGAGAGCCGCGTTCTCCTCCAGTTCCCCGGGCGACTCGTGGCCGGTGACCCCGAGTGAGGCGGCGGGGATGAGCACGGTCGGCATGCCGTTGTCGACGCAGGTCACTACGGTGCCCGCGACCAGGTCAAGGGCATTGCCGGTGGGCAGCAGCGGGCTTCCGCTCTGCGGGAACTCGATCACCACCGGCGCGGCCGTCCCCGGCACCCCGGAGATCTCGGCGTCCCCGGTGACCGCGACCCGGCCGCCGGGGGTGGGGAAGGTGGCGACCGCGAGGTCCCCGGTGTTGAGCATGCGGATGCGTACGGAGGTCTGCGGGTCGCCGGGGGCGACCAGCCCGCGTTCGACGGCGAACGGGCCGACGCCGGCGAGTAGGTTGCCGCAGTTCTGACGATCTGTCACTTCGCCCTGTCCGACACCGACTTGGAGGAACAGGTAGTCGACATGGGCCTCGGAGTCGGGCGAGGCCGACACCACGGCGACCTTGCTTGTCAGGGGGTGGGCGCCGCCCAGGCCGTCGATCTGGCTCGGGTCGGGGCTGCCCATGATCCGCAGCAGCAGCTCGTCGCGGGCGGCGGGTTCGGCGGGCAGGTCTCCGGCGAGGAAGTAGGCGCCCTTGGAGGTGCCGCCGCGCATCAGCGTGCAGCGCACTCCCTCGGGCCACCCCGTCACGGCCCCGCCTCCTCGCGGACGTACTCCTCGTAGGTCTGGTAGGTCACGCCGAGGCGTACGAGGGTCTCGCGCAACCCGTAGCGGTCCAGGCCGAGTTGGCCGTCGAGGAAGGCGGCACGAGAGGCTGCCTCTTTCTGCTCGCGGGCCTCCGCGGCCTCGGCCGCCCGGCGGGCCCGTTCGCGGGGGACGACCACCACGCCGTCGTCGTCGGCGAGGATCACATCGCCCGGGCGGACGGTCTGGCCGCCGATGACGACGGGGACGTTGACGGAGCCGCCGGTGGCCTTGACCGTGCCCTGCGCGCTGACGGCGGCGGACCAGGCCGGGAAGTCCATCGCGCGCAGTTCGGAGGTGTCGCGGACACCCGCGTCGATGACCAGGCCGCGCACACCACGCCGTTGGAGCGCGGTGGCGAACAGTTCGCCGAACATGCCGTCGGTGGAGGGCGAGGTGGTGGTGACGACGAGAATGTCGCTCTCGCCGCACTGCTCGACGGCCGCGTGGATCATGAGGTTGTCGCCGGGCCAGGACAGGACCGTGACGGCGGTGCCGACGATCCGGGTGTCACGCTGGATCGGGCGGAGGTGGGTGCCGAGCAGCCCGGTGCGGCCCATGGCCTCGTGCACGGTGGCGACGCCGTACCGGCCGAGCGCCTCGACGTCCTGCGCGTCCGCCTTCGGCGGGTCGGTGACGATCACGCCGCCCATCAGTCGAGCACCCCCGTGACCTGCGGGTAGGGGCGCATGTACGCCTCGGCCATGGTCTTGTGCGCAAGGCCCAGGTTGGGTCCGGCGTTGCGCTTGAGCTGGACGCCACGGCGTACGGCGAGGTCGGTGTAGTAGTCCCACAGGTGGCGCTGGGCGCCCAGGCACTCCATCGCCCTGCGCTTGGTGTCCCAGACCTCGGTGATGTCGAGCAGTACCTCGGGTTTGAAGCCGCACATCTCGGGCTGGTGGGGCTCGAAGAAGAAGACCGGCGGGGCGCCGATGATCTCGCCCTCGGACGGGTAGCCGATGGCCTGGGCGAGCACGCGCGCGTCCAGGGCCATACGGGCCGCCGCCGGGTGGTCGCCGTTGTACGGGTCCTCCAGCGTGTGGGTGAGGACGACATCCGGCTGGGCCGCGCGGTAGGCGGCGACCAGCCGGTCGGTGAGTTCGGGCGTGCCGATCAGCGGATAGTCGCCGGCGTCGAAGAAGACGACTTCGGCGCCGAGTGCGAGAGCCGCCTTCTCGGCCTCTTCCCTGCGGATCGCCTTGATCTCGTCCAGCTTCCGGCCCTCGCGCCAGGCTTTCGCGGACTCGCCGCGCTCGCCGAAGGTCAGACAGGCGATGGTGACCTTCTCACCCCGCATGGCGGCCAGTGCGATGGCACCGCCGGCCCGCCACACGAAGTCGCCCGCGTGGGCGGTGACGACAAGAGTCGATCGTGGTGGTGCGGCGGCGCGCGCCGTGCCGTCGGTCATGTGCTGCATCTCCTCGGTGAACAGGCCGGACAGGCTCCGACGAGCCTGTTGCCCCACCCCGGGAGCGCGCGGGCGAGAACGTTATTCGCGCAACGCGCCGATGACGCTCGTGAGGTGGGCGCGGACGGCCTCTTCGGCCGCCTGCGGGTCCCTCGCCGTGATCGTCTCGATCATGGCCAGGTGTTCACTCAGGGAGTGCTGGGGCCGTCCCGGCCGCAGTGCGAGCTGGAAACGGTGGCGTACCAGTTGGGCGTTGAGCCGCTCCAGCAGTTCCACCGCCACCTGCTGACCGGAGATCTCCCGGATGCGGGCGTGCAGTCGCTGGTTGAGCTCGGAGTACGTCACCGGTTCGCCGTCGGCGACGGCCTTGGTCATGGCGGTGCCGATGTCGGCCAGTTCGGCCAGTTCGTCGTCGGTGGCCAGGGTGGCCGCCTTCGCCGCGCACAGCCCTTCCAGGACCATGCGGCACTCGCTGATGGCGACCGCTTCCTCCACGGTCACCACCCGCACCCGCGAACCACGGTTGCGGATCCGCTCGACCAGTCCCTCGGCCTCCAGATCGATCAGTGCCGCGCGGATGCTGGCCCGTGTCACACCGAACTGCTCGGCGAGCTCGTTCTCCACCAGCCGCTGCGCCGGTGCCATGTCGCCGTGCAGAATCGCCTGCCGCAGCTTCGCGAGCGCGTGCTGTTTCGCCTGCTCGCCAGTGCCCGGACGGGCTTCGTTCGGCATGTGCCCTCCCTGAGTGAGTGCCTGTCGAACGTAAATCTAGGCCAACAAGATTGTCAACAATTTTGTTCTCATGAGATTCCCGCAGGTTCCGGCCTGTGTCACCTCACCTCTACGCCGTGGCGCGGACCGGCAGGAGCACCGCCGAGGCATGCGCCGGGTCGTGGTGAACCGTCTGGTCGGCCGCGCTGAGCGTGGTGGCGGTGGCGTGCGGCACCCCGGTGCCCGGGTTGCGGGCGTAGCGCGGGAAGGCGCCGCTGGAGACCTGGACCCGGATGCGGTGGCCGCGCTTGAACCGGTGCGCGGTCGGCCAGAGCCGGACCGTGGCGCGGCTGAGTGCGTCGGCGGCGGTGAGGCTGGTCAGGCCGTCGCAGACATTGGTCGAACGGCCGCCCGGGTCGACGTCGCAGAGCCGGACGAAGACATCGGCGTACGGCAGGCTGGAGCGGAAGAAGATCTCGGCGCCGACCTCCCCGATGACCTCGACGTCCTCCTCCAGTGCGGCGGTGGTGTACGTGAGCACGTCCGCACGGGCCTCCAGCGCGGTGTTGTCGACGGGGCCGGCGCCCGGCGGCATGGCCACGCCGCCGACGGAGGGGGTCGGGTCGGCCGGGTCGTAGCGGTAGGTGTCGGGGGCCGACTCGGTGGGCGGTTCGGTGGCCAGGGCGCCGCCGGGCTGGAGGTGGAAACGTCGTTCTTCGTAGCCCTTGGGCGGCCAGGACGCGAAGTCGCGCCAGGCCTCCTCGCCGGTCACGTACAGCCGCACGGGCGCGCGTTCCGGGGGCTGTTCGCCGCGGGCGTGGGCGAGTCCGAAGTCGACGGCCTCGCACACCAGCGTGTTGTCGAAGGTGGTGTGCGTCCAGGGCCCGACGGTCAGCCGGGCCGGGCGTCCCGCCTCCTGGAGGGCCTTGAAGTCCCGTAGTTGGCCGGGCAGGAAGATGTCGTACCAGCCGCCGATCGAGCTGACCGGGACGGTCACGCCGGCCACCCGCCGCCGGTGGTCCAGCGGTGCCCAGTGCGGGTCGTCGGCGTCGTGTTCGAAGATGTCCTGGAGGTACTGCGAGCGGTGGCCGAGGGCGGCGACGTCGGCTTCGGCGAGGGGAAGCGTGTCGAGGGCGCGGCGTATGCCTTTCAGTTCGAAGGGCTGACGGACCATCGAGAACGGACGTTCCTGTTTGGCGACCATGGCGCCCCAGCCGAACGGCGTCTGCAGCGACATCCCGTCCTTGCGCAGGAACTCCAAGGTCAGTGCGGACTCCGTCATGTGCGGGATCATCGCCTTGACCTCCGGCGGCAGCCTGTCGGCCACCGCCCATTGCACATATCCCATGTAGCTGGTGCCGACCAGCACGATCGAGCCGCCGAACCACGGCTGCTTCACCAGCCAGTCCAGGGTCGCGAGGCCGTCCTCGCGTTCCTGGCGCATGGGGTCGAAGGTACCGCCGGAGCCGAAGCCGCCCCGGGTGCTCTGGATGAGAACCTGATATCCGCGCTCGGCCAACGGCCTGACCGAGCCCAGGGCGACCACACCCCGTCTGCCGTACGGGCAGCGGATCAGTGCGGTAGGCAGGTTCTCTCCCCCGGCACGGGGTGTCCAGCGGTCGGCGAGCAGGTCGACGCCGTGGGGCATCGGCACCCGGAGGTCCCGATCGACGACGAGGTCGCGGGTGAGTGGCGGGGGCAGTTTCAGGGCGTGTTGAAGGAGATGGCTGCTCAGGTTCACCGGCGTCGCTCCTCTTGGTGGGGGGTGGTGGACCGGCCCATGGCGGCGGTGACGACGGGCGTCATCCGCATCAGCCGGTCGGTGAACGCCTCGGGGTCCAGCGGCTCCTCGCCCTCCACGATCCAGGTGTTGACGACGGCGGAGGCTCCGCCGGTGAGGAAGGTGGCGAGGTCGTCGACCAGTTCCGGGGCGAGGTGGTTGCCGTACTTCTGCCGTACGACCTCGCGGTTGACCGGGATGATCAGCTCGGTCAGCGTTTTGTTCAGGGCGAAGGCGCAGGAGCCGGTCAGCATGGGGCGGTAGAAGCCCCGGTGTTCCGCGAAGTGCCGGGCCATGGCGAGCACTCCGGCCCGCTCGGTCATGGTGTCCGGGTCGTATGCGGCGCCTTCCAGCAGTTCACGGCGGGCGAGATCCAGCGCCGCCTGGAGCAGCAGCGCGTCACGGTCGCCGAACTGCTGGTACAGCACCTGCCGGCTCACATCCGCGGCCTCGGCGATCTCGGAGACAGGGACGGCCGTCGTGCCCCGTTCGGTGACGAGGTCGATCGTGGCCCTCATCAGCGCGGACCGCGTTCGACGGACCCGCCGGTCCAGGGGTGGCGCGGGTGCCGACGACTCGGGGAACTCGAGCTTCATGACGAAGATAATGGACAGGTGTAAAGAAATGAGCAAGTGTCCATGAGGGGATCCGCCAGGTTGACCGGCGGCGCACAGTCCGGGTCACCCCTCGGGCCTGAGTCAGCGCCTGGGCACGAGCATGCTCATCGCGTTCGCCGCCACCACCGCTCCGATGGCGGCCCACTCGATCCGTCCGAGACCCTGGCCGAGCACGACCCACCCGACGAGGGCGGCGAGAACGGGGTTCACGCTCATGAAGAGCCCGAATGCCTGGGCCGGTACGCGGCGCAGGGTGAACATGTCAGCGAGATACGGCACCGCCGAGGCCAGTACCCCTGCGGCCACCGCGTAGCCCACAGCACCGACGGTCGGCGGCTGCCGGACCACGAGAACGACACCCACCGGCAGGAACACCAGCGCGGAGAGCCCGGCGGCGGCCGCGGAACCCTGCGCGCCGGGGACGCGGCGGCCGACCGTACGGTTGAGCAGGATGTACGCGGCCCAGCAGGCCGCGGCGAGGAGCCCCAGGCCCATACCGAGGTAGTCGGCGGAGGGTTGTGGACGCATCAGGGTGACGACGCCGGCCCCGGCGATCACCGCGCAGATCGCGTCCACCCGGCGGCGAGCGGCGGCCAGGGCGATGGTGAGCGGGCCGAGGAACTCCAGCGTCACCGCCAGCCCCAGGCCGATGCGGTCGACGGCGGTGTACAGGGACAGGTTCATCGTGCCGAACACCAGGGCGAGCAGCGCCACCGGCCCCCACTGCCGTGCGCTGAAGTCCCGCAGCCGGGGGCGGGCGACGGCCATGAGGACGATCGCGGCGACGTACTGGCGTACAGCGACCACGCCGACGGGTCCGAGCACCGGGAAGGCCAGCGCGCCCAGCGCCGCCCCGACCTGGTTGCACACCCCGCTGCCGACCATGGTGACCACACCGGCCAGTCGTGCGGCGCCGGGCTCCGGATCCCGGGCCGCGGGGACGGCCGAGGCCGGGGTGGCGGTGACCGTACGCGGTGCGGGGGCGGTTTCCATGGCTCGATCGTGCGGCCGTACAGCCCATGCGCAAAATGCATCAGCGGTTCGATCCATACGCTGGAGTCATGGATCCGAAGGACATCGATCACCCGGCCGGCGAGAACGACATTCCGATCGGCCCCGGGGAGGTCAAGGAGGTGGATGCCAAGGAGGTCGAGCTTCGGCAGTTGCGTTGCCTCGTCGCGATCGTCGACGAGGGCACGTTCACCGATGCCGCGATCGCGCTCGGTGTCTCCCAGGCGGCCGTCTCCCGCACGCTGGCCTCCCTCGAACGGACCCTGGGCGTACGGCTGTTGCGGCGGACCTCGCGCGAGGTGACACCGACGCCCACGGGCCTGCGGGCGGTGGCGCACGCCCGGCGCGTACTGGGCGAGGTGGAAGACCTGGTCAGGGAAGCGACGTCCGGCCATGTGCGGCTGCGGATCGGGTACGCCTGGGCGGCGCTCGGCAAGCACACGCTCGCCTTTCAGCGCCGTTGGAGTGCCGCGCGTCCCGGCGTCGATCTGCGGCTCGTGCGCGTCAACTCCACGACGGCCGGGCTGGCGGAGGGCACCTGCGACCTGTCGGTGGTGCGCCGCCCGCTGGACGACCGCCGGTTCGACTCCGCGATCGTCGGACTGGAGCGTCGGCTGTGCGCGATGGCCGCGGACGACCCGCTGGCCCGGCGCCGTTCGGTACGGCTCGCCGACATCGGCGCGCGCACGTTGCTCGTCGACCGCAGGACCGGCACCACGACCGCCGAGCTGTGGCCGCCCGACGCGCGTCCGGCGACCCAGGAGAGCCACGACGTCGACGACTGGCTCACCATGATCGCCACCGGCGGCTACATCGGCATGACCGCGGAGTCCACCGCCCACCAGTACCCGCGACCCGGCGTCGTCTATCGGCCCGTACGCGACGCCGAGCCCATCGCCGTGCGACTCGCCTGGTGGCGGGACGATCCCCATCCCGCCACCCAGCCCGCCATCGAACTGCTGACGGCGCTCTACCGCTCTGGCTGAACGACTGTCGGGCCGTCAGGCCACCAAGCCGCCAGGCCGTCAAGCCGTCAAGCCGTCAAGCCGTCAAGCCGTCAAGCCGTCAAGCCGTCACGGTCTCCCGCCAGACGGCGCCGGACGCGATGGCCTGGCGCCACTGCCGGATCGCCTTGGGCGGCATGCCGACCGCGAGGGCGCCGGTCACCTTCTCGCCGGTGCGGTAGACGGCCACGAACTTCCGCTCGGCCAGGTCGCCTTCCACAACGGCGACCTCGTCGTGGCCGCGCAGGTAGCCGTACGCCTGGATCTTCATGTCGTACTGGTCGGACCAGAAGTACGGCACCGGCGAGAACGGCTTTCGCGTCTGCGGGTCGAGGAGGTTGCGGGCCGCGGCCATGCCCTGTTCTGCGGCGTTGGTGCGGTGTTCGATGCGCATCGAGGTGCCGAACAGGGGGTTGTGCCAGCGGGCGACGTCACCGGCCGCATAGACGTTCCGCGCGGCCTCGCAGAACTGGTCGCACAGCACGCCGTCGCCCACGTTCAGGCCACTGTCCGCCAGCCATTCGGTGTTCGGCCGCGAACCGATGGCGACCAGCACCTCGTCGGCCTCGATCACCTCCCCGTCGGCGAGAAGAACCCCGTTCTCGGTCACCTCGGTGACGGTGACACCGGTGCGCAGGTTCACCCCGTGGTCGAGGTGGGTCCGGGACAGCACCGCGCCGACGTCCTCGCCGACCGCGTGGGCCAGCGGCACCGGCGCCGGTTCGAGGAGGGTGACCTTGGCCCCGAGGCGCCAGGCCACGGCCGCGGCCTCCGCGCCGAGGAACCCGGCTCCGACCACGACCAGCCGCCGCCCCGGCGTCAGCCGCTCCCGCAGCGCCAGGGTGTCGTCCAGCGTCCGCAGGACGTGCGCGCCCGCGCCGGGCAGCCGCCGGGGACGTACGCCGGTGGCGACGATCAGTCCGTCGTACGGCACCGTCGAGCCGCCGGCCAGCCGGACCTCGCGGGCTCCGAGGTCGAGGCCGGTTGCGGCGGTCCCGAGCCGTAGATCGAGGCCGAGCCCGCCTAGGTGGTCCGGCGTGCGCAGCGGCAGCCGGTCGGTGTCCCACTCGGCCGCGAGGATCTGCTTGGACAGCGGGGGCCGGTCGTACGGGGCGTGCGGCTCGTCGCCGACGAGGGTGAGGGTGCCGTCGTACCCCTCGCGTCGCAGCGTCTCGGCCGCCGCCAGTCCGGCGGCCGAGGCACCCACGACAGCGATCCGCCTCACTGCTGGACCAGGCGGATGGCGGCGGCGGGGCAGACCGCGATGGCTTCGTGCACGCCGTCCAGCAGGTCGTCGGCGGGGTGCTCCTCGATGAGGAAAGCGATGCCGTCCTCGTCACGCTGGTCGAACACCTCGGGGGACACCATCACACACTGTCCGGAGGCGACGCACTTCGGCTCGTCGAGTTCCACCTTCATGAGAATCTCCTTCTTCAGGTCGTTCTTGTGCTGTTGATGCGGCTGGCGAGGCTGATGGCGGCTGAAGTACTTGCTGCGGTTGCCTGGTTCGCGGGCTGGAAGTCGTCACCGGACGACGGGCAGTTCGTGGGTGCAGCCGAAGGCGACATGGCGGCGGGTGTCGAGCGTGATGTCGAGGCGGCCGAGGTCGGGGAACGCCTCGGGGTCGCGGTGGCCATGTCTCTCCTCGGTGGTGGGTACTGGCGGTGGGGGCGGAGCACCGGGGTCACGGGTTCGAACGCTTGATAAGCACATGCAAACAGAGCGGGCTGACTACTACCGGTCAGTTTCCTGACGAATTCCTGACATGACGCAGGTCACATGCCGCCCCGCCACCGGGCGACAGGGCGCCCCCCCCCCACCTTCCATCAACACGCTTTGACAGCATATGAGTTGACGTACAGCCAGTGGCCGAGAACGAGACGGTCCGGAACGGCGAAAAGACGGCTCCAGAACATTCCGGAGCCACCCACAGGAAACGTCCTGCGGCCCCACTCACCCCACGGCGCCAGAGGCACATTCGCATCGCGAATATCTCACAAGCGACTCACTCCCGCTCGGCCGATCTGCCGAGCCAGTAGCCGAAGCCCCGGCGGGTGTGGATCAGTGCCGGGCCCTCCCGGTCCACCTTGCGCCGCAGCCGGGAGACCAGTTGCTCGATGGCGTTGTCGCCGTGGAAGTCGCCCCACACGTAACGACCGATCTGCTCCTTCGACAACACCTTGTGCGCGTTGACGAGGAGGTAGCGCAGCAACCGGTACTCGGCGGGCGTGAGATGCAGGGCCTGCCCCGCGCGCAGAGCCTGACAGGCGGAGTCGTCGAGAGCGAGATCGCCGTAGCCGAGGCCGCTCTCCCGGCGGCCGGTGTTGGTGCCACGCAGCAACACCTGCGCCCTGGCGAGGACTTCGGCGATCCGGAAGGGCTTGGTGACATAGTCCTTCTCCCCCAGTCCCAGCTCGGGCAGGAGACGGCCCAGCGCGTCGCAGGCGGCGAGGAAGAGCACCGGCGGGCGCTGGATGACGCCCCGCTGCCCCCGGGTCAAGCGCTCCAGGTCCGGCAGCGTCAGATCGAGCACCACGAGGTCGAACCGGTGTGCGCCGAGCCGCGCCAGGGCCTCGGTGCCGGTGCCCACCGTGTCGATCCGGTACCCCGCCAACTCCAGAGTCGTGGACAGCAGTTCGGCGACTTCCGGGTCCTCGACAGCGAGGAGGACGCGCTGCCCCGCCCCGCGGGCGAGCGAGGGTTTCTCAGTGGCACTGCCGTACATGGTTAAGGCCATTCGTGTAGGGCTCATTCTTCGCGGAGGGACGGGGTGGTGCGGATGCCGGGCGGAGGGGGTGCGTCGAAGCGGCGGGCGCCGCCCGTGGATCGGCGTGTCCCGCGGAGCGGCTCCCGCGCTCTCAGACGGCGGGAGCGGGCGGGCCCGCATCGAGATCCTGGTTCTCGTCGGCGGAGAGGGACAGGAACAGCTCGACCATGCGGTCGAAGAGCGCGGCGAGTTGGCCGATCTCCTCCGGCGACCAGTCGGTGAGGGCCATTCTCATACCGAGCGCACCGGCTTCCCGGATGCGTTCCACGGCCCTCTGCCCGTCGGGCGTGAGCTGGACGCGCCGAGCCCGGCGGTCATGTGGGTCAAGAACCCGGGTGACATGCCCGGACCTCTGCAACTGCTGCACCTGGCGGGTGACATGGGAGGCCTCGACGCCCAGCCGCGCGGCCAACTCCCCCGGACGCAGCGGCTCGGAGTCGGCGACCTGCCGCAGCAGCGCCACGGCCGCCCGGTCCAGCGGCACGCCGGCGAGCGCCATCAGACGGTCGTGCTGCCGGGCCCGCGTACTCAGATACGTGATCTGGGTCAGGGCCCGTTCGATCTCGATCACTTCCGGGGAGGCGGGAACGGCCGCCGGCGGCGATGGGGACATGTGCATCACCCTACCTTCTCGTTGCCTAACTCAAGCAATCCCACTCGATTGCTTGACTCAAGTAAGTCACATGTGTTTGCCTAACTCAAGCAAGGCGACGCCCGCTCTTCCTTCCTATGGATCGGACGTACCGCCTTCGACAGGACCGGGGCCGGTCCGAGCGGAAGCGGCCCCTACGCGCCGAACCCGTGGGGACGGGGCCCGGCGCGGTCCGTGGCCCGGTGGCCGGAAACCTCCCCCCTTCCAGCCACCGGGCCCACGGACACCTTCACGACCCACCCAGCTCGACTGCCCCACCCGCCTTCCCCCGGCCGAGCGACCGACAGCACGACCGAGTCCGGCGCCCGCCGGACTCGCGCGCACCCGAGACGCGAGACGGAAGAAGACAGGACACACCGATGAGAACCTCTCTACGAGCCGGACTGGCCGGGGCGGCCGCGTGCGGCGTGCTGCTCACCGCGATCAGCGTCGGCCGGGGCGGTGACGGGGACGGCGGCAGCGGGAGCACGGACGGCTCGGCGCCGCCGAAGGGGCCGTACGTGGCCCTCGGCGACTCCTACACCGCAGGCCCGAAGATCCCCGGCCAGAACGGCACTCCCGGCGGCTGCGAACGCTCCGACCGCAACTACCCGGCCCTGGTCGCCGAGGAACTGAAGATCAAGGGCACCGATTTCCGTGACGTCAGCTGCAGCGGCGCCACCATCGGCGACCTGTCCGCGGCCCAGTCCACCGACGACGGCACCAACCCGGCCCAGTTCGACGCGCTCTCCGCCTCGACCCGGCTGGTCACGGTCGGCATCGGCGGCAACGACATCGGCTTCGCCTCCGTTATCAAGCGTTGTGTCACCTCCGGTGTGCTGTACGAGGTCACGGGCGGCGGCAAGGAGAACGCCGCTGACGCCCCGTGCAAGGAGCGTTACGTCTCCGGGGACACCGACGAGGTGCGGCAGAAGATCGACGCGGTGGACGAGAAGCTCGCTCTCGCGCTGGAAGAGGTCGGACGCCGGGCGCCCGAGGCGCGGGTCTACGTGGTCGGCTACCCGGCGATCCTGCCGTCCGACGGCGGCGACTGCGGCCGGGAAATGGCCCTCACCCCCGGTGACGTCGACTTCATCCGCGACAAGCAGCGCGAGCTGAACGCCATGCTGCGGCAGCGGGCCGAGGCCGCCGGGGCGCGGTATGTGGACACGTACACGCCGTCCGAGGGTCACGACGCCTGCTCCGCCGAGGACAGCCGCTGGATCGAGCCGCTCGTACCCCGCTCCCCCGCGGCCTCCGTGCACCCGAACGAGCGCGGGGAGCGCGGTATGGCCGACGCCGTCCTGCACGCCCTCGGGGCGCACCCACGCACCACCTGAACGGTGGCCGGGGCGCGGGAAGCGCCGCCCACGAACCCGGCGACACACCTTTTCCGTGCCTCACTGCCCACAGCTCCCAGCCTCACCGGATCAGCTCAAGCGGTTCCGATCACCCTCAGAAAGCGAGTCAGACCATGGCGACCATGAAGTCCGTGCACACCGGCGGCGTCGGCAGGATCGAGGTCGTGGACGTCGAGCGTCCCGTGCCCGGCCCCAAGGATGTCCTCATGCGCATCCGCGCCGGTGGCATCTGCGGCACCGACGTCACCTTCCTCCACATGGGCGGTATGCCCGCCCGTGCGCACCTGGGCGGCGAGATGGTTCCCGTTCCGCTGGGCCACGAGCCGGCCGGCGAGATCGTCGAGGTCGGTGCCGAGGTCAGCGACCTGAAGGTCGGCGACCGGGTGGTGGTCAATCCGCAGGACGCCCCGACCGGCATCATCGGCTGCGGCGGCAAGTACGGTGCCCTCAGCGAGTACCTGCTGATCGAGAACGCCGAGATCGGCAAGGGTGTGGCGGTCTTCCCCGAGACCGTGCCGTTCGCCGTGGCCTCCCTGAACGAGCCCATGGCCGTCGCCCGGCACTGCGTCAACCGTTCCGAGGCGAAGCCGGACGACCGGGTCGTCGTCTTCGGCGCCGGACCCATCGGCCTCGGCGCGGCCATCTGGCTCAAGCTGCGCGGTGTGCGGCACGTGGTGGTCGTCGACGTCATCCCCTCCCGGCTGGAGAAGGCACTGGCCGTGGGCGCGGACGCCGTCATCGACTCCGCCGAGGAGGATGTGGCCGCGCGGCTGACCGAGCTGCACGGGCAGGCGGCCAACGCGCTGGGCCAGCCCCGCCCGGGCACCGACATCTACATCGACGCGGCCGGTGTCGCGGCCGTCTTCAACACCGTGGTGGGGTCGGCGAAGTGGGGCGCCAAGCTGGTGATGGTGGCGGTGCAGAAGAAGGGCACGGAGATCGACCTCGGCGGCATGCTCCGCAGCGAGCTGACCCTGGTCGCCTCCCAGGGCTACCCCACCGAGATCTTCGAGGTCACCCCTGAACTCGTCGAGCACCACGAGCGCTTCGGCAAGCTCATCAGCCACACGGTGCCGTTCACCGAGGTCGAGCGCGCGTTCGAGCTGACGCTGACGCCTGGGGCGGCGGAGAAGGTCGTCGTGACCTTCGACCAGTACCCGTCCTGACGCGAGCGGGAGCCCGCCGCCGGCCGAGCCGGTGGCGGGCTCCCGCTCGCGTCAGGCCCGGACCTTCGATGCCTACGCGTTGTTCAGGTACGCCAGCACCGCCAGCACCCTGCGGTGGCCGCTGTCGCTGGTCGGCAGACCGAGTTTCAGGAAGACGTTGCCGATGTGCTTGCTGACCGCGCGTTCGGTGACGACAAGGGTCCTGGCGATGGTCGCGTTGTCGTGGCCCTCCGCCATCAGCTTCAGCACCTCACGCTCGCGCGGGGTCAGCGAGTCCAGCGGGGAGTCCTTGCGGCGGGTGAGCAGCTCGGTCACCACCTCCGGGTCGAGGGCGGTGCCTCCCGCCGCCACCCGGTCGAGCGCGTCGAGGAACTCGTCCACGCGGCCCACCCGGTCCTTCAGCAGATAGCCGACGCCGCTCGCCCCGCCGCCGAGCAGTTCGGCGGCGTAGGACTCCTCCACGTACTGCGAGAGGACCAGCACCGGCAGCCCGGGCATCTGCCGGCGGGCCTCCAGTGCGGCGCGCAGCCCCTCGTCGCGGAAGCCGGGCGGCATACGGACGTCGAGCACGGCGACATCGGGGCGGTGTTCCAGCAGTGCGGGGAGGACCTCGGGGCCACTGCCGGCGACGGCCGCCACCTCGTGCCCGGCGGAGGTCAGCAGCAGGACCAGGCCCTCCCGCAGCAGGGCGTTGTCCTCGGCGATCACCACACGCACGGCCGTCCCACCTCTGTCCCCTCGCGGCGGAGCCGCACCATGTCACAGAGCCGCTGTCGCGACGCCCCGGGTCCGTCTGCCGTATCCGATGCCGTCACCATACGCACGGCAGCTCGACCTCGATCATGGTGGGGCCCCCGACGGGGCTGGTGACGGTCAGGGTTCCGTCGAGTGCGGCGACCCGGCGGCGCATGCCGAGCAGTCCCGAGCCGCCCATCGCGGTCGCCGGACCGGGCGTGCCGGGAAGGTCCTCGGCGCCGCCGCGCCCGTCGTCGCGCACCAGCACCCGGACTCCCCGGCGGATGCGGGCGAGGGCGACCTCGGCGCGGTCGGATCCGCTGTGCTTGGCGGCGTTGGTGAGTGCCTCGGCGACGACGAAGTACGCGGCGGCCTCGACGGCGGCCGGGGGACGCGGCCCGTCGGCGTCCTCCAGCCCGTCGACGGACACGGTTGCCTGGATGCCGCTGCCGGCCGCCAACGCCCGTACCGCACCGGCCAGCCCACGGTCGGTCAGGATCGGCGGATGGATACCGCGTACGACATGCCGCAGCTCGGCCAGGGCGGCCTCAGCCTGCTCCTGCGCGTCGGCCAGGAGCTTGCGCGCACCTTCCGGGTCACGGTCGTAAGCCCGTTGCGCAAGACCGATCCGCATGGAGAGGGAGACCAGACGGGCCTGGGCGCCGTCGTGGAGGTCCCGTTCGATACGGCGCAGCTCCGCGCCGTGCGCGGCGATGGCGTCGGCGCGGGTCTCCGTCAGTTCCTGCACGCGCTCGGCGAGGCGGGCCTTCGGGGACGGCTTGAGCAGGGTCTCCGACCAGTGCGCGTCCAGGTCGGCCAGGCGGCTGACCAGCGGGAGTACGACCGCGGGCCGCCGCAGCAGCCCGGCCCACACACCGTCCACGAGCAGGCCCAGCGGCCAGAGCGGGACCATCAGGCACGGGAGCCAGCCGTAGACGTAGTAGGCGAGCATCCAGCGGGCGTCGGTGTGGGTGCCGGGATCGCGGACGGCGACGCGGACGCGTTCGCGCACCGTGCCGGTGATCGGCTCGTACGCCTCGGGGATGTCCCGGCCGGTCCAGGCGGCGACCTGCCGCCGTTTGGCCCCGGCGATCCTGCGGATCAGGATGACCGTCTCGGGCAGCATCCAGGCGCCGACGACCGCGACCGTGGCGACGGCGGTGATCAGCAGCACGGTGATGAAGATGTACAGCCCGAACGCCATCGCCGCGGCGATGATCAACTGGAGGGTGGCCCGCGCGGCCTGCCGCACCGTCTTGCCCATGGCGATCAGGCTAGGGCCTCCGCGTGACCCGGACGTACCAGCGAAGCGCAAAGAAACCGCAGGCCACGCGCGGCCTCACCGGTCGCGTAAGCCTCACCGGTCGCGTAAGCCCACCGGTCGCGCAAGCCTCACCGGTCCCGTGCGGCTACGCGATGAGTCGCCCCAACGGCAGTCTCACCGTGAAGGTCGTCTCGCCCGGCTCGCTGGTGAGTTCCACCGTGCCGCCGTGGGCGCGGACCAGGGAGCGGACGACCGCGAGCCCAAGGCCGCTGCCGCCGCGGTCGCGGCTGCGGGCCTTGTCGACACGGTAGAAGCGGTCGAAGACCTGGGCCTGGTCGGCGGCCGGGATCCCGGGACCCGAGTCGGAGACCCGCACCTCGGCCGTGCCGGAGGAGACGGCGACCGACACGGACACCTTCGTACCGGCCGGGGTGTGCACGGCGGCGTTGGCCAGGAGGTTGTCGAGGACCTGCCGTACCCGCAGGACGTCCAGGCGCAGCCGTACCGGGCGGGAGCCGGTCGTCACGGTCAGCGGATGGTCGGGGCGGCCGGCGCGGAAGGCGTCCGCCGCCTGCTGCACCAGCTCGACCAGGTCGGCCTCCTCGTGCCGCAGCGGGGTCTCCACGTCGGCGGCGTCCAGGCGGGCGAGCAGCAGCAGGTCGTCGAGGAGGACACCCATGCGGGCGGCTTCGGCGCGCAGCCGGGCCAGATGCTTGTCTCGTTCCTCGGGGCTGTGGGCGGCGGCGTACTGGAAGAGGTCGGCGTAACCGCGTACCGACATCAGGGGGGTGCGCAGTTCGTGGGAGGCGTCGGCGACGAAGCGGCGCAGGCGCTGTTCGGCCGCAGTGCGCACGGCGAGCGCGTCGTCGATGTGCTCCAGCATGGTGTTGAAGGCGGTGCGCAGTTCCTCCACCTCAAAGCCGCCGTCGCCGCCGTCGGCGCGCACCTGCAGCCGCGCCGAGTCCGTCAGGTCGTGCGAGGTGATGCCGCGGGCCGTGTGCGCCATGTCGCTCAGCGGCTTCAGTCCACGGCGCAGCATCTGCCGGCCGAAGACGACGAGCGCGGTCAGGGCGAGGACGAAGGTGACCACCTGGACGGCGATCAGCCGGCCCACGGTGTCCTCGATCTCGTCCATGGGCGCGGCGCTGACCAGGATCACTCCGGGCTCGACCTCGCAGGCGCGCATCCGGTACTGGCCCTGGCCCCTGAGGTGGCCGGTGCGCACGACCTCCGTGTCCGCCCTGGTCTGGGCGCGGGCCACGGCGGTGAAGTCGTCGATGTCCTTCGGTACGTCGGCGGCGTCCTCGGGTGTGCGAAGCACGGGGGCGCCGTTCGAGACGTCGTACACGGCGTAGTACCAGCCGTAGTACTTCTTGCCCTGCAGCGTGCCGTTGTCCGCGATGCTCTTGGACTGGGCGATCTGGGCGATCCTCAGCTGTTCGTTGAGCTGCGCCGACAGATAGTCCCGCATGTACATGGTCAGCGCGCTGCCGACGACGGCGAACACGACCAGCGCGAGGGCGCCCAGGCCCAGCGCGAGCCGGGTGCCCAGGCGCATCCCGCAGTAGACCTGTCGCAGCCGGCCGATCACTCGCTGGCCTGCCGGAGCACGTATCCGAACCCTCGTACGGTGTGGATGAGCGGTGCGATGCCGTCATCGATGCCGTCGAGCTTGCGGCGCAGCCGGCTGACGACCAGCTCGACCACGTTGGAGCGGCCGCCGAAGCCGTACTCCCAGACGTGGTCGAGGATCTGTGCCTTGGTGAGGACGGTGGGCGACTTGCGCATGAGGTAGCGCAGCACCTCGTACTCGGTGGGGGTGAGCGTGAGCAGTTTTTCGCCGCGGCGGACCTCGCGGGTGTCCTCGTCCATGGTCAGGTCCGCGACCTGGAGCACGGACCGCTGGAAGGAGGGCCCGGCGCTGCGGCGCAGCACCGTGCGCAGCCGGGCCATCAGCTCCTCCACGGCGAACGGCTTGACCAGATAGTCGTCACCGCCCCGGGTGAGTCCGGCGACCCGGTCGGCGACGCCGTCGCGGGCGGTGAGGAAGACCACGGGCACCATCGTGCCGGACTGGCGCAGCCGGTCGAGCACGCCGAATCCGTCGAGGCCTGGCAGCATCAGATCCAGCACCACGATGTCCGGGTGGAACTCTGCGGCCTGCCGCAGCGCGTCCTCTCCCGAGTACGCGGTGACCGCCTCCCAGCCCTCGTAGCGGGCCACTGTCGCCACGAGGTCGGCGATGGGCGGATCGTCGTCCACCACGAGAAGTCGCACTTTTTCCACGTGCTCATACTGCGTCACGTGGCGCTTCGCGCCATAGCCGCAGGGGGCTCGCCAGCAGATCGATAAACACTTGAAAGTTCATCGACAGTAAAACGACAGCCCATCCCGGAGAAGCTCGTACCCCGGACCCGATCAAGGAGCGACCACCCGTGACCACTGTCCAACAACCCCCCGCGGCGCCCAGTCGCCCGGGAGTGCGCCCCAAAGTGGTCGCCCGTAGCGGCCTCTACGCCGTACTGGCCGCCAATGTGGCGGTGGTGACCGTCTTCTTCGTCCAGGCGGGCTTCGCCTCGAACACCCTGATCGTGCTGGGCCGGCTGACCGGCCTGTACGGCGCGCTGCTGATGGCCTTCCAGCTGCTGCTGGTGGCCCGGCTGCCCTGGTTCGACCGGCGCATCGGCATGGACCGGCTGACCTCCTGGCACCGCTGGACCGGTTTCTCGGTGCTGTGGCTGCTGCTGACGCACGCCGTGTTCATCGTCTTCGGCTACGCCGATTCCTCCTCCCTGGACCCGGTCAACCAGTTGGTCGACCTCGCCGAGACCGTCGAGGGCGTACTGCGCGCGATCGTCGCCCTGGCCCTGATCATCGTGATCGGCGTGGTCTCGGCCAGGGCCGCCCGCCGCCGTCTGGCGTACGAGACGTGGCACTTCATCCACCTGTACACGTACGTTGCGGTGGTGCTGGCCTTCACTCACCAGGTCGCGGCGGGCACGACGTTCGCCTCGTCCGAGCCGGCGAAGACGTACTGGTACGGCGTATGGGGCTTCGCGCTCGCCGCGGTGTTCCTGGGCCGTCTCGTGCTGCCGCTGTGGCGGAACTGGCGTCACCAGCTGCGGGTGACGGCCGTCGTCCCCGAGGCCGACAACGTCGTGTCGATCTATATGACCGGCCGTGACCTGGACAAGATGCCCGCGCGGGCCGGCCAGTTCTTCATGTGGCGCTTCCTGACCCCGGACCGCTGGTGGCAGGCCAACCCGTTCTCCCTGTCGGCGGCGCCCGACGGCAGGCAGCTGCGGCTGACGGCGAAGGCCGCCGGTGACGGCAGCGCGGCCCTGAAGCATGTGAAGGTGGGCACGCGTGTGTTCGCCGAGGGCCCGTACGGCGCGTTCACCGCGATGCACCGCACCCGCCCGGAGTCCGTGCTGATCGCCGGTGGCGTGGGTGTCACCCCGATCCGGGCACTGCTGGAGGAGATAGACGGGCACGCCGTGATCCTCTACCGGGTGGCCACCGACCGGGACGCGGTCCTCTACGACGAACTGCGGGAGCTCGCCCACGCCAAGGGCTGCGAGCTGCACCTGGTGACCGGCCCGGTCAGCCCCGACAAGCTGGCGCCGAGCGAGCTGGTGCGGCTGGTGCCGGACATCAGGGAGCGGGACGTGTTCCTGTGCGGGCCGCCGCCGATGATGAACGCGGTGCTGGGCAACCTGCGTGAGCTGGACGTGCCCAAGCAGCAGATCCACTTCGAGCGCTTCAGCCTGGCCGGATGAGGAAGACGACACCGTGAAACGAGCCATACCTGTACTGGTCCTGAGCGCCGCCGCCCTCGTCCCCGTCTGGCGGTACACGCCGTCGACCGAGACGACGTCGAGCTCACAGGCCTCCGAATCCACCCCTTCGGCCTCCGCGTCCACCTCCACCGACGGTTCCACCGTCGTCAAGGGCACGGCCGTGGACACCGAGAAGGGCACCGTGCAGGTCCAGGTGACCTTCGTGGGCACCGAGATCACGGCTGTGAAGATGCTCCAGCAGCCGGACCATCCGCAGACGACGGCCGCGGTGCCGAAGCTGATCGAGGAGACGCTTCAGGCGCAGAGCGCCGAGATCGACACGGTCTCCGGCGCGACGATCACCAGCGACGGCTACCGGGAGTCCCTCCAGGCGGCGATCGACGCGAACGACGACTCGGCTTCGTCCTCGTCGTCCGACTCCTCCTCCGGCTCCTCTTCCGATTCCGGCTCGGACAAGGACTCGGACTCGGCGGCCTCCGCTTCGCAGACCGTCGACGGCACGGCGGTCGACACGTCGAAGGGCACCGTGCAGGTGCAGGTCACCTTCGAGGGCGACGAGATCAGCGCCGTGCAGATGCTGCAGCAGCCCAACCACCCGCAGACCACGGCCGCCGTACCGACGCTGATCGAGGAGACCCTCGCGGCGCAGAGCGCCGACATCGACACCGTCTCCGGCGCGACCATCACCAGCGACGGCTACCGGCAGTCCCTCCAGGCGGCGATCGACGCGAAGGGCGCCTGAGCGTGCGGTGGGTCGAGCAGGTGATGGGGTTCCCGGTCTCGCTGCGGGTGGACGACGAGGACGTACCCGAGACGTCGGCGGACGCGGTGTTCGCGTGGCTGAACGAGGTCGACGTCCGGTTCAGCCCGTTCAAGCCCGACAGCGAGGTCTCCCGCCTCGACCGGGGCGAGCTGGCGGCGAAGGATCTCAGCGCGGACCTCACGGAGGTGCTCGACCTGTGCGAGCGCTACCGGGTGGCGACGGGCGGCGCCTTCGACGTACGGCTGCCCGGTCGCGGTCTCGACCCGTGCGCGGTGGTGAAGGGCTGGTCGGTACAGCGGGCAGCGGAGCTGCTCACCGCGGCCGGGGCCCGGCGGTTCTGCCTGAACGCCGGTGGTGACGTGGTCGCCTCCGGCGGGCCCTGGCGGGTGGGCGTACGCCACCCCGAGCAGGCGGACAAGCTGTGTGTGGTGCTGCGCTTGACGGACGAGGCGGTCGCGACCTCCGCGCGCTACGAGCGCGGCGACCACATCATCGACGGCCGTACGGGCCGGCCCGCGACCGGGCTGCTCAGCCTGACCGTGGTGGCCCCGACCCTGACCGAGGCCGACTCGGTCGCCACGGCGGCCTTCGCGATGGGCGCCGAGGGCATCGAGTGGGCCTGTGGGCAGAAGGGCTGCGAGGTGTTCGCGGTCGACGCCGAGCGGCGGGTCTTCCGTACGCCGGGGTTGCCGGTGGCCGCCTGAGACCTGTGGCTGTGGAGAGGGCCGGGCAGCCGCTGCCCGGCCCTTCGCCGTCGTCCCCCTCCGCCTGCCGCCCGTGGCCTGCCGCCCGTCGCCCGTCGCCCGTCGCCCGTCGCCCGTCGCCCGTCGCCCGTCGCCCGTCGCCCGTCGCGGATCTTTCCCTTCCGATGGATGCTGGGATCACCGGGCGAGAGGAGACGTATGACCGGCGGCTCGGGCGGGCGTGGGCCGGGGTGGCGTCGTCTGGCTCCCGGGCTCGGCACCCTCCTGGGATACCGGCGGTCGTGGCTGCGCGGCGATCTGCTCGCCGGGGTGACGGTGGCCGCGTATCTGGTCCCGCAGGTGATGGCGTACGCGGTGGTGGCCGGGCTGCCGCCGGTGGTCGGGCTCTGGGCGATGCTGCCCGCGCTCGCCCTGTATCCCCTGCTCGGCTCGTCGCACGTGCTGTCGATCGGCCCGGAGTCGACGGCCGCGCTGATGACGGCGGCGGTGATCGGCCCACTCGCCGACGGTGACCCGAAGCGGTACGCCACGCTGGCGGCCGTCCTCGCGATCACGGTCGGGCTGCTGTGTCTGGTGGCCTGGGCCGTACGGCTGGGGTTCGTCGCCGATCTGCTCTCCCGGCCGGTCCTCATCGGCTATCTGGCCGGACTGGCAATGATCATGATCATGGACCAGCTGCCCAAGCTCACCGGAGTGACGATCGAGGGCTCGGAATTCTTCCCGAAGCTGTGGTCGTTCGTAGGGCACCTCGGGGACGCCCATGCGGCCACCCTCGTCCTCGCGGCGGTGGCCATCGCGTTCCTGTTCGGGCTGCCCCGGCTCTCCCGGGCGCTCCCGGGCGCGCTGCTCGCGGTCGTCCTCGGTACGGCGACGGTGGCCCTCTTCGATCTCGACGACCGCCATGGCGTCAGGACGATCGGCGAGGTGCCGTCCGGACTGCCTGGCTTCGCCGTGCCGGACCTCACCGAGCTGCCGCATCTGCTGCTGCCCGCCCTGGGTGTCCTCCTCGTCTGCTACACCGACGTCGTCCTCACGGCCCGTGCCTTCGCCGACCGCGAGGAGAAGAGCCGGGGGTCGACGCCAACCAGGAGTTCCTCGCTCTCGGCGCGGCCAGTCTGGGGGCGGGCGTGCTGCACGGGATGCCGGTGAGCAGCAGCGCCAGCCGTACCGCGGCTCGCCTCCTCTGCGGGCGCCCGCAGCCAGGTGTACGCGCTGGTCTCGGGCGTGGCGGTGCTCTGCGTCCTGCTGTTCCTCGGCTCGCTGCTGACCCGCACGCCGCAGGCCGTGCTGGGCGCGATCGTGGTCTACGCGGCCGTCCAGATGGTCGACCTCGCGGGCTTCCGCCGCCTGGCCTCCTTCCGCCGACGGGAACTGCTCCTGGCCCTCGGCTGCCTGGCGGGTGCGCTCGCCCTGGGCATCCTCTACGGCGTACTGATCGCCGTCGGGCTGTCGGTGGCCGAGCTGCTGACGCGGGCCGCCCGGCCGAACGACGCGGTCGAGGGCCTGGTGCCGGGGGTGGCGGGGATGCACGACGTGGACGACTACCCGGAGGCCCGTACGATCCCGGGGCTGCTCGTCTACCGCTACGACTCCCCTCTCTTCTTCGCCAACGCCGAGGACTTCCGGCGCCGGGCGCTGGCCGCCGTCGACGAGCAGGAAGTGCCGGTGCGCTGGTTCCTGCTCAACACCGAGGCCAATGTGGAGGTCGACATCACCGCCCTGGACGCTGTCGAGGAACTGCGCCGGGAGCTGATCGAACGCGACATCGTCTTCGCCCTCGCCCGGGTCAAGCAGGAACTGCGGGACGAGCTGGAGGCGTACGGGCTCGCGCAGCGGGTCGGCGACGAGCGGATCTTCCCCACGCTGCCGACCGCGGTGGCGGCGTACCGGGCGTGGAGCCGCGAGGCCGGATCGGCGTAAATGCCGTTGCGGTCCGGGTCTCAGGCACCCGACAGTGTGCGCATGAGCCCGCAGCCGCCCCTGACTCCCGGTCCGACCGTGCGCCCGGCGACCCTCGACGACGCGGCGGCGATCTGCGCCCTCATGGGCGAGGTGGACATGGCGGAGCTCGGTCGAGTCGACGCCCAACTCGACGAGGTTCAGGCCGACTTGAAGCACTCCGAGGTGGATCTGGAGCGCGACACCTGGCTGATGTTCGGCGGCGACCGGCTGATCGCCTACGGCCTGCTGTGGGACGAGTCCGGCGGTGAGCGGATCGATATGGACCACTATGTGCTGCCCGGCCGGTCAGTCGACGGACTGCGTCTGTTCGACCCGATGGAAGCGCGCGCCGTGGAGCGGGCGGCCGCCAACGGGGCGTCCCGGGCGGTGATCCATCTGTCTCTCAACACCACGCCCACGACGGACCTGGACGCGCTGCGCGGCCGCGGCTGGCGGCCGGTCCGCCGCTACAACTGCCTGCACCGCCCCCTGTCCGCCGCCGACCGGCCGCCCGTACCGCCGGCCGGCGTCACACTGCGCCCGTGCGCGACCGAGGCGGACCGCAGGAGCGCGCACGCCGTGCTCCAGGAGTCCTTCACCGACCACTTCGACTTCCAGCGGCGTACATACGAGCAGTGGCTGGACGACATCGACGCGGAGAACGCCGACTGGTCGCTGATCTGGATCGCCCGGGTCGACGGCCTCGGTGACGCGGCGGTCATGCGCACCCGCAACAACCGCGTCTCGATGGGCTGGATCTCCAACCTGGGCGTTCTGCGCGAGGCCCGGGGCCGGGGCCTCGGCAGCCTGCTGCTGCGCCACGCCTTCGGGCACTACACTGCGCTCGGGCGCGACCGCGTCGGCCTCGGTGTGGACACGGACAACAGCAGTGGCGCCCTCGCCCTGTACGCACGGCACGGCCTGAGCCTCGACTTCGCCGTCGACACCTGGGAACTGGTCCGGCCGACGGGAAAGTGATCCGCGTTCGCGAGTGGCTTGTCAACCCATCGCCGTATAACGGTTCTTGGGAGGTATCACCCCCATCCGTTCGACTGGTCGGACATTGTTCGATACCTCTTGACGCCTCACCACACGCCGATTGACACTCTCGCAACACGACGTCACACAGCCGAAACGGCGGAGCGCCCGGGGACGGGGCCCTTCGCCCTCGGCCCGCTTCCATTTTCCTTGTTCCGCCCTTTCATCAGCCGTGCTCTCAGCAGGGAACACCACATGACGTACATCGCAGGTCTGCGCGGCCGCGCGAGACGCGGGGCAGGCCGGCTCGCCGGGCTGACCGCCGCGTCACTGCTTCTGGGCCTCGCCGGCCCCGCCGCTCCCGCGCACGCGGACCAGAGCGCCGACATCACCGACGGCCTGGCCCTCTGGTACAAGCTCGACGCCACCTCCGGCACGACCGTCACCGACGCCTCCGGCAACGGCCGGGACGGCACGGTCAGCGGCACGGCGGGCTGGTCGGGCAGCGGCCAGGGCCTCGCCTTCAACGGTTCCGACACCTACATCAAGGTGCCGAACGACGTCATGAAGGGCATGGCCTCGATCAGCGTCTCCCTGGACGTCCTGATCGACGACGCGCAGAGCACCCCGTACTTCATCTACGGCTTCGGCAACACCAGCGGCGGCAACGGCAACGGGTACCTCTTCACCACCGGCAACGGACTGCGGACGTCCATCGCCACGGGCAACTGGTCGACCGAGCAGAACACCAGGCCCTCCGACTCGCACAACCTGACCCGTGGGGTGTGGAAGCAGCTCACCTACACGCAGACCGGCAACACGGGTGTGCTGTACGAGGACGGCGTGGAGGTCGGCCGCAACACGTCGGTCACCATCACCCCGGGTGCCATCGGCTCGGGCACCACAACCGCCAACTACATAGGCAAGTCGGTCTACACCGGCGACAAGCTCTTCAAGGGCAAGATCCGCGACTTCCGGATGTACAACCGGGCGCTCACCGGCTCCGAGGTCGAGCAGCTCTCGCTCCCCGTGGCCGCGCAGGGCGTCGCCGACGACAAGGTCGCTCTCACTCTCGGCGACACCAGCGGGGTGACCGCCGACCTGGATCTGCCGAAGACCGGCACGACCGGCGGTTCGTCGATCAGCTGGAAGAGCGACAACACCGATGTCGTCTCGGACTCCGGCAAGGTCACCCGCCCCGCCGCCGGTGAGCCGGACGGCCACGCCACGCTCACGGCGACCCTGAAGAAGGGCTCCGTCAGCGACACCAAGACCTTCGAGGTCACGGTCCTGCCCGCCTTCGACGACGCGACCGCCGCGAAGCAGGCCGCCGAGGCGCTGACCGTGCACAACCTCGACGACGTACGCGGAAACCTCACTCTCCCCGCCGACGGCGCCTTGGGCACGAAGGTCTCCTGGTCCTCGGCGAAGCCGGACGTCGTCTCCGCCGAGGGCGTGGTCCACCGCCCGGCGCACGGCGACGGCGGCACGACCGTCGAGCTGACCGCGACCGTCACCAAGGGCGACGCGAAGGCCACCCGCGACTTCACCGCGAAGGTCCCCGAGCTGCCCGAGAAGCAGGCTCTCAAGGGCTACATGTTCAGCTACTTCACCGGCGAGGGCACCTCGGACGGCGAGCAGCTCTACGCGGCCCTCAGCAAGGGCAACGACCCGCTCAAGTGGCGTGAGCTGAACGACGGAAAGCCCGTTCTCACCTCCACCCTCGGCGAGAAGGGACTGCGCGACCCGTTCATCATCCGCTCCCCGGAGGGCGACAAGTTCTACCAGATCGCCACCGACCTGCGGATCTACGGCAACGGTGACTGGGACCGCTCACAGCGCTCCGGCAGCAAGTCCATCATGGTCTGGGAGTCCACCGACCTGGTGAACTGGACCAACCAGCGCCTGGTCAAGGTCTCCCCCGACTCGGCCGGCAACACCTGGGCCCCCGAGGCGTACTACGACGAGAAGCTCGGCGAGTACGTGGTCTTCTGGGCGTCGAAGCTGTACGACAACGAGGCGCACTCCGGCGACACGTACAACCGGATGATGTACGCGACGACCCGCGACTTCTACACCTTCAGCGAGCCCAAGGTCTGGGTCGACCGCGGCTACTCGGTCATCGACTCCACGGTCATCCAGCACGACGGCACCTACTTCCGCCTCTCCAAGGACGAGCGGAACAACACCTCCTCCACGCCCAACAGCAAGTTCATCTTCGAGGAGAAGAGCGACTCCCTGCGCAACCTGTCGTGGGACGCGGTCGCCGAGGGCATCGGCAAGGGCACGATGAGCGCCGCCGAGGGCCCGCTGGTGTTCAAGTCGAACACCGAGGAGAAGTGGTACGCGTTCCTGGACGAGTTCGGCGGGCGCGGCTACATCCCCTTCGAGACGACCGATCTCGCCTCGGGCACCTGGACCCCGTCGTCCTCGTACGACCTGCCGTCCAAGCCCCGCCACGGCACGGTGCTGCCGGTGACGCAGGCCGAGTACGACCGGCTGCTGAACACCTACCAGCCCGACCAGATCGTGAAGAGCGCCGAGGACGTCAAGGTCGAGACGCGCATCGGTGACGCCCCGGTGCTGCCCGCCACGGTCATCGCCGAGTACGCGGACGGTGCGAAGCGCCCCGTCTCGGTCACCTGGGAGGACGTGCCGGCGTCGAAGTACGCGCAGGCCGGCACCTTCACGGTCGAAGGCACCCTGTCGGGCGACGCCACGATCGACGTACACGCCGAGGTCACGGTCTCGGAAGAGGGACCGGACATCCCGGCGGACCTGGTCCTGCACTACGGCTTCGACGAGACCGGCGGCAGCATCGCCCGTGACTCCAGCGGCCACGGCTACCACGGCACCTACGTCCGCACGCCCGACTTCGGGACCGGCGTGGACGGCGGCTCGTTCAAGATGTCCGGCGGCTCCAGCAGCTCCGACTCGCCGTACGTGAAGATCCCCAACGGGGTGCTGAAGGACGCGGGCAGCGTCACCGTCTCCACGTACGTCAAGTGGAAGGGCGGCAACAACTTCCAGTGGCTGTTCGGGCTCGGTCCCGACAGCAACAAGTACCTCTTCGCCACTCCCTCCAACGGTGGCGGCAAGCTGTTCTCCGCGATCACCAAGGCCACCTGGTCCGGTGAGAAGCAGATGATCGGCGGCTCGCAACTCACCGCCGGTGAGTGGAAGCACATCACCGTCACGCTGAACGGCTCCACCGAGACGGCGATCCTCTACGTGGACGGCGCAGAGACGGCCCGCGTGAACGGTGTCACCGTCAAGCCGTCCGAGCTGTACGACTCGGCGAAGGACTACTCCGGCTACATCGGCAAGTCCCTGTACTCCCCGGACCCGTACTTCGGCGGCGAGGTCGACGACTTCCGGATCTACAACCGGGCCCTCACGCCCGCGGAGGTCCTGGAGCTCGCCGGCAACACCACGGGCATCGCGGTGGCGACCCACCCGGCGCTCAAGGTGGACGCGATCGTCAACGACAAGGACAGCAAGGTCGTCCTGCCGCTGACCGAGGGCAGTGACATCACCGCCCTGGCCCCGGAGTTCACCCTCGCCCACGGCGCGACGATCAGCCCCGCCTCCGGCACCCTGCACGACTTCACCGAGCCGGTGAAGTACGAGGTCACCGGTTCGGACGGCAAGAAGCGCACCTGGACGGTCTCGGCACTGGTCATGAAGAGCCCGGTTCTCCCCGGTCTCAACGCCGACCCGAACATCGTCCGCTTCGGCGACACCTTCTACATGTACCCGACCACCGACGGCTTCGAGGGCTGGAGCGGCACGCAGTTCAAGGCGTACTCCTCCACCGACCTGGTCCACTGGAAGGACCACGGCGTCATCCTCGACCTCGGGCCGGACGTCTCCTGGGCGGACAGCAGGGCCTGGGCGCCGACGATCGCCGAGAAGAACGGCAAGTACTACTTCTACTTCTGCGCCGACGCGAACATCGGTGTCGCGGTCTCCGACTCGCCCACCGGCCCGTTCAAGGACGCCCTGGACAAGCCACTGCTCAAGGCGGGCCAGTACAGCGGCCAGATGATCGACCCGGCGACCTTCACGGACGACGACGGCCAGACGTACCTGTACTGGGGCAACGGCCACGCCTATGTGGTCCCGCTGAACGACGACATGGTCTCCTTCGACGCCTCGAAGGTCACCGACATCACCCCCAGCGGCTACAACGAGGGCACCTTCGTCATCAAGCGCAAGGGCACCTACTACTTCATGTGGTCGGAGAACGACACACGTGACGAGAACTACCGGGTCGCCTACGCCACCGGCTCCTCGCCCACCGGTCCCTGGACCAAGCGCGGAGTGATCCTGGAGAAGGACCTTTCCCTCGGTATCAAGGGCCCCGGCCACCACTCGGTGGTCCACGTCCCGAACACCGACGACTGGTACATCGCCTACCACCGCTTCGCCATCCCCGGCGGTGACGGCACCCACCGTGAAACCACCATCGACAAGCTGGAGTTCGACGCCGACGGCCTGATCAAGAACGTCGTTCCCACCCTGGAGAGCATCGATCCCGTCACCATCGTCCACGCCGGTCCGAACGCCGCGGGCAAGGAGGGCGACAAGCTCCAGCTGAACGGCACGCTCTCGGGCGCCGGCAGCCCCAAGTGGACGGTCGAGGAGGGTGCGCCCTGTGCCTTCACCGACGCCAAGTCGGCGAAGACCACGCTCGTCTGCACCGACAACGGCACCTACAAGGTGACCCTGACCGGCGGCCGCAGCACCGACACGGCGACGGTCACCGTCACCAACGCGGCCCCGAAGATCACCTCCGTCACCGGTCCGAAGGCCCCGGTGTCGGTGGGCAAGGTCGCGACGGTCACCGCCAAGTTCGGCGACCCCGGCACCAGTGACACCCACACCTGCAAGGTCGACTGGAAGGACGGCACCAAGGCGACGGCCGGCACGGTCGAGGACAAGGTCTGCCGCGCCGCGCACACCTACAAGAAGGCCGGTATCCGCCGACCGGTGATCACGGTCACCGACGACGACGGCGCCTCGGTGAGCACCACGCTCCCCGAGCTGATCGTCTACGACCGCGCGGCGGGCCCCGCGGCCGGCACCGGCACCTTCACCTCTCCGAAGGGCGCCTACACGGCCGACGCCAAGCTGACCGGGAAAGCGGCGTTCTCCTTCTCCGCCAAGTACGGCAAGCGTGACACCGTGCCGTCCGGGAAGGCCGCTCTCGACTTCGGCGGGGGCAAGCTGAAGTTCCGCTCCACGGGTTCCGACTGGCTCGTGGTCACCGGTTCCAAGGCCGTGTACCAGGGCTCCGGCAAGGTCAACGGCAAGAGCGGCTACGCCTTCCGGATCACCGCGACCGACAGCCCCGACACCTTCCGGATCAAGATCTGGAAGAAGTCCAGCGGCAAGGTCGTGTACGACAACGTCGACGCCGCGAAGACGAAGGGGATCACCGTAGGAAACCACCGCCGGTAGTTCCCATCCGCCTCCGCCGAGCCGCGTCCGGACAGTCTCCGGGCGCGGCTCGGCGCGTTGCGTCTCCGCCGACGGCCAGGGGGCGTCCGTCGGGGCTCAGAGCGAGCGCCTCGATCATCACCGTTCGCCACCGGCGAGGGCGACTCCCCGCACCGGGCCGTCCGCGCACCGACCAGCGCGGGCGGCCCGGATCGCGTGCCCGGTGAGCGGCCCTCGGCCGGTGAGCCGTGACTCGGGAATCCCGGCGGCGCCGACGCGTTGAACCCCATGTGACCTCAACGCTCTCCTCCGTCCGGTTCTCCGTCCTCGACCGCTCCCGCATCCGCGAGGGGCACAGTGCCCCCGAGGCGCTGCGGGACACCGTGCGGCTGGCGCGGGAGGTGGAGTCGCTGGGCTACCACCGGTTCTGGGTGTCGGAGCATCACGGGGTGCCGGGGGTCGCCGGTTCCGCGCCGACGGTCCTCGCGGCGGCGGTCGCGGGCGCCACGGACCGTATCCGGGTGGGCACCGGAGGCGTCATGCTGCCCAATCACCAGCCGCTGGTGGTGGCCGAGCAGTTCGGGGTGCTGGAATCGCTGTTCCCCGGGCGGATCGACATGGGCCTGGGCCGTTCGGTGGGGTTCACCAACGGGGTGCGCAGGGCGCTGGGCCGCGACAAGGACGACGCCGACGACTTCGCCGAGCGGCTTCAGGAGCTGCTCGGCTGGTTCCGGGGCACCTCCCCGACCGGTGTGCACGCCCGGCCCCCGGAGGGCCTGAGCGTGCCGCCGTTCGTGCTGGCCATGGGCGAGGGCGCGGCCGTCGCCGCCCGGGCGGGCCTGCCGATGGTCATCGGCGACCTGCGCAGCCGCGAGAAGATGCGGCAGGGCATCGACCGCTACCGCGCCGGGTTCCGCCCGTCCGCCTGGGCCGAGGAGCCGTACGTCGTCGTCTCCGGCACGATCGCGGTCGCCGACACCCCGGAGGACGCCCGCCGTGTTCTCCTCCCCGAGGCCTGGGCCATGGCGTACTCACGCACCCACGGCGCCTTCCCGCCGCTGGCCCCGGCGGAGGAGATCGAGCGCCGCCCGATGACCGCCAAGGAGCGCGGCTTCTACGAGTCGGGACTGATCGGACATGTGTACGGCACCGAGGAGCAGGTCGCGCACGAGCTGGAGTCGGTGATCAAGGAGACCGGCGCCCAGGAGGTCCTGGTGACGACCAGCACGTACGACCGCGAGGCCCTGCTGGACACCTACCGCAGGCTGGCGAGGATCACCGGCCTCGGCTGATCTCCCGGGTGCCCCACGTCCTCCTCCGAGTCGGTCACCCCCGTCTGCGCGGCCCGGGCGAGCGCCCGCCGGTCGGGGTGGACGCCCGGCCCGAGCAGCGGCCGTACATCCACCTCGGCGACAAGCCCCCGCACCGACACCACCCGCCACACGGAGGCGAGCAGCGAGTCGTCGCCGACGAAGGCGGGCGTGGTGCTCGCCGCTCCCCCGCCGAACCGGTAGCGGATACGCACCGGCTGCACGGACACCCCGGCGTCGAGCGCGGCCTGGAACACGGCCCGCCGGAAGTGCCCCTGCGCCCGCCCGCACCACGTACTGCCCTCGGGAAAGGCGGCGACCGCGGCCCCGCCCCGCATCTCCTCGGCGAGCCGGGCGACCGTCTCGGGCAGCGCCCGAATGCGGTCCCGCTCGATGAACAGGACACCCCCGCGCGCCGCCAGAGCGCCCGCCACCGGCCACTGCCGTATCTCCGCCTTGGCGAGCATCCGGGCCGGCCGCACGGCGGCGAGCAGCGGGATGTCCAGCCAGGAGATGTGGTTGGCGACGAGCAGCAGTCCCCCGTCCGCCGGTGCCCGGCCGGTGATCCGTACGCGCACGCCCGAGGCCCGCACGATCCATCGGCACCAGCGGCCGACCGCCCCCGCCGGGATCCGGGCGCCGAACGGGCTCAGCAGCGCCCCGACGGCCACCAGTGCCACGACCGCCACGAGCCGCAGCGCCGCGAGGGGTACGGCCGCGAAGGCGCCGACTCGCGTCCCCGTCCTCGTCGGATCCAGGCACGCCCGGGGACTGCAGGGCGCACCGGGCAGCCAGACGCTCATGGAGGTCAGGCCGCCGGGACGAGGGAGAGGAAGTGCCGCAGATAACGCGGGTTGACGCGGCTCATCGGCAGCAGCACATACAGGTCGGCCACCCCGAAGTCCGGGTCGTGCGCGGGTTCGCCGCAGACCCAGGCGCCGAGGCGGAGGTAGCCGCGCAGCAGCGGGGGCAGTTCGACGCGGCCCGCCGGGGACCCGCCCTTCGGCAGCCAGGGCAGCATGGGCCGTACCCGGTACTCCTCGGGCGCGAGGTGGCGGTCGCGCACCCGGTCCCAGGTGGCCGTGGCGAGCGTGCCGCCGTCGGCGAGCGGGATCGAGCAGCAGCCGGCGAGCCACTCGTGGCCGCCCTGGAGCATGTAGCGGGCGATCCCGGCCCAGATCAGGCCGATGACCGTGCCGTCGCGGTGGTCCGGGTGCACACAGGACCGGCCGACCTCGACGAGCGAGGAGCGGATCGCGTCGAGCCGGCCGAGGTCGAACTCGCTCTCCGAGTACAGCCGTCCGGCGATCGCGGCCCGCTCGGGCGGCAGCAGCCGGTACGTGCCGACGACCTGGCCGGTCTCCGTGTCACGGACGAGCAGGTGGTCGCAGTACGCGTCGAACGCGTCGGCGTCGAGCCCCGGCTGCGGCGAGGCCAGCAGGGCGCCCATCTCCCCCGCGAAGACGTCGTGGCGCAGCCGCTGCGCGGCCCGGACGTCCTCCTCGCTGCGGGCGAGGGTGACGGTGTAGCGGGTGGGGGCCACCGGCTGGGGCGGGCTGTCGAGCGTGGAGGCGGTCATGGCATCTCCTGGTCACGGGCCGACTCGGCGGCGTCAGGGGCGGACCTGGGGACGTGCGGTCCGCCGCCACTCTGTTCTTCCGACACCGGCTGACACGCGCGTGACCGGTCGCGGGAGCCCGGATGTGCGCTGGTTGAACGGCTCGGACCAGGTGTCCGGGGCGTCCGACTCCGTCGACGAAGGGGTGTCGCCGCGGTGACCGGCGGGCTGCACGGGCCGACCCGAAGGGCCCGGGCCGGGCAACCTCCCGGCTCGAAAGAGCGTCTCACCAGAGCACTGATCATCGACCGGGGGGCGTACGAGTGGCGGAGCTGTCGGCGGAGGCACTGGACGCGGTGCCGTGGGACCAGCTGGAGACGATCGATCCGAAGGTCCCGCCCAAGGAGGTGCGCCGGGTGCTGCGCCGGTTGTTCCGCAAGGGGCCGGAGTCGACCGAGGACGACTGCTGGGTGCTGTTCGACAACCTGGCGACATCGACGCACGGTGTCTCCTCGGTCGCCACGGCCGCCCTGCCGTTCGTCGTCGCGCTCGCCGCCGACCCCCGGATCGGCGCCCGCACGACCCTCGTGGAACTGCTGGTCTTCCTGTCCCACGCGCAGGAGAAGACCCCGCCCGACTCGCTCGACCCCGCGTGGCCCGAAGCCTGGCGGCAGGCACACCACGCGGCTCAGGACCTGCTCACCGACCCCGATCCGGCGGTACGCCGGGAGGCCGTCCACCTGGCGGACACACCCGGCCGGCTCCTGGAGCGGTGGCGGGCCGAGCGGGACCTCTCGGTCCGGCTGCCGGTGCTGTTCGCGCTGGGCGGCCTCGCGGCCTCCGCCGGCACCGAGGGCGGGACGGCCGCCGAGATCCGTGCCGTCCTGGACGCGTTGCCGACGGGCACCGACCCCGTCCTGCGGGTGGCCGCCGTGTGGGCCTCAGCGGGCGTGGACGCCGAGGTGCCGGTCCGTGCGCTGGACACGCTGGTGGCGGCACTCACCGACCCCGCCGCACGGGCGCGTTGGGACAGTGTCTGGTACGCGCCGGGGTTCGAGCATCCCTTCAGCCGCGAGAGCGTCGCCTATCGCACGGCCGCGCTCTTCGAGGGCACGCCCGCCACGGCGACGACGTTCCTGACCCGGCTGGCCTCGGCGGCGGACCCCGCCGAGGACGCCGATCTGCTGCGGGCCGTGCTGGACCGCTGCCTCATGCTGCTGGTCGCCCACCGGTCCGTGGCGGCCGCGCTGCCGCCGATCGCCGGCCGACTGCTGGATCACCCCGATCCCTCCGTACGCGTCAGGGCGGCCCATCTCATCGCCGGACTGGGCCCGCAGGCCGCCGAGTACGCCGATCGACTGGCCGGTCTGCTCGACGACTCGGGCGAGGTGGAATTCCTGGAGGGCAGCGTCAGCGAGCACGCCTGCTGGGCGCTGACCCGGATGGACGATCCACGGGCCCTGCCCGGTCTGGTCGACCGGCTCTGCGCGCCGTTCCGCGAGCACTACGGCCGCAGTTACTGCAGCGGCGAACCGCGCCGCCCCGAGATCGTCGACGTCCTGGCACCGCTCCGGGCCCACGCGGACATCCTCCTGCCGTCGATACGGGAGGAGCTCCGCCGCAATCTGACCGACCCCGGCGCGCACGGCGCTCTGACAACGGACTTCCTGGCGACCCTCAAGGCCTGGGGTCCGGACGCGCTGCCCGCCCTGCCGGAGATCACGGCCTACTTGTCCCACCGCTTCCGCAGCTACGACGCCGTCGACGCGTTGGCGGCGTTGGGCCCCGCAGCCGCCTCCGCCGCACCCGTCCTGCGCGAGCACATGGCCCTCGAACCCCCGGGGAACCACCCGTGGTTGCAGTGGGTCCTCTGGCGGATCGGCGGTTCCGACGTGACCGAGGCTCTGCCGGCCGTCGGCGACACACTGCCGGTCGAGGGAGAGGCACCGCACGCCGGCATGGTCGGCCGCCTCGCGGACTTCGGCGCCGAGGCCTCACCCTACGTCGACCGGGTGCGGTACGCCCTGGACACCGGTGAGGGCTGGATCAGGGTGCAGGCGGCGATCGCCTTCTGGTCGATCACGGGCGATCCCGAGCCCGCCCTGCCGGTTCTGGAGGAGGAGGTCCTGGCGTTCGCCGCCGGGGGCGAGTGGTACGGCTCGTTCCGTGACGCGCTACGGACGTTCATCCGCTTCGACACACTCACCCCCGCGGTCGAGACGGCCCTGCGCACCCTCCGCGAGCAGGACCGCCGCCTCTCGCCGCACGCCGACTACCGCGCGATCCTCCAGGACGAGGAACTCCGCGCACTGATCGACGAGGCGCTGGCGATCCGCTCCCAGGGCCCGAGGAACCTTGAGGAACCTTGGCGGGGCCGGGTCTGAGCACCACACCCGGCCCCGCCCGTCCGCGCGGTTCGGCGAACGTCCACTGGAGCGCCCCCATGGGGCCTACCGCTTCCCGGCCTTACGGACAGCCCGCAGCCACTCCTTGTTCATGTTCGTGATCGACACGAGAGGAATCCCCTTGGGGCAGGCGGTGGCGCACTCCCCCGTCAACGTGCACCCCCCGAACCCTTCCTCGTCCATCTGCTCCACCATGTCCAGCACCCGGCTCTCCCGCTCGGGCGCCCCCTGCGGCAGCACGTTCAGATGGTTGACCTTGGCCGAGGTGAACAACATCGCCGCCCCGTTGGGACACGCGGCCACACACGCCCCGCACCCGATGCACTCCGCGTGCTCGAACGCGAAGTCCGCGTCCGGCTTCGGCACCGCCGTCGCATGAGCCTCGGGCGCGGCGCCGGTCGGCGCGGTGACGTACCCGCCGGCCTGGATGATCCGGTCGAACGCCGACCGGTCGACGACGAGGTCCTTCACCACCGGGAACGCCGACGCCCGCCATGGCTCGACATCGATCGTGTCGCCGTCCGAGAAGGACCGCATGTGCAGCTGACAGGTGGTCGTCCGCTCGGGCCCGTGCGCGTCCCCGTTGATCACCAGGCTGCACGCCCCGCAGATCCCCTCACGGCAGTCGTGGTCGAAGGCGACGGGGTCCTCACCGCGCAGGATGAGTTCCTCGTTGAGCGTGTCGAGCATCTCCAGGAAGGACATGTCGGGCGAGATGCCGTCCACCTCGTACGTGGACATGGCGCCGTCGGTGTCGGCGTTCCGCTGCCGCCAGACGCGCAGGGTGAGCCTCATGCGTAGCTCCGCTGGGTGGGGTGGACGTACTCGAAGACGAGGTCTTCCTTGTGCAGGACGGGAGCCGAGCCCGTGCCCGTGAACTCCCAGGCGGCGGCGTACGAGAACTCCTCGTCCCGGCGTTCCGCCTCGCCGTCCGGAGTCTGGGACTCCTCGCGGAAGTGGCCGCCGCAGGACTCGGCGCGGTGCAGCGCGTCGAGGCACATCAGCTCGGCGAGTTCCAGGTAGTCGACGATCCGGTTGGCCTTCTCCAGGGACTGGTTGAACTCCTCGCCGGTCCCCGGCACCTTGATCCGCCGCCAGAACTCCTCGCGGATCTGCGGAATCCGCTCCAGGGCCTTCCGCAGCCCGCTGTCGGTGCGGGCCATGCCGCAGAACTCCCACATCAGCTCGCCGACCTCGCGGTGGAAGGAGTCGGGCGTGCGGTCGCCGTCGACGGAGAGGAGCAGGTTCAGCCGGTCCTCCGTCTCGGCCAGCACCTCCTGGACGACGGGGTGTTCGGCGCCGATCTCCTCCTGCCCGGGGTGCCGGGCGAGGTAGTCGTTGATCGTCGCCGGCAGCACGAAGTACCCGTCGGCGAGGCCCTGCATCAGTGCCGAGGCGCCGAGCCGGTTGGCCCCGTGGTCCGAGAAGTTGGCCTCGCCGATCGCGAACAGGCCGGGGACGGTGGTCTGGAGGTCGTAGTCGACCCAGAGTCCGCCCATCGTGTAGTGCACGGCAGGGTAGATGCGCATCGGCACCTCGTACGGATCCTCGTCGGTGATCCGCTGGTACATGTCGAAGAGGTTGCCGTACTTGGCCTCGACGGCCTTCCGCCCCATGCGCGTGATGGCGTCGGCGAAGTCCAGGTACACGCCCTGTCCGCCGGGGCCGACCCCGCGTCCCTCGTCGCAGACGTTCTTCGCGGCGCGGGAGGCGATGTCACGCGGGACGAGGTTGCCGAAGGACGGGTAGATGCGCTCCAGGTAGTAGTCGCGCTCGTCCTCGGGGATCCGGTGCGCGGGCCGCTGGTCGCCCTTCGCCTTCGGCACCCAGATACGGCCGTCGTTGCGCAGCGACTCGCTCATCAGCGTCAGCTTCGACTGGTGGTCGCCGGTGCGCGGGATGCACGTCGGATGGATCTGTGTGAAGCAGGGGTTCGCGAACAGCGCGCCGCGCCGGTGCGCCCGCCACACGGCGGTGGCGTTGGAGTTCATGGCGTTGGTGGACAGGTAGAAGACGTTGCCGTAGCCGCCGCTCGCCAGCACCACGGCGTCGGCGAAGTACGTGTCGACGCGACCGGTGATCAGATCCCGCGCCACGATCCCGCGCGCCCGTCCGTCGACCACGATCAGGTCGAGCATCTCGGTCCGCGGATGCATCTCCACGTTGCCCGCGGCGATCTGCCTGCTGAGGGCCTGGTAGGCGCCGAGCAGCAGCTGCTGCCCCGTCTGCCCGCGGGCGTAGAAGGTCCGCGACACCTGGACGCCGCCGAAGGAGCGGGTGTCGAGCAGACCTCCGTACTCCCGGGCGAACGGCACACCCTGTGCCACGCACTGGTCGATGATCTCGACGGAGATCTGCGCGAGCCGGTGGACGTTGGACTCGCGTGCCCGGAAGTCGCCGCCCTTCACGGTGTCGTAGAACAACCGGTGGACGGAGTCGCCGTCGTTGCGGTAGTTCTTCGCGGCGTTGATACCGCCCTGCGCGGCGATCGAGTGGGCGCGGCGCGGGGAGTCCTGGTAGCAGAACTGGACGACGTGGTAGCCCTGTTCGGCGAGCGTGGCGCCCGCGGAGCCGCCGGCGAGACCCGTGCCGACGACGATCACCGTGTGCTTGCGGCGGTTGGCGGGGTTGACCAGCTTGGCCTCGAAGCGGCGCTTGTCCCAGCGCCCGGCGATCGGGCCTTCGGGCGCCTTGCCGTCGACGACCGGCTCACCGGTCGCGTAGTCCGCGTATTCGGAGGACGTAGTCATACTCAGCTCACCACTCCGGTCATGACGGCGACGGGTACGGAGACGAAGCCCAGGGTCAGTACCAGCGCGAGGACGTTCGCGGTGGTCTTCAGGGCACGGTCGCGGGTGCGGCTGCCCGCGCCGAGGGTCTGCGCGGCGCTCCAGAAGCCGTGCCGGACGTGCAGGCCGAGCGCCAGCATCGCGACGATGTAGACGACGTTGCCGTACCAGGTGGAGAAGGTGTCGATGACGTTCTGGTACGGGTGACCGGACTGGAAGCCGCCCGGGTGCACGGTGCCGGTCGTCAGGTCCAGGATGTGCCAGACGATGAACAGGCCGAGGATGACGCCGCCCCAGCGCATGGTGCGCGTGGCGTAGCTCGCCCGGGGCCTCTTGTGCACGTACTTGGTGGGCCGGGCGCCGATGTCGCGGCGGCTCAGCTGGTAGGCGGCCGTGGCGTGGGCGACGACCGCGGCGACGAGGACCACGCGGGCGATCCACAGGGCCCATTCGTGGTGGAGGAAGGGCTCGCCGAGGGTGCGCAGCCAGTGCGCGTAGCCGTTGAACTCGTCCGAGCCGAAGAAGATCTTGAGGTTGCCGAGCATGTGGACGACCAGGTACGCCAGCATGATCAGTCCGCTGACGGCCATGACCGTCTTCTTGCCGAGGGAGCTGTCCCACACGGTGCGCGCCATGGACGGTTTTCGTTCCGTCCGCGTTGCCAGAGCCATGGAACAAGACGCTAGGGCCGGAAACACTCATCGGTCCAAGACATGGTATGGCTCGTTTCGATAGTCGGAAACTATCGTGATCTATCGTGGAGGGATGCAGTTCCAGCAGCTTCAGTACTTCGTGGCGGTCGCCGAGACCCGGCACTTCACCCGCGCCGCCGACCTCGTCCATGTGGCCCAGCCGTCGCTGTCGCAGCAGATCAAGGCGCTGGAGCGGGAGTTGGGGGCGGACCTGTTCCTGCGGGCTCGCGGCAACATCACCCTGACCGACGCCGGTGAGGCGCTGCTGCCGCTGGCCCGCCGCATCCTGGCCGACGCGGACACCGCCCGGCACGAGGTGCAGGAGCTGGTCCAGCTGCGCCGGGGCCGGGTCAGGCTGGGCGCGACCCCGAGCCTGTGCACCGGCCTGCTGCCGGACGTCCTGCGCGCCTTCCACGACCGCTATCCGGGAATCCAGCTGCTGATCGAGGAGGGCGGCTCGCACGACCTCGTCCGGGAACTGGCACGCGGCGCCCTGGATCTGGCCCTGATCGTGCTCCCGCTGCCGACGCCCGCCCCCGCGCTCACCACGGTGGAGCTGCTGCGCGAGGACCTGGTGGTGGTGTCGTCCCCGGACTCACCGAAGCCTGGCGACGGGGGCCGTACCGTCCGGATCCCCGATCTGGAGGGCGAACGGCTGGTCATGTTCCGGCACGGCTACGACCTGCGGGAACTCACCGTCGCGGCGTGCCGTGCCGAGGGCTTCGAGCCGGACTTCGCGGTGGAGGGCGGCGAGATGGACGCGGTGCTCGGCTTCGTACGGGCGGGGCTCGGGGTGGCCGTCGTCCCGCGCATGGTGGCGACGAGGTCCGGACGAGGGCTGCGGGTGACCCCACTCGCCCGGCCCGGGCTGCACCGGACGATCGCACTGGCCCATCGCAGCGACGTGGCTCCGCCGAGGGCCGCGCGGGAGTTGCAGCGCATGCTGCTGAATCGGTGAGGGTCAGGCGTTCAGGGCCGTGCGGTCACTGGTGTCTTCCCTGGTAGTAGCCCTGCTGGAAGTGCTTCCGCCCACGCGTCACCAGGTACGCGACGACCCCCACGGCGAGCAGGCCCCCGCTCATCTTCCAGGACACGAAGAGCACGGCGAGGAGCCACAGCGAGGTCAGCGCCACGTAGAGGAGTGGGGGTACGCGCACGCCCTTCGGCGCACCGGCGGGTGATGTCACCGGCTGCGCCACGGGATGCCGAGCCGCGGGCTGCGCCGGTGGGGACGACAGCGGGTTGTGCGCGGTACGGGTGTCGGCCCGGGCGAGAGCCGTCGGGCTCGGCCGGTACGGAGGCGGTGCCGGGGTCGAGGGCCTTGCCGGAGGCGGGGGCGGCGCCTTCACCGGCGCCGGCGCGCGGTGGACGGCTGCCGTACGCCCCGTGCGCCCGCGCAGTTCCCCGAGTCTCCGGCGCACCTCCGCCGCCCGCTGCGGCCGGTCCGCCGGCTTCTTCTCCAGCAGCGCCAGGATCAACTCGTCCCAGTCGTGGGGCAGTTCGGGCCGGTGGCGGCTCGGTGGGACGGGCGGTTCGTCCATGTGCTTGCGGAGGAGGACATGCCAGGCGGAGGCCTCGAACGGGAGCCGACCGGTGACCAGTTCATAGAGGATGCAGCCGAGGGAGTACAGGTCGGTGCGCTCGTCCACGGGGACGTCTCCGTGCGCCTGCTCCGGTGACATGTAGGCGGGGGTGCCCACGACCGACCCCGTGGTGGTCAGCGCCGTGGGGGCTCCCGCGCTGTCCAACAGTCGGGCGATACCGAAGTCGAGGACCTTGACCAGGCTGTCCTCGCGGTCGGCCGGGTCGGCGCCCGTCACCAGCACGTTCGCCGGTTTCATGTCGCGGTGCACGACCCCGGCCGTGTGGGCCGTGTCCAGCGCCTTGCACATCTGACCGCCCCAGTGGGCCACGTCGTCGAGGGCGAGCGGACCGGACGCGCCGCGGACGATCCGGTCCAGGCGCCGCCCGTCGATCAGCTCCATCACGAGGTACGGGAACGCCGGGCCGTCGTCCTCCGACGCCGTGCCCAGCTCGTACACCGTGACGATGTGCGGGCTCGACAGCCGCGCCACGGCACGGGCCTCGCGTACGAACCGTGCCGTGATGCCGGGGTCGTCGCCGTGCCCGAGGCCCTTGACCAGCTTGACGGCCACATCGCGGTGCAGGTGCTCGTCGTGGGCGCGCCACACCTCGCCCATGCCGCCGTCACCGATCGTGCCGAACAGGCGATAGCGCCCGTCCAGCATCCGCTCCGCCATCCGTCCCCCTCGTGCCGGGCTCACCCCGTCGCGTCCACCAGGGCCAGCTCGTGCAGCCGGTCCGGCGGGCCCGGGCGGGCGTAGTACCAGCCCTGGGCCGTGTCGCAGCCCAGTATGCGCAACTGCTCGGCCTGGGCGCCCGTTTCGACGCCCTCCACGGTGACCGTGAGGTTGAGGCTGTGGGCGAGCGAGACGATCCCGTCGACGATCTTCAGGTCGACGGGATCGGCCGGGAACCGCTGCATGCTCTGGGTGAAGGAACGGTCCAGCTTGAGGACGCTCACGGGCAGGCGGCGCAGATTGGCCAGGTTGGAGTAGCCGGTGCCGAAGTCGTCGAGGGCGATGTCGACGCCCATCTCGGCGAGTCGGCGCAGCGGTTTGAGCAGGCTGTCGTCGGCGCCGATGAGGGCGGACTCCGTCACTTCCAGGCAGAGCGCCTCGGGTTCGAGGCCCGCCCGCTCCAGGATGTCGACGGTGTCCTGGACCAGCCCGGGATGGGTGAGCTGGCACGGCGACAGGTTGACGTTGACGCGCAGCGGCTTGACGGCCGTGCCGCCGTTTCGTTCCTGCCACGCACAGGCCTGGCGCACCGACTGCTCCAGGACCCAGCGGCCGAGCGGCACGATCAGTCCGGTGCGCTCGGCGAGCGGGATGAAACGGTCGGGGCCGAGCACGCCGTGCTGCGGGTGCAGCCAGCGGACCAGGGCCTCGGCACCGTGCACCGTGCCGTCGCCGAGGTGGACGAGCGGCTGGTACTCGATGAAGAACTCGCCCCGGTCCAGGGCCGCGGGCAGCGCGGTGGTGAGTCCGTGCCGGGTGATGGCGCGGGCGTCGGCCTCCGCGTCGGCGACCTCGTAGCGGTTGCCGCCCGCCGACTTGGCCCGGTACATCGTGATGTCGGCGCTGCGCAGCACCTCCGCCGGGCCGCGCTCCCCCGCCGGGCCCTCGACGATGCCGATGCTGCCCCGTACGAGGAGTTCACGGCCGTCGATGCGGACGGGGGTGACCAGCGCGTTCATGATGCGGTCGGCGAGTTCGTCGACCTCGCGCTCGGTGTCGGTGCCGGTGGTCAGGGCCACGAACTCGTCGCCGCCGAGCCGCGCGACCATCTCACCGGGGGCGGTCGCGCAGGACTGCAGCCGGTCGGCGACCTCGACGAGCAGCCGGTCGCCGGCCGCGTGGCCGAGGCTGTCGTTGATGGCCTTGAAGCCGTCGAGGTCGAGGTAGCACAGGCCGAACCGCTGGCCGTCGGCCGCCGCCAGGGCCTTCTCCAGTCGCTCGAAGAAGAGGGTGCGGTTGGGCAGTCCGGTGAGCGCGTCGTGCGTGGCCTCGTACCGCAGGCGGAGGTTGAGCAAACGGCGCTCGGTGGTGTCCTCCATGAGGGCCAGTTGGTACTGGGGGCGGCCGTCGGCGTCGCGCAGGAGGGAGACCGTGAGGTTGGTCCACAGGACCGTTCCGTCGGGCCGGTTGAACGCCTTTTCGGTGTGGTAGTGCTCGCGCTCGCCGCGGACCAACTCCTCGTACAGGCGCCAGACCTGGGGCGCGTCCTCGCCGTGGGTCAAGGCACGGACGGGACGTGAGCGCAGGGTCTGCTCGGTCATGCCGAACATGCGCTGCAGGGCGCCGTTGGTCTGGAGGATGTTGCCGTCGAGGTCGGCGATGCCGATGCCTATGGCGGCGCCCTCGAAGACGGCGCGGAAGCGGGCCTCGGTCGCGTGCAGGGCCCGGGCGACGGCACCCTGGGCCTCCAGTGCCGCGCGGGCGATGGCCTCCTGCTCGGCCAGGGTGCGCTGCCGCAGTGCCTCGGCGTATCCGGCGGCCATCGCGGACTGCAGCCGGGCGGCGCGGGCGCGCAGATCCTCCTGGGGGCCGTCGCCGCCGCAGTAGAGCACCAGGTAGGCGTCCACGCAGTCGAGGCTGCGGCCGAGGGCCTCGGGTTCGGTGCAGTGCGCCTCGACGAGGGCCGCGCCGACCGCCCTGCCCTCCTCGGCGCCGTACGTGCGGGCCTTGAGCGCCTCGCTCAACCGCCGTGCGAGCGGCAGGAGCAGTTCCTCGAACTCGGGGCGGGTCAGCGACGTGGAGGTCACGGGGAACACGGCCCGGCTCCAGATCGTCGCGAACCTGCGGAGTCTGTCCTCCGGCCCGTCCGGCTCCGCACTCACGCCGTACGTCCCACGCCGGCGAACCCCGAGAGGGCGTACGGATCCTCGTCCTCGGGAGCCGTGTCGGGCCGCCACTTCGCCGTCGGCACCAGTCCGGGTTCCATCATGTCGTACCCCTCGAAGAACCGCGCGATCTCCTCGCGAGAGCGCATGATCAGCGGATTGCGAATGTCCTTGTACACGTCCACCGCGCCCTCGACCCGCTCCCTGGGCAGCGGGATTCCCTCGTAGGAGGCGTGCGCGACGACGAGCGCGCTGCCGGGCGCGAGCGCGTCGCGCAGTTCGGCCACCGCTCCGTACGGGTCGTCCGTGTCCTCCACGAAGTGCAGTATGGCAACCAGGAGCAGGGCCACCGGACGGTTCAGGTCGATCAAGCGCTCGACACGGGGGCTCGTGAGGATGTCCAGGGGCTTGCGCAGATCGCCCGCGAAGGCGTCCGCGCCGTCGTCGCCCTCGAGAACGGCCTGGCTGTGGGCCACGGCCACGGGGTCGTGGTCCACGTGGACGACCCGCGCGCCGGGGGCGACGGACCGGGCGACCTCGTGCACGTTTCCGAAGGCGGGGATCCCGGATCCGATGTCCAGGAACTGGGTGATGCCCTCACCGGCCGCGTAGCGCACGGCCCGGCGGGTGAACGCCCGCTTGGCCTGCATGATCTTGGGCAGTCCCGGCACGAACTCCATGGCCCTGCGGGCCGCTTCCCGGTCGACCTCGAAGTTGTGCGATCCGCCCAGGTAGTAGTCGTGCATACGGGCCACGGAGGGCACCGAGATGTCGATGCTCCGTGGGGCCCAGGCGGGGCGCTCCATCTGTCTCTCCAACGCGTCGGGGGCGGCGTGGGCGATCCGGTGTTCGAGCTGAGGCTACTGATCGTCCGCCAAAGGAGCGAGCAAAAACGGAAATTGACGATCCGTTCCTGTTCACTGCCCATGGCACATGCCCAACCGGCGTCCCGACCATGCCCGTCGGCCCGGGGAAGGACGAAACGCCCGTCCGTTTCCGGGCACGCCAAGCGGTCCGCCCCCTCCGTATGGCACGGAGGGGACGGACCGGGATAAGTCCTGACAAGGCGGGTGATCGACCCTGGGGAAAAACGATCCTGGGGAAAGCGATCCTCAGCCCTGCGCGCCGATCGGCTCCCCGTTGGGGTTGATGGCGAACCAGGTGCCGCCGACGCCCTGGCCGTTGGTGTCGCCGGGGGACTTGTCGTTGGCGAAGGTGTACAGCGGGATGCAGTTGATGGTCTGCTGCTTGATGCCGTCGGGACGGTCGAAGACCGTGTAGCCCTTCAGCAGGATGCCCTTGGTGTCGTTCTTGTCGACCGGGGCGACGACGGGCCACTTGTCGAGGCAGGCGCCGGTGCACTTGGTGGACATCGGCCACTGCTTGTCCTTGAGGAACCGGTAGACCGTCATGCCGTTCTTGTCGACGACGATCTCACCGAGCTTGGGGTCCTCGGCGGTCGTCAGACCGGCCTGGTCGACCGCCTCGCCACCCGCTTCGCCGGCGCTGTCACTGCCGCCGCTGCCGCCGGCGCTCGCGCCCTTGGTGGAGGCCTTCTTGCCGTCGGGGGCGGAGGCGTACCACGTGCCCTTGACGCCCTGGCCCTTGATGTCGCCGGCCTTGGTGTCCTTGTCGAAGTAGTACATGGGCCAGCCGCCGACCGTGAGCTGCTTGGTGCCGTCGGGGCGGGTGACCTCGCCGAGCAGCGACTTGTCGACGCCGTCGGCGGCGGTGGCGCCCGACGCCGGCACGGGCGGCCACGTGGTGGCGCAATCGCCCTCACAGTTCGTCTTCGGGGGCTCGGCGGTGTCCTTGTCGAAGCGGTAGAGGGTGCGCCCCGCGCTGTCGGTGAGGACCTTGCCGTACTCGTCGCTGTTCCACACGGTCAGCTGACCGGCCGAGGCCGCCGTGGTCGACTGGGCCTGACTGTCGGATCCCGCGGCACCCGCGCCGGCCACCGTGCTGGTGCCACCGAGGCCCGTCGCGGCGGGGGCCGCACCCACGTTCTGACTCGAGGACGTCGAGCCCTGGTCGGAACCGCACGCCGTCGTCAGCGCCAGCACAACCGCAGCCGTCGCTACGAGTGAGGCGCTCCGCCAGGAGGTCTTCATTCCAGCTCCCCGTGATTCTGTGGGTGTTGCAGCGCCCTGCTGCGCCGCTCGCTGGTCCTAGGTACGGACAGGGGTGGTGGATGTGTTCAACGAAGGCCGAAATTCTTTCGGAAGCCTGTGACATCGTCCGTGGCAGGAAGCCCGAACACCCCGTGGCCGACGGCTCGAACAGCCCGCGACGGGACGCTCGAACGGGCCGGACAGGGGTCAGCTTCCAGCCCGGTGGATCAAACCTTCCGGGATGGTTTTTCGCTCCTTTGGAGCAATCTGTTCGCACTCTCGCGTACGCGCGGGCGCGAGCACCGATGCTCTTTCGGGTGTACGGACCCCAGCGGACCCGATCCGCCCTCGCCATACGTCTGTCGGCCCTGCTCGCCCTGACCTGGCTGCTCGCCGTGGCACCGAGCGGCACGGCCGCGGCGGACGTCTGCGTGTACTCCTCGGTGGGCCCGGAGGGCGTCGGCGTGGTCGTGGAGATCGCGGACGTCGCCCTGTGCGAGCCGGTTCCGGCGACCACGCCGTCGCCCCCGCCCACCCCCACACCGACCTGCCCGCCCGAGCCGACGCCGACCCCCACACCGCCTCCCCCGCCGAGGCCGGACCCGCCGCCGTCGACGCCCGACCCCACTCCCGACCCCACACCGCCACCGCCGCCCAGGCCCAAACCGACGCCCACACCCACCCCGCCACCGAGGCCCGCGCCGCCGCCCGTGGCCCCGCAGCCCGTCGTCAAGGCGCCGAAGCCCACGCCCACACCCAGGGCGACCCCGCGCCCCACGCCGTCGGCGACCCCGGTGAACTACCCGCCGTACCGGACGCCGACCCGGACGCGCGCCTCGCGCTCGGGGCCGTCCCTCGTCTCCCTCGCCCTGCTCATCACGGCGCCGGCGGTACTCGCCGTCGCCGCGCTGCGCCCACGCTGACCCCTGGAGGAACCTCTTGTCGGAATGGCTCGTTCTCGCCCTCGCGATGGGGGCGGCGTGTCTGGTCGTCCTCATCGTGGCCGTCGTACGGCATCACGCCGCGCCCGCGGACGAGGACCCCTCCGAGACCCCGGACGTGATCGAGTACATCACCATGATGATCGGCGTCGTCTACGCCATCGTCCTGGGCCTGGCCATCGCTGGCGTCTGGGAGGCCCGCAGCGTCGCCCAGGACCATGTGCAGGCGGAGGCGCAGGCGCTGCACGAGATCACCGAGCGGGTGCGGATCTACCCGGCGGACATCCGTGACCGGGTGCGCGCCGACGTCGACGCCTATGTCGGCCATGTGGTCTCCACCGAGTGGAAGTCCATGACCGAGAAGGGCCAGGTGACCGAGCGCGGCGCGAAGCTCCTGGAGCGGGTCCGGCACGACGTCACCGACTACGAACCGAAGAACGAATTCGAGGCACAGGCCTACCAGCCGCTGCTCGACCAGGTCTCGACGGCCGACGCGGCGCGCGGCGCCCGCGCCGACTCGACGGAGGCGACCATGCCGGGTGTGGTGTGGTTCGGGCTGATCGCCGGTGCCGTCGTCACCGTGGGCATGGTCTTCGCGCTGCAGATCCGGCGCACCCCCCGCGAGCTGATCCTCGCGGGTCTGTTCTCGGCGCTCATCGCGTTCCTGCTCTTCCTGATCTGGGACTTCGACGCGCCCTACAGCCGGGGCATCGCGGCCACGGCGGATCCGTTCCTCGTGTTCTTCCCGAAGGCAGGCGGGTGACGGACTCCCGGACGGGGCCCCGGTGACGGCCCCTCAAGCCGATCGTACGGCCGGGGAAGCGGGTGGCACAGCCGGTCGTACGGCCGGGGAAGCGGGTGGCACGCCGCCACCGTCCCCGGCCGTACGGCTTTCCCGTCCCCCGGTCGTACGTATGAGTCCCCTGTGCGGAGCACACCCTTGCTCCATTCGCGCGACACCGATCGCGCCGTCCCGCGCGCCTTCCTAGCGTTTCGATCATCGAGGTGCATCTCAGGCGCAGGCGGAAACGGTCCGCAGCAGGCTCCTCGGAGACCCGGAGGCTCATCATGCGCGCGATACGCGTCGCTTCAGCCGCTCTGCTGGGCGCGACCGCCCTTTGTCTCACCCCTCCCGCCGCGCACGCGGCGCCCACCGGCGACATCACGTCGTTCGGCTTCAGCGTCCTGCCCTCGACGATCGCGGCCGGCGGGCAGGTCACCCTGCGTGTCGACAACTGCGACTCCCATACGACGGTCTCCTCGGGTGTCTTCGACACGGTCACCATCCCCAAGGGGCAGTCGTCGGCCACGGCCAAGGTCGACTGGGACGCCAAGCCGGGCGCGGTGTACGAGGTGACGTTCCAGTGCGGCAAGGAGAGCGGGCAGACCGATCTCACCATCGCCGGCGGCACCCCGACCCACCACCCCACCCATGTGCCGCCCCGGGGCTCGCACGCCGGGGCCGGTGGCACCGCCGCCGGGTTCGACCTGCGGGAGATCGGCCTCGGCGCCGCGCTCGTCGCGGGTTCGCTGGGGGTGACCTGGCGCCTCTCGCGCCGCCGTCCCGCCGGGGAGGACGGCTCCTGAGGGCCACGCGTCGGAGCGGCCCTTCGCCCCGGTACCCGTGAGGGTCCGGGGCGAAGGGCTGCTCACGTGCGATCCGCGCTCCGAAGGGGGTGGAACCGGATACGGCCGGCGAGGTGCCGGGTCAGGCCTTGTTCTCCGAGCGGCGGCGCATCCAGAACACCCCGCCGCCGATGGCCGCGGCGGCCACGAGCCCGCCGCCGATCGCGATGTCGGTCGGCGTGGCCCCGCTGGTGCTGCTGCCGCCGAGACCGCCGCGGACGCCGCCGATGACGGTGAAGACGCCGTTGAACGTCTTGCGCTGGCCCTCGCAGTTGGTGGTGACGCTGTACGAACCGGGGCTGGCGTTGGCGTTGACCCGTACGGTCGCCGTGGCGGTCGTGCCGCCCATGGAGGTGAGGTTGGTGGTGGGGAAGGCGTTCGAGCTGATCGTGCTGCCGGGCGTCGTGCACGCGTCACCGCCGCTGACGGTGAGGACGAGCTGACCGCCACGGGCGATGACGTTGGGGGCTGCGGTGACCGAGGTCGGCTGGTCCCAGGCGGCGGCCGTGGGCGCGGCGATACCGACCAGGGCGACCGCGGCGGCCGAGGCCGCCAGGGCACGAGTAGTACGCATGTGATCCTCCGCGGAAGACGCCCCGGGTCCGGTCCCGGTCGATCGGCGAGTAAGCGCCTCCCAGAAAGACCCTCAGTTGCCCTGCGCGGGCCCGCATTTCGACAATGGTCCGTCCTGGTGAGAGGACACGCCGGAAGAATTCCGGATGATCGGATATCGCCGCAGGTCACGGCCCGTCAGAAATTTCCCGCGCACGGCAACTCGGATGGCGCATGCTCCCTCTTCGCCACCACCCGTTCGTACCTGACCTTTCGCCGACGCCGCGCGCCGCCCTTAGCGTTTCCGTATGCGCGACTGACGTGGCGACGGCCGTGTCGAGAGGGGATGGCGAATGTCTTCGTCCGAGCTGGCCGAAGTCGAGGAAGAAGAGGAGCGGCGGCGCAAGCGCGCCCCGTGGGGCGTGATAGCGCTTGTCCTGCTGACCGGCCTCGCCCTCATCCGGAACGGTTCGGGGGAGTTCGACGTGGGCCCGCCACAGCCCGCGTCCGCGGCGGCGGCCGACAGCCGCAGCACCCCGCACGGCACCTTCGTCAGGTCGCCGGACCCGCTGCCGTACGCCGTGGTCGACCGGGTGCGGATCCCTTCGATCCAGGTGGACGCCCCGACCATGCCCGTCGGTCTCGACGTCGAGGGCTGGGTCGACGCGCCGCCGGCCGCGGACCCCAACCTCGCGGGCTGGTTCACCGGCGCGGTCTCCCCCGGCGAGCAGGGCACGGCCGTGATCGTGGGCCATGTCGACAACCAGCAGGGGCCCGCCGTGTTCTACGGTCTCGGGGCGCTCAAGAAGGGCAACAAGGTCGAGATCCAGCGCGGTGACGGAAAGACCGCGGTGTTCGAGATCTACGGCATCGAGGTCTTCGAGAAGAACAACTTCCCCGGCGACCGCGTCTACGGCGACAACGGAGTCCCCGAGTTGCGGGTCATCACCTGCGGGGGCGGTTTCTCCAAGCAGAGCGGCTACGACGGGAATGTCGTCGTGTTCGCCCGCCTGGTCGAGGTTCGCTGAGCGATCCCCGGCCGGGCGGGCGAAAGCCCGTTTGGAAAAAGGCTCCGGGTCCTAGGCGTATTTCCGTCGGGGCACGGTCACGTGATAGCCCGCATCCAGCAGGTCCGGCAGATATTCGCGCAGGGCCTTGACGCTCTGCGAACGGTTGCCGCCGGCGTCGTGGGAGAGAACGACGACACCGGGGGCCGCGCCGTGCTCCACGCGGTCGGCGATGGTGCGCGCCGCCGTGCCCCGCCAGTCGAGCGTGTCCAAGGTCCAGGCCAGCGGCTCCATGCCGAGTTCGGCGCCGAGCTTGAACGTCGCCCGGTTCCAGGCCCCGTAGGGCGCGCGGAACCACTGGGGCGGCTCGCCGTACGCCTCCTCGATGACCTCGCAGGTGCGTTCCATCTCGGAGCGGATCGCGGACCGCGAGAGCCGGGTGAGCAGCGGATGGGACCATGTGTGGTTGCCGACCACATGCCCGTCGTCGGCCATCTGTCGCAGCAGATCCTTGCCGGCGACGGCCATCTCGCCGCACACGAAGAACATCGCGCGGACGTCGTAGCGGCGCAGGATGCTCAGGATGTCGGGTGTATAGCGCGGATCGGGGCCGTCGTCGAAGGTCAGCACCATGGTCCGGCCGCGTCCGTCCACGCGGCGGAGCGGTTTGCGCCGGACGGCGGGCTTGGCGAGGGTGCGCCGGGCGGGGCCGTATCCGGCGATGGGCTGAAGGCGGTACGCCGAGGGCTTGAGCGCCCGCTGGGCCTGTGGTCCGGCGGCGGAGTCGGCGGCCGACGCGGCGGAGCCGGTGGCCGCCGGGGCGGAGTCGGTGGCCGCCGGGGCGGAGGCCTCCTCGCCGGTGAGCCAGACGCCCGCCGTACCGGCCGTCCCCAGCAGGGCCGCGCCGCCGATGAGCAGGCGGCGCCGCGTGAACATCTGATCCTTCGTCATGACTCATGAGTCGACCAAGCAGAGGACGACTCACCACGATGACACCGGGATGGGGGCACGAAACCACACGATCGAAGCAGTTACGTGCGCTCCGCTGATCGTTCGGCGACCTGGGATGTCCGATAGCCTCGCCACCGTGACCGATCAGCAGACTCACCGGTTCGAACGGGGCACGGACGGGCCCAGGGTGATCCTCGTCGGGGTGGACGGATCCGACTCCTCACTGCGCGCCGGCGCCTACGCGGCCGGCCTCGCCCGGCGCCAGCGCGCGCTGCTCGCCATCGTGTACGTGCAGCCGGTGCTGGCGGCGGGCGCGGCGCTCGGGGTGCCGGTCGCGGAGACGACCGACGCGATCGCCGAGGACCTCGTCGCGCAGATCCGGCAGGCCATGGAGCAGTCCAAGGACACCTTCGACGTGCGCTGGGAGTTCCACACGTTCCGCGGGGACCCGTACAACGGGCTGGTGGCGGCTGCGGACGAACTGAAGGCGGACGCGGTGGTGGTCGGCGCCTCCGAGCAGGCGGGGCACCGGATCGTCGGCTCGGTGGCGGTACGCCTGGTGAAGGCGGGCCGCTGGCCGGTCACGGTGGTGCCCTGAGCCCGGTCGGCGGGGGGAGCCGCGCGGGGGCTGCTACTTCCCCATGACCAGCCCGTCCTGGGCCGCGCCCCGGCTGAGCACGACGTCCCGGATGCGGTCGCGGACGCGGGTGACCTCCTCCCCGGATGCGGACCCTGACCCGGAGGCGATAGCGGAGTTGAGGTTGACGACCCGCCCGGCGCCGATGTCGAACCACTGCGGGACGAACTCGGCCTCGGTCACCTCCCAGCGGGCGCCCTCGTGGACGGGCGGGGCGAAGGTGAAGCGGGCCAGGGTGCCCTGGTTGCCGCGCGGGTCCTCGGCACCGGAGTGGTTGAACATGGTCCCTGCGATCTGATCGCCCATGCCGTAGACGACCCAGGTGCCGTTGACCTTCTCGTACGCCTGCGGGACGTGTGCGTGGGTGCCGAGGATCAGGTCGATGTCGGGCCGTCCGGCAGCGCCGGCCGCGGTCAGCTCCTCCCCCAGGCGCAGCTGCTGGGCGTCGGGCTCGTCCTGCCATTCGCTGCCCCAGTGCAGGGAGACGACCACGACGTCGGCGCCCGCCTGCCGGGCGGCTCGGGCGTCGGCGAGGATCCGGTCGCGGTCGATGAGGTCGACGGCCCAGGGGCGGTCCGCGGGCAGCGGGATGCCGTTCGTGCCGTAGGTGTACGCGAGGTGGGCGACCTGGGCCGTACCGGCGCGCAGGAGTGTGGGGCTGCTCTCCTCGAGCGCCGTGCGCGCCGAGCCCGCGTGCCGTACGCCGGCGCGGTCGAGGGCGTCGAGGGTGCGGTGGATACCGGCCGCGCCGTCGTCCAGGGTGTGGTTGGAGGCGGTGGAACAGGCGTCGTAGCCGGTGGCGGCGAGGGCCTCGGCCACCTGGGGCGGGGACTTGAAGCTGGGGTAGCCGGTGTAGTTCCCGTCCGCGCCGTACACGGTCTCCATGTGGCAGATCGCCAGGTCGGCGCCGGACACCACGGGCTTCACCCCGGCGAGCATGGGCTTGAAGTCGTAGCCCTCGCCGCCCGCGTCCACATAGGCCTTCTCGATGATCGACATGTGCGGGAGGACGTCGCCGGAGGCGACGAGCGTGAATCCGCGGGGGCTGGAGGTGGCGGGGGTGGGGGCGTTCGTGCGGGCGGGCCGGTCGGGTGGGGCCGCGACCTGGCAGGCGGCCGCGGTCGCGAGGAGGAGGGCCGCGAGGGCCAGGGTCGTGGGTCGCCGTCGTGCGGTGGTCAATGGACACCCCGTAGCGGTCGTATTTAATTACGAGTCGGTACGAATCCACATACAGCGGCACACACGAGTCAAGTAGGCATACCGGCGCACCGGGGCACGATTAGCCCGTCCGGCGTGCGAGGGCGAGGCAACCCGGGCCGATCGGGGATCCGGAGGCGGAGCCCCCGCACCCGGTAGACCGTTCGTCGCACCGTTCGTCGACAGGTTCGACCGCCCGCCGCACACCCGTGACCGCCCTCTGTGCACACGGAGCGCCCCGCGTTCCCATACGGCCATGACGGCCGGAACCACGATCACCGACGGGACGACCGCCGAACACGAGCTGGCCGAGCTCCAGCGCGAACACGGCCGCCCCCTCTTCGCCCTCCTCCTACGGCTCTCCGACGGGGACCGGCATCGCGCCGAGGACCTGGTCCAGGAGACCTTCGTACGCGCCTGGCAGCATCCCGAGGCGCTGCGCGCGGACGACTTCGACTCCGTGCGGCCCTGGCTGCTCACCGTCGGGCGGCGGCTCGCCATCGACGCGCGGCGGGCCCGGCAGGCGCGGCCCGCCGAGGTCGGGGACGCGGTGCTGGAGAACGCCCGCGTGATAGCCGATCACGCCGAACGGTCCGCGGCGGCCCTCGACGTACGCGAGGCTGTGAAGACACTCACTCCCGAGCACCGTGAAGTCCTGGTGCAGGTGTACTTCCAGGGGGCGAGTGTGGCGGAAGCCGCCGAAGCCCTCGGCATCCCGCCCGGTACCGTGAAGTCCCGCGCTTACTACGCGCTGCGCGCCCTGCGCCGGGTGCTACCGGGATACGCGGCCGACCTGCGCTGAAACCAATGGTCGAGTCAAACCTCCGTAAAGCGCCTTGCCGAGGACCACGATTGAGTAATCGTCTGTCTTCAGCCGTGTTCCGGATGGGGGCCCGGCGCCGCCGGGCAGGCGGGAATCCGGCGTAGGGCCCCCATGTCCCGGGGTCGGGCGACGTGCACGTACCGGAGGAAGGCAGGAAGGGATGCTGCACAGAGGTCAAGAGAGCACGGACGGCGCCGGTGGCGGTCAACTGGCCGTCCCCATGGCGTGGTTCTACGCCGAGTACATCGCCGAGGAGCTGCTGCGCACCGGTGATCTGATGCCCCCGACGTCCTTCGAGTTCCGTGCGGGGCGGGATGCCCTGGCGCTGACCATCTTCCTGTCCGACACCGGTGGTGAGCTGTCCGGCATCCGCGTCGTCTCGCAGCTGGAGACGTGGCTGTCGCTGACGGCGTACGACCAGCCGTGGCAGGACTGGGTGTGCGAGCGGATGGCCGGCCTGACCGCCGAGGCGCTGGAGGCGGGCGGCCCGGCTCCGGACCTGGAGCTGGCGGCGGCGGCCTGGCGCTGGCTGGAGGAGACGGAGCTGCTCGCGCCGGATCTGGACGCGGTGCCGGGCGGCGGCGCGGTCTTCGGTGAGGACGACGGGCCGAAGGTCTGGACACCCGCCTGGCAGCTCGGGCTGCCCCTCGGGCATCTGGCGATCCATCTTTTTTAGATCTTCCGAGTCGCGACCAATCCGCGGGGCCACCGGCTCCGAATCTTTTGGTTGCAATCCCGTGGGGCTTGAGTGATTCGACGGTCTGGTCCGTACCGGTGGGGGCAGGAAGCAACCCCCACCGCACACCGGCCCGAGGAATTGCCATGTGGTCCCAGGATCGTCATCACGACGTCGGCGCGTACGCGTTGGGCGTGCTGGACGAGGTGGAGTCGTTCCACTTCGAGGACCATCTCCGCGACTGCCCGCAGTGCGCAGTGCAGGTCACCGAGTTCCGTCCGGCCGCGCGGCAGTTGATGTTGTACCGGAACGCGACTCCGCGTGCCGTTCATCCCTTCGCCGCGCCCGGCCCCCGGTTGCTCGGCCGACTCCTCGACGAGGTGTCCGCCCGGCACCGGGCCAAGCGCAGGCGCTGGCTGTTCGCGGTCGCCGCCTCTGTGGTCATCGCGGCGGGCGGCCCCGCGATCGCCGTTCTCGCAGGTCCGGGCGAGCCGCCGAAGACGGTCGCCGCCACGGACCCGACGACGCACGTCTGGGCCGAGGTCAAGGCCGAGGAGCGGGTCTGGGGCAGCGACATCGAGCTGAAGATCAAGGAGGCCGAGGGCGCGCACGCCTGTCGGCTGGTCGCCATCGGCAAGGACGGCTCCGAGGAGACCGTCGCCAACTGGAAGACGCCCGAGGACGCCGAGGACGCCTCCACCATGCTGGGCGGCACGGCGATGCAGCGCAACGAGATCAGCCACTTCGAGGTCCGCAGCCAGGAGGGTCAGCTTCTGGTGCGGTTGTCATCGCCCTGGAAGTGAGGCCGTGGACGCGTGATCACCCGGCCCTTTCGGCCCCGGATTGGTCCGTACCTTCAATGGTTGCGAATTGGTTCACACGATGGTTCGGACTACTTGAGCAACCGTGACAGGCGTCGGTCCGCGAGCGGCTTGCCACCGGTCTGACAGGTCGGGCAGTACTGCAGCGAGGAGTCGCTGAAGGACACCTCGCGGATGGTGTCGCCACACACCGGGCAGTGGTCGCCGGTACGGCCGTGGACCCGCAGCCCGCTCTTCTTCTCCGCCTTGAGCCGCCCGGCCGCGAGCCCCCGGGACCTCTCCACGGCTTCGGTGAGCGTGGCGCGCAGCGCCGCGTACAGCTGCCGGGTCTCGTCCGGCGTCAGCGAGGACGCCAGCTTGAACGGCGACATCCTCGCGGCGTGCAGGATCTCGTCGCTGTAGGCGTTGCCGACGCCGGCGATCAGGCCCTGGTCGCGCAGGGCGCCCTTGAGCTGTCGTCGCTCGCCGGAGAGCAGCTCGGCGAAACGGGTCTCGTCGAAGTCGGCGGCGAGGGGGTCGGGCCCCAGCCGGGCGACTCCCGGTACCTCCTGCGGATCCCGTACGACGTACACCGCGAGCCGTTTCTGGGTGCCCGCCTCGGTGAGGTCGAAGCCCTCGCCGGTCTCCAGGGCGACGCGTAGGGCGAGGGGGCCCTTGCCCGGCTTGGGCGGGCCGTCGGGAAGGTGGTCCCGCCAGTGGAGCCATCCGGCACGGGCGAGGTGGGTGACGAAGTGGAGCGGGCCGTCGCCGCCGGCCTCGATGTCCAAGAACTTTCCGTGCCGGTGCACGGCTGTGACCTCTCGCCCCTCGAAGGCGCCGATCGGCGGGTCGTACGTCTTCAGCACGCTGATCGCCACGGGGAGGACACGCACGATCTCGTGCCCGACGAGATGCTCGCCGAGGAAATCACGCAGTGCCTCGACCTCCGGTAGTTCCGGCATGGGTCCAGGGTGCCACGGGGCGCGGGAGGTGACACGGCTGCGACCGGGTCGAAGGGACGGCGAGGGAGAGACCCTCCTACGTCGCGTGACCGGGGACATTAAACTCGCACCACACGCACTTCCCCCCACCCCGTGCCTCCACCCCCCACACATCGGCAAGCCGATCCACCAGCAACAACCCCCGCCCCGAGACCCCGGACTCCCCCGCCTCCCGCCGCCGCGGCAACGCGCTGGACGAGTCCTCCACCTCCACCCGCAGCCGCCGATCGGGCCCGGTCAGCACCCGCATCGTGACGATCGCGGACCCTTCGGTGTGCATCAGCGCATTGGTGATCAGCTCATCGGCGACCAGTTCGATCTCGTCGGCACGACGATTACCGCCCCACGCCCGCACCGCCGCCCGGATCATGTGGCGAGCCTCGGTGAGCGCCTCCGGGTCACCGAGCGCCACATGCTGCTGGAGCCGGCCCCCGGGCTGCTCTGCGCTGGGACTGCGGCGGCGCAGCAGAAGCAGTGCCACGTCGTCGTCGCCGCCCCGTTCCTCGGCCACGTCGATCAGCCGGTCGGCGAGGTCGTCCACGTCCTCCGGCCCTGCGCTGATCAGTTCCTTCAGGGTCCGCATCCCGTCGTCGAGGTCGGCGCCGGGCTCTTCGATGAGCCCGTCGGTGCACAGCAGCAGCGTCTGGCCGGGGTCCAGCTCGACCGTGCTGACGGGGTACTCCAGGCTGCCGAACTCGGCGGACAGCCCGAGCGGCAGCCCCCCCTCCACGGTGACCCGGCGGCAGTCACCGTCGGTCTCACGGATCAGCGGGTCGATATGGCCGGCCCGGACCACCTGGACCACTCCGGTGGACAGGTCGGCCTCGGCGTACAGGCAGGTCGCGAAGCGGTCGGTGTCGAGTTCGTGGAGGAAGACGGAGGCCCGGGCCATCACGGTGGACGGGGTGTGCCCCTCCGAGGCGTAGGCCTTGAGGACGATGCGGAGCTGGCCCATGACGGCCGCCGCGTGTGTGTCGTGGCCCTGGACGTCGCCGATGACCGCGCCGACCCGGCCGCCGGGCAGTGGGATGAGGTCGTACCAGTCGCCGCCGATGTCCCGGCCGAGGGAGCCTCCGATGGAGGCGGCGCGGTAGCGGACGGCGATGTCGGCGCCGGGGACGCTGGGGATGGACCGGGGCAGCATGGCCTGCTGGAGCCCTTCGGCAAGGTCCTTCTCCTCCTCGTAGAACATCGCTCTCTGCAGGCTCTGGGCGATGCTGCTGCCGAGCGCGAGAATGACGTTCCGGTCTTCCGCGGTGAAGCCCCGGCGGTCGTTGTAGAGCAGGCCCATCGCGCCGATGGGCCTGGCCTGAACGATCAGCGGCAGATAGGCGGCCGAGGTGATCTTGAGGTCGGTGATGTGTGGCCAGAGCAGCGGGTACGACTCGGCGAACTCCTCCGGTGACTCTATGAAGTGCGGTACCAGGGTCCGTACGACCTCGTTCATCGGGTACTTGGTGTCGAGGCGGGTGACCCGGGTGCCGGGCACATAGCTGTCCTCCGGCCCGGCGGCGACCATACGGATCCGGCCCGCCTCCACCAGGCCCATGACGAGGCTGGCCGCACCCAGGTGGGTGACACCGTGGGTGTCCTCCAGGACGTCGATGACGTCCTGGACGGTGCGGGCGTGGGCGAGGGCGGCCGTGGTGATCTGGACGACGTTGCTCTGCCGGCGGCTGGCCTCGTCGCGGGCGGCCTGTTCGGTGCGGGCGCGGGCCTCCCGGAGTTCGTCCGTGGCGTCGCGGACGATGCCGATCACCCGGCGCGGGCGGCCCGTCGCGTCGCGTCGGATGTAGCCCTGGGTGTGGGTCCAGCGCAAGGTGCCCTCGCGGGTGCGGATGCGGAAGTAGGCGCCGTAGTTCTCGCTGCCGTCCTTCATCGCCTGGGCGACGATGGTGTCGAGCCTTCGCCCCTCCATCGGAGGGACACTCCGCGAGAGGGATTCGGGGTTGCCGTCGTACTCCTCCGGGCGGATGTCGAAGACCTCGTATGCCCTGGCGTCCATATGGAAGTGGCCGGTGTCGAGATCCCAGTCGAAGCTGCCCATCAGGTTGAGCGCCAGAATCGGGTCCGGATGGGCGGGCCAGTCGTCCGGGCTCGCCGACCCGCTCGTTCCCCGATCAGCCATGGGGACACTTTGTCAGGATCTGCCGGATTATTCGACTGGTGTGCTCGGGGTGAGCGATAAGGAAATCGGGTCACTATCGTCGGTAGTGCACCTCCTTTCGTCCTCGACCCGGGAGCGCGAGAGCCCATGGAGTGGTTCACCGCACCCGACTACTGGCTGAGCCGTCTGCTCTTCCAGCGGGCTCTGGCCGTGGTCTATCTGGTCGCCTTCCTCGGCGCGGCCCTGCAGTTCCGGGCACTGATCGGGGAGCGCGGAATGCTGCCGGTCCCCCGCTACGTCGAACGGGTGCCGCTGCGGTACGCGCCCGGTGTCTTCCACCTGCACTACTCGGACCGTTTCTTCGCGGGCTGGGCCTGGGCCGGCTGCGCGGTGTCGGCGGCGCTGCTCGCGGGGCTCGACTCGCGGCTTCCACTCCTCGCCGGGATGGCCCTTTGGCTCGTGCCATGGGCGATGTATCTGTCGATCGTGAACGTCGGCCAGACCTGGTACGCGTTCGGCTGGGAGTCGCTGCTCCTGGAGGTCGGCTTTCTCGCCGTGTTCCTCGGCAATGACGAGGTGGCGCCGCCGGTCGTGGTGCTGTTCCTGCTGCGGTGGGTGCTGTTCCGGGTGGAGTTCGGCGCCGGGCTGATCAAGATGCGCGGCGACCCGTGCTGGCGCGAGCTGACCTGTCTCTACCATCATCACGAGACGCAGCCCATGCCCGGCCCGTTCAGCTGGTTCTTCCATCATCTGCCGAGGCCCCTGCACCGGGTCGAGGTCGCCGCGAACCACGTCACCCAACTCGTCGTCCCGGTGCTGTTGTTCACCCCGCAGCCGATCGCGACGGCCGCCGCCTCGCTGATGATCGTGACCCAGCTGTGGCTGATCCTGTCGGGCAACTTCTCCTGGCTGAACTGGATCACCGTCGTGCTGGCCCTGTCCGCCGTCGACTTCGGGGGCACGCCACCGGACACGCCCTCGGCACCAATCTGGTACGAGAGCGTCGTTCTCGCGGTCGCCGCGCTGCTCCTCGGGCTGAGCTACCGCCCGGTCCGCAACATGCTCTCCCGCCGCCAGGTCATGAACCGCTCCTTCGACCCGCTCCACCTGGTCAACACCTACGGCGCCTTCGGCAGTGTCAGCCGCGTCCGCTACGAGGTGGTGGTCGAGGGCACGGCGGACGACGTACCGCGCGAGGACTCGGACTGGCGGGAGTACGAGTTCAAGGGCAAGCCGGGCGATCCACGGCACTGGCCGCGCCAGTTCGCGCCGTACCATCTGCGGCTCGACTGGCTGATGTGGTTCGCGGCCCTCTCCCCCGCGTATGCCACCCCCTGGTTCGGCGGTCTGGTGGAGCGGCTCCTGGACAACGACCACGACACACTCCGCCTGCTGCGGCGCTCCCCGTTCCCGGCGGACGCCCCGCCGCGCTATGTGCGCGCCCGGCTCTTCCGCTACCGCTACACGACCTGGCGGGAGTGGCGGGAGACAAGGGCGTGCTGGGAGCGGACGTACGTGCGCGAGTATCTGCCGCCCACGCGGCTGGCCGGTGTGGCTCGGATCTCCTGAAATCGGCCGGAGGGCAGAGTGGGGAGGACCGCAGAGATCAATGCTGCATCAGCAGGTGATGAATTAGCCGTAGTTGGCTGCCAATTCGGCGCTCCTTTCAGGACTTTCCCGATCTGTCCACCTCATAGTTGAACCCGCAAGATTCAGGCCATGTGCTCATGTGCTCGACGGGGGACGCGCGATGTGGGATCGAGTGCTGGCGGTCGGAGCCCATCCGGACGACATCGAGTTCGGGTGCGGCGGTGCGCTGCTGCGCCACGCGGCTCAGGGTGCCTCCATCACGCTGGTCGTCGTGAGCGACGGAGCCCGTGGTGGTGACGCCACGGAGCGCGCCGCCGAACAGACCCGGGCCGCCGAGGCCCTCGGCGCCAAAGTTGTCATGCTCCGGCTACCCGATGGCCGTCTGGGGCCGCTGGACGAACTGGTGACGCTCCTGGAGGAGGAGATAGCGAGCGCCGACCCGGACCTGGTCTACACGCACTTACCCGAGGACACCCACCAGGACCACATACAGACGCACCGAGCGATGCGGATCGCCGCCCGGCAGCTCGCCAACGTACTGCTGTTCGAATCCCCGCGCTCTCCGCTGCTGTCCTCCGGCATAGGCGTGAACATCGGATCGGTGATCAAGGAGAAGGCCACTCTCCTGTCCACCCACGCCTCTCAGGTGCGTACCCGCCCGGAGCTTCGGAGCAAGTCGGTCCGGGCACGGGCGTTCCTGCACGGCACGCGATTCGGCTGCGACTTCGCCGAGATGTTCGTACCCCTCCGGTTCGCCCTGCCGCTCGGTTCGGCCGAGTGACACCACACACGGAAGGCGGGTCATCGTGTCGATCACCATCGAGACACGCACCACGGAAGAACTAGGGAAGGGCGGCCGGGCCGAGCTGCGCACGATGCTGGAGGGCTGCTTCGGCGAGCGGTATGGCGACACGGCCTGGCAGCACTGTCTCGGAGGCATCCACTATCTCCTCCGCTACCGGGGCGAACTCGCCGCCCACGGTTCCCTGGTACCACGGTGGTTCAAGCAGGGGAACGTCGCTCTCCGGGGAATGTACGGGGAGTCGATGGCGACAGTGCCGCACCTGCGGCACCGTGGACTGGGCAGCATCGTCGTCGCCATGGCCACGGCGGAGATCCGACTGCATCATGAGATCGGCGTTTTCGCGGCCAGCAAGTACGAGTTCTACGAACGCCAGGGCTGGCAGAAGTGGCGCGGACCGACCTTCGTCCGGACCGACGAGGAGACCCTCCCCGCCGCGCCCGCGCGCGGAGCCGTCATGTTCCGCCTGCCGGTCGACAGCAGCGTGAACCCCGACGCGGATCTGACCACCGACTGGCGGGACGGAGACATCTGGTGAAGCCTTCGGGACCGGCGTGGCACTCATGGAGGTGACGGCGATCATCGACAATCTTGCGGCGGACCTGATCTGGTCGGTGCTGGCCATCGGCTTCGGTTATGTGCTCCTGCGCCGACAGACACGGGGCCTGGCACACCTGCTCGGCGCCACCGGCGACCGGCGCCTGCTGATCGTGCTGCCCGACATGCTGGTACGCGAGGGCGGAACCGTCGGCAGCTACCGGCAGAACGGATTCGTCGGCAATGTGGTGTCCCGGCGCGAGTTCGAGGCAGCGATCGCCCTGCGCGAATCGCTGACCGATCCGCTGGTACGGCTGCTGCGCCCGCGCACGCCTGTCCTGCCGTCCGGCCGGATCGGGGCGTCCGGCCCGGTGGAGGGAACCGAGTTCTGTCCGCCGAGCAGCGCTCTCGCCACCGCCTCGGCGGCCACGGAACCCTTCGCCCATCTGCCCAGCCAGGTGGCGGGCCGCAGTCTCGTCCTGATCGGCGGCCCCACCTACAACCATCTGACCGCCCTGGGATTCAGGCATCCGTCGGCGCAGGCGGTCCCCGAGCAGCAGGGCGGCGACGGCGAATGGGGGCTGCGGGTCAGGTCGGGTCCGTTGGCCGGTCAGTTCTTCGCGGGCAGGGGTAACGCGCCCGACACCGAGATAGCCACCATCCAGTCCTTCGCCACCGAGGCCTCCGGCCCCCGGGTCACGATCTGCGCCGGCAGCAGCGATGTGGCGACGCAGGCCAGCGTGACGTTCCTGCTCGCCAACTGGCGCCGTATCAGCCGAAAGTGCCACAACCACCCGTACGCCTTTCTGCTCCATGTCGACACCCACAGCGGCAGCGCCAGGCTGCAGACCGGCATCGTGGACGGGCGCCCCTTCACGCTGTAGAAGCCGGGGCGCCCGGTGGGCACGGACGTCACAGGCCGTAGACGACGCGAGGCCCCGGCGTACGTCCGGGTGGAGCAGCCACCACGTTCTGACCGGAGTTCACGCTCGCCACGTCATGTCGATGACCACCTTGCCGGTGGTGCGCCGTTCCGCCACGTCGGTCAGTGCGGACGCCACCTCGCCGAGGGGGTGGACGCGGGAGACGAGCGGGCGCATCCCGTCCCGGACCATCCGGGCGAGCGCCCGATCGCCGGCGGCCACCGACTGCGGGGCGTACTGGCGCAGCATGCGGATCTCGAAGCCCCGTACGACGGCGTCCTTGAGCAGTACGAGGTTTAGCGGGATCCGGGGGATCTTCCCGTCGGCGTAGCCCACCGTCACGAACCGGCCGCCCCGCCGCAGCGCGCGCAGGGCGGCCTCCGCGTGGTCGCCGCCCACGGGGTCGACGACGAGGTGGGCGCCCTCGCCGCCGGTCAGCTCGCGGATCCGCGTCTTCAGGTCCTCGTGGGCGTAGTCGACACCGGCCTCGGCGCCGAGCTTGCGGGCTACCGCGAGCCGCTCCTGACTCGACGCCGCCGCGACGACCCGCATCCCCAGCCGGGTCGCGATGTCGACGGCCGCGCTGCCGACCCCGCCCGCGGCCCCGAGCACCGCTGTCCACTCCCCCGCCGCGCCCTGCCCGACGGTGACCAGGGAGCCGCCGAGCTGGTGATGACGGTCGAGCCGCCCTCCCCCGCCTCGATCATCCAGGGGATCGCGGCCCGTGCCGTGTTCCAGGCGCCCTTGAGGTTGACGTCGACGACGACGTCCCAGGCGTCACGCCGCGGACGAGCGGCCGGATGCGCACGCGTTCCGCCGATCCCGCGACACCCCCGAGCATCGGCTACGGCTATCTGTCGACCCCGGAGGACCGGCGGCGAATGCGCGAAGTGGTCCGTGTCACCGCCGAGTTGGTCGGTACGAGTGATTTCGGGGAGGTCTCCGGCGGGCTCACGGAGCCGGGGGCACGGGTACTGGGCGACGACCGTCTGCTCGACGAGTGGGTCCTCGGGCATCTCGGCACGTCCCAGCACACCTGCGGCACGGTTCCCCTGGGCCCCGTCGGCGATCCCCGGGCGGCCGTCGATCCCTACGGAAGGGTGCACGGTGTCGCCGGTCTGCGTGTCGCCGACACGTCGATCCTGCCGACGCCCCCGCTACGGGGCCCGGCGGCGACCGCCGTCCTCATCGGGGAACTCGTCGCCGACGCCATGCGCCGCGGCGTGACGTGAACCGTCCAGGCACCATGCGCCGCGGCCTGACGTGAACCGTCCAGGACCACGGGCGGCCCGGGAGCCGGAAGCGGCACTACCCGCTGCCGAGGTCCCCGTACCCGGCCGCGAGTTGCCGGACGGCCAGGTCCAGCAGGTCGCTCAAATCGGCGTCCTCGTCGGTCAGCCACTGCTCGTACGCGGCGACGCACGCGGCCAGGACGGTACCGCCGATCAGCCGGGGCAGCAGGTCGGAGGCGGGCCGGTCCAGGCGCCGGGCGGCGAACTCCGTGACGAGCGTCCGCCACGACGCGTAGCGCACGGCCGAGTCCGCCTGGAGGGTCGGCACCCGCAGGATGAGCGCCATGCGCTGGCGGTGCCAGGGCACCAACGCCGGGTCGAACCGGTTGAACTCGACGACCGCCTCGCGCACCGCGTCCATCATCGGCGTGTCCGGGTCCGCCGCCGCCAGCAAGGCGTCGAGCCTGGCCAGCTGCGCTTCGAAGTCGCCCCACACGAGGTCGTTCTTGGAGGCGAAGTACCGGAAGAAGGTGCGGCGGCCGATCCCCGCCGCGTCGGCGATGTCGTCGACCGTCGTGCCGTCGAACCCCTGCCGTGCGAACAGCTCGAAGCCCAGCCGTTCGAGTACGGGCCGTGATGTCGCGTACGGCCGGCCGGTTCGGGCGGAGCCCGTGCGGGCCGCCGCCTTCTTCTGGAGCGGCTCCATCCGCGGTCCCTTCCTCCCTTTCCTTCCTTCGGCACGACATTGTTGCGTACAAAGGCGCGCCCGTCTGCCGGTGCTTCCCCGCCGAGCGTTCCGCGATTAGAAAGGTCACAGTTCAGCGGGCGGGGACAGCGTTGACAGCGGATTGGATTTGGCCGTACAAATCTGCTGACAGGGCTGATCGACACGGGCAGCTCATGCCCGGGAGGAACTCGATGGCTGACGTCGCAAGCGGTGACGGGGTGCGGGAGAGCGCGTACCTCAGGCTCGCCCGTGACCTACGGGCGTCGGTCCTGCGGCACGACTACCCCGACGGGGTGCGGCTGCCCACGGAGGCCGAACTGGCCGAGCGGTACCAGGTCAGCCGGCAGACCGTGCGCCGGGCGTTCCAGGACCTCGTCGCGGAGGGCCTGGTCTACCGGGTGGCGGGGCGCGGCACGTTCGCCACCCCCCGTGAGCAGCAGTACCTGCGCCAGATCGGCTCGGTGGACGACCTCATGGGGCTGTCCCTGGACACCCGCATGGCCGTCGTCACGCCTCTGCACCGGCGGGTGGACGTCGACGCGGCGGGCCGGCTGGGCCTCCACACCGACCGGGTGCACAAGCTGACCTTCCTGCGGCTGCACGAAGACGTCGCGTTCTGCCACACCGCGGTCTGGCTGCCACCCGCCGTCGGCCGGTTGCTGGAATCGGTGCAGGAGCTGTTGCTGCCGGGCACGCCCAACGCCCTCACCGTCCTCGGGCTGCTCGACCAGCGTCTGCCCGAGCCGATCGCCGAAGCAGAGCAGAGCATCACGGTCGCCGAGGCGACGCCCGAGATCGCGAGCCACCTGAACTGCGAACCGGGCAGGCCGCTGCTGCGCATCGACCGTGTCTACCAGTCCGTCACCGGACAGCTCGTGGAGCTGGCCATCAGTCACTTTCTGCCGGAGCACTACTCGTACCACGTGCGGCTGCGACGCAGTGGCCCATGACGGCCGAGACAATCCCGGACACCCATCAGGAGACCAGAGGAGATCGATTGTGAGCTTGAGGATCGTTGTCACTGTGAAGTACGTGCCCGACGCCACCGGCGACCGGCACTTCGCCGATGACCTGACCGTCGACCGTGACGACGTGGACGGTCTGCTCTCCGAGTTGGACGAGTACGCGGTCGAGCAGGCGCTGCAGATCGCCGACGAGGCCGACGATGCCGAGATCACCGTGCTGACCGTGGGTCCCGAGGACGCCAAGGACGCGCTGCGCAAGGCGCTGTCGATGGGCGCCGACAAGGCGATCCACGTGGAGGACGACGACCTGCACGGCACGGACGCGATCGGTACGTCGCTGGTGCTGGCCAAGGCGATCGAGAAGGCCGGCTACGACCTGGTGATCTCCGGCATGGCGTCCACCGACGGTACCGGCGGTATCGTCCCGGCGCTGGTCGCCGAGCGTCTGGGTGTCCCCCAGGTGACCCTGCTGTCCGAGGTCTCCGTCGAGGACGGCGTGGTCAAGGGCCGTCGGGACGGTGACGCGGCGTCGGAGCGGCTGGAGGCGTCCCTGCCGGCGGTCGTGTCGGTCACCGACCAGTCGGGCGAGGCGCGTTACCCCTCCTTCAAGGGCATCATGGCGGCGAAGAAGAAGCCGGTGGCGTCCTGGGACCTGTCCGACCTCGACATCGAGGCCGAGGAAGTCGGTCTGGAGGGCGCCTGGACGGCCGTCGACTCCGCGGCCGAGCGCCCGGCGCGTACCGCCGGGACGATCGTCAAGGACGAGGGCGAGGGCGGCAAGCAGCTCGCCGGGTTCCTCGCGAGCCAGAAGTTCATCTGAGAAAGGGTGCTGAAGATCCATGGCTGAAGTTCTCGTCTACGTCGACCACGTGGACGGTGCCGTCCGCAAGCCCACCCTGGAGCTGCTGACCCTGGCCCGCCGCATCGGCGAGCCCGTCGCCGTCGCGCTCGGCAACGGCGCCGCCGACACCGCCGCCGCGCTCGCCGAGCACGGCGCGACCCGCGTCCTGACCCACGACGCCGCCGAGTACGCCGACTACCTCGTCGTCCCCAAGGTCGACGCCCTCCAGGCCGCCTTCGAGGCCGTCTCCCCGGCCGCCGTCCTCGTCCCCTCCTCCGCCGAGGGCAAGGAGATCGCCGCCCGCCTCGCCCTGCGCATCGGCTCCGGCATCATCACCGACGCCGTCGACCTCGAAGCCGGCGACTCCGGCCCCGTGGCCACCCAGTCGGTGTTCGCCGCCTCCTTCACCACCAAGACCCGTGTCTCCAAGGGCACCCCGGTCATCACGGTCAAGCCGAACTCCGCCGCCGTCGAGGCCGCCCCGGCCGCCGGCGCGGTCGAGGCGCTGGAGGTGACCTTCGGGGCGCTGGCCACCGGCACCAAGGTCACCGCCCGCACCCCGCGCGAGTCCACCGGACGCCCGGAGCTGACCGAGGCCGCGATCGTCGTCTCCGGCGGCCGCGGCGTCAACGGCACCGAGAACTTCGCGATCATCGAGGCCCTCGCCGACTCCCTCGGCGCGGCCGTCGGCGCCTCGCGCGCCGCGGTGGACGCCGGCTGGTACCCGCACACCAACCAGGTCGGCCAGACCGGCAAGTCCGTCTCCCCGCAGCTGTACATCGCCAACGGCATCTCCGGCGCCATCCAGCACCGCGCCGGCATGCAGACCTCCAAGACCATCGTCGCCGTCAACAAGGACGCCGAAGCCCCCATCTTCGACCTCGTCGACTACGGCGTCGTCGGCGACCTCTTCGACGTCGTCCCCCAGCTCACCGAAGAGATCAACACCCGCAAGGGCTGACCGTGCGGTGACCCGTGGCCACAGCGGTCACGGGTCACTCGGCCCGGTTCCGGTGAACGCGGTGCACGGCGAAGGAGAAGCGTTCACTCGGCCCAGCACCCCGGCCGAGGATCCGGGCCGTGTCGGCGCCCATCGCGGCCGCCCTCCCTTCCGGTACCGGCGCGCGCGGCGGAAGTACCTTCTGCGTCCGGCCGAACTCCGGGCCCTCCACGACCCATCCGCGGCGGTGGGCCGTACCGGATGCGGGGTACTGACGCGGTCGTTCCGGATCACTCGTCCCGCAGGGCGGCGCACAGGCCACCGTCGACGACGACACCGCTGACGTAGCTCGCCTCGTCCGACAGCAGGAACGCGGCGACGGCGGCCACCTCCTCTTACCGGCCGGTGCGGCCCAGCGGTGTGCGCTGGATGAGTTCCTGTACCGACTCGTGCCGCGCCGCCTCCAGCCGGGTCTGCGGGGTGTCGATCGCGCCGGGCGACAGCGAGCACGCGCGTGCGCCCACCGGCCCCAGCCGCACCGCCTCGGCCCGGGCGAAGCGCTGCACGCCGTAGGTGGCCCACGGATACGCCCACGCGGCATCCTCGACAGCCGGGCCGATCGCGTCACGGATCCGGTCGAGGAAGCCCTCCTGCGGCGGGTCGTCCAGGACGGCCGCGACCACCGGGTCGGGTTCGATGTGAGCGATCAACGGGGACACGGAGGCGCAGTACACGAACGCCGTGCCGGCGGTGGCCAGGGGGCGGAGCGCCTCGGCGAGCAGCACGGTTCCGACGAAGTCGACCTCGATGATCCCGCGCCAGTCGGCGTCCTCCGGCGCGACGCCCTCGGCATGTGCGACGGCCCGTAGTGTGCCGAGCTCACTGACTCGCTCGGCCAGCCGGGCGAGGTCCTCCCGGTCGGTGACATCCACTGCGAACGGCTCGACGACGGCTCTGCCGGAGCCGGACAGATCCTTCGCGAGCGCGGCCACGGCCGCGTCGTTCCGGTCGGCGAGCAACAGCACGTCCACCATGTCGGCGAGACGCCTCGCGCAGGCCCTCTCCCACCCCGCGACCGGCACCGGTGCCAATACCTACCGTGGTCATGCGCCACTCCTCACTCGGGACACTCGTCACAGGTCGAGTGCCTCGCGAGCTCTCAAGCAACGGTGTTCGGACTGGCTGGATCTTTTGACGTACCGTTTGGTCCAGCAAACAAGGTGATGCCCCCGGATTCCGCTTCCCCCGGATGTGCGGAAAGCCGTCCGACGTGGTCCCGGGAGTCGGTTTTGATCGGTATTTCGTCATTATCGAGCGGGGAGAGAGTCCATGCCACGACCGCCGGGCCACGGACCGGGCTTCGAGATCAGACGGCAGAAGATCATCGATGTCGCGGCGGAGTTGTTCGCGCGACAGGGATACGCGGCGACATCGATCAACGACCTGGGCCGGGCGGTGGGGCTCGCCAAGGGAGCCCTGTACTACTACATCGGCTCCAAGGAGAACCTTCTCCTCGAGATCCAGTCGCGGGTGATGGGGCCGCTGCTGTCCCGGGCCCGGCAGATCGCGGAGCTCGACACGGATCCCCTGCTGCGACTGCGCCTGCTGTCGGAGTCGCTGCTGACGATCATCTTCCGCAGGCTCGACCACATCTGGGTGTACGAGCACGACTACCGCAGCCTGAGTGGTGCGGAGCTGAAGGCACTGCTGGGCCAGCGTTCCGAGTTCGAGGAGCTGATCTCGGGGCTGCTCGCCGAGGCCGTCGACCAGGGCACGTTCCGTGCGCTGCCCCCGCGGCTGGCCACCCTGCAGTTCCTCAACCTCCACAACCACACCTACCAGTGGGTCAAACCGGACGGAGAGTGGGACGCGAACTTCCTGTCGCACGAGTACTGCGCGACCCTGTTCCGCGGCTTCGGCGCGCCGGACCACGCTCTCCCGAGGGTCGAGGAACAGGCCGAGGCGTTCAAGCGCGACCGGCCCGGTCTGCCGCTCGATCCCGAGGCGGTCTGGGAGCCCGTGGCCATCACCGGCTGACGGAAGGGACGGGGCGGTGGTGTCGGCCGCCCCCGGCCGACACCACCGAGGCGGTCCACACCACCTGGCACGCACCCGGCGTCGCGTGGTCATGGCAGCAGTCCCGCCCGGCGAGCCGCGGTGACGGCTTCGAAGCGGGTGGTGGCGCCGAGCTTGCGCATCACCGAGCGCAAGTAGCCCTTCACGGTCTCCAGACCGATGTCCAGCCGGTCGGAGATGTCGAGGTTGGTGCAGCCCTCGGCGACCGCCGCGAGGACGTCGAGTTCGCGGGGCGACAGGCGCGTCGCCGACTTCTCCGGTGGTGGTCCCTCGGCGCAGCAGCCCTGTTCCAACAGGAAGCACACCTCGTGGAAACGTTCCTTCAGGTGTCCCTCGTCGAGTGTCGAGGCAAGGTTCAGCAGGTCGGTGTGGACTTCGTGCACGCGCTCCATGGCCGCCCTGTCAGGGGGCTGGGCACTGTTGCGTACGGCCCGGGCCTCCGAGAGCAGCCGGTGCACCTGTTCGTGGGAGGCGAGGAACTGCTCCAGGTCGCGCGCCGCCGCCGTCACCGCGGTCAGCACCCGGTCACCGAGCCGTACCGCGTCGCGCGATCCCACGAAGAGAACGGCCCGGACGGTGGTGCCCACGATCACGGGTGCCGCCGCCATCGCTCTCACCCCCTCGGCCGCGACGAAGGAGTCGTACTCGTGGCCGGCCTGGGGGGCCGCCCCGTAGTCGCTCACCGCCGCCGGCCGGCTGGTCGCCAGCACCTTGCCGATCAGTCCGGACCCGGCCGGCACGGTCAGCCCCCGGCGGTCCCTCGACCGCACCCCGCTCGTCTCGGCGATCCGTAACTGCCGCGGGCCGACGACCCAGGCTGCCCCGGCGACAGGCATCCCGCTTTCCCTGCGCAGAGCCAGGACCGCGGCACGGGCGGCCGCGGCCTCCTCACTGTCTTCTGCCGGCAACACGACAGGGATGACTCCTTGGCCGACTGCTCCCCCGTAGTCAGGAGAACAGTTCTTCAAGCGACTCGACCGCGTCAAGAGGCCACAGCAGAAAGTCAATTGACGAACAGTCAGCTCATTCTGAGGTGACACGTGCACATACGGCGGAGCGGTCGGGCAGCTCGTCGACCCCAGCCGCCACCGACGTTGAATTGACCCGGTTTTTAGATATCCATCCCCTCCGCTTTACCCTCATACGGGGGTAGCTGGGGAGCCCGGTTTACCTCATGGTGGTGCCAGCGACAAGCCGCCCAAGGCGGGGGCGAGCCTCGCTCACTCCCCCACCCCCCTCCGAATCAAGGCCCGCCGAACGCAGAGCCGTTGTGTGCCCCCAGCAGCTCCGAGCCTGCGCGCACAGAGAGGCGCCCCCCTTGCTTTTCTCGTACTCTCCACGTCTCGCACAACTCAGGGAAAGCGCTGTCGACCTCGCCCGGAAGATCAGGGCGTACGAGGACGAAGCGGCTCTGGTCGGCCTTGCTCCGGAGCAGCGCGGGCGCCACCTCGTCCCGGAGAACCGGGACGATCGGTTCGGGGCCGGGGCCATCACCGGGCCCGAGGCCGGTTCCGACCCCCGGCGCCTCGCGACGATCGTGCTGGTGGTCGTCCAGCCCGACGGGGCTTCGACCATGTTCCGCGTCGGCGAGGACGTGCCGGGCGTACGACTGGGGGAGCGGGTCCTGAGCGCGGCGCGCGCCGTGGGCACCGTCGGGCGTGCCCTGCGGTGGGTGTCGGACTGGGCGCGCGAGCGGGTGCTGGGCGGACAGTCCATCCTCATGGGCCGTTCGTCGCCCGCACGGCGTCCCGGTCGTGACTGCGGCCGGGGGCGCGCCGACGACCCCCGTGGGGGTGCCCGGAATCGATTTCGGTCCCTCACGCCTCGTCGCATCGCCTGCGGGAACCACGGCCTCAGGGCAGAGCGCGGCCTTCGGGAACGCGGTGGTGGAAGCGCATCACCACGCCGCGTCGGTCCATCGGCACCTCCTCATGTCCACCATGTACGGCCCCCTGTTCGCCCCAGCGGACCGGTACCTCCGGCAGCCCCGGATGCCCGCACCCCTGCCGCTGCCGCTGCCGCTGGACCGTGTCACAGGGATCGCCGCCGAACCCGGTTCCATGGGCACAAGCACCCGCTGGACCGAGACCGGCGTCCGGTTCGACAGCGGGCACCTCGGCCCTGTCGGACGGATGCCGGCCGGCATCGTGGTCGAGGCGGGGCAGGCCCATCCACCCGATCGGGGTGAGCGCGTGTACCGCCTGCTCGGCTGCGAGCCGACCCACCACGGCAGCCCTCCCCTGCCGGGCGAGGCCCTCCAGTACGAGGTCCCTGTCGACGGTCACGGCGGCGTACGGCTTTTCTTCCCCCACGACTGCTGCGTCGGCGGCGGCGCACTCCGGCTGAGCATGCGCGACGGTCAGGCGTGCTTCCTCACCGACGACGTACTCGCCCGGGCTCACATCCGTACGCCCCGGGAACCCTGATGCCCGACGGCTGTCCGCAGGCCATGGCCTTCCTCCTCGGCGCCGCCGCCGAGTGCACGATCGACCGCGTCGGCCGACGCTTCGAACCCGGCCGGGACGGACCCGTGCCGATGGTGTGCGGCGGCCAGGTCACCCGGGCCGGCGAGCGGCTGACGTACCAGGTGTTCGTGGCGGTCCGGCGCACCGGAGCACCGGTCCCGCCCAGAGCCCTCGGCGGTCTGACGGACCACCGCGAGTCGGCGAAGGTCGCCGAGGTCCGGGGCTGTCGCCACGGCCACTCCGCCATGCTCGCCCGCGCCCGGGACAGGCCGAGCGAGGTGTTCGGCGCCACTTCATGAGCCGGGGCTCCGCGGTGGAGGGCTGCTTCGAGCCACAGGCGCCGCAGAGTCGCGGACCCCGTCCTTACGTACCTGTTCACAGCAGTCGCACAACAGCAGCACATCTCCCGCACGAAGCCCGCGCACACGGCGGGCGGGGGCGCAGACCGGCCCCCAGGCAGATCGAGGAACCCGCATGACACTGAAATCACCCTCCACTTCGGACGACGACCGCCAGGTCAAACGTGGCATCAAGGCGTTACGTGACGCCGCCGGCGTGGACCTCGCCTTCGGTGGCGTCGTGGTCCGAGGGCGGCACGCGCAACTCACCGAGTTCACGGGCAATTCCACCAACGCCCTGTACGGACTGACCCTCGGATTCGGCATGGGGCTCGGCGGCAAGGTGGTGGCCCTGCACCGCCCCATCGCCGTCAACGACTACGCGAACTCCAAGCAGATCAGCCACCACTACGACCTGATGGTCGCCGCGGAGGGCATCCATGCCGTCGTGGCCGCCCCCGTGGTGGTGAACCGGACGGTGCGGGCGGTCATGTACGGGGCGGTCCGCCAGTCCGTCGGGCTGGGCGACCGGACCGTGGACGCCGTCATGCAGGCCGCCCGCGGTATGGAACAGAACATGGCGGTGCGTGACGAGGTGATGCGCCGCCTCGACGCGCTGAACGAGCCCACGGAGGGCGACGACCTGCCGGAGGGCCCGTTGTCCCCCCGGTGGGAGACGGTTCGCGAGGCCTACGCCGAGCTGCGGATCCTCGCCCAGCGGCTCGCGGACCCCGACCTGCGCGACCGGGTCGTCGAAGTGTCCGCCAAGCTGGCCGGCGCGGGAGCCCCCGTCTCCCGCCACCTCAGCGCCCTCTCCTCGCGGGAACTCGACGTGCTGTCGTGCGTCGCGCTGGGGCGGACCAACGCCGATGTGGCGGACGAACTCGGCCTTCGGGCGGAGACGGTGAAGAGCTATCTGCGCAGCGCGATGCGCCGACTGGGATGCCACTCACGTATGGAGACCGTCGTGACGGCCCGCAGTCTGGGCCTGCTGCCCTGAGAACCGTTCTGCGAACTGCTTATGTCTGAAGCCGCCCGACTGGTTGCCGGGCGGCTTCAGGGCGTGCCGGTGGGGGGACGGCCCGCCGTGGATGTGGTTCAGGAGTTGAGGGCTTCCTTGCGGAGGCGCTCAAGGACGGCCAGCCGGTCCTCGTTCTCGATGCGCGCGGTGGCGGTGCGCTCGGGGTAGCAGCGCATGAACATGTTGGTGAAGTGCGTGCCGTAGTGGATGAACTCGTCCGGCCCGGCCGCTTCCAGAGGTCGCGCGACGGCCTGGAAGGACGGCTCGTGGAAGTACGCGATGGTGTACCGCTCACGATCGGCCAGGCGCACCTTGTGCGGAGTGGAGAGGAGGGTTCCGCCGGTGATGAACTGCATGATGTCGCCCGGGAAGACGGTGAACACCGAGGGGACCGGGGTGACGAAGGTCCAGGGCTCCTCGTTCTCGTACCGCCCGGCCATGGACTCGTCGGGCAGCCAGTTGCGTCCGCGGGCCTCGCCCTCGACCGGGGGACGGATGTAGAGGCCGCCGACGTCGTCCTGGACCGCGATGACCAGCAGGCCGTAGTCGGTGTGGGAGCCGATGCCCCGTTCGGAGGTCGCGTCGGCCTGCGGGAAGCGCAGGACCCGCATGTGGTGCCAGCCGTCCTCGGTGAGCTTCGTGAAGTGCTCCATGTCGCCCAGGCCGAGGCCCAGCGCGGTCAGTTGGAGCAGCCGCCGGCCGATGTCGCCGACGGTGCCCATGTAGTCCTTCATGGCCGTGGCGTACTGCTCGGAGGGCCAGGGGGCGGGGCCGTGACACGGCCACCTGTCGAGGACGCGGGGGTCGTCCTCGGGGATGTCGGGGCAGACGGTGAAGATCTCCGAGCCGTCCTTCTCCCCGGCGGTCTCCTCCTCACCGGAGGCGACGTATCCGCTGTAGGTGAGGTCGGAGACGTGTTGGGCCTTCTCCTTGAACGGGCGGCCGAAGAAGTCCCGGGAGGCGTCGAGGGTCCGGTCGGTGACGGCTTCCTGTTCGGGCGTGGCCACGATCTGGAAGATGCCGTCGACCTGCCAGGCCGCGATCAGGGCCTGGCCCAATGCCTTGTCCGCGTCGCTGCCCTCAACCGTCGCGGGCAGTACGAAGGTTTGCAGATCTGTCATGCCCCTCACCATGAACCGGACACACTTCCTCCACTACCCCCGTCTGAGGGGCCTCCTCACGGGAAGCGTGCACATCAGCGTCCTGACCAGGGAAGGAGCGGGGAAGGGCTCCCGCAAGTCACGTCCTCGCGGGAGCCCTTCCGTCGCGGGTCCTGTGTCGTGCAGAAACTATTGCAAACTACTCGCAATGACTGCCGGGTGCGCCGCCCCCATCACCCCTCCCCCTCCAGGTCCCCCTCCGTCTCCAGGTACACCTGCCGCAGCCCCTCCAGCACCGCCGGGTCGGGCTTCTCCCACAGGCCCCGCGACTCCGCCTCCAGCAGCCGCTCGGCGATGCCGTGCAGCGCCCAGGGGTTGGCCTGTTGCAGGAACTCGCGGTTGGTGGGGTCCAGGACGTAGGTCTCGGTGAGCTTGTCGTACATCCAGTCGGCGATCACGCCGGTGGTGGCGTCGTAGCCGAACAGGTAGTCCACGGTCGCGGCGAGTTCGAAGGCGCCCTTGTAGCCGTGGCGGCGCATCGCCTCGATCCACTTGGGGTTGACGACGCGGGCGCGGAAGACGCGGGAGGTCTCCTCGACGAGGGTGCGGGTGCGGACCGTCTCGGGGCGGGTGGAGTCGCCGATGTACGCCTCGGGGGCCGTGCCGCGCAGGGCGCGGACCGTGGCCACCATGCCGCCGTGGTACTGGAAGTAGTCGTCGGAGTCGGCGATGTCGTGCTCACGCGTGTCCGTGTTCTTCGCGGCGACCTCGATCCGCTTGTACGCCGTCTCCATCTCCTCGCGGGCCGGGCGCCCGTCGAGTTCGCGGCCGTACGCGTAGCCGCCCCACACCGTGTACACCTCGGCGAGGTCGGCGTCGGTGCGCCAGTCGCGGGAGTCGATGAGCTGGAGCAGCCCTGCGCCGTACGTGCCGGGGCGGGAGCCGAAGATGCGGGTGGTGGCCCGGCGTTCGTCGCCGTGCGTGGCCAGGTCGGCCCGGACGTGGGCGCGGACGTGGTTCGCGTCGGCCGGTTCGTCCAGGGACGCGGCCAGGCGTACGGCGTCGTCGAGCAGCCCGATGGTGTGCGGGAAGGCGTCGCGGAAGAAGCCCGAGATGCGCAGGGTGACGTCGATGCGGGGGCGGCCCAACTCCTCGTACGGTATGGCCTCAAGGCCGGTCACCCGGCGCGAGGCGTCGTCCCAGACGGGGCGGACGCCGAGCAGGGCGAGGGCCTCGGCCACGTCGTCGCCGGCCGTGCGCATGGCGCTCGTGCCCCACAGCGAGAGGCCGACGGAGGTGGGCCAGTCGCCGTTGTCTGCGCGGTAGCGCTCCAGCAGGGAGTCCGCGAGGGCCTGGCCGGTCTCCCAGGCGAGGCGGGAGGGGACGGCCTTGGGGTCGACGGAGTAGAAGTTGCGGCCCGTCGGCAGGACGTTGACCAGGCCTCGGAGCGGGGAGCCCGAGGGGCCGGCCGGGACGAAGCCGCCGTTGAGTGCGTGCACGGTGTGGTCGAGTTCGGCCGTGGTCGCGGCGAGCCGGGGCACGACCTCGCGGGCGGCGAACTCCAGGATGGCGGCGACCTGCTCACCGTGCTCGGTGGGGACGGCTGCCGGGTCCCAGCCCGCGTCCTCCATCGACTGGACCAGGGCGCGGGCCTTCTCCTCCGCCTCGTCGGCGGTCGTACGGGTCGCGGCGGACTCGTCGAGGCCGAGGGCCTCGCGCAGGCCGGGCAGGGCCGTGGTGCCGCCCCAGATCTGACGGGCGCGGAGGATGGCGAGGACCAGGTTGACGTGGTCGTCGCCGGTGGGCGGGGTGCCGAGCACGTGCAGGCCGTCGCGGATCTGGGCGTCCTTGACCTCGCACAGCCAGCCGTCGACGTGCAGGAGGAAGTCGTCGAAGCCGTCGTCCTCCGGGCGGTCGTCCAGGCCGAGGTCGTGGTCGAGTTTGGCGGCCTGGATGAGGGTCCAGATCTGGGCGCGGATCGCCGGGAGCTTGGCGGGGTCCATGGAGGAGATCTGGGCGTACTCGTCGAGGAGTTGCTCCAGACGCGCGATGTCGCCGTAGGAGTCGGCGCGCGCCATCGGCGGGACCAGGTGGTCGACGAGGGTGGCGTGGACGCGGCGCTTGGCCTGGGTGCCCTCGCCGGGGTCGTTCACCAGGAAGGGGTAGATCAGAGGGAGGTCGCCGAGGGCGGCGTCGGGGCCGCAGGCGGCGGACAGGCCGGCGTTCTTGCCTGGCAGCCACTCCAGATTGCCGTGCTTGCCGAGGTGGATCATCGCGTCCGCCCCGAAGCCGCCCTCCGCCTGCGCGGCGGCGATCCAACGGTAGGCGGCCAGGTAGTGGTGGGAGGGCGGGAGGTCCGGGTCGTGGTAGATCGCGATCGGGTTCTCGCCGAAGCCGCGCGGGGGCTGGATGAGGATCAGCAGATTGCCGAAGCGCAGGGCCGCGAGGACGATGTCGCCCTCCGGGTTGCTGCTGCGGTCGACGAACATCTCGCCGGGTGCCGGGCCCCAGTGTTCCTCCACCGCCGTGCGCAGCTCCTCCGGGAGGGTGGCGTACCAGCGGCGGTAGTCGGCCGCCGGGATCCGGACGGGGTTGCGGGCCAACTGCTCCTCGGTGAGCCAGTCCTGGTCGTGGCCGCCCGCCTCGATGAGGGCGCGGATCAGCTCGTCGCCGTCGCCGGAGGCCAGCCCGGGTGCGTCGGCGCCGCCGAAGTCGTAGCCCTCGTCGCGGAGTCGGCGCAGGAGGGCGACCGCGCTGGCGGGGGTGTCCAGGCCGACCGCGTTGCCGATGCGGGAGTGCTTGGTCGGGTAGGCGGACAGGACGAGCGCGAGGCGCTTGTCGGCGTTGGCGATATGCCGAAGTCGGGCGTGGCGTACGGCGATTCCGGCGACGCGGGCCGCGCGTTCGGGGTCGGCGGCATAGGCCGGGAGGCCGTCCTCGTCGATCTCCTTGAAGGAGAACGGGACCGTGATCAGGCGGCCGTCGAACTCGGGTACGGCGATCTGGCTGGCCGCGTCGAGGGGGGAGACGCCCTCGTCGTTGGCGTCCCAGTCGGCCCGGGAGGACGTGAGGCAGAGCGCCTGGAGGATCGGGACGTCGAGGCCGGTCAGGGCGCCCGCGTCCCAGGACTCGTCGTCACCGCCGGCCGACGCCTCGGCGGGCTTCGTGCCGCCCGCCGCGAGCACGGTGGTGATGATCGCGTCGGCGGAGCGGAGTTCGTCGATCAGCTCGGGCTCGGGGGCGCGCAGGGAGGCGACGTACAGCGGAAGGGCACGGGCGCCCGCGTCCTCGATGGCCTCGCACAGGGCGCCGACGAAGGCGGTGTTGCCGCTCATGTGGTGGGCCCGGTAGTAGAGCACGGCGACGGTCGGGCCGTCGGTGCCGTCACGCGGGGTGCGCTCCAGCGGGCCCCAGGCCGGGGCGGGGGCGGGGGCCTCGAAGCCGTGGCCGGTGAGCAGGACCGTGTCGGAGAGGAAGCGGGCCAACTGCTCCAGGTTGGCCGGGCCGCCGTGCGCGAGGTAGGCGTGGGCCTCGGCCGCGAGGCCGACGGGGACGGTGGAGGCGGCCATCAGCTGGGCGTCGGGCGCCTGTTCGCCGGTGAGGACGACGACCGGGCGGCCGTCGGCGAGCAGCAGGTCGAGGCCGTCCTGCCAGGCCCGGATGCCGCCGAGGAGCCGTACGACGACCAGGTCGGCGCCGTCGAGGAGCGCCGGAAGGTCGTCGAGGGCCAGGCGGGAGGGGTTGGCGAAGCGGTACGGCACCGGACCGGCCGCCGCGCGGGCGCTGAGCAGGTCGGTGTCGGACGTCGACAGGAGCAGGATCATGTGGCGGCTGGGCCTTCCTCGGGGTCCGCGCCCCGGGCGGTGTCGGATCGGGTCTCCCCTGCTCGGGCGGGCCGAGTGCTCGGGGAAGGGAGTTCCTGGCTCGCCCGGCTCCAGGGCGTGGAGTGGGCTCACAGTGGCGGGACCGCGCCGGACTCACACCGGCTTCCTCCCCTGTCGCCGTCGTGGCGTCGGTGGACCGGATGATCCACCACGCAGCATAGTAAGGGGCGCCTCAAGAGGGCGGGGCATACAGCCGTGGTGGGGGTGGGTATGCTCGCCGCCATGTCCACAGCAGCTCTCCGTTCATCGTCCCAGGCCACAGCGGCCCCACGGGACCGCGGCGACGCCTGCCCGGGCACACTGCGGCTGCACACCGCGGACGACGGGGCGCTGGCCCGCGTACGGGTCCCGGGTGGCGTACTGACCGTTCGCCAGGCGGAGGCGCTCGCGGACGCGGCACGGCGGCTCGGCGACGGTGAGCTGCATCTGACCTCGCGCGGCAATGTGCAACTGCGGGGACTGGCGGACGGCTGCGGGGCGGAGCTGGCCGAACTGCTGGCCGCGGCCGGGCTGCTCCCCTCCCCCGGGCACGAACGGGTGCGCAACATCGTCGCCTCTCCGCTGTCGGGCCTCGACGGTCGGGGCCTGACCGATGTGCGGCCCTGGCTGTCGGCCCTCGACGCGGCGCTTTGTGCGAGCGGGGCGGCGCGGGCGCTGTCGGGCCGGTTCCTGTTCGCGCTCGACGACGGGCGGGGGGATGTGGCCGGGCTCGGCGCCGATGTGACGGTACGGGCGGACGTGGACGGCGGCGCGCTGCTGAGTCTCGGCACGGCCGACGAAGCGCTGCTGGTGCCCGGTGAGGACGCGCCCCGGGCCGCCCTGGTCGCTGCGGAGACGTTCCTGGAGGCCGTACGCGCGAGCGGCACCCGCGCCTGGCGGCTCGACGAACTCGCGCTGCCTGACGGCGAGTTGAGCCGTACGGTCGGTCGCCGACTCGCCGCCTGGGGCATCAGCTGCGAAAAGCGGGTGCGGGAGACCGCCGCCTCGGACGGGCCGCCGCCCGGGATCGTCGGCGACGCCCTGTCCGTGCACGTTCCGCTGGGGCGTCTCGCGGTCCTCCCCTGGCGGGAGTTGACGTGCGTCGCCGCCGGTGAACTGCGTCTGACCCCCTGGCGCGGCGTCGTCGTCCCCATGCCGGGCATGGGTGCCGCGCAGGTGTCCGCGTCGCTCGCCCGCCTCTCCGCCGCGGGCCTTGTCACCGATCCCGCCTCCCCGTGGCTCCGCGTGGGTGCCTGTATCGGCCGGCCCGGGTGTGCCAGATCGCTGGCGGACGTGCGGGCGGACGCGGCCGGACGCCTCGCCGCGGCCGGACGCGGCGGCCTCCCCCTGTACTGGTCCGGATGCGAACGCCGCTGCGGGCATCCGCGAGGCGACCGGATCGACGTGGTCGCCACGGCGGACGGCGGCTACCGGCTCGCCCTCACCGCCCGGGGACGAGAACCGCGAACCGCCTCCGTCGACCACCCCTCCCGACTCGCCGCCGCCCTGGCGGAGATCACCTCATGAGCCGCACGACGACAGCCGCACGAACAACAGCCGTATGACACCCGAGAGCAGCGAGAAGACCACCGTGACCACGTACGACTACGAGAAGGACGGCCCGGCCATCTACCGGCAGTCCTTCGCCACCATCCGCGCGGAGGCCGACCTCGCGGCCCTGCCCGCCGACGTCAGCCAGGTCGCGGTCCGGATGATCCACGCCTGCGGAATGGTCGACCTCGTACAGGACTTGGTGTACACGCCCGACGTGGTGGCCCGGGCCCGCGAGGCCCTGCGGGCCGGCGCGCCCATCTTCACCGACGTCCGGATGGTGGCCAGCGGCGTGACCCGCAAGCGGCTGCCCGCCGACAACGACGTGCTGTGCACCCTTTCCGACCCGGCCGTCCCGGACCTCGCGGCGCGGCTCGGCACCACGCGCAGCGCCGCCGCCCTCGAACTGTGGCGGGACCGGCTGGAAGGCTCGGTCGTCGCCGTCGGCAACGCGCCCACCGCCCTCTTCCGCCTCCTGGAGATGATCGACGAGGGCGCGCCCCGCCCCGCCGCCGTCATCGGCGTCCCGGTCGGTTTCGTCGGCGCCGCCGAGTCCAAGGACGCCCTGGCCGCGCACCCGTCGGGCCTGGAGCACATCGTCGTACGCGGCCGTCGCGGGGGCAGCGCCATCGCCGCCGCAGCGCTCAACGCGATCGCGAGCGAGGAAGAGTGAGCGGCAAGCTGTACGGGGTGGGGCTCGGCCCCGGTGACCCCTCCCTGATGACCGTACGGGCCGTCGAGGTCATCGCCGAGGCGGACGTGATCGCCTACCACAGCGCCCGCCACGGCCGGTCCATCGCCCGCTCGATAGCGGCGAAGCACATACGCGCCGACCATGTCGAAGAACCGCTGGTCTACCCGGTGACGACGGAGACCACCGACCATCCCGGCGGCTACAAGGGCGCCATGGAGGAGTTCTACACCGAGGCGTCGGCCCGGCTGGCCGCGCATCTCGACGCGGGGCGCACGGTCGCGGTCCTCGCCGAGGGCGACCCGCTCTTCTACGGCTCCTACATGCACATGCACAAGCGGCTCACCGACCGCTACGACACCGAGGTGATCCCCGGTGTCACCTCCGTGTCGGCCGCCGCGGCCCGGCTGGGCACGCCGCTCGCCGAGGGCGAGGAGGTGCTGACCATCCTGCCGGGCACCCTGCCCGAGGAGGAGCTGACCGCGCGGCTCGCCTCGACGGACGCGGCCGTGGTGATGAAGCTGGGGCGCACCTTCCCCAAGGTGCGTGGCGCGCTGGAGAGTTCGGGGCGGCTGGGCGAGGCCCGGTATGTCGAGCGGGCCACCATGGCCGGGGAGCGGGTCGCCGAACTGGCGGACGTGGACGCGGAGTCGGTGCCGTACTTCTCGGTGGCCGTGCTGCCCAGCCGGGTCGACGCCGAGCGGCCCGAGGCCCGGGAGCGGGGCGAGGTGGTCGTGGTCGGCACCGGGCCCGCCGGTCCGCTGTGGCTGACGCCCGAGACACGGGGTGCGCTCACCGCCGCCGACGACCTGGTCGGTTACACCACCTATCTGGACCGGGTGCCCGCCCGCGCGGGCCAGGTCCGGCACGGCTCGGACAACCGGGTGGAGTCGGAGCGCGCCGAGTTCGCCCTCGACCTGGCCCGGCGCGGGCGGCGGGTCGCGGTCGTCTCCGGCGGCGATCCGGGCGTCTTCGCCATGGCGACCGCCGTGCTGGAGGCGGCCTCGCAGAAGGAGTACGCGGACGTCCCGGTGCGGGTGCTGCCGGGCGTGACCGCCGCCAACGCGGCCGCCGCCCGCGCGGGCGCCCCGCTCGGCCACGACTACGCCACGATCTCCCTCTCCGACCGGCTCAAACCCTGGGAGGTCATCGCCGAGCGGCTGCGCGCGGCGGCCTCGGCGGATTTGGTACTGGCCCTCTACAACCCCGGCTCCCGCAGCCGCACCTGGCAGGTGGGCAAGGCGCGCGAGCTGCTGCTGGAGCACCGGGCGCCGGACACCCCGGTCGTGGTCGCCCGGGACGTGGGCGGCTCCGGCGAGCGCGTCCGGATCGTACGGCTGGCCGACCTGGACCCGGCCGAGGTCGACATGCGCACGATCCTGCTGGTCGGCTCCTCGCAGACGCGGGCCGTACGGCGTGGGGACGGCGAGGAGATCGTCTGGACGCCGCGCCGGTATCCGGAAGGGTGAGCGCGCTCGGCCGGTGAGGTTCAGCGGGCGGGGAGTCGCTCTTCGATCCAGCGGGCCGCCGCCTCGGGATGCGCCACCACGGGGACGCCCTCGGGCACGGGCGGTCTGCGCACCACGACGACGGGTGTCCCGGCCTCTCGGGCGGCCGTCAGCTTCGGCGCGGTGGCGGCTCCCCCGCTGTCCTTCGTCACGACGACGTCGACGCGGTGGCGGCGCAGCAGCTCGCGCTCCCCGTCGAGAGTGAACGGGCCACGGTCGAGCAGCACCTCCATACGGGGCGGATGTGGGGCCTCCGGCGCGTCGACGGACCGTACGAGGAACCACAGCTCCTCCAGGTCCGAGAAGGCGGCCAGGCCCATCCGTCCCGTGGTGAGGAACACCCGGCGGCCGAGCGTGGGCAGCAGATCCGCGGCCTCCTCCAGCGAGGCGACGTCGTGCCAGACATCGCCCTCGACCGGGGCCCAGCCGGGGCGGCGCAGTGCGAGCAGGGGAACATGGGCGGTGGCGGCCGCCCGTGCCGCGTGGAAACTCATGGTCCCGGCGAAAGGATGGGTGGCGTCGATGAGCAGGCCGACCTTGTGCTCGCGCAGCCACCCGGCCAACCCCTCGGTCCCACCGAAGCCTCCGACGCGGACCTCGCCCGGGGGCAGCCGGGGGCTGGCGACGCGTCCGGCGAGGGAACTGGTGAGCGTCAGGCCGGGCGTCCCGTGGAGCAGTTCGGCGAGGCGGCGGGCCTCCGTGGTTCCGCCGAGTATCAGTACGTGCATGGGGGTCCGGGTCCGTTCATGAGCGGTGACGTGCGAGGGGTCGGCGGGGCGCCGGGTTTCGGCGGGGTTGAGGGTGAGGCCCGGGCGCCCGAGGTCGGCGGGGCGAAGGGCGGAGGCGGGGCGCGTGGAGGCGGCGGCGCGGTGGACAGGAGCAGCGGCGTGCAGGGCGGAGGCGGCGGTGGTGAAGTCAAGGGTGGTCGTGGTGCCCAACTCAAGCACACCGGCCTGCGGCACGGCTGGACCACCGGCGCCTGTGCGACCGCGGCCACGACGGCCGCGTACACCGCGCTGCTGACCGGCGAGTTCCCCGACCCGGTGACCATCACCCTGCCGAAGGGGCAGACCCCGTCGTTCGCGCTCGCGGTCGAGGAGCTGAGCGGCGCGTCCGCGATGGCGGGGGTCGTGAAGGACGCGGGCGACGACCCGGACGTCACACACGGCGCGCTGGTCCGGGTGACGGTACGGCGTCTGCCCGCCGGGGCCGGGGTGGTCTTCAGGGCCGGACCCGGCGTCGGGACGGTCACCCGCCCGGGCCTGCCCCTGTCCGTCGGGGAACCGGCCGTGAACCCGGTCCCCCGCCAGATGATGCGGGACCACATCGCCGAGGTCGCCGCCCGCCACGGCGGCACCGGCGACGTCGAGATCACCGTCTCCGTCGACCACGGCGAGGAGATCGCCCGCTCCACCTGGAACCCGAGGCTCGGCATCCTCGGCGGCCTGTCCGTCCTGGGCACGACCGGGATCGTGGTCCCGTACTCCTGTTCGGCGTGGATCGACTCCATCAGGCGGGGCGTGGACGTGGCGCGGGCGGCCGGGCGGACACATGTGGCCGGGTGCACGGGGTCGACGTCGGAGAAGACCGTCGTCGCCGAGTACGGCCTGCCCGAGGACGCGCTGCTCGACATGGGCGACTTCGCGGGCGCCGTGCTGAAGTACGTGCGGCGGCATCCCGTCGACCGGCTCACCGTCTGCGGCGGCTTCGCCAAGCTGTCCAAGCTCGCCGCCGGGCATCTCGACCTGCACTCCGCCCGCTCTCAGGTCGACAAGGGCTTCCTCGCCGAGCTGGCCCGGCGCGGCGGCGCCGACGAGGCCCTGGCCGCCGCGGTGACCGCCGCCAACACCGGGCTGGCCGCGCTCCAGCTGTGCCTGGCGGCCGGGGTGCCGCTCGGCGACCTGGTCGCGACGGCGGCCCGCGACGAGTCGCTGGCCGTGCTGCGCGGGGCGCCGGTCGCGGTGGACGTCATCTGCATCGACCGGGCGGGGACGGTGGTCGGCCGCAGCACGGTCGCCTGAGGACCGCGCGACGAGGGGGCCCGGTGAGTTCCAGGGGGCGCCCAACTGCGCTCCCACTGCTGGACGAGCCCATGAGGTGCTCCCCTCCCCCGGGCGTCGGCGGCATCAACTGCGGCCCGGTGGGGGCGAGTCGCGCGGTTCCCGCGCGAGCAACCACAACGAACCCGCACCCACACCCACACCCACCAACGCCTCGCAAGGCTTCAGCAGACGTGCCGCTCGCGCTCCGGCGAGTACAGGTGGCTGTCCCCGAACTGCTCCGCGCCCAGCGTCCGACCCACCATGATCACGGCCGTGCGCAGCACACCCGCCTCCTTCACCTTCCCGGCGATCTCGTCCAGCGTGCCCCGGATGATCAGCTCGTCGGGGCGGGAGGCGTAGGCGACGACCGCGGCGGGGCAGTCGGCGCCGTAGTGCGGAAGCAGTTCGTCGACCACGCGGTCCACGTACTTGGCGGCCAGGTGCAGCACGATCAGCGCGCCGCTCCGGCCGAGGGTCGCCAGGTCCTCGCCCTCCGGCATGGCGGTGGCCCGGTTGGCGACCCGGGTGAGGATGACGGTCTGGCCGACGGTCGGCACGGTCAGCTCCCGCTTCAGGGCGGCCGCCGCGGCGGCGAAGGCGGGGACGCCCGGCACGACCTCGTACGGCACGCCCGCCGCGTCCAGCCGCCGCATCTGCTCGGCGACCGCGCTGAACACGGACGGGTCCCCGGAGTGCAGCCGGGCCACGTCGTGCCCCTCCTCGTGCGCGCGGACCAGCTCGGCGGTGATCTCGTCCAGGTTCAGCTGCGCGGTGTCCACCAGCCGGGCGTCCGGCGGGCATTCGGCCAGCAGTTCGCGCGGGACGAGGCTGCCCGCGTACAGACAGACCCGGCACGCGGCGAGCGTGCGGGCGCCGCGCACCGTGATCAGGTCGGCGGCACCGGGGCCCGCGCCGATGAAGTACACGGTCATCTGTCTGCTCCTGAAGCGGTGTCGAGGGTCTTCTGTACGGCCCACTGGGTCACCGGCATCGCCTGCCGCCACCCGGTGAAGCCGCCCACGGGCACGGCGTGCGCCACCGCGAGCCGCACCAGCTCGCCGCCGTGGCGTCGGCGGGCGTCGGCGAGCAGTGCCTCGGACTCCAGCGTCACCGTGTTGGCGACCAGCCGCCCGCCGACTTGCAGCGCCTCCCAGCAGGCGTCGAGGAGCCCGGGCGCGGTGAGCCCGCCGCCGACGAACACGGCGTCGGGCGGCGGCAGTTCGGCCAGTACGGCGGGCGCTGCGCCGGTGACGACCCGCAGCCCGGGCACGCCGAGCCGGTCGGCGTTGCGGCCGATGCGCTCGGCCCGCACCGGGTCGCGCTCGACGGTGACCGCCCGGCAGGAGGGGTGCGTACGCATCCACTCGATCGCGATCGCCCCCGAGCCGCCGCCGATGTCCCACAGCAGCTCACCGGGGGTCGGGGCGAGCACGCCGAGCGTGGCGGCGCGCACATGCCGCTTGGTGAGCTGCCCGTCGTGCTCGTACGCCTCGTCCGGGAGCCCAGGTACCGTGCCGAGCCGCAGCGCGTCGGGGGCGCGGCGGCACTCGACGGCGACGAGGTTGAGGGGATCGCCGGGCGGATGCGCCCACTTGTCGGCGGTGGCCTCGACGGTCACGCGTTCCCGCTCCCCGCCGAGCTGTTCGAGGACCCGCATCCGGCTCGGTCCGAAGCCGCGGTCCCGCAGCAGGGCGGCGACCACGCCCGGGGTGCCGGCGTCCGCGCTGAGCACGAGGAGCCGTCGGCCGTCGTGCAGGGCGGCGGCGAGCCTGGCCGTCGGCCGCCCGACGAGGGTGACGACCTCGACGTCCTCCAGCGGCCAGCCGAGGCGGGCGGCGGCGTAGGAGACGGAGGAGGGGTGCGGCAGGACGCGCAGCTCACCGGTCTCCTCGGCGAGGGCGCGGCCGATGCCGTAGAACATGGGGTCCCCGCTGGCCAGTACGGCGATCCGGCGGCCGGCGTGCGCGGCGAGCAGCCCGGGGACGGCGGGGCGCAGGGGCGAGGGCCAGGCGATCCGCTCCCCCTCGCACTCCGGCGGCAGCAGGTCCAACTGTCGCGGGCCCCCGATCAGGACCTCGGCGTCACGCAGGGCCGTACGCGAGGCATCGGGGAGGCCCCGCCAGCCGTCGGCTCCGATCCCGACGACGGTGACGGCGGGGGGCGGTCCTGGTCGTGCGGGGGTCACTACTCGGTACCTCGGGATTCGGGGGCGGATCTGGGGCAACAGGGGCGCACTCTACTGGGCGGTGACCTGCGCATGTGTGCCCGGGTGCTGCGGCGGCGCCGTGTCCGACCCACCGCCCCCGCACCCACATGTCGGGGCCGGGCGGACCGGCCGCCGCCCCGCCCGTACGACTCCTGGCCGCGACCGGCGGGACTCGGCAGGGACTCGGCAGGGACTCGGCAGGGACTCGGCAGGGACTCGGCAGGGACTCGGCAGGGACTCGGCAGGTGCCGAAACGAGTCGTTCACCGTGCGAGGGCCTTCCGGGAAACAAGCGTTTTCTATCGTGTCCGCTCATAGATTCCACGCTGCACGCGCAGTCGGACACGGTCCCGGATCCCACCGCACCGCCCGCTCCCCCACTGCGCGAGGCGGTCCATGCGAAGCTGCGCCCGCCCGTGCTCGACGGCGCGTTCGGCCCACGCGAGCGCCTCGGTGAGCTACGGACGGCGGCTCGGCTCGGGGTATCGCGGACCCCGGTGCGGACGGCGCCGGCGCGGCTGCCGGCCGACGGTCCGATCGAGCGCGGTGACAGCGGTTTCTCCTTGACGATCCCCCACCACGACCCGGCGGTCACCACAGCCGAGTTGGCCACAGCCGAGTTGGAGCGCTGGTACGCGCACATGACAGTGCACGCACTCGTCCTGGTCAACCTGGGCTTCGCGCTGGCCCTGATGGAAGCCGACATGTTCAGCTTCCTCAACAGCATCCTCGGCTTCTGCTCGAACTGCGCGATCGCCTGGGTCGTCACCGTCGCCACCGACATCGGCATCGGCATCGGCATCGGCATCGGCATCGGCATCGGCATCGGCATCGGCATCGGCATCAACAAGTACCTGCTGAAGCTCTCCCCGCTCCAGCCCGAGTTCCGCCGGGGCATGCTCCACGCCGTCAACCCGGTCGGAGTCGTGGCCTTCGTCGCCGCCTCCGGTCTGTCGATCGCCATGTACTTCCACGCACTGGGCGACACGCTCCAGCCTTACTCCCCCGTGGCCGCCGCCGTCATCGCGTTCGTCCTCACTCCGCTGATGGCCGTCGTCACCAAGGGCAGGTACTACCTGCGCCGCACCGACGACGGCATCGACGAGCCGCTGCTCGACTCGGCGGGCAACCCCAGCGCGACGACGTACGACTGCCATGTCTGCCACCAGCCCTACGAGCGCCCCGACCTGGCCGCCTGCCGGACCCACGACGCGATGGTCTGCTCGCTGTGCCTGAGCACGGACAAGGTCGGCGACCACGTGCTGCCCGCGCAGCCGTCGGCCGTCTGAGCCCCGGGGTCGGGCGGTGCGCAGAAGCCCCGCCGCCCGGCCCCACCTCTCCATGCCTCCTTGAGCACGGGAGCACGGCGGTCGGCCTACTCCTGTGCCGCGCGGGGCCGTTGGGGCGTGCGCCGGGGTTCGAGCCGTCCGGCGCCGTCCGCGCGCCCCTCGTTGCCGCTTGTCAGAGGCCTTGTGCGGGCACTACTGTCGCCACGCCTTGGTGAACGGGAAATCCGGTGTGATGCCGGTGCGGCCCTCGCCACTGTGATCGGGAAGTCCGGCTCCAGTCCTCACGGACAGCCACTGGGTCCTCGGACCCGGGAAGGCGGAGCATGGGCGGTGGTACCCGTCAGCCAGGAGACCGGCCAAGGCACGTCAACCATCCACGAGGTGCTGGAGAGGGTCTGCTGAGCCATGCACATAGCCGAGGGGTTTCTGCCGCCGGCGCACGCGATCGCCTGGAGTGTCGCATCCGCGCCGTTCGTCGTCCACGGAGTCCGTTCACTCACCCGTGAGGTCAGGGAGCACCCCGAGAGCACCCTGCTCCTCGGCGCGTCCGGTGCCTTCACGTTCGTCCTGTCCGCGCTGAAACTGCCGTCCGTGACCGGGAGCTGCTCGCACCCCACCGGCACGGGGCTCGGCGCCATCCTGTTCCGGCCACCCATCATGGCGGTCCTCGGCACCATCACCCTGCTCTTCCAGGCGCTGCTCCTCGCGCACGGCGGTCTGACCACGCTCGGCGCCAACGTCTTCTCGATGGCGATCGTCGGCCCCTGGGCCGGTTACGCGATCTACCGGCTGCTGCGGCGGTACGACGTGCCGCTGATGGTGGCGGTGTTCTTCGGCGCGTTCCTCGCCGACCTGGTCACCTACTGCGTCACCAGCGTGCAGTTGGCGCTCGCGTTCCCCGACCCGAGCAGCGGCTTCGTGGGCGCGCTCGGCAAGTTCGGCTCCATCTTCGCCGTCACCCAGCTCCCGCTCGCGGTGAGCGAGGGGCTCCTCACGGTGCTGGTGATGCGTCTGCTGGTGCAGTCGAGCAAGGGTGAACTGACCCGGCTCGGCGTGCTGCTGACCGGCAAGCAGAACCCGACAGGTAGCGAGGCGGTGGCCCGATGAGCCGGAACACGAAGATCAACGCCCTGCTGCTGCTCGTCGTGGCCGCGCTCGCCGTGCTGCCGCTGGCCCTCGGACTCGGCGACCACAAGAAGGAGCCGTTCACGGGCGCCGACGGCGAGGCCGAGACGGCGATCACCGAGATGGAGCCGGACTACAAGCCGTGGTTCTCGCCGTTGTACGAGCCGCCGTCGGGCGAGATCGAGTCGGCGCTGTTCTCCCTCCAGGCGGCACTGGGCGCGGGCGTCCTCGCCTACTACTTCGGTCTGCACCGGGGGCGGCGCCAGGGCGAGCAGCGGGCACTGGCACAGCGGGACGCCCAGGACCCGGCAGGCTCCGAGGCCGCCTCCGAGGAGTCCACGGCCGGGCGGGCCTGAGTCCTCGTGCTGCCGATCGACGCGGCGGCGCACAGCAGTCGCTGGCGCCGCCGCCATCCCGTGGACAAGGCCGTGCTCGGACTCGGCCTCACCCTGCTCGCGATCTCGCTCCCGCCCTGGCCCGGCGCGGCGCTCGTCCTGGCGACGGCGCTCGCCGTGCTCCTCGGCCCGGCGGGCGTACCCGGCCGTCGGCTGTGGCGCGCCTACCGGGTGCCGCTGGGCTTCTGTGTGACCGGAGCCCTGCCCCTGCTCGTCCAGGTCGGCGGGCCGGACGGGTTCGTCACCCTGGCGGAAGGCGGGCCGGTGCGCGCCGGGGAGCTGCTGCTGCGCACCTCGGCGGCCTCCCTCGGCGTGCTTCTCTTCGCCTTCACCACCCCCATGTCGGACCTGCTGCCGCGGCTGGTGAAGGCCGGGGTGCCCGCCCCGGTCGTGGACGTCGCCCTGGTGACGTACCGGATGAGCTTCCTGCTCCTGGACTCGGTGCGCCGTATCCGGGAGGCCCAGGCCGCCCGGCTCGGGCACACCACCCGGTCCGCCACCTGGCGTTCCCTGGCCGGGCTCGGGGCCATCGCGTTCGTACGGGCCTTCGACCGCGCCGCGCGGCTCCAGGACGGGCTCGCCGGGCGAGGCTACGACGGCACCCTGCGCGTTCTGGTGCCCGAGGCCCGGGTCTCCGTCCGCTTCACGGCGGCGAGCGTCGCGCTCCTCGCGACCGTGGCCGTCCTCACCTTCGTACTGGAAAGGCCGCTGACATGAGCGAGCCCGTGCTGGTCGCCCTGCGGGGCGCGTCCTTCGCCTACGAGGACGGCCCGGCCGTGCTCAGCGACCTCGACTTCGAGGTGCGCGAGGGGCGGGCGCTCGCCCTGCTGGGCCGCAACGGCAGCGGCAAGACCACGCTGATGCGGCTGCTCAGCGGTGGACTGCGGCCGGGCAGCGGCGGGTTGGCGGTCGAGGGGCAGCCGGTCACGTACGACCGCAAGGGCCTGACCCGGCTGCGGACGACCGTCCAGCTGGTCGTGCAGGACCCGGACGACCAGTTGTTCGCCGCGTCCGTCGCCCAGGACGTGTCGTTCGGGCCACTGAACCTCGGTCTGCCCGACGGCGAGGTCCGGGCGCGGGTGGACGAGGCGCTCGCCGCGCTCGACATCACCGCGCTGGCCGACCGGCCCACCCATCTGCTCTCCTACGGCCAGCGCAAGCGGACCGCGATCGCCGGCGCGGTCGCGATGCGGCCCCGCGTGCTGATCCTCGACGAGCCGACCGCGGGTCTCGACCCCGACGGCCAGGAGCGGCTGCTCGACACCCTGGGCTCGCTCCGCCGCTCCGGCACGACCGTGGTGATGGCCACGCACGACGTGGACCTCGCCCTGCGCTGGGCCGACGACGCGGCCCTGCTGACCCCGTCCGGTCCCCGTACCGGTCCCGTCGCCGCGATGCTGTCCCGCACGGACCTCCTCAGGCAGGCCGGGCTGCGGCTTCCCTGGGGCATCGCGGCCACTCAACTCCTCCGCGCCCAGGGCCTGTTGGAGGACACCGCCCCCGGCCCGCGCAGCCCGGAGGACCTGGCGGCACTCATGGCGGCGCCCGCCACGCGCCCGATACCGGCGGACGGCTGACGGGCCGGAAGCACGTTCCGGTGGTGGTCGACGGGCAGCAACTGGTCGTCGTCTCCGGCGAGGACCTTATGGTTCGACACCAACTACCACTATCTGGTCCCGGGTTTGGGCCGCAGACCGTCTTCCCGCCGATTCCACCAAGCAGGTCGCGGAGCTGAAGGAGGCCCTGGCGCTCGGGCTTGAGGCCCGGCCCGTCCTCGTCGGCGCCTGGTCGCCGGGGTGGTCGACGGCCGCAACATCTGGATCAACGACCTGTCGAAGTCCCTCGCCGCACTCGGCACCCTGTTGGGGCTCGCCGCCCGCGTCGACGTGGCCGCCGCCTGCTCCCTCCTCCATGTCCCCCTCGACAGGACGGCCGATGCCGTCCCAGGGTTTGTGCAGACAGGCCCTAGTGCGGGGCGACTGCCGCCGTGCCCGCCGACGCCGGGGCGGGCTTCGGGTGCAGCAGTCGTTCGGCCAGTTCACCGAAGACGAGACCGAAGCCTCCCCACAGCGTGATCTGCGTGGCCAGGGCGGAGAGGCGGAACCGCCACAGCAGGGTGGCCGGGAAGTCTCCGGGGACCTCGTTGACGGCGGGCAGGAACGCGTAAGCCAGGCCGACCGCCGCGGCGAAGCCGAGCACGGCGGCGACGGTGGCGTACCAGGTGCCCAGCTTCGGTGCGAGGCGCTTGCCGACGATCACCGCGGCGACCGCGAGAAGCACGCCGAGCACCATCATCAGGAAGTACAGGGTGGTGCGCCTGCCGATGGTGTCGGGGTCGCCGACGGCGGGCGGGTTGGCCGGGTACTTCAGGAACGGCACGACGTAGACGGCGAGCAGCGCGGCCCCCGACAGCAGCAGTGCCGTGGCCCGGGGGGTGAAGCGGCCGACGCGGCCGAGCGCGAAGCAGAAGGCGAGGGCGGCGATGCCGCCGAACGCCACCCCGTAGATCAGGACGCCGGTGGCGAGGCCGGCGGTGGACTGCAGGCCGCGGGAGACGAGTTCGACCTCGTGCTCGTGAGCGGAGGCGTGGGACTCCTCGAAGCCGATGGCGCTGTCGACGTTCGGCTCACCGAGGAAGTAGGCGACGATCAGGGCGAGCACGCCGGCGCCGAGGCCGGCGAGCATGCCCCGCACGAGCAGGTTGCGCACTGTCGCGGAGTTCATGGGTGTGCGGCGCCCCTCGTCAGTGGCAGGGGAAGCCGAGCAAGTGGCGGGCGTCGTGCACCCACTCGTGGACGTCCTCGCCGGAGACGACGGAGGTGGCGCCCTGCTCGGCGCCGACGAAGTACAGCAGGACCAGCATCAGGACGCCGAAGAAGACCGCCCAGGGCGCGATGTCCTTCAGCGGCAGCTTGGCGGGTACGGCGGGCGTGGTGACGCTCGGCGGTGCGACGTGCTGGGCCATGGCATGGCCTCCTTGCGGGAGTTCGCGTCCCATCTCGGTGGTGCACAGGACGACGGCCCCGGGTCTGACTCACGAGGCGTGCTGATGCGGTGCCTCGTTCACAGTGGCGCGACCGTGCCGGGTTTCCACCGGCTTCCGGGCTGACGTCGTCGATATCGGAGCGAGAGTACCCCTTGTCCGGAACATGGCCAATATTGCGCGTGTCCGCTCTCACCGAACGCTTACCCGCGAACGGAACCCGGTCGGCCGACCCGGACGGCCGGCCCGGACGGTCGGCCCGGACGGTCGGCCCGGACGGTCGGCCGGGCTCAGAACGCCGTCCAGGTGAACGCCACCTTGTCACCGGCGTTCAGCTTGAACTGGCAGCCGCCGACGGGCGTGGACGCGCCGTTGACGGAGATGTTCCAGTAGGCGGCGCTTCCGCCACTGACGTTCTTGATGCGTTCGACCAGGAAGTCGTCGAACGACGCGTACCAGGTGCCGTCCCAGGTGAAGTGCCGCTTGCGGGCGGCGTCGTCGAGGGCGGCCGTCGGTGTGGGGACGGCGGTGGGGTGGGCACCGCCGTTGGTGCCGTCGCACTTGTGCGTGCCGCCGCCGGCGGTGGTGACCTCGTGGCCACGGGTCCTGATCTTCCCCTTGAAGAGGAGCCCGTCCGGGCCCTGGACGGTGAGGCTGACCTTGACGGGGGTGTTCGTGTTCTCGGTGCCGTGGGCCTGGGCGACGGCCGGGGCGGAGGCGAGGGCGAGGCCGAGGGCGGTCGCGGCGATGACGGTGCGTCGTGCGGGAGTGCGGTGCAAGGCTTGAGCCTTCCTGGTGCGGGTGGCCCACCGCACGTGAGCCGAAGGGCGACCCGAGGAGGGTGCTCGGCTTCGCGCTGCGGACCGTGACAGTGGGAAGCGGTTCTCCGCACGTGCCGGGTTGCCCGACTCGCGGCCGGAAGGGCCGCTAACGGTTGCAGGTCAGCGCCGGACTTCCACCGGCTTCCCCCGGTCACGCGCGTGATTGCGGTGTGGTGCGGTGCGCTGTGACGTCCTTCCGCACCCATGGCAGCCGCTGGCGGCCGCCCCCTGGGCGCCGAAGTCCTGCAGATCCTAAGGGCGTTGAGAAACGGCCACCAGGGCACCGCCGCGTGGTCCGCAGAGATCCGGCCGAAAGGTCGCCCTTACGGAGATGCCTCGTGGAACGGTCGGAGACGTGCTCCCGTAACTCCTCCGGCGCCGGTCGCGGACGCAGGCTCCTCCTCGCCCGACACGCTGCACGGATCGGCACGCCAACGACCGTGACTCCCGTCTCTGTTGGTGATCCGCCTCTCGCGCACGGGTCTCTCCGGCACCATGATGAGCCCGGGGAGAATTTCAGGGGGGAAGATCGCTATGGGTGAGAACCACAGACCCGACCCGGACCAGGGTCAAGGTCAGCGCAGTTCATCAACTCACCACGCCGACAGCCGGTTCGGCCCGCCGCCGACACAACTGCCCGGTATCCACCGGGAGTAGCGCGCGGCGTGTCCGACGTGCGGCTGGCGATGCCTCGCCATGCCGCCGTATCGGCCACGGCCGACTCGTCGACATCCCCGGCAGGTCCGCTCGCCGGACCCCGGGACGCGCCGGTCGTCGAGGCGGCCCGGCCATGTTCCGTCGCGCCCGTTCGGGAGTCGGGCGCCGGAACACGGCTGTCGGTCGCGCACCACGCGATCACCTGAATTCGCCCCGAGGGCACGAGGGCCCTACGACCAACCGACGCGGCGTGCCGACGATCCGCCGCGTCACTCACGGAGGCTGATATGTCACTCGGAGAACGTGGTTCCGTCAACAGACGCCAGTTCCTGTCCCGGTTCGGGGCCGGGACCGTCGCGCTCGTGGCGGGCTTCGACCTGATCACCCGACAGTGGGTGGCCGAGGCCGCGGACAGTACGTCGTTCGCGTCGGTGCCGTCTCTCGACGGCACGCTCGTGTTCGACGCGGATTCCCTCGCGGCGAACGCTCACGACCAGGGCAACATCGTGTTCAGGACACCCTGCGCGGTGCTCCGGCCGGGGTCGGTCAAGGACATCCGGAAGATGATCGACTACTGCAACCGGCACGGCATCAAGGTCGCACCGGTCGGCGCGCACCACACGATGTTCGGTCAACCACTGGTGAGCGGTGGTCTGAGCATCGAGATGCGGTCGCTGAACACGATCCACTCGATCGGCACGGCGGGCGCCGACGTCGACGCCGGTGTGCTGTGGAAGGACGTGATCGAGGCCGCGTACGCGCAGGGTCTGACGCCGGCGTCGATCACCAGCTACATCAAGACGACCGTCGGCGGGACCCTCTCCATGGGCGGCATCGGGATGATGTCGGCCTATCGGGTCGGCGCACAGGTCGACCACGCCCGGAAACTCGAGGTGGTCACGGGCGACGGCAGGCTGAAGTCGTGCTCCAGCTCGCAGAACAGCGACCTGTTCGAGGCGGCGCTCGCCGGACTCGGCCAGTGCGGTGTGATCACGCGAGCGACCATCGACCTGGTGCCGGCCAAGCAGCTGGCCCGGACGTACCGGATCGGCTACCCGGACATCACGACCTTCTTCCAGGACATCCGCGTCCTGGCGAACCGGGGCGAGTTCAACTCGCTCGGCAGCATTCCCCAGCCGGGCACGGCACAGCCCCTGACACTGTGGGCCACCGTCTTCTACAACCCGGGCGACGTGCCCGACGCGACCCACCTGCTGCGCGGGCTCAGCCCGGCCGCGGGCGCCGCGGCCTTCGAGGACTACGACTACCTCGACTACATCTCCCTGGTCACCAACCTGTACGACTCCTTCGCGGCGAACCTGGACTGGAACGCGAAGGTCAAGCCCTGGTCGGACCTGTTCCTGCCGGACGCCGCCGTCGAGGAGTACGTCGAGTCGGTGTTTCCGTCGCTGACCGCCGAGGACCTGGGCCCGACCGGCTTCGGCCTGATCTTCCCGATGCTGCGTTCGAGCTACGGCCGGCCCCTGCTGCGGCTCCCGAGCGGGGCGAGCGGGCCCTTGGTCTGGCTGGTCAGCGTACTCACCGATTCGGCCGAGTCCGGCCCCGATCCCGACTTCGCGTCACGGATGATGGACCGCAACTACCGCTTCTACCAGGATGCGGCCGCCGTCGGCGGTGTGCGCTACCCGCATGGCGCGTGCGCGTTCACGGACGCCGACTGGCAGGCGCACTACGGCTCGATGTGGACACAGTTCGTCGCGTGGAAGGACTCCTTCGACCCGAACGGCATCCTCACCCCCGGCCCGGGCATCTTCTGACCTTCGGGACGACTCAGGACACGGGGGGGGACAGCAACCGCAAGGCCCCCGTGTCCTCACTCCGACACCGTCATCGTCTTGTACGCCCCATGGCGCACGTCGGCGTGCGGATGGGCGCGCAGCCGGCGCAGCAGCGACCGCCACTCCTCGGGCCAGTCGAGGACGGCGCCCGTCCGCGCCACCAGCTCGGCCGCCACCAGGCCCGCGGCGAGACCGCCGTCACGAATCAGCTCGTCGGCGGCGGTCAGCAGGGCCCCGGCGTGTTCCGGCCGTGTGCGCAGCGCCCATGTCAAGTTCAGCCGACCGGCGGTGCGCGCCGCGATGATCGCTCCGGCATCCTCGAGCACGTCCGCCAGGCCGCGCAGCCGTCCGGGGAGCGCGGCCGGGTCACCTGTGGGGTCGATCAACCGGACCAGCAGCTCCGCGCGTTCGGCCACGAGGAGCGGTTCCGCTGCCAACTGCGCGGCGACCGCTTCGAGCACCTCGGGTCGCCGCCACTCCTCGAAGGAGAGTGACACCAGGGTTCTCAGTCGCTGGAACGCCGGCAGGTCCCGGTCGGCCAGGGCCGCGCGGTCGCCCTCCGGCCCGTGCAGGGCGGCCAGCAGTTCGTCGAGCGCACCCCTGAACGCACTGCCCGGTGCCGCACCGCCCACGGGATGCGGCAGTTCGGATTCGGCCAGGTCGCGCAGTACCCACGCCGCGTACTGCCAGTGCTTGCGGCTGCCGAGGTCGCAGACGGTACGGGAGAGCCGGGCCGCCAGTTCGGGGCCGTAGCCGGACCACACGCCCACGGCTCGCAGGAGGGCGTAGGCCGTGTAACCGTCGACCGAGGCCAGAGACGTGTCGTACGCGACGCCCACGACGGCGGCGTATGCGCGGCGGTGCTCTTCGGCCAGCTCCCAGGGGGTGACGGACACGAGGGCCTCGAACACGGCCGGGGTGGCGTCGCGTGCGGCGTCCGCGAGGAGTTGCCGGGCCTGCGGCTCGCCGAGCAACGGGGGCAGTGCGCGGACGACGGCGGAGCGTACGTCCGGGTGGTGGTCGGGCGCGTGGAAGGCGCGCGCCAGCAGGGCCGACGCCTGACGCTGCGGCAGGAAGCGGGCCGCGAGCCGTACGGCCTCCTTGCGGGAGGTCACCTTCGCGGGCCGCTCACCGGTCAGCAACGCGCCGAGCGCGAGGGCGAGTTCGGAGGGGGCGCTGAAGCGCGCGGAGCGTGCCGCCGCGTACACCGCGACCCTGGCCCGGTCGCTGCCCGCCTGCTCCAGCAGTACGTGCAGGGTGTCCTGGGGCCGGTCGGTCCAGGGCAGCGCGCCGAGCGCCGCCTCGGCGACGACGACCTCCGTGTCGTCCGTGTGTTTCAGCACCAGGGCCCGCCCGAGTCCGGGGACCGGGGCCGCGGCCCGGATCAGGGCGGCCCGCTCGTCGAGCGGAAGCGATTCGTCCGCGGCCGCCTTCGCGGCCAGCCGGACCGCCGCCCGATGCTGGCGGGGCAGCCAACGGTCGCCGTCGCCCAGGTCCGGCAGCGGGCGCCGCGCGCCGCGTACCAGGAAGCGACCGTACATCGGGGCCTCGTCGAGCAGTGTGTCCAGCAGATCCGTGCGCCGCCGGGTCAGCACGCGCCGTACGGCGGGGAGGACGACCGCCGAGGGTTCGAGCGCGACGATCCGGGCGACCCGTTCGTCGCGGGTGGCCGGTGCGGCCAGCCACAGTTCGGCCGCCGCCTCGAACGTCGCGTCGTCTCCGCGCTCCAGGGCCGTGGCCAGCAGGTCCTGCAACTCGGGAAGGTGCCGGGCGCGCGGGCCCAGGGCGGTGGCCAGGCCGAGGAGCAGCCGGAAGTCGGCCCGCCCGGCCCCGGCGTCGAGCCAGGGGCGCAGGGCCTCGAACACCTGGCGTTCCTGGCCCCGGCGCAGGACGCGGTGCAGCGGGCCGAAGTCGGGTACGCCGACCCGGCTGGTGATCCGCTCCAGCGTGCGCAGGGCCCAGGGCAGCAGGGCGCTTTCGTCGTCCGTGGCGTGTTCCACGAGCACGCGTACGGCGAGGGTGCGCAGCGCCGCCAGGGTCTCGGCCGAGGTGTCCCGTGCCTCCAGGGCGTCGGCGGCGATCCCGTCCAGCAGTGGAGCGTCGTCGGAGCCGAGCAGCCGCGGGTGTACGTCGGCGAGGGCGCCGAGGGCCGCGGCGCGTACCGGGTCCCGCTCGTTGCGCAGACGTCTCGCCGTGGTCAGCAGCTCAGTGATCGCCTCGCGGCCGCCGTCCCGGGCGGCACAGGCCACGAGCAACGGCCAGGCGTTGGCCCGGTCGTCGGCGTCGGGCCGTCCGATCGCGGCGAGCAGGTCGGAACGTGCCTCGCCGAACGGGCCATGGGCCAGGGTGTCCAGATCGTCCCACCAGTCACTGGCTTCGCCGGTGAACTCGGCTGCCGCCCGCCGCACTTCCGCCCAGCGGCGCTCGCGGGGCAGCAGATCGAGCACGGCCAGCGCCGGGCTTCCCCAGGCGCTGCTGCTGATGACCGCGTCGACGAAGGCGGGGCGCCGGCCGGGGGCCATGGCCTTCACCAGCGAGTCGAAGCGGCCGCCGCGGCGCAGCCAGTGAGTGCCCAGCGTGGGCAGCGACGCGGGCGACGCCTGCACCAGCCTGCGCAGCACTCCCGGTGGCGGTACCGGCTCGTTGCGCTGTTCCCGCCGGTCGGGAGAGATGATCCAGCGGACCAGGCGCTCGGCGTCGGCGGTGACCAGTGGGCCGAGTCCGTTGATCAGCGCGGGCGGCAGGCTGTCGGGGCCGTGCCGCTCCAGCAGGGTCAGCACCCGGTCGGGGCGCAGCGGGGCGAGCGCCGCGACCGTGGTGGCGTGCACGCGCCACCAGTCGTCCCGCTGTCTGCTGCCGGCCCGGTCGGCCAGGGTGTTCTCGGCGTGGTCCAGCACCGGGTCGGGGTGGCGGCAGGCGAGCTTCGTCCAGCCGTCGACGGCGTGCGCGAGCGTGGGCAACTCCCGTGCCACGAAGGGGCTGGAGCAGGCCGGCAGCAGCCGCGCGGCCTCGGCGTCACCCCACTCCGCGCGCAGCCGCGCCACCAGCCGCTCCGCGAGCGCCGTACGGCCTCCCGAGGCGAGCAGTCGCGCCAGCCGCTGCCGCAGCACGGCCGGTGCGTCGTCGTACGCCGCCTCCACGGCCCGGTCCGGCACGGGCAGGACGCGTACGGCGCGCGCGGCGTACCCGGCGACGACCGGGTCCGGGTCGGCCAGCCGCTCCGCGAGGAACCCCGTGTGCCGTCCGGCGAGGGCCGCCAGCGCCGCGATCCGCCGCTCGTACGGTTCGCGCGCGTCCAGGTCGAGGAGGAGCGGGGTGAGTTCGCCGTTGTCCGCCAGTTCGTGGGCGGTCTTCGCGGTCAGGGCGAGGCGTGCGGGGAACGGCAGTGGTTCAAGGGCGGAGAGCAGTTGCTCCGCGGGGGTCGGCATGCGGCGATTGTGCCCGGCGTGATCCGTCCACGCGATGGATTATCAATCCCTCGAACCGGTGACGCTTCATCGCCCGGGCGCTCGAACGCAACATCACGGGCATGTCACCCAGTCCCCCCAACGCCCCCATCGATCGTTTCGGACTTTCTGGCGAGGACTCGCCCGCCGCGACCCGTTACCGCTCCTTGATCAGCCCGGTTATGGAGACGCACACCCCGCCGGCCGACCACAGGAGGAAGCCATACCTACCGTCCCCACTCTCACCCCCGCACCTCTCCTCCTCGAACAACCCGACCCGCTCCCCTCCCCCACTCGGACGCACGCGATGCGCCGTGTTGACGCGGCCCGGTGGGGAGCATGACCGGAACCGCGACGCCCCGTCGACTGCCGCCTCCGCCGCCCGCCGAACTGCGCTACGGCGGCCGTTACGCCAAGAACCCGCTGGCGGAGGCCACGTTCTGGGCGATGTGCCGGCGGCTTCCCTCGGTGCTGCGGCAGACCGCGCGGATGGCGTGGGCCGTCGACCGCCGAGCCGTACTGCTGCTGCTCGTCTGCCAGTTGGCCATCGGGGGCGCCGCCGCCCTCCAGCTGACCTCCACCGCCGAAGCGATGCGGTCGATCCTGGCCGGCGGGGAAGTCGCCGACCGCGTCCGTGAGGCGCTGCCCGCGCTTGTCGTGATCGCGCTCGCGGCGGCGGCCGGACGGGTCGCGAGCGCGCTGTCCTCCTACGCGGACGGCCGGATCACACCGCCGCTGACGACCGAGGCGGACAGCGGCCTCGTGGAGGCGGTGTGCCGGATGGAGGCCGCCGCCCGCGACGAGGACGGCTGCGCGGACCGGGAAGAGGCCGCGGAGATGGGCGTGGTCCGCAGCCATCTGATGGTGCAGGACGCCACCCGCCTCACGGCCGCCGGGATCCGTATGGCCACCGCGAGTGGAGTCCTGACGGTGCTGCACCCGCTGATGCTGCCACTGCTGCTGCTCGCCGTCGTCCCCGCCGGGGTGGGCGCCCTCCTGCACGCGAAGGTCACGTACGAGACCCACTACGCCAACGTGGCCGACCGCAACGTACGGCAGAAGATGCGGAGTTGGGCGACCTCGCGGAAGTTCGCCGACGAGATCCGCGCCAACGGCATGACCGGCTACCTGGTGTTCTGGTACCGGACGGTCTCCGAGCGGATCGACGAACGCACCCTCGCCGCCGCGCCCAGGATGCTGCGGATCACGCTGGTCAGCGCGGCGATCGGTGGTGTCTTCCTCCTGCTGACCTGGACCGCGCTGGCGGGGCTGGCGATCACCGGCCGGATCGAGGCGGCGATCGCCGCGACCGCGGTCGTCGCCGTGCAGACCACGCTGGCCGCCCTCAACCAGCTCGTCGTCTACGGCGCCGCCATGTTCCACAGCGCCCTCTACCTCGCCGACATGGACGGTTTCCTCGCCCACGCCGCCGCGCGGGCCCCCGACCGGGGGACGTCGGGCCTCACCGGCCCGCTGGAGGAGGTCGTGCTGGAGGAGGCGGTCTACCACTATCCGGGCAAGGAGTTCCCGGCCGTGGCCGGGGTGTCGCTGACCGTGCGCCGGGGTGAGATCCTCGCCGTCGTCGGTGAGAACGGCTCCGGGAAGTCGACCCTCACCCGGCTGCTCACCGCGATCTTCCTCACCGAGAAGGGCAGGGTCAACTGGAACGGCCAGGACGTCGCCGGCCTCGATCCGCACAAGCTGTGGGACATGTCCGGGCTGGTGCCGCAGAACTTCGCGCAGTGGCCGCTGTCGGTCAGGGACAACGTCACTCTCGGGCAGCCCCGGGAGGAGACGGACGACCTGGTGTGGCGGGCCCTCGAAGCCGTCGGTCTGCGTGACGCCATCGACGAGCTGCCGGACGGCCTGGACACCCTGTTGGCCCGCGAGCACTGGGGCGGGACGGAACTGTCCGGCGGGCAGTGGCAGCGCCTGGCCTGCGCACGCGCCCTGTACCGGGGGGCGGGCCTGCTGATCCTGGACGAACCGACCAGCCAACTGGACGCGCGGGGCGAGCACATCATCCTCGAACGCATCAAGGAGATCGGCGGCGGCTGCATCACGGTCGTCGTCACCCACCGCCTGGAGAACACGAAGGTCGCCGACCGGATCGTCGTGATGGAACAGGGCCGAATCTCCGAGCACGGAACGTACGACGAACTCGCTGCGGGCGGCGGCCTGTTCGCCGAACTCCTGGCCCTGTCGCACGACCGCTGACAACCTCGGCCGCCGTGCCCCGGGTTCGAAGCCGGGGCACGGCGGTCCGCGCCCCTCACCCCGCAGGACGCGCTGCCGGAACCGACGGTCGCGTACTGCGGGGCCGGGCTCGACGCCCACCGCGCCGGCCCCTCGTTCGCGGTGCACTACTTTTTTGATCTCCTTTCGGCCTGCCGGCCCTCCCGACACAACCGACCTGGCAAGGAGCCCCGAACAGTGCCCTACACCACGCCCGAGCAGTGGGACGCGTACTACCGCAGCGGCCAGACCTTCCGACGCCTCGGTGACACCGAGCGCCGGCTGCTCGCCGAGCACGCCCCGGCTCCCGAGAGCGGGCTCGCCCTCGACGTCGGCTGCGGCCTGGGGGAACTCGCCCGGCATCTCGCCGGGAGCGGCTACCGGGTGGACGCCGTCGACTACGCGCCCGCCGCCGTCGACCTCGCCCAGAGGGCCGGCGACGGCGACGAGGACATCACCTACCGGGTGTTCGACATCGAGCAGGACAGTCTGGACGACCTGCCCCACCCCACCTACGACCTGATCACCTTCCGGCTCGGCTGGGCCTTCGTCAGGGATCGCACACGCGTGATGAACCGACTGCGGGAGCGGCTGCGCCCCGGCGCCGCTCTGTGCGTGATCACCCCCGTGGCCCCCGCTCCGCCGGAGAAGCCGGGGATCATCCTCGACGACGAGGAGATCGGCCTGCTGTGCGCGGGCTGGGCGGTCGCCGAGCGCCATGACGCGGACGGGCTCGCGTTCGTCGTCCTGCGCGGCCCGGTCCCCGCCTCGGTCGAGTGCGGCGGCAAGGGACGCCGCCCCTCGCCGCACGCCCTGACCGGAGCCGGGGTCGTGGTCACCGACCTCGCGGGGCGCATCCTGCTGGGCTGGTCGGCGCGGCGCGCGGTCTGGGAGCTGCCGGGCGGGAAGAACGACGCCGACGAGGACTTCGTCGACGCGGCCGTGCGGGAGCTTCAGGAGGAGACCGGGCTGAAGGCCGACCCCGCGGACGCGCGGCTGCTGGCCCTGCTGATGGACTCCGTCCACGGCATCCCGCGTATGACGGCCGCCGTCCGCGTCACCGGCCACACCGGCGAACCGAGCGTCACCGAACCGGAGTTGGTACGCCGCTGGGAGTGGCACGAGATCACCGACCTGCCGACCCTCGCCCAGCCGCTGTTCACACCGAGCGCCCACGTCATCAACACCGTCTGGCCCGGCCTGCTGCCCGGCCTGCCTCCCGTACACCGGTATCCGGTCGCGTCCGCACCGATGCGCGGTTAGGTCCTGTCGTTTGGATCACGCCTGGGCCGTGGGGCGTGCCACGCGCGGCGGCCCGGCCGTCGAACAGGATCGCTCTCAACTCCCAGGCCCGTTCAGCCGGATCAGGGTCTGCTGCCCGTTGGCGACGAGTTTCCTGCGGCCGTCCTGGACTCCGAACACCTCCAACTGGCACACCGTCAGGGTGCGTCCGGCCTTCAGGACGATTCCGACGGCCTCGATGTGGTCGCCGACGGCGGGCGCGAGGAGGTTGATCTTGTATTCGACGGTGAGTACGTCGGTGCCGTCGGGGAACAGCGTGAAGGCCGCGTAGCCGCCGGCGCTGTCCGCTATGGCGCTGGTGGCGCCCGCGTGGAAGTAGCCGTGCTGCTGGGTCACTTCGGGGCGGCTCGGCAGCACGATGTGCACGCGGCCGGGTGCGATGTGGGACAGCCGTGCCCCCAGATGACTCATCAGCCCCTGCCGCTCGAAACTGGCCCGGACGCGGGCCCGCACCTCGGGGCTCGCCTGTTCCTGCGGCGTCCGGTCTTCCACGTGCGCTCCTTCTCCGGACCTCATGGCCGGTGCTATGACCGGCTCCTTGGCCGGTTCCATGGCCGGTTCCATGGCCGGTTCCATGGCCGGTTCCATGGCCGGTTCCATGGCCGGTTCCATGGCCGGTGAACGGGATGGGGCGGTTCGTCAGCCGGCCAGGCGTTCCACGAGCGGGAATCCGCCGATGACGATCATCATGGCACCGGAGACGCGAGTGACCGCCCGGGCCGCCGAGGGCCGGGTCCGCAGTACGGTGCGGGCGAGCACGCCGACGGTGAGGTAGACCGCCGTGCAGGCCGCCATGTGGAGCGCGCCGAACAGTCCCGTCTGCGCGGCCACGGGCCAGCCGCCCGCGGGGTCGATGAACTGCGGGAACAGCGAGAAGTACAGCAGCAGCGCCTTGGGGTTCAGACCGCTGATCCCGGCGCCCTTGAGCATGATCCGCCCACGCGAGGAGGCCATGGGCTCCGCGGACGCGCCCAGAATCGCGGGCCGCGACAGCACGCCCCGGCCCAGCCACATCAGACAGGCGGCCCCGCAGCCCCGCCGCGACGGCGTAGGCCCAGTCCGCGCCCGGGGTGAACACCAGCAGCAGATCCACTGCCAGGAAGGCCGCCACTGTCGCCATGTCCATCGATCGATCCCTCTCATGTCGCTTCGCGAGGGAAGGTCAGGTCGGATATGCCCGAAAGTGTTTGCGTTTTTACCGCGAGAGGCCGTATCCAGGGGGAGAAATTTCTCCATTGGCGGCCCAGCTCTGAAGATTCTTGCGGGTCCGCGCCCGTCCCTGTCTGAGCCGTCGGGGTGGGGTCAGCTGGTCGGTTCGAAGGTCGGTCGAGGGCCTGCTGGAGGGCGGGCAGGCTCGCGGCGACGGTGGTCACCGGCAGATGGCGGTGACCACTGGACGGCGCCAGGACCGAGCCGTCGCAACCCGAATGCACCTCTCTCGTTGCGCCGCGCCTCCCGCTGCCTGCCTTCTGGAAGCAGGGGGCTCGACGGAACAGGACGGTGGGATCACCATGACGGTGACAGGCAGCGCCCGCTCGCAGCAGCTCTCGGAGCAGCGGGAGCAGGCCGATGCGGCGGCCGAGCGGTATCGCAGGACGACCGCCGAACGAGAGCGCGTGGAGCAGGAGCAGTCCGAGGGCGTACGGTTCCCCGACTCGCCGGAGGCGATCGCCGCCCGGGCGACCCGGCTGCTCGACCGGCAGGGCGTGCCCGCCGCGGCGGCCGTGGAGAGCATCCGCGAGGACCGCCTGGACCAGCCCGCCGCCTACGAACGCATCCTCGGCGTCTCCAAGGACCTCCAGGCCTGGAGCTTCCTGCCCCGGGGCACCCGAGCGGCCCGCACCGTGGGGCGGATCTCGACCCGGGAGAACGGCCGTGAGCTGCCGCTCGGCACCGGCTTCCTGGTCTCCCCCCGGCTGCTGATGACCAACCACCATGTGCTGCCCGACGCGGCGACCGCCGAGCAGTGCTTCGTCGAGTTCGACGCCCAGATGAGCGTCGACAACACCCCGGAGGCACCGACCCGGCTCGAACTCGACCCCGGCGCGCTCTTCCTCGCGGACAAGCGGCTCGACTTCGCCCTGGTGGCGGTCCGTCCCACCGCCGACGGCCGGGCGCCGGGCGACGTGTTCGGGTGGAACCGGCTCAGCGCGCAGTTCGGCAAGCTGGTCGTCGGCGAGCCCGTGAACGTCATCGGCCACCCCATGGGCCGCCTCAAGGAGATCGCCGTCCGCGACAACGCCCTCCAGGTCCGGCTGGACGACTTCCTGCACTACAAGACCGACACCGAGCCGGGAAACTCGGGCTCGCCCGTCTACAACGACCAGTGGGAAGTGGTGGCGCTGCACCACATGGGCGTGCCCGAGAAGGACGCGCAGGGCCGTACGCTGCGCAAGGACGGCAAGGTGTGGCGGCCCGGCGACGGGGACGACGCCATCAACTGGGTGTCGAACGAGGGCGTGCGCATCAGCTCCATCCTCAGGCACCTCGCCTCCCTGCCGCCCCACCCCGCCGTCCAGCCGCTGCTGAGCGAGATGGGCCCGGACGCCGGTCTCCAGACGACCACGGCGACGGCGACGGGGACGGCGACGGGGACGGCGACGGCGCCGCCGTCGAACGCCGCGATGCGACCGTCCGGTCCCGGCCTCTCCCGCCCCGGTCCCGAGTCCGCTCTCCCCCGCATGGGCCTCAACGCCAGGCCGACGGCCTTCGGCGGCACCCGCCACCTCGTCTTCCTGCACGGCAGGAACCAGCAGGAGAAGTCCGGGAGACTCCAAGAACTCCGCCGTGACTGGACCGCCGGGCTCAACCACGGGCTCACCCGCGCCGAGAGCACCCCGATCGACCCGGCCGACGTGTGGTTCCCGTACTACGGCGACGAACTCATCCGGGCCCTGAAGGAGCACGAGTCCGTGGCCCGCTCCTACAACTCGTACGAGGAGGCGGCCGGGCATGTGGCGGAAGCCCTCGCGCCCGCCGGTCCGGCCAGGAACACCTACGAGGAACTCATCGCCTCCGCCGCCGCGAAGGCCGGGATGCCGCGAGAGGACGGCCTGGCCACCGAGGGTGCCTTCGGCGGGGCGCTGGTCGGAGCACTGCAACGGCAGCTGAGCTGGCTGGCCGCCAAGACCGACGTGGACGAGTGGGTCATCGCCACGACCCTGCGCGACGTCGCCGCGTACCTCTCGAATCCGGGTGTGCGGGAGGCGGTCCTGGACACCGTGCTGAACACCATGCCGACCTCCGGCGAGCTGGTGCTGGTGACGCACAGCCTCGGCACCGTCGTCGGCATGGATCTCATCAGCCGCCTCACGCCCGACCTGGACATCACCCTGCTCGTCACCGCCGGCAGCCCGCTCGGGCTGGACACCGTCTACCAGCGGCTTCTCGTGGCCGGACCCAAGCGTCCCGAACGGGTCGCGCACTGGCTGAACGCCTGGTGCCCCACCGACGGCGTCGCCATCGGCTGCCCGCTCGGCGACGACTGGCAGGGCGAACTGACCGAGGTGGCCGTCGACAACGCCCGCGACCGGGCGCACAACATCGACGAGTACCTCGCCCATCCGGAGGTCGCCGCCGCGATCGGGCGCGGTGTCGGCATGGGGTGACGCGCTGCGCGGCACGAGCGGAAGGGCACCCGCCCGGAAACAGTCGGGTGCCCTCCTTTCGCCTACTTGCGCCTACACCGCGCAGGCCCGTACGAACGCGTCGGCCAGTTCGGCGGGGCGGGTGAAGAGGGCCTCGTGGCTGCCGGGGGTCTCGATCATCAGCGGGTTCTTCAGTCGCTGGGGGAAGCGCTCGGCCCAGTGCCACTCGCCCGGGAGGGAGAGGTCCTCCTCGGACAGGACGTACGCGGTGGGGATGTCCAGCGCGTAGAACGCGCTCGTGTCCGGCTTCTCCGTGAACGTGCCGAGCGGCTGAGGCACGAGAAGGGAGTGGACGATCCGCTGTGTCTCCTCGTCGGCGTCCTGCATGAACGCCTGCTGGAACACCTCGAACGGGAACGTCACCCCGTTGTTGCCGGAAGCGGCCGCCACGGCGTGGAACATCTCGCCGTAGTGCGGCGGGCACGCGTCGATCAGCGACTCGCCGTCGTTCGGCACGAACGCGCTCCAGAAGACCAGTCTGCGCAGCCGGGAGGCCAGCCGGGGCGCCGCGCCCACCAGCACGTAGCCGCCCCAGCTGTGGCCGAGCAGCGTGATGTCCGTCAGACCGACGCGTTCGACGTACTCCACGAGGCTGTTCACACAGTCCGTCAGGGTCACGTCGCGCGGGTCGTCGTCCTCGCCCAGTCCGGCGAGCGTGGGGGTGTGCACCTCGTGTCCGGCGGCCCGCAGCTCGTTCGCGACGGGACGCCAGGCCCATCCTCCGTGGCAGGCACCGGTCACCAGGACGAAGGTCTCGCTCATGCCGATCTCCTTTGATCGTCGACAACCATTCGGTCATATCCAGCGAGGGAGCTTCGGCAGCTCGCCGCGCAGTTCTTCGGTGCCGCCCCGGCCGGTGAGCCAGACGGCGAGGGCGTACGGAGGTCCGGAGACCTGGGCGCCGCTCGGGGAGGGCGTGCCGAGTACGACGGTGCCGTGGCCGACCGCCACCAACTCGGCACCGGCACCGGCGTCGATCCGTGGTGTCATCCAGTCCGACGCGCGCTGGTCGGGCGTGGTGTACATGGGTGTACGGACACCGGTCCGGGCCCAGGTCAGCAGGTTGACCAGGGCGTCCGCGTTGCGGGCGAGGTGGGTGAGGAGATGGCCGCGGGTCCAGCCGGGGAGGGCGGACGGTTCGGCGACGGCGTGCGGCGGCAGCGCGTCGACCGCCTCCTGCAACCGGGCCTGCCCGTCCCCCACCCACTCCAGGACCCTCACGGCTTGTCCTCGACGCCGGTGTTCACGCACTCCCCGATGCCCTCGACCACCGTCCGCACGACCTGGCCGGGCTTCAGGAACACCTTCGGGTCGCGGGCCGCGCCCACCCCGCCCGGCGTTCCGGTGAGGACGAGCAGCACGTCGGCGAACTTGCCGAAGAGCATGGTCATCGGCGGGTTCCTTCGGCGTCGAGGCGGCGCGCGATGTCGGCGCGCAGGGCCTTCTTGTCGATCTTTCCGACCTTGGTGGCGGCGAGCTCCGGGACGGCCACCAGCCGGTCGGGAAACTTGAAGCGGGCGATGCCCGCGCGCTCCATGACGTGGTGGATGTCGTCGAGGGTGACCGTGTGCCCGGGTGCCGTGACGACGTACAGGCAGACGCGCTCGCCGAGTTGCTCGTCGGGCATCGCGACGGCGGCGGCGCGGGCCACGCCCGGCGCCTGGTACGCGAAGTTCTCGATCTCCTCGGCGGAGATGTTCTCCCCGCCACGGATGATCATGTCCTTGTCGCGGCCCTCGACGACGAGGTTGCCGTCGGGCCGCAGCCGCACGATGTCACCGGTGCGGTACCAGCCGTCCTCGGTGAACGCGCGGGCGTTCTGCTCCTCGGCCCGGTAGTAGCCGCGCGGGGTGTACGGGCCCCGGGTGAGCAGCACGCCCGGGGTCCCGTCCGGCACCGGGTCGCCCAGCTCGTCCACGACGAGAAGCTCGTCGTCCGCGCACATGGGGCGCCCCTGTGTCGTACAGATGACGTCCTCGGGGTCGTCCGGGCGGGTGTAGTTGAGCAGCCCTTCCGCCATGCCGAACACCTGCTGGAGTGTGCAGCCCAGTTCGGGGCGTACGCGGCGGGCGACATGGTCGGCGAGGCGGGAGCCGCCGACCTGGAGGAGGCGCAGGGAGCCGAGGTCGCTCCCGGGGTGTTCCCGGTGGTGGTCCAGCCAGCGCTGGGCGATGGCCGGCACCAGGGCGGTCGCGGTGACGCCCTCGCGCTCGACGAGCGGGAACGCCTTCTCCGGGTTGGGGGAACCGAGCACCACCCGGCCGCCGTTCAGCAGGGTGCCCAGCAGGCCCGGGCAGGCGAGGGGGAAGTTGTGGCCGAGGGGCAGGGCGGCGAAGTAGACCGTGTCGGGGCCGAGTTCACAGACCTCGGCGCTGCGGACGGCGTTGTAGAGGTAGTCGTCGTGCGTCCGGGCGATGAGCTTGGGCAGTCCGGTCGTGCCGCCGGAGAGAAGGAAGACGGCGATCGAACGACTGTCGGGCCGGTACGCGTCCACGGCGGCCCGGTTGTCCCGCGCGGTGTCCGGAGCGGCGCACAACTCCCGCAGATTCACGGCGCCGTCGCCCACCTTGTCACCAAGGACCATGACATGACGGAGAGTTGACGAGCCGTCGGCGATCTCGAACGCCATCGCCTGATGATCGTGGTCCTTGAGGGTGTCCGGTACCGCTATGGCCGTCGCCTCGCTGTACTCCACGAGATGGGCGATCTCGTGTCTGCGATGGCCGGGCAGTGCCATCACCGGGATGACCCCGAGCCGCAGACACGCGTACGTGAGGATCACGAACTCGGCGGTGTTGGGCAGCTGCACCACGAGCCGGTCGTCCGGGCGCAGTCCGAGGGCGGCCAGGCGCAGGGCGGCGGTGTCGGCACGCTCGGCGAGTCGGCGGTACGTCAGCCGCAGGTCGCCGTCGACGACCGCGATCGCGTCGGGGTTCGCGTCGGCGACGGCGTGGAGCCGGTCGCCCAGGGCTACACCCTCCCAGTACCCCTTCGCGGTGTAGCGCTCGGCGTACTCCGCGGGCCAGGGCACGGCGCCTTCGCTGCTCGGCCTAGGCATGGTCGTTCTCCTCGGTCATGGGCACGATCACGGCGTCCAGTGCGGTCAGGCCGTCGGCGGTGAGCCGGAGCGGGTTTATCTCGATCTCGGCGGTGTGCGGGTTCGCGGCCAGGGCGGCGGCGAGCGCGGCGACGACGCGTCCGAACTCGGCGCGGTCGAGCACCGGTCCGCCGCGCCAGCCGTCGAGGAGGGCGCGGGCCGCCAGGTCGTCGGGCATCCCGGCGGCCTCGGCCACGGACAGCGGGGCGAGTCGGATCGCCACGTCGGCGAGCGCCTCGGCGGCCGTACCGCCCAGCCCCGCCAGCACGACCGGCCCGAACACGGGGTCCCGCCGTACGCCGAGGACGAGGTCGACACCGGCGGGGGCCATCGCCTCGACCAGGTAGCGGCGTCCGGTGCCTACGGCGTCCAGTGCCGCGTCGAGTTCCTCGGGCGTCCGCACGCCCAGATGGACCCCGCCGATCTCCGTCTTGTGCAGGATCGCGGCGTCGAGCACCTTCACGGCGACGGGTCCGCCCAACTGCCGGAGGGCGGCATGCGCGTCGGCGCGGGAATCGCAGGCGACGCGGGGTGGGGTGCGGATGCCGAGTTCGGTGAGGTACGCCTTGGCCGCGTCCTCGTCGAGAGGGCCGGGCGGCACGGGCACGGCAGGGGCCGAGGACTCCGGCGGGTGTCCGTCGGAGGCGGACACAGCTCCGCCGGTCGCGGAAGCCCACCCCGGGAAAGGCCCGTCCTCCGCTTCCCCCAAGGCCCGCTGCCGGGCATCCGTCACCAGGGCCCGTACGGCGTTGGCGGCGGAAGCCGGGCCGGTGAGCGCCGGGATCCCCGCCTTGTGCAGCCGGGCACGTTGGTCGGTGACGTCCTCGGGGAGGCCGCCGACGACCACCACCGCCGGGGAGTCGGCGCCGAGGCCGGCGTCCTGGGCGGCGGAGGCGAGGTCGACGCTGTCGGGCTCGGTCAGGGCGTAGACGGCGAGCAGGTCCACCTGCGGATCGGCGGCCGTGGTGCCGAGTACGCGGGCGAAGGTCTCGGCGGGCCGGCCGGTGTCGACCGGGTTGCTCTGGTAGGTGAGCGGGGGCAACAGCCCGGCGAGGGTCCCTCGCGTCGCGCCCGTCAGCTCCGGCATCCGGATGCCGTCCGTTCCCGCCCGGTCGGCGAGCAGGAGCCCCGGCCCGGCCTGGGCGGTGACGATGCCGAGCCCTGGGTCCGGCTGGGGGCGCAGCCGGACCCGGGAGAGCGCGGTGAGGGCGTCCACCAACTCCCGTTCGTCGTCGACGACCACCGCACCGGCCTGGCTCAGCGCGGCCCGTGTCGTACGCCAGGAGGTGGCGAGCGCGCCGGTGTGCGAGCGGGCGAAGTCCCCGACGTCGCTTCGGCCCACGACCAGTGCCACGACCGGCTTCGCCTCGGCCACCCTCCGCACGGCCGCCACCAGCCGCCGCCCGTCCGGAACCGTCTCCAGATGCAGGGCGACCGCTGTCGTACGGCCGTCGTGCGCGAGGTGTTCCAGGACGTCCGCGGCGCTGACGTCGAGGCCCGCGCCGATGCCGACGCCGATGCTGATGCCGTTGCCGGCGGCGACGAGGTCGAAGGAGAGGGCGTGGTTGACGCCGCCGCTGGCCGCGACGACGGCGATGTCGCCGGCCGGGAGCTGCCCGGCCGCGGGCACGAAGCTGGCCGTCAGGCCGAGGTGGGGCGCGAAGAAACCGGAGGTGTTGGGGCCGAGCAGCCGTACCCCGGTCTCCCGGGCGACCCGGCACAGCGCGTCCGCGTGTTCCTCGCCCTCGGGGCCCGCCTCGCCGAAGCCGCCGGCGCAGACCAGCGCGGCCCGGCACCCGGCGGCGGCCGCCTCGGCGAGGGCGTCGGCGCAGCCCGGCGCGGGCACGCACAGGACGGCCAGGTCGAGCCGCCCGTCGGTGTGCGCGGCGGCATCGGCGACGGTGGCGTACACGCCCTGCTCGGGGTCGGGGCGGCGCGCGTTGACGAGGGCGCGGGCGCCGGGGAAGGCCGCCAGTGAACGGGCCATGGCGGCACCGAGCTTCCCGGCCTGCCGCGAGGCGCCGATCACCACGACGCCCTCGGGCGCGAGAAGCGGAGTCAGATCCGGAGTCGGGTCCGTAGTCGGATTCGGAGTCGGGTCCGTAGTCAGGTCCCTGGTCATGCGCGCTCTCCTGCCACCAGGTCGGCGCGGCCGGACAGCAGCAGTGTCTCGGCGCGGTCGTCGTCCATCGCGTCCTCCACGATCAGTGCGGGCACGCCGTACACCAGCCGGGCCTGTTCGGCGAGGAGCGACCGGGTGAGCGGGGTGCCGTGCTGGACGGCGACCAGGTCCGGCGGCGTGTCCCCCCGCAGGGCTTCGGCCAACTGCTCGTACGACTCGGGTAGTTGCGTCTCGCCGTCCGGCGCGGTGAGCCACAGGCACCGGGATTGCTCGGCGCGCAGCGCCGCGAGGTCGGTCGTGGTGAGGCGCCGTCCGGCGAACTCCCGGAACGGTGTGTCCAGGGGGTCGCGCCCCTCATGGGCGAGCCGCCAGTCCCGTACGACCGTGTCGCCGAAGTCCGGATCGCGGCGGGCGATCCGCTCCTTGCCGATGCTGCGGGAGATGAAGTGGAAGGCGAACTGGGTGGGCCGGAACGCGTCGTGGTAGCGCCCGAACTGCTCCCACCAGGACAGACTCGGCCGGGCGGCGCCCTGGATCTTCTCCACCGAGGGGCGCCGGGCCGCCTCGTACGCCTCCAGGGCGCTCGGCAGGTCGTCGGGGTGGGCGAGAAGGCTCGCGGAGAGGGCGACGGCGTCCTCCATGGCCATCTTCGTGCCGGAGCCGACGGAGAAGTGCGCGGTGTGGGCGGCGTCGCCGAGGAGGACGACGTTGCCGCTGTGCCAGCGGCGGGCGCGGCGCGTTCGGAAGTTGCCCCAGCGGGAGTTGTTGACGAGGAGTTCGTGGCCGTCGATCTGCTCGGCGAAGAGCTTCTCCAGGTAGTGCCGGGTCTTCTCGTCGCTGGGGCCCGGCGGCTGCGCGGTGTCGAACTCGTCGAGGCCCGCCCGCCGCCAGGACTCCTCGTCGGTCTCCACGATGAACGTGCTGACGTCGTCGCTGATCGGGTAGCCGTGCACGGCGAAGGTGCCGTGCGGGCCGTGCTCGTGGACGAAGGTCAGTCCGTCGAAGAGGTAGTTGGTGCCGAACCAGATGAACTTGGCGGTCGCGACCTCCACCTCCGGTACGAGCACGTCGGCGAGGTGGTCACGGAGGCGGGAGTTCGCTCCGTCGGCGGCCACGATCAGGTCGTAGTCGGCGAGCCCGGACGGGTCGGCGGGGATCTCGTGGCTGAAGCGGAGGTCGACGCCGACCTCGACGGCCCGCTCGTGCAGCAGTTGGAGGAGGGTCCGGCGGGTGATGGCGGCCATGCCGTTGCCGCCGCACCTGATCCGCTGCCCCTTCAGCCGTACCTCGATGTCGTCCCAGTGCCGGCCGTGGTCCGCGAGCGCGGTGCGCAGCACGGGGTCCGCGTCATGGATGGCGGCCAGGGTCGCGTCGGAGAACACCACGCCGAAGCCGAAGGTGTCCTCCGGGCGGTTCCGCTCGAAGACCGTCACCTCGACCGACGGATCGGCCTGCTTGAGGAGCGTCGCGAAGAACAGCCCGCCGGGGCCGCCTCCCACGCACGCGATCCGAGAAACCATGGTTCCGCCTCCACTTCGAGTACAGCCCCAGACTCAGGCCCGCGAGCATCCTGTGTCAACAGATACACGGCCGTCAATAATTTGTTGCGCATCTTCGAGGTCGATCGAGCAGCGGAGAGAACGGCTTTCCCAACCGGATGGCTCATCCTCGCGACGGTCGTCCGTGTGACATAGTCCTTTCCGTGAAGCCTCGATCGATCGTCTTCGACCTGTTCGGCGACTACGTCCGCTACCGCGGGGGCGCCGCCAGACTGCGCACCCTCAGCACGCTGATGGGCTGCTTCGGTGTCGGTGAGAGCAGCGTGCGGGTGGTGCTCGCACGGCTGCGCAAGGAGGGCTGGTTCGACGTCCGGCGCGAGGGCAGGGAGACGCTCTACGCGCTCAACAAGCGCAGCCTCCAGCTGCTGGACGAGGGCCGCTCACGCATCTTCGACCGGGCACCGTCCGACTGGGACCGCCACTGGTACATGGTCATCTACTCGGTCCCCGAGACCGAGCGCGGCGTCCGCGACCGCATCCGCAAGGACCTGGCCTGGCTGGGCTTCGGCCCACTCGCCCCGTCCACGTACGTCTCCCCGCACGACCGGCTCCAGCAGGTCAGGGAGAAGTTCGCGGACGAGCCGGCCATCCGCCTGGACACCCTGCGCTGCCAGTCCGGCGGGCTGCCCGTGGACCGCGAGATGGCGGCGCGCGGCTGGGACCTGGCCACGCTGAACGACGACTACCGAGAGCTGCTGCGCACCTACCGCAGCCGGATGCCGTCGTACCGCGCCGGGCATCTCAGCCCCGAGGATGCGCTGGTGGAGCGGATGCGGCTCACGTACGACTACCGCAAGTTCCCCTTCCGCGACCCGGACCTGCCGACCGAGCTGCTCCCGGCGGGCTGGGTGGGCCACGAGGCGCACGCGATGTTCCTGGAGGCCCATGACGTCCTCGGCCCGTCGGCCGAGGCGTACTACGACGAGGTGGCCGGGCCCCGGTAGGGGCACCCACCCCGTGGCTACGACAGGTGCCCCAGCTCGTGCGACGCCGCCGTCACCGTGTCGCTCAGTTCGCGGGTGACCTCGGCGAGGTGGTCCGGGGTGCCGAGGCTCTCGGGCAGGACGACGGAGACGGCGAGCGGGAGCGGGTCACCGGCCGCGAAGACCGGGGCGGCGACGGAGATGATGCCCGGGATGACGCCGCCGTGCGTCACGACATGGCCCTGTTCTCGGACCTGGGCCCGCACGGCCGCGAGGCGCTCGCCCGGCCACTCCGTCTCCCTGCCGCGCAGCTCGTCGGCCAGTACGTCGTCGGTGAGGCTCTCGGGCAGATGGGCCAGGAAGACCTGGCCGACCGACGAGGTGAGCAGGGGCAGGGTGGCGCCGACGCGCACGGTCAGGGGCAGCGGGCGGGTGCCGTAGGCCCAGCTGACCACGATCGGGCCGCGGTCGCCCCAGACCGCGAGGTTCACCGAGTGGCCCGTGCGGTCACGCAGCCGCACGGCGTGGCCGCTCGCCACCGCCACCTCGTTGGTGCGGCGCAGCGACTCGGCGCCCAGCCGGCGCATGGCGGCCCCGAAGTCGTACAGGCCGGACGCGGGGTCCTGCGAGGTCAGGCCTATCCGGCCGAGGCTGACGAGGTAGCGGTGCACCTTGCTCGGCTGCATGCCGCTCGCCTGCGCGATCGCCGACAGGCTCAGCGCGCCGCCACCGCTCTCCAGGGCCAGCAGGACCCGCATGGCCGTCTCGACGGACTGGATCCCCTGACGGTCCCCGTTGTTCTCCTTGGGGTCCCTGGGGTCGGTCGTGGTCACGGTGCGGCTCTCTCCCCTGCCGGCGGATGAACGCGATCAGCCTATCGGCGCCTTCGGCACGACGGGCCGGCCGCCGTCGGCAAACCGATCTTACATTCACTATTGCGGAACGCGTTACGTTCTGGTGAACTGCGGTCCGGTGGCACTCACCGCCGCCACCCGGTTGCCCCGCCGCATCGGCGTCCCCCTCGCAGCCGACCGAGCCGCTCGTCGGACGGCGCGCACACCCGCCGCCTCCCCACCCGCTCCGGCCCCTCACGCCGAGCCGGTGCCCTCCCCAGAACCGCAGGTCGAGACCTCCTTCGCACCCGAGGCCTCGCCGGCGTCCGCGATCCCCGAGGAGAACTCCGCAATGAAGCTGATCGGCCTCGAAGAGCATTTCGTGACCCCGGAGTTGGTGGGCCACGGCGCGTCCACCGCCTCCATCGCCCAGCCCCAGGCGTGGGCCGAGGCCTCCCGCCGACTCCTCGACCTCACCGAGGAACGCCTCGCCGACATGGACGCGGCGGGCCTGGACATGCAGGTGCTGTCGCTCAACTCCCCCGGCCTCCAGGCGGAAGGAGACCCGGCCGCCGCCGTACGCCAGGCGATCACGGTCAACGACTTCCTGACCGGTGTCATCTCCGAGCACCCCGACCGCTTCTCCGGCTTCGCCGCCCTGCCGTTGCAGGACCCGAAGGCCGCCGCCGACGAGCTGGAGCGCGCGGTGACCCAGCTCGGTCTGCGCGGCGCCCTCGTCAACGCGCACACCCACGGCCGGTACCTCGACGACCCCGAACTGCGCGTGGTCTGGGAGCGCGCCGAGCACCTCGACGTACCGCTCTATCTGCACCCGGCCAACGGCGTCGACACCGCGCACGTGCTCTCCGGGCACCCCGAACTCGTCGGACCGATGTGGAGCTGGGGCATCGACACCGCCACCCACGTCCTGCGCCTCGTCTTCGGCGGCGTCTTCGACGACTTCCCGAACGCCAAGCTGCTGCTCGGCCACATGGGAGAGGGCCTGCCGTTCGTGATGTGGCGCATGGACTCCCGCTGGGACTTCCACGCCCACCACGGCATCGAGCTCAAGCGCGGCCGCCCCTCGGAGTACCTCCGGCACAACCTGTACATCACCACCAGCGGCGTCTGCTCCTCCGCCCCGCTGCTGACCGCCCTTCTCTCGATGGGCGCCGACCACATCCTGTTCGGCACCGACTACCCCTTCGAGGACATGGGGACGGCCACGGAGTTCCTGCGGAACGCGCCGATCAGCGACGCCGACCGGCTGAAGATCGGCCACCAGAACGCCGAGAGGCTGCTCGGCCTCGCCCCCGACGGCGGGTACGCCGGTGTCTGAGCGGAGAGGAACGCACGTGTACGACGTCGCCGTCATCGGGTACGGGCCCGTGGGCATGGTCACGGCGGCACTGCTCGGTCGGGCGGGCCACGACGTGATCGTGCTGGAGCGCTACCCCACCCTCTACAACCTGCCGCGCGCCGCCATCTTCGACGACGAGACGATGCGGACGTTCGACCGCCTGGGCATCTCCGAGGCCCTGCTGCCCACCCTGCACGTCCAGCGGACCTACGAGTGGCGCAACGGCGCGGGCGAGCTGCTCATCGAGCACGACTTCGCCGCCGTCGGCGGCCAGGGCTGGGCGGAGTGGTACATGATGTACCAGCCGTACCTGGAGGACGCCCTCGACGGCCTGGTCCGCGGCCTCGGGAACGTCGAGATCCGGATGGACTCCAAGGTCACGGGGCTGCACGGCACCGCACACGGTGTGGACATCCAGGTCGAGGGGGACGACTCGGTCGTCCATGCCCGGTACGTCGTCGCCTGCGACGGCGGCAACAGCTTCACCCGCTCGTGGCTGGGCATCGGGCAGGAGGACTACGGGTTCTCCGAGCCGTGGATGGTCTGCGACTTCCGGCTCACCGGTGAAGCGGACATCCCCAAGGCCCGCCAGGTGTGCGATCCGAAGCAGCCGGTCTCGATCATCTCGCTCGGCCCCGAGCACCACCGGTTCAGCTTCATGCTCGACTCGGCGGAGTCCTTCCCCGTGGAGCGGGAGCCCGACCGGGTGTGGGCGCGGGTCGCCGACCACGTCGACCGGAACCGGGCCCATCTGGTCCGCGTCGCCACGTACACGTTCCGCTCGCTCGTCGCGGAGCACTGGCGCGCTGGCCGGATCCTGCTGGCCGGGGACGCGGCCCATCAGATGCCGCCGTTCCTCGGGCAGGGCATGTGCTCGGGCATCCGGGACGCGCAGAACATCGCGTTCAAGCTCGACGCCGTGCTGCGCGGCGCCGACGACGCGCTGCTCGACACCTACCAGAGCGAACGCGAGCCGCATGTGCGGGCCATCATCGCCAAGGGCATCGAGCTGGGCCGCGTGCAGACGATGCGCGACCCGGTGGCCGCCGCCGAGCGCGACGCCCGGCTGATCGCCCAGCGCGAGGCGAACGGGCGCCCCGAGAAGATGCGCTTCCCCGGTCTCGGCCCGGGCCTGCACGACGCGTCGCCGCAGGCAGGGCATCTGATGCCGCAGGGCCGGGTCGAGTCGCACGGCGCCGAGGGGCTCTTCGACGCCGTGCTCGACCGCGGGTTCGTCCTCCTCGTCGACGGCCGCGAGGGCGCCTCGCTCGACCCCGCGACCGCCGAACTCGCCGCGCGGCTCGGCGTCGCCGTCCACCACCTCACCGACCGCCGCCTCACCACCGAGGGGTTCACCGACGTCGGCGGCGTCTACGGACGCTGGTTCGACGAGCACGACCGTGCCGCCGTCCTGTGGCGGCCCGACTTCTACATCCTCGGCACCACGGACGCGCTCTCCGGCGTCCCGGCGCTCCTGTCCACACTTGCCAAGGCAGTCGGGCCGGTACAGGCTCCTGCCACTGTCGGAGAAGGGATCCGGCCATGACCGCACCGTCCGCCGTACGCACGACCGTCCGCAGAGTGCCCGCGACCACGTTCATGCTGGTCGCCGCCTGGGTCGTCGCCTCGCTCGAAGGCTACGACCTCGCCGTGTACGGCGTCACCGTCCCCGCGATCCTGGGCGACCCCTCGCTCGGCATCGACAAGGCCGAGGCCGGCACGATCGGCTCGCTCGTCGGCATCGGCATGCTGATCGGCGCCGCCTTCGCGGGGGCCCTCGTCCACCGCACCGGCCCACGCAGGCTCCTGCTCGCCGGCACCACCGTGTTCTCCGTCGGCATGGCGATCTGCACGGTCGCGGGCGGTGTCCCGTCCTTCGGCGCCGGGCGCCTGGTCGTCGGCCTGGGCCTGGGTGTCGTACTGCCGACGATCAACGCGTTCGTCGCCGACCTCAGCGAGCCGAACCGCCGCAGCCGCAACGTCGCCCTGATCATGAGCGGTTACGCCGCCGGCGCCCTGCTCTCCCCGCTGCTGGGCACCGCCCTGCTCCCGGACGTGTCGTACCGCTGGCTGTACGTCTTCGGTGTGCTGCCGGTGTTCATCGCCCTGCCGCTGATCCTCCGACTGCCGGAGAGCCCGTTCCACCTCAGCCGTACGGGCCGCGTGACCGAGGCGCGCGAGGTGGAGGAGCGGCTCGGTCTCGCCCCGTCGGAAGCCTCGCCGACCGCGGACCCCGGTCGCTGGCTCGGCATCGGCTCGCTCCTCACCGGCGGCCTCGCGGTGTCGACCGTCCTCTTCTGGGCCATGTCCTTCTGCGGACTCCTGCTGGTCTTCGGCATCAGCACCTGGCTGCCCAGCATCATGCAGGCCGCGGGCTTCTCGCTCGGCTCGGCGCTGCTGCAGACGGCGGCGATGTGGCTGGGCGTCGGGGTCGGCGCGATCGTCGGCGGCCGGATCGCGGACGCGCTCGGCGCCAAGCGGGTCGTGGTCGCCGCGTTCCTGGTCGGCACACTGAGCCTGATCGCGATGAGCACGCGGCCCCCGACGCCGGTGATGTTCGTGCTGATGTTCGTCAGCGGCTTCGGATTCATCGGTTCGCAGATCCTCGGCAACGCGTTCATCGTGACGAGGTACCCGGACGCCGTACGCGGCAACGGCCTCGCGTGGGCCCTGTCGATCGGCCGGTTCGGCGCGATCGTCGGCCCGTCGCTGGGCGCGTACGTCCTCGGCTCGGGGGCGGCCGTCGAGTGGGCCTTCTACGCCTTCGCCGTCCCCGCGCTCGTCGGGGCGTTCGCCGCGGGTGCCGTGCCCCGGGTGCGGGCCGCGGTGACGGCGTGAGCCACCCCGGGTCCGCCATCGTCTACGAGTCCTGGGGCCAGCGGGTCGTCTTCGGCTCCGGCACCGCACGAAAGGACGTGGCGGCCGAGGTCACCGGACTCGGCGCACGCCGGGTCCTGGTGATCGCGGCCGACGGGGAACGGGCCCTGGCCGAGGACATCTGCGAGGACCTCCCCGTCGTCTCCGTCTTCGGCGGGGTCCGGCCCCACGTACCCGCCGAGGTCGCCGAGGCCGTACGCGCCGCCGCCCGCGAGCACGCGGCCGACCTGCTGCTGAGCGTCGGCGGCGGCTCGACCACCGGCACCGCCAAGGCGGCGGCGCTCACCACGGGCCTGCCCGTCCTCGCCGTCCCCACCACCTACGCCGGCTCCGAGGCGACCCCCGTCTGGGGCCTCACCGAGGGCGGCCACAAACGCACCGGCGTCGACGCGAAGGTGCTCCCCCGGGTCGTCGTCTACGACGCCACGCTGATGCTGTCGCTGCCGACCCGCCTCTCGGTGACCTCGGGACTCAACGCCCTCGCCCACTGCGTCGACGCGTGGTGGGCGCCCCGGCACAACCCGATCAGCTCGGCTCTCGCCGTCGAGGGCGTCCGCTCGCTGGCCTCGTCGCTGCCGCGCATCGTCGCCGACGGCCAGGACGTCGCGGCCCGCCGGGACGTCCTCTTCGGCACCTATCTCGGGGCGGTCGCCTTCGCCGGGGCCGGCTCCGGGCTGCATCACAAGGTGTGCCACGTCCTGGGCGGCGCGTACGACCTCGAACACGCGGCCCTGCACTCCGTGGTCCTCCCGCACGTCGTCGGCCTCAACCTGCCCGCGGCACCGGAGGCGGCACGGCAACTGGCCGCGGCACTCGGCGTCCCCGACGACCCGTTCGGCGCGCTGCTCGACCTCTACGAGAGCCTCCAACCCCCACACTCACTAAGCGAGTTGGGGCTCGCGGAGGCCGAACTCGACAGGGCCACGGACCTCGTCATGGCCCAGGTCCCCGACTCCAACCCGCGCCGGGTGACCCGCGACGAGATGCACGCCCTGCTGGGGCGGGCCTGCCGTGGGGACACCCCGACACCGGTACCCCTCCTTCCTGGGAAAGAGCACCCCGATGACTGAACAGGAGCTGACCGACAAAGTCGTCGCGAGCTTCGAGACCGCGCGGGACGACCGGTTCCGCGAGCTGACGCGGGCGCTCGTCCGGCACGCCCACGCGTTCGTGCGCGAGACGCGGCTCACCGAGGACGAATGGTCGGCGGCGATCGGCTTCCTGACGGCGGCGGGGCACATCACCACGGACACGCGCCAGGAGTTCGTCCTCCTCTCTGACGTCCTCGGCATCTCGATGCTCACGGTCGCGGTGAACGAGGCGGGCCCAGGGAGTGTTGCGGAAGCCCCGCAGGGCCCGCCCTCCGGGCGGACGACGGGACTTTCGCAACACTCCCTGGCCGAGGCGACGGAGTCCACGGTTCTCGGCCCGTTCTTCGTCCAGGACTCGCCGGAGATCGAACTCGGCGGGGACATCGCGGGCGGCGCGAGCGGCGAACCGTCGTGGATCACCGGCACGGTCACGGACACCTACGGCGACCCGGTCGCCGGGGCACGTGTCGAGGTGTGGGAGGCCGACGACGACGGAATGTACGACGTCCAGTACGACGGCGGCGGACTCGCCGGGCGCGCCCATCTGTTCACCGACGCCGAGGGACGTTACCGCTTCTGGGGGCTCACCCCGACGCCGTACCCGATCCCGGACGACGGGCCGGTCGGCCGGCTCCTGGAGCGGGCCGGGCGCTCCCCGATGCGGGCCCCGCACCTCCACTTCAAGGTGACGGCACCCGGCTTCCACCCGCTCATCACGCACATCTTCGTCGCGGGCGACCCCTACCTGGACAGTGACTCGGTGTTCGGCGTGAAGGAGTCGCTCGTCCGCCCCTTCGAGCGGCATGAGGCCGGCACGCCGACGCCGGACGGCCGCGGTCTCGACGGCCCGTGGACGTCGGCGGGCTTCGACATCGTCCTGAGGAAGGAGTAGCGGCGCACGGCGACCACACCCCCGGCTCGGTGGCCACCTCACGGCCCGGTGGCCACCGAGCGGCCACCGGGCCCGGGACGGATGTCGTCGCGAGGGGTTGACGGCGCCGCGTGTGGCGGTCACCTTCGATAGCGCATGCCATGTGGGAGCGCTCCCACATTTGCATTCGCTGTCGAAGGGATGGCCAACACATGCACACGCCTCCGTTACCCGGGATGTCCCGAAGGGCGTTGGTCACGGCCGCCGCCGCGGGCGCCGTCACCGCTGTCGCCTCCCCCGCGCGGGCGGCCGGCGGCGCACGGGCCCGCTTCCACACGGTGGGCCGGGTCAAGAGGGCCGCCGACGGGTTCGTCCAGTACACCTGGCCCGGCGTCTGCTTCGAGGGACGGTTCCGCGGGACCGGGGTCGGGATCGTCCTCGACGACGCCGACAACGACTACGACGTCCAGATCGACGGAACGACCGTCGCCACCCTGGTGACGCCGGGGCGGACCGTCTCGTGGGTCGACGGCCTCGCCGACACCGGGCACGGTGTGCGGGTCGTCAAACGGACGGAGAGCCCGTGGGCGGCGGGCCGCTTCGGTGGATTCGTCGCGGCTCCCGGCGGAGCGATTCTCCCGAGACCCCGGGCGCGGAGCCGGCAGATCGAGTTCATCGGCGACTCGTTCACCGCCGGATACGGCAATGTGTCCGACACCCGTGACTGTTCGGCCAATGGCGGGGTGAACCGGAACAGCAACGCCGATCTGACCTTCGGCGCCCTCACCGCCCGAAAGCTCGACGCCGACCTCCAGATCAACGCCTTTTCCGGCCGTGGAATGGTCCGCAATTACAACGGCGGCGATCCCGGCACCGACTTCCGCACGTACTACGACCGTGCCCTGCTGAATGTCGAGGGCGATGTCTGGCGGAGACCGGACAGCTGGCGGCCACAGGTCGTCGTGGTCGGGCTGGGCATCAACGACTTCTCGACGCCGCTCAATCCCGGCGAACGCTGGACCACGCCGGACGAGCTGGTCACCGCCTACGAGAGCGCGTACCACGGCTTCCTCGACAAGCTGCGCGCCCGCTACGGCCCCCGGCCGTTCGTCGTGGTCGGCGCCACCTATCTGTGGAACACCACCGCGTTCACGGACGCCACCCTGCGGATCGTCCAGGAGCGGCGGCGACGGGGCGACGACCGGGTCAGCCACTGGTACTACGACGACCCGGGCCTGGACCACCTGGGCTGCGACTGGCATCCCTCGCTCAACGATCACCGGATCGTCTCCGGGCTGCTCGACCGCCACCTCGCGGGCCTGCCGCTGCGCTGGTAGCGGTACTTTCGCGGTGCGCCGCGAGGCTCAGCCCGTCAGCGACTGCCCCGGCTCCAGCTCGGCGAGCAGGCCGGCGTGATGCACCTGCGCGACGGGGGCGAGAAGGTCGGGATGGCGCAGCAGCGCGGCCGCGCGCCGGTCGCGCTCGTCCGGTGCGAGGAGGCGCCGGAAGTCGACCGGCGAACCGGCCGTGTGGACGGAGTCGGTGAGTGCGGCCACGGCCGCGCGGGCCAGCGCGGGGTCGGTGAGCAGGCAGGCCGCCCAGCTGGCGACGACCTCGTCCACCCAGGTCCGCCACGCGTGGTCGTCCGGTGTCGGTGCCTCGTCGGAGCCGGTGATCCAGTCGAGCCGGTCGGATCCGCCCGGCCCCACCATGTCCACGAGGCCGGCGTCCAGCGGCGTCGGATAGCGCAGCCAGGCGGCCACGGTGACGGCTTGGCGGGCCTGCGCCTCGCAGAGCGCGCCGTCCAGCGCGCCGCCGCCCGCCGGATAGGCGCGCGTCAGCCACTGGGTGGTCGCCGCTATGAGCGGGGAGAGATCTGCGAGCACTGGGCCGTCCGTGGGTAGTGGGGGGTGCGGCCGATAAACGTAGCCGGGCGCCATCGGCCCGGAAATGACGCAGGCCACGGAATGGACGTGTCCTCGGCCACATCACCCTCTCGCTCTGTCGCGCTGACTCACCGGGACGTCAATACGACGTATTCGACTCCGAAAGGGTTTCACTGACCTCCGCAAGGTCCGGACCGGAACGCACGGCCGGGACACTCAGGAAAGGGGCGACCGAATGGGACACGGCGGAGACGTCATCGAGGAATTGAAGGCCGACCACCGGGAAGTGGAAGAACTCTTCGGCAAGATCGAGCAATTGCCGTCCGGCGACCCGCAGCGCAAGGAATACACCGACCTGGTCACCATCGAACTGGTACGGCATTCCGTCGCGGAGGAGGAATACCTCTATCCGGCGGTCCGCGAGCATGTGGACAACGGTGACGCGCTCACCGACCGGGAGCTGGAGGACCATGCCGAGGCCGAGCGCACCATGAAGGATCTGGAGCGGTGCGACGCCGACGACCCCGAGTTCGACCAGCTGATCGCCCAGCTCATGGCCGAGATCAGGCGCCACGTGCGGGACGAGGAGAGCAACCTCTTCCCGCGGTTGGACAAGTCCTGTTCCACCGAGATGCTGGACGACCTCGGCGAGAAGGTCCGCCGGGCCAAGAAGACGGCACCCACCCGCCCTCACCCGGCGGCCCCCGCCAAGCCCCCGGCCAACAGGATCCTGGCGCCCGGCCTCGGCCTCGTCGACCGTATGCGCGACGCGGTGAGCGGACGCGGCAAGGACTCCTGAGGCCGACACCGAACTGGGCGAAGTACCGAAGTGGGCCGGCATCCCCCTGTCCGGCTGCGAGGGCGGCAAGGGCTGCCGGGCGCTTCACGCGGGCGGAGATCGCGAGCGCCCCGGCCGTGCAGGTGACGGACCTGCGCCGCTGACCCGACGGCGCGAGCGGGCGCCCCGTACCGTGTCACGCCATGAAAATTCTGATCATCGGCGGAAGCGGGTTCCTGGGCACCGAGTTGGCGCGCCGGGCCACGGCGGCGGGACACGACACGGCGGCGACGTACGTCACCCGTCCGGGTACGGCCGCCGACGTGGCCTGGCATGCCCTCGACGTCCGGGACCCCGCCCGGGTGACCGGGGTACTGGCCGATGTGGCCCCCTCGGTCGTTGTCAACGCGTCGAGCGGCGGGGCCGACTGGGCGGTCACCGCCGAGGGCGCGGTGCGGGTGGCGATGGCCGTCGCGGAGCGGAGCTGCCGCCTGGTCCATGTGTCCAGCGACGCCGTGTTCTCGGGCGACCGGAGTCCCTACGACGAGACCTGCCTGCCCGATCCCGTCACGCCCTACGGCGCCGCGAAGGCCGCGGCCGAGACCGGCGTGCGGCTGCTGGCACCGCACGCGGTGGTGGCCCGTACCTCGCTGATCATCGGCGCCGGCCGAGACCTGTCCGTCCATGAACGCCACGTGCACGACCTCGCCGCCGGCACGCGCGCCGGAGTGCTGTTCACCGACGTCGTACGCTGCCCGGTGCACGTCTCCGACCTGGCCGCCGCGCTGCTGGAACTGGCCGTGTCCGAGGAGTCCGGGGTTCGGCACCTCGGGGGCGCGGACGCCCTGAGCCGCCATGAACTCGGCGTCCTCATCGCCCGTCGCGACGGACTCGACCCCTCCCTCCTGCCCACCGGACGTCTGACCGACAGCCCTCTCCGGTCGGCACTTGACGTCCGCATGGACAGCCGCACCACCCAGCGCCACCTGCGCACCGCGCTGCGCGGCGCCCGGGAGTTCCTCGCGGGCCGGGCCTGAGCGCATGGCGTCCGGCCGTCGCCGTGTCAGCCGTCGGATGTGTCCTGCCCCGGTGGCGGCAGGTTGCGGCGGTAGAAGCGGCGGTACGCGCGGACGGTGGAGCCGTCGGCCGCCGACCACAGGTCCTTGGCCACCGGGCGCATCCAGCGCAGGATGTCGAAGTCCGCACGGTGGTTGCGTCGTACCAGGCGCCACAGGAAGGCCGCCCAGAGCCGGTTGACCGGCCACAGCAGCCAGTCGGGGCCGAGCTTGCGGACGATCAGGCCCCACGTCGCGATCGTGACTCCGGGCCGTACGGGGCTCACGGCCGCGAGGAAGGCCATGGGAGGTGGTGTGGCGTCGGGTTCCGGGCCCCGTAGCGGGGTGACCAGGGCGGTGGTGGGGTTCACCATCGAAGCCAGGGCGTAAGGGCGGAAGTGGTTCACCCGGGTGCCGTCCGGGTCGGCGGGCTGGATCCGGAACGAGAAGTGCCGGCCCTCGTCGCGGAGGATGACGGAGGCCATCCGGCGCCCGGGACTGTGTGTGTACGGCCAGTGCGCGACGTCGGTGACGTGCTCGCTGACGGGGAGCAGATTGGTGTGGCAGACGAGCACATGGCCCGCCAGGTACAGGTGGCGGCTCCGGTCCTCGGCGAATTCCAGGCCGGTCAGGGGCTGTTCGGGGCCCGGCCCGTGCCAGAACCAGATGATCCCGGCCCGTTCGGTCACCGGAACGGTCCGCTGCGCGGCCCGCGATGGGATGCGGTCCGCTCCGGGAATCTTCCGGCAGACGCCTGCCGTGTCGAACTCCCAGGCGTGGAAGCCGCAGACGAGGTGCTCCCCGCCGACCTGCCCGCACCGGCTGAGGTCCGCTCCCATGTGGCAGCACTGGCTGTCGAGCATGCCGAGCCGCCCGTCGTCGGTCCGGAACAGCGCGTACTGCCTGCTCATGTACGTCACCGGGACCACTTCGCCGCGCTGCAGGTGGCTGCTGAAGCGGGCGAAGTACCAGCCGGCCGGCACGGGTTCCTGAGCGTCGCCGGCGGCGGGGCGGAGGCGGTCGTGAAGTTCGCGGTCGTAGGAGCGCGTGCGACCGCGCCGACGTCTCATGCGGTGATCTCCTCCTCGTTCACCGGGCGGACCGGCGCCGAGGCGGTCGGGGGTGGTGTCCAGTCGTAGGCGTTCGGGTCGAAGTTGTTCAGGCGGCGGACGAGGCGTCCCGTGGACCAGGGCCAGCAGAACGTGTTGCGTCCGCTGGGGCTGAGGTAATAGCTGGAGCAGCCACCGGAGTTGTAGACGGTGGTGTGCAGCGCGTCCTGGACGGCGGCGTTGAAGCGGGTCTGTACGGCGGGCCGTACGTCCAGGGCGGCACGGCCCGTGGTGCGCAGGTGGGACAGGGCCGCCGTGAGGTAGGCCAGTTGGCCCTCGACGACGGTGAGGGTGGAGGTGGAGCCGGTCAGCACGTTCGGGCCGAGGAGGAGGAAGAGGTTCGGGAAGCCGCTGACGCTGGTGCCGAGGTATGCCTGGGGGCCGTCGCCGTCCCAGGTCTGCTGGAGCGTACGGCCGTGCGGGCCGTGCACGCTTTCGGCCAGCGGCACTTCGCCGATGTGGAAGCCCGTCGCCAGGACGAGCACATCGGCCTCGGCCTCGCTGCCGTCGGCGCCGATGACCCGGTTTCCGTCCACCTCGGCCAGGGCGGTCGGGTGGAGCCGGACATGGGGACGGGACAGCGCGGGGTAGTACGTGCTGGAGGTCAGCAGCCGTTTGCAGCCCGGGCGGTAGTCCGGGGTGAGCGCCCGGCGCAGCCCCGGGTCCCGGACGGCCGTACGCAGATGGAGCCGGGCGGCGGCCTCCACCGGTCGTAGGAGCCGGGGATGGCGGAGGGCGTGGCCGAGGCCTTCCTGGACTCGGTACTGGGCGGCCCGCAGGCCCTGCTGCGCGCCCGGTGTCCGGAGCCACCCGGGGATGCCGTGATCCGGCTTGGGCAGCAGCCAGTGGGCGGTGCGCTGGAAGACGTGCACGTCGGCGGCCCGTTCCTGGATCGCGGGGACGAGCTGCACCGCGGAGGCCCCGCCGCCCACCACGGCGATCCGCCGTCCGGTCAGCCGGACCGAGGGATCCCATCGGGCGGTGTGCATCACCGGCCCGTCGAACTCCGTCAGCCCCGGCACCTCGGGGCGACGCGGCCGTCGCCAGGGGCCGGTCGCCAGCACGAGTACGGCCGCGCTGTACGGGCCGTCGTTCGTCTCCAGGTACCAGCGCCGCTCCCCCTCGTCCCACCGGGCCTGCCGCACCTCGACGCCGAAGCGCAGCGACGGGCCGACGCCGTGCCGCCGCGCGGTCGTGCGCAGATAGTCGTGGATCTCCCGCTGACCCGCGAAGAGCCGGCTCCATCCGGGGTTCGGGGCGAAGGAGAAGCTGTACAGCGAGGACGGGACGTCGCACGCGCACCCCGGGTAGGTGTTCTCCCGCCAGGTGCCGCCCAGGTCCGGTGCTCTCTCCAGCACCAGGACGTCCTCGAAGCCCTCCTGCCGCAGCCTGACGGCGGCACCGATCCCGGACATCCCCGCACCCACCACAATGACCTCTGTGTTCGCCACGACCTCAGTGTGAAAGGCGGCGGAACCTCGCCGTCAGGGCGTGAACCGGCACGCGCGGGGAGCGCGCGGAGCACACGGGGGCAGCCTGCGCCCTCGTGGCCAAGGCCCCTTCAGTGCTTGGCGAACTGGGCTCGCCCCGGCTGGTCGACATTCGGGGTGATCATGACGCCGGTGTCGATGAGGGCCTGGCCGTGGATGTCGGTGACGCGTATGTCGGAGCCACAGCCGGTACCGTCCGACGAGACGAAGTAGTTGTATTCCTGGCGCGGCAGCGGACGCCAGGTCGAGCCGATACGGACCTCCAGGCCGGCGACGGGATTGCGGTGGTTGCGGACCTGGATGCCGCACCACCACCGCGAGGAGCCCTCCTTGTAGCGGTAGGCGACGGGGCCGGCGATGTCCGGGCTCACCAGAGTCCAGGTGATCGGCACCCGGCCCGCCACGGGGTCGGCGATGCGCGCGAAGGCCTGTTCGCCGAGGTCGATGTCTCCGGGGCGGCACTCCGGGCAGCGGTCGACGATCTTCACCGTGATCTCGCCCCGGGGCCCTTTGACGCGCAGATGGGCCCCGCACATACGGGAGTTCTCGTAGTCGGTGTGGTTGAGGGCCGCGATGGCGATGACGCTCGTGGCGTCGTACAGACAGTTTCCGACGCCGGTCGCGCCGTAGAACGTGCCCTCGCCGGAGTAGGTGACACCGGGCTGGACGGTGGCGTGCGCCGGGGCGGCTGTCGCCCACAGGAGAGCGGAGACGCCGACGAGAAGCGCGAGGGGCCTGCTGCGCATGCGGATGCCTTTCGAGGACGGTGGGGCGTGCTCGGGCGACGCGCGTCCTGGCAGCGTCGAAAGGATCGACGCTCCGCGAAGACACCGGACGACCGGCGCGGGCAGCACCCCCGCGCCGGTCGTCCGGGACGTGCACCGGCAGATCAACTCGTCGCGCACGTACTTCCGTTGAGTGTGAACGCGGTCGGCGCCGCGTTCGTCGTGCCCTTGGCTCCCGTGAAGCCGACGGTCACCGAGCCGCTCGCGGGGATGTTGGCCGTGTACGACGCGGCGGCCACACTCACGTCAGCGCCGGTCTGGGTCGGCGTCCCGCCCCACATGTTGCTGACGGTCTGCCCGTTGGCGAAGGCGAACGCCAGCTTCCAGCCGTTGATGGCGCTGGTGCCGGTGTTGCGGATGACGATCTCGCCCTGGAAGCCGCCGGGCCACTCGTTGACGACGCGATAGCCGACCGAGCAGGTGCCGGCGGGGGTGTCGTCGGTGGTGACGTTCACCGTGGCCGAGCGGGTTGAACGGTTGCCGGCCGCGTCACGGGCGTAGACCGCGAAGGTGTACGCCGTGTCGGCGGTCAGGCCGGTCACCGACGTGGAGTTGGTGGTGGAGGCGGCCACCTTCGTCTCCGAGCCGCCGCTGATACGGACCACGTCGTAGCCCGCGACGCCGACGTTGTCCGTGGCGGCGGGCCATGTGAGCGTCGCGGTGGTGGCCGTCACGGCGGAGGCCGTCGGGGTGCCGGGCGCGGTCGGCGCCTGGGTGTCGCCGGGCGTGCCGCCGCCGAAGACCGTCGCTTCCTTGGACGTCTGGGCGATGCCGTTGACGCCGTTGAAGATGCGCTGGCCCCAGGCGCTCAGCCGGGTGGGGTCGAAGCCGATCGACAGATCGAGGACCGGGTCGGTGTTGCCGCTCCAGGACCAGGCCAGATAGCCGAGCTTGAGCTGCTGGGCCGTGGCCATCATGGTGTCCTCGTCGGGGTCGCCCCACTGGTCCGCGGGTCCGCCGAACTCGCCGATGAGAAGAGGCAGTTTCGCGTTGACGAAGGCGTTCAGATAGTCGGTGATCTCGGCTGCCGTGTCGAACACGCTGTACATGTGGATCGAGAAGATCAGGTTGCCGGTCGTGTCGGCGTCGTAGACGGACTGGGCGTTGGCGCGCATGACGCCCTGCCAGTCCTGGCCCCAGTTGGGCGCGTCCACCATGATCGTGTGCTCGAAGCCGGCGTTGCGCAGCTTCTTGATCGCCGCGATGGTCGGGGCGGTCCAGCCGGCCGGGTCGGTGTTGCCCCAGGGCTCGTTGCCGATGTTGACGATGACGTAGTTCTCCTGGCCGGCGAGTACGTCCTTCAGACCGATCCAGTAGTCGGCCGCGTGATCCAGGGTCCCGGCCGCGGCCTCCTCGCCGTAGCCGGTGGTGTCGTGCACCTCCAGGACGCAGATCAGGCGGTTGGCCTTGCACTGGGCGATCACGGCGGCGACGTCCGAGGCGCTGTTCTTCGTCCAGCGGTGGCCGTCGGCGAGGACGACGCGGACGGTGTTGGCACCCAGTGCCTTCACATCGGCCAGCGACTTCGTCTGGTTCGGATACCACGTGTGGGCGTGGTTGACGCCCCGCATCACGAAGTCGTTGCCGTTGCCCTCGAGCAGTCGGCCGTTGCTGATGTGGAGGCCGGTGGCGAGGGCGTCGCGCGACTCGGCCCGCGCGGCGGCCGGGGCCAGGGCACCGAGGAGAACCAGCCCGAGAAACGCGGCCAGCAGGGCCGGCAGACGGAGTTCCGGCAGGTGGAGTAAGGAGGTCTTGCTCGTCGTGCTTCTTATAGGTCTCACTGCGGCTCCAGGGAGTGAGCGCCAAGAAACTCAGGCGTCGGGGGTGGGGGCGTGGAACCCGTGGGGGGTGTGTGGAACCCGTGGGCATGGGAGCGCTCCCATCAAGCCATCGTGACTCGCACACGTCAAGACGTCTCGCACGCATCGCTCCGTCGAGGCCCTTGTCGAGGGTCCCTGGACCGCCGGTGGGGCTGTCCACGGCCGGCCCGACCCCGGGGCCCGATACCCGTGCACGCGGCCGGGGGCTCCAACGCGGCGGCCATGACCTGCCGACCGTGCCGGCGCCTCGGCGCCCGGAGGGTCGACGGACCCGCCGCCCCTCGGCGGTGAGCACGGCGGGCAGGGCCGCCCGGTACGACGAGGGCACCGCGACGGCGAAACGGCATTCCCGGCGCTGAGCGCGCCCAGCCGATCACAAGAACGTCACCACGCGTTCGGTGGCGATCCACCGCCACCCCACCGGTCGCCCTGCCGACCTCGGCACTGCGGCACTGCGGCACTGCGGCACTGCGGCGGCCGTCAGCGAAGGCCCGCTTCCCCTCGCGCAGTAAACGTTCGCTTAGCTCTTGGAACCTCCCTCACCTGCCCAGCAGAGCCATCGCCCTGCCACCTCAGGGCCCGCCCTTCCCGCCAACGCCCCGAACACCCCCGACCAGAAGCGAGAAAACGGTTACCCGACCAATTCCCTGCTCAGCCCTCTCAATCCGGCTCCCATGCAGTAACGTCGAGCTGTGACGGTCAAAGGAAGCGGTCGCCCCGCGAGTCCCGAACCCCAGCGGGCCAGGCGCAGGCGGAACAGCAGTGACGGCGGCGATCGGCCGAGCACGATCCGTGATGTCGCGGCGAAGGCCGGCGTCTCCGTAGCAACCGTTTCCCGAACTCTCGCCGGCAACTACCCGGTCTCCACGGAGACCAGAGCCAGGGTCATGGCGGCGGTCGAGTCGCTGCACTACGTGGTGAACGTACACGCCAAGGCGCTCTCCGGCCGGGTCGCCGGCCCCATCGCGCTGGTCATCAAGGACATCACCGGCCCCTCGCTCGCCCATGTCGCCGCCGGGGTCGAGCAGGAGGCCGCCGACCGGGGCCGACTGAGCCTGGTCTGCGCCACGCACGACGACTCGGCCCGCGAGGACGACCTGGTGCAGCTCATGCGCGAGCAGCACGCGGCCGCGGTCGTGCTGGTCGGCGGAGCGGTCGAGGACGAGGCGTACCAGCGGCGCATGGCGGAATACGCGACGGCGCTGGACGCGGCGGGCTCCCGCCTCGTGCTGGTGGGCCGACCGCCGCTGCCCGGCGACCTGCCGGTCACGGTGGTGGGGTACGACAACCGCGGCGGGGCCTTCCAGGCCGCCGACCATCTGCTGACCGCCGGGCACCGGCGCGTGCTGTTCCTGGGCGGCACCCCCGAGCTGAGCACGAGCGTCCAGCGCCGGGACGGCTTCCTGCACGCCCTGCGCGCCCATGGTGTGCCGTACGCGGATGAGTTGGAGCTCCGCGGTCCGTTCACCCGTGTCTCCGGTTACCAGCGCACCCGTGAGGCGCTGGAGTCCGGGCTGGAGTTCACTGCGATCTTCGCGGGCACGGACATGGTGGCCACGGGGGCGCTGGCCGCGCTGCGCGAGGCCGGGCTCGACGTCCCCGGTGACGTCTCCCTCGTCGGCTTCGACGACGTACCGTTCGCCGCCGACCTCTCCCCCGCACTCACGACGGTGCGGGTGCCGTACGAGGATCTGGGGCGTACCGCGGTCCGGTTGGCGCTGGAGCGCTCGGAGCGGCTCGCGGGCGACGACCATGTGGTCCTGAGCACCCAACTCGTGATCCGTCAGTCGGTACGCCGCATTCATTGAATCCTCCCCTTCCCTGAAGGGAAGGGGATTCCTGGCTCAGGCCGCCTCCTGGAGCAGCGCTCCAGGAGGTCTTCCGCCATGCGTGAACGCCGGGGCGTCCTCGCAAGAAACAGGTGAAGAGATTGATCACGGCCGATCAGCGCAGCCCCGGGGCGTGGCGTGAGGTTTCCCTGGAAGCCCGGTGGGCTCGGACGACGGGTGGCTGCCGTCCGCCGGGTGCCGGTGGAATTTCTGACAGATGAGCGGGCGGCGGCGTACGGACGGTTCGTTGAGGAGCCGACGCGACCGGAGCTGGAGCGGTTCTTCTTCCTGGACGACGTGGGCCGGGACTTGATCGCACTGCGCCGTACGACGGCGCACCAACTACACCCGGCAGCAGCACCCGGTGGCGCCGGCAGGTCCGGGCATACGACCCGCTGCGGATGTCCGGCCGCGAGGGATGCCCCACCCCGCTGGGCACCGCGTTCGCCGAATACGGGCGGATCGCCAAGAGCCTGCGCCTGCTGCGCGTGGTCGACCCGGTCGACGACACCTACCGGCGGCAGACGAACCGGCAGCTCACCGTGGCAGCTCACCGTGCAAGGACGTCGCCCGAGTCTCCCCGCTCAGGCACGCGGACCTCAACGTGCTCAGCGGATACGGCTTCCGCGCCTTCGCCCCGATCGATGGCGGCCCGCGCGCCTTGCGCGACCCGCGTGCGGGCGGTCCCGACGAGGACGAGACCGACGCCGAATGAGCCGAGACGACCGGCAAGAGCTGAGCGAGAACCCGGGATCGCCGCCATGACTCCAGGGGCGGTCCAGGACCATGTGATCCGGTACGTGAGGTGCGTGACCCGGGTGGGAGCACGTGTCGGCCGCCCGCCCGGACGGTGCGTCAGACCATGGCGAGCCGGTCCACCAGCAGCTCCACCCTCCGCTCGGTGTCTTCCGGTGGCAGCCGTCCTGCCCGGGTCAGGGTGGCCAGCCCATGCAGGGCGGCCCAGAACGTCTCGGTGAACAGTCCCGGGTGGACGCCGTCCCCGGCGACCTCGCCCAGGCTCTCCAGCAGGGCGGCGAAGGCGTCCTTCAGCGGCTCCGGGGTGTCCTCCTGCGCGAACGCCAGGCCGCCGTCGAGCTGGAACATGGCGTCGTAGACCGCCTGGTTGCGCTGGGCGAAGTCGAGGTAGGTGCGGGCGAGGGCGGCGACCCGCTCGCGGGGGCCGTCCGCGCCGGAGGCCGCGTCACGCACGGCCGCGGCCATCTCGGTGGCGCCTTGGAGGGCGACGGCTCCGATGATCTCGCGCTTGCCGCGGAAGTGGCTGTAGAGGACGGGCTGACTGTATTCGATGCGCTCGGCGAGCCGGCGGGTGGTGACCGCGTCCCAGCCCTGCTGCTCGGCGAGTTCGCGGGCTGTCGCCACGATGAGGCGCTCGCGTTCCGCCCGTTCGCGCTGCTTGCGTTCCTGTACCGACATGATTCGATCCTAGCATCGCTAGACAAGTGAGCGGCAGCAGCGCTAGCGTTGCCTCATCGGCTAGCAACACTAGATCCGGAAGAGGTCGTCATGCTCAACGCACTCGAGGTCTTCACCACCGTGGTCGTCGGCCTGATGGTGGGGGTGGAGTTCTCCGTCGCCTTCGTCATGAACCCGATCTTCAACGCACTCCCCGAGGACAGCGGCCAGCTCGGCCATGCCCACGGGGGCCGGATGCTCGGCGCCGTGATGCCGGTCTGGTACATCGGCTCGCTCGTCCTCGTCGCGGTCTGGGCCGTCGCCGGATGGCACCACCACGGCACCGGCCTCGTCATCGCCGCCGCCGCACTGCTGATCCTCAGCGTGATCATGTCGCTCCTGCTGCTCGTCCCGATCAACAACCAGGGCAAGACATGGACCCCCGAGAACCGGCCCGCCGACTGGAAGGACCAGATGAACCGCTGGACCCGCTTCCACTACGTCCGCGTCGCCGTCATCATCGCCGCCTTCGCCCTGCTGGTCGCCGCCCTCGCCTGAGCCCGCGGGCCGACACCGCGCACGTGGTGCCATTGCGCGTCGCCGCTCGACACTCACCGCCCCGGGGAAGTGCCCAGCACGACGCCAGCCGCGGGGCCATCCGTACGGCCGTCGCCGCTCTCCTGCCCGAGCACGTCGCAGCCGACGAAGGGACCGGGCTCGGGAGCTGCCGGTCGTCCTCCTGGGAGGGCTCCGGCCCATCCGCTCGGACCTCGGCCACCAGTCGTACGCCGCCCCCACCACCGCGAAGCCGGCCCGGTGACACCCGACCGCCAAGCGCCCCGGCGACAACCACTCCCCCAACTTGCCCGATTCGCCTGGTCTTTATGGCCATTTGAGGCCTTGGAGCACCCCCGTACAGACCATCAGGTCATCTGTCCCGGACTATTGACTCGTGTCCCCCGGAAAGCGATTCTCGTCACATTGCTTGTGCCAGCCATGACAACGGTCAACGGGTTGAGGCGTCGTGGTTGGTCGCGCCCCCCGAGGGTCTGGCCCATGCACCACGCCATCCCCCGACCGAGGACGTGAGTGATGACCAGGACTCGACGCGCGTCGCGCAGACGCAGACCACTGATGGTTCTGACGCTGTTCCTCACCGCGCTGGGCATGATGCTGACCCCGGCGTCGAGTTCGGCCGCCTCCACCGACTGGTGGAACCCGATCTCGCGGCCCTCCCCCGACTCGCAGATCAACGTCACGGGCGAGCCGTTCAAGGGCACCGACTCGGCGGGCGACGTGCGCGGGTTCGTCGACGCGCACAACCACCTGTTCTCCAACGAGGCCTTCGGCGGCCGGCTCATCTGCGGCAAGGTGTTCTCCACCTCGGGGATCGCCGACGCGCTGAAGGACTGTCCGGAGCACTACCCGGACGGCAGCCTCGCGCTGTTCGACTACATCACCCACGGCGGCGACGGCAAGCACGACCCGGTCGGCTACCCGACGTTCAAGGACTGGCCGGCGTACGACTCGATGACCCACCAGGCCAACTACTACGCCTGGATCGAGCGCGCCTGGCGCGGCGGTCAGCGTGTGCTGGTCAACGACCTGGTCACCAACGGCATGATCTGCTCGATCTACCCGTTCAAGGACCGCAGCTGCGACGAGATGACCTCGATCCGGCTGCAGGCGAAGCTGACGTACCAGCTCCAGGACTACATCGACGCGCAGTACGGCGGCACCGGCAAGGGCTGGTTCCGGATCGTCACCGACAGCGCGCAGGCCCGTGACGTCATCCAGCAGGGCAAGCTCGCCGTCGTCCTGGGGGTCGAGACCTCCGAGCCGTTCGGCTGCAAGCAGATCCTCGACATCGCGCAGTGCAGCAAGAGCGACATCGACAAGGGCCTCGACGAGCTGTACGACCTGGGTGTGCGCAGCATGTTCCTGTGCCACAAGTTCGACAACGCGCTGTGCGGCGTCCGCTTCGACGAGCACGGCCTCGGTACGGCGATCAACGTCGGCCAGTTCCTGTCGACGGGCACGTTCTGGCAGACGGAGAAGTGCAAGGGCCCGCAGAAGGACAACCCCATCGGTGAGGCGTCGTCCGAGGCCGAGGCGGACCTGCCGTCGGGCACCGAGGTCCCCGAGTACGACGACGACGCGCAGTGCAACGTCCGCGGGCTCACCGATCTCGGCGAGTACGCCGTGCAGGGCATGATGAAGCGCAAGATGATGCTCGAGATCGACCACATGAGCGTCAAGGCCACCGGCCAGGTCCTCGACATGTTCGAGGCCGCGTCGTACCCGGGCGTGCTGTCCTCGCACAGCTGGATGGACCTGAACTGGACCGAGCGGGTCTACTCCCTCGGCGGTTTCGTCGCCCAGTACATGCACGGCTCCGAGGAGTTCGGCAAGGAGGCCGCGCGCACGAACGCGCTGCGCGACAAGTACGACGTGGGCTACGGCTACGGCACCGACTTCAACGGCATCGGCGACCACCCCGCCCCGCGCGGCGCCAGCACCTCGAACCCGGTGACCTACCCCTTCAAGAGCGTGGACGGCGGCTCCACCATCAGCAAGCAGACGACCGGTCAGCGCACCTGGAACTACAACACCGACGGTGCCGCCCATGTCGGCATGATCCCGGACTGGATCGAGGACGTCCGACTCGTCAACGGCCAGGACGTGGTGAACGACCTGTTCAAGGGCGCCGAGTCCTACCTCGGCACCTGGGGTGCCTCCGAGGCCCACAAGGCGGGCGTGAACCTCGCCAAGGGCGTGACGGCGACGGCCAGTTCGTCCGAGTCGAACCCCTTCACCAGCTACCAGCCCGGCCGTGCCGTGGACGGCGACTCCGGCACCCGCTGGGCGAGCGACTGGAGCGACGACCAGTGGCTGAAGCTGGACCTCGGCTCCTCGCAGTTGGTCAAGAAGGTCACGCTGGACTGGGAGAAGGCGTACGGCAAGGCGTACCGGATCGACCTGTCCACCGACGGCACGACCTGGAAGACGGTGTGGTCCACGACGAGCGGTGACGGCGGCCTGGACACGGCCAAGTTCACCGGGACGACGGCCAGATACGTCCGCGTCCAGGGTGTGGACCGTGGCACCGATTGGGGGTACTCCCTCTACGAGGTCGGCGTGTACAGCGGCTGACCACTCGCAACGGGGAGGGGAACACAGATGCCACGGATGCCGTCGGCCGTGAGACGCCGGCAGCTGACCGAGGCGGCGATCCGCGCGATGACCCGGGACGGCGTCCCCAGGACGACGACCCGGTCCATCGCCGCGGAGGCGGGTGTGTCGCTGAGCGTCTTCCACTACTGCTTCGACTCGAAGCAGGAACTGATCGAGTCCGTGATCACGACGATCAACGAGGACTACGTCGCCCTGGTGCGGGAGGCGATCAGGCCGCGGGGGACGCTCAGGGAGACCGTCCGGGCCGGTTTCCAGGCGTACTGGGACCATGTGAACGCCCACCCGGGCGAGCACATGCTCACCTACGAGCTGACCCAGTACGCCCTGCGCGAGCCCGGGTTCGAGCACCTGGCGCGACGGCAGTACGAGATGTACTGCGACACCTACGCCGACCTGATCGAGCAGCTAGGGCGGACGATGGAGTTCGAACTACGGGTACCCGTCCCAGTGCTGGCGCGCTATCTGGCGGCCATGACGGACGGGCTCACCCTGAACTTCCTGGTCCTCGGCGACGACGCGGCCTGGGCGGACATCCTCGACACGATCACCGACCATGTGGCCGGGCTCGTGCGGGAGGAGATCCGTCGCTGAAGCGCACGCGACTTCGGCCCCGCAGGTGCCGTCAGCGGGCCGAGGTCGCGATCAGCTGGTCGATCAGCGCGATCAGCACATCCCGGCTGGAGGTGCGCTCCCGGGCGTCGAAAAGCAGCACGGGGGTGCCCTCGGGCAGGGTCAGGGAGTCGCGGATCTCGTCCGGGTCGTACGGGTGTTCGCCATAGAAGCCGTTGACGCCGATGACGAACGGGATGCCGCGGCGCTCGAAGAAGTCGATGGCGGCGAAGCTGGACTCGGGTCTGCGTACATCGATGAGGACGACCGCGCCGAGCGCGCCGATGGCCAGGTCGTTCCACATGAACCAGAACCGCTGCTGCCCGGGTGTGCCGAACAGGTACAGCACGAGGTCCTGGCCTATGGAGATCCTGCCGAAGTCGAGGGCCACTGTGGTGGCGTGCTTCTCGGGGATGCCGTCGAGGTCGTCGACGCCGAGTCCGGCCGTGGTCAGCGGTTCCTCGGTGCGCAGCGGGACGATCTCGCTGACCGACCCGACCATGGTCGTCTTGCCGACGCCGAATCCGCCGGCGATCAGGATCTTCACCGCGTCCGGGGCCGAGATCCCCCGGGCGGTGGGGTCAGAGCCGACCAAGGCCGTCCCTCACTTTCTGCAGCAGGTCCAGGTCCGGGGTGCGGGACATCAGCCGGGGCTGGCGGACGGTGATCCGGCCCACCTCCAGCAGATCGCAGAGCATGATGGCGACCACGCTCACCGGGAGGTCGAGCCCGCTGGCGAGTTCCGCCACCACGGTCGGCTCGGCGCACAGCCGCAGGATCCGCAGGTGCTCGGGCTGCGGGCGTGCGCCCCCGGCGGGCTGCGGATCCACCGCGGTCACCGTGGTGATCAGGGTGAAGTCGCTGCGGCTCGGCCGGGTGCGGCCGCCGGTCAGGGTGAACGGGCGAACCAGCCGGCCCGCCGCGTCGCCTCCGTTCACCTCACTCGCCGCTGTCGGCCGCGACGACACCCGCGCGTGGTGCCGCGCTGAGGTGCTCGCCGATCTTCTTCACGAGCATGTTCATCTGGTACGCGACCACGCCGACGTCGGCGCCCTGCCGGGTGAGCACGGCGAGGTTGGCGCCGGGTCCGGCGTTGGTGAGGATGAGGAAGGCGTTGCCCATCTCGATGAGCAGCTGGCGGACGGGGCCGCCGCGGAAGTCCATGCTGACCCCCTTGCTGAGGCTCATCAGGCCGGAGGCGGTCGCCGCGAGCCGCTCGGCGTCGTCGCGCAGGAACGCCGTGGACTTGCTGACGACCAGTCCGTCCTCGGAGAGCACGACGGCGTGGTCGACCTCGGCGACCCGGTCCACGAGTCCGGTGAGCAGCTGGTCGAGCTGGCTGTGCGTGGCGGGGATGGGGCGTGTCATCTGTGTGTCCTTCATGGAGCGGTCTGCGGGGAGGAGGTCTGTGGGACGTCAGGTGCCGGGGGCGGGGATCCGGTCTCCTGGGTCGACGGATGCGGATTCCTCCCCTAGTGCGTACTCGGGTTCCGCGTCGTCGTCACGTGCCTGGAGGGTTCCGCGCTGGAATCCGGCGAGTGAGGAGGCGGCCCGCTCGGCCGTGAAGTCGCCGCTGTCGTCGTCCGGGCAGGTCCCCTGGTCCTCCTCGCGCAGCTCGGCGGCCAGGCTGGTCTGCGGCACCCGGCGCGGCAGCGGGATGCGGCCCCCGCCCGGGGACTTGCGGACGGGCCGGGCCACGGGCTCGGCCGCGTCGGTGCTCCGCGTCTGCGCGGCGGCGGGCCGCTCCTCGGGCGTACGCTCCCGGGACGGCTGTACGGTGTCGTCCCGTTCGCCGTCGGCGCGGTCGGCGTCGGCGCGGTCGGCGTCGGTACGCCCCGCCTCGGCACGGCCGTTGTCCGCGACGGAGACCCTGGCGGCCACGAGCGAGGCCCGTACGGGGAGTTCCGGGGGCTCGGTGCCGCTGTCGTCCGGGGCGGGGGCCTCGCGGACGACGATGTCGTGCGGGACCAGCACGATGGCGGTGGTGCCGCCGTACGGCGAGGCGCGCAGGGTGACGGCGATGCCGTGCCGGGTGGCGAGGCGGGCGATCACGAACATGCCGAGCCGGAGGTCGTCGGCGAGGGCGACCACGTCGAACTGCGGGGGCACCGCCAGCTGGGCGTTGAACGAGGTGTAGTCCTCCTCGGACATGCCGAGACCGCGGTCCTCGATCTCGATCGCGAGGCCCTTGGCGACGATCGCCGCGCGCACGCTCACCGGGCTCGGGGCGGGCGAGTAGGAGGTCGCGTTGTCGATCAGCTCGGCGAGCAGGTGGATGACGTCGGCGACGGCGGGCGGCGCGATCCACACGTCCTCGTCGGTGTGCACCTCGACCCGCTGGTACTGGGCGACCTCGCCGACGGCGCTGCGCAGGATGTCGATCAGCGCGACCGGTTCGGTCCAGGTGCGGCCGGGCCGCTCGCCGCTGATGATGACGAGGTTCTCCTCGTAGCGGCGCAGCTGGCTGGCGGTGGAGTCCAGCTCGTACAGGCCCTTGAGGATCTCCGGGTCCTGGTGCTGGCGCTCCAGCTTGTCGAGCTTGGTGAGCTGGAGGTTGACCAGGTTCTGGCTCTGCCGGGCGATGCCGAGGATGACGCGCTGGAAGCCGCGCCGGGTGTCGGCGAGTTCGACGGCGATGTGCACGGCGGTGCGCTGGGCGGCGTTGAACGCCTTGGCGACCTGGCCGAGTTCGTCGGTGCCGTAGTCCAGGGTGACGGTGGCGGAGTCGACGTCGACCTTCTCACCGCGTTCGAGGCGGGCGACGACGTCGGGCAGCCGGTCCTCGGCGAGGCCGAGGGTGGCGTTCCTGAGGCCCCGCAGACGGCGGGAGAGAGAGCGGGTGATGCGCCAGGACATCACGATGCACACGGCCATCGCGACGAGTCCGCCGGCGCTCAGGGAGGCGGCCTTGATGAGCAGTCCGCGCGCCTCGTCACCACTGCGTTCGAGCAGGCCGCGGGTCTGTTCCCGGATCAGGTCCTCGTACTGGAGGGAGAGCCGGTCCAGTGAGGTGCTCCAGCGGGCCTGTGCGTTGGGCAGGTCGGTCTTGCGGGCGGCGCCGTTGCCCGTCGTCCGGGAGGCGAGGACCTGGTCCTCCACGGTGAGCAGGGCCTTCCAGTCCTTGCCCTGGACGATCCGCTCGACCTGGTTCTTCACATCGCCCTCCAGGGAGGGGACGAGTTGGTTGTCGACGAGCCAGCGCCGGGCGTTGACGACCTGGGCGAAGCGGTTGCGGGAGGCCTCGTCGAGCTTTCCCGAGGGCCAGTTCAGGGTGAGGAGTGCGTCCTCCTGGGAGACCAGCTCGGCGGCCTGTTCGAGGGTGACGAGCGGGCCGGCCTGCGAGGTGAGGTCGCCGTCGTCGACCTGGGACAGCTCCTGGAAGGCGTGGATCTGGCCGTCGATGATCTCGCTGTACTGGTCCAGGGCCTGCTCGGGCGTGATGTCGGTGGGGTTGTCCACCTGGTCGCGGTAGTACTCCAGGCTGCCGGAGGCGGCCATGACCGAGTAGAGGCGCTCGCCGATGCGGTCGGGGGCGTCCGCGATCTCGTCGGCGCGCTTGGAGAGTTTGGCGACCGCCACGTCCGTCTGGCGGCGCTGTTCCTCCAGGGCCTCCATGGAGCTGCCGGGGGCGGCCATGTAGGCGGCCGAGAGCGCGCGTTCGCGCTGGAGGGCGAGGGTCGCCTCGGTTCCCATGGCGCCGGTGGACCTGCTCAGCCCGGTCTGCGACCGCAGTCGCAGTCCCTCCGAGAACATCTGCGTCGTGGTCACACCCCAGCTCGCGGCCAGCGTGACGCTGGGGATCAGAGCCAGGAGGATCAGCGAGAGACGTATGGAGCCGAGACGGCGCCGGGCGCCTGTCCGTGAAGGCATCGTCGTCCTTGGGCGGTGAACGGGGAGCGGAAGGGGTCAGGGAGCGGGCGAGTACGGCGCACAGGGGGTGCGCAGGATGTTATCCGTACAAGTGACCGCACGTGTCGGGGGAGGTCGAAAGCTTGGTGTCGCCGTTACACGACCGCCCCGAATGGTTGGATTCCTTGGTGCGACCATGACCGAATGGAAGGTTCCGTTTGCCTGTTCGCACCGGTGGGCGAAGGACCGTTCAGCCATCGTGTCAACGAGTGCCGTTGGCCGCGAACTTCGCGATGCCGGCGACGTTCTTCCGGGTGACGAACGCGGGACCGGTGAGCACGGGCTCGACCCCGCCGCCGCTGATGTTGCCGTTGGTCCTGTAGAGCCACAGGCCGTCGACCGCGAGATAGCCCTGGAGGTAGGGCTGCTGGTCCACCGCGAACTGCACGGTCCCGCTCTTCACGGCCTTGACCAGGTCCTTGTTGAGGTCGAAGGTGGCGATCTGGGCCTTGCTGCCCGCCCCCTTGACCGACTTCACGGCGGCGAGGGCGTACTGCGCGCCCATCGTGACCACCTCGTCGATGGTCGGGTCCTGCCGCAGTTTGGCGGCGACGGCGTCGGTCACGGCGTCCATGTCGGTGCCGTCCACGTAGAGGTTCTCGGTCTGACCGCCGAAGGTCTTGCGCACTCCGGCGCAGCGGGCCTCCAGGGCGACGTTGCCGCGCTCGTGGATGACGCACAGGGCGTGCTTGGCACTGAAACCGTCGAGTTGGTTGCCGAGCGCCCGGCCCGCGACGCTCTCGTCCTGGCCGAAGTACTCGAGCAGCCCCTGGGCCTGCCAGGCGTCGATGCCGGAGTTGAGGGCGACCACGGGGATGCCGGCCGCGCGGGCCTCGGCGACCGCGTCCTTCATGGCCTGCGGCTTGGCGAGGGTGACGGCGATGCCGTCGACCTTGTCCTCGACGGCGTCCCGTACGAGGTCCGCCTGCCCGGTGGCGTCGGGGTCGCTGACGTACGTCAGGGATATGCCGTCTTTGGCCGCGGCTGCCTCCGCCCCCTTGCGCACCAGGTCCCAGAAGGCGTCACCCTTGGCGCCGTGGGTGATCAGAGCCACCTTCATCCGGCCATTTCCAGACGTGCCCGAAGTGCCATTGTCCGACTCGGAGTCCGACCCGCCGAACACGGAGCAGCCGACGAGGGTCAGGCAGAGGGCGGCAGCGAGGGCCACGGCACGGATCGCTCCACGGCGGGTGCCGGCGGGACCGGGGGACGCGGGGGGTGGGTTCATGAGGGTGAGGCACCTCGCTGTGCGACCGGGGCGGGACGGAGGGTGGGGCGAAGCCGTCGCGATCATGGGGATGACGTGCAGCGACTGGCCGACTTTCGCTCTGCGGAGCCAATCGCGTGTGACACCCGGTAGTCAAGTGAACAACGGAATCGATGTATTGCTGTGACAGCGTGGGGCCCTTCGCAGGACACGTGTCAACAGGGTGGACCGAATAGGTGGTCGATTCCCGGCCACTGATCCGCCGGGAATCGAAGTCCCTCTCGCGTGGCCGAAATTCACGCATGCCGACGGCAACCTCTTCACACCCGGCGGCGACTGAGCGACGGACACACCCCCCATCCCCACGGACGGAAACGGAAGCGACGCGTGAGTGAGAACCGCAACAAGGCCCGCCACCGCAAGAGGAAGACGGCGCTCGTCGTCGGCCTCCCCCTGGCCCTGACCGCCGCAGGGACCATGGCCTACGGCGCGGTCTTCGGGCTCTTCGGCGAGGACGCCCAGCCGAAGGCCTCCGCGGCGGTCCCCGCCTGGGCCACCCAGGCCGCCGACGGCTTCGCCTCGGTCGACGCGCTCGGCCAGAAGGGCACCTACGGCGGCCGGGACGGCAAGACGGTCACCGTGAAGACCCTCGCCGACCTGGAGAAGTACGCGACCGCCACCGAGCCGTACGTCATCGTCGTGGCCGCGACGATCAACATGGACCCGGTCGGCAAGGAGATCAAGGTCAAGTCCGACAAGACCATCGTCGGCTCCGGCACCTCCGGGCAGATCGTCGGCGGTGGTTTCTTCCTTGGCTCCGGCGTCCACAACGTCATCATCAGGAACCTGACGATCCGGGACTCCTACCAGGGCACCTGGAACGACAAGGAGCACGACTTCGACGCGATCCAGATGGACAACGCCCACCACGTCTGGATCGACCACAACGACCTGCGGCACATGGCCGACGGCCTCATCGACGTCCGCAAGGACTCCACGAACGTGACCGTCTCCTGGAACAAGCTCAGCCAGGACAACAAGGCCTTCGGCATCGGCTGGACCGAGAACGTCGTCACCGACATCACGATCCACCACAACTGGATCCGTGAGACCGAGCAGCGCAACCCGTCCACCGACAACGCCGCCCACGCGCACCTCTACAACAACTTCCTGGAGGACGTGGCGGGCACCGACATCAAGTCGTCGTACGGCAACTACTCGCGCGGCAGGACGAAGATGGTCCTGGAGAACTCCTACTTCCAGGGCGTCAACAACCCCGTCATGAAGGACAGCACGGCGACCGTCGTCCAGAAGGGCAACACCTTCGTCGGCACCACCGGGCGCAACGACAGCGGCGGCACCGCCTTCGACCCGAAGTCGTACTACAGCTACACGCTCGACAAGACGGCGGACGTGCCCGCGCTCCTGAAGTCCGGCACGGGACCGCGGAGTTCCATCGGCACGACATCCACCACCAAGGCCGCCGCGGCGACCACGCTGGTGGTCGCCAAGGACGGCTCCGGCCAGTACAAGACGGTGCAGGCGGCCGTGGACGCCGTCCCCGCGAACAACTCCTCGCGGATCGTGATCTCCGTGAAGCCCGGCACGTACCGCGAGGTCGTCAAGGTCCCCGCCAACAAGCCGCACGTCACCATCCAGGGCGCGGGCAGCAGCCGCAAGGACACCACGATCGTCTACGGCAACGCGGCCGGCATGCAGAAGCCGGACGGCTCGGGCACCTACGGCACCCCCGGCAGCGCCACGCTGTCCGTCCAGTCGGACGACTCCCAGGTCCGCAACCTGACCGTCACCAACGACTTCGACGAGGCCAAGCACCAGGACATCGCCAACCAGGCGGTGGCACTGCTGACCAGCGCCGACAAGATCGTCCTCGACGGTGTGATCGTCAACGGCGACCAGGACACCCTGGAGCTGGAGACCGCCGCCAAGGACAAGCCGGGCCGGGTCTACATCGCCAACTCGTACATCACGGGCAACGTCGACTTCATCTTCGGCCGGGCCACGGTCGTCGTCGACAAGTCGGTCATCACCCTGAAGAAGCGCTGGAACGGCACCTCCGCCGGGTACGTCACCGCACCCAGCACGCCGGCCAACCGCAAGGGCATCCTGATCAACAAGTCCGCGATCAACGGTGACGTGTCCGCCGGGAGCTTCTTCCTCGGCCGTAACTGGCACCCCGGCGGCGACACCACCGTCGACCCGCAGACCACGATCCGTGAGACGACCCTCAGCGCCGCGATCAAGTCCACGCCCTGGTCCGACATGGGCGGCTTCTCCTGGAAGGACGACCGCTTCGCCGAGTACAAGAACACCGGCGCGGGCTCGGGCGGCGCGAGCGGCAACCGCCCGCAGCTGACGGACGCGCAGGCCGCGGACCAGGAGGTCGCGGACTGGCTGGGCGGGTGGACGCCGGGCGCCTGACACCGCCGTACGGCTCCCCCCACGACACGAGACGCACCGCCCCACTTTTTGTTATCTCCCCCGGGGCCGGTGCGTCTCCTGTTCGCGGCGGTCGTACGCGACCCCACGCGCGCGAGCCGCGACCCGTACCCGAGACCCGAGGACCCCCACGTGACAGCACAGATCAGCCGCCGGAGCATGCTGAAGATCGCCGGAACCGCCGCGGGAGCGACAGGGATCGGCATCGGCGCGGGCGCGGCGGCGACGCCGGCCTCGGCGGCGGGCGGCGCCCTCGCGCACCCCGGTCTGCTCCACACCAAGGCGGACCTGGCCCGGATGGCGGCCAAGGTGAAGGCGGGCGCCCAGCCGTACACGGCGGGTTACGCGAAGCTGACCGCCAACCGGCACGCGCAGAGCGGCTGGCGGGCCAACCCGCAGGCCATCGTCTCGCGGGGATCGGGCGGCCCGCAGAACTACCGCATCCTCTACAACGACGTCCACGCCGCCTACCAGAACGCCCTGCGCCACCACGTCAGCGGCGAGGACGTGTACGCCGACACCGCCGTCGCGATCCTCAACGCCTGGTCCGCCGAGCTGACCGCGATCCACGGCAGCGCCGACCGGTTCCTCGCGGCGGGCCTGTACGGCTACCAGATCGCCAACGCCGCCGAACTAGTCCGGGACCACCCCGACTTCGAGCTCGACCGCTTCAAGGAGCTGCTGACCGGCGTCTTCGCCCCGCTCAGCGACGACTTCCTGGTCAAGCACAACAACGCGGTCGTCAGCAACTACTGGACCAACTGGGACCTCACCGCCATGGCCTGTGTCCTGGCCACCGGCATCTTCTGCGACGACAAGGCCCAGGTAGCCCGAGCCGTCGACTACTTCAAGCACGGCGAGGGCCTCGGCTCCGTCAAGAAGGCCATCCCGGTCGTGCACGACGACGGCCTCGCCGAGTGGCTGGAGGCGGGGCGCGACCAGGGCCACGCCCTCCTCGGCGTCGGCCTCATGGGCATCTTCTGCGAGATGGCCTGGAACCAGGGCGTCGACCTGTACGGCTATGACGACAGCCGCTTCCTCAAGGGCGCCCAGTACGTGGCCAAGTGGAGCCTCGGCGGCCCGGTGGCCTACACCGAGAACACCCGCGCGAAGGGCGCGATCAACGGCTGGTCCGGCAGGGAGACCGCGTCGCGGGCGGCCGGTGTCGACCCGAACATGACGCGCCCGATCTGGGCCATGATCGCCAACCACTACACCAAGCGCCGGGGCCTCGACGCCACCTACCTCACCCGGATCGCGGCGAAGTCGGCCCCCGAGGGCGGCGGCGGTGACTACGGCCCCAACAGCGGCGGCTACGACCAGCTGGGCTTCGGCACGCTGGCCTTCACCCGGGACAAGGCGACGAAGGCGGAGGCGAGCGCGTCGCCGTCGCCTGCCACGGACGCGGCGGACTCGGGTTCGGGCAACGGGTCGGCGTCGGGCCGCGGCTCGGGGTCGAAGAAGGCCGGCTCGTCCGCCTCCGCGAGCGCCCAGGGCGGCCGGGGCGAGGACCTGGCCGCGACCGGTACCTCCGACTTCCCGGCCTGGACCGCCGCCGGCGGCGTCGCGGCCCTCGCGGGCGGCCTGCTCCTGCTCCGCCGCCGCAACAACCGCTCGGGCGGCGGCACCCACGGCTGACCGGCAGGTGAAGGCGCGCAACGTCCTCGCAACCTGACGACGCGTTCACTGGGGCCATGGACGCACCCCCGCGTGTAGAGCTGACTCCCGCGGCCGCCGACCTCGTACGGCGGCTGCGGGAGGCCCACGGACCGCTGATGTTCCACCAGTCGGGCGGCTGCTGCGACGGCAGCGCCCCCATGTGCTACCCGGACGGCGAGTTCCGCACCGGCGCCTCGGACGTCCTGCTGGCCGAGCTGCGCGTCGACGGGGTCGACGAACCGGTGGGGTTCTGGATGTCCCGGAACCAGTACGAGGTGTGGAGTCACACCCGGCTGATCGTCGACGTCGTACCGGGCCGGGGCAGCGGTTTCTCCCTGGAGGCACCCGAAGGAGTGCGTTTTCTGATCCGATCCCGCGTCGTCGGCGCCGAGCCGCCCTCCGGCCGGTAGCGGTCTGGTCCACTTCCCCTGAGTCCTGGGACAGTCGACGAGACATCAGGGGGCGCCGTGACACGTCGTGTCGGTCGGTCCAGAACGGTACTGACGGTTCTCGCGGCATGGAGTGTGCTGGCCGGTGCCGGCCTCGTGGGGGCGGCACCGGCCAGTGGCGCGCCGGGGGCGGTCGAGATCGCGCCGGGCGTCGAGTACACCGAGTTCGACATCCGGGCGGCCAACGGCACGGCGCACGCGCATGTGCTGAGCGTCGATCTGAGCAGTGGACAGGTGGGCGTCGGGCTGCTGTACCCGGGGAAGGTGGCCGCGCGGGCGACCGTGTCCCGGCTGGCCGACTCCGCGGCTGCCGTGGCGGGCGTCAACGGCGACTTCTTCAACATCACCGAGACCCAGCATCCGGGGGTCGCGGCCACGGGAGCGCCGGTCGGCCCGGCCATCGCGAACGGGCAGGCGCTCAAGGCCGCCGTGCCGAACGGGCAGCGCTTCGGCCCGGCCCTGCCGCGCGGCACGAGCACCAGGGACGTCCTCGGTGTCACGGCCGACGGCACGGCCCGCCTCGACAGCATCGCCCTCGACGGTTCCGTCACCACCGCCGAGGGCGTCCTCGCGCTCGGGGGGCTCAACCAGTACGCGCTGCCGGTCGGTTCCGTCGGGGCGTTCACCTCGGACTGGGGCAGTGTCTCCCGGATGCGGGCCGTCTGCGGCACGGACACCGACCGGGCGGCGCCGTGCAGCACCGACGTCCACGAGGTGCTGGTCGCCGACGGCCAGGTGGTCGACACGGCGGACTCCCCCGGCAGCGGTGCCATCGAGTCAGGCGTCACCGTCCTCGTCGGCCGGGAGGCGGGCGCCCAGGAGCTGCGCGAGCTCTCCCCCGGCGACCCGGTCGATGTACGGCACCGCCTGGTGGCCGCAGCGACCGGGTCGCCGTACACCTTCGTGCTCGGCGGCCACCCGGTCCTGCGGGGCGGGCAGCCGCTGGCCGGCCTCGACGACACGACCGCGGCGGTCCGCACGGCGGCGGGCATCGCGGCGGACGGCCACCGGCTGCTGCTGCTCGCCCTCGACGGCGCCGCCGAGTACCGCACCGGGCTCACCATCGCCGAAGTGGCCGACACCATGCGGGAGTTGGGCTCCACGGACGCGTTCAACCTGGACGGCGGCGGCTCGACCACACTGGTCGCCCGCGCACCGGGCGCGAGCACCGTCACCGTACGGAACCATCCGAGCGGCGGCACGGAGCGCGCGGTGCCGAACGGCATCGGGGTGTTCGCGAAGCCATGAGACCTACGACAGGCCCTAGGGCTTGAGGCTGCCGACGATGTCCGCCGTCGCCGTGAGCCCGTTGTGGATGGTCGGCGCGAGGCTGGAGCTGGCCAGATAGAAGCCGAGCAGCACGCACACGGCGGCGTGCGGAAGCTTGAGCGCGCCGTTGCGCATGAAGACCACCATCAGGACCACCAGCAGCACCACCAAAGAGATGGAAATGGCCATCGTCAACCTCCTCCGCCACGCCCACTTCGCGGCATTCGGCCGTAAGTGTGGCGTAGCGGAGGGTTCGTCCGTGCGGCTGACGTGTCCGCCGAACGTGTGGTGTCGGTGGGTTCCCGCGTTGTCGTGGAAGCGATCGATCATGTCGCCGCGGGTGTTCACGAACAGCTCTGCGTACGACAGCCGGTCCGGCCAGGTCGGGCGATCCCGGAACCGCACCATCTGCCCGCGCCCCCGCGCCCCCGCGCCGTCGCGACGATCGTGCGCGGCTCGGCCCGCTCGGCGTCGGCGAGCCGGCCGTCGTGGAAGGCGCGCCGCACGGTCTGCGCCTCCATGGGGGCACGGGCGGCCCGGTGGTGGGCCCGCCACGGCGGCCCGTTCTCCTCGTCGACGGCCGGCGCGCTCGTCGCGGGGAGCGCGCGCCCGAGCCCGCGAAGGCGGCGCCGAGCGTGGTGAGGGCTGCGCGACGGGGGATGGCCCGCCCCAGGTGGGGCGGGCCATCCCGGCTTCCCTCCGCTTCCTTCGGGTCTACGTCAGGGGGCGCGCAGGTCGACCAGTTCGGCCAGGGCCTCCCGGTGTACGCCCGCCGTGCCGTATCCGATCGAGTCGGCCTTGGCGCGCTTGAGGTACAGATGGACCGGGTGCTCCCAGGTCATGCCGATCCCGCCGTGCAGTTGCAGCGCCTCCTCGGCGGTGTGGACGGCGACAGGCGCCGCGTACGCCTGTGCCACGGCGACCGCCAGGTCGGTGTCGTCGCTTCCGCCGGCCAGCGCGTCGGCGGCGTTCCGGGCGGCCGCCCGCAGGTTGACGACCTCCAGCCACAGCTGTGCGAGCCGGTGCTTGAGCGCCTGGAAGCCGCCGACGGGCCGGTTGAACTGCTTGCGCTCCTTGAGGTAGCGGACCGTCTCCGTCAACGTCCACTCGGCGAGCCCGAGTTGCTCGGAGGCGAGCAGTCCGGCCCCGGCGCGCAGGGCACGGCGTACGGCGGGTTCGGCGTCGCCGAGGAGGCGGCCGGGCGCCCCGTCGAGGACGACCTTCGCCAGCGGCCGGGTCAGGTCCAGGGACACCTGGGGGGTGATGGTCGCGGCGGAGGCGTCCACCGCGTACAGGCCTCCGTCGTCGGCGGGCACCAGCAGCACATCGGCGACGGCCGCGTCCGCGATGCCGGTCAGCTCCCCGTGCAGGGCGCCGTCCTCGAACCGTACGACCTTGTAGGCGCGCCCGGCGGCCAGGTTGAAGGCGACCGCGAGGGCGCCGATCCGTCGGCCGGAGGCCAGCTCGGCGAGCAGGTCGGCGGTCATGGGGGTCCCCCCGCTCGAGCGAAGCCGAGAGTGGGGGAAGGCGAGCAGGGCCTCGGTGGCGACGACGGCGCTCGTGAGGTACGGCACCGGGGCGACCGCGCGCCCCAGCTCCTCCAGGACGACGGCGGCTTCGCGGTGCGTGGCCCCCTGGCCGCCCTGCTCCTCGGGGACCAGCAGCCCGGCGAGGCCCATGCCGTCGGCGAGCAGCTTCCACAGTTCACGGTCGTGCGGGGCGTCGGACTCGGTGCGTGCGATCACGCCCGCCGCCTCGCAGTGGTCGCTCAGCAGGTCTCGGACGGCGGCGCGGAGGGCCTCTTCCTCCTCCGAGTACAGCAAATCGGGTGCGCTCATCGGGCGAGGTCCTTCCATGCGACGTCCTTGTCGGTGCGCGGCTCGGTGGGCAGGCCCAGGACGCGCTCGGCGACGATGTTCAGCAGGACCTCGGTGGTCCCGCCCTCGATGCTGTTGCCCTTGGAGCGGAGGTAGCGGTAGCCGGCCTCGCGGCCGGTGAAGTCGACCAGCTCCGGGCGCCGCATGGTCCAGTCGTCGTACAGCAGGCCCTCCTCGCCTAGGAGTTCGACCTCCAGGCCGCTGATCTCCTGGTTGAGGCGGGCGAAGGCGAGCTTCATGCCGGCGCCCTCGGGGCCGGGCTGTCCGGCGACGAGCTGCTGGCGCAGCCGCTCCGCCGTGAGCCGGGCGGCCTCGGCCTCGACCCACAGCTTGAGGAGCCGCTGGTGCAGGTCGTGGGTGCGCAGCTCGGGGCGTTCGCGCCAGGTCTTGGAGACCGGGCCGATCATGCCGCCCTCGCGGGGCAGTCGCATGCCGCCGATGGCGACGCGTTCGTTGTTCAGCGTGGTCTGCGCGACCTTCCAGCCGTCGCCGACCGCGCCGAGGCGACGCGAGTCCGGGATCCGTACGCCGGTGATGAACACCTCGTTGAACTCGGCCTCGCCGGTGACCTGGCGGAGCGGCCGGACCTCGACGCCCGGGTCGGTCATGTCGCAGATGAAGTACGTGATGCCCGCGTGCTTGGGTACGTCCGCGTCGGTACGGGCGATGAGGATGGCCCAGCGGGCGATGTGCGCGCTGGACGTCCACACCTTCTGCCCGTTCACCACCCAGTCGTCGCCCTCACGTACGGCCCGGGTGCCGAGCGCGGCCAGGTCGGACCCGGCGCCGGGCTCACTGAAGAGCTGGCACCAGACCTCTTCGCCGGTCCACAGCGGCCGCAGGTACTGCCGCTTCTGCTCCTCCGTGCCGTAGGCGAGGATCGTCGGCGCGGCCATGCCGAGGCCGATGCCGATGCGGCGCGGGTCGTTGTCGGGGGCGCCCGCGGCCTCCAGTTCCGCGTCCACGACGACCTGGAGGGAGCGGGGCGCGCCGAGGCCGCCGAGGCCCTCGGGGTAGTGCACCCAGGCGAGCCCGCCGTCGAAGCGGGCGCGCAGGAAGTCCAGGCGGTCGGTGGTGGCGGGCGGGTGTGCGGCCAGCAACTCGGCCGTACGGCGCTTGAGTTCGCTTGCGTCGGTCATGCGGCGGCTCCGTTCTCCAGCGACGGCACGATGGTGACCCGGCCCGTGGTCACGCCGTCGGCGACCCGCTGCACGGCGGCGGCGGCCCCGCCCAGTGGCACCCGTTCGCTCACCAGCGGCTTGACGACGCCCCGGGCCGCCAGTTCGGTGAGCTGCTCGTGGCAGTGCTGGACCAGCTTCGGGTTCTTGGTGTTGTACAGGCCCCAGTGGAGGCCGAGGATCGAGTAGTTCTTGACGAGGGCGTGGTTGAGGCCGGGGCTGGGGATGCTCCCGCTGGCGAAGCCGACGACCACGATCCGTCCCTCGAAGGCGACGACCTTGGTCGACTGCGTGTAGGCCTCGCCGCCCACGGGGTCGTAGATCACATCGGCGCCCCGGCCCCCGGTGGCCTCCTTCACAGCGGCGACGACGTCCTCGCTCCGCCGGTCGATCACGACGTCACACCCCAGCTCCCGGGCCACGGCGGCCTTGTCGGCGCCGCCGACGACCCCGATGACCGTCGCCCCGGCCGCCTTGCCGAGCTGCACGGCCGCGCTGCCGACGCCCCCGGCGGCGGCGTGGACGAGCAGCGTCTCCCCGGCCTCCAGGCGAGCCCGCCGGTGCAGACCGAACCAGCCCGTCTGGTACCCGATGTGCAGGGCGGCTGCCTCGGCGTCGTCGAGCGACTCGGGCGCGGGCAGCAGAGCGGCGGCGTCGGCGACCGCGTACTCGGCGAAACCGCCGTACGGCAGCGCCGGGTTGGCGATGACCCGGCGCCCGTCCTCGGTCTCGCCGCAGATCTCCACGCCGGGCGTGAACGGCAGCGGCGGCCTGACCTGGTAGTGGCCCCGGCACATCAGCACATCGGGGAAGTTGATGTTCGCGGCGCGCACCTTCAGCAGGACCTGGCCGTCGCCGGGCGTGGGCTGCTCCACGTCCTGGAGCCGCATCACCTCGCTCGGCTCGCCGTTCTCGTGCACTTGCCATGCCTGCATGCGGTGCCTCCACGGGACTGCTTCGTCTGGCCGGGGCCATGACCGGGGTCGTCCGCATACTAAGCGGTCGCTTGCCGATCGGGGAACAGTCCGCCGGAGAACAGTCACCCACTTCACGCCTTCGATGGGCGTGCTTTCACATGCATACGCTCCCCCTGCGGCCCGAACAGACTGAGGAACTCGACGGGCCCCTCCCCCGTCGACCCGAACCAGTGCGGCACCCTGGTGTCGAACTCGGCCGCCTCCCCCGACCCCAGCACCACGTCGTGCTGTCCGAGCACGAGCCGCAGCCTCCCCGACAGCACGTACAGCCACTCGTAGCCCTCGTGCGTCCGCAGGTCCGGCTCCTTGCTCCGCCGCGGTTCCAGCACCTTGAAGGCCTGGAGCCCACCGGGCTGCCGGGTGAGCGGCCAGAAGGTACGCCCGTCGCGCACGAGCGGCTTGGCGCGCACCCGGGGATCACCGACCGGAGGGGCCCCGACCAACTCGTCCAACGGCACCTGATGGGCCCGCGCGATGGGCAGCAGCAGCTCCAGGCTCGGCTTGCGCAGCCCGGACTCCAGCCGCGAGAGGGTACTCACGGAGATGCCGGTCGTCTCGGACAGAACGGCGAGCGTCGCGCCCCGCGCTTTCCGGATCCGCCGCAGCCGGGGGCCCACTTCCGCGAGGACGTCATCGGTAGTCATGGCAGGCATTGCAGATTCGGCAAACACATTTGTCAATCCGGCAGACTTTTCCGGGTTGTCCCACGGGTGCGGGTGCGAGTGCGGGTGCGTTGTGGTTGCTTGCGCAGGGCCTGTGCTCTTGAGGGGCGCGGGGAACTCCGCGACCAGCCACGACGCACCCGCGCCCGCCCAACCACCCGCACCCCCAACCCGATAGGCGCCCGGCCGAACTCCGTAGGACCATGGCTGCATGCTGTTCGCCCGGCTCGCCCGTGTGTCGCGGGAGGTCGCCGCCACCTCGGCGCGGTCCCGGAAGACGTCGCTGCTCGCCGAGCTGTTCCGGGACGCCGACGCGGACGACGTGCCGATCGTCATCCCGTATCTGGCGGGCCGGCTGCCGCAGGGACGGCTCGGCATCGGCTGGAAGGCGCTGAACCAGGACATCCCGCCCGCCGCCGAGCCCACCCTCACCGTGCGTGACGTGGACGCCCGGCTGACGGAGATCGGCGGGGTCACCGGCACCGGCTCGCAGGCCGGACGCCGCCGCCTGGTCGGCGAGTTGCTCGCGGCGGCCACCGAGGACGAGCAGCGGTATCTGTTCGGGCTGCTCACCGGCGAGGTGCGGCAGGGCGCCCTGGACGCGGTGGCCGTCGAGGGGCTGGCCGGGGCCACCGGGGCGCCCGCCGCCGACGTACGCCGTGCCGTGATGCTCGCCGGCTCGCTGCAGACCGTGGCGCAGGCCCTGCTGGCGGACGGGCCGCCGGCCCTGGAACGGTTCCGGCTCACCGTCGGCCGCCCGGTCCTGCCGATGCTGGCGCACACCGCCTCCTCGGTCGCGGAGGCCGTCGGGAAGCTGAGCACGTGCGCGGTGGAGGAGAAACTGGACGGCATCCGGGTCCAGGTCCACCGCGACGGCGACACCGTACGCGTCCACACCCGCACCCTGGACGACATCACCGACCGGCTGCCCGAACTGGCCGCCGCCGCACTGGAGCTGCGGGTCGAGCGGTTCGTCCTGGACGGCGAGGTGATCACGCTCGACGCGGACGGCCGGCCGCGCTCCTTCCAGGAGACCGCCGGGCGGGTCGGCTCACGCCTGGATGTGGCGACGGCGGCCGAGCAGCTGCCCGTCTCCCCGGTCTTCTTCGACGCCCTGTACGTCGACGGCCACGACCTCCTCGACCTCCCCCTCACCGAGCGCCACGCCGAGCTGGCCCGTCTCGTGCCCGAGCCGATGCGGGTCCGGCGCACCCTCGTCCACGGCCCCGACGACCTCCTCCAGGCCGAGCGGTTCCTCGCGGACACGCTCGCCCGCGGCCACGAAGGTGTCGTGGTCAAGGCCCTGGACGCCCCGTACAGCGCGGGCCGGCGCGGCGCCTCCTGGCTGAAGGTCAAGCCCGTGCACACCCTCGACCTGGTGGTCCTGGCCGCCGAGTGGGGCCACGGCCGCCGCACGGGCAAGCTCTCCAACCTCCACCTCGGCGCCCGCACGGCCGACGGCTCCTTCGCCATGCTCGGCAAGACCTTCAAGGGCATGACCGACGCCATGCTGACCTGGCAGACCGAGCGTTTGCGGGCGCTGGCGGTCGAGGACAACGGCTGGGGGGTGACCGTACGCCCCGAACTCGTCGTCGAGATCGCCTACGACGGCCTGCAGAAGTCCACCCGCTACCCGGCCGGCGTCACCCTGCGCTTCGCCCGCGTGGTCCGCTACCGGGAGGACAAGTCCCCGGCGGAAGCCGATACGGTCGAGACCCTGCTCGCCGCCCACCCGGAGGTCACCCGGTGACGACCGCCCCCAAGCGCAGCGCCGGTCTGCTGCTCCACCGCCGCACGTCCGACGGCGTCGAGGTCCTGCTCGGCCATATGGGCGGCCCGTTCTTCGCGCGCAAGGACGCGGGGGCGTGGACGGTGCCGAAGGGTGAGTACGAACCCGACGAGCCCGCCTGGGAGGCGGCCCGCCGGGAGTTCCAGGAGGAGCTGGGGCTGGCGCCGCCCGACGGCGAGGCCGTACCGCTGGGTGAGGTGACGCAGGCCAACGGCAAGATCGTCACCGTGTGGGCGATCGAGGCGGACCTCGACCCGGCGACCGTCGTGCCGGGCACGTTCCGGATGGAGTGGCCGCCGAAATCCGGGCAGATCCAGGAGTTCCCGGAGCTGGACCGGGTGGCGTGGATGGACGTGGACCGGGCTCGGGTCCTGATCGTCAAGGCGCAGGCGGAGTTTCTCGACCGGCTTGTGGAGCACTCGGGCGGCCGATAGCCGACTCCGCGTTGCGGCGGGCGCCGCCGCGCGGGAAGGTCGGAAGACAGTCCGCACGCAGGAGGCCGACCATGCCCATCGCGACGGTGAACCCGGCGAACGGCGAGACCCTCAAGACGTACGACGCGCTCGGCGCCGAGGAGATCGAGCACAGGCTCGCGACCGCCGACGCCACGTTCCGCACCTACCGGACCACCTCCTTCGCCGAGCGCGCCCGGCTGATGCGCCGGGCGGCCGAACTGCTCGACGAGGACGCGGACGACATCGCCCGGGTGATGACGACGGAGATGGGCAAGCCGGTCAAGCAGGCCCGCGCCGAGGCCGCCAAGTGCGCGAAGGCCATGCGCTGGTACGCCGACCACGCCGAGGTGCTGCTCACCGACGTGGAGCCCTCCGACGCGGATGTGAAGGACTCGGGCGCCTCACGCGTCCTGGTCCGCTGCCGGCCCCTCGGCCCGGTGCTCGCCGTGATGCCGTGGAACTTCCCGCTCTGGCAGGTGATCCGCTTCGCCGCGCCCGCGCTGATGGCGGGCAACGTGGGCCTGCTCAAGCACGCCTCGAACGTCCCCCGGACGGCCGTCTATCTGGAGGAGCTCTTCCGCCGGGCGGGCTTCCCCGAGGGCTGCTTCCAGACACTGCTCATCGGCTCCGGCGCGGTCGAGGGCCTCCTGCGCGACCCGCGCGTCAAGGCCGCCACCCTGACCGGCAGCGAGCCCGCAGGCCGGGCCGTCGCCTCGGTCGCCGGGGACGAGGTCAAGAAGACGGTGCTGGAGCTGGGCGGCAGCGACCCGTACGTCGTGATGCCGTCCGCCGACGTCGAGAGGGCGGCCGAGGTCGCCGTGACGGCGCGGGCGCAGAACAACGGGCAGTCGTGCATCGCCGCCAAGCGGTTCATCGTGCACGCGGACGTGTACGACGCCTTCGCCGAACGGTTCGTGGCGGGCATGCGGGCGCTGAAGGTCGGCGACCCGCTGGACGAGGAGACGGAGGTCGGCCCGCTCTCCAGCGAGCAGGGCCGCGCAGACCTGGAGGAGCTGGTCGACGAGGCCGTGGAGAGCGGCGCCACGGTCCTGTGCGGCGGCGAGCGGCCGGACGGACCCGGCTGGTACTACCCGCCGACCGTCCTCGCCGACATCACCCCCCAGATGCGCATCCACCACGAGGAGGCGTTCGGTCCGGTCGCCACGCTGTACCGCGTCGCCGACCTGGACGAGGCGATCGCAATCGCCAACGACTCGCCCTTCGGACTGAGTTCGAACGTGTGGACGCGGGAGACGGCCGAGGCCGACCGTTTCGTACGGGATCTGGAGGCCGGCGCGGTGTACGTCAATGGGATGACCGCCTCCCACCCGGCGTTTCCGTTCGGCGGGGCCAAGCGGTCCGGTTACGGGCGTGAGCTCTCCGGGCACGGAATCCGCGAGTTCTGCAACATCACCACCGTATGGCACGGGGCGTGAGCCTTCCGCGGTTACCATCCCCGTTGTGAACCGCGAAGTGACTCTCCCTCTGATCGTCGACGACCGCGGGACCTTGCAGGTGACCGCGGCCGATGTGAGCAAACTGCTGCGAACCGTGGGCGGGCGGTGGCTGCACCTGGTCGAGGCCGGGACGGACGGGCTGGACGAGGACACGGTGGCGGCGCTGACGATCGAACTGGCGAAGCTGGCCGACCGGATCGACGTGGCGTGCATCGCGCACAGCAGCGGAGGCGCGCCGTAAGGGCCGCGGTGCGGGTCGTGTGTGGTCGCGACGCCCACGCGGTGGAGCGGCTGTACGAGTCGCACAACCGCTCCCGCAAGGTGCTGGTGCCGCAACAGGCAACGTTCGTCCCGTCGCGACGCCCGGCACGCACTCTCGCCGCGGCACTAGGGCCTGTTCCAGGTTTCCCGCCTGCCCTGCGACGCCCGGCACGGCACCTCGCCGCACGGCCGGATCATCCAAGTACGTCCAGTACGAGGACGATCCGGCCGCACGCCGAGGCACCGCACCGGACGCCGCAGGGCCCGCCCTACGGGCGGACGACGGGAAACCTGGAACAGGCCCTAGCGAATCGGCATCCCCGACAGGGTGCGAGCGATCACCAGCCGCTGGATCTCGCTCGTTCCCTCGAAGATCGTGTAGATCGCGGCGTCCCGGTGCATCCGCTCCACCGGATACTCCCTCGTGTATCCGTTGCCGCCCAGGATCTGGATCGCCTGGGCGGTGACCTTCTTCGCCGTCTCGCTCGCGAACAGCTTCGACTGCGAGCCCTCGGCCGCGGTGAACGGCCTGCCGTTGATCGCCATCCAGGAGGCCCGCCACACCAGCAGCCGCGCCGCGTCGACGGACGTCCGCATGTCGGCCAGCTGGAAGGCTACGCCCTGGTTGTCGATGATCGGCCGCCCGAACTGTTCACGGGTCTTGGCGTAGTCGAGGGCGACCTCGTACGCGGCCCGGGCGGTGCCGACCGCCATGGCGCCCACGGCCGGGCGGGACGCCTCGAACGTGGCCATCGCCGCGTTCTTCACCCGCTCGCCCCCGGCCTTGGCCCGCTCACGGGCCCGGGCGAGGCGCTCGTCCAGCTTCTCCTTGCCGCCCAGCAGGCAGGAGCCGGGGATCCGCACGTTCTCCAGGACGACCTCGGCGGTGTGGGAGGCGCGGATGCCGTGCTTCTTGAACTTCTGGCCCTGGGAGAGGCCGGGCGTGTTCGGCGGGACGATGAAGGAGGCGTGGCCCTTGGAGCCCAGCTCGGCGTCGACGACGGCCACGACGACGTGGACGTTGGCGATGCCGCCGTTGGTGGCCCAGGTCTTCGTGCCGTTGAGGACCCACTCGTCCTTGGCCTCGTCGTACACGGCGCGGGTGCGCATGGAGGCGACGTCGGAACCGGCGTCGGGCTCGGAGGAGCAGAACGCGGCGACCTTGACGTCATTGGCGTCGCCGTACATCTGCGGGATCCAGGTGCCGATCTGCTCCTCGGTGCCGTTGGCGAGGACGCCCACCGCGGCGAGGCCGGTGCCGACGATGGACAGGGCTATGCCGGCGTCACCCCAGAACAGCTCCTCCATGGCCATGGGGATACCGAGGCCTGTGGGGTCGAAGTACTGCTGGGCGTAGAAGTCGAGGGAGTAGATGCCGACCTTCGCGGCCTCCTGGATGACCGGCCAGGGGGTCTCCTCGCGCTCGTCCCACTCGGCGGCGGCGGGGCGGATCACATCGGCGGCGAACCCGTGGAGCCAGTCGCGGACCTCCCTCTGCTCGTCGTTCAGCTCCATGGTGAACTCAGCCATGACCCCTCCAGCACTTCCTGCATTGCATTAAGATGTTACCTGCGGTAACTGGAGTCTGTTACCCGTCGGTAGGAAAAGTCAACTCCCGGATCGGGCTCGGTAGCCCGTTCGATCGCAACGTGCCAATCAGTGCTAGTTTGCGCAGGCGTCACCGAAATCAGTACGGGTGGGGAGAGGCTCATGGACACCACGCAGCGGACCGATCAGGAACGGTCCGCCGACCGCCGCCGGCGCGAGCTGCTGGAAGCCGCCGACAGAGTGGTGCTCCGCGACGGTCCCGGAGCGTCGATGAACGCCATCGCCGCGGAGGCCGGAATCACCAAGCCGATCCTCTACCGGCACTTCGGCGACAAGAGCGGTCTTTACGCGGCCCTCGCAAAACGTCACACGGATGCTCTCCTCGACGCCCTCCGGGCCGCCCTCGACGCCCCGGCCGAGCGCCGCGAGCGCGTCGAGGCCACGCTCGACACCTACTTGACGGCGATCGAGGCACGCCCGCAGGTGTACCGGTTCCTGATGCATCCGGCGGAGGGCGGCCAGCCGGGCGGCGACCAGGGCTTCGACGTCGGCAAGCACTCCGCCCCCCTGCTGCGCCGTATGGGCGAGGAACTCGGCAAGGTCGTCGAGGAGCGCCTGGACCTCGGCCCCGACGGCCACCGCCTCGCCCGTGTCTGGGGCCACGGCATCGTCGGCATGATGCACGCGGCGGGCGACTGGTGGCTGGGCGAACGTCCTTGCACACGACAGGAGTTGGTACGCAGCCTGGCCGACCTGTTGTGGGGCAGGCTGGCAGCGGCGGGCGACAAGGTGGGCGGCCCCGGGTTCTGAGGGTTTCGTACTCTCGGGGGCGCGGGGCTGTGTCGGTTTGCGGCTCCGCCGCGTGGGCGAGCAACTCACCACGAACCAGCCCCACACCCGCCGACGACTCATCGCCCCCACGGCGCCCTCGCGGCTTGCCGCAACACCCTCCGCCGACGCCACCCGGAGAGCCGGTCCGCATAAACCCGCCCCTCGAGGTGATCACACTCATGCTGAAGACACCGGGCGAAGAACCCCGTCCCCCGCACCTGGACCGGCTCACCCTCGACCGTGAACCCCTCGACCACCGCCTCGTCGTACCGCTCGGTCCCCGCCTCCAGCCCCGGCAACGACAGACACCCCTCCGGCCCCCGCAGCACAAGCCCGTCCGCCGAGACCAGCCGAGGGTTCACGACATGCCCGACATGACGCACATCCTCGTCGTCCGGGCAGTCGTATACGAAGACCTTCAGGCCCCGGCCCACCTGATTCGCGGCGAGACCCACCCCCCGCGCCTCGTACATCGTCGCGAACATGTCCTCCACAAGCCGCACCAGGTCGGGCCCGAACCCCGTCACCTCCTCACAAGGGGCGTGCAACACGGGGTCACCGAGCAGTGTCAGGGGAAGAACACGCCCTCGGGCGCCAGGAATAGAGCCGCTTCGCATGGCCGCAAGAGTACGTTCCACCCCGATATCGCCGCTCCAGCCGGTGTAACGCCGTGGTCGAGATTCGGGCGCGTGAGTGGATCTCGATAGGCTTTGGTCCACACGTTGCCGGGACTGGGCGCGGCGCTGTACGCAAGGAGGATCGAGAACTGATGGCAGGCAACTCGGACCCGCTGACGCCGCGGGCCAAGCTGGCCGTGACGGCGGGCAAGGCGGTCGCGGCGGCATCACGTGCCGCGGGACGCGGTAGCGGATCGGTGATCGGCGGCCGGGTGGCGCTCAAACTCGACCCCGACCTACTCGCCCGGCTCGCACAGAGCCTGGACGTCGTCCTGGTCTCCGCCACCAACGGCAAGACCACGACCACGCGACTGATCGCGGAGGCGCTGCGGGCCGCGGGCGAGGTCGTGTCGAACGCGCTCGGCGCCAACATGCCCGCGGGCATCACCTCGGCGCTGGCCGGGAACTCGGACGCCAAGTTCGGTGTGATCGAGGTCGACGAGAAGTACCTCGCGGGTGTGGCCCGCGACACGGACCCGAAGTGCATCGCGCTGCTCAACCTCTCGCGCGACCAGCTCGACCGCGCCGCCGAGACCCGCATGATGGCGGAGGCCTGGCGCGAGGGCCTGGCCGGCACGAAGGCCGTCATCGTGGCCAACTGCGACGACCCGCTGGTGGTGTGGGCCGCGTCGTCCTCGCCGAACGTGATCTGGGTCGCGGTCGGCCAGATGTGGAAGGACGACGCCTGGTCGTGCCCGTCCTGCGGCGGCGTCATGCAGCGCCCGGGCGACGACTGGTTCTGCGGCGACTGCGGTTTCCGCCGCCCCACCCCGAGCTGGGCACTGTCGGGCGACCACGTCCTCGACCCGCACGGCTCGGCCTGGCCGATCCACCTCCAGCTGCCGGGCCGCGCCAACAAGGCCAACGCCGCCTCCTCGGCCGCCGTCGCCGCCGTGTTCGGGGTGCCGCCGCAGGTCGCCCTGGAGCGGATGTACCAGGTGCAGGCGGTCGCCGGACGCTATGACGTGGTGCAGTTCATGCAGCGCGATCTGCGGCTGCTGCTCGCCAAGAACCCGGCGGGCTGGCTGGAGACGTTCTCGCTGATCGACCCGCCGCCGACCCCGGTGATCCTGTCGGTGAACGCGCGCGGCGCCGACGGCACCGACACCTCCTGGCTGTGGGACGTCGACTACACCCGCCTCACCGGCCACCCGATCTTCGTGCTCGGTGACCGCAAGCTGGACCTCGCGGTGCGGCTGGAGGTCGCGAACCAGCACTTCCAGGTCTGCGACACCCTCGACCAGGCGGTGCAGATGTGCCCGCCGGGCCGGATCGAGGTCATCGCGAACTACACCGCGTTCCAGGACCTGCGCCGCCGCGTGGGCAACTGAGCGCCGGCCGGACACGACTCCCACGGAAGACTCTGAGGGGCACTGACTTCATGAGCGACAACCAACTGCGGGTCGTCTGGGTCTACCCGGACCTGCTCAGCACCTACGGCGACCAGGGCAACGTCCTGGTCGTGGAACGCCGCGCCCGCCAGCGCGGCCTCGACGTGGCCCGGCTGGACGTGCGCAGCGACCAGCCGATCCCGACCTCCGGCGACATCTATCTGATCGGCGGCGGCGAGGACCGTCCCCAGCGGCTCGCCGCCGAGCGGCTGCGCCGCGACGCGCATCTGTACCAGGCGGTGAACAACGGCGCGATCGTCTTCGCGGTGTGCGCGGGCTATCAGATCCTCGGCCACGAGTTCGTCAACGACCTCGGGCAGCGCGAGCCGGGCCTCGGTCTGCTCGACGTGACGACCGTGCGTGGCGAGGGCGAGCGGTGCGTCGGCGACGTCCTCGCGGACATCGACCCGCGCCTCGGACTCCCCCAGCTGACCGGGTTCGAGAACCACCAGGGCGTCACCCACCTCGGCCCCACCGCCCGCCCCTTCGCGAACGTGCGGCTCGGCAAGGGCAACGGCACGGGCGACGGCACGGAGGGCGCGTACAACGACACGGTGTTCGGCACGTACATGCACGGTCCCGTGCTCGCGCGGAACCCGCAGATCGCCGACCTGCTGCTGAAGCTGGCGCTCGATGTGAACGCGCTGCCGCCGAGCGACGACCGCTGGTACGAGGCGCTGCGCAACGAGCGCATCGCGGCGGCCCAGCAGCAGCCCGCGTAAGGCGGTCCGCGAGGCAGGGCGAGGGGCCTGAGAAACGGTTCCTCAGCGTCCGTACGAAGGGCGGTGCGCACGCCCTTCTGAAGGCGCCTCCGCTCACGTGAAAGCCCGTCTGACCAGGCCTCCGCTCACGTGTGCGGGGGCGTCCAGCAGGCGGACAGCGGCTACGGCCCCGCCCCCTGCCGCCGGTAGGGTGGCGGGGATTCCTGCCGGACAGCGCGGTCCGGACCCGGCCCACGTCGAGAAGGTATTCGGGTTATGCGCATTGGTGTCCTCACGTCCGGCGGCGACTGCCCCGGCCTGAACGCCGTCATCCGGTCCGTCGTGCACCGCGCCGTCGTCGACCACGGCGACGAGGTCATCGGCTTCCGGGACGGCTGGAAGGGTCTCCTGGACTGCGACTACCTCAAGCTCGACCTGGACGCGGTGGCCGGCATCCTGGCCCGCGGCGGCACGATCCTCGGCTCCTCCCGGGTCCAGCCCTCGCATCTGCGGGACGGTGTGGAGCGGGCCAAGGGCCACGTCGAGGAGCTGGGCCTGGACGCGATCATCCCGATCGGCGGTGAGGGCACCCTCAAGGCGGCCCGGCTGATGTCGGACAGCGGCCTGCCCGTGGTGGGCGTGCCGAAGACCATCGACAACGACATCGCGGTCACGGACGTCACCTTCGGCTTCGACACGGCCGTGGGTGTGGCCACCGAGGCGCTCGACCGGCTGAAGACCACCGCCGAGTCCCATCAGCGGGTCCTGGTCGTGGAGGTCATGGGCCGCCACACCGGCTGGATCGCGCTGCACTCCGGCATGGCGGCCGGCGCCCACGCCATCGTCGTACCGGAACGGCCCTTCGACATCGAGGAGTTGGCGCGGCGGGTCGGTGAGCGTTTCGAGGCGGGGAAGCGCTTCGCGATCGTCGTCGCCGCGGAGGGGGCCAAGCCCGCGGCGGGGACCATGGAGTTCGACGAGGGCGGCAAGGACATCTACGGGCACGAGCGGTTCGCCGGGATCGCGCGCCAGCTGTCGATCGAGCTGGAGCAGCGGCTGGGCAAGGAGGCGCGGCCGGTGATCCTCGGGCATGTGCAGCGGGGCGGTACGCCGACGGCGTACGACCGGGTGCTGGCGACCCGGTTCGGGTGGCACGCGGTGGAGGCCGTGCACCGGGGTGAGTTCGGGAAGATGACGGCGCTCCGGGGGACGGACATCGTGATGGTGCCGTTGGCGGAGGCGGTGGAGACGCTGAAGACGGTGCCGGAGGAGCGGTACGACGAGGCGGAGTGCGTTCTCTAGAGCGCCGGTGAGAGCTCGGTCCGTGCCGGTTGTTCGCGGGCTGCCGGTCCGTCGTGGTTGTTCGCCCTGTTCCCCGCGCCCCTGAACGCTGAGGCTCGGCCCCGGTCACAGGTGCGGCCGGGGGCGGTTCTAGTCTTGGGGCGGACAGACGGCGCTCAACCCCCACGAAACAGGAGCCGGCGAGATGGATCACAGCGGGCACGGTACGGGTCTTCTGCCCTTCACCCTGGGGCGGGGACTCGGGTGGTCGGCGGATCCGTTCTTCCTCGTCGCCTGCCTGGTGGGACTGGCTCTGTACGGCTGGGGTGCGGTCCGGCTCGCGCGGCGGGGGGACAAGTGGCCGGTGGGGCGCACGGTCTCGTTCGCCGGCGGTGTGCTGCTCGTCCTGTTGGTGATGTGCACCAAGCTGAACGACTACGGCATGGTCATGTTCAGCGTGCACATGGTGCAGCACATGGTGATCAGCATGCTCGCGCCGATCCTGCTGCTGCTCGGGGCGCCGATCACATTGGCGCTGCGGGCGCTGCCGGTGGCGGGCAAGGGACGCAAGGGGCCGCGTGAGCTGCTGCTGATGCTGCTGCACAGCTGGTACATGAAGATCGTCACGCACCCGGCGTTCACGATCCCGATGTTCATCGCGAGCCTGTACGCGCTGTACTTCACCCCGATGTTCGACTTCCTGATGGGCTCCAAGCCGGGGCACATCGTGATGATGGTGCACTTCCTCGCGGTGGGTCTGTTCTTCTTCTGGCCGATCATGGGCGTGGACCCGGGCCCGCACCGGCCCGGCTATCTGATCCGGATGCTGGAGCTGTTCGCGGGCATGCCGTTCCACGCGTTCTTCGGCATCGCCCTGATGATGGCGTCCGAGCCGATGGTGAAGACGTACGAGAATCCGCCGGCCTCGCTCGGGATCGACGCGCTCGCCGACCAGAACGCGGCCGGCGGCATCGCCTGGGCGTTCAGTGAGATCCCCTCCGTGCTGGTGCTGATCGCGCTGCTCTTCCAGTGGTACGGCTCCGAGCAGCGGCAGGCCAAGCGCGCGGACCGGGCCGCCGACCGGGACGGCGACAAGGAACTCGAGGCGTACAACGCCTATCTCGCCTCACTCAACGCACGCGGTCGCTGAGCCTCATTCAATTCACCGCGCCCCTTTCTCTTTCTTTCACCACACTACGGGACTCTTCTTTTTTTCTTGACTGAAAGGCATTTCCATTCAGTAGCATGATGCGTGAGCCCCGCTACCGCTCTGCGGGGTGACGGGGGAAACCGCCGGGGGGGAGCGGTCATGACAATTCACGCATGCTTGCGGAAGGCCGGGAAATCGGCGGCCCGAAGGGTTGCCGTTCTGGTGGTGGGGGTGATTGTCCTCAGCGGGTGCGGCGACTCGAAGCCGCCGCTGCTCCTGGTGAAGGCCGTCGCCGCAGGGATGCCGTCCGTCGCGCCCTTCTTCGAGGAGGACGGCAGTCTGGGCGAGGACGTCGTCCTGGCCTCGGAGCCACCACGGAGCGGGTTGCAGCAGGGCAACGCGCCGGGACTGTACGGGGGCACGGCAAAGAAGCCGGGCAAGGACGGCGGCGGTGGCGGCTCCGGACAGCAGGCCGTCTGCGACATCGACCGTCTGAAGGAATACCTCACCGACGACAAGAACCAGAAAAAGACTCAAGTATGGGCGGGGATTGTCGGGATCGATCCCGTTACCGACAAGGAGATCGATAAGTACCTCGACACTCTCACACCTGTCCTGCTGCGCCACGACACCCTCGTCCTGAACCACGACTACAAGGACGGCAAGAAGGACTCCTATTACTCCTTGCTGGAGGCGGGAATCGCCGTTTTGGTCGACGACAAGGGAATGCCCGCGGTGAAGTGCTCCTGCGGAAATCCGCTGAAGCCCTTCAACAAGGATCCCCAGCGCATCGATGTCGACTTCAAGGACGACAAGGCGTGGGACGGCTACAAGAAGTCCGACGTGGTCGCCGTCGAGGCCGCGCCCGAGCCGCTCGAGGAGATCAAGCTCGTCGATGTGCGGAACCCCCACCGCGGCATCGAGCGTCCCGTCGGCACCGAGGGCGAGAGCGACACCCAGTTCGACGCGACCGAGGAGTACAAGGTGCCGAACGTCGTGGGGATGACGTTCGGAGCAGCCAGTCAGAAGCTGTCCGGGCTGGGTCTTGCGGCGACGTTCATCGGGGACGAGTGGCCGGCGGACGACGCCACGGTGGTCTCCTCCGACCCGGGGGCGGGAACCGTGTTGCGCTTCGGGGAGGCCGTGACGTTGAGCGTGGCGGGCGACACGGACTCCTCCTCCGGGGGAGACATGAGCACTTCCCCGCCGAGCACGACCGGTCCGCCGCCCCCCACCGAGCCGACCGACCCACCCACACCGACGGACTCCACCGATCCGCCGACACCCACAGAGCCGACCGACCCACCGACCCCGACGGACTCCACCGATCCACCGACACCAACACCCACACCCACACCCACACCCACACCCACACCCACAGAGCCAACCGACCGGCCGACCCCCACAGCCGCCACCGATCCGCCCACACTCACAGACCCACCGACTCCGACAGGGAACACCGACCCGCCCACGCCGTCACCCTCCACCGTGGACCCCGTGGATCCGCCCCCGAGCGAAACCACCTCCGAGAACCCCCTGCCCAGTGACCCGGACCCCGGCGACCCCGCCGAGAGTCCCGCTCAGGCGGCCGCGCACCCTGGAGAGTGACCGGATGGCATCAGGAGCACCCCAGTCGGAGCCGGGCCGGGTCGTCGCCGGCCGGTATCTGCTGCTGAACAAGCTGGGCAGTGGGGGCATGGGCCATGTGTGGCTCGCCCACGACCAGGAACTGTCCTGCGAAGTGGCACTCAAGGAGGTCGTGTTCCGGACCCCGGGCGAGGAGGCACGGGACCGCTCGGACCGGATCGCCCGGGCCTACAAGGAGGCCCGGTACGCGGCCTGGCTGCGCAGCCATCCGCATGTGGTGACCGTGCTCGACGTACTGGAGTACGACGGCCTGCCCTGGATCGTGATGGAGTACGTACCGGGCGCTGTCGACCTGCGTGCCCTGGTCGCCCGGCGCGGCGCCCTGGCCCCGGCCGAGTGCGCCCGGATCGGACTCGCCATGCTGGACGCGCTGAACGCCGGGCACGCGCGGGGCGTCATGCACCGGGACGTGAAACCGGCGAACATCCTGCTGGCGCCGGACCACACCGGTTCGCCGTACGCCCGTGTCATGCTCACCGACTACGGCATCTCCGTACAGCCCGACGGTGAGGAGACCCGGCTCACCGGGACCTCCATGCTGGTGGGCACCGCCGCCTATCTGGCGCCCGAGCGGGTGAAGGGCAAGGATCCCACGCCCGCGACCGATCTGTTCTCCCTGGGCTGCACGCTCTATCACGGCGTGGAGGGGTACGGTCCGTTCGACCGTCCCTCGGAGTACGAGGTGCTCACCGCGATCCTGGAGGACCCGCCTCGTCCGATGCTGCGCGCGGGTGCGCTGGAATCCGTGCTGAAAGGCATGCTAGAGAAGGACCCCGTGCGTCGGCTCTCCACCGTGGAGGCCCAGGCCGCGCTGTCCGCGGTCCTCACACCCCAGTCCTACCCCCGGACCCAGCTCGACCAGGGTTCGCAGCCGCAGTGGGCGAGCGGGCCCACGCAGACGGTGGCTCCCGAGAGTGGCGGCGGGCTGCGGTCGATCGTCCAGGAGCCGACCGCGCCGCCCTTCGGCCAGGACGTTCCGCTCGCTAGCCCGCTCCCGGTCCAGGAACCCCCGCTGTTCCGGCCGCCCGAGCGGGGGCCTGTCCCGCCCGCGACCGGGACCGGCGGCTTCGATGCCCCTTCGGTCGTCCAGAGGCCGGGCTCCGACAAGCGCTCCCGGGTCGGGCGGGTCGTCCTGGCCGGGCTGCTGGGGCTCCTCTTGGCGGGTGTCGGCGTGCTGTACGCCGTCGGGTATCTGCCGCTCACCGGGGGCATCGGAGGAGACAAGGACAGGCCGTACGGAGATCTGGTCGGCCTCAACCAACCGCTCCATGAAGGCGACTGTGTCAGCGCGACCTGGCCCGACACCCCGTTCACCGGCGTGCCCGCACTGCAGCGTGTCCAGTGCGTCGGCAGTCTCACCGAGGGCCAGGTCATGGCGGTGTACAAGCCCGGCTCCGCCGAGGAGGCGGCCTCGGACGGATTCACCCAGTGCGAGGAGCGCACCAAGGAGATCCGGGACCGGCTGGCGGACGTACGGAGCTACGCGATCCTGCCGACCGAAAAGGGGTTCGAAACGGCCGGAGAGCGGGTGGCCTGTCTTGTCATGGGTGCCCATCGTCCGCTGTACGGGCCGCTCGGGGAGTATCGCAAGCCGGGCCTGCGGTTCACCGAGACGGCCAACATGCAGAAGCAGGACTGTCTGCAGACGATCTCCGACAACACCGCCAAGCTGGTCTCCTGTGAGGGGCCCTACAACGAAAAGGTGCTCGGCTTCACCCGATTGGACCCTCAGCTGACCTACGGCAAGGCGGAGAAGAAGGCAGAGGACGCCTGTGTGAAGAATGTGCGGCCCGAGGACTACGGCTACGACCCCAGCCGGGTCACCACCGGCTACTGGATCAGTGGCAGTGCCTGGAAACGGTCGTCACATTTCGTCGTCTGCACTGTCGCGGCCCAGAACGGGGACACTATGGAGGGGGACGAAGTCTGAGGAGGGTGTTGCGATGCCCAGTTCGACGAAGGCCATGGGGGTGCTCACCGTAGGTGGGCTGGTCGTGGTGACCGCCTACACGGTGGCGCTCGGCAGCAGTGGGTGGCTGTGGTTCGGGTGGGTCGTTCTCGGCCTGATCACGCTGGGCATGGTGGCGGCTCGGACCTGATCCTCAGTTGCGGGGCATTACCCCGTCCGGGTGTACGCCCGGCTGGTACTTGGGCAGCCGGGCGGTGATCTTCATGCCCGCGCCCACGGCCGTCTCGATGACGAGGCCGTGGTCGTCGCCGTACACCTGGCGGAGCCGGTCGTCGACGTTGCTGAGGCCGATGCCGCCTGAGGGGCTCGCCTCGCCGGCCAGGATGCGGCGCAGGACGTCGGGGTCCATGCCGACGCCGTCGTCCTCGATGACGACGAGAGCCTCGGCGCCGGCGTCCTGTGCGGTGATGCTGATGTGGCTCTTGCCCCCGGCGGTCACAGTCCTGCCCTCCAGGCCGTGTTTCACCGCGTTCTCCACCAGGGGCTGGAGGCACAGGAAGGGCAGGGTGACCGGCAGGACCTCGGGGGCGATCTGGAGGGTGACCGAGAGACGGTCGCCGAAGCGGGCCCGCACCAGCGCCAAGTAGTGGTCGATGGCGTGGAGTTCGTCGGCGAGGGTGGTGAAGTCGCCGTGCCTGCGGAACGAGTAGCGGGTGAAGTCGGCGAATTCCAGGAGGAGTTCGCGGGCGCGCTCGGGGTCGGTGCGGACGAACGAGGCGATCACCGCGAGCGAGTTGAAGATGAAGTGGGGCGAGATCTGGGCACGTAGCGCTTTGATCTCCGCCTCTATCAGGCGGGTGCGGGACTGGTCCAGGTCGGCCAGTTCCAGTTGTACGGAGACCCAGCGGGCCACCTCTCCGGCGGCCCGGACCAGGACGGCCGACTCGCGGGGCGCGCAGGCGACGAGCGCGCCGTGGACGCGGTCGTCGACGGTGAGGGGGGCGACGACGGCCCAGCGCACGGGGCAGTCGAGTTCGTCGCAGGTGAGGCGGAAGGCCTCCCCCCGGCCGGTGTCCAGGGGGCCCGCGAGCCGTTCCATGATCTCGGCGCGGTGGTGCTCCCCCACCCCCTCCCAGGCGAGGACCGTGTGGTGGTCGGTGAGGCAGAGCGCGTCCGTGCCGAGCAGGGTGCGCAGCCGTTTCGCGGACTTGCGGGCCGTCTCCTCGGTGAGACCGGCGCGCAGCGGGGGCGCGGCGAGCGTCGCGGTGTGCAGGGTCTGGAAGGTGGCGTGTTCCACGGGCGTGCCGAGCCCGCCGAGGCTGCTGCGCGGGCGTGCGGTACGGCGGCCGAGCCAGAAGCCGGCCGCGAGCACGGGTAGTACGGCCACGCACAGCCCGGCGAGGAAGCCGACCGTCTCACCGCTCATCGCTCACCCACCACTTGTGTGTGCTCACCGCCGCCACACCTCGATCTCCTTCGTCGCGGCCGAGGTCTGGCCGCCGAGCAGTTCCTCCGGCAGATGGAAGCGGGCCAGGATCGCCGGGGTCTCGGCCGGCACCCTGCCGGGGGTGGCCAGCGACACCAGGACCATCGTGAGGAAGCCGAGCGGTACGGACCAGAGGGCGGGCCAGGCGAGCAGGGCGTGGAAGGTGCCGGTGCCGGGGTATCCGGCCATGGTCGCCGCGACCGCGAGGAGCGCCGAGCCGCCGCCGACGAGCATGCCCGCGGCGGCGCCCGGCGGGGTCAGGCGCCGCCACCAGATGCCGAGGACGAGCAGCGGGCAGAAGGAGGAGGCCGACACGGCGAAGGCGAGCCCGACCGCGTCGGCGACCGGCAGCCCGCCCACGAGGACGCTGGCCCCGAGCGGTACGGCGAGGGCGAGCAGCACGGCGATCCGGAAGTGGCGTACGCCGCGTGCGGGCAGGACGTCCTGGGTGAGGACGCCGGCCACCGCCATGGTCAGACCGGACGTGGTGGACAGGAACGCGGCGAAGGCGCCGCCCGCGACGAGCGCGCCGAGCAGGTCGCCGCCGAGGCCGCCGATCATGCGGTCGGGCAGGAGGAGTACGGCCGCGTCGGCGTCGCCGGTGAGGGTGAGGTCGGGGGCGTAGAGCCTGCCGAGTGCGCCGTAGAGGGGTGGGAGGAGGTAGAAGACGCCGATCAGGGCGAGGACGACGACGGTGGTGCGGCGGGCGGCGACGCCGTGCGGGCTGGTGTAGAAGCGGACGACGACGTGGGGCAGGCCCATGGTGCCGAGGAAGGTGGCGAGGATCAGTCCGTACGTGGCGTAGAGCGGGCGTTCCTCGCGGCCCGCGGCGAGCGAGGTGGACATGCCGCCGTTGGTGCCGCGGTCGGCGACGGGGACCGGGTCGCCCTTGGCGAAGGTCAGGCGGGTGCCCCGGTCGATGCGGTGGGTGCCGGTGGACAGGTCGACGCGGCGGCCGTCGTAGCTACGGCCGTCGATCGTGCCGGTGGCGGTGACGGTCAGGGGGCTCGCGAGCTTCAGGTCGAGGCTCGCGTCGACGCGGACCACGCGCTGTTCGCGGAAGGCCGCCGGTTCGTCGAAGGCGTGGCGTGGGGCGCCGTCGCCCTGCCAGGCGAGGACGAGGAAGAGAGCGGGCACGAGCAGGGCGGTGAGCTTGAGCCAGTACTGGAAGGCCTGGACGAAGGTGATGCTACGCATGCCGCCCGCGGCGACCGTGGCGGAGACGACGACGGAGACGATGACGCCGCCGAGCCACTGGGGCGCGTCGGTGAGGACCGCCAACGTCAGCCCGGCACCCTGGAGTTGGGGCAGCAGGTACAGCCAGCCGACGCCCACGACGAAGGCGCCCGCGAGGCGTCGTACGGCCTGGGAAGCGAGGCGGGCCTCGGCGAAGTCCGGCAGGGTGTACGCCCCCGAGCGGCGCAGCGGGGCGGCGACGAACAGGACGAGGACGAGATAGCCGGCGGTGTAGCCGACCGGGTACCAGAGCATGTCGGGGCCCTGGACCAGGACGAGCCCGGCGATGCCGAGGAAGGAGGCGGCGGAGAGGTACTCGCCGCTGATCGCGGCCGCGTTGAGGCGGGGGCCGACGGTGCGGGAAGCGACGTAGAAGTCGGAGGTGGTGCGGGAGATGCGCAGGCCGAAGGCGCCGACGAGAACGGTCGCGACGACGACGAGGGCCACGGCGGGCACCGCGTAGTTGTCGTTCACCAAGTCCACCAAGTCCACCAAGTCCACCCTGAGCGTCGCCTAGCGGTCCTCGACGAGCCGTACGAGGTCCTGTTCGTTGCGTTCGGCCCGCCGTACGTACCAGCGGGCGAGCAGGACCAGCGGCGGGTAGACGGCGAAGCCGAGGACGGCCCACTCCCAGCCCGCGCCGTCGGGCATCGCGGCGAAGACCAGCGGCAGTGGGCCGACGAGCAGGGCGAGGACCGCGAACACGGCGAGGGCGGCGCGGAGTTGGCTGCGCATGAGGGAGCGGACATAGGTGTGGCCCAGGGTGGTCTGTTCGTCGATCTCGGTGCGGGGGCGGTGGTGGCCGGGGGTGCGGCGGGTCCGGCGGGTGCGCCGGGGCACGCCGGTGACGACGACGCGGCGTTCGGTGGGGTCGTGGGGCATGGCCGTCTCCTCAGCTCGTGGTCCCGCTCAGCCCGTGGTCCGGCGCATGAACAGATCGCGTAGTTCGCGGGCGTGCCGACGGCTGACCTGGAGTTCGACCGTGCCGACGAGAACGCTGACCGTGCCCGCGTCGAGGCGGAGTTCGCCGACGTGGCGCAGGGCGACGAGATGACGGCGGTGGATGCGGACGAAGCCGCGTGCGCGCCAGCGTTCTTCGAGGGTGGAGAGGGGGATGCGGACGAGGTGGCTGCCCTGCGGGGTGTGCAGGCGGGCGTAGTCGCCCTGGGCCTCTACGTGGGTGATGTCGTCGACGGCGACGAAGCGGGTCACGCCGCCGAGTTCGACGGGTATGTGGTCGGGGTCGGGTTCGTGCACGGGTATCGGCGGGGCGGCGTCCCGGAGTTGGGCGGCCCGGCGTATCGCCTCGGCGAGACGTTCGCGGCGGACGGGTTTGAGGACGTAGTCGACGGCCTTGAGGTCGAAGGCCTGTACGGCGAAGCCCTCGTGGGCGGTGACGAAGACGACGAGCGGGGGCCGGGCGAAGCCGGTGAGGAGCCGGGCGAGGTCGAGGCCGTCGAGGCCGGGCATGTGGATGTCGAGGAAGACGACGTCGATCGCGTCGGGTCCGTCGGGGCCGGAGGCCAGGGCGCGGTTGATCCTGCGCAGTGCCTCGGTGGCGTCGCTCGCGCCCTCGGCGCTGCCGACGCGCGGATCCGCGTTCAGCAGGTAGAGCAGTTCCTCGAGGGAGGGTTTCTCGTCATCGACGGCGAGCGCGCGCAGCATGAACGTGGAGTGTAGGAGTAATTCGTACGCGTGCACACGCCCGCGCGCCGGACGCCGCCCCAGGAGGGTCTCCGCTGGATACAGTGCCCGCATGAACAGCAAGTCGGCCGCGTTCGACGAGCTCGATCGCAAGATCATCACGGCGTTGATGGCGAACGCGAGGACCAGCTTCGCAGAGATCGGCTCGGCCATCGGGCTGTCGGCCACCGCGGTCAAGCGGCGGGTGGACCGGCTGCGCGAGACCGAGGTGATCACCGGCTTCACGGCCACGGTGAAGCCCGCGGCGCTCGGCTGGCGCACGGAGGCGTACGTCGAGGTGTACTGCGAGGGCGCGGCCCCGCCCCGACGCCTCGCGGAGGTCGTGCGCAACCATCCGGAGATCACTGCCGCGATGACGGTGACCGGCGGCGCGGACGCGCTGCTGCATGTGCGGGCGGTCGATGTGGAGCACTTCGAGGAGATCCTGGAGCGGATCCGCACCGAGCCGTTCATCCGCAAGACGATCAGTTACATGGTGCTGTCCCATCTGCTGCCCGAGGCGCCGGAGGCCGGCGCGACCCAGGACGCGTCTTCCGTGCGCTGACCAGGACACATCGTCGATGCGCCGACGAGGGCGCATCAATCGTGCGCCGTGGGAGATCGATACGCAGCATTACTGCGCGAACACGCAACGTTCGTTTCTTGTCGTGCGCCGTCTCCGATTCCTACCGTTGTGTCATCCCCAGCCGACACCGCAGGAAGCGGAGAGACCCTCTGTGCCTGAGAACCGTGTGCCGCGCCTTCGGCGCTTTCTCGTCTGCGAACCCAGACACTTCGCCGTGCAGTACGCCATCAATCCCTGGATGCACCCGGACACCCCCGTGGACGTCGACCTCGCCCAGGATCAGTGGCAGGAGCTGATCCGCGCCTACCGGACCCACGGCCACAGCGTGGAGACCGTGGAACCGGTGGCCGAGCTGCCCGACATGGTGTTCGCCGCCAACTGCGCGCTCGTCCTCGGCGGCCGTGTCTTCGGCTCGCTGTTCCACGCGCCCGAGCGGCGCCCCGAGTCCACCGCGTACGAGAAGTGGTTCGCGACCGCCGGATACGACGTGTTCCGGTCCGAGTCGGTGTGCGAGGGGGAGGGCGACCTGGTGCCCACCAGGCGTTACGTCCTCGCCGGCACCGGCTTCCGCACCACCCGGGAGGCGCATCGCCAGGTGCAGGAGTTCTTCGGCGTCCCGGTCATCAGCCTCCAGCTGGTCGACCCGCTCTTCTACCACCTGGACACCGCGCTGTTCGTCCTCGACGACGGCCCCGAGGGCAATATCGCGTACTACCCGGAGGCCTTCTCGCCCGGCAGCCGTCAGGTCCTCGCCCGTCTCTACCCGGACGCGGTGATCGCGACCCGCGAGGACGCGATGACCTTCGGCCTGAACTCCGTCTCCGACGGCCGCCATGTCTTCATCGCACCGCGCGCCAAGGAGCTGGCCGACCAGCTCGCCCGGCAGGGCTACGAACCCGTTCCCGTCGACCTGTCGGAGTTCCAGAAGGCCGGTGGCGGCATCAAGTGCTGCACGCAGGAGATCCGGCCATGAGCACGGGACACTCGACCGTGACCGCCGGACACCCGACTGTGACCGCTGGAGACCCGACCGTGACCGCCGGAGATCCGGCCATGAGCACCGGGCCCTTGACCGTGACCGCAGGAGATCCGCCCGTGACCCAGGAGACCAGCCTCATGACCGCTCCCGTCCACACGCACTCCTCGGCCGACCTGACCGCGCACTCCTCGGCCGACCTGACCGCGCACTCCTCGGCCGACCTGATCCGCGCCGAGGAGCCCGTCCTCGCGCACAACTACCACCCGCTGCCCGTGGTCGTCGCCCGGGCCGAGGGCAGCTGGGTCGAGGACGTGGAGGGCAGCCGCTACCTGGACATGCTGGCCGGCTACTCCGCCCTCAACTTCGGCCACCGCCACCCGGCGCTGATCGAGGCCGCGCACCGCCAGCTCGACACGCTCACCCTGACCTCGCGGGCCTTCCACAACGACCGGCTGGCCGGGTTCGCCGCGTCCCTCGCCGAGCTGACCGGCCTGGACATGGTGCTGCCGATGAACACGGGCGCCGAAGCCGTGGAGAGCGCGGTCAAGGTGGCCCGCAAGTGGGCGTACGAGGTGAAGGGCGTGCCCGCCGACCGGGCGACGATCGTGGTGGCCGCCGACAACTTCCACGGCCGTACGACGACGATCGTCAGCTTCTCCACCGACCCGGTCGCCCGCGACGGCTTCGGTCCGTTCACGCCCGGGTTCCGGGTGGTCCCCTACAACGACCTCGCCGCGCTGGAGGCGGCGATCGACGAGACGACGGCCGCGGTGCTCATCGAGCCGATCCAGGGCGAGGCCGGGGTGATCATCCCGGACGACGGTTATCTGCGCGGGGTCCGGGAGCTGACCCGGCGCACGGGCTGTCTGTTCATCGCGGACGAGATCCAGTCGGGCCTCGGCCGCACGGGCCGTACGCTCGCCGTCGAGCACGAGGACGTCCTCCCCGACGCCGTACTGCTCGGCAAGGCCCTCGGCGGCGGCATCGTGCCGGTGTCGGCGGTGGTGGCCCGCCGGGAGGTGCTGTCGGTACTGCGGCCTGGTGAGCACGGGTCGACGTTCGGCGGGAATCCGCTCGCCGCGGCGGTCGGCTCGGCGGTGGTCGAGCTGCTGCGCACGGGTGAGTTCCAGCGCCGGGCGGCCGAGCTGGGCACGGTCCTGCGGGACGGGCTGACCGCGCTGGTCGGCAAGGGCGTGGTGGGCTTCCGGGCGCGCGGGCTGTGGGCCGGGGTCGACATCGACCCGGCTCTCGGCACCGGCCGCGAGATCAGCGAACGGCTCATGCGCGAGGGCGTCCTGGTCAAGGACACCCATGGCTCGACCATCCGGCTGGCCCCGCCGCTCACCATCACGGACGTCGAACTCCGGTCGGCGCTGGGGGTGTTGGAGGGAGTGCTGGCGCAGGACCGCTGAGTCCGCGACGCGTGCGGGGGCGCCGGGCCGTAGGCGCGGCGGCCCGGCACGGCCGTAGGCGCGGCGGCACCGTGCGGAAGGCGTGTCGCGAAAGCCCGAGTACGTCCAGTAGGTGGGCCTGCGCATCCAGGCTTGGGACACGACGGGCTCGGGGCTCCTGCCCGGTTACCGACCCGGGGCGCCGCCGACCAAGATTTCGGCTTGGTGCCGTACTGTTCCACGGACCGGAGTCGGCACATACACTGGCACCCCACCGCACACCCGTTGACCTGCTGGAACGCGGCGGTTGGGCCGATCCGACGGCGCCAGGAGCGACCCCATGTTCTATTACGTGCTCAAATACGTACTTCTAGGACCGCTGCTGAGAGTGGTCTTCCGCCCTCGAATCGAAGGCCTGGAACACGTACCGTCATCGGGTCCCGCCATTGTCGCCGGCAATCACCTGTCGTTCTCCGACCACTTCCTGATGCCCGCCGTACTGAAACGGCGCATCACCTTCCTCGCGAAGGCCGAGTACTTCACGGGCCCCGGCATCAAGGGCCGGCTGACGGCCCACTTCTTCCGCAGCGCCGGGCAGATCCCGGTCGACCGCTCCGGCAAGGAGGCCGGCCAGGCCGCGATCCGCGAGGGACTCGGGGTGCTCGGCAAGGACGAACTGCTCGGCATCTACCCGGAGGGCACACGCTCCCACGACGGCCGCCTCTACAAGGGCAAGGTCGGCGTGGCGGTCATGGCCCTCAAGGCCCGGGTGCCGGTCATCCCCTGCGCGATGATCGGCACGTTCGAGGCACAGCCGCCGGGCAAGGTCATCCCCAACATCCACCCCGTCGTCATCCGCTTCGGCGAGCCGCTGGACTTCTCCCGCTACGAGGGCATGGAGAACGAGAAGGCCGTCCTGCGCGCCGTCACCGACGAGATCATGTACGCGATCCTGTCGCTGTCGGAGCAGGAGTACGTCGACAAGTACGCGGCCGTGGCCAAGGCGGAGGAGACCGCGGCGAAGGCCGCCGAGAAGGCGGACAAGGCGGCGAAGGAGCGCAAGTTCCCCCGGATGCCGATGAGTTGAGCCCTGAATCGGTCATGGGCGATCACGGGGGTCGAGCCGCTCTGCCCTGAGCAGATCACCGCGCCGGGCCGGGTCCGGGGTCGTACGGTCGGGTCATGACACGACGTGCTGTGGTGATCGGAGCGACGGGACAGATCGGCCGGGTGGCCGTGGGCGCGCTGGCGCGTGACGGATGGGAGGTGACGGCCCTCTCGACGCGCGGCGGGCGGGACGAGAGCTGGCCGGAGGAGGTGCGGGTCGCGCGGGCCGACCGCGCCGACGACGCGGCGCTCGCGGAAGCGATCGGCGACGGCTGCGACGTACTGGTGGACATGGTCGCCTACGGGCCGGAGCACGCACGGCAGTTGACCGGGCTCGCCGACCGGGTCGGCTCGGCCGTGGTGATCTCCAGCGTGTCGGTCTACGAGGACGACAAGGGCCGCAACTTCGACACCCAGGCCGAACCGGGCGGCTTCCCCGAGTATCCGGTGCCGCTCGGCGAGGAGCAGCGGACGGTCCGGCCCGGTGAGTCGTCGTACAGCACCCGCAAAGCGGGCCTGGAGCGTGAACTCATCGCGGCCGGCGACCGGTTGCCCACGACGCTGCTGCGCGCGGGCGCCATCCACGGGCCGCACTGCCGTACGCCCCGCGAGCTGTACTTCGTCAAGCGCAACCTGGACGGGCGCCGGCGCAGGGTCCTCGCGTACGGCGGCGCGAGCCGCTTCCATCCGGCGGGTGTGCGCAACATCGCCGAGCTGATCAGGCTGGCCGCCGCGCGGCCGGGGGCGCGGGTGCTGAACGCCGTCGACCCCGACACTCCGACGGTGGCGGAGATCGCCGCCGCGATCGACGCGGTGATGGGCGTCGAGGCCGAGGACGTCCTGGTCGACGGGCCCGCCCCGGCGCCCACGGTGGGCGACACCCCGTGGTCCGTGCCGGTGCCCGTGATCTGTGACATGACGGCGGCGGAACGGGAGTTGGGCTACCGCCCGGTGGCCCGGTACGCGGAGACGCTGCCGGAGACGATCGCGTGGATCGAGCGGCGGTTGGCGGACGGCCGGGACTGGCGGGAGGCGTACCCGAAGATGTTCCAGGCGTACGGGGACCTCTTCGACTACGCGGCGGAGGACGCCTGGTTCGGGGCGTGAGCACGGGTGAGGGGCGGCCGGAAAACCGACCGCCCCTCACTGCCGTACCGACGACGGCTGGGACTACGACTACAACTACGAATACGACTACGGCTTCGGCGTGGCGTGCGGCTCGCACTTCACGTCGGCCTTGTCCACCTTGCCGGTGAGCAGGTAGGTGTCCACGCGCGTGTTGATGCACGAGTTGACCAGGCTGGTCACGCCGTGCGAGCCCGCGTTCTTCTCAGTGATGAGACGGGAGCCCTTGAAGCGCTTGTGCAGCTCGACGGCGCCCTCGTACGGGGTGGCCGCGTCGCGCTCCGACTGGACGATCAGGACGGGCGGCAGGCCCTTCTTGGTCTTCACGTCCAGCGGGGTGTGCTGCTTGGAATGCCAGGTGGCGCAGGGCAGGTTCATCCAGGCGTTGGCCCAGGTCATGAACGGGTAGTTCTTGTGCAGCCGCGTGTTGTCGCGGTCCCACTTCTTCCAGCTCGTGGGCCACTTGGCGTCGGCGCACTCGACCGCGGTGTAGACGGCGTTGCCGTTCTCCGAGGCCGCGTTGCCCGCGGTGTCGGTGAGGTCCGGGGCGGCCGCGTCGACCAGCGCCTGGGTGTCACCGGCGGCGTAGGCGCTCCACACCTGGGCGGTGGGCGCCCACGCGGAGTCGTAGTACGGGGCGCTCTGGAAGAAGGAGATCAGCTCGGCCGGGCCGACGAGCCCGCCGATCGGGTTCTTCTTCGCGGTGGCGCGCAGCTCCAGCCACTTCGCCTGGACCTTGGCCCGGGTGTCGCCGAGGTGGTACGTCGCGTCGTTCTGCGCGACCCACGACGTCCAGTCCTTCCAGCGACCCTCGAAGGCGACGTCCTGGTCCAGGTTGGCCTGGTACCAGATCTTCTCCCGCGAGGGGTTGACCACGCTGTCCACGATCATGCGGCGGACGTGGGTCGGGAAGAGCGTGCCGTAGACGCCGCCGATGTAGGTGCCGTACGAGACGCCGAGGAAGTTGAGCTTCTTCTCCCCCAGGGCGGCCCGGATGACGTCCAGGTCGCGCGCGGTGTTCGGCGTCGTCATGTGCGGCAGCATCGCGCCGCTGTTCTTCTTGCAGCCGGCCGCATAGTTGGCGGCCAGCTCGCGCTGGACGAGCTTGTCGTGCTTGGTGTCCGGGACCGGGTCCTTCTTGGGCGCCTTCACGAACTCCGTCGGGTCGACGCAGGAGATGGGCGCCGAGTGGCCGACACCGCGCGGGTCGAAGCCCACGAAGTCGTACGCCTTGGAGACGTTGGCCCACAGGGGGTTCTTGGTCGTGACCCGGCGCGGGAAACGCAGGCCCGAGCCGCCGGGGCCGCCCGGGTTGTAGACGAGGGCGCCCTGGCGCTCCTCCTTCGTACCGGTGTTGCCGATACGGTCGACGGCGAGCTTGATCTGCTTGCCGTTCGGCTTCGCGTAGTCGAGTGGCACGGTGACCCAGCCGCACTGGATCGGCTTCTCCAGCCCCCAGCCCTCGGGGCAGTCCGCCCAGCTGATGCCCTTCTTCGCCGCCTTGGCAGCCGCGACGGCGACGCCCTTGGCCTCGCGGTCCTTGGCGCCGCCGGTCTCCGTGGCGCTCGCCACCGGAGCGGTCACGGCACCGGCTATCAGCGTCGCCGTGACGAGCAGCCCGGCGGAGCCGAACGCTGCTGACCGTCTCGTCGGCCTCATACCTCTCAAGAGGGCACTCCCCGTACATAGTTGCGAATGGTCACGGGGGATCCTCGCGGCTGTGAGGCACCTGAGAACAGGGGGGAGCAGCGTTCTTTACTAATCCGATAACCGGTGCGGAAAGTTCCGTTCAGCGGAGGGGCGATGGGGCGGAGGGGTCAACCGGTGTGTGTCTGCCGAAGTCTCAGGCAGCGTCCTCGACCGCGGCGAGCGCCTCGTCGAGCACGCGTCGCAGCCGCAGCGCGTCGGGCGCGAGCGCGGTGACGAGTACGGCGGGCCCGGCGAGCGGGGTGAGCGCGGCGCACTCCCCCAGCACCTGCGGCTCTGGGGTCCGCTCCACGAACTCCGGCCGCACGACGACGAGTTGCCCCAGGGCGCGATGTCCCCCCAGCACCGCCGGGCCGTCCCAGCCGCCCGGCGCCCCCGGCCCGCAGGTCACCTCCTGGTCGAGCAGCGGACGTCCGCCCAGCCGTACGGTGAGCCGGCTGCGCAGCCGCCCCGGCTCCTCGCCGAACCGCCCGAGCACCTGCTCCTCCCGGAACACCAGCCGGGCGCCGGGGGCCAGGTCCACGGACGTCGACACGACGAGATCACTGCCCTTGGCGGAGATCAACTGCTCGGGCAGCCAGCGCAGTTCACCGCCGGCGGCGATGTCGAGGCGGACGTCGTAGCGTGCCTCGCTCCCCTTGGCCTGCCCCGGCAGGGCGATGGTCGCGGCGGCCGAGCCGAGGTGCAGCCGGGCACCCTCGCCCACCTGCGCCTCCACGGCGAAACGGTCCCCGCCGAGGGGTCCGCTCATGGCGCCGACGAGCATGACGCGCGCCTCGTCGCCGCTGGCCCGGGTGCGGCGCAGCGCGAGCGGGCCCGCGCTCTCCAGGGTCGGGAGGACGGTTCCGCCCCGCCCGTTCTCGCGTGCGGAGATCCGTGCCGTGGCCGTGACTCCGGTTCCGGTGCCGGTCGTCGTCATGCCGTCCACGCCGTGAGCTGCTGCCGTACCCAGGCGGCGACGTCCGTGACGCCGGCCTCGCTCCTCAGCGACTGGAACACCACCGGCAGTTCGGCGCGCTGCGCCTTCGCGTCCGCGGCCATACGGGCGAGGTCGGAGCCGACGTACGGGGCGAGGTCGGTCTTGTTGACCACGAGGAGGTCGGCGGTGGTGACGCCCGGGCCGCCCTTGCGGGGGATGTCGTCCCCGCCCGCCACGTCGATGACGAAGATCTGCGCGTCGACGAGTCCCCTGGAGAAGGTGGCGGTGAGGTTGTCGCCGCCGGACTCGACGAGGATGAGGTCGAGGGGGCCGACCTCGTCCTCCAGGTCCTCGACCGCCTCCAGGTTGGCGGAGATGTCGTCCCGGATCGCGGTGTGCGGGCAGGCTCCCGTCTCCACGGCGGTGATCCGCTCAGGCGGTAGCACGGCCTCCCTGAGCAGGAACTCCGCGTCCTCCCGGGTGTAGATGTCGTTCGTGACGACGGCCAGGGACAGTTCGTCGCGCAGGGCCTGGCAGAGGGCGGCGACCGTGGCGGTCTTGCCGGAGCCGACCGGGCCGCCGAGCCCGATCCGCAGGGCGCGGCGGGTGCCGTCCGGACGCTGCGCGTCCGCGCCGACGGCGGAGGGGCCGTCGTGGGAGTGGTCGTGGCCGAGGTGCATGTGGGGGCTCCTTCGGGGTGCCGGGTCGTGTTGATCAGGGGGTTGGTTGTGCGATCGAGTGCGTGTGCTTCTGCGGGCCGTGGGCTTTCTCGCCCCCGCCGCCCCTACCCGTCCCATCCCCCAGGGGCTCCGCCCCTTCAACCCCGACGGGCTTCCGGGGTGGGTGGGGGTTGGGTGGGGGATAAGTGATGGATGGGTGGGGGGGCGAGTGATGGACGGGTGGTGGACGGGTGGATGGGGGGCTGGCTGGGGGTGGACGGGGCTTGGGGTGGCTCGGGCCTGGGGTGGATGGGGCTTGGGGTGGCTCGGGCCTGGGGTGGATGGGGCTTGGGAGGCTCGGGCCTGGGGTGGATGGGGCTTGGGAGGCTCGGGCCTGGGGTGGATGGGGCTTGGGAGGCTCGGGCTTGGGGTGGATGGGGCGGTTTGTTTGGCTGCGGGACGGTGGGGGCTGGTCGCGCAGTTCCCCGCGCCCCTGAGAACAACGGCCCGTGCGGGCCTGGAAGCAGCAGCCCTACGGCCTGGAAGGCGGCCTTACGGGCCTGGAAACAACGGTCCTGCGGGCCTGGAAGCAACGGCCTTACGGCCTGGAAGCAATGGTCCTGCGGCCTGGAAGCAACAGCCTTACGGGCCTGGAAGCAACGGTCCTGCGGGCCTGGGAGCAATGGTGCTGCGGGCCCGGAAAGGCCAGGGCGCAGCCCGGTCTTTTCAGGGGCGCGGGGAACTGCGCGAGCAACCACGACGTTCCCGCACCCGCCACACAACCCCACCCACCCGAGCTCTGTCGCGCAGCAGCCGGGGTCGAAGGGGCAGCGCCCCTGGAGGATGGGACGGGTAGGGGCGGCGGGGGCGAAACCACTCACGACGCGAACAACCGCACAGGCCAAGCCGCATGCCCCTCCGCCCCGATCTCCAACAGCGGAGCGGAAGCCGCGGGCAACACCCCCACCCCGTCCACCACCACCCCCCGAGCCGCCGCAACCGCCCGCTCCACAACCCGGTCCAACTCCGGTGCCAACCCCGCCACCACCCGCGTCGCATCGAACGGATCCAGGCTCAGCAACCGCACCACCGCACTCGCCGGCCCACTCACACTCTCGTACGCGGAGCAGTACGCCGCGTCGTCCGGCCCGAGCCCGGCCCCCCGCGCCGCCACCCCCAGCACCACCGGCTGATGCGCCCCCTTGGGAAACTCGCGCGCCACGGCGTCCAGTTCCCCGGAGGGCCACGTCGCCCGCGCAGCCCGCATCAACTGCCGCCCCAGCTTCCGCGAGGCGACCCGCAGCGCGAGCGACGGCGTGCGGGCGTCAGCAGCCGTGTCCAGCTCGACCGGATCGACGCCCAGCGCGGCGGCGGCGGCGAGGGACGCCGACACCAGCCCGGAGGTGTGCAGTCGGCCCCGGCAGAACGCCTCCAGCCCCTCGGCCCCGGTGATCAGCCCGGCCTTGACGGCCGCTTCGGCGCCGCCGGAGTGCGCGTGCCCCCCGGCGGGAAAGCGGCCGTCGGCCAGAACGAGCAGAGCAGCCCGCGACATCAGAACCACACCAAGAGAGCCACCGAAGCCTTCGGAGTCATCGCGGTCGTCGCAGTCATCGCAGTCGTCGCGGTTGTCGCGGTTGTCACGGTCATCGGAGTCATCGGAGTCATCAGAAGAGGAAGTAGCGCTGGGCCATGGGCAGTTCGGCGGCCGGTGTGGCCTCCACCAGCTCCCCGTCGATGCGCACGGCGAAGCTGTCGGGGTCGACCTCGACCCGCGGCCGTGCGTCGTTCTCCCGCATGTCCGCCTTGGTGACCCCACGCGTCGAGTCGATGGCCACGAACTTCTTGCCCAGCGACAGCCGCTCCGGCAGCCCGTCCTCGATCGCCAGCGGCGCCACGAAGTTGAACGAGTTGGCCGCGGGCGCCCGCCCGATCGCCCCGTACATCGGGCGCGGCAGGATCGGCTGCGGTGTGGGGATGGACGCGTTGGCGTCGCCCATCTGCGCGTACGCGATCTGGCCGCCCTTGATGACGAGGTGCGGCTTGACCCCGAAGAACGCGGGCTCCCACAGCACCAGGTCGGCGAGCTTGCCGCTCTCGACGGAGCCGACCTCTCGGGCCAGGCCCTGGGCGAGCGCGGGGTTGATCGTGTACTTGGCGACATAGCGACGTACCCGGTGGTTGTCCGCGCGGCCGTCGCCCGGCAGCGCACCCCGCCGCCGCTTCATGACGTGCGCGGTCTGCCAGGTCCGCAGGACGACCTCGCCCACCCGGCCCATGGCCTGCGCGTCGGACGAGATGATCGAGATGGCGCCCAGGTCGTGCAGTATGTCCTCGGCCCCGATGGTCGACGGACGGATGCGGGACTCGGCGAACGCCAGGTCCTCCGGCACCGCCGCGTTGAGGTGGTGGCAGACCATCAGCATGTCGAGGTGTTCCTCGGCGGTGTTGACGGTGTACGGGCGGGTCGGATTCGTGGAACTCGGCAGCACATGCGGCTCGGAGACCACCGTCATGATGTCCGGCGCGTGCCCGCCGCCCGCGCCCTCGGTGTGGTACGCGTGGATGCCGCGTCCGGCGATCGCGGCGAGCGTGTCGCCGACGAACCCGGCTTCGTTCAGCGTGTCCGTGTGGATGGCGACCTGGATGCCGGTCCGCTCGGCGACCGTCAGGGACGCGTCGATGACGGCCGGGGTCGAGCCCCAGTCCTCGTGCAGCTTCAGGCCGAGGGCGCCGCCACGGATCTGGGACAGCATCGCCTCGTGCGAGACCGTGTTGCCCTTGCCGAGGAAGCCGATGTTGAGCGGGTACTGCTCCATCGCCTCCAGCATCCGGGCGAGATGCCAGGGGCCGGGCGTGACGGTGGTGGCCTTGGAGCCCTCCGCCGGGCCCGTGCCCCCACCGACCAGTGTCGTCACCCCCGCCGACAGCGCCTCGTCGGCGATCTGCGGGCAGATGAAGTGGACATGGGCGTCGATGGCGCCGGCGGTCACGATCCGCCCGTTGCCCGCGATGATCTCCGTCTCGGGGCCGATCACCAGGTCCGGGTGGACGCCGTCCATGGTGTCGGGGTTGCCCGCCTTGCCGATGCCGGTGATCCGGCCGTCGCGGATGCCGATGTCGGCCTTGACGATGCCCCAGTGGTCGATGATCACCGCGCCGGTGATGACCGTGTCCGGGGTGCCTTCTGCGCGCGTAGCACGCGCCTGGCCCATGGATTCGCGGATGACCTTGCCACCGCCGAACACGGCCTCGTCACCGGCGAGTCCGGGGCCGCCGGAGCGGTCCTCCTCGATCTCGACCAGCAGATCGGTGTCGGCGAGCCGGATACGGTCACCGGTGGTCGGGCCGAACAGGTCGGCGTACGCGGCACGCGAGATCTCAGGCATCGAGGGCACCTCCGGTCTCCCCGCGCAGACCGGGCACGACACGGGCACCGGTGAGCGGGACGAGTTCTACGTCGACGGGGATCCCGGGCTCGAAACGCACGGCGGTACCGGCGGCGACGTTCAGTCGCTTGCCGCGCGCGGCGGCGCGGTCGAACTCCAGGCCGGGGTTGGCCTCGGCGAAGTGGTAGTGGGAGCCGACCTGGACGGGCCGGTCGGCGGCGTTGAGGACGGTGAGCCGGGTGACCTCACGGCCCTCGTTGTAGACGATTGAGTCCTCGGCAAAGAGGATCTCTCCGGGAATCATCGAGGCCCCTCAGACGATCGGGTCGTGGACGGTGACGAGCTTGGTGCCGTCCGGGAAGGTCGCCTCGACCTGGACGTCGTGGATCATCTCGGGGATGCCCTCCATGACGTCGTCCCGGGTGAGCAGCTTCCGGCCGGACGCCATCAGTTCGGCCACCGTACGGCCGTCCCGCGCGCCTTCGAGGATGTGCGCGGTGATCAACGCGACGGCCTCGGGGTGGTTCAGCTTCAGCCCACGGGCACGGCGCTTCTCGGCGACGTCGGCCGCCACATGGATCAGCAGCCTCTCCTGCTCGTGCGGGGTCAGTTGCACGGCGTCCCACCTCATATCCTCGCTCCGGACCGTGCGGGGTCCGGTTGCCTCGCCACCGGGCAAATTCGCTGGTGACGTGGGCGCAGGCTAATTGGGCAGCGTTTCAGCGACGTTAACCGGGCCGCGACCGGGCTCGTGTCGATCCGCTGCGGACCGGCTCGCTCCGCTCACTTGCGGACGTCCGGGCCCTCCATGCTCATCAGCGCTTTCACTCCCAGCTCGACAACCTGCACCGGTACGTCGCCGAAGAGCGCGTACTGGGCCGCGAAGCCCTGGGCGAGCGCGACCATCGTCCGCGCGACACTGAGAGCGGGGATGTCCGCACGCATCATGCCCGCGTCCTGATACCCCTCGACGATCTTGATCCACGGCTTGCGGACCTTGGCGAACCCGTCGTCGAGGATGGCGTGCAGCTCGGGATTGCGCAGGGTCTCGGCCCACACCTGGACCATCAGCCGCGGATACAGCGACTCCCCGACCTCCCCGAGTGACGGCTCCCTGTGCAGGATCCGGCGCAGCACCGCCCCGATCAGGACGTCCGGCGGCGGAGGCGGGCTCTGCAGGGCGGCTTCCTCGAACGCCTCACGAACCTCGTCGAGCACCGCGCCGACGATCGCCGCGATCAGCTCCTCCTTGCCGCTGAAGTACCGGTAGACCGCACCGGCGGAAAGATCCGCCTCCTTCAGTACGTCCTGCATGGACGTGGCATGGAAGCCGTTGCGGGCGAAGCAGCGGGCGGCGGCGTCGAGGATCTGGCGGCGGCGGGCGTCGAGACGCTCCTGGGATACGCGGGGCATGGCCCCCAACGTAAAACGAACGTTCCTTCTTGACAAGGAGGCACGTCGGGAGCATGGTGAGGGCGCAAGTAAAACGAACCTTCATTCTTTTTGCGCTCGCTCAGGCCACCCCGACACCCGACACCCGACACCCGACACCCGACACCGAGGAAGCCATGTCCGCCTTGTCCGCCACCTCCGTCGAGCCCAACCGGGCCGGAGCCCCCTCGTCGCCGTCGTCGCCGTCATCCCCGCCACACGGCCGTCGCATGATCGCGGTCATCGTCCTGGTCCCCGTCCTCGCGGCGCTCGCGCTCTGGGCCTTCGCCTGGCCCGCCGCCCGCACCGCCCCCCGCGACCTGCCGCTCGGCGTGGCGGGACCCACGGCCGCCACCGCCCAGGTCGAGCAGCGGCTGGAGCAGCGGAAGGGCGCGTTCGAGCTCCACCACTACGCCGACGAGGCCGCCGCCCGGGACGCCATCGAGGACCGGACCGTATACGGCGCGGTGGTCGTCACCGAGACGGGACCGAAGCTGCTGACCGCCTCGGCCGCGAGCCCGCTCGTCGCCCAGTTGCTGCAGCAGGCGGTGGCGCACCAGGCCGCCGCGGAAGGCACCGAGGTGACGACCGTCGACGTCGTGGCCACCCCGGCGAACGACCCGCGCGGCTCGGGCTTCGGTTCGAGTGTGCTGCCGCTGGCGCTGGCCGGTACGGCCGCCGGCGCCACGGTCACCCTGCTCGGGCTGCGCGGGTCGCGCGCGCTCGGCGCACTGGTCGGGGCCGCCGCGCTTGTCGGCCTGGTCGCCACCGGGATCGCACACAGCTGGTTGGGCGTGCTCGACGGCCACTGGTGGGCCGAGGCCGGCGTACTGAGCCTGTCGACGCTGGCCGTGGGCGCCACCGTAGCCGGACTCGCCGCCCTGCTCGGGCAGCCCGGTATCGGACTGGGCGGGCTCCTCGTCGTACTGCTCGGCAACCCCTTCTCGGCCGCGTCCTCGGCACCGCAGATGCTGCCGGAGCCGGCGGGCACGCTCGGCCAGTGGCTGCCGCCGGGGGCGGGCGCGTCACTGCTGCGCTCGGTGTCCTTCTTCGACGGCGCCGCCGGGCTCGGCCCCGCGCTCACCCTGACCGGGTGGACCGCGCTCGGCCTGGGAGCGGTCCTGCTGGGCAACCTGCTCAAGCAGCGCGCCACCACGAGCGAACCGACAACAGAACCGGCCCCGCTCCCTGCCCCTGCCCCTGCCCCTGCCCCTGCCCCTGCGAGCTGAGCGCGCGCCCGACGCCGCCCCGGCAGCTGACGCGACGGCCGTGTGTCCCCGTACCGAAGTACGGGGACACACGGCCGTCGCGACGTCTTCGGCCCCCTTGCCGCGCCTACGAAGCGCCGCTCCCCCGATGCTCCGCCGTGATCCCGAACCGGTGCTGCTCGCGCGGGGCCGACGCGACCTCGCGGACGCCGGAGACCCGCGTGGACACCGCGCTGACGACCGGCTCCTCCGCGGGCTCCCCCAGCTCTTCGAGCCGCTCCAGGTCGGCGGCGGAGACCAGAGCGACCAAGGGCTTGCCGTGCCGCGTCACGACGACGCGCTCACCGCCGTAGACCACGCGGTTGATCAGGTCGGCGAGTTCAGCCCTGGCTTGCGTCACCGGAATCTCGTAGGCCATGGAGTCCAGCTTAGACCGGGCGCCCGCAGAGCCCCCTTTGCGCTGTCAGCCGAGCCGCATGCCCACCGGAGCGTACGTCCTGTACATTTTTTACAGAGACACAGAGGCCGATCAGAGGAGGCGCGCCCCCATGGGTGGAATGGACCGACCGTCAGCCCGTTACGTCCTGCCCGAGTTCACCGAGCGCACGAGTGCGGGGCACCGGACGCTGGATCCGTACTCGAAGCTGCTGGAGGAACGGATCGTGTTCCTCGGGACGCCGATCGACAACACCTCGGCCAACGACGTGATGGCGCAGTTCATGCACCTCGAGTACCAGTCACCGGACCGCGACATCTCGCTCTACATCAACTCCCCCGGCGGCTCGCTCCGCGCGATGACGGCGATCTACGACACCATCAGCTTCGTCACCTGCGATGTGGAGACGATCTGCCTGGGGCAGGCGGGGTCGTCCGCCGCGGTGCTGCTCGCGGCCGGCACACCGGGCAAGCGGTACGTCCTGCCCGGCGCGAGGGTGGTGATCCGCCAGCCGGCGCTCACCGAGCCGATCGAGGGGCAGACGAGCGACCTGGCCATACGCGCCGAGGAGTTGGCGCGCGACCGCCGGATGCTGGAGGAGCTGCTCGCGCGGCACACGGGACGCGACCCCGAGCAGGTCCGCGCCGACATCGAGCGGGACAAGTTCCTCGACGCGCAAGGAGCGGTGGAGTACGGGCTCGCCGACGGAATCGTCCCGAGCCGCAAGACCTCGCGCACCCTCCCGGGCGGCACGTCCCCCGGCGCGAGGTGAGCCGCCGATGGTCCCCGAACTGCCGCCGCTGCCCGCCCTCACCCGCGCCGAGGCGGAGCTGATCGACCGCTACCTCGACGTCGTCGACCTCCTCGGCCGGATCAATCCCGCACGCCCCGGCGACACCTATCGCGGGCTGCGGGCGGCGCAGGCTCTGGTCGCAAAGGCGCACGCGCTGCGCGACGCACTTGAGTTGATGCACAGCCGGGGCGAACATGAAGTGCATGCCGCAACCATGGCGCGGGCCCTGCGCGTCCTCGACGGAGAACGACGCGCGGCCCGGGTCACCCTGCCGCCCGATTCCGACAGTTGATCCGGCCGCCCCGAAGCCGCGTGAAAGCCACACCGAAGCGCTCCGTCCACACCCGCACGAAGCCGCGCCGACCAAGCCGAACTCACCCGAATTCGAACCGGTCTGAACCGATCCGGGGTCGCCGGCCGTACTGATGGGCCGAGGAGACGTCCGGACCAGTTGGCATACGGACCGGATGTCGTCACTCGAAAGGCCTAGCGGGGCATCCTCCCCGAAGGCCCTTCGCAGTTGCGCAACGCGCCTACGTCAGGGCCGGAATGATTTGTTCCGGTGCAGGTGCGGGGCTCCTCGACCGGGTGGACAACAGCACCGAAAACACCCTGTCCACCCGATCGGGCGAGTGGTGAGTAAGGCCACAAATCCCCGATTCCGTTGGGATTTTCCGGCTTCGGTGCGTCAAGATCCCTTCCTGACGACAAGCCCCCGCCACAGCGGCGGGGCGATCCGGGTGGACGCCGAGTCCTGCCGCCGCCCGGATGACCGGTCGACAGGAGTGCATCGGCAGGAGTGGAGGACCCAAGCACGACGGGTCGCCGGAACGGTCACGCCATGACCGGGCCGAGCAGCCCTTGGGGTGAAGCCGCGTCACGCGGCCGGGCAACTTCGCCAGCCCGAATCCGACAGGTCATCCTTCACAGGCGGCTGACGAAGGGTTGCGCATGACTGCGCTGAATCGTGTCCCGTCGCTGTTGACCCGGGCCGGCACGGCCTCGGCTCTCACCATCGCCGCCGTGGGCGGCAGCATCCTGGCCCCGGGCGTCGTATCCGACGCCGAGGCGGCCACACCGGCGTCGAAGGCACTACAGGTCGCGGCTTCGAAGAAGGGTTCCCCGTACAAGTACGGCGCCACGGGCCCGGGCAGGTTCGACTGCTCAGGGCTGACCCTCTACTCGTTCAAGAAGGCGGGCAAGAAGCTGCCCCGTACTGCTCAGCAGCAGTACAACAAGACGAAGCACATCTCATCGAGCAAACGCACGCTCGGAGATCTCGTCTTCTTCCACTCGGGCTCGAACGTCTACCACGTCGGTATCTACGCCGGGAAGGGAAAGATCTGGCACTCGCCGAAGACGGGTGACGTCGTGAAGCTCGAAAAGATATGGACGAAGAGCGTCTGGTACGGCCGGGTCGTCTGATCCGCCGCTGACGGGCGGTGGCGGCGCGTCCTGCCGCCGCCCGCTCCACACCGGACACCGGCCCTCGCGCGACAGCACCGAGGGCCGCTGTCGTCCCACGGCCCCTTCAGGGCTCCTGCTGTCCGCCGGCCCTGACCGGCTGTACCGGCGCCGCCCACGGCAGCTCGATCGCCACCGTCTTGCCGCCCTCCCGCGTGGGTCTGACGCTCAGCCTGCCGCCGCACTCGGCGGTCAGCCAGCGGATGATGACCATGCCCCGGCCGTTGTCCTGCTGGACGGCGGCGGGCAGACGTTTCGGAAAGCGCGGATGGCTGTCGGTGACACCGATGTGCAGCCGCTCGTCGCGGTCGAGCGCGAGGTCGACGGTGAAGGTGGGCGATTGACCGAACGTGTGCTGGACGGCGTTGGTGGCGAGTTCGGACACGATCAGGCGCACGGTGTCGGCGGTGTCCGTGTCGCTCGGCAGGCCCCATTCGGCCAGCACGTTGGCGACGTATCTACGGGCAGCGGACACCGAGGCGGGATCGCTCGGCAGAGTGACGGATGCTTCCTGGTGGTCTGCCATGGCGAGGTCGTCCCTTTCCCACGGGACCGGTGTCCGACACGGAGCGGTTGGTTCGAGTACGGTCCCGGAACTGGTGCTTCGCGCCAGAGTGCCATCACCTGGGCCACAACGAGTGGCGATCCACCAAGATATGCATATATCTGTCGCTCGAAGCGGTGAACTCTCCGACGGCCGACCGTATTCGGGTGGACTCTCGGTCCATCCTCTGCGTCACCCGACCAGCACGCGCCGGGCGGAAGGAGAAACCCATGCAATACGGTCCGGCGGTACGTCGCCGCAAGCTCGGCGCCGAGCTACGTGATCTGCGCACCGGGGCCGGCCTCACCAGCACCCAGGCCGCCCGGCTCGTGGACTGGCACCAGTCCAAGGTGAGCCGGATCGAGACCGGCGCCAGCGGGGTGAAGCCGGCGGACGTGCGGGTCCTGCTGGACGCATACGGGATCGACGACTCCGAGCTACGGGAGTTGCTCCTGGCGCTCGCCGGCTCGGAGGACGGCGGCGGGCGGCACAACTGGTGGCACGCGTACCGCGGGGTACTGCCGCCGACGTACCGCGATTTCATCAGTCTGGAGTCCCAGGCCAGCGGGATGCGGACACTGGAGACCTCGGTGGTGCCCGGGCTTCTGCAGATCCCGGAGTACGCCCGGGCGGTCACCCGGGCCGCGGTGGAGGGGCTGGAAGACGACAAACTCGACGCCCTCGTGGAGGTACGGCTCGCGCGGCAGGACGTCCTGCGGGCGGATCCGCCGATGGAGCTGAGCGCCGTGCTCGACGAGGCGGTTCTCCGGCGTGAGGTGGGCGGACCCGAGGTCATGGCCCGTCAGTTGCGCCGACTGGCCGAGGCCGCGGCGCTTCCCCAAGTGCGGCTGCAGGTGCTGCCGTTCACTGCCGGGGCGCATATCGGCATCACCGGGCCTTACGTAATCTTCTCATTTCGGAGCACATCCGATCTGGACGTCGTTGTTCTCGACCACTTGACGAGTAGCCTCTACCTCGAGCGGAAAGAAGACCTCAAGGCTTATGTGGAGGCCTTCGACACCCTTCAGATCCACGCCCTTTCGCCCGAGGAATCGTTGGATTACATCGCCGGACTGGCCGAGTCGGCCGACGGCGCGTAAGGAGGCACCAATGTCCGCACTGCCTCGGAACGTACCCACCAGTACCGCGCTGCGCGGTGTGCGATGGGTGCGCAGCAGCCGCAGCACCGGAATGAACAACTGCGTCGAGACCGCCCGGCCGTGCCCCGGCCCCTGGGCCGGACTGGTCGCCGTACGCGACTCCAAGAACACGGCGGGGCCCGCCCTGCTGTTCGCCCCCGGAGCCTGGGAGGGGTTCCTCACCGCGCTTCGGTAAGCGAGAGCGCCCAGCACCATCGCCCTTGGCGAGCACGGCCGGGACGCCGACTCACGGTCGCGTATCGCCGATGATCCCCACGGCTCGGTCGATCTGCCCCTCGGTGAGATCCGCGCGGGCGGTCAGCCGCAGCCTCGAGATGCCGTCGGGCACGGACGGTGGGCGGAAGCAGCCGACGGCGAGCCCCGCCGTACGGCAGTCCGCCGCCCATCGCACCGCCTGATCCGCAGACGGCGCGCGCACGGACACCACGGCGGCGTCGGGCCGCACCGCTTCATGGCCCGACGCCGTCAGCCGTGTGTGCAGTTCCCTCGCCACCTCACGGGCCCGCGCGGCCCGCTCCGGCTCACGGCGCAGCAGCCTGAGCGCGGCCAGGGCGGCGCCGGTGGCGGCCGGGGCGAGGCCCGTGTCGAAGATGAACGTACGGGCCGCGTTGACCAGGTGGTCGATGACGTGCGCCGGGCCGAGGACGGCGCCGCCCTGGCTGCCCAGGGACTTCGACAGCGTGACCGTCACGACGACGTCGGGGGCGCCCGCGAGCCCCGCCGCGTACGGGGCACCCCGGCCACCGTCGCCCAGTACGCCCAGGCCGTGGGCGTCGTCCACGACGAGCCCGGCGCCGTACTCACGGCACGCGGCAGCCAGTTCGGCCAGCGGGGCGGCGTCCCCGTCCACCGAGAAGACGGTGTCGGAGACCGCGACGGCGGGCCCGGCATGGGTGCCGAGCGCCTTGCGGACGGCCTCCGGGTCGGCGTGGGCCACGACCTGGGTGGTGCCCCGGGCCAGTCGGCAGCCGTCGATGAGCGAGGCGTGGTTGCCCGCGTCCGAGACGACGAGGGAGCCGTGGGGGGCGAGGGCGGTCACGGCGGCGAGGTTGGCCGCGTAGCCGGAGGAGAAGACCAGGGCCGCCTCGAAGCCGGTGAAGTCGGCCAGCTCCCGCTCCAACTCGCCGTGCAGTTCGGTGGTGCCGGTGACGAGCCGGGAGCCGGTGGCACCGCCGCCCCACCTGCGGGCGGCCTCGGCGGCGCCCTCGGTGATCTCGGGGTGCCGGGCCAGGCCCAGATAGTCGTTGCTCGCGAGGTCCAGCAGCGGCGACTCGGCCGGACGGGGCCGCAGCGTCCGTACGAGCCCGGCGCGGCGGCGCACGGCCGCCTGCTCGTCGATCCAGCCGAACGCCATGGGTCCCTCCGGGGTGGTGTGGGCCGCCCACGGAGCGGGTGCTTTTGTAGGCAGTTCACAGACCCTAGCCGCACGATCAACCACCCACGATGTGGCAATACCCACACGTCTTACGGACTCTCTTGTACGAACCATCCTTGGCCCGGGGCCACCGCGTAGGACAGGATCGGCTCTCATGGACCTGCTGAACACGCTGGTGGACAAGGGGCTTCGGCGCGAGTCGCCGAGCCGTGCCGAGGCGCTCGCCGTGCTTGCCACCTCCGACGACGACCTGCTCGACGTGGTGACCGCGGCCGGCAAGGTGCGCCGGCACTGGTTCGGACGCCGGGTGAAGCTGAACTACCTGGTCAACCTGAAGTCCGGCCTGTGCCCCGAGGACTGTTCCTACTGTTCTCAGCGGCTCGGCTCCACCACCGGCATCCTCAAGTACACCTGGCTCAAGCCGGACCAGGCCTCCGAGGCCGCCGCCGCCGGTTTGGCGGGTGGCGCCAAGCGAGTCTGTCTGGTGGCCAGTGGCCGGGGCCCGACCGACCGGGACGTGGACCGGGTCTCCGACACCATCAAGGCGATCAAGGAAGCGAACGAGGGCGTCGAGGTGTGCGCCTGCCTCGGTCTGCTCTCCGAGGGCCAGGCCGAGCGACTGCGCGAGGCCGGGGCGGATGCGTACAACCACAACCTCAACACGTCCGAGGCGACGTACGGCGACATCACGAGCACGCATACGTACGCCGACCGTGTCGACACCGTACAGAAGGCGCACTCGGCCGGTCTTTCGGCCTGTTCCGGGCTGATCGCGGGCATGGGCGAGAGCGACGAGGACCTGGTCGACGTGGTCTTCTCGCTGCGCGAACTGGACCCGGACTCGGTCCCGGTGAACTTCCTGATCCCGGTCGAGGGCACCCCGCTGGCCAAGGAGTGGAACCTCACCCCGCAGCGCTGTCTACGGATTCTGGCCATGGTGCGCTTCGTCTGCCCGGACGTCGAGGTGCGTATCGCGGGCGGCCGCGAGGTCCATCTCCGCACGATGCAGCCGCTCGCCCTGCACCTGGCCAACTCGATCTTCCTCGGCGACTACCTCACCACCGAGGGCCAGGCCGGCAAGGCCGACCTGGAGATGATCGCCGACGCCGGGTTCGAGGTGGAGGGCGCGGACCAGGTGACCCTGCCGGAACACCGGGCGAGTGCGGTGGTCAGCGGGTGCGGGTCGGCGGAAAACGCCGGATGCGGGTCGCACGAGGGCACGGGGGGCGGCTGCGGGTCCCACGAGGGCGGCGGAGTCTGCGGATCCGTTCCCGCCGCCGCGTCCGCTGCGAAGGCGAACGAGGCGCGTACGGACCTGGTCGCCGTACGCCGCCGGGGTGCCGGAACGGATCTCGCGCCCAATGCCTGATCTGCCGGTCTCCGAGCTGCTGGATCTCGACCGGCGGCACGTCTGGCATCCGTACGGGCCCATGCCCGGCCGGGTCGAACCGCTCGTCGTGGAGTCGGCGAGCGGGGTCCGGCTGCGGCTCGCGGACGGTTCGGGCGAGCTGGTCGACGGCATGTCGTCCTGGTGGTCGGCCATCCACGGCTACAACCACCCGGTGCTCAACGAGGCCGCGCACGGGCAGCTCGCCCGGATGAGCCATGTGATGTTCGGCGGGCTCACGCACGAGCCCGCCGTACGGCTCGCGAAGCGCCTGGTCGACATCTCCCCCGAGGGTCTGGAGCATGTCTTCCTGGCCGACTCGGGCTCGGTGTCGGTCGAGGTCGCGGTCAAGATGTGCCTCCAGTACTGGCGTTCGCTGGGCCGCCCCGGCAAGCAGCGCCTGCTGACCTGGCGCGGCGGCTACCACGGCGACACCTGGCAGCCGATGTCGGTGTGCGACCCCGAGGGCGGGATGCACGAGCTGTGGACCGGGGTGCTGCCCCGGCAGGTGTTCGTCGGCCCGCCACCGGTCGCGTACGAGGAGTCGTACGCCGATCAGTTGCGTGCGGCGATCGAGCGGCACGCGGACGAACTGGCGGCCGTGATCGTCGAGCCGGTCGTGCAGGGCGCGGGCGGGATGCGCTTCCACTCCCCCGCGTATCTGCGGGTGCTGCGCGAGGCGTGCGACGCGCACGGCGTGCTGCTGGTGTTCGACGAGATCGCGACCGGGTTCGGGCGCACGGGCGCGCTGTTCGCGGCGGAGCACGCGGCGGTCACGCCGGATGTGATGTGCGTGGGCAAGGCGCTCACCGGCGGTTATCTGACGCTGGCGGCGACCCTGTGCACGGCAGCAGTGGCCGACGGGATCTCGCGGGGCGAGGTGCCGGTACTGGCCCACGGGCCCACCTTCATGGGCAACCCGCTCGCGGCGGCCGTCGCCGGCGCGTCGATCGATCTGCTGCTGGGCCAGGACTGGCTTTCGGAGGTCAAGCGGATCGAGGCGGGCCTGCGGGAGGAGCTGGCACCGGCTTCGGACCTCCCTGGTGTGAAGGACGTACGGGTGCTCGGCGCGATCGGTGTCGTGCAGCTCGACCACGAGGTGGACATGAGGGCGGCCACGGCGGCCGCGGTGCGCGAGGGCGTGTGGCTGCGGCCGTTCCGGGATCTCGTCTACACGATGCCGCCGTACGTCACGGGCGACGAGGACGTGGCGCGGATCGCGCGCGCGGTGTGCGCGGCGGCGCGGGAGGGGTGACATGGCGGTCCTGGTGATCACGGGGACGGGCACGGAGGTCGGCAAGACGGTGACCACGGCGGCCGTCGCCGCGGTGGCCGCGGCGGCCGGCCGGTCCGTCGCCGTGCTCAAGCCGGCGCAGACGGGGGTACGGCCGGACGAGCGCGGTGACGCGGACGAGGTGGCCCGGCTCGCGGGTGCCGTCACGACCCGCGAACTCGGCCGCTATCCCGAGCCGTTGGCTCCCGCGACGGCAGCCCGGCGCGCCGGGCTGCCTCCGGTGCGGCCCGCGGACGTGGCCGAGGCGGCGGCCAAGCTGGCAGTCGAGCACGATCTGGTGCTGGTCGAGGGCGCGGGCGGGCTGCTCGTACGGTTCGACGAGGCGGGCGGGACGCTGGCGGATGCCGCCCGGTTGCTGGGCGCGCCCGTGCTGTTGGTCGCCTCCGCGGGGCTCGGCACACTGAACACGACCGAGCTGACCGCGCGCGAGCTGCGGGTGCGGGGGCTGGACTTGACGGGTGTCGTGATCGGCAGCTGGCCCGACGCGCCCGATCTGGCGTCTCGTTGCAACCTGGCGGATCTGCCGGTGGTGGCGGGGGCGCCGTTGGTGGGTGCGGTGCCCTCCGGGGCGGGGGCGTGGGAGCCGGCGCACTTCCGTGCGGGGGCGGGGGGCTGGCTGGCCCCGGTGTTGGGTGGGGTGTGGGACGCGGGGGTGTTTTCGGCGCGGGAGGCTTCGTAGCCGCGGGCAGTCGCGCCGCTGGACCTGCCGAGAAGGCACCCGGGGCTGTCGGCTGCCCACCCGTTCGCCCTGCGGATCGACAGCCCACGGTGGTAACTGCGTCAGCCGCCGTCCTCCCCAAGCAACCGCACCAGCTCGATCCGTGATCTGATCCCCAGCCTCGCGAACACCCCCCGCAGATGGTGGTCGATCGTGCGTGGGCTCAGCAGCAGCCTCGCGGCGATTTCGCGGTTCGTGGCGCCGTCGGCCGCCATGCGGGCGACCATCAGTTGTTGGGCCGTGAGGCGGGTGGCCAGGGCGTCGGCCGTGTGGGTGGGCTCGGCGCGTTCGCCGAGGGCGCGGAGTTCGGCGCGGGCCTGGGTCGCGCAGTGCGGGGAGCCGAAGTGTTCGAAGGCTTCCAGGGCGCTGTGCAGCCGGTCGCGGGCCTCGGTGCGCTTGCGGAGTCTGCGCAGCGCACTGCCGAACAGCAGTTCCGTACGGGCGCGTTCGAAGTCGCGGGTGCCGGACGCGTGCAGGTCCAGGGCCGTGCGGTAGTGGTCGAAGGCCTCCTCCCCGGTGGCCAGCAGGGCGTGGCAGCGGGCGCTGAGGGCGAGGTCGTCGGGGCTGCGGACGGTACGGGCCCAGCGGTCGTAGTCGGCGTGCGCGGCCCGGGCCACGCGGGTGTCGCCGGTGCGGACGGCGGCCTCGACGTAGTGCGGGGTGGCGATGTGCCGGATCGCCCGGTGTCCGTGTCCGGGGCCGAATCCGGCGAGCGCGCGGAGTCGGGCAGCCGACGCGCCGTACCGGCCGGTGCTGAGGTCGAGGAAGGCGAGGGCGAACATGGCGAGCGCGGCCGGGAGTCCGAGTCCGCGTTCGAGGGCGTGGGCGCGGACGCCCTCGGCACGTTCCCGGCACACCTGCTCGTCGCCGGTGATGGCCGCGAACATGGCGAGGGCGGCCTGGAGATGGCAGGCCCCGTTGTCCTGCCCGGTCGCGTACGCCTGGTGCAGGGCCTCCAGGGCGGAGGCCTCGGCGGCCTTCGGGCGTCCGGTCCAGAACTCGGCGTAGGCCCGGAACTCCATGGCCTGCGGCACGGTGACCCGTTCGCCCCGGGAGCGGGCGGAGGCGGCGGCCCGGGCGGTGGCGGTGGCGGCGCCGGTGTGGTCGCCGAGGAGGAGGGAGGCGATGCCGGCATGGATGAGCAGGGTGGGGTCGCCGCCGGGGCCGCAGCGGCCGGCGGCGGCTTGGAGGACGCCCCGGGCGTCGTCGTAGCGGCCTTCGAAGGCGGCGGTGAGCGCGCCCAGGGTGGCCGGGGGCAGGATGCCGAGCCGGTCGGCGACGGCGGCGGCCTCGCGACATCGGCGCAGGTCGCCGGTGTAGATGGCGGCTTCGGTGGCTCGTGCCAACAAATGGGTGGCCGTGTCGGCCGCGCCATTGTCGGCGCCGTGCCGGACGGCGGCCGTGAGCAGGGCGTCGAAGGCCTCGGAGGCGTTGCCCGCGCGCAGTGCGAGCAGTCCGCCGAGAGCGTCGTGGTCGGTGGCGGCGACCAGGCGGCGGGCGCGGTCGCCGTCGCCCGCGTGCCAGGCCTCGGCGGCGGCGAGGGCGAGCAGGGGGGTGCGTTCGGCCGGTTCGGGGGTGAGCGTTGCGGCGCGTTCGGCGAGGGCTGAGGCCAGCGCGGGTTCGCCGATGGCACGTGCCACCCGTGTCGCGAGCCGGAGTTCGGCGGCGAGGCGGCGGCTGGGGCCGAGGGCGGCCGCGGCCCGGTGCCAGGAGCGGCCGGGTCGCTCGCCCTCGCCGCTCAGCACGGCGGCGAGGAGGCGGTGGGCTTCGCGCCGGTCGGTCGTGGACGCGGACTCGTAGACGGCGACGCGTGTCCAGGGGTCGCGGAAGACGATGCCGTGCGCGGTGTCATGCGCGAGACCGGCCGCCTCCGCCACATCCAGCGGGCGGGTGTCGAGCCGGGCCGCGGTGACGGCCCGGGCGTAGGCGTGCGTCGGGACCGGGTACTGGTCGGCGGCGGCGAGGAGCAGCAGGAACCGGGTGTCGTCGGGCAGGGCCCGTACTTCCCGTCGATGGGTCCGCAGCAGTGCGGGGGCGAGGGCGACGGGCTCGGCGGGCAGCGGATCGAGGCCCGCCGCCTGGCGTTCGGTCAGGGCGGCGGCGAGTTCCAGCGCGGCGCGCGGATCGCCGTGCGCGGCGTGCAGCAGGCGTACGCGTACGCCTGCGGACAGCGCGGGCGGGGTGGCCGGCGCCGCGCTCGGGCTCGGGCTCGGCCACGCGTTCATGGGGGGCGGTGGCGAGCGATGCGGAAGTTGTGGGGGGTTCACCGGAGTCACCACACTCATCACGTTACTGGCGAGTTAACCGGACCGTAAAGACCGGCGATTTCACCGATGCGGCGCGCGTAGACCCCACCTGACACTCCAGGCAACCCCACCCGTTTCAGGAGGCCCCATGCAGCGCCGCATGCGACGTGTCGTCACGGCTCTCTCCGCCGTGGCCACGACGCTCCTTCTGTCTCTCTCCTTCTCCGCGTCCCCCGCTCAGGCCGCGACCCACAACCCCGTCGTCTTCGTGCACGGACTGAGCAGTTCGTCCAGCAGCTGGGACGAATGGGTCTCCTACTTCGAGGAGGACGGCTACTCGTCGTCGGAGCTGTATGCCTGGTCGTACGACTGGTCCCAGTCCAATGTGACGACGGCCGCGCAGCTCAAGACCAAGATCCAGAGCGTGCTCTCGGCGACCGGCGCCTCCAAGGTCGACCTGGTCGTCCACTCGATGGGCGCGCTCAACTCCCGCTACTACCTCAAGAACCTCGGCGGGACGGCGTACGTCGACGACTTCGTCTCCACGGCGGGCGTCAACCACGGCACGACCGTGGCCGGCTGGTGCCGGTGGCTGTACACATCCTGCTCGGAGATGTACACCGGCAGCTCGTTCCTGACCTCGCTCAACTCCGGGGACGAGACCCCGGGCAGCGTCTCGTACGCCAGCTACTGGTCGAACTGTGACGAAGCGCTCACCCCTGACACCACGGCGATCCTCAGCGGCGCCACGAACGTCGAGGTCGGCTGTGTCTCGCACACCGACATGAACAACGACCACGGCATCTACGAGAAGGTCCGCAATTTCATCGCCTGACCTCTTCCGGCCCTTGGACCCGTCGCGCGGCCCCTCCCCCGGGCCGCGCGACGGGTGAGTCGTGCTTTCCCGGGGGACAATCGCGGTATGGAGCCGTCCTTCTCGGGAGGTCCGCAATGAACCGTGCCACCAAGGACGCCGTTCACCACCCTCTGTTCGCCCGGTTCTACGCCAGACTGAGCGTGGCGGCCGAACCGAAGGTGGGCCCCCTCCGCGACGAACTCCTCGCCGGGCTCTCGGGCCGGGTCATCGAGATCGGCGCCGGCAACGGCATGAACTTCGCGCACTTCCCGAGCACCGTCTCGGAGGTTGTCGCGATCGAACCGGAGCGTTCCCTGCGGCAGTTGGCCCTGGAGAACGCCCTGCGCGCCGAGGTCCCCGTCGATGTCGTACCGGGTGCGGCGGAGGCGCTGCCGGTGAAGAGCGAGGCGTTCGACGCCGCGATCGTGTCGCTGGTGCTGTGCAGTGTGCGCGAGGTGCGCCGTTCGCTCGCGGAGATTCGGCGGGTGCTGCGCCCCGGCGGTGAGCTGCGGTTCTTCGAGCACGGCCGGGGCGGCGGGCGGGCGATGCGGGCGGCCCAGCGCGGGCTGGACCGCACGGTGTGGCCGCTGCTGTTCGGCGGCTGCCATGTGGCCCGTGACCCGGTCGGCGAGATCCGTGCCGCCGGGTTCGAGCTCGGTCCGTACCGGGAGCTGCTCGTGCCCGGGACGGGGCTGCGGGCGCCCAGTTCCTACTGCGTGGTGGGTACGGCTCGGCGGCCCGAGCGCGACGCTCCGGAAGGCTAGGGCCCTAGGGCGTGTTTCGAAAGTGGCGTCGTCCGCCCGGAGGGCGGGGCCCGCGGCGTCTGGTGCGGTGCATCGCAAGGCGGAGGGTCGTCCGCGTACTGGGCGTACGCGGACGATCCCGACAACGCGGCGAGGTGCCGTGCCAGGCGTCGCGGGGCAGACGGGACTTTCGAAACACGCCCTAGTCCGCACTTGACCGGTGGTTCACAGGCTCCACCGCCGCAGCTCCTGCGCGATGTCCTGGACCGAGGCCTCTCCGCTCTTGACGAGTCTGGCCAGTTCACGGACGTGTTCGGCGGTGGTGACGACCTTCACGCCGCTGGCGACGAGGTAGCCGTAGGCGACCGCGGAGGCGAACAGCGCGTTGGAGCGCTCCAGCGCCGGGACGTGCAGCAGGAGTTGGAGGAGGGAGGCGGCGCGGACGTGCGGGTTGTCGTAGACGGGGATGTCGAAGATCTGGGCCTCGTGCCGGGCGACGGCCGCGACAAGGGCGCCCCAGTCGGTGACCTGGGGGTCTCCGGGCGTCTTCTGTTCGGCGACCATCAAAAGCCAGGCGAGGTCGATGCGGAGCTGGCTCAAGGGTTCAGTGACGTCCCTCGCGGCGGCCTTCTCGGTCTGTACCGAATTCCTCGGCGAACACCGACTCGTACTGCTTCATGAAGTCGGCGGCGGACTCCACGAAGGTGTGCCCCGCCTCGCCGGCGTCCTGTTTGACCAGTTCTTCGATGTACCGGTTCACACTCATCCCGCGCTCCAGGGCTCGTTCCCGGGCGGCTCGGGCCGTGTCCTCGTCCACCCGTACGTTCAGCTGGGTCTTGGCCATGACTCGACGCTAGCGTCGGAGTGCTAGCGGGGGCAAGGGCGCGTTCGCGTGAGTGCGCCCCCGCGCAGGGATCGCGCGGAGCCAATAGGTGCCCCTTACATCGACATCGGCAGCCCGACCTGCGACGGAGGGCGTCTCGAACCTCGGGGGGATACCGATTGTGCGGTGGATCACATTAGGCTCGGTCGAGATGCCCGGAGTCCGACACAGTTCGACCCAGGAGGTCGTTTTGTCCACTGCTGCCGCTGAGCACGGCCTCGGCCGCGCGGAAGCCGACGGTGTCGCCGCCCGCGCCCGCGGTCTCACCAAGGCGTACGGCTCGGGCGAGACGACGGTGCTCGCCCTCGATTCGGTCGACGTGGACATCGCGCGCGGCCGTTTCACCGCGGTCATGGGGCCCTCGGGCTCGGGGAAGTCCACGTTGATGCACTGTCTGGCGGGGCTGGACTCCGTCTCGGCCGGTCAGGTGTGGCTCGGGAACACCGAGATCACCGGGCTCAAGGACCGTGAGCTGACGAGGCTGCGCCGGGACCGGATCGGCTTCATGTTCCAGTCGTTCAACCTGATCCCCACGCTGAACGCGGCGGAGAACATCACCCTGCCCATGGACATCGCGGGCAAGAAACCCGACGAGAAGTGGCTGGACCAGGTCATCGACACGCTCGGGCTGCGGAACCGGCTGAACCACCGGCCGGCCCAGCTGTCCGGCGGCCAGCAGCAGCGCGTCGCCTGTGCCCGGGCGCTCGCCTCCCGCCCCGAGCTGATCTTCGCCGACGAGCCGACCGGCAATCTCGACTCCCGGGCCGGGCTCGAAGTCCTGGGGTTCCTGCGCGAGGCGGTCGACGACCTGGGCCAGACCGTCGTCATGGTCACCCACGACCCGGGCGCCGCCGCCCACTCCGACCTGGTGCTCTTCCTCGCCGACGGGCGGATCGTGGACCGGATGGAACGGCCGACGTCCGAAGCCGTGCTGGAGCGGATGCGCCTCTTCACCGGGGGCGGCGCCGGCGGCACCGAACCCACCGACCTCGACAAGGACTGACACCGTGCTCAAGGCGACCCTCCGGAGTTTCCTGGCGCACAAGGGACGGCTGATGCTGTCCGCGCTGGCCGTCGTCCTGTCCGTGGCGTTCGTCGCCGGCAGCCTGATCTTCTCCGACACGGTCACCCGTACGTTCGACCGGTTGTTCGCCTCCACCTCGGCCGATGTGACTGTGGGCCCGAAGGACGACGACCTGGACGGGCAGATCCCCTCGGGCGCGGTCGAGACCGTGCCCGCGTCGCTCGCACAGCGGGTCGAGCGGATCGACGGGGTCGCGGACGCCCATGTCGACGCGGCCGTGGAGGGCATCACGGTCGTCGACCGGAAGAACGAGTCGGTGGGACCGACGACGGGCGCCCCCACCATCGCCACCAACTGGTACCTCACCGACCGCAGCCCCGTGAAGCTGACCAGCGGTCACGCGCCGGAAGGCCCGGACCAGGCACTTCTCGACGCGGACACCGCCAAGAAGAAGGACGTCGAGATCGGCGACACGCTCACCGTGCTCGCCCAGCCCGGCTCCTTCAAAGTGAAGATCGTCGGTATCGCCACCTTCACCACCACCAACCCCGGCGCCGCGCTGCTCTTCCTCGACACCCGGGCCGCACAGTCCGAGCTGCTCGGCGACCCCGAGGCGGCCACGAGCATCTCGGTGACGGCGGCGCCGGGCGTCAGCGACGACCAGCTCAAACAGCGGATCGCCGACGCGCTCGGACGTGGTGCGTACGAGTACCAGACCGCCGACGAAGAGGCCGAGTCGGCGGCGGCCTCGCTCGGCGGCTTCCTCGACGTCATCAAGTACGTGATGCTCGGCTTCGCCGGGATCGCGACCCTCGTCGGGGTCTTCCTCATCGTCAACACCTTCTCGATGCTGATCGCCCAGCGCACCCGCGAACTGGGCCTGCTGCGCGCGCTCGGCGCCGACCGGCGGCAGGTGCGCCGGTCCGTGCTCACCGAGGCGGCCCTGCTCGGCCTGGTCGGCTCGACACTCGGCCTCGCCGCCGGCATCGGGCTCGCCGCCGGGCTGATCGAACTCATGGGCGTCTTCGGGATGAACCTGAAGTCCACCGAGATGGTGATCGGCGTGGGCACCCCGATCGCGGCGTACGTCGTCGGCGTCGGTGTCACCTTCGTCGCGGCCTATCTCCCGGCGCGCCGCGCGGCGACCGTGTCCCCCATGGCCGCGCTCGCGGACGCCGAGATCGCCGGGGTGGGCAAGCCGCTGAAGGTGCGCGCGGTGGTCGGCGCTGTCGTCGGCGCGGCCGGGGCCGCCGCGCTCGTGGGCTGCGCGGCCTCGACGGACACCGGCTCGGCGGCCTCGCTGCTCGGCCTAGGCGTCGTACTGACGCTCATCGCGACCGTCATCGCGGGCCCGCTCCTCGTACGCCCCGTCATCCGGGTCCTGGGCGGCGCCTTCCCGGCCCTCTTCGGTTCCGTCGGCCGGATGAGCCAGCGCAACGCCCTGCGCAATCCGCGCCGCACGGGAGCCACCGCTGCCGCGCTGATGGTGGGGCTCGCGCTCGTCGGCGGGATGTCCGTGGCGAGCGCGTCGATGACCCAGTCCTTCGACGACGAGATCGACCGCTCGCTGGGCGCCGACTTCGTCGTCCAGAACCAGAACTTCCTGCCGTTCCCGCAGGAGATCACCGACAAGGTCCGCGCCACGGACGGCGCCGGCCTCGTCGTACGGCAGCGGTTCAGCCCCGTCGCCGTACGGCTGCCCGACGGCGACCGGGTCGAGACGACCGCGGCGGCCTACGATCCACAGCTCGACAAGATCGCGAACGTCGTCTACGCCGAGGGGAACAGCGCCGCCGCGCTGGCGGACGGGGCCATCGCGATGGACGTGGACTTCGCGCGCGAGCACGACGTGCGGATCGGCAGCACGATCCCCGTACGGTTCCCGGCCGGGCGGAGCACCGAGCTGAGGGTGGCCGCGCTCACCGACCAGGACACCGCCGACGGCTTCGGGACGCGGGGCGGGCTGTACTTCGGCATGGCGACGATGGAGAAGTACGTACCCGACGGCCAGGACTCCGCGCTGTATGTGAACGCGGCCTCCGGTGTCGGCGCCGACGAGCTGCGGGCGAACCTGGAGCGGACGCTGGAGCCGTATCCGCAGGTGCAGGTGCGCGACCAGGCCGACTACAAGGAACTGATCCGCAACCAGATCGCCGTGCTGCTCTACCTGGTCTACGCGCTGCTCGGGCTCGCCATCGTCATCGCCGTGCTCGGTGTGGTCAACACGCTCGCCCTGTCGGTGGTCGAGCGCACCCGCGAGATCGGGCTGCTGCGGGCCATCGGGCTCGCCCGGCGGCAGCTGCGGCGGATGATCCGGCTGGAGTCGGTGGTGATCGCCGTGTTCGGCGCGGTCCTCGGGCTGGCGCTGGGCCTGGTCTGGGGTGTGTGCGTGCAGCAGGTGCTGGCCCTGCAGGGCATGAAGGCGCTGGCGATCCCGTGGGGCACGGTCGTCGCGGTGGTGGTGGGTTCGGCGGTCGTCGGCATCGTGGCGGCGCTGCTGCCGGCGTTGCGTGCATCGCGCATGAATGTGCTGGCAGCCATCGCGCACGAGTGATGTACTCGCCGGAACGTCAGCTCGAGTCCCTTGTCGGTGAGGAGAGTTCATGCCGCGCCCGTTCCGCTTCGGGGTCAATCTGCTCAGTTCCGTGAACGCCGAGGAGTGGCGCGCGAAGTGCCGCCGCGCCGAGGAACTCGGATACGACGTGATCCTCGTCCCCGACCACCTCGGTATGCCGGCGCCGTTCCCGGCCCTGGTCGCGGCGGCGGAGGCGACCGAGCGGCCCCGGCTCGGCACCTTCGTACTCAACGCGGGCTTCTGGAACCCTGCGCTGCTGGCCCGCGAGGTGGCCACCACGGACGCGCTGACCGGCGGGCGCCTCGAACTGGGGCTCGGCACCGGGTATGTGCCGGCCGAGCACGAGACCGCCGGGCTGCCGTGGGGCTCGCCGCGCGAACGGGTCGACCATCTCCTGCGCACGATCGAGGAGTTGGGGAGGATCCTCGGCTCCGACGAGCACCAGCCGCGGCCCTTCCAGCAACCCCGGGTGCCGCTGCTCGTCGGTGCGAACGGCGACCGGATGCTGCGGATCACCGCCGAGCACGCGGACATCGCGGCGTTCACGGGCGCGCGGACGGAGGAGGGCGGCAAACTCGTCCCGATCTCGGCCGGGGAGCTGGACGAACGGGTCGCCCGCTACCGGGGGTTCGCGAACGGGCGCAAGGAGTCGGCCGAGCTGAACCTGCTGATCCAACTCGTCTCGGTCACCGAGGACCCGGCCGCCGCCGTCCGGCCGTGGCTGGACCGTGTCCCCCAGACCACCGAGGAGGAGATCCTGGACCTGCCGCTCGTCCTCGTCGGGCCCCTGAACGAGATCGTCGAGAAGGCGCTGGCGCAGCGGGAGCGGTACGGCTTCTCGTATCTGACGGTGCTGGAGCCCAACATGGAGGCGTTCGCCCCGGTTGTCGAGGCGCTGCGCGGCAGGTGACCACGAGCAACTGTGGGCCGCTGTCCGGATGGTGAAATCCCGCTCGCCCGCTCGCACCACCTGATGGGATCTCCCCATGACCGACCTGCGTATACGGGCCGCGACGCCCGACGATCTCGATGCCGTGCTCGCCTTCTGGAAGGTGTCCGCCGAGGGAACGAGCATCAGCGACGACCGGGACGGCGTGGAGCGGCTGGTGGGCCGGGACCCCGAGTCGCTGCTGCTGGCCGAACTCGACGGCGTACTGGTGGGCACGGTGATCGCGGGCTTCGACGGCTGGCGGTGCCATCTGTACCGGCTCGCGGTGCATCCGGAGCGACGGCGCCGCGGCATCGGCTCGGCGCTGCTCACGGCCGCCGAGGAACGGTTCGTACGGCTCGGGGGGCGGCGCGCCGACGCGATGGTGCTCGTACGGAACGAGACGGGCCGGCATGCGTGGCGGGCGGCCGGGTACGCGCCGGAGGAGAAGTGGCGGAGGTGGGTCAAGCCGCTCGGGGAGTGAGCCCACGGCCTCTCCGGAGCGGACGCCTCGGCTCCCGGAGGACCGAAACCCACATCACTTTGCCGATCCTTTACCATGGGTGGACCCTGACGACTTCTACGGAAAGGTTGTGAGCGTCCGCCCATGGGCGAGCCTCCCGGTGCCCGAAGCGGTACCCGCATCGCGCGTTCCTCCTCCCCCTGTTCGACGATGGGACGGAGGTGACCCGATGACCGAAGTGCTCCTACTGCTGGCCGCTGTACTGCTCTCGCTGATCTGTGGCGCCTTCGTCGCGGCCGAGTTCTCGCTGACCACGGTCGAGCGCGGCCAACTGGAGCGGGCCGCGGAGCGCGGCGAGCGGGGTGCCGCCGGCGCCCTCAAGGCCGTACGGAATCTGACCTTCCAGCTCTCCGGCGCCCAGCTCGGCATCACCGTCACCAACCTGGTGGTCGGCATGCTCGCCGAGCCGTCCATCGCCAAGCTGATCGCGGGCCCGCTGGAGGCGCTCGGCGTCCCCGAGTCCGCGTCCAGCTCGGTCGCCCTGGTCATCGGCACGGCCCTGTCCACGCTCGTCCTGATGGTCGTCGGCGAGCTGGTGCCCAAGAACTGGGCGATCTCCGCGCCGCTCGCCGTGGCGAAGAAGGTGGCCACTCCGCAGCGCTGGTTCAGCTCCGCGTTCCGGCCCTTCATCACCCACCTGAACAACACCGCCAACCGTCTCGTCCGCCTCTTCGGCGTCGAACCCGCCGAGGAGCTGGCCTCCGCGCGCGGCCCCCAGGAGCTGGCGGCCCTGGCCCGGCACTCCGCCAAGGAGGGCGCCCTGGAGGCGGACACGGCCGAGCTGTTCGTACGGACACTGAACCTCGCCGATCTGACCGCGGAGAACGTGATGACCCCGCGTGTCCAGGTCATCGCCCTGGAGACCATGGCGACCTGCGAGGACGTGGCGAACGCGACGCGGGCCACCGGCCTGTCCCGATTCCCCGTGTACCGCGACAGCCTCGACTCGGTGATCGGGACCGTCCACATCAAGGACGTCCTCGCGATCCCCGCCGAGCGCCGCACCCGCGTCGCCGTCTCGGAGCTGCTGCGCGAGCCGCTGCTCGTCCCGGCATCCCTGACCGTCGAGCGGGTCCTGGACCGGCTCTCGGGCAAACGCACGATGGCCGTCGTCATCGACGAGTACGGCGGTACGGCCGGTGTCGTGACGCTGGAGGACATCGTCGAGGAGGTCGTCGGCGAGGTGCGCGACGAGCACGACCCGCTGGAGACACCCGACCTGGCCCCGGCCGGCACGGACGAGGGCGGCCGCGCGCTGTACTCGGCCGACGGCGCGGCCCGCACCGACCAGCTCGCACGCGTGGGCCTGAGGGCTCCGGAGGGACCGTACGAGACGCTCGCGGGGCTCGTCGCCACCGAGCTGGGCCGGATACCGGAGGTCGGTGACACCGTCGAGGTGGCCGGCTGGCAGCTCGACGTGGTGGACGCCTCCGGACACCGGGCCGCGCGGGTGCTGCTGCACGAGCCGAACGACACGGAAGGGGACGAGGAGCGATGACCGCCGTCCAGCTGCTGATCGGTTTCGCGACGCTGGTCGTCAACGCCTTCTTCGTGGGCGCCGAGTTCGCGCTGATCTCCGTACGGCGCAGCCAGATCGAGCCGTACGCCGAACAGGGCGACCGGCGGGCGCGCAGCGTGCTGTGGGGTCTGCAGCACGTGTCGGCGCTGATGGCGGCCGCGCAGCTCGGCATCACACTGTGCACGCTGGTGCTCGGTGTGGTCGCGGAGCCCGCCATCGAGCATCTGCTGGAGCCGGTGTTCCATGCCGTCGGTGTGCCGGAGGGCGCGGGGCACGTGGTGTCGTTCGTGATCGCGCTGGCACTCGCCACGTATCTGCACATGCTGCTGGGCGAGATGGTGCCGAAGAACATCGCGCTCGCCGAGCCGGTGCGCAGCGCGCTGCTGCTCGGCCCGCCGCTGGTGACGCTGTCGCGGGCGCTGCGCCCGGTGATCTTCACGGTCAACGCCTTCGCCAACACCCTGCTGAAGCTGATGCGGATCGAGACGAAGGACGAGGTCACCGCGACCTTCTCGGACTCCGAGCTGGCCCGGCTCGTGCAGGACTCCGGCGAGGCGGGGCTGATCGACGACCGCGCCCAGGAGCGGCTGCACGACGCGCTGGAGCTGGGCCGCCGGCCCGTACGCGATGTCGTGCTCCCGCTGGAACGCGTCGTCTACGCGCGCGTGGGGGTCACCGCCGAGGAGCTGGAGGGGCTGTCGGCCGAGTCCGGGTTCTCGCGCTTCCCGGTCGTCGACGAGAGCCGCCGGATCGTGGCCTACCTGCATGTGAAGGACGCGCTGGACGCGGCGCCGCGCGACGTGCCGTTCCCGGTGCGGGACATGCGGGCGATCGCCCGGGTCCGGGAGACCACGCCGATGGACGACGTGCTCACCGCGATGCGCCGCGGCCGTACGCATCTGGCGGCCGTGCAGGGCGCGGACGGGCGGCTCGCGGGCATCGTGACCATGGAGGACGTGCTGCGGGAGCTGTTCGGGCAGCGGACCGTGTGAGGCGCCGGGCACAGGAGGCCGACCGACCGGCGGGTATGTGCACGGGATAACATCTCTGTCGCCATGCAGACGAATCCCACACACGACGACCCCACGCACGCCGACTCCACGTCCGCCGTTCCCTCGTACGGCAGCCTCGTCGCAGTCGGCGACTCCTTCACCGAGGGCATGTCGGACCGCCTACCGGACGGTTCATATCGAGGCTGGGCGGATCTCCTCGCCGGCCGGATGGCCGCGCGGACGCCCGGCTTCCGGTATGCCAATCTCGCCGTGCGCGGCAAGCTGATCGGACAGATCGTCGACGAGCAGGTGGACGTGGCGGCCGCGATGCGCCCGGACGTGATCACGCTGGTCGGCGGCCTGAACGACACCCTGCGCCCGAAGTGCGACATGGGCCGGGTCCGCGGACTCCTGGAGGAGGCCGTGGAGCGCCTCGCCCCCGCCTGCGAGCAGCTCGTCCTGATGCTCAGCCCGGGCCGCCAGGGTCCCGTCCTGGAGCGTTTCCGGCCGCGTATGGAGGAGCTGTTCGTCTGCGTCGAGGAGCTGGCGGCCAAGCACGGCGCCCTCGTCGTCGACCTGTACGGCGCGCCCTCGCTGGCCGACCCCCGGCTGTGGGACGTGGACCGGCTGCACCTCACCGACGAGGGGCACCGGCGGGTCGCGGAGGCCGTGTGGCAGACGCTCGGCCACGAGGCCGAGGACCCGCAGTGGCGTACGCCGATGCCCTCGACGCCCCCGCCCGCGTGGGCCGCCCGCCGGGTCGCCGACGCGCGCTTCGCCAAGCAGTACCTGCTGCCGTGGATCGTCCGCCGCCTCACCGGCCGCTCCTCCGGCGACGGGCTGCCGGCCAAGCGGCCGGAGTTGCTGCCGTACGAGGGTCCGGCAGTCTAGGGGGTGTTCTGGGGTGCTGTGCGGGACTTTCCAGACACCCCCTGGGAACCAGGAGTCGGAGGGAGTCACGTGGCCACCACCGTGATCAATCTCAAGGGCCATATCCGCGAGTTCGGGCCCCGTCTGGAGTACGCCCCGAGCGACCTGGTGTACATCGGCCGCCGCTGGACGATGGGCCACTGGGACCTGCCCCAGCACCCGCTCTACAACCCGTTCCAGTACGACACCGCCACGAAGAAACGCGACGGGACGCGAGCCGAGGTGATGGCCAAGTACCGGGAGTACCTGATGGCCGACCCCGAACTGCTGGCCCTCGTGCCGGAGCTGCGTGGCAGGACGCTTGCCTGCTGGTGTGCGCCCGAGCTGTGCCACGGGGACATCCTGGCGGAGCTCGCGGACGGGGCCGACGCGCCGTAGCGGGGTCTCCGGGGCAGAGCTGTGACCGGGATCTCGTAGGTTCCTCCGAAGAGCCCCGCTGCGCTTACCTGCACTAATCGCCAGTAGAATCCGTCTACGTGACTTCTGCGCCAGCCAAGCCCCGCATCCCGAACGTCCTCGCCGGACGGTACGCCTCCGCCGAGCTCGCCACGCTCTGGTCGCCCGAGCAGAAGGTGAGGCTCGAGCGCCAGCTCTGGCTGGCCGTGCTGCGGGCCCAGAAGGACCTCGGCATCGAGGTGCCGGACGAGGCGCTCGCCGACTACGAGCGGGTCCTCGACACGGTCGACCTGGCCTCCATCGCCGAGCGCGAGAAGGTCACGCGGCACGACGTGAAGGCGCGGATCGAGGAGTTCAACGACCTCGCCGGGCACGAGCACGTACACAAGGGCATGACGTCCCGCGACCTGACGGAGAACGTCGAGCAGTTGCAGATCCGGCTCTCGCTTGAGCTGGTCCGCGACCGTACGGTGGCCGTCCTCGCCCGCCTCGGCAAGCTGGCCGGTGAGTACGGCGAGCTGGTCATGGCCGGCCGCTCGCACAACGTGGCCGCGCAGGCCACCACCCTCGGCAAGCGGTTCGCGACCGCCGCCGACGAGCTGCTCGTGGCGTACGGCCGGGTCGAGGAACTCCTCGGCCGCTACCCGCTGCGCGGCATCAAGGGCCCGGTCGGCACGGCCCAGGACATGCTGGACCTGCTCGGCGGGGACGCGGGCAAGCTGGCGGAGCTGGAGCAGCGGATCGCCGGGCACCTCGGCTTCTCGCAGGCCTTCACCTCGGTCGGCCAGGTCTACCCGCGCTCGCTGGACTACGAGGTCGTCACGGCCCTCGTCCAGCTGGCGGCGGCGCCCTCGTCGATCGCGAAGACGATCCGGCTGATGGCCGGGCACGAGCTGGTCACCGAGGGCTTCAAGCCCGGCCAGGTCGGCTCCTCCGCCATGCCGCACAAGATGAACACCCGCTCCTGCGAGCGTGTGAACGGCCTCATGGTCATCCTGCGCGGCTACGCCTCGATGACCGGCGAGCTGGCCGGTGACCAGTGGAACGAGGGCGACGTCTCCTGCTCGGTGGTCCGCCGGGTGGCCCTCCCCGACGCGTTCTTCGCGCTCGACGGTCTGCTGGAGACCTTCCTCACCGTGCTCGACGAGTTCGGCGCGTTCCCGGCCGTCGTCGCGCGCGAGCTGGACCGCTACCTGCCGTTCCTCGCCACCACCAAGGTCCTGATGGGCGCGGTGCGCGCGGGCGTCGGCCGTGAGGTCGCGCACGAGGCGATCAAGGAGAACGCCGTCGCCTCCGCGCTCGCGATGCGCGAGCAGGGCGCCGAGCGCAACGAACTGCTCGACAAGCTGGCCGCCGACGAGCGCATCCCGCTCGACCGGGCCCAGCTGGACGCGCTGATGGCCGACAAGCTGTCCTTCACCGGTGCCGCGGCCGACCAGGTGGGTGTCGTCGTCGGCCGGATCGAGGAGATCCTGAAGCAGCGTCCGGAGGCCGCGGGCTACACCCCGGGAGCGATCCTCTGACGCGCTTCACCGCAGCGGAGTTGGAGGCCGCCCGCGACCGGCTCGTGCCGGATGTCGTCGCGGACGGCCTCCGCGTCCTTTTCTGTGGCATCAACCCGGGTCTGATGACAGCCGCGACGGGCCACCACTTCGCCCGCCCCGGCAACCGCTTCTGGCCCGTGCTCCACCTGTCCGGCTTCACGCCCCGGCTGTTCAAGCCCTCGGAACAGGGCGAGCTGCCCTCGTACGGCCTCGGCATCACCAATGTGGTGGCCCGGGCGACCGCGCGCGCCGACGAGCTGTCCGCCGAGGAGTACGTCGAGGGCGGGCGGCTGCTCACCGCCAAGGTGGAGCTACTGCGACCGGGCTGGCTCGCGGTGGTCGGTGTGACCGCGTACCGGGCTGCTTTCGGTGATCGCAAGGCCGTGATCGGCCCGCAGGAGCGGACGATCGGCGACACGCGCGTGTGGGTACTGCCCAACCCGAGCGGGCTGAACGCGCACTGGACGGCGGCGACGATGGCGGAGGAGTTCGGGCGGCTGCGGGTGGCGGCCGGGGCATAGCGCCTGTCGCGCTTGACCCTCGTCAGGGCCTGTATCGCCTCACCGTCACACGTTTGGGGCGCCCCAGCCCGGTGGGGCGTCGGGCGGGGTCACGCGTCCCGGCGCCGTACGCTCCACGCTCCCGCCGCCAGTGCGCCCGCCGCCCACAGCGCGGTCACCGCGAGGCCGCTCCAGGGGCCGAGGGCGCCGTCGGAGGTCTCGTGGAGGATCACCTGGCCCGCCTTGTCCGGCAGGAAGTCGGCGGCCGAACCCGAGACGCCGCCGACGACGAACGACACGATGAGCAGGAACGGGACCAGGATGCTCAGGGTGGCGACCCCGCTGCGCAGCAGGGCGGTGAGACCGGCGGCGAACAGGGCCATCAGGGCGAGGTAGACGCCGGTTCCGACGGCGCCGCGCAGGCCTTCGGCCAGGGAGACACCGCTCGCCCTGTCGCCGAGGACGGCCTTTCCGACGACCAGGCTCACCAGGCCGGTGACCAGGCCGACGGTCAGGGCCGGTACGCCGATCGCGACCGCCTTGGCGGTGAACCACCGGCCCCGGTGGGGGACGGCGGCCAGCGAGAGTCTCAGGGCACCGCCATGGAACTCGGTGGAGAAGGCCGTCGCACCGAAGGCGATCGCCGCGATCTGGCCGAAGTTGACGCCGAAGAACACCGAGAAGAGCGGGTCGAAGTCGTCGCCGTCGGAGTCGAGCCCGGCGAGTGCGGAGAAGGCCGCGGTGGCGAGGACTACGGCGCCGAGGGCCCACGTCATCGACCGCAGGGTACGGACCTTGAGCCACTCGGAGTGGAGTACGGGGGCGAACGCCATGGTCAGGCCTCCTGGGAGTGGGTGGGGGACGCGGGTGTGGGTGGAGTCTCGGTCGTGGTTGCGGTGAACTCGGCCTCCGAGGCCGTCAGGTCCAGATAGGCCTGTTCCAACGTGCCCTCCTCCGCTGTCAGTTCGAGGATCGGCAGGCCCGCACCGGAGACGAGGCGGCCGATGTCCTCCACGCGCGCGTGGTGCACGGTCCAGCGGCCGTCCTCGCTCTCGGCGGCCTCGTGGCCGTGGCGCTTCAGCAGACCGGCGAGCGCCTGGCCGTCCGTGGTGCGGATCCGTACGCGGGGCTGCACGCGCGCGTCGATGAAGTCCCGCATGGGGGTGTCGGCGAGGAGGCGGCCCCGGCCGAGGACGACCAGGTGGTCGGCGAAGGAGGCGGTCTCGTTCATGAGGTGGCTGGAGACCAGGACCGTGCGGCCCTCCCGGGCGAGGCCGCGCAGCAGCTCCCGTATCCAGATGATCCCTTCGGGATCCAGGCCGTTGGACGGCTCGTCGAGGAGGATGACGGGCGGGTCGCCGAGGAGCGCCGCCGCGATGCCGAGGCGCTGGCGCATACCGAGGGAGTAGGTCTTCACGCGGCGTCGTGCGACCGAGCCCAGGCCGGTCCGCTCCAGGACCTCGTCGACACGGCCGGACCCGATGCGGTTGCTCGCCGCGAGGGCGCGCAGATGGTCGCGGGCGGTCCGGGAGCCGTGCGCGGCCTGCGCGTCGAGCAGGGCGCCCACGTGACGCAGGGGTTCGTCGAGTGTGGCGTACGGGCGGCCGCCGACGGTGGCGGTGCCGGAGGTCGGCCGGTCCAGGCCGAGGACGAGCCGCATGGTGGTGGACTTTCCGGCGCCGTTGGGGCCGAGGAAGCCGGTGACGCGGCCGGGTTCCACGCGGAAGGTGAGGTGGTCCACGGCTCTGGTGCTGCCGTACTCCTTGGTGAGGTCCTTGACGTCGATGCTGGTCATGGCCTCAGCCTGGCCGTCGGCGAGGGTCGGTGGCTTCCCCCGAGGGTGGAGATGGTCTCCCTCGCCCGGGGGAGGCCCGTTGTCAGTGGCGGCTGGCACGATGACCGAATGGCCCGCTTCCTGCGCCCGTTGATCCGGGGGACGACGTACACACGGCTGGTGCACCTGTGGGTGCCGATGCTGATCGTGAGCGTGTGGATGTACATCATGCCCACGCGGCCTTGGGTGCCCGCGCTGTTCCTGGTCCCGATCGGCCTGATCCCCGCCGTGCGGCTGGGCGAGGGAGTGCAGGCCCGGCTGCTTCTGACGCCGGGTGAGGACGAGGGCTCGGGGATCTCCGTCGAGCCGTCGGCGACCTGGCGGGACCGGTTCCGTACGGTGCTGTGGCTGGAAGTGCGGATGCTGCTCGGGACGTTGGCCTCTGCCGCCACTGCCTGGATGCCGATCCTCACCTACGACCTGACCGCGACGGCGCTCGGGCACGAGCCGACGGGCAACATCGTGTGGAAAGGTGCGGAGCCGCATTGGGCGTACGGCCTCCTGGCTCCGGTCCCCCTCGTCGTGATGTGCGTCGGCGTCGTCGGCCTCGGCGAGCTGATCACCCTGTGCGCCCGTCGGCTGCTCGGCCCTTCGGCCGCCGAGCGGCTCGCCGCGCTGGAGGAGCGGACCGAGCAGCTGCTGGAACGCAACCGCATCGCCCGGGAGTTGCACGACTCCATAGGGCACGCGCTGACGGTGGCGGTGATACAGGCAGGGGCCGCCCGGGCGGCGGGGGACCCTGAGTTCACCGACCGCGCCCTGACGGCCATCGAGGACACAGGCCGGGCCGCGCTGGAGGACCTGGAGCGGGTGCTCGGTGTGCTGCGTGAGGCCGACCGCCCCGCGAGCAGCCGGCCGACACTCACCGAGGCCGACCGGCTGCTGGAGTCCGCCCGCTCGTCCGGCACCAGGGTCGACGCCGAGTTGTCCGGCCCGTTGGAGACGCTCCCGGGCCCGGTGTCCCGCGAGGGGTACCGCATTCTCCAGGAGTCCCTCACCAACGTGCTGCGCCACGCGGGCGGCGTCCCCGTCCGGGTCCGGATCGCGGTGGCGGAGGACACGCTGGGCCTGGAGGTCCGCAACCCCCTGACGGCCGAGATACCCGGGCCCGGCCGGGGCAGCGGCCTGCGGGGCATACGCGAGCGGGCGGCCCTTCTGGGCGGTCGCGCGCGAACCGGCCCGGACGGGGGCGACTGGCAGGTGCATGTGGAGCTGCCGCTCGGTTGAGGGGTCTGCGGCGGCTGCTGAGGGATACGCGGCGGCAGGTAGTGGGGAGCTACTTCGGACGGGGTGGATCGGCGAGGTCGGCAGGGATCTGTGGGCGCGTGCTGAAGGGGTTCGGGTGCGGCTGCTGATGTGCTCAGTCAGCCCGGGATCGGCTGAGACAGCGGGTGGCTCACTCAACGGGTGGCTCACTCAACGGGTGGCTCACTCAAGAGGCCCTGGGCCGGCGCGGGCCGGATGCCGGCCGGCGCAGTCGGCCCGAAGTCGGCCAAGGCCCGCCGGGGTCGGCCGGAACCGGCCTCCGGTCGGTCGAAGCAGCCGGGGGCCGCGAGCCGGGCCGTGCCCCGCTGAGCCGCCCTCCCTTCTCCCCTGATCTACGCTGACCGGATGCCCCCGATCACCGTTCTCCTCGTCGATGACGAACCCCTCGTGCGTGCCGGTCTGCGGGTCGTGTTGGAGGCTCAGGGCGACATCGAGGTCGTCGGGGAGGCGGCCGATGGGGCCGCGGTGATTCCGCTGGTGCGGCAGTTGCGGCCGGACGTCGTGGCCATGGACGTACGAATGCCGCTCATGGACGGGCTCGAGGCGACGCGCGCGGTGCTGCGGACCGTGCCCGAGCCGCCCAAGATCCTCGTTGTCACGACCTTCGAGAACGACGAGTACGTGTACGAGGCGCTGCGCGCGGGCGCCGACGGGTTTCTGCTGAAGCGGGCCCGGCCGGCCGAGATCGTGCACGCCGTGCGGCTCGTCGCGGAGGGCGAGTCGCTGCTGTTTCCGGCTTCGGTACGCCAGTTGGCTGCCGAGTACGGCGAGGGCGGCGGGAACCGGGCGGCGCGGGCCGCCATGGAGCGGGCCGCGCTGACCGAGCGCGAGGCGGAGGTGCTGCGCCTGATGGCCCGGGGGCTGTCGAACGCGGAGATCGCCGCGCGGCTGGTCGTCGGCACCGAGACGGTGAAGTCACACGTCAGCGCCGTACTGGCGAAGCTCGGGGCACGCGACCGTACACAGGCGGTGATCGCGGCGTACGAGTCGGGGTTCGTGGCGCCCGGCTGACGCCCCCTCCGGCGGCCGGGCTCGGCTGCGCAGCAGGTCGGCGGGGCCGGACACTCGCCCGGATCCGCCCTTACGAGTACGATCCGGCCCATACGCCAGCGAGCTGGGAGGACGGACGTTGGGGCAGCTGACCGGCGGGGACCCCTCTCTGCTGCGCAGGATCAACTCGGCGGTGGTGCTGCACGCCCTGCGGGCCACCGACTGCGCGACGCTCACCGAGATCACGACCGTGACCGGGCTGTCCCGGCCCACCGTCGAGGGTGTGGTCGAGGGGCTGATCGAGGCCGGGCTCGTGGTGGAGAAGGCCGCCGAGGAGGGTGCCGCCCGGAAGCAGGGGCGGCCCGCGCGGAGGTTCCGTTTCCGGGCCGAGGCGGGCCATCTGCTGGGCCTGGACGTCGGCTCGCACCGGGTGACCGCGCTGCTCGCGGACCTGGACGGGCGGGTGCTCGGCTCGCTGTCGAAGGACGTCTCCGAGAAGGCACCGGCGGACGAGCGGCTGGACCGGCTGCGCTCCACGGTCGCCGAGCTGCTGCGGCGGGCCGGGGTCGCCCGCGATTCGCTGCGCGCGGTCGGGGTGGGCAGCCCCGGCATCGTCGAGGCCGACGGCACCGTCCGGCTGGGCACGGCCCTGCCGGAGTGGACGGGCCTGAACCTGGGCGAGCGGCTGAGCCGCTCCTTCAAGTGTCCGGTCCTGGTCGAGAACGACGCCAACGCGGCCGCGGTCGCCGAACACTGGAAGGGCGCGGCCAGCGAGTCCGACGACATGGTGTTCGTGCTGGCCGGGTTGAGCCCGGGCGCCGGTGCGCTGATCGGCGGGCGGCTGCACCGGGGCTACGGCGGCGCGGCCGGGGAGATCGGCGCGCTGCATCTGCTGGGCCGGGAGGCCACCCCGGAGGCACTGCTGTCGACCACGGGCGAGCCCCTGCATCCGCTGGACGAGCAGGCGGTCGCCGAGGTCTTCCGGCATGCGCGCGACGGCGAGGGGCGGGCCCGGGAGGCCGTGGAGCGGTTCATCCAGCGCCTCGTGCACGACGTGGCGGCGCTCGTGCTGGCCCTCGACCCCGAGCTCGTGGTCGTGGGCGGCTGGGCCACCGGCATCGACGACGTCCTCGACCCGCTCCGGCACGAGCTGGCGCGCTACTGTCTGCGCCCGCCCCGGGTCGCCCTGTCCCAGCTGGGCGAGGCTGCCGTCGCGACCGGCGCGCTTCGGCTCGCGCTCGACCACGTCGAGGAGCAGCTGTTCGCGGTGGAAAGCACGGTCACGGCCCGCCGCTGAGGCTGCACGCGCCGACACCACGCTCGGCTCGGCGAAGAGGCCGACGCCGCACGCGTAGGAGGACGTGCAGTCGCGCCCGTACGAGCGAGGCACGCGGTTGCCGTACGAGAACGCGTCGCCGCGCCCGTGCGGACAGGCGTGGGTGCGCCCCGTACACGCATCACACTCGTACGACAGACGCCGCGCCCCGGCGGACCGGGACGCGGCGGGTGCGGCATACGACATGCCCGGCTCGGCTCAGGAGGCGGGTACGCCGGGCGGCGGCTCAGGACGCGCGGCGCTCCGGGCCGTGGTGGATCTCGACGCCGCCCGAGTCGCCGAACGTCAGGCGGCACGTGTCAGCGCGGTACGTGGCCGTCGAGACAGCGGCCGTGCGGCCCCCCGCGAAGAAGCGGGTGGTGACGACGAGGACGGGCGCGCCGGGCAGCCGGTCGAGTTCCCTGGCGTCCTCCGCGCGGGCCGAGCCCAGCTCCACCGAGCGGTCCTGGCCCTCCAGCTCCAGCCGCTGCAGCTCGCGGAGCACGGCACGCGCGCGTGCGGCACCGGAGGGCGCGTCTATGGCGGAGAGGGCGGGCACCGAGGCCGCCGGGACATAGAGCAGCTCGGCGGCGACGGGCTGGCCGTGGGACATGCGGGAGCGGCGCACCACGTGCACCTGCTCGCCGTGCACGCTCTCCAGGATGTCGGCGACCGCCACGGGCGGAGCCGCGAGGGCGGAGTCCACCGCCTGCCAGGCGTCGCCGACCGTGCCCGGCCAGGCGTGCTGTTCGGTGCCGACGGCGACGCCCACGCGCGGCGGGGCGACGGTCGTGCCGACGCCTCGGCGGCGCTGGAGCCGGCCTTCCAGTTCGAGCTGTTCCAGAGCCTGGCGGAGCGTGGCGCGGGCGACACCGAAACGGGCCGCCAGATCACGCTCGTTGGGCAGGATCTCCCCCACCGAGAACTCGGAGTCCAATGCCTCTGTGAGTACGGTCCTCAGGTGCCAGTACTTTGGTTCCGGCACCGTTTCGAGCTGCTGGGTCCCCACCCTGTCCTCCGCTGCTTCGCCGTGGCCCGGCGGCGTTTTTAGCGCCTTTGTTTATTAAAGGTTGTTGCACTTCTCTGCGACCATAGGGCGGCCCCCACCCTTGGTCAAGACCAATCCTGCATCCCTGAGGGAAGCGACGGGCGAGTGCGGGAAGGCGTTCACACGCTGTTCGCGGTGTGCTACGTCCCGGACAAGCTGGGCTACATATCGGACAAGGTGAGCAGCTTCTCCGGGTTGCGCTGGACGTAGACGCACCGGACGAGGCCGTCGGCGATGTCGAGCTGGAGCACGCTGTCGACCGTGTCGCCGGACAGGACAACCAGCGCCGGGGCGCCGTTGACCTCCAGGAAGCGGAACGACGCGGCCGTGATGCCCTTGCCCGCGACCCCGTGCAGGAACCGGCCCACCTTGTCGGCGGTCTCCAGGACGCGCGCCGGGGCTTTTGCCAGCCCGCCGCTGTCGCCGACGAGGCGGACGTCGGGGGCCAGCAGCGACATGAGTTCTTCGAGGTCGCCGCCGGCCGCCGCGGCGAGGAACCGCTCGGTCAGGTCGCGTCGTCGGGCCGGGTCGACGTCGTAGCGGGGCCGTCGCTCCTCCACGTGCTTGCGGGCCCGGCCGGCGAGTTGGCGGACCGCGGGCTCGGTGCGGTCGAGCATGGCCGCGATGTCGGCGTGCGCGTAACCGAAGGCCTCCCGGAGCACGAACACCGCGCGTTCCAGGGGCGAGAGGGACTCCAGGACGACGAGGACGGCGAGCGAGACGCTGTCGGCGAGCACGGCACGCTCGGCGGTGTCCGGGACGGTGGCCGTGTAGTCGGTGACGTACGGCTCGGGCAGCCACGGGCCGACGTACGCCTCCTTGCGGGACTGGACGTGACGCAGCCGGTCGATGGCGAGGCGGGTGGTGACCCGGACCAGATAGGCGCGCGGTTCGCGCACGGCTTCGCGGTCGGCGCCGGTCCAGCGCAGCCAGGCGTCCTGGACCACGTCCTCCGCGTCCGCGACCCGGCCGAGCATGCGGTAGGCCACTCCCATGAGGACGGAGCGGTGCTCTTCGAAGACGTCGGTCGCGGTGTCGGTGGTCACCACGTCATCCCATCCCGGCGGGTCCGGCCGTGTCCAGCCGCCTTTTCCGAAAGACTGCCTGCCCGTCTTTCCCGGAGGGCCGCCCGTCTTCCCCGAAAGGGCTACCCGCCGGTAGCAGTTGCTGACAAACTGTCTACGAAGCTCGCGTACCTCTGCACACCCCACCCGCACAGACGAGGAGCAGCACCATGCCCGCCACGGTCTCCTTCGAGGTCCCCTCCCCGCTCGGCCCGCAGACCGTGACGGTCTCCTACGAGCGCACGGGCGTCGGCGAACCGCTGCTCCTGCTGCACGGCATCGGCCACCACCGGCAGGCCTGGGACCCGGTCGTGCACATCCTGGCCGCCGAGCGCGACGTCGTCGCCGTGGACCTCCCCGGCTTCGGGGCGTCCCCGGCGCTGCCGGGCGGGCTCACCTACGACCTGTCGACGACGTCCGCGGTGTTCGCCGCGTTCTGCGAGACCATCGGGCTCGATCGGCCGCATGTCGCGGGCAACTCCCTCGGCGGTCTGCTCGCCCTGGAGCTGGGCCGCGAGAAACTCGTACGGTCCGTCACGGCCCTGTCCCCGGCCGGGTTCTGGAACGAGACCGAGCGGCGCTACGCCTTCGGCATCCTGCACACCATGCGGGGCATCTCGAAGCGGATGCCGCTGCCGCTGGTGGAGGGGCTGTCCCGGTCGGCGGCCGGCCGTGCGGCCCTGACGAGCACCATCTACGCCCGCCCGGGCCGCCGTTCACCGGAGGCGGTCGTCGCGGAGACGCTCGCGCTGGCGGGGGCCACGGGCTTCGACGACACCCTCCGGGCCGGGGGCGACGTCCTGTTCACCGACGACATCCCGGAGATCCCGGTCACCGTGGCCTGGGGCACCCGTGACTGGCTGCTGGTGCGCCGCCAGGGCATCCGCGCCAAGCGGGTCATCCCCGGGGCCCGGCTGATCCGCCTGCCCGGCTGCGGCCACTGCCCGATGAACGACGACCCGGCGCTCGTCTCCCGGGTCATCCTCGACGGCAGCCGCTGAGCGCCGCCTGGCCAGGGCCCCCGAGCCCAGGGCGACTCCGGCGCCGACCAGGGCGCTGCCGACGGCCTGGGCGGGGCCGTATTCGCCGGTGCCGACGAGGGGCGCGGTGCAGGCGGCGGCCACCGGGATGAGGCCGGAGAAGAGGGTGGCGCGCTCGGCTCCGATGCGCTGCATGCCCATGTACCAGCAGACGAAGCCGACGACCGTGACGACCGCCGCCTGCCACAGCAGCGCGGCGGTCTCGGTGGCGTCGGGGCGGCGCAACCAGGCGCCCCCGTCGACGGCGAGGCCGACGGCGGCCGACTCGACGGCCGCGAGACCGCACACGGTCGCCGAGAGCAGCCGCGGGCCCAGCGGCCGCAGTACGGGCACGGCCAGCACCGCGAAGCCGACCTCGCCCGCCAGCGCGCACACCGAGAAGGCGATACCGACGCCGTCCGTACGGCCCCATCCCTGTACGGCGAACGCGCCCACCGCGACGAGTGACGCCCCGTGGAGCACGGTCCGTTGGGGGTGCCTGCCGTCCAGCAGCGGTACGAGGACGGCGACGACCACCGGGGCGCAGCCCACGAACACGCCCGGCACCGCCGGTTCCGCGGTGCGTTCGGCGGCGAGGACGGCGAGGTTGAAGCCGACCATGCCGACGGCCGCGACGAGGGCGAGCCGGGTCCACTGCCGTGCGGTCAGACGCCGCAGCGGTGCCGTGCCGCCGCGGCCGACGAGCGGGAGCAGCAGGACGCAGGCCAGGGCGTAGCGGAGGAACTGGCCGCCCGCGTACGGGTAGTCGCCGAGGACGCTGTTGGCGGTGAAGGAGGCGCCGACGAGGACGCAGGCGAGCGCGGCGAGGAGGGAGCCGCGGGCGGTGGTGGCGTTCATGACGGTGACGCTAGGAAGGCGGGCGGTCCGGTTTAAGGTCCACTTCCATGACGTTTTCGGGGACCAGTTCCGCCGCCGGGCCGGAGGACGGCCGGGGCTCCGTTCCCTGGGCCGCCGCCTGGGAGTTGCTGTTGCCGGTCGGCTCGGCGCCGGCACGCGCGCGTGGGCGGACGTTGCAGGCCGCGCTGCGGGAGGCGATCCGTACAGGGCGGCTGGCGGCCGAAACCCGGCTGCCGTCGAGCCGGGAACTGGCGGCCGATCTCGGGGTGTCGCGCGGGCTGGTGACGGAGGCGTACGAGCAGCTGACGGCCGAGGGCTATCTGCGCAGCGGTCGCGGTGCCGGGACCTGGGTGGGGGCCGCCGTGCGGAGCGCAGCCCCCCGGGCGCGTGATCTCGCGCCGCGTCCCCCCGGCACCGTCCGTGCCGACTTCGTGCCCGGGACGCCGGACCTGTCGCTGTTCCCGCGTGCCGCGTGGGCGGCGGCGCAGCGCTCGGTGCTCGCGGAACTCCCGCACCACGCGCTCGGCTACCCCGATCCGCGCGGGCTGCCCCGGCTGCGTACCGCCCTCGCGGAGCTGCTCGCGCGCCGCCGGGGTGTGGTCGCCGACCCCGAGCGGGTCGTGATCGTCTCCGGGGTGGCCCAGGCGACGACACTCCTCGGGCAGGTGCTGCACGCGCGCGGGGTGCGCGAGATCGGGGTCGAGGACCCGGGCAGCCCCGAGCACGGCACCCTGTACAGGGCGGCCGGGCTCTCCGTCGTGCCGCTGCCGCTGGACGAGGAGGGGCTGGCGATACGGCCGCTAGGGGATTCGGGGGTACGGGCGGTGGTGGCCACGCCGGCCCACCAGTTCCCGTCCGGGATCGCGTACTCGGCGCGGCGGCGGGCCTCGCTGCTCGACTGGGCGCGGGCGGTGGACGGGCTTGTCGTGGAGGACGACTACGACGGGGACTTCCGCTACGACCGTGCCCCCGTGGGCGCGCTGCAGGGGCTCGACCCCGAGCGGGTCGCGTACACCGGGTCGGTGAGCAAGTCGCTCGCGCCGGGGCTGCGGCTGGGGTGGCTGTTGGTGCCGGGGGCGTTGGCGGAGGAGGTCGTGGAGCGCAAGCGGGCGATGGATCTCGGGTATCCGGTCCTCGATCAGGCGGTGTTCGCGCGGTTCGTGGAGCGGGGGGACTACGACCGGCAGTTGCGGCGGTGCGGGCGGGTGTATCGCGAGCGGCGGGATGCGCTGGTGGCGGTGTTGGGGGACCGCTTTCCCGGCGTCGAGGTGACCGGGATCGCGGCGGGGCTGCATGTCATCGCCTCGTTGCCGGAGCGGTACGGACCGGCGGGGCGGTTCGTGGAGCGGGTGGGGGTGGGCGGGGTGGTGGTGCGGGTGCTTGAGCGGTATGGGCGGGTTTCGGGTGAGGACGGGCGGGTGCGGCTGGTTCTGGGGTATGCCCATCTTTCGCCGGCGCGGATTCGGGAGGGGGTGGGGGTGATGGCGGAGGCGATCGGGTGAGCCCGAGGGGTTTTCGCCCCCGCCGCCCCTGCCCGGCCCATCCCTGAGGGCTGCGCCCCCGGCTCCCCGGGGCCGGTTTGTCGGCTGCGGGTCGGGGGGGCTTGTCGCGCAGTTTTCCCCGCGCCCCTTAGGAGCACAGGCCCTGCGGACCTGAAAAGCGCGGGCGCGGGCCCGGCTTTTCAGGGGCACGGGGAACTGCGCGAGCAACCACACACGACCCGCACCCGCCAACGCGCCCCGCCACCCGAGCTCTCAGGCGCGGCGGGGGCGGAAAACAGCCGTTCCCCTCCCCCATCGGGCAGTTGTTCACTTGGGGTTTCCGTGTGCGCTTCTGCGCACCAGTAGTTGTGGCACTGCACACTGGCCGGACCCGTCCCTGGAGGCGCCTTCATGTCACACCGTCCGCCGAGTCCCCTCCCCGGCCGTCGCAGCGTGCTGCGTGGCTCCCTCGCCGCGTCGGCGGCCCTCGCCCTGCCCGGCGCGCTCGGCGCGGCCCCGGCGCTCGCCCTGTCGGGGCGGCCCACGGCCGGGTGGGGTGTGCAGAGCGGGGATGTGACCGCCGACTCCGGCCTGGTGTGGGTGCGTTCGGACCGGCCGGCCCGGATGATCGTCGAGACCTCCGCCACCGAGTCGTTCCGGGGCGCCCGCAGATGGCACGGGCCGCTGCTCGGCCCCGGCACGGACTTCACCGGTACGACACGGCTGCGCGGCCTGCCGCCGGGGCAGCAGATCCACTACCGGGTGACCCTCGCCGACCCGGACGACCCGCGCCGCACGGGCGAACCCGTCACCGGCACGTTCCGTACGACGTCGGTTTCGCGCCACCGCGGCGTCCGCTTCGTCTGGTCGGGTGACCTGGCCGGTCAGGGCTGGGGCATCAACCCCGACTTCGGCGGCTACCGCATCTTCGACGCGATGGGCGCCCTCGACCCGGACTTCTTCCTCTTCAGCGGCGACACCATCTACGCCGACGGCCCCGTAGCCGCGACGGCCACCCTGCCCGACGGCAGCACCTGGCGGAACATCACCACCGAGGAGAAGGCCAAGGTCGCCGAGACCCTCGCCGAGTTCCGCGGCAACTTCCGCTACAACCTGCTCGACCAGAACCTCAAGGACTTCAACGCCCGCGTACCGGCGATCGTCCAGTGGGACGACCACGAGGTGCGCAACAACTGGTACCCGGGGCAGGTGATCGCCGCCACGGACACCCGCTACACGGAGAAGAGCGTCGACGTGCTCGCCGGGCGGGCCAAGCAGGCGTTCGGCGAGTACCTCCCGATCTCCACGCTGCGGACGGGCGCCCACGAGGGCCGGGTGTACCGGGTGCTGCGGCAGGGGCCGCTCCTCGACGTCTTCGTGCTGGACATGCGTACGTACCGCAACGCCAACTCGCCCGGCACCGACACCGTCGACCCGCAGGGCATCCTCGGCGCCGAGCAGCTGGAGTGGCTGAAGCGGGAGCTGGCCCGGTCGCGGGCGGTGTGGAAGGTGATCGCCGCCGACATGCCGCTCGGCCTGGTGGTCCCGGACAACACCGAGGGCAGGAAGAACATCGAGGCCGTGGCACAGGGCGACCCGGGCGCGCCGCTCGGGCGCGAGCTGCAGATCGCCGAGCTGCTGCGGTTCATCAAGCACCGCAAGGTCACCGGCACGGTGTGGCTGACGGCGGACGTGCACCACACCTCGGCGCAGCACTACCAGCCGTCGCGGGCCGCGTTCACCGACTTCGAGCCGTTCTGGGAGTTCGTGTCCGGGCCGCTCAACGCGGGCGCGTTCCCGGCGGGCGCGCTGGACAAGACCTTCGGCCCCGAGCGGGTCTTCGTGAAGGCGCCGACCGTCGCGAACGTGTCGCCCGCCGGCGGCTACCAGTTCTTCGGCGAGGTCGACATCGACGGCCACAGCGGCGAGCTGACCGTCCGGCTGCGCGAGCAGGACGGGACCGTACTGTTCACCCAGGTGTTGCAGCCTGGGCGCGTGGGACAGTGACCGAACCGTTAAAAGCTCAATAAACCCGGACAGAACAATGCTTTACCCGTCGGTCACAGGACGTTCGTGATCACGCAACACCGTTCCTCCACAGTGGCTGCATGACACACGAGAACAATGAGAACAACGAGAACACGGAAGTGACCCGAGCGGGGAACGGACAGCCGGTACGCGGCCGGCGGCGCCTCACACTGTGGAGCCTCACACGGTGGACACGCCGCCACGGTCACGCGCCCCCGTCCGGCGATACCGGCGCCCGGTCTCCCGCCGAGGGGCGGCAGGCCGGGGCCGAGCCGCTCACGGGTGCGACCACGCTGTGGCGGATGCGTACGACCGTGCAGGACACCCCGGGCTCGCTGGCCGCGCTGTGCACGGCGCTCGCGGGGCACCGGGTCGACATCCTGAGCCTGCAGACGCATCCGCTGGCCGAGGGCACGGTCGACGAGTTCCTGCTGCGCGCGCCCGCGGCCCTGACCGCCGCCGAGATCACCGCCGCGGTGACCCTGGCGGGCGGTGCCAGTACCTGGATCGAGCGCGGTGACACCCACGACCTGGTGGACGCGCCGACCCGCGTCCTCGGCCTGGCCACGCGCACGGCGCTGGACGCGGCCGAACTCCCGCTCGCCCTGCGCCAGTTGCTGGGCCGCTGCACCATCCGCTCGCTGCCCGCCACCGATCCCGGCTCCGGCCGCGCCCGGGAGGGCGCCCCGGTGGAAGGCGCCCTGGAGGACACGGTGATGCGGCTGCGGGCGCCGGAGGGCGGGGTGATCACGGTGGAGCGGCCGTATCTGCCGTTCACGCCGACGGAGTTCGCGCGGGCGCGGGCCCTGGTGGAACTGGACGCGCGGCTCGGCCCCCGCGTCCCGCGCGGCCAGGACGTGCTGACGCTGCCCGAGGGCGACGACATCACCGTGCGCCGCGCCCACAACGGCGACCTCCGCGCCGCGAAGGAGATGCACGACCGCTGCTCGCCGCGCACGCTGAGCCTGCGCTACCACGGGCCCGTCGGCGACGCCGACCGCTACCTCAAGCATCTGCTGAGCCCCCGCTTCGGCCGCACCCTCGCCGCGCAGACCGCCTCCGGGCGCCTCGTCGGGCTCGGTCACCTCCTCTGGGACGGCGACGAGACGGAGATCGCGCTGCTCGTCGAGGACGAGTGGCAGCGGCGGGGGGTCGGTGGGGAGTTGCTCCGCAGGTTGGTGGGGATGGCTGTCGAGGCCGGCTGCCAGAACGTGTACGTCGTGACGCAGTCGGCGAACACGGGGATGGTCGCGGCGATGCGGGGGCTCGGGTTGCCGCTTGATTATCAGATCGAGGAGGGGACTCTGGTGATCACAGCTCGGCTGGAAGGGGTTCCTGTTCGGTCGGTCGAGGCTGCGGAGGGGCGTCGCAGGGGCTGATGGCTGTTTGCCGACCGGGGGTGCGTGGGGGCTGGTGGCGCAGTTCCCCGCGCTCCTGGAAGCCTGCTGCACTCACCGGCGCCGATGATCGCTGACCGGTGATGCCCACCCCCAACGCCCCGTCCAGGTCCGCCCAGAGGTCCTCCACGTCCTCCAGGCCCACCGACAGCCTCAGCAACCGGTCGCTCACCCCTGCCCCCCGCCGATCCGACTCCTCCACGATCCGGTGGCTGATCGACGCCGGGTGCTGGATGAGGGTGTCCACACTGCCGAGGCTGACCGCCGGGGTGATCAGGCGGACCCCGGCGATCACCTCGTGGGGGTCTCCCCGGACCTCGAAGGCGATCATGGCGCCGCCTATGCGCGGGTAGTGGACGCGGGTCACGCGCGGGTCGGCGGTGAGGCGGCGGGCGAGTTCGGCGGCGGTCTCGGAGGCCGCCCGGACGCGTACGGGGAGGGTCGCGAGGCCTCGTAGCAGGAGGTATCCGGCGAGGGGGTGGAGCACGCCGCCGGTGGCGAAGCGGATCTGGCGCAGGCGCCCGGCGAAATCCTCGTCGCAGGCCACGACCCCGGCCATCACGTCCCCGTGGCCGCCGAGGTACTTGGTGGCGCTGTGCAGGACGAGCCGCGCGCCCTGTTCGACCGGGCGTTGCAGAACGGGGGTGGCGAAGGTGTTGTCCGCGAGCAGCGGGACCGAGCCGCAGTCGTGGGCGAGGGCCCGCAGGTCGAGTTCGGCGAGGGTCGGGTTGGCCGGGGTCTCCACCAGCACCAGGCCGGTGTCGGGGCGCAGCGCCTCCATGACGCCGGCCGGGTCGACCCAGGTGACCTCGGAGCCGAGCAGCCCGGCGGTGAGGAGATGGTCGCTGCAGCCGTACAGGGGGCGTACGGCGACGACGTGGCGCAGGCCCATGGAGGCACGGGCGAGGAGTACGGCGCTCAGCGCGGCCATGCCGCTGGCGAAGGCGACCGCGCTCTCGGTGCCTTCGAGGCGGGCGAGGGCGGTCTCGAAGCGGGCGACGGTCGGGTTGCCGAGCCGCCCGTAGATCGGCAGGCCCTCCGGCTGGGCGCCGTCGGTGGCGAAGGCGTCGATACGGGCGGCCTCGCCCCGGCTGTCGTACGAGGGGTAGGTGGTCGACAGGTCGATCGGCGGGGCGTGCAGGCCCTGGCGCGCGAGGTCGTCGCGGCCGGCGTGCACGGCCTCGGTGGCCAGTGCTCTCGGCGTGGTGCGTGCGTGGTCGTACGCGTGCGTGCTCGCTGAGTTCATGGACGCAAGGGTGAACATCGACCGGGCCGAGGCGTTCGAATCCCGTGCTACGTTCGAACGATGGCCGAATCTGTCGTACTCGATCCGGTGGATCTCCACCTTCTGCGGCTGTTGCAGAACGACGCCCGGACGACCTACCGCGATCTGGCGGCGCAGGTCGGGGTGGCGCCGTCGACCTGTCTGGACCGGGTGACGCGGCTGCGCCGCGCGGGCGTGATCCTCGGCCATCAACTGCGCCTCGATCCGGCCAAGCTGGGGCGCGGGCTGGAGGCGCTGCTGTCGGTGCAGGTCAGGCCGCATCGCCGGGAGCTGGTGGGGCCGTTCGTGGAGCGGATCCGGGCGCTGGCCGAGTCCCGGACCGTCTACCACCTCACCGGCCCGGACGACTATCTGGTGCATGTCGCCGTCGCGGACATGGCGGATCTGCAGCGGCTGGTCCTCGACGAGTTCACCTCACGGCGTGAGGTGGCGCGGGTGGAGACCCGGTTGATCTTCCAGCAGTGGGACTGCGGGCCGCTGCTGCCGCCGGACGCCGACCGGGCCCTGTCCTGATCACGCCCTCAGCGGAATCAGGCCACCGTAAGGCTCAAGACGCCGTTAAGCAGCTGACTCGACCCTTGTGGCCGTACCAAGATTGGCCGCATGTCTGACATCAAGAGCCCCCTGCCCCGCGAGGTCGCCGACGCCTACGTCGACGATCTCATCGCCCTCGACCCGGTGACCGGTACGTACCTCGGTGTGAAGGAGAGTTCGAGCAGGCTGCCGGACACCTCGCCGGCGGGCCAGGAGGCCCGTGCGGAGCTGATCCGGACGACCCTCGCCCGGCTCGACGAGGCGGAGCGGCAGCCCGGCGCGGACAGTGACGCCGAGCGCCGGTGCGCGCGCCTGCTGCGCGAGCGGCTGACGGCGGAACTGGCCGTGCACGAGGCCGAGGAGGGCCTGCGCGCGGTCGGCAACATGGTCACGCCGCCGCACGAGGTGCGCGAGGTGTTCACCATCACCCCGGCCGAGACGGACGAGGACTGGGCGGCGATCGCGGAACGGCTGCGCGCGGTGCCGACGGCGTACGCCGGTTATCGCGAGTCCCTCGCGCTCGGCCTGGAGCGCAAGCTGTACGCGGGCCCCCGCCCGACCGCGACCTTCATCGACCAGCTCACCGAGTGGGCGGACACGGACGGTTCGGGCCGCGGCTGGTTCGAGGACTTCGCCTCGGCGGGCCCCGAGTCGCTGCGCGCGGAGCTGGACGAGGCCGCCCGTGGGGCGACGCGGGCCGTGGTCGAGCTGCGCGACTGGATGCGTGACGTGTACGCCCCGGCGGTCCAGGGCGCGCCGGACACGGTCGGCCGGGAGCGCTACGGCAAGCTGGTCCGCTACTTCACGGGTTCGGACCTGGACCTCGACGAGGCGTACGCGTACGGCTGGGCCGAGTTCCACCGGCTGCTCGGCGAGATGAAGAAGGAGGCCGCGAAGATCCTGCCCGGCGCCGAGACGCCGTGGGTGGCGCTCGCGCACCTGGACGAGCACGGGCGGCACATCGAGGGTGTCGACGAGGTCCGCGAGTGGCTGCAGTCCTTGATGGACGAGGCGATCGAGGCCCTGGACGGCACGCACTTCGACCTCGCCGAGCCGGTGCGCAGGGTCGAGTCGTGCATCGCCCCGCCCGGCGGTGCGGCGGCCCCGTACTACTCGGCCCCGACCGAGGACTTCTCCCGCCCGGGCCGCACCTGGCTGCCGACGATGGGGGCGACCCGCTTCCCGGTGTACGACCTGGTCTCCACCTGGTACCACGAGGGCGTCCCCGGCCACCACCTCCAGCTCGCGCAGTGGGTGTACGTCAAGGACGACCTCTCCCGCTACCAGGCCACGATCGGCGGGGTGAGCGCCAACGCCGAGGGCTGGGCGCTGTACGCGGAGCGGCTCATGGACGAGCTGGGCTTCCTCAAGGACGCGGAGGAGCGGCTCGGCTACCTGGACGCGCAGATGATGCGAGCGGCCCGGGTCATCGTCGACATCGGCATGCACCTGGAGCTGGAGATCCCCGCGGACTCCCCCTTCCACCCGGGCGAGCGCTGGACCGTCGATCTGGCGCAGGAGTTCTTCGGCGCCCACAGCAGCCGCCCGGCGGACTTCGTGGAGAGCGAGCTGACCCGCTATCTGACCATGCCGGGCCAGGCCATCGGCTACAAGCTCGGTGAGCGCGCCTGGCTGCTCGGCCGGGAGAACGCGCGCAAGCGCCACGGCGACGCCTTCGACGCCAAGGCCTGGCACATGGCCGCGCTGTCCCAGGGCTCGCTGGGCCTCGACGACCTGGTGGACGAGCTGTCACAGCTGTGAGACCGGTGGCCGGGCCCGCCACCGTCCGAGGACGGGCCCGGCCACCGCACGCCACCCGGCCTCCGCTGTCCACCCGGGCCCTGCCCCCGCACACCACCCCGGCGGTGGCGGCCCGGCCACCGCACGGCACCTCCGGCCCGGCCCGGCCACGGACGACATCCCTGCCCAGACCGGCTCGACCCAGCCACCGCACGCCACCACCGGACGCCCGACGGCTCAGTCCGTACGCGCCCGCACCTGCACCAGCCCCAGCCACGTCTCCGGCCCAGCGGACACATACGCCGCCCGGACACCGTACCGCCCCGGCTCCAGGTCGACGCGTACGTGCTCGGTGCGCGGGGACGCCTCCCCGGGCCAGGCCGCGTCGAAGAGGACGACCGGGCCCGGCACCCGCCACTCGACCTCCGGTTCCCACGCGGCGGAGTCGAGCGCGGCGGGGACCCCGTCGAGGAGTTCGGTCTCGGAGTCGGCCGCGTACCAGCGGACGAACGTGCGGTGTTCGGGGAGATAGGCGGTCGAGGCGGGCTCGTCGCCGAGGACCAGGGCCAGGGTGTCCCCGACCGGGAGGAGACCGGCGTAGCCGTCGACGGCACAGGCCCGGTCGTAGTCGGACGATATCTCGTCGCCGTCGGCGCCCGCCCAGAACGGCAGCACCGCTTCCGGTACGGCGATGAGCGGTCCGCCGCCCGACTCCACCCACTGGGCCACACCTGGAACCGCCGGATCCGCATATCGAGCCATGCCCAGAAGCTACACGCTCGCGTCTCGACCCAACTCGGCGGCCCCAGACATTTCTTGACTGTACGTCAGCAGCCGCAGTCCTCGGTGTCCACGGGCACGGTCAGCGGGTCCGCCTCGCGCCGCGCCTCGCCCTCCCACGTCTCGTACGCGAAGCCCTCGCGTGCCCAGTACTCGAAGCCGCCGAGCATCTCCTTGACCTGGTAGCCGAGTTCGGCGAGGGCGAGGGCGGCACGGGTCGCGCCGTTGCAGCCGGGGCCCCAGCAGTACGTGACGACCGGCACCGACTTGTCGAGGAGCTGCTCGGCCTGCTCGGGGATGAGCGCGGTGGGCAGGTGGAGCGCGCCCGGGATGTGGCCCTGGTCCCAGGAATCGGTGGAGCGTGAGTCGAGGACGACGAAGCCGGGGTCGCCGTCGGCGGCGAGGGCGGCGGCCACATCGGAGACGTCGGCGTGGAAGACCAGGCTGGCCCGGAAGTACGCGGCGGCCTCGGCCGGGGCGGCCGGGGCGACGCGCAGGACGGGGTTCACGCTGGTCACGGTGGTCGTGGCGGTCATCTCAGGGCCTCTCTGTGCTGATTCCCGATGACCAGAAATCTACGGCCGGTGATCGACTTCTTGAAGGGGCGTTCCACGGCCTGGGCCTTGCTGTGCCGGGGATTCCCCTGCAATCTCTCCGGTATGACCGTGAATTCCCCGCCCACCGCCGCCACGCCCGCCCATACGCCCTCTCATACTCCCGATGCCACCGACTGGCGCATCCTCGAGGTCCTCCAGCGCGAGGGCCGAGCCAGCTTCGCCGAGTTGGCCCGGGCCGTGTCGATGTCGGCGAGCGCCGTGACCGAGCGGGTGCGGCGGCTGGAGGAGGCCGGCGTCATCCAGGGGTACGCGGCCGTCGTGGACCCCGAGCGGCTGGGGCTGCCGATCCTGGCGTTCGTGCGGCTGAGGTACCCGAACGGCAACTACAGACCGTTCCACGACCTGGTGGCGGTCACGCCCGAGATCCTGGAGGCGCACCATGTGACGGGCGACGACTGTTTCGTGATCAAGGTCGCCGCCCGTTCGATGCGGCATCTGGAGGAGGTGTCGGGCAAGATCGGCGCGCTCGGGTCGGTCACCACGAGCGTCGTCTACTCCTCGCCGCTCCCCCGGCGACCGCTCGGCAGATAGGCCCCCTGCCGTACGGTCGACCCCGACCTCCCCTTCACCACCTCCAGCTGCGCGTGGATGCGCCGCCGCAGGTCGCCGACGTGGCTGACGATGCCGACACTGCGGTCGCGTTCACGGAGCGCGTCGAGGACGTCGAGGACCTCGTCGAGGGTCTGGTCGTCGAGGCTGCCGAAGCCCTCGTCGATGAACAGGGTGTCCAGCCGGACCCCGCCCGCCTCGTCGGTGACGACGTCGGCGAGGCCGAGGGCGAGCGCGAGGGAGGCGAAGAACGTCTCGCCGCCGGAGAGCGTCGCCGTGTCCCGCTCCCGGCCCGTCCACGCGTCGACGACATGCAGCCCGAGCCCGCTGCGACCGCGCCCGGCCCGGTCGTCGGAGTGGACGAGGGTGTAGCGGCCGGAGGACATGCGCTGGAGCCGTACGGTGGCGGCGGCGGCGACCTGTTCCAGGCGGGCTGCGAGGACGTACGCCTCCAGGCGCATCCTGCGTTCGTTGTCCGCGGAGGTGCCGGCCGCGAGTCCGGCCATGCGGGCCACCCGGTCGTACTCCTCGCGCAGCGGCGCCAGCCGTCGCACGGAGGCGGTCGCGCGCACGGAGTGCCGGTCGAGCGCGGCGCTGCGCCGCTCGGCCGCGTCCCACGCGGAGACGGCGTCCTGGAGCCGCCGGGCGGCGGCCGAGGCGGCCCGCTCGGCGGCCGTGAGGTCGGCGGGCGGCTGTTCCGCGGCGGCTGCGGTCTCGGCCTCGGCGAGTACGGCCCGCACCTGGGCGTCCTCCGTCTGCCAGGCGTCGAGGCGGCGTTGGAGTTCGCGGTGGGCCGTGTCGTCGAGGAGCGCGGCCGACGCGGCCTGCGGGGTGTCGAACCCGGCGCGGAAAGCCGCGTCGGCGAGACGCGCGTCGGCGTCCTTGAGCCGCTGCGCGCTGTCGTCCCCGGCCCGCGCCGCGTCAGCCGCCCCGGACAGCCGCTCCGCGTGCCGCTCCAGCTGCGCGGCCCGCGCGGCCACGCTCTCGGCGGCGCCCCGCGCCTGCGCCAACTCGGCCTCCAGCTCGGCCCGTTCCCGCTCCAGCGCGTCCCGCCGGGTGTTGCGGGACGCGGCCCGGACCGCCGCCTCCTGCTGGGCGGCGATCCGTCGCTCCCGCTCCTGCTCGGCGCCGCGCAGCTGCTCCTGGGCGAGGTGCAGACCGGAGGCGCCCCGCCGCGCCTGCGCGTACGCGCTCTCCAACTCGGCCACCTGCTGGGCAAGCCGATCGGCCGGCGTGTCGCCGGCTTCGGCGCTCGCGGCGGCCAGCGCCTGGCGTACGTCACCGAGCCGCCGCTCGGCCTCGGCGCGCTCCTCGTCGGCCCGCTGGTACACGGCGAGGGCCTGCTCCTCCGCCTCGCGGTCGACGTGCCCGGCGATCTTGCGGGCGGGCTCGGGGTGCTCCACGGCGCCGCAGACCGCGCAGGGCTCACCGTCGAGGAGTCCGGCGGCCAGCTCCGCCGCGATGCTCTTGAGGCGCTGTTCCCTGAGGTCGAGCCAGTGGGCGCGCGCGTCGTTCGCCCGCTCGCCCGCCCGGAGAGCCTGCGCCTGGGCGTCATCCGTGTCACGGCCGAGCCGGTCACGTTCGTGAGCGGCCCTGAGCCGCTTATCGGCGGGCTCGCGCTGCACGGCGAGCTGTTCGGCGCGGGTGGCGTCCGCCTGGGCGGACTCGATGCGGGTGTGCAGCTCGGCGCGGGTCGCCTCCCACCGGGCGAGCCAGCCCTCGGCGTCCTGGAACGCCTCCTCGTCGGCCCGCTCCTGGCGGTCCAGGTCCGCGCGTTCGGTGTCGAGCTCGGCCAGCCTCGGTTCCGCGCGCCGGGCCGAGTCCAGGCCGCCCAGCTCCTCGGCGGCCCTGCGCGCGGCGGTCGCGAGCCCGGCGGCCCCGGCGTCGGCGTACGACTCGGGCAGCAGGGCACGCGCGCGTGCCTCTTCCTCGGCGGCCTTTCGGTGCTCGGCCTCGGCCGCGTCCCGCAGGTCCAGCGCGGGCGCCACGGCCTCCGCCTTGCGGGCCCGCTCCATCCGGACCCGCGCCTCCCGGTAAGCGTCGGCCCGCTCCTCCAGCCGCACGGCCCGCTCCCGCGCCTCCGCGAACCGCCGCTGCAGCCGCGCCACTTCGCGTACGTCGTCCAGGACGCGCTCGGCGGCGGACCGCGCCGACTCGGCGGCCGTACGCGCGCAGTGGGCGATGGTGAGCCGCTCACGGGCGGTGCTGCGGGCGACGGCGGCCCAGCTCAGCACGGCCTCGGCGAGCCCCGGGTCGCCCGGGGCCAGTTCGGGCAGGTCCAGTGCGTCCCCGGCCGCCTCCTGCATACGGTGGGCGACGGCGAGCAGTTCCGTGTCGCCCTCGCGGACCCGGGCCTCGGTCGTCCGCCGCCGCTCGGCGAGGCGCTTCTCGACCTCGGCGAAGCGGTGGGTGTCGAAGAGCCGGCCGAGCAGCCTGCCGCGCGCCTCGGCGTCGGCGCGCAGAAAACGGGCGAAGTCGCCCTGGGGCAACAGCACGACCTGGCAGAACTGCTCGCGGCTCATCCCGAGAAGCTGGGTGACCTCCTCGCCGATCTCCTGGTGGGAGCGGCTGAGGTCCTTCCAGGCGCCGGTGACCGCGTCGTACTCGCGCAGCCAGCTCTGCGCCTTGTCGAGGGTGGTTCCCGCTCCGCGCTTCTTGGGGCGTTCCCACGGCGGCTGCCGGGTGATCTCCAACCGGCGCCCGGCGACGGTGAGTTCGAGTCGCACCTCGGTGCGCGTCGCGGGCACCGCGTGGTCGCTGCGCAGGCCCAGCCCCTGACCGCTCTGCCGGGCGCCCGGCACCGAGCCGTAGAGCGCGTAGCAGACGGCGTCCAGGACGGATGTCTTGCCCGCGCCGGTCGGGCCGTGCAGCAGGAAGAGCCCGGCGGCGGACAACTCGTCGAAGTCGACGCTCTGGGCCGCGCCGAAGGGCCCGAAGGCCGTGATGTCGAGCCGGTGCAGCCTCATCGGGCGCCCCCCGTGCGGAAGTGACGTGACCTCACCGGGCGACCTCGCGCACGGCCTCGTCGGCTCGTAGGGCGTCGAAGGCGTCCCTCAGCACGGTCTGTTCGTGCTCGTCGGGTCCGGTGCCGCGCACATGGGCCACGAAGTCCTCCGCGATCTGCTGGTCGTCGCGCCCGGCGAGGCGTGTGGCGTAGGAGACGTCCGGGTCGTCCGGGGCGCGCTCGGGGTCGAAGACCAGACTGAGCGTGTGCGGGAAGCGCGCGCAGAGCCGGGCCATGGGTTCGGCGGGGCGCACCGGGTCGGTGAGCGTGGCCTCCAGCCACGCCTCCTCGTGGCGGGCCAGCTCCGGGTCGGCCAGCAGATCCTCCAACCGCCCCCGGACACGGGCGAGTCGACGTGGCACCGGGCAGTCGATCCGCTCGGCGTCGATCGCCCCGTCGGCTCCGAGGTCCACCAGCCACATGCTCTTGTGGTGGTCCGTCTCCGAGAAGGAGTACGGCAGCGGGGAGCCCGAGTAGCGGACGCGTTCGGTGAGGGTCTGGCTGCCGTGCAGATGGCCGAGGGCCACGTAGTCGACGCCGTCGAAGACCCCGGCCGGCACGGAGGAGACCCCGCCGACGGAGATGTCCCGCTCGCTGTCGCTGGGGGCGCCGCCGGTGACGAAGGCATGGGCGAGGACGACGGAACGGGTGCCGGGTTCTCGGGTGGCGAGGTCGGCGCGGACCCGGTCCATGGCGGCGGCCAGCACGGTCTCGTGGCCGGGTTTCTCCACCGCGAACTCGTCCTTGACCAGGGCGGGCTCCAGATACGGCAGGCCGTAGAAGGCGACGTCGCCGTGGGTGTCGGTGAGCACGACGGGGGTTCCGCACGCGGCGGCGGCCGTGCGCAGATGGATGCCCGCCCGTTCGATGAGGCCCGCGCCGACGCCCAGCCGGCGCGCCGAGTCGTGGTTCCCGGAGATCATCACCGTGGGCACACCCAGCTCGGCCAGGCGGTGCAGGGCGTCGTCGAAGAGCTCGACCGCCGCGAGCGGCGGCACCGCGCGGTCGTACACGTCTCCCGAGACGACCACCGCGTCGACGTCGCGCTCCCGCACGGTCAGCACGAGATGGCGGATGAAGTCGGCCTGGGCCCCGAGCATGCTCACCCGGTGGAAGGACCGCCCCAGATGCCAGTCGGAGGTGTGCAGCACTCTCAAGAAAAAGCTCCGACCTGCATGTTTCCCCCACCTACGCCCTTGGACGAGCCTCGACCGACACGGCCTCGCCGCCATCGCCACGGACCACGCTAACGCCTGCGGGCCCGTGGCGGGTCACGCCCCACAGTCTGCCACCGTGGGGCCGGACGGGTCCTGGGGCCTGTCGTCCTGGGCCCCTAGGGCGTGTTTCGAAAGGACGGGACTTTCGAACACGCCCTAGCTCCAGTCGATGTCCGACTGAAGCTCCAGCGGGGTCCGGGCTTCCAGGGCCTCCAGCGCCCCCCGAGCAGACATGGTGTCCGCTTCGTTCATCTCGGTCGGGAAACCGAGGTGGGTGCGTTCCTGGAGTTCGCCCAGTGTGACCTGGAATACCCGGAATTCATCGAGATCGAGCGCTTCGGGCAGTACCAGGCTCTGGGTCAGCAGGAACGCCTTGCACTTGAGTGTGCCGCCCTCGGTGAAGACGAGCACCTTCCAGAACTCGCGCGGTATTCCGACGCCCCGGAAGACACGATCGTCCTCGTTGAAGACCGGTCCGCCGAACACACTGACCCTGAGGTCGTCGACTTCGACGTCCTCGTAGACCGCGTCTTCCAGCCGCCCCCAGAGGCCGTGGCGCGCGCTCTGGTTGAAGTCGTCCATCTGCGGGGTGATGTTGGTGTAGAAGAACGAGTCCTTGTTGGCCCTCTTCGCCTCGTCCAGCGGGCCCCAGAGCAGATCGGCGCGGCGGGCGACATGGCCTCGGTCGAGCCGGTTCGTCTTGTTGCCCACGTCCTTGTACAGCTCGTTGCCGACCTGGGCGGTGGCCGGCAGACGCGGATCCTTGATGAAGCCGATCCCCTTCCGGGCGGGTTTCTTGATCGTGCCGCCGTCTATGTTCCAGGCCACCCAGCGGGCGAATCGCCGCGACGTGCTCAGGGCCAGCGAGAAGTGCGTGTAGGGGATCACCTCGGACCCGTCGAGGCGGACGGCGTCCTCCTCGATCGACGGATCGAGACGCGGGACGCCGACGGTTTCCGCGAGGAAGTCCGGGTCGTAGCCGGTGACCGCCGCCGACGCTTCGGCGTCCGTTGCCGCGAGCTCGAGGCACTCGATCTCGCGCACTCCGCCCGGGGGGCCGTAGTCGATGGCGGCCTTGACGAACGGCCGCAGCACCTCGCCGTGCGCGTCGCCGGGTTCGCCCTCGCCGCCCTCCTCCTCGTCCACCACGAGGAAGTACGGCCGGTAACTGCGCTGGACGACATCGGTCGGCACCCTGACCCCGTCGCCGATGTCGATCGTCTCAGGGATCTCGACGGTCCTCAGACTCTCCAGCCCCTCCGGCCGGACCTTTCTGTCCACCGTGAACTGAAGGGCCAGTTCCGTGCCGCGCTTCCCGTCCTTCTCCTTGTACCCGATCCCTATCGAGGAGACATTCGGGTCCTGGAGATAGCCGGACCCCCGGGTGCGAATGAACTGCTTGAGTTCGCCGACCAGTTCGTCCGACGCACGCTTCGTGACAGCCATTGAGGACTCCCTTCACGCGTGGAGTTCAGGCGTGGGAAGTCGTGCCGAAGTGAAGTGAAGTGAACCGAACGGTGGTTGAAACCGAATTGAACGACCCGGCTTTCCCGCTCCTTCGTGCATTTCCAGCGTACGGCGGTATTCCCGCACCGGCATCGGAGAGCACTGTCGGCCCTGGGGCGTCAGGCGTCCCCGTACGCCTCCCCGCCCAGCTCGAAGCCCGCCGTACCGGCCGTCACATCCGCGAGCCAGGCCCGGAAGCTGGCCACGTCGGTGTCGGGCAGACCGATCTCGATGGTGACCGCCTCCGCGTAGCGCACGTCCCGCACCTCGCGCCCGGTGGCCCGCAGGTCGTTCTGAACCTTGCCGGCGCGCTGGTGGTCGACGGTCACCGTGGCCAGGCGGAAGCGTCGGCGCGTGATGCTGCCGAGCTCGTCCAGGGCCTCGCCCACGGCACCCCCGTACGCCCTGATGAGTCCGCCCGCGCCCAGCTTGACGCCGCCGTAGTAGCGGGTGACGACGGCGACGACGTACCGCATGTCCCGGCGCATCAGCATCTGTAGCATGGGGACGCCGGCGGTGCCGCCGGGCTCCCCGTCGTCGCTCGCCTTCTGGATCGCGGCGTCGGCGCCGATGACGTACGCGTAGCAGTTGTGCGTGGCGTCGGCGTGCTCCTTGCGGATCGCCGCGACGAAGTCCTGGGCCTCCTGCTCGGTGGCGGCCGGTGCGAGCGCGCACAGGAACCGGGATCGGTTGACCTCGGTCTCGTGCACACCCGCGCGGGCGACGGTGCGGTACTCGTCCTGCATCCGGCCAGCCTATGCGCAGCCGACGGCACCACCGGCCGGGTGTCTCAGTCCTGTCTCCCGCCCCTCGGCACGAACATGCCCGTGAGCAGTGCCGTGCCGGGTGCGAGGGACGCCCAGGTGCTGCCGTGCCAGGCGAGGATCGCGATAGCCGAGGTGGGGAACTTGGTGCGTACGGCCTCCAGCGCATCGTCGAGGCCGTCCCCGGCCACGTCGAGCACCAGCTCCTCCAGGCCGGGGTTGTGCCCGACCAGCAGCAGCGTCCGCGCCTGATCGGGGGCCTCCCGCACCACGTCGAGCAGCTCCGGTACGTCGGCCCCGTACAGCCGTGCGTCATACCGTACGGGCGGTGGGGTCCCCCACTGCGCGGAGGCCAGCTCCCAGGTCTCGCGGGCCCGCACGGCGGTGGAGCACAGGGCCAGGTCCGGCAGGCAGTCCAGCTCGGCGAGGGCGCGCCCGGCGGCGGGGGCGTCGCGGCGGCCGCGCGGCCCGAGGGGCCGCTCGTGGTCGGGGACACCCGCCGGCCAGGCGGACTTGGCATGCCGCAGCACGACGAGCCTGCGCAGCGGGCCCGCGCCCGCTCCCGCCGTCATACCGGCGCTCCGATGTCCCGCGTCAGTTCGAGCCCGAGCAGCCGGTCCGCATAGGCGTACGTCTCGAAGCGGGCTCCGTCCGGCAGGTCGTCCGCCACTTCCACCTCCCGTAGGACGTCCAGCACGGCGGGCACGTCCAGATCGTTCTCCCAGGCCGCACGCAGGGCCTGCCGTACGTGCTCGGGGACGGGCCTGGAGGGTCGGGTCGCCCAGGCGGCGACGGTCCCGCGCCACCGGTCGAGCGTCCGCCCGGCCCCGGCCAGGTCGGTGTCGTCCAGGTCGGCGGGTGTGTGCCGGGCGCGGGAGAGGAGGGCGAGGCGGAGGGCCGAGGCGCTGGATGCAGAGGATGCGCCGGGGCTGCCCGGCCCGCCCGGCTCCGCCTCCACCTCCGTGGGGCCGCTCGCGCGGGCCACCTCGACCCGGATGCCGTCGGCCGTCGCGCCCTCCGCGCCGGGCGGTGGCTCGTCCGGGCCGACCACGTGCAGCACCTGCCCTCCGCCCGCCACGGCGGCCTCGGTCGGCCGGATGCCGAGGGCGTTCGCGCGGTCGCGGAGCCCGGCGGGCGGGTCGGCGACCGGGAGGACGGGGATGCCGCCCAGTTCCAGGACGCGGGCGAGCACGTCGGCGACCAGCAGCACACGCAGGGCGGAGGTGTCGCTCCGCCGCACGTGCGCGTGGACTCGGGTCAGGGCCCTGCGGAGCTCGGCGGGTTCGCCCGTCCGGGCGTCGGTGATACGCAGCACGGGCCGAGCGTAGGCGGGCGGACGCCCGAGCGCAGTACGGAGAGCGGTATTCCGGACCTGCGGCGCGTCGTCGGCACCCAGAGCGGCATTCCGGACCTGCGGCGCGTCGTCGGCACCCAGAGCGGCATTCCGGACCTGCGGCGCGTCGTCGGCACCCAGAGCGGCATTCCGGACCTGCGGCACGTGGTCGGTGCCGAGAACGCCGTTCCGGACCCGGGCGCATCGTTCGTACGCGAACCGGGCGCATCGTCCGTAAGCGAACCGGTCCCGGGAATGGCAGGCCGCTCGTCACTGTTGCCGCAGGCAGCCTCGTCACGCGAGTCGGCGCGGCGGCGCGACCACTCGGCTCACCCGGCGGCCCCACAGAGGAGACGGCACATGTACGGCGACCAGGCCACGGTCCGGAAGATCCTGACGGAGCTCGGCGACACCTGGGCCGTCGTCGGGCTGTCCACCAACCGACAGCGCGCGGCGTACGGCGTCGCGGAGGTCCTCCAGCGCTACGGCAAGCGTGTCGTCCCGGTGCACCCCAAGGCCGAGACCGTCCACGGCGAACAGGGCTACGCCTCTCTGTCCGACATTCCTTTCCCGGTGGACGTGGTCGACGTCTTCGTCAACAGCGACCTCGCGGGCCGGGTCGCCGACGAGGCCGCCCGGATCGGCGCCGAGGCGGTCTGGTTCCAGCTGGGAGTGATCGACGAGGAGGCGTACGAGCGGACCCGCGCGGCCGGCCTCGACATGGTCATGGACCGCTGCCCGGCGATCGAGATACCGCGCCTGGGCTGACCGGTCCGCCCTGTCCACAGCCTCGTCGGGAGAGCTGTGAGCGGGCTACGATCGACAGCGGAAGCATGCGTGGCACGGGGTGCACGGGGGGAACGCGATGCCCAAGAAGCTGAAAGTTTTCGTGAGTTGGTCCGGTGAGCCGTCCCGGCGATGCGCACTGCTCCTGCGGGAGAAACTGCCGATCTTCAACCACCTCATCGAGCCGTTCGTCTCGTCCGAGGACATCGCCAAGGGCGTCCGGGGGCTCGACACGATCGCCGCCCATCTCGCGGGTTCGCAGTTCGGCATCGTGTGCGTCACCCCGGCCAACCGGCACGCGCCGTGGATCAACTACGAGTCCGGTGCCCTGTCCCGCGAGGTCGGCAAGGACCGGCTCGCCCCGTTCCTGCTGCTCGGCGCGACGGTCGGGGACCTGGTGGGGACACCGCTCATGCAGTTCCAGGCCACCCGGGCGGACCATCGGGACGATGTCCTGAAGATGGTCAAGTCCATCAACGAACTGTGCGACCCGCCGGCCGACGGCAGTCGCCTGGCCAGCCTGTTCGACATGTTCTGGCCCGAGTTGGAGGAGGGCCTGAAACAGATCCCCCTCGATGTGCAGGAGGAGGAGCGGAGTTCGGCGCCGCCCCGGCCGTCCGCCGAGGAGATCCAGAGCCGGATGCTGTCGCAGCTGCAACAGCAGGGGGACCGCCTCGACACCCTGGTGGAGGCCGTGTCCGCGCTGCGCTCCGAGCGGGCGAGCGATCTCCGCAAGGGCCGGGTCCTGTTCGACGGGATGTTCGCCGACCTCGCGGACCCCGGGCACACCGGCCCGGCCCCCGACCCGGCGCCACCGCCGCCGGGGTATCGACGTACCCGGCTCGACGCGGAAGCGGAGACGCCCGAGGAAGGGAGCTGACCCAGGTGGCCGGCCCCGTCCGCCGCCTACGGATGCTGATCGGCACCAGGCACGGCCTCGCCCTGCTGGGGCGCAACTGCGCCGTGCAGTTCGGTCTGCTGGCCGGCGCGGCCCAGCTGTTCCTCACGTTCTTCCCGGACACCGACATCCCCCGCTGGCCCGCCTTCGTCGGCATCGCCGGGTCGGCCGTGCTCATCGCGACGCTGGTCTCGCTGCCCCGCAACCGGATCAGTCGCGACTTCACCCACCCCGACGTCACGGTCACCGTCGAGGTGGGCGACCTGTTCACCTACCCGTGCCACCTCGTCGTCGGGTTCAGCGACACGTTCGACACGGACACCCGCCACGAGGCCCTCGTCAACCGCCGTAGCGTCCAAGGGCAGTTCCTGCGTCACATGTACGCCGGTGACGTCGCCGTCCTCGACGCCCGGCTGAGCGAGGCGCTCGCGGACGTGTCCCCGGTCGGCACGGAGACACGTACGGCGAAACGGGTCGGGAAGCTGGACCGGTACCCGATCGGCACGGTCGCCGTCATCGACGACTCGGGGCGGAAGTACTTCTGCACGGCCTACGGGCGCATGAACAACGACCTCGTGGTCAGCTGTGGCACGGAACAGCTCTGGAACAGCCTCGCCGACCTCTGGGACGCGATCCGCCGTCACGGCCACCGGGACGAGGTCGCCATGCCCATCACCGGCTCGGATCTGGCCCGCATCAACAACATGGACCACGCGAGTCTGCTGAAGATGATCCTGCTGTCGTTCGTGGCGCACTCCCGTGCGCAGGGGGTATGCGGATCGTTGACCGTAGTGGTGCATCCTCGGGATTACCACCGTATCGACATGGTCGAACTCGGGGTCTTCTTGCGGTCGTTGTGAGCGGAGGAAGCGAAAGCGGATGGAAAAGACACGATCGGGCCGTCCGGGTCCGTACTTCTTTCTGAGCTATGCGCACACCCCGAAGAACAGCGCGCAGGACCTCGACCCCAATCTGTGGGTGAAGAAGCTGTACGACGGCCTGTGCGAGCACATCATGCAGCTGACCGATCTGCCGCCGGGGGTCAAGGCGGGATTTCTGGACCAGGGCATGACGGTCGGTGCCAGCTGGACCGCCGAGCTGTCGGAGAACCTCGCCCGCTGCCGGGTGTTCGTGCCGCTGTACTCGCCGCGCTACTTCATCAGCCAGCAGTGCGGCCGGGAGTGGTGGGTCTTCTCCCAGCGGCAGGCCGACAGCCGGACGCGGGCCGGCTCCTCGTGGGAGACCTCGATCGTGCCCGCCCTGTGGGTGCCCGTGGAACCGGCCCAGATGCCACCGGTGGCGAGGGACCTGCAGTTCAACCACGCCACGTTCGGCCAGAACTACGCGGACGAGGGCTTCTACGGGCTGACCAAGCTGCGTTATCTACGGGACGAGTACGAGCGTGCCGTGTACCGGCTGGCCAAGCAGATCGTGAAGGTGGCCAAGGAGACCGAGCTGGCGGACGGGGACTTCTACGAGGAGTACGAGTCACTGCCCAGCGCGTTCGGCTCATGGGACGACGCACCGACCCTCAAGATCGTCACGGTGGCACCCCGGCTCGAACAACTGCAACAGGGGCAACGTCGTTCCGCCCCCTACGGGCCGCTGGCGGTCGACTGGAACCCCTACCACCCCGACATCACCCGTCCCTTGACCGCGATCGCCGCCGACCTCGCCCGGCTGCAGGGCTTCAAGGCCGACGTGGGCGACTTCGACGACGCGGCGGAGGCCATGCTCGAAGTGGGCCACTACGGCGACGGCCCGGTGCTGCTGCTCATCGACCCCTGGGCGCTGCGCGACCCGCAACGCCGCGAGCGGCTCTCGCAGGTGGACGCGGTGGCGCCGCCCTGGACCACCGTGATGGTGCCCTGGAACCGCCACGACCCCGACAACGGCAAGGAAGGGGCACCCGACCCCGCCGACCTGGAGGAGGTCACGCCACGGCTCCTCCGGCTCGGCCGGTCCGCGTCCCGGATGTCGGTGAGCGGCGTCGGCACACCGGAGGCCTTCCGTGAGGTCTTCTCACTGGTGGTGCACCAGGCCTCCGCCGAGTTCGCCCGGCTCGGCTCCGGCCCCCCGCCGTCAAGGCCCCGGCTGTACGGCCCGTTCAGCTCCCCGGAGGCGCATGGTGACCGGTCGGCGTGAGGGGAGGATCATCACCTTCTACTCGTACAAGGGCGGCGTCGGCCGGACCATGGCCCTGGCCAACGTCGCCTGGATCCTGGCCGCGAACGGCTACCGGGTACTCGCCTCGGACTGGGACCTGGAGACCCCGGGCGGACTGCCCCGCTACTACAAGCCGTTTCTGCAGCAGAGCGCCCTCGGTTCCACGGCGGGGCTGATCGACCACTTCGCGGACTTCGCGGACGCGGCCCGCAGGCGCGGCCGGCCCGACGAGGAGGTCTACCGGCGGCACGCCGGCATCGAGTACGCCATGTCCGTCGAATGGGCGTTCCCGAGCCCCGGCCGGCTGAACTGTCTCACCGCCGGACGGCAGGACCGCGACTACCACACCACTCTGAAGTCGTTCCGCTGGGACGACCTCGACGCGCGGTTCCTCGGCGCCCTGCGGGAGCGCTGGCGGCGCGAGTACGACTACGTACTGATCGACAGCCGTTCCGGCATGGGGGACGCGGTCGACATCTGCATTCTCGAACTGCCGGACGTCCTGGTGAGCTGCTTCACCCTGAACGACCAGAGCATCGACGGCGCCGCCCGGACGGCCCAGTACGTGGCGGGCAACGCGCCCGCCCGGGGCATCCGCATCCTGCCCGTGCCGATGCGGGTCAACGCGCAGGAGGTCACGGCGTTCGCGGCGGGCAACGCGCTCGCCAGGGCCCGGTTCGCGGACATACCGCACGACATGTCGGCCGAAGCCGTTCACGCGTACTGGGAGGCCAACCGCATCCCGCACCGCACGGGGTACGAGCACGAGGAGGTGCTGGCCACCTTCAAGGACGCGCCCGGGGATCCGGACAGCCTGCTGGCGGCGTACGAACGGCTGACCTCCGCGATCACCGAGGGCCGGGTGACGCGCCTTCCCGCGCTGGACGAGAGCCTGCGCGAGTACCACCTGGGGGCGTTCGTGCGCCCGCTGTCCTCGCAGGCGACACCGATCGCGCTGTCCTCGATCCCGCAGGACCGGATGTGGGCCGACTGGGTGCGCTGGGTGCTGACGGGGGCCGGTTTCCAGGTCGTGCCGTCGCTGTCCGGGCCGGCTCAGCACGGCGGCGCTCCGGCTCGTACGGTGATGCTGCTGTCGTCGGGGTATCTGCGGTCGCCGAGGGCCCGCGCGGACTGGCCGTCGGGGGACACCGAGCAGCCGCCGGTGCTGCTGCGGATCGACGACGAGGCCGTGCTGACCCCGCCGTTCGCCGACCACACCCCGGTCGACCTGGCCGCGCTCGACGCGGAGCGGGCGCGGCAGGCCGTGCTGGACGCGGTCGGCGGACGCGGCCCGGTCCGTCCGGCCGGTCAGGGGCCGAGCTTCCCGAACGGCTTCCCGGCCGTGTTCCAGGCTCCGCCGCGCAACCCCGGGTTCGTCGGCCGTGACCGCCAGCTCGACGCGGTGCACGACGCCCTGGGGGTCAGTCGCTGGGTGGCGGTGCGGTCGACGCGGATGGGCATGGGCCGAAGGCAGCTGGCCGTGGAGTATGTGCACCGGTTCCGCGCCGACTACGACCTGGTGTGGTGGGTGCCGGCCGCGACGCGGTATCTGGCCGCCCGCTCGCTGGCCCTGCTCGGGCGTTGCCTCGGCCTTCCCCCGGAGGACTCCCTGGAGGGGACGGCCCATCAGGCGCTCGCCGCCCTGGACGCGGGCTCGCCGTACAGCAGGTGGCTTCTGGTGTACGACGACGCCACCGAGGCGGACCGACTCGCCGGGCTTCTGCCGTCCGGGGCGGGCCGGGTGCTGATCACCACGCGCGACCCGGCCTGGGAGGAGCACGCGCACGCGCTGCTGCTCAAGGAGCTGGGTGAGCTGGAGAGCGCGGATCTCCTGCTCAGACGGGTACCGAAGCTGGGCCCGGTCGCGGCGGGCGACCTCGCCACCGCGCTCGGCGAACTGCCCCCGCTCGCTCTCGACCAGGCCGGCGCCTGGCTCGCCGAGACGGACCGGGCGACGGACGCGTTGCCGGCGGAGCTGGGGCTGAACGGCCAGGGCGCGGACGTCGGCGGCCCCGGCACCGGCGCGGCCGAGACGCTGACGCGGCTGGTGGAGGCGGCCCTGCGGAAGAGATCACCGGCCGCGCACCGCCTCCTCAGGCTGTGCTGCTGCTTCTGGCCCTCGCGGCTGTCGCTGAACGTCCTGCGCAGCGACGTGCTGCTGACGGCCCTGCGCGCCTACGACCCGACGCTTCGGGACCGGTCGCAGCTGGACGCGCTCGTCGCGGACCTGGAGCGCTTCCGCCTGGCGGAGACCGACCGGCTGGAGAACACCCTCCGCGTCCACCACCTGGTCCAGCGCACGGTCCTGGGCGACCTCGCCCCGGACGAGCGCCAGTCCGCGCTCCGGGATCTGCACGGCATCCTCGACGCGGCGGCCGCCTGGTGACCCGGGCACGGCGCGGGTCGTGACGTGTCGTCATTCGTGGGCGACGACGGCGACGGGCGCGGCGGCGTGGTGCAGTACGGCGTGGGTGACGGGGCCGATGTGGGTGCCGAGCCGGGAACGGCGGACCCGGCGGCCGACGACGACCAGGGAGGCCTCGTGGGAGGCGTCCACGAGGTGGTCGGCGGCCTTGCCTGGCCGGGAGTCCTGGACGATCTCGACGGACGGCGACCGCTGTCTCCAGGGGCGCAGCGCGTGGGTCAGCGCGGCGCCGTCCTGGTGGGCGACTTCGGTGGCGAGGTCGGGGTCGTCCGGAAGGTCGTACGCGAAGTAGGGCGGCGGGGCCCAGTCGTGCACGACCCGCAGGGATGTCGCGCGCAGGGCGGCGGCCTCGAAGGCGAACCCGATCAGTGTGTCGTCGGGGTGCTCGATGTCGAGGCCGAGGACGACGGGTCGGAACGCGCTCGCGCCGGGCGAGGTCCCGGACGGGTCGGCCACATGCTCCTCGGCGGTCCGTTCCCCGGCCCGTACGAGGACGACGGGCCGCTCGGCGTGTGCGACGACGGCCTGGCCGACGGAACCGACGAGGAAACCGGCGATCCCGCTCAGGCCGCGTGAGCCCAGGGCCAGCAGTTCGGCGTCCCGGGCCAGCTTCGCGAGTTCCTCGCTCGCCCGGCCCGTCAGCTGCTGCATGGTCACGTCGAGGCCCGGGTGGCGCAGCCGAATGCCGTCGGCCGCCTCCCGCAGCGTCTTCCCGGGGGCCGTCCCGCCGGGTTCCGGCCCGTCCGGCGGGGTCTCGGTGGCCGGCGTCGGGGCCCCTCCCATGGGCTCGGGGACCGGTTCCCAGACGTTGACCAGACGCAGGGGCAGTCGGCGCAGCCGCGCCTCCCGGGCGGCCCACTCGGCGGCGGCCAGGCTCTCGCGCGACGCGTCGACGCCCACGGTGACGGTGCGGGGCATGGGGCGCACCTCCTGAGGTCGGGGTACGGTCACGCCCTCACGGGTCACCCGGATCGGCGCGGCCACGCATGGGCGGGCATGGTGAGGAGGGTCGGCGGCGCCGACCAGCTTGTCGGCGGGCAGCGCGTCGGGCCTCCCACCGGAGGGTGGCCCAGTCGGTGCCGAGGCCCGTGCGGCGCGGGTCGGCGGCGCGGCAGCGGATGGCGGGCGGCGGGCGGCGGGCCGGTACGGGGTCCCCACCAGCGGTGCGGGGTCTCCACCAGCAGTGCGGGGTCTCCACCAGCAGTGCGGGGCCGGAACCGGCTCTCCCGGCTCCGATCGGCGGTCACACCGGCAGCAGCCTGGTCACCAGCTCGCCGAGGCGCCGGGCGTTGCGGCAGGCGTGCATGTCGACGACCTCGGCATAGACCTGGGCCGCGGAGTCGCCCGTGCCCCATTGGGCGGGCGCCTCGGGGTTGAGCCAGTGGACGCGGCGGGCGCGGGCCGCGATGCGCCGCAGGGCAGGCACGTTGGGGTCGAAGCCGTTGGTGCGGGCGTCCCCGAGGACGATGACGGAGGTACGGGGGCCCACCGCGTCGAGGTGGCGCTCGGCGAACTCGCCCAGCGCGGTGCCGTAGTCGCTGCTGCCGTGCCAGCCGCTGAGCCTGGCCTCCTCGGCGATCCGGCGCCCGAGTCCGGCGGGGTCGGCCTCGCCGGTGGTGACGAGGTGGGTGACCTCGTCCACGCGGTTGACGAAGGCGTAGACCCGCACCTTGCTGAACTGGTCGCGCAGCGCCTGCACCAGCAGCATCGTGAAGTTCGCGAACCCGGCGACCGACCCGGACACGTCGCACAGCAGCACGAGCTCCGGCCGGGCCGGGCGGTGACGCCGATAGGCGGGGCGCAGCGGCACGCCTCCGGTGGACAGCGAGCGCCGCAGGGTGCGCCGGATGTCGATCTGCCCGCGCGCGGCCTTGCGGCGCCGGGTGCCCAGGCGGGTGGCGAGCTTGCGGGCCAACGGCTGGACGGTACGGCGTAGTTCGACGAGCTGCTCACGGTTCGCGACGAGGAAGTCGACCTGGTCGGCGCTCGGGGCGACACCTCTCCGGGCGATGAAGTCCGCGCCACGGCGCTCGGCGACGCGCCGCCGGGCCTCCGTACGCACCCTGTCGCGGAAGTCCTCGATACGGCGCCGGATCTCATCGGCGTCGAGACGGTCGGTGAAGCCTCCGGAGCCCGAGTCCGAGCCCGAGCCGAAGCCGGAGCCGTACGACGGCCCCGAGCGGAACACCGAGGCCGAGCCGGGCCCCATACCCGCCCCCGCCCCAGCCCCCGCCCCCTGACCTGCGCCGAAAGCACCCCCGGCCCGCTGCTCGGCCAGGATCCGGGCCAGCAGGGTCTGGGGGCGGAGCCGGTCCAGGGTCTGGTGGGCGGACCAGCCGTCCGAGCCGGGCGAGCCGTAGCCGCCCAGCAGGTCCACGGCCTCGCCGGCGAGCCGGGTGAGGGCGGCCAGGTCGTTGGCGGCCAGCGCCTCGGCGAGACGGTCGCGCAGCTCGTCCCGGTCGCGGGCCCGGCCGGCGCGCGTGCCCGCCAACTCGCCCACGCCGAGCGGGAAGTACAGCTCGAAGGTCGCGTCGAACACCGCGCGCTGGCCGTCGGCACGCAGCAGCGCCGCGGCCAGACCCTCACGGATCCGCTCGCGGTCGGTGAGGCCGAGTACTTCCAGGACGGCCGCCGCGTCCACGGTCTCGCCGGGGCCGATCCGGATCCCGTGACCGCGCAGCGCCCGTACGAGCCCGGTGAGCCGCTCGGCCAACGGCGAACCCGACGCGGTGCTCGCGCCCGCGCCCGCACCGGTGTCCGCACCCCCGCTCATACCAGCGTCAGCTTCTGCGCGGCCTTCGCTATGTCGTCCTGGTGCTTGAGGACGACGCCCAGGCTGTCGCGGACGACGGTCTCGTCCAGCGTGTCGGCACCGAGGGCCAGCAGGGTGCGGGCCCAGTCGATGGTCTCGGCCACCGAGGGCGCCTTGCGCAGCTCCATCGCACGCAGCGCGCCGACCACGCGGACCAGGGAGTCGGCGAGCACGGTGTCCAGACCGGGCACCTTCAGCCGGACGATCCGCTGCTCCAACTCGGCGTCGGGGAAGTCGAGATGGAGGAAGAGGCAGCGGCGGCGCAGGGCCTCGGACAGCTCCCGGGTGGCGTTGGAGGTGAGGAGGGTGAAGGGGCGCTGCGTGGCGGTGATCGTGCCGAGTTCGGGAACCGTGACCTGGAAGTCGCTCAGTACCTCCAGAAGGAGCCCCTCGACCTCGACGTCCGCCTTGTCGGTCTCGTCGATGAGGAGCACGGTCGGTTCGTCGCCCCGGATCGCGGTGAGCAGCGGCCGGGTGAGCAGGAACTCCTCGCCGAAGATGTCATTGCGCGTCTCGTCCCAGGCCTCGTCCCGGCCGGCGGTGATGCGCAGCAACTGCTTGGCGTGGTTCCACTCGTAGAGGGCGCGGGACTCGTCGATGCCCTCGTAGCACTGGAGTCTGACGAGGCGTGCGGCGCCGACCCGGGCGACGGCCTTGGCCAGCTCGGTCTTGCCGACGCCCGCCGGGCCCTCCACCAGCAGGGGCTTGCCGAGCCGGTCGGCGAGGAAGACGGTGGTGGCCACGGCCGTCGACGCCAGGTAGCCCACCTCGGCGAGCCGCGCCGAGACGTCGTCCACTGAGGCGAAGAAACCGCTTCGGGCGCCTCCCGCCCGACCGCCGTCCGGCCGGTCACTGCCCTGCCCACGTTTGTCGGCCATGCGATCGCCTCTCGCCCGGTACGGTGAATTTCACCCAAGTTACCAAGCGGTCGCTTTCCCTGCCTCTCCCTTTGGCGCGCGCTTCCTCACACGCCCCCCTCTCCCGTCGGCGCGAGCCGCGCCACGAGCTCGCACCAACCCGCCTCCAGCCGCTCGACCGGCATACCGCGCCGGGTCCGCAGATGATGCACGAGGTTGGTGTCGAGGTAGCCCAGGAGGGTCTGGGCCACGAGCTCGATGTCACCGGGGGCCTTCGCTCGACGCAGGAGCATGCAGACATGACTCAGGCGCAGCAGAGTCGCCCCGGAAGTGAGGCGGCGATCGGTGTCGGCGTGCGCGGCCAGGTAGAGGTCGCCGTTGGCCATCTCGTGGCGGATGACGGCCGGCCCGAAGGCACGCAGCCGCTCCACCGCGGACACGTCCGGGCCTAGCGGGGGCGGCCCCGACAGGAACGCGGCCTGGAGCTGCTGCTCGCGGTGGTCGAGCAGCGCCATCAGCAGGCCGGTGCGGTCGCCGAAGCGCCGGAACACCGTACCCTTGCCGACGCCCGCGGCCGCCGCGACCTCCTCCATCGTGACGTTCGCCGCCCCGCGCTCGTCGGCCAGGCGGGCGGTGACCTCCAGCAGACGTATGCGGTTGCGGGCCGCGTCCGCGCGCAGCCTGGGCTGCTCCACGGCCACGGTCAGCGCGATGTCGGTCGGCCCGACCAGGGGATCGCGAGGCGGCTCATTCATGAAAAGAGCGTAACGCCACGGAGAGGCAAGTGGACCACGGTCCGGATAAGTGCTACAAATTTCAACGGACCTCGGTCCGCTTAGCTACTTGCTCGACCAGCCGCTACGGCTGCCGTCTTTTGGCTACTCGCTTCCGCTCGTACATTCGCTAGGAGTCAGCTCATGTCCGTACGCATCCTCGCGCTCGTCGGCAGCCTTCGCGCCGGTTCGCACAACCGTCAGCTCGCCGAGGCGGCCGTGAAGCACGCCCCCGAGGGCGTCGAGATCGAGCTGTACGAGGGCCTCGCCGATGTCCCGTTCTACAACGAGGACCTCGACAACGAGGCCGCCCTGCCGGCCACCGCCGCGCGCCTGCGTGAGGCCGCCGGTCAGGCCGACGGCTTCCTGCTCTTCTCCCCCGAGTACAACGGCACCATCCCGGCCGTCCTGAAGAACGCCATCGACTGGCTGTCCCGCCCGTACGGCGCCGGCTCCTTCACCGGCAAGCCGACCGCCGTGGTCGGCACCGCGTTCGGCCAGTTCGGCGGTGTGTGGGCGCAGGACGAGACCCGCAAGGCCGTCGGCATCGCCGGTGGCACGGTCCTGGAGGACGCCAAGCTCTCCATCCCGGGCTCCGTCGTCCGCTTCGCCGAGACCCACCCGGCCGACGACGCCGAGGTCGTCACCGGTCTGACCCAGGTCCTCGAGCAGCTGACCGCCCAGGCGGGCACCGCGGCCGCGTAAGGCGCGCATCGACGCCGCCGGGCCTCGGGTGATTCCACTCACCCCGGGGCCCGGCGGTTCTTTCTGTCCACTCAGCCGTCCCGGCGGCCCTTTCGCGTGCTCAGTCGTGCGGCGGCCGGTCCGTGAGCCGGTGGTCCGCCAGGCTCAGCGCCTCGTCGACGACCCGGCGCAGATGGCCGTCACCCAGGGAGTAGATCACCCGGCGCCCGTCCTTGCGCGTGTTCACCAGTCCCGCGAGCCGCAGCCGAGCGAGGTGCTGGCTGACCGCGGGACGCGCCGCGCCGCACACCTCCGTGAGCGTGGTGACATCCGCGTCCCCGCCGGCCAGCGCGTGCAGCAGGACCAGCCGGGTGCGGTCGCCGAGCACCGCCAGCAGCTCGGCGGCGAGCTCGAACTGCTCCTCGTCAGGGGTGCGCGGATGGGGGTCGACCTCGGTTCGCGCCTGCGCATCATGCGCAGGTGATAGGTGCATGCGTGCGCTCATACGCACATAATGGCGTCGTGGACTCCCGTACGTCCACTCCCGCGCACCGGAAGGGGACCGCCGTGAGCGACCGGCACCACGGGCACGAGCACGCACACTCCGACGGCCACGGCCACGACCACGGCCACCACCCCGAGCACCACCACGGCGGTGGCCATGGCCACGGTCACCCGCACGGCCACGACCACCCTCGTCCCCGCACTCTCCTCGCCCGTCTCCGCCACCTCCTCACCCCGCACTCCCATGAGACCGCCGACAAGCTGGACTCCGCTCTGGAGTCCTCGGCGCGCGGTTTGCGGGCGCTGTGGGTCTCTCTGGCCGTGCTCGGGGTGACGGCCGTGGCGCAGGCGATGGTCGTCGTGCTCTCGGGGTCGGTCGCCCTGCTCGGCGACACCGTCCACAACGCGGCCGACGCGCTCACGGCCGTACCGCTGGGCATCGCCTTCGTACTGGGGCGCCGGGCGGCGACGCGCACCTTCACCTACGGCTACGGGCGGGCGGAGGATCTGGCCGGGATCGCGATCGTGCTGACCATCGCCGCGTCGGCGGCCTTCGCGGGCTGGACGGCGGTCGACCGGCTGATCGACCCCCGCCCCATGGACCACGTCCCCGTCGTCGCCGTAGCCGCCGTCGTCGGTTTCGTCGGCAACGAGTGGGTCGCCCGCTACCGCATCCGCGTGGGCCGCGCGATCGGCTCCGCCGCGCTGGTGGCGGACGGGCTCCACGCGCGTACGGACGGGTACACCTCACTCGCCGTGCTGGTGAGCGCGGGTGGCGCGGCCCTCGGCTGGCAGCTCGCCGACCCGCTGGTCGGGCTTGCGATCACGGCGGCCATCGCGCTGGTGCTGCGCGACGCCGCGCGCGAGGTGTTCCGGCGGGTGATGGACGCGGTGGACCCGGCGCTCGTGGACGGGGCGGAGCGGGCGTTGCGCGAGGTGCCGGGCGTACGGGACGTGGGCGAGCTGCGGCTGCGCTGGATCGGGCACCGGCTGCGGGCCGAGGTGGCGGTGGTCGTCGACGGCGAGGCGAGCGTGCGCGAGGCCCACGCCGTCGCCGTCGCCGCCGAACACGCCCTGCTGCACGCCGTCCCGAGGCTCACCGCGGCCCTGGTCCACGCGGACCCGGCCCCGCTCCCCGGCGAGAGCGACCCGCATCTGGCCCTCGCCCATCACACGGCGGTCTGAGTGGTCGCCCGGTTCGGTAACCGCTCAAAGCGGTTACCGAACCGGGCGACCGGCGGCGTCTGAGGCCACCCCGAGCCCTTCAAGGACCACGGCCCCCGGCAGCTCCGCGAACGCCTTGCCGGGCACCAGAAGCTTGCCGCGCCGACGGCCACTGCCGACCAGGACGTACGGCAGGTCGACGACGGCGGAGTCCACCAGCACCGGCCACCGCCCCGGCAGCCCGATCGGGGTGATGCCGCCGTACTCCATACCGGTCTCCCCGGTGGCGACGTCCATCGGGGCGAACGAGGCCTTGCGGGCGCCGAGTTGACGGCGGACCGCGCCGTTCACGTCGACCCGGGTCGTGGACAGCACGACACACGCGGCCAGGGTCGTCTCGCCGCCGCGCTTGCCCGCGACGACCACGCAGTTCGCGGACCGATCGAGCAACTCCTGCCCGTAATGCTGCACGAAGACGGCAGTGTCGGCCCACTCCGGGTCCGTGTCGACATACACGATCCGGTCGGCCGGGACGCTGCCGCTCCAGTTCCGTACGGCGGCGGCGACCGGGGCGGTGAGGTCGCCCAGGCTGTCGGGGGCGGGGGCGGCATGGTCGAAGTGTCCGATGGGTGCGCGCATGGCGGCACGCTAACAGGGCCCCGAACAGGCCCGCGCCGACGTCCGGTTCACGCGCGGGCGGCCCGGTTCACTGCACGGCCGGAACCGAGACGGCCATCACCATCTCCACCGGTACGTCGCCGTCATTGCCGTAGACATGCGGGGTGTTGGCCTCGAAGGTGACGCTCGAACCCGCCGGGACGCGGTGTTCCACGCCGTCGACGGTGAGCGTCAGCTCGCCCGCCGTGACGTGCACGATCTCGACCGTGCCGGCCGGGTGCGGGTCTGCGGGGCTGTTGTCGCCCGGCATGAGCCGCCAGTCCCACATCTCCAGCGGACCGGGGGCCTCGGCACCCGCGAGCAGCCGGTTGTAGCTGCCGGCGGCCGTGTGCCACAGCCGTACCGCCTGCTCGGCGGAGACGATGCGGACCTTCGGGCCCTGCTCGTAGTCGAGCAGGGTGGTGATGCTGATGCCGAGCGCGTCACCGATCTTGACGACCGTGCCGAGACTGGGGTTGGTGCGGGCCTGCTCGATCTGGATGAGCATGCCGCGACTGACTCCGGCGCGGGCCGCGAGCGCGTCCAGGGTGAAGCCGCGCTCGGTGCGCCAACGCTTGACGTTACGCGCCAGGGACTGGGTCAGCAGGTCGAGGTCCGACACATTCCGTCCAATATTCTGAATGACATAGTGCAATGCAATGAACTACGGTGTGGTGCACCCTTCGTTCACCGAACTGTACTGCGAGGCCCCGCGATGACCGCACTGTTCGCCCTGGCCACCAGCCTGCTGTGGGGCCTGGCCGACTTCGGCGGCGGGCTGCTGACGCGGCGGACGCCCGCGCTCACGGTGGTGGCCGTCTCGCAGTCCGTCGCGGCCGTCGTCCTCGGCGCGATCGTCGTCGCGACCGGCGGCTGGAACGAGGCAGGGCCGCAGCTGTGGTTCGCCGTGGCCGCCGGCCTGGTCGGCCCGGTCGCGATGCTCGCCTTCTACAAGGCCCTCGCCCTGGGCCCGATGGGCGTCGTCTCACCGCTCGGCTCACTCGGAGTGGCGGTCCCCGTCGGGGTGGGGCTGATGCTCGGCGAGCGTCCCGGACTGCTGCAGCTCGTCGGTGTCCTGGTGGCCGTCGTCGGCGTCGTACTGGCCGGCGGCCCGCAGTTCGGGGGCGCACCGGTGCAGCGCCAGGCGGTGCTGCTCACGCTGCTCGCCGCATTCGGCTTCGGTGCGGTGATGGCGCTGATCGCGGAGGCATCGACCACGCTGACCGGCCTGTTCCTCGCCCTGTTCGTACAGCGCGTGACGAACGTCGTCGCAGGCGGCACCGCCCTGTACGTGTCCGTGCGGCGCGGCGCCCCGGCGCTCCCGGCGGACGGCTTCCCGTACCGCTCCCTCCCCGCCTTCGCCTTCGTCGGCCTCGCGGACGTGGCGGCCAACGGCACCTACTCGCTGGCCGCCCAGCACGGCCCGGTCACCGTAGCCGCCGTCCTCGCCTCGCTCTACCCGGTGATCACGGCACTCGCCGCGCGCGGCATGCTCGGCGAACGCCTCCGCACGGTCCAGGCGGCGGGAGCAGGCCTGGCCCTGGCGGGAACCCTGCTGCTGGCAACGGGCTGAGGGGACGATTTCGGTCCCGGCACCCAAGGCCGCGCCCCAAGGGGGCGCGGGGAACTGCGCTAGCAAACCACGACGAACCCGCAGCCGCCGACGCATCACATCCACCCGAGCTCTCAGGCGGACTCCCCCGACGACTCCGCATCCCACTCGGCCAACGCCAGCAACTGCTCCGGCGTCACCCCGGAGGGAATCGGCACCGGCGCAGGTGTCCGGATCGGCGGCTGCCACCCCTCGACCGGATCCCACTGCCGCACGACCCGCGCGGGTGCCCCGGCCACCACGGAGTGGTCGGGCACAGCCCCCCGTACGACCGCTCCGGCCGCCACCACCACGTTCCGCCCGACCCGCGCCCCCGGCAGGATCACCGCACCCGTGCCGATCCAGCAGCCGGGTCCGATCGACACCGGCTCCATCCGCGGCCACTGCTTGCCGATGGGCTCGTGGGGGTCGTCGTACGAGTGGTTGGTGGACGTCACATACACATACGGCCCGAAGTAGCAGTCGCTGCCGATGGTGACCGTCGTGTCGGCGATGACATGGCTGCCGCGACCGAGGACGACACCGTCGCCTATCCGCAGGATCGGCTCGGGGCCGAGGTCGAGGTCGGGCATCAGCCCGGCGGTGAGAGTGACCTGTTCGCCGATGATGCAGTGGGAGCCCAGATGGATCCAGGGCTCCCCGAAGACCGTGCCGAGAGGAAAGGCAAGTCTGGTACCTGTTCCCATCGCGCCGAAGCGGAAGCGTCCGGGGCTCTCGGCGGTCACCGATCCCGTGCGCTGCACCCAGGCCCAGCTCGTATGAACGGCCCGCTGCACTAGGCGACGCCGCCAGGACGAGAACGTGTTCTTGCTCTTGGGCACCCGCTCACCGTACTCACCGGGCGGCACCCGCACCCCGTCGTACGACTGTGATCTTCACCCCACGCAAGGTCGTGCCCATGGCTTACGGTGCGGGTGAGAACTGATCCGGCACGGTCACCACCAGGAGGCGGCAATGAGGCGGCGGCAGACGGGGCGGCAGGCCCTGATCACGGCGTTCGGCGACAAGGAGCCGGACGTGGAGGAGGCGGCCTTCGTCTCCCCCACATCCACGGTGATCGGCGACGTGACGCTGCACGCCGGGGCGAGCGTCTGGTACGGGGCGGTACTGCGGGCCGAGTTCGAGCCGATCGTCGTGGGGGCCGGGAGCAATGTGCAGGACAACTGCACGCTCCACGTCGACCCCGGCTTCCCGATCTCCATCGGAGAGCGGGTCTCGATCGGCCACAACGCGGTCGTGCACGGGGCGACCGTCGAGGACGACTGTCTGATCGGGATGGGGGCGACGGTGCTGAACGGGGCGGTGATCGGAGCGGGTTCTCTTGTGGCGGCGCAGGCCTTGGTGCCGCAGGGGATGCGCGTGCCGCCCGGTTCGCTTGTCGCCGGGGTGCCGGCGAAGGTGAAGAGGCCCTTGACCGACGAGGAGCGCGCGGGGGTCACCTTGAACGGGACGCACTACACCGAGTTGGCCAAGGCTCATCAGGAGGAGCACGGCTTCTAGGACGACTACGGACCGGAGGCGGCCGGTCGCGCCCACGCCGCGGAGCCGCACATCGACACAGCCCCGCGCCCCTTCAGGGGGCGCGCTCCTACTCGGCCGCCGTGACCAGTTCCCCCTCGGCTTCCTCCGCCTTCTCCGCCGCCTTCTTCGCCTTGCGCTTGATCACCAGCATCGACGTGAGGCCGATGAGCACCGCGAGCACCAGGCCCAGCCACGAGAACCGCTTCAGCCAGGCCTCGGCGACCACTCCGACGTAGTAGATGACGGCGGTGGTGCCGCCCGCCCAGAGGATGCCGCCGAGGACGTTGGCGACGAGGAAGCGCCAGTACGGCATCTGCAGGACGCCTGCGAGGGGGCCCGCGAAGATGCGCAGCAGGGCGATGAAGCGGCCGAAGAACACGGCCCACATGCCCCAGCGGTCGAAGGAGCGCTCGGCGACCGCGATATTGCTCTCACCGAAGTGCTTGGGGAATCTGCGGCCGAGTTTGGCCAGCAGCGGGCGTCCGCCCTTGCGGCCGATGGCGTAGCCGATCGAGTCGCCGATGATCGCGCCGGCGGTGGCGCAGGCGCCGAGGATGAACGGGTTGATCTCACCGTGCTGGGAGGCGAGCAGAGCTGAGGAGACCAGAATGATCTCGCCCGGCAGCGGGATGCCCAGGCTCTCCAGGCCGATGACCAAGCCCACCAGCAGATAGACGCTGAGCGGGGGCACTGTTTCGAGCCACTCCTGGACGTGCAACGCCGATTCCTCCCTTGTCGCCGAACCGTGAGCCCCCGGCGTGCGCTCGCGCGGCGCATGTGCGGCGCCCGCCGGGGAAGCCTACCCGTTCAGTTCGACGGCGGCGGAGTCCCAGAGGTTGCATCGGTGCTCATCGCGAACGGTCGTGCTCAGGCTGTTGCCGCCCTCCGAGATCGTCCGCAGAGAGAGCACTTTCGCCGCCCCGGCCGGGATCGCGGGCTGTCCCGCGGCCCGCGGTACGCCGTCGCGGACGAAGGAGCCCCAGTAGTCGATCATCTGCCGGGACAGCGCCCGCTGCTCGGCGTCGAGCGGGGCCTCCAGCCCGAAGTGCTTGAAGAGGTACTGCACCTCGTTGACGTGGGTCGCGCCGAAGTCGAAGTCGGTGTTCAGGTTCCGGAGGGAGGCGAAGGGCGGCGCGGTGCGGTCGGCGAACTCGTACGCGTAGACCTGACCGCGCCGCGCGAGGACCTGGTCCAGGCGCAGCGCGGGGCACGCGAAGAGCTGGTCGCCCTGGGCGGTGCCGTACGCGATGGTCGGGGACGAGTGGGTCGACAGGGGGTACTGCGCCAGCGCGCGCTCGCCGAAGTCCGTCCGTACGACCTCCGGGTACTGCTCGGCGGTGAGCGGGGTCCCGCTCGCGTCGAAGCGGGCGAACGCGAAGAGCCGTCCCTCGTCCTGGTTGGCGCCGTTGAGGACGGGGACGCGGGCCGCAGCGCCCTTCGCGAACGCCTCGAAGGGCTGTACGGGCAGGTAGGCGCCGCCGGTCACGGGTCCCCAGCTCAGGCCGGCCTGGGCGGCGAGGATCTCGGCGGCGGGCTTGGCGCGCAGGCACGCCGTGTCCGCGCAGCCGAGCTTCTCCATGAAGGCCCTGCCCTGCGCCACGGCCGTCCCGTGGGTACGGGCCGCGCAGTCGCCGTACGCCCCGCTCTGCACGATCCCGGCGCGGAACAGGCCCTTCGACGTCGGTGAGGCCAGCTGTGTACAGACCGAGCGGCCGCCCGCGGACTCGCCGGCGATGGTGACCCGGGCCGGGTCGCCGCCGAAGCGGCCGATGTTGGCCCGTACCCAGCGCAGCGCGGCCTGCTGGTCGAGCATCCCGAAGTTACCGGAGACGCCGTCGCGGAGCTCGTCGTCGAGTCCGGCCGTGGCGAGGAAGCCCATGGCGCCCAAGCGGTAGTTGACGGTCACGACGACCGCCCCGATGCGGCGGGCGAAGGTGTCCGGCACCACGTCCTCGCCGGCGCCCGCGGTGAGCCCGCCGCCGTGCAGCCAGACCATGACCGGGCGGCGGCCCGCCCCGTCGGGAACGTACACATTGAGGTCGAGGCAGTCCTCGGTGAGGCTCGGCTGCTCGTATCCGGGGTCCCAACTCGCCGTCTGCACACAGCGGTTGCCGAAGTCGCCTGCCTCACGGACGCCCTGCCAGGGGCGGACGGGCCGGGGCTCGGTCCAGCGGAGGTCTCCGACGGGCGGCTGGGCATAGGGGACGCCGAGGAACTGGCGTCCCTCGGTGGTGGTTTGGCCGCGGATCCAGCCCGCGTCCGTGCGGACGAGGGCCGCGTCCCGGGTCGCCGCAAGGGCCGGCAGGGGCGCGGCCAGAACGGCCGCGAGGGCGGTGAGTGTGGTGAGTGTGGTGAGTCCGGTGATGAGCCGATTGGCGGAACGCCGTAACACGGTTTCTGACATGAGCCGTCACTCCTTCGTGCGGGCACGTCGCAACACGGGTACGGCGCGAAACTATGAGCAGTGTTGACTCGTGTCAATGAAGTGAACAGGACAGGTCGGCGTTGCCGGCGGAAACCGAAGGGGCGGGGGTGGCGCACGGCACGGTCGCCGCGGAGGCCCGGCGTCACTCCGCCCGACCGCTCACTCGCCCTGGTCGACCGGCCTGAGGGTCCAGCGGATCGTCATCTCGCCCGTCACCGCACCGTCGGCCCGCCGGATGGCGACGGAGACGGGGAACTCGGGGCGTCGGCCGGCGTCGAGTTCGGCGACGACCTCGGCTGCGGGGCGGCCGAGGGTGGCGGTGGCCGTGACGGCGCCCATCGCGAGCTTCTTGTACGCGATCTCGGCGCCGACCGCGAGCGGCACGGCACGGGAGAACTGGTCGCCGAAGGCGGCCAGCACGATGGCCCCGCTCGCCGACTCGCCCAGCGTGAACATCGCTCCGGCGTGCGGCCCGCCCACGTGGTTGTGGTACTGGGCCTGGTCCGGCAGCGACACCACGGCACGCTCGGCCGAGGTCTCCAGGAACTCCAGCTTCAGGGTCCTGGCCATCGGCACCGTGGCGGCGAGCATCTCGCCGATCGACATCCGGTCTGCGCTCATGACCGGGATGTTACCCGCGAGTAGACATCCCTGACCAGGGGCGCACGTGTGATCGTCGCATTGCTGCGGCCCATGCGGTCCGCCAGCAGCCGGCGCAGCCGTGGAACGCGCCGACCGTCACCACGGGCGACCCGACGCCGGAGCCGGGACCGAGTCCGGTTCGCCGCAGACGAAAGGTGGCCGGGAACCCCCTACATCGGCGTCGCGTTCGACACACCGGTCAACTCGGGTCAATGGTCGCCACCTTGGGGCCATTTGGTGATGTTCGTCCCGAGTGCCACAAACCTTCACGGACTCCCGTGGCACCCGGGCCCCCGGCGCATCTATGGTTACGAGCCATGTGGCCAGGACAGCAGCAGCCGCCCGGGGGCGAGCACAATCCGCAGCAGAACGCGCAGCAGAACCCGTACCAGCAACCGGGGTACGACACGTCGGGGTACCAGCAGGCAGGGCAACAGCAGGCCGGGCAGCAGCCCGGTCACCAGCAGCCGAACCCCTATCAGCAGCCGGGGTACCAGTCGACGGGCTTCCCGGCCCCGTACGCGCAGCAGCAGCCACAGTGGGGCGCGCCCGCTCCCGTAGGTACGCCGGAGCCGCCGGTCAAGGGTGGCGGCAACCGGACGAAGGTGGTCGCGATCGTGGCGGCCCTGGCCGTCGTCGTGACCGCCGGTGTGACCGGTTTCCTGGTGCTCGGCGGGGGTGACGACGAGAAGAAGAACGTGAGCAACAAGCCCGCGCCTTCGGTGTCCGAGTCGCCGTCCGAGTCCGCGACCGAGGAGAGCCGCAGCGACGAGGACGAGGGCGCGAAGCCGACCGTCGAGGGCTGGAAGGTCGTCATCAACCCCAAGTGGGGCACCGCGTTCGACGTCCCGGCCGACTGGGAGGTCCTGTCCGCCGACACCTTCGTCGGTTTCGAGGACGCCTCGAAGGACGACGCCTCGGCCATCATCGGCATGTCGGCGCCCGCCATCCTCAAGGAGAAGTGGTGCTCCGTCGACAGCGACAAGGACGGTCGCGACGAGACGAAGGCCCTCGCGCGGGTCGGCACCAAGGGTCAGCAGGGCGCCAAGGACACCGATCTCATCGCCCGTAACGACTCGGCGTGGTGGGTCTTCGGCGGCTACACCGACCAGAAGGAAGCCTCGAAGAAGCTGATGACCGTCGGCAAGCCCAAGCCGTACACGACCGCGTCGGGCATCGAGGGCAGCGTCGCGACCAGCTACACGAGCGGGGTCAAGAAGAAGGACAAGTGCGACTCCGACGGCAAGGCCACCACGTTCGCCTTCAAGAACTCCAAGGACGACTACGTCTCGTGGACCCTCCACAGCGCCAAGGGCGTCGAGGAGGAGGTCCCGGACGAGACGGTGGACAAGATCCTCAGCACGGTACGGCTCTACGGCACCCCGACGGGCGGCTGAGCGACGCCCGTCGCGGCCGGGGGGCGACGGCGCCCTGACCGTGCCGCAGCGGGCGTCCTGATCTGGCCGTATATCGAAGAGGTAAGCGAACAAACGATTTGGCAGGAGGTCACGGGGCGGCGATAGTCGGCCCGTGACCTCACCCGCCGCCTCCCGACGCCGCCCTGCCTGGGCGGGCCGCAACTACACCCTGCTGACGGCGGCCGCGGTCGTCACCGGCATGGGCAGCCACGGCGCCCTGATCGCCTCGGCGTTCGCGGTCCTGGAGGCGGGCGGCGACGGCGGTGACGTCGGTCTGGTGGCGGCGGCCCGGACGCTGCCGCTGGTGCTGTTCCTGCTGATCGGCGGCGCCCTCGCGGACCGGCTCCCCCGGCACCGTGTGATGGTCGCGGCGAACACGCTGAACCGCGCGTCCCAGGCGGTCTTCGCGGTACTCGTCCTCGCCGGTGAGGCGCAGCTGTGGCAGATGATGCTGTTGTCCGCGCTCGGCGGCACCGGACAGGCGTTCTTCAACCCGGCGGCCGAGGGCATGCTGTTGTCCTCGGTCACCGCCGAACAGGCGGGCCGCGCCTTCGCCCTGTTCCGCTTCGCCTCGCAGGGCGCGACCCTGAGCGGCGCGGCCCTCGGCGGTGTGCTGGTCGCGGCGGTCGGTCCCGGCTGGGTGCTGGCGGTGGACGCGGCGGCCTTCGCGGTCGCGGGCTCGCTGCGCGCCTTCCTCGACGTCAGCCATGTCCCCGAGCGCGAGCCGGGCGGCGGGATACTCGCCGATCTCCGCGACGGCTGGCGGGAGTTCACCGGCCGTACCTGGCTGTGGGCGATCGTCGTCCAGTTCTCCCTGGTCAACGGCGTCATCGTCGCAGCCGACGCGGTCTACGGCCCCCAGGTCGCCCGGGACAGCCTCGGCGGGGCGGGCCCATGGGGCCTGGCGCTGGGCCTCTACGGGGCCGGCAACGCCGTGGGCGCGCTGCTGATGACCCGTTGGAAGCCGCGCCGCCTGCTGCTCGCGGGCAGCTTGTGCATCTTCCCGCTGGCCCTGCCGTCCGCGGCGCTGGCGGTACCGGTGCCGGTCGCCGTGCTGTGTGCGGCGATGTTCGTGTGCGGGGTGTCGGTCGAGGTGTTCGGCGTCTCCTGGATGACCGCGCTGCACCAGGAGATCCCGGAGGAGAAACTGTCCCGGGTCTCGGCGTACGACTGGTTCGGCTCGGTGTCGCTGGTGCCGCTGTGCACCGCGCTGGCGGGCCCGGCGGAGAGCGCGTTCGGGCGCACGGAGGCCCTGTGGGGCTGTGCGGCGCTGGTCGCGCTGGCCACGGCGGCGGTGCTGTGCGTACGTGACGTACGCACCCTGAGGCGGCGGACCGCGCCGGTGGCCAAAGGCACCCCGGACACCTCGGCCGGCCGCGACTCAGCCGATACCGAAGGCCCCGTCGGGCGGCTCGGGTGAGGGCACCGCGTCCGCCTCGCGCACGGGGGCCGCGCCCGCGATGAAGTCCCGCAGCGCCGGGCCGTGCTCGACCCGTGCCGGGAAGGCGTCGGCGGCGGTGCGCCGGGCGAGGGTCGCGATGTCGAACGGTTGGTGCGCTGCGACGAGCACGGCGTTGCCGAAACGGCGGCCGCGCACGACCCCCGGTTCGGCGATCAGCAGCAGCTCCTCGAACACCGTGGCGAAGGTGGCGAGTTGGGAGCGCAGGAACGCGAAGGGCGCGGCGTCGGCGAGGTTCGCGAGATAGACCCCGTCCGCGCGCAGCACCCGCCGGGCGGCGCGGGCGTAGGCCACGGTCGTCAGATGCGCCGGGACGCGCGAGCCGCCGAAGACGTCCGCGACGAGTACGTCGGCCGAGTCGGCGGGGGCGGCTTCGAGCCATTCCCGGGCGTCGGCGCCGTGCAGCGCGACCCCGGCGTCGGCGGGCAGCGGCAACTGCTCGACGACCAGTTCCAGCAGCCCCCGGTCGAACTCGACGACGTCCTGCCGTGACCCGGGTCGGGTGGCGGCCACATACCGGGGCAGGGTGAGCGCGCCCCCGCCCAGATGCAGCACGTCCAGGGCCCGTCCCGGCTCCGCGACGGTGTCCAGCACATGTCCGAGCCGTCGCGCGTACTCGAACTCCAGGTGCGTCGGCTCGTCGAGGTCCACATACGACTGCGGCGCCCCGTCGACGGTCAGCAGCCAGGCCCGCTCCCGGTCGACGTCGGGCATGAGCTTGGCGGTTCCGTGGTCGGTGGTACGCAGGACGGGTATGGGCTCGTCGTTCACAGACTCATTCTCCCGTGCCACGAAGGGGCGCGGGGAACCGCGCGACCGGCCGCACCGGCCCCGCAGTCCCCCACACACCTCGGCCCACCTACTGAACGGCCGTCACGGTGCCGGCACCGACAGTCCGACCACCCTCACGGATGGCGAAGCCGAGCCCTGGCTCCAGCGGAACCTCACGCCCCAGCTCGACGTTCATCGTGACCCGGTCCCCCGGCCGAGCGACGGCGATCTCGCCGAGGTCGACATCCCCGACGACATCCGCCGTACGGATGTAGAACTGCGGCCGGTACCCGGTGGACACCGGAGTCGTACGCCCGCCCTCGCGCGCCGACAGCACGTACACCTGCGCGGTGAAGTGCCGCCTGGGCACGACGCTGCCGGGCGCCGTCACGACGTGGCCGCGCCGGACGGAGTCCCTGGGCACCCCGCGCAGCAGCAGGGCCACGTTGTCCCCCGCCTGCGCCTCCGACATGGGCTTGCCGAAGGTCTCCAGGCCGGTGACCACGGTCTCGACCTCCGCGCCGAGCACGTCGACACGGTCGCCCACGTGGATCGTGCCGCGCTCCACGGCGCCCGTGACGACGGTCCCCCGCCCGGTGATCGTGAGCACGTTCTCGACGGACAACAGGAACGGCGCGTCGATATACCGCTCGGGCATCGGGACGTACGTGTCCACCGCGTCCAGCAGCGCGTCGATCGCCGCCGTCCAGCGCGGGTCCCCTTCGAGGGCCTTCAGCCCGGAGACCCGTACGACGGGTACGGAGTCGCCCCCGTAGCCGTGCGCGGTGAGCAGTTCGCGGACCTCCAGCTCGACGAGGTCCGTCAACTCCTCGTCGCCCGCGTCGGCCTTGTTGAGGGCGACGACGATGTGGTCGACGCCCACCTGCCGGGCGAGCAGCACGTGCTCGGCGGTCTGCGGCATGATCCCGTCCAGCGCGGAGACGACGAGGATCGCCCCGTCGAGCTGCGCGGCGCCGGTGACCATGTTCTTGACGTAGTCGGCGTGGCCGGGCATGTCGACGTGCGCGTAGTGCCGGGTGTCGGTCTCGTACTCGACGTGCGCGATGTTGATGGTGATGCCGCGCGCGGCCTCCTCCGGGGCGCGGTCGATGCGGTCGAACGGGACGAACGTGCCGGTCCCGCGCTCGGCGAGGACCTTGGTGATGGCGGCGGTCAGGGTGGTCTTGCCGTGGTCGACATGGCCCATCGTGCCGATGTTGAGATGCGGTTTCGTGCGGATGTAAGCCGTCTTGGACATGGCGATACCTCGAAGCCTCTTCGTTGGTTGGCGGGGACCCCAAGGACTCGCCGACCCTCCCCCTGCGGGGTCCGCCGGACAATCCGGAGAGGGTCAGCTTCGGGCGCCGTCGACAGCGGCCAGGAAGATCTCAACGGCAGCCTTCGGGGCATCCGCGGTCAGCGCGGATGCTGCGAGAGGGAAGGCGTGCCGGAACATGAGGTCGATCATCGTCGACGGATTCGTCCGCGTCGAATAGTTTTCGGTACGGGCGAGTGCCGCGGTGGAGCCGAAGAGAGATGGTTCACAAGAGGGCGCGAGGGATGAACGCCGACGTGTCGGCGCCCGTGCTTCGGAAGGCGCAGGCGGCACCGGGTGGGGTTTGCGGCCGGGCCCGGTGGCGTCGAGATCCACGACCCGCAGTTCCGCATGCTGTGACGCCGGTGAGACGTTCCCGTAGGGCGTACACACACATCGGTCGGTTACTGTCGCCGAATGCTCGATGCCACCACCCGCTCTGGAGGCACCGCCACGGTCCTTCCCCGGGTCACCGCCACGGAGCTCGCCGTCGCCACACCCGTCGTCGTCCCAGCTGTCCCGCTGGGGCGTACCGCCCGCCTGGGCAGAGCGCTGCTCTCCCCGTGGGCCCGGTTCTCGATGCTCGTGGCGGTGCTCACGGGCGCCGTGACGACCGTTCTGCTGTTCGAGCCGCAGCGGCTGCTGGCCGACGGCTGGCCGCCCCAGCTGAACGGCGCGACCGCGGCCGTGGTGTTCGCGGTGGCGTACGGACTGTGCACGGTCGCGTTCGTCCCTCGGCCGCTCCTCAACCTCGCCGCGGGCGCGCTCTTCGGCTCGGAGCTGGGTCTGACCTCGGCTCTCGCGGGCACGGTCCTCGGGGCCGGGGTCGCGTTCGGGCTCGGCCGGATCCTAGGCCAGGACGCGCTGCGGCCGCTGCTGCGCCACCGCTGGCTGAAGGCGGCGGACGGACAGCTCAGCAGCCACGGCTTCCGCTCGATGCTTGCGGCCCGGCTCTTCCCCGGGGTGCCGTTCTGGGCCGCGAACTACTGCGCGTCCGTCTCCCGAATGGGCTGGCTGCCGTTCCTCCTCGCGACCGCGCTCGGCTCCATCCCGAACACGGCCGCGTACGCCGTCGCCGGCGCCCGCGCCTCGACACCCACCTCGCCCGCGTTCCTGATCGCCATGGCGTGCATCGCGCTCCCGGCGCTGATCGGCGCGGTGCTGGCCTGGCGGAAGCGGCATCAGCTGCGCGGGCGCTGACCCGCTCCAGGGCCCTTCCTGATGGATCTCCGTCGCGCTGCCGGGCCCTACGCACTCGCCCCAGCTCCGCGAGTCGGAAAAGCAAACCCTCGCCCTAGACTGTGGGCATGCCCGCCTCCGGAGATCCGCGCCCCTGTTCCATCGCCGACGCCCTGGCGATCGTCGGCGAGAAGTACTCCCTGCTCGTCCTGCGCGAGGCGTGCCTCGGCAACGGACGGTTCGACCAACTGGTCCGCAACATCGGTGCCCCGCGCGACGTGCTGGCGACCCGCCTCCGGCGACTGGTCGACGCGGGGATTCTGAACAAGCACGTCTACAGCGAGCGCCCGCAGCGCTTCGAGTACCGGCCCACACAGGCGGGTCTCGAACTGGAGCCGGTCCTGATGACGCTGATGGCCTGGGGCGACCGCCATCTCCGCAAGGACGACCGCCCCATGGTGGTCGAGCACATCTGCGGCAACGAACTGGTCCCGACGGTCACCTGCGCGGCCTGCGGCGGCGAGGTGCGCCACGGGGACCTCAAGGCACACCCGCAGTCCCCCGGATGGTCGGTGACGGGCCCGACGGCCGCCGCAACCGCCTGAAGCGGTTACACGGTCCCCTTGTAGACGTCCAGCCGCCCGCACATCCCGAACTTCCCGTACGCGGCCGGCTGCTCGGCCCGCACGACGGCGTCGGAGAGGTGGGACAGGTCCCCCCGCTCCAGCCGGTCGAGCTGGTCCCCGGTGGAAGCGGCGGCGGCCCGCGCACCCCGCTGCCACCGCTCGCGCCACTCGGCGAGCCGGGGTCGTACGAGCGCCGCGGCGGCCCGGTGGAAGGCGGCGAGCGGCTCCGGTCCGTCGGCGTCACGCAGCGCGCGGTAACCCGCCACGGCCAGGTCGCGCCGGGCCCGGGCCACCCGCTCCTGCTCCTCCTGCGGCGCGTCCGGCGGGATCCGGGTCGCGGCGGAGTACGTCTCCGGGTCGGTCAGATACTCGGGCGGCAGCGTCAGTACCGCGTCGCCCGCCTCCGGCAGTCCGCTGTTCTGCATCAGCACGGTGATCCGCAGGTCGTCCTCGTCGACCAGCCGATGGATGGTGCCCGGCGTGAACCACGCCACCGTGCCCGGCGCCAGCGGCGTCACCTCGTACCCGGAGGCCGTCAGCGTCTGCACCGCGCCCCGCCCGCCGGTGACGACGTACGCCTCCGAACAGGTCAGATGCATATGGGGGGTTCCGCCGCAGACCCCGTCCGCCGCGGGCCAGTCGTAGACGGACAGATGCGAGAGCGCGACCCCGCCGGGCAGCCCCGCGAAGCCGCTCACCACGGATGCGCCTCCAGGTACTTGGCGATCTCCTCCCGCTCCCAGGCCCCGTCCGCGACGACGACCCGGTAACGGCGGGTGAGCGTGTCGCCGGGGGCCAGTTCCAGCTCATCGAAGAAGGCCCAGGAGGGGGCGACGGCGGCGAAGGGCTCGTTGCGGACGAACCAGTGGGCCGGGTGGGCGCCCCCGGCCCCCGTGTGGTCGTTCTCGGGCGCGTGGGCGAAGACGAGCGTGGCGTGCCCGTCGGTGCCGTCGTGCTCGCCGGAGTACGCGAGCCAGGGCGCCTGCTCGCCCATCAGCTCCGGGCCCTCGGCGTCGGGCCCGATGATCCGCCCGTCCCGGAAGGCCCGAGGCCCGCGCCAGAACAGGCCCGTGTAGCCGGCCATCTCGCGCCCGGCGGTGGTCGGACTGCCGAACAGCAGCGGCTCGTCACGGCGGTTGGTGATCGCGCTCGTCCAGGTCAGCGCCCAGGAACCCGCCTCCGGGTCGACGTCGTGCACCTCGATCCGACGCTCCTCGTCCGCCCACAGCTCCCCGGTGTGCGGGTGCCAGGTCAGCCGCTCGGCGATCACGACCCGGCCGCCGTCCGAGACGACCTCGTCGAAGCCGACGTGCGCCATCGAGCCGACGCGCTCCGCGATCGGCAGATAGCCCTCGCCGTGGATGTACGAGTTGCCGCCCCACAGGTTCTGCCCCGACAGATGCGAGGCGGTCAGCTGCAGGCCCTTGTGCCAGCGGTGGTCGTTGGGCCGGAAGTCCGTGACGACGTCCCCGGCCAGCGTCCGGACCGGGTGCAGATACGGCTTGGGGGCCTCCCAGTCCGCCTCCGGCCGGTAGACGTACGAGAACAGCTCGACGCCGGTGGTGGGTTCGGTGACCGTGATCCGGTCGCCGTGGGCGTGGACGACGCGCAGCCCGTCGTGGAACGTCTCGCGGGTCATGCGGGGATCTCCTCACTGGCCGCGGCGGACGCCTGGGCGGGTACGGGCGCCCAGCCGGGGGCGCCCCCGTGCAGAGCGGTGTAGTACGGGTCGCCGGGCCCGATCTCCCCGGCGCGTACGGTCGTGTCCGTGAACGCCGACTTGTACAGCGCGGTGATCAGCTCCAGGCTCGTCCGCCCATCGGGGCCGCTGCTGCGCGGACGCTCGCCCGCGCGCATGCTGGCCACCAGTTCGCGCAGCTGGGCGAGGTGCGAGCTGGGCACGTCCGCGCCGAAGTCCCGCCAGGCCGCGAGGTCCGCGTCCGGGGTGCCCGGGGCCGGGGTGATCGTCCAGTTGTCGTTGCTGTGGCCGTACAGATGGGTCAGCTCGACGGTGGCGCGCTCGCAGTCGATGCGGATGCGGCTGACCTCGTCGGGGCTGAGGACGCTGTTGACGATCGTCGCCATCGCGCCGCTCTCGAAGCGGACGAGGGCGGTCGAGACGTCCTCGGTCTCCACGTCGTGGACCAGGCGCCCGGCCATGGCCCGCACCTCGCTCCACGGACCGAGCAGATCGAGCAGCAGGTCCATCTGATGGATGCCGTGGCCCATGGCGGGCCCGCCGCCCTCGGTCTGCCAGCGGCCGCGCCAGGGCACGGCGTAGTAGGCGGTGTCGCGGTACCAGGTGGTCTGGCAGTGCGCCACGAGCGGGCGGCCGAGGGCCTGCTCGGCGATCAGCCGCCGCACATGGTTGGAGCCCGAGCCGAAGCGGTGCTGGAAGACGATCGAGGCGTACGGCCCCCCGGTCTCCGCGCCCTCCTCCGCCTCGACCGCGTCGAAGTCGGCGAGCGTCGGCACCGGCGGCTTCTCGCACCACACCCATGCGCCGGCCCGCAGCGCGGCGACCGTCTGGTCGCGGTGCAGGGTCGGCGGAGTGCAGATGCTGACCAGGTCGGGGCGCTGTTCCGCCAGCATCCGGTCCAGGTCCGTGTAGGCGTGCGGGATGCCGTTCTCAGCGCAGAAGGCCTTCACCGCGTCGCCGTCGAGGTCGACCGCCGCGACGACCTCGGTCTCGCCCTCCTCGGCGAGCCGCGCGAGCGCGGGCAGATGGGAGCCGGCGCCGATGGCACCGATGCCGATGATCGCGGCGCGGACACGGCGACCGGCCAGGGGGGCGTTCCCGCTTGCGTTGCTGGGTGTGGGCATGAACGTGATCAGCACTCCATCGGACGGACGTCGGACGTTGGCCAACGCCTGGTGGCTCGGGGTTTCCGGCGAAACGGCGACCCTCGCAACGGCAAGCGCTTTCCCTCACCCTGCAAAGTATGTGCGGACATAGTGGCCGGTCAACACCACGAATTCCGCTGTTCGACCCCTCGGCGCGCCGCCCCTCATGTCCCCCACACAGCCCTACCAAACCCCTGTGGCAGGCCTGTCATCAAGGGACGCTAGGCTGCCCCCAGCACCTGTGATCACCCGCCCCGCACGGCCGCCCGGCGGCCGGTCCGCGGCGCGGTCCGTCATCCGCCGGCCTTCCACGATCAGCGCTTGGACCACGTAACTTCATGTCTTGGTTTGAATCCCTCATCCTCGGACTCGTCCAGGGGCTGACCGAATTCCTCCCCATCTCCTCCAGCGCGCATCTGCGTCTGACGGCGGCCTTCTCCGGCTGGGAGGACCCGGGCGCGGCCTTCACCGCGATCACGCAGATCGGCACCGAGGCCGCGGTGCTGATCTACTTCCGCAAGGACATCGCCAACATCATCTCGGCGTGGTCCCGCTCCCTGTTCAACAAGGAGCTGCGCGGCGACCACGACGCGCAGATGGGCTGGCTGGTGATCGTCGGCTCGATCCCGATCGGTGTGCTCGGCGTGACGCTGAAGGACCAGATCGAGGGCCCGTTCCGCGACCTGCGCATCACGGCCACCATGCTGATCGTCATGGGCATCGTGCTCGGCGTCGCGGACCGTCTGGCCGCCCGTGACGAGACGGGCGGCAAGCACCGCGCGATCAAGGAGCGCAAGACGCTGGAGGAGCTCAGCGTCAAGGACGGCCTGATCTTCGGCCTCTGCCAGGCGATGGCCCTGATCCCCGGTGTGTCCCGCTCCGGCGCGACCATCAGCGGCGGCCTCCTCATGGGCTACAAGCGCGAGTCCGCGGCCCGCTACTCCTTCCTCCTCGCCATCCCGGCCGTGCTCGCCTCCGGCGGCTACGAACTGAAGGACGCGCTGGAGGGCGACCACGTCACCTGGGGCCCGACGATCTTCGCCACGATCATCGCCTTCGTCGTCGGCTACGTGGTCATCGCCTGGTTCATGAAGTTCATCTCCACCAAGAGCTTCATGCCGTTCGTCTGGTACCGCATCGCCCTCGGGATCCTCCTCATCATCCTGGTGTCGATGGGCGTCCTGAGCCCGCACGCAGGCGAGTCGGCGGGCTGAGGTTCCTCGTGGCCGCTTCGCGCCCCTGACAGAGGCGCGGAGTTGTGTCGACCGGCGGCTCCGCCGCGTGGGCGCGACCAGCCCCCGCCAGCCCCCAACTCCCTTCAGTGACCAACCACATACGGCATCCGTAGCCGACCCGTAGCGCACTGTCAGTTCTTGCGCCTACGCTAATCGGCATGTCCCCCGATTCCCTTATCCCTGGTTCCGTGCGGACTGCCGCGGACGTCAACGAGCAGATCCGGTCGCTGTGGCGGCGCGCGGGCGGGTCGCTGTCGGCCCAGGAGCGGACAGAGTACGAGCTGCTGGTGGTGGAGTGGGCCGCGGCGATACGCGTCGAGGTCATCGAGGCGGCGTGAACGACGACGGACCCGGCGCGAAGCTCTGACCCGCGCCCCCGGCAGTCGACGCGGCCCTTGGCTCAGCGTCCGCCGGACACCCGCAGCACCGCGCCCGTCGTGTACGAGGCCTCCGGGGAGATGAGCCAGGCCACGGCCGCCGCGATCTCCTCCGCCCGGCCGGGGCGGCGCAGTGGAATCGAGGGCGCCAGCCGCTCGGGGCGTTCCGGATCGCCCATCGTCGCGTGGATCTCGGTCTCGATGACACCGGGCGCGACCGCGTTGACACGGATGCCGTCCGGGCCCAGTTCCTTCGCGAGCCCCACGGTCAGCGTGTCGACCGCGGCCTTGGTCGCCGCGTAGTGGACGTACTCCCCTGGGCTGCCCAGCGTGGCCGCCGCCGAGGACACGTTGACGATCGTCCCGCTCCCCCAGGCCGCCATCACCTTGGCCGCCCGGCGCGAACACAGCAGTACGCCCAGGAGGTTGACCTCCACCACCCGGCGCAGATCCTCGGTGCCGATGTCGGCCAGCCTGCCGAACGGCCCCGTCGTTCCTGCGTTGTTGACCAGCCCCGTCACGGGCCCCAGCCGATCGGCCGCCGTCTCGAAGAGCCGGTCCACGTCCGCCTCGACCGAGGTGTCCATCTGGACGGTGACGCACCGGCCCCCGGCCGCCCGCACCCCCGTCGCGACCTGCTCGGCGGCCGCCCCGTCGCCGAGGTACCCCACCGCCACGTCGTGCCCGTCGGCCGCGAGCCGTAGGCAGATCGCGGCGCCGATGCCCCGGCCACCGCCCGTGACCACCGTGACCGGACGTGTCATCCCGACCTCCCAGCAATAGCGTGCCCCACCATGGGCGATCGTCCTACGCTCTCAGATGTGCCAGCACCTCGTCGTCCACGGGATACGGCCGCTCCTCGGGCAACAGCTTCTCGGCTCGCTCCGTGTCACCCTCCCGTACGAGTCCGTGGATCTGCCCGGCGAGCGGGGTCACGTCCTCGATCCCGACGATCCACTCGTCCGCGTACCGTGCCGCCGCCTCCCCCGCGAGCCCCATCTGCAGCGAGCGGTACGGCAGCGGGTTCAGTCGCAGATCGCGCTCGGGGTCCCACTGCACCCGTGCCGGGGACCGCCTCAGCTCCCGCTTCCAGGCGGCCTGGCTCTCGTGCAGCCCCGGGACGTGGTGCGAGAGGCAGGAGTGGCGCAGTGCCCACTCGAAGCCCTCGCGGCCGATCTCCACGGCCAGCACCGTCTCCTGGCCTTCCTTCAGACCCCAGCCGCAGCGGTACATCATCCACAGGAAGGAGGGCTTGATCCAGGTCAAGCCTCGCTCGCAGACCTGTTGCGCTGCTGCTGTCCTGGGCCTCGAGAAGTTCGTCACCGTGCTCGATCGCCCAGCGGCCGAGCGCTTCCATCGGGCCCTCCACCAGGCTCTGCCCCAAGCCGGTCAGGTCGTAGTCGACCCGCGGCGGCGCCTCGGCATGCGTGTGGCGCTCGATCAGTCCGCATGCCAGCAGACGGCGCAAGGAGTCGGTCAGAACCTTGTCGCTGATGCCACCGATCGCGGCGCGCAGCTCGCGACGTCGGCGCGGTCCCACACGAAGGGCCGCCAGCACTACGGGATCCCAGGTATGGGCGAAGAGATCGGTGGCCGCGCGTAACCGGCAATCGGCGACGAATTCGAGGCGGCGGGAGTCGTGATCAGTCATCTCGTCGCCCATCATCGCGGGTCGGTCATGCACTGATCGGTGCGTAACGCCTTCCCTACCGTAGCCACCCGACCGACCACTGTGGGAGAGGAACGGACAGATGCGTATCGGGATTCTGGGCACGGGAGCGCTGGCGGCGGCCCTGGGCGAGAGCTGGGCAGGGGCAGGGCACGATGTGGCGATCGGCGGGCGGTCGCGGGGCAGGACGGAGAAGCTCGCTGAGCGGCTGGGCGACAACGTGCTCGCCGTCGCGCCGCGTGAGGCGGTCATTGGGCGCGACGCGGTGCTTCTCGCCGTGTCCTGGGACGGTGTCGAGGACATGCTGGGATCAGTGGGCGCGTCCGAGGGTGTGCTCGAAGGGATGCCGTTGATCGATCCCACGAACGCCGTGACTCATGGCATCGGCACTCTGCTCACCGAACCCGGGGAGTCGATGGCAGGGCGGATCGCCGGGCTTGCTCCGGGAGCTCGGGTCGTCAAGGCGTTCCACCTCTTTCCCGCCGGCCAGTGGGCGAGCCCGCCCGGTGGTGGTCGGTCCCGTGTGGCGGTGGCGATGTGCGGCGACGATGCGAGGGCACTGCGCATCGTCGGCGAACTGGTCCGTGACGTCGGCGGGATCCCGGCGACTCTGGGGACGCTGGATCGCGTCCGCCAACTGGAGGAGGTGGCGGGTTTCGTCATCGGCCTGGCATTCGCAGGTTTCGACCCCAGTTCCGCCGTCCCTCACATCCCCTCGACCGACAGACCTGCCGACTCACAGAGGCAGTAGTACCTTTGGCCCGCCCGGTGGCATGCCACGGTCAGAGCTTGTGAGCGGGGTTTGATGACGTGACCACGAGAACCGGCAGACTGACACTATGACGCCCGATGAACTGCCTGATCATCAGTCGTTGTTGGACGGCACGGCTTGGGCCTCACTCGGCACCGCGAGAGGGAACGGTGGATTTCTGTCGGCCACGCCGGCTCGCCTCCTCGACGCCGACCCGACGATTCAGATCAGGGCCATCGGCGAACTGGAGCCGGTATGCCATCAGAACAGCTTCTACGAAGCCACGCTCCCCGTAGCGCTGTATGTGGCTGCGATCCTCGCCCACCCCGCAACGGCGACCGTCGGGCCTGGCCGTCGGGCTGACTCGGAACGAGGCTGTCCGGTGAGGGCGGCTCTGCTGGACTGGCTTGGATCACTCGCCTACGACGCCGACGACGAGCGCATTGCCGTCGCCCAGCGTCACTTCAACAGTGCCAACCTCGACGGTGGTCCAGAAACACGCGTCTTCCTGGACCACCGCCCCGCGTTCTACCGTGCCGTTTCAGCTTTCCTGTGCCACGAGAACACTGCTGTTCGTGAGGCCGCGGTCGTCGCCGCCATCCCCTTGACCGAGCATCCCGCCCTCATTTGTCACAGAGACGAACTCGGACGCCACGTCCACCGCCTCCTGGCCACCAGTACCCATCGCTACAACCGCAACCGCTGTCTGGACGCACTCAAGAACTGGGGCTACGACATCGCTGCCCTGGAGAGCCCCGCCGACATTGCAGCACGCCCTCGATACATCCGTGATGTCTGGACCGGCGGCTGCACGGAGGAACCTCCGTTCTGACTCCGGACGCCACTTGGCCCGCACGGCCGACTGTCTGCCGCCCGCGGCCGACGTGCTCCCTCGCGTCGCGCGACGGTCGAAAAATCGGTGGTCACCTCAGCTGACCGAGCCCACGCTGTACGCCATGGAAGAACCGCACCGCAGGATCCGCGCGCTTCACACGGCATCGACGATCACCGTCTACCAGGCGTACTCCCCTGAAATCGGACTGCCCGCCATCCGCGACGGCCGCTTTCCCGCCGCGTGGAAGCCTGACCGCATGACGTGGATCAAACCCAGTTTCATGTGGATGATGTACCGCTCCGGCTGGGGCATGAAGGAGGGTCAGGAGACCGTCCTGGCCTTCGAGATCACTCGCGAGGGCTTCGACTGGGCGCTGCGCCATGCCTGCCTGTCACATTACGTCCGCGGACTGCATCCCGATCGCGACACCTGGCAGCGTGACCTCAAGCGCGCACCGGCCCGTGTCCAGTGGGATCCCGAACGCGATCTGCACCTGCATCCCCTGCCGTACCGCTCGCTGCAACTGGGGCTCTCGGGTGAGGCGTCGTCGCGTTACGCGGACGAGTGGATCGTGTCCATCGGCGACGTCACCCCGCTCGCCCACGAGATCCACGCACTCGTCAGGGACGGCGAACTGGACTCAGCTGCCCGACTGCTCCCCCAGGAACAGGAGTACCCCGCCAGTGCAGAACTCCTGGCCCACCTGTGTCCCTGACCGGCACTCCGGGCACAGCCGCCGGCATCACCCACGGGTCACATGGCGGCAAGGGTCTGTGAACGCTGCTTGATGATCCAGGTCAAGCCGTGTCCACAGACCTTGTCACCTGCACGGAGGCATCGGTCGCCTCACTTGCGCGGACCGGAGACCCGCACTGAGCGCCGGCACCGGTCTCAGAGGCGACTGTACTTCTCGATGTCCTCGGTGAACTCCTTGATCGCCAGTGCGGTGAGCGTCGGCCGGGTGTCGGCGATGGCGGTCATGAAGTCATCGGTGGTGGCCGGTCGGCCCTTTCGCTGTGCGACCTCGCGCTCGAACGCCGCCTGCGCGCCCTTGCGGGCTGCGAATTCGATGTCGGCCGGGGTGAACAACTCGCTGGCCTCGACCAGTTGCATGAGGTCCACCGAGTCACCGGCGGCCCTGAGATAGCGGGCCCAGATCGCCGCGCGGGCGGTCGGGTCGGGTGGGCCGATGGGAATGACGTAGTCGAACCGGCCCGGCCGCAAGAAGGCCGGGTCCAGAGAGCGCACGGAGTTGGTGGCACAGGCCAGCAGCCGTGCGTCGTGTTCACGGAAGACAGGGATCAGTTTGAGCAACTCGTTGGTCACCCCATGTCCCGGATCGACCGCTTTCCCGGACCGCACGCCGGCGATCTCTTCGACCTCGTCGATGAAGAGCAGCACCGAGTCGAGTTCCGCCAGGTCCGCGAAGGCCTCCCGCAGCGCCGTGGCCAGCCCCTCGCTCGTGTCGGCCGCGAGCCGGGAGGGGAAGAGCTCCACGAACGGCCAGCCGAGCCGGGAGGCGACCGCCTTGGCGAAGCTGGTCTTCCCGGTGCCGGGAGGGCCGAACAGGATGATTGCCTTCGGAGGGACGACCCCGTAACGGTCGGCCAGCCCAGGCTCCGTCAGTGGGAGCACGACCCGGCGCTCGACGACCTGTTTCTCCCGCTCCATGCCGGCCATGGCGTCCCACAGTTCCCCGAGCAGCATCCGGCCGCCCAGTGACGCGAGGACATCAGCGTTGGGGGCTCCGGGTGGTTCGAGCTTCTCGTAGTAGGTCAGGCCGTCGCGGGACTGGTAGCCGGAGTGCTCCAGAGCCTTCGTGCCGGCGGCGTGGGCGGGCAGCAGCGCGCTGATGTGGCGCACGCCCAAGGCCCGCAGGCGCCGTTCGAGCTCGGCGAGGAGAGCACTGCCGATCCCGCGCTCACGCCAGCGGGAGGCGAGTGCCACCAGGAGGATCCACCCCCGCTGGCCGTAGGCCTGCGCCACGGCCATGCCCACCAGTTCATCGCCGACCACCGCGACCACCGCCGTCTGTCCTGCCTTGGCCGCGGCCATCACCTCGGAGACTGGAAACACCCGGTCCTCGTCGGCCTGACGGCTCTGGTCCCAGATCTCGATGGCCTGGTCAAGATCGTCATCGTGATAGTCGCGCAGATGCCATGGAGGCACCGCCATCACCTCACCTACCGCGGCGAACCCTCATTATCTCCTGCGGGGGTGGTGAGTGCCGAGCGCGGCAAACTCCTCGCACCTCATCACCCAAGTGTCCCAGTGAGGTGAATGCCTCCCGTCTGCCATGTCCGCCGAGCCGTCGGCCACGGGCCGGGGCGACCGTGATCGGGCCTGACGGCCGTCGGCGGCATCAGCGGCACGGCCGAGCACACCTGCTTCCCGGGGGTGGGACGGCGATGGTTCGTTCTTCGACGCTGGACCGCGCTCGAACGGGTCACTCGGCTTGCCCCGTCCCGGCGCGCCCCTGCAGGCTGTGAACGCGGCTTGATGACCCAGGTCATCCGGTCCCGCTTCCAGGCCGCCGGGAACCGGCCCTCCCGCGCGGCCGGGCCGCCGATCTCGGGGCGGTACGCCTGATACACGGTGACCGTGGACTCCGTATACCGGGCGCGGACACGGAACTTGGGCTCCGCCACCGGTTCGTTGTCGTCGGCCATCCCGCTGTCGTGCTTGTTGTCGTTGTCGACTTCTCTTTCACTCACGGGGGACAGATTCGATCACCGGAGCGCTCGCGAGCCACCCAATATCCCTGATCCCCCTGCACACCCCTTGGCGTGGCCCCTCCCCTGCCCCAACACTGAGCCGATGACGCAGCGTGTGGAGCTCGCGACCGTGATGGACCGGCTCGCCGTCGACGGCCTGATCACCGAGTACGCCGTGGCCGTGGACGACGGCGACTGGCAGGCGTACCGAGGACTGTTCGCCCCGGAGGGGCGTGCGGACTACCGCTCGGCCGGCGGTATCGAGGGGGAGGCCAGCCAGGTCGCCGGATGGCTGGCCCGGAGCATGGAGATGTTCCCGATGCGGCAGCATCTGATCGTCAACCGACGGGTGCGGTTCGGGCTCCTGGAGCAGGACACCGGCGACACCGCCCAGGTCCAGGCGGACTACATCAACCCCATGCGGTTCACGGAGAACGACGACGGTCCCATGGGCCCCGACCTCGTGTCCGGCGGCCGTTACGCCTTCGCCCTCGTCCGGACCCACGACGGCTGGCGGCTGCGCGAGGTCGTGGTCGAGGAGAAATGGCGTCGCTCCCCGAAGCGTCGCGTTCCTCGAACGCCACAACCCTGACCAGCGGCCTGACACCGGCCCGGGTTCCACCCCTAGGTCCCGACGACCACCCCGCTCGACACCCCGCCTGACGCCCCCTGTCGGAGATCGTCCCCGGCGCGCACACTGGAGGCACGCACCACCGGGGAGGGAGGCGCTGTATGGAAACGCCGGACTGGCTCGCCTCCCCATGGCGGCGCCGTGTCGCCGCCGCCGTGGCCGGTGCGCTGCCCGTGCTCGCGTTCCCGGCGCCGTCGCTGTGGTGGTTCGCGTACGTGGCCCTGGTGCCCTGGATCCTGCTGATCCGCACGGCCCCGACCGGCCGCCGGGCGGCCTACGACGGCTGGCTCGGCGGCTTCGGGTTCATGCTGGCCATGCACCACTGGCTGCTGCCGAACCTGCATGTCTTCATCTTCGTCATCGCCGGCCTGCTCGGCGCGCTCTGGGCGCCCTGGGCCTGCCTGGTGCGCCGGTTCCTGGCCGGTTCGCCCTCGCTCCGGCGGGTCGCCGCCGCGCTGCTGGTCCTTCCGTCGGGCTGGCTCGCGATCGAGCTGATCCGCTCCTGGCAGGGGCTCGGCGGCCCCTGGGGGCTGCTGGGGTCGAGCCAGTGGGAGGTGGAGCCCGCGCTGCGGCTGGCCTCGGTCGGCGGGGTCTGGCTGGTCAGCCTCCTGGTCGTCGCCGTCAATGTCGCGGTCGCCGTGCTCGTCGCCGTACGGCGGGCCCGGGTCCCCGCGATCGCCGGACTGGTCGCGACGGCGACCGCGACCTCGGCCGCCTGGGTGTGGTCGCCGCGCCCGGAGGTGGACGGCGAGGCCCGGATCGCCGTCGTTCAGCCCGGTGTCACCCAGGGCCCCGACAACCGGTTCGCCCGCGAGGAGGCGCTCACCCACGGGCTCGTCGGAAAGAACCTGGACTTGATCGTGTGGGGCGAGAGCAGCGTCGGCTACGACCTGGCCGACCGCCCCGATCTCGCCGACCGCATCGCCGCGCTGTCCCGCGAGACGGGCGCGAACATCCTCGTCAACGTCGACGCCCGCCGCTCCGACCGCCCCGGCATCTACAAGAGTTCGGTGCTCGTCGGCCCCGACGGCCCGACCGGCGACCGGTACGACAAGATGCGGCTGGTTCCCTTCGGCGAGTACATCCCGGCGCGGTCGCTGCTCGGCTGGGCGACCTCGGTCGGCAAGGCGGCCGGCGAGGACCGCAGGCGGGGCACCGAGCAGGTGGTCATGGACGGCGGCGGCGGACTGCGCGTCGGCCCCATGGTCTGCTTCGAGACCGCGTTCCCCGACATGAGCCGCCATCTCGTCCGGGACGGCGCCGAGTTGCTGCTCGCCCAGTCGTCGACCTCGACGTTCCAGCAGAGCTGGGCGCCGGAGCAGCACGCCTCGCTGGCCGCGCTGCGGGCCGCCGAGACCGGCCGCCCGATGGTCCACGCCACGCTCACCGGCGTCTCCGCGGTCTACGGCCCGAGCGGCGAGCGCGTCGGCTCCTGGCTGGGCACGGACGCGAGCACGACAGCGGTGTACGAGGTACCGCTGGCGAGCGGGACGACGCCGTACGTCCGCTTCGGCGACTGGCCGGTGCACGCGGCGCTGCTGGTGCTGCTCGCGCTGGGCGCCGTAGAGGGCGGACGGGCCGTCCGCGTCAGGCGCGACCTGCCCGGCCCTCCACCGCGTGTACCACCCGCTCGCACAACTCGTGAGTCGCCAGCGCGTCCCGTGCGCTGAGCGTCCTGCCCGCGCGGACGGCGTCGAGGAAGACGAGCACCGCCTGCTCGATGCCGCGCTGCCGGGCCACCGGCACCCAGTCGCCGCGCCGCCTCGTGGAGGGCTGGCCCTTGTGGTCGATGACCTCGGCGAGGTTGACGACCTGCCGTTTGGTGTCCTGCCCGGAGACCTCCAGGATCTCCTCCGCCGAGCCGCTCAGCCGGTTCATGATGCCGAGCGCGGTGAAACCGGCCCCGGACAGCTGAAGGACGACGTGGTGCAGCAGCCCGCTCTCGACGCGGGCCCGCACGGTCACGTCGTCGACCGGCCCCGGCACCAGGAACCGCAGGGTGTCCACGACATGGATGAAGTCGTCGAGGATCATCGTGCGCGGTCGCTCGGGCAGGCCGATGCGGTTCTTCTGCATCACGATCAGCTCGCGCGGATGGTCCGCGCACTGCGCGTACCCGGGCGCGTACCGTCGGTTGAAGCCCACGGCCAGCCCGACACCGCGCTGCTCGGCGAGCCGCACGAGCCGTTCCGAGTCGGCGAGTTCGTACGCGAGCGGCTTGTCGACGTACGTCGCCACGCCCGCCGCCAACAGCCGCTCGACGATCTCCGGATGGGCGTTGGTGGAGGCGTGCACGAAGGCCGCGTCGAGGTCCTGGGCGACCAGCGCGTCGAGATCGGCGTGCCGCTGCCCTTCCGGGAGGTGGAGGCTGTCGGCGACCCGGGTGAGCGTCGCGGGCGTCCGCGTCTGCACATGCAGTTCGACCCCCGGCTGGGTACCGAGCACCGGCAGATACGCCTTCGTCGCGATGTCTCCGAGCCCGATGCAGCCGACCTTCACAGGGGTTCTCCCGTCTACGACGTGCTGACGTGTACCTCGTCGGCAGCATACGGCCGCGCCGCAAAATGACATGACGCCGCCATCGGAGTACGTGAGACTGCACTCCATGACGATCAAGCGCACCGAGCCCTCCACCACCGCCGACGAACGCGCCACTCTGGAGGGGTTCCTCGACTACCACCGCCAGACCCTGCACATGAAGTGCGAGGGCCTGACCGACGCCCAGCTCCGGACCGCCGCGGTGCCGCCCTCCGGGCTCACCCTGCTCGGCCTCGTACGGCACATGGCGGAGGTGGAGCGATGGTGGTTCCGCCACATGCTGGTGGACAACAGCCCCGGCAACCTGTTCTGGACCGACGAGGACCCGGACGGGGACTTCCACCCGACCGAGCAGGACACCTGGGAGAGCACCTACACGGCCTGGCAGGCCGAGATCGACGCCGCCCGGAGCAACGCGGCGCCCCTCGCCCTGGACGACCTCAGCGCGAACAAGAGGAAGTCCAGCGGCGAATCCTTCACCCTGCGCTGGATCTACACCCACATGATCGAGGAGTACGCCCGCCACAACGGCCACGCCGATCTGCTGCGGGAACTCATAGACGGCACGACCGGCGAATGAGCCCCGGCCCGGCTCCGCGCCGACCGGAGCCGCGGAACTGAGCGGCCGGACGTCGCAGGCGAAGCCGTGCGTCACCCGTGTGGGCGCATCCTTCGCCTGCCCCCTCCCCAAAGCGGCCCGGACACAGCAGAGTTGAGCGGGTGCATCGAACGACCACCACCGCAACGCTCCTGGTCACCGTGGCCGTATCGGCCCTCACCGGCTGTGTGACCACGGAGCACCCGACCACTCCGGGCCCGCCGCCCGCTCCGTCCGTGCCGTCCGCACCCGAACCCCACCCGGACGGCAGCTCCGAGACGCAGATCGTGCAGGCCCCGGCGCGCGAGGCTCTGGAGCTGATCGGGCCTCCGCGTCGGCCCACCCCGTCCGTGTCCGCGGCCGCCACGCCCGCCGCGTCGACTCCCGCCGTCTCCCCCACGCCGGCCGTGCCCCGCCGGCGCACCGAGCGCCCCGGCCCTCCTGGCAGCCCGGACCGCCCCGATCGCCCCCGGCCGCACCACCCACCCGTGTCCCCGCCCGAGGTGGAGGTCCCGCCCGTCTCCGAGGCACTGCCGCAGAACCCGCCGCAGGCCCCCGCGAAGAAGGGGAACGTGTGCGCCCTCGGCCACAAGTACGGGGGCTGGGGCAAGGACACCCCGCAGGCGGTCATCTGCAAGGACGTCTACGGCCACTGACCCGCGAAGGGCGCGCCCCGGCGAAAGACCACCGCGAAGGCCTCCAGGACCACCGCTAGGGCCGCTGCCTCGGCGGCCCCGGCATCTCCCCTCCGGAGGGACCCGGCTCAGCCCGGTCCTCGAAGCCGCCAAAACCCTCGGATCTCTCGAATCCCTCAAGACCGTCGGCGTCGTCGAGCCCGTCCAGCTGGAGCTCCAGGCGGCCGAGGGCCGAGCGGATGCCGTCGCCGTAGGTGTCCTCGCCCAGGGCGTCGAGCGCGCCTCGGGCCAGGTCCAGGTGGCTGCGTGCGGCGCCGCGGCGGTCGAGCTTCACATAGTCGGCGGCGAGGTTCAGATGCAGCGACGGGTAGAAGGCACGGACCGCGAGCCCCTGATGGTGGTCCGCCACCCGCCCGTCGGTCAGCTCCTCCGCCGCCGACAAGGCCCTGAGGTCCCAGGCGAGTTCGTCACCGGCGTCGTCCTGCGTGTCCGCCATGTAGTGCGCCAATGTGCAGCGGTGGAGCGCGTCGCCGTCCTCGCCGATCTCCGCCCACAGTCTCAGGAAGCGGTCCCGGGCCTCCTCGCGGTCACCGCCGTGGTGCAGCATGACCGCCTGTCCGATCCGGGTCATCATGGCGTCCGGCGCCGCCTGTACCTGTCGCTCCGTCACCGCGTCCTCCGCTCTCGTCACCCCTGTCCCCCATGACGCTAAGGGCAGGCGCTGACAATCGCGGTCAGGCGGCTCCGTACGGCTGTGGGGGCGCCCCCACAGCCGTACGGCAAGGACCGGCTCAGCCCAGGTTCGGGATGGCCCAGTCGATCGGGGCGTGGCCCTGGCCGGCCACCGCCTCGTTGATCTGCGTGAAGGGGCTGGAGCCGAAGAACTTCTTCGCGGACAGCGGTGAGGGGTGGGCGCCCTTCACCACCACATGGCGCTCCTCGTCGATCAGCGGGAGCTTCTTCTGCGCGTAGTTGCCCCACAGGACGAACACCGCCGGGTCGGGGCGGTCCGCCACCGCGCGGATCACCGCGTCCGTGAATTTCTCCCAGCCCTTGCCCTTGTGCGAGTTGGCTTCGCCGGAGCGGACGGTCAGGACCGCGTTGAGCAGCAGCACGCCCTGCTCGGCCCAAGGCAGCAGATAGCCGTTGTCCGGGATCGGTGTGCCCAGCTCGGCCTGCATCTCCTTGTAGATGTTCCGCAGCGAGGGCGGGGTCTTCACACCTGGCTGAACGGAGAAGCACAGACCGTGCCCCTGGCCCTCGCCGTGGTAGGGGTCCTGCCCGAGGATCAGCACCTTCACCCGGTCGTACGGCGTGGCCTCCAGGGCGGCGAAGACCTGCTCACGCGGAGGGTAGACGGGACCTTTGGCTCGCTCCTCCTCGACGAACTCGGTGAGTTCCTTGAAGTAGGGCTGCTGAAGCTCGTCCCCCAGGACCCCGCGCCAGGACTCGGGCAGCATGGCGATGTCGGTCACGTCAACTTCCTCCGGTGTGCGCTCACTTCACGGCCGCGCAGCGTGCGGCCATGGGCGGCCGCGCGAGGCGCGGCCGCCGTCAGAGCACAGAACCTACAGGCGCCCACTGACAATCGGGGCCGGTACCCCGATCCACCAGCGGGATCGGCCGTCCGGTGGGTCGTCGGACGGCCGGTCCGGGGCTACCAGCTGGTCTTCCGGGACAGCTCCCACATCACCATCATCGTCGCCGGGTCGATGACCTTCTCGAGGCCGGCGATCTCCTCGCTGGCCGCCACGTACTGCTTGCCCTGCCACAGCGGGATCAGCCGCGCGTCGTCCAGCAGGATCTGCTGGGCCTTCTCGAACTCCTTGGCCACGGCTCCGCGGTCGCTCTGCTCGCGCGACTCCGGGATCAGCTCGTCGGTGATCTCGGGGGTGTCGTACGGGGTGCCGAGCGCGTTCTGCTGGCCCACGAAGGGCGCGATGAAGTTGTCGGCGTCGTTGAAGTCGGGGAACCAGCCGCGCCCGAACACGGGGTACTCGCCCTTCTGGTAGCCCTCCACGTAGTCCTTCCAGGGGCGGCTCTTCAGGGTGACCTTGAACAGGCCGGACTTCTCCAGCTGCCGCTTCAGCTCCTCGAAGGCGGGCTTGGTCTGGGAGCCGTAGCGGTCCGAGGTGTACCAGAGCGTGAGGGGAACCGTTTCGGCGATGCCCGCGTCGGTGAGGAGCTTCTTGGCCTTGGAGACGCTGGGGGCGCCGTAGTCGTCGAAGAAGCCCGTGGTGTGGCCCACCAGACCCCGGGGGATCATGGAGTACAGCGGCTCGACGGTGTCCTTGTAGATGTTGTGGGCGAGGGCCGGGCGGTCGACGATCTGGGCGATCGCCTTGCGGACCGCGGGCTTACGCGCCCACTCGTCGCTGGGGTTGAACACCAGGTAGCTGATCTCGGTGGTGGCGTTCTCGACGAGCTGGAGCTCCTCCTCGCTGCTGTTGGCCTGGAGGTCCACGATGTCCGAGGCGGAGAGACCGCGGTAGATCACGTCGATCTGCTTGTTCCTGAGGGCGTCGGCCATCTCGGACGACTGGCCGAAGTAGCGGATCGTGATGCCGCCGTTCTTGCGGTCCGCGATGCCCTTGTAGTTGCCGTTGGGGACGAGCTCGGCTTCCTTGCCCTCGTCGTAGGAGGCGAGGTTGTACGGGCCCGAGCCGTCGGTTCCCCCGTCCTTGCGGAGCGCGTCCGCGGGGTACTCCTCGGGGTCCACGATCGACATGGCGGGCGTGGTGAGCACGAGCGGGAAGGTGGCGTCGGGCTGGCTGAGGTGGAAGACCACCTCGCGGTCGCCCTTGGTCTGCACCCGGGCGAGGGTGCCCAGCAGACCCGCGGGGCCGCCGTTGACGTTGATCTTCTTGATCCGGTCGAAGGAGTGCTTGACGGCCTTGGCGTCCAGCGCGTGCCCGTCGGAGAACTTCAGGCCCTCACGCAGCGTGCAGCTGTACACCGTGCTCGTGCTGTCGGTGAACTCGCAGCTCTCGGCGGCGTCGGGCTCGGGCTCGGTCGCGCCCGGCGCGTAGTTCAGGAGGGTTTGGTACACATTGCGGAACAGCTCCCAGGAGCTGTCCCAGGACGCCGCCGGATCCAGTGTGCTGGGCGTGCTGGTGGTGCCCACGACGATGGGGTCCTCGTCCTCGGCGGCATCGGAGGAGAACACACCGCACCCGGCCACCATGCATATGGATGCGAGCACCGCCAGCTGCGGCAGGTATCGGTTCCGCTTGAACACTCGCTTGCTCCTCGAAATGCCGTACCAAGAGTGGCCGAACGATACCGCAGGCCCCGCGGGGTCGCTCAGGCCTGTCCGGCAACCAATTCGCACACGCCCTTGTGGCGGCCTTGTCAAGCCTCCGTGAGGGTCGCGGGCGGACGCCGGTGCGATGTCGTGAAACGGGCACCGGCGACCGCCGCGCCATGTATCAGCCGACCCCGGCGTTCAGGAAGATACCGCCGTCCACGACGAGCGTCTGGCCGGTGACCCAGGCGGACTGCTCGGAGGTGAGGAACGCTGCGGCGCCGCCGATGTCGGAGGGGACGCCGAGCCGGCCGAGCGGGTAGGCCGCAGCCGCCTCCGCCTCCCGGCCCTCGTACAGCGCCTGGGCGAACTTGGTCTTGACCACGGCGGGCGCGATCGTGTTGACCCGGACCCCGGGCGAGAACTCGTGCGCCAGCTGCAGGGTCAGGTTGATCATGGCGGCCTTGCTGATGCCGTACGCGCCGATGAACGGCGAGGCGGAGACACCGGCCACGGAGGCGATGTTGACGATCGTGCCGCCGTTGTCCTTCTGCCAGGCGTGCCAGGTCCTCTGCGCGAAGCCCAGGGCGGAGATCACGTTGGTCTCGAAGACCTTGCGGGCGATGTTCAGGTCGAGGTCGGCGATCGGGCCGAACACCGGGTTCGTGCCGGCGTTGTTGACCAGGTGGTCGACGCGGCCGAAGGCCTCCATGGTGCGTTCGACGGCGATGGCCTGGTGGGCCTCGTCGTGGGCCTTGCCCGCGACGCCGATGACCCGGTCGGCGCCGAGCCGCTCGACGGCCTCCTTCAGGGCGTCCTCGTTGCGCCCGGTGATGCACACGCGGTCGCCGCGCGCGACGAGGGCCTCGGCGATGCCGTAGCCGATGCCGCGGCTGGCGCCCGTGATGAGGGCGACCTTGCCGGAGAGTTCCACCGAAGTCATGTTCACGTTCCTCTAGTTGAGCGGTCCGCCGGCGACGTACAGCACCTGGCCGGAGACGAATCCGGCGGCCTCGCCGGTGAAGAAGGCGATCGCGTTGGCGATGTCGTCGGGCTCGCCGACGCGCTGCACGGGGATCTGGGTGGCGGCCGCGGCCTTGAACTCCTCGAAGCCCATGCCGACCCGGGCGGCGGTCGCGGCGGTCATGTCCGTGGCGATGAAGCCGGGGGCGACGGCGTTGGCGGTGATGCCGAACTTGCCGAGCTCGATGGCAAGGGTCTTGGTGAAGCCCTGCAACCCGGCCTTGGCGGCGGAGTAGTTGGCCTGGCCGCGGTTGCCGAGGGCGGAGGACGAGGAGAGGTTGACGACGCGTCCGAAGTTCGCCTCCACCATGTGCTTCTGGACGGCCTTGGTCATCAGGAACGAGCCGCGCAGATGTACGTTCAGGACCGTGTCCCAGTCGGAGACGCTCATCTTGAACAGCAGGTTGTCGCGGAGCACGCCCGCGTTGTTGACCAGGATGGTCGGCGCGCCGAGCTCCTCGACGACACGGGCGACGGCCGCCTCGACCTGGGCCTCGTCCGAGACGTCGGCGCCGACCGCGATGGCCCGGCCGCCCGCCGCGGTGATCTTCTCCACGGTGTCCTTGCACGCGGCCTCGTCGAGGTCGATCACCGCGACGGCACGGCCCTCGGCGGCCAGGCGTACGGCGGTGGCGGCACCGATGCCGCGCGCGGCGCCCGTGACCACGGCGACGCGCTGCTCTGTGGTGGACATGGCTGGTTCTCCTCGCCCTTGGGGTGCGGCTCCCACGGTGCGCCCATCGGGTGAGCGACCGCTTAGTACCTTCAGCACACGTGACGCTAGAAGTCCTGGCACCCGGTGTCAACGCCATGCCTCATGTGATCCCTCACCCCCGGCCCACAGATCACCCCGGCGGCAGATCACAGCACCGGCCGTCGGCTCTCTTCACCACCGGTTCTCGGCTCACTTCACCGACAGTTCTCGGCTCATTTCACCAACAGCTCGAGGAGCCGCTCGGCCTCCCCCACCGGGTCGGTGGTGAGCCCGGTGTGTACGGGCCCCGGCTGGACGACCGTCGAACGGGGCGCGACCAGCCAGCGGAAGCGCCGCCCGGCGTCGTCGCGCGCCGCCTGGCCCGCCGCCTCGCCCCCGGCGCACACACCCTCGACGGCGCGCAGCGCGGCGCGTACGCCCGCCACGTCCGCCCCCGGGTCGAGGGCGAGCAGCTTGGCCTCGTCGAGATGGGTGCGGGCGGCCACGAGGGCCCGGGAGCGGCTGTAGACCAGCACGCCCGCGTTGAAGCACTCCCCGCGCTCGATACGAGGCACGACCCGCAGCAGCGCGTACTCGTAGACGTCCTGTCCGGTGGCCCCGGTGCCCAGGAATCGGCCGTTCACTTGATCCCCTCGATGCGCTTGTGAATGGTGACGGCCCGTTCCAGCAGCGGCCGCGCGTACGCCTGTCGCAGCGCGTCCGGCGTCTCGAAGCCGGGCTCGTCCGCCAGCCAGACGTCCGGGACCTCGGCGGTCACCTCGGCGAGCAGTTCCTCGGTGACCAGCGGCGCCAGCTCGGCGGCGGCCGCGGCGACATCGGGGGCGAAGGACGCGAGGACGTGGTCGGAGGCGTCGTACGGCTTGGCGGCGGAGGTGTGGGCGCCGGGCCAGTTGTGGTGCCAGATCATGGTGGCGCCGTGGTCGATGAGCCACAGCTCGCCGTGCCACATCAGCAGGTTGGGATTGCGCCAGGAACGGTCGACGTTGTTGATCAGCGCGTCGAACCAGACGACCCGCCCGGCCTCCTCGGCGCTCACCTCGAAGGCGAGCGGGTCGAAGCCGATGGCCCTGGTCAGGAAGTCCATGCCGAGGTTGGTGCCGCCGCTGGACTTCAGCAGTTCCTGCACCTGCTCCTCGGGTTCGCCGAGTCCGAGCACGGGGTCGAGGCCGACGGTGACGAGACCGGGGACACGCAGCCCGAGCCGCCGGGCCAGCTCCCCGCAGACGACCTCCGCGACCAGCGTCTTACGACCCTGTCCGGCGCCGGTGAACTTGATGACATACGTTCCGCGGTCGTCGGCCTCGACGAGCCCCGGGAGCGAGCCGCCCTCACGCAGGGGCGCGATGTACCGGGTCGCGGTGACCTCTTTCAGCATTTTCCCAGGCCACCCGTTTCTTCAACCTTGCAATCCACGACTACCATCGGAGGGGCGCAACAACGGGAATCGCCCGGCAACGGCCCTGGGGAGAATCTGGGGAGTTCGACTGGCGTGCAGTCATCCCTGGTCCCGAGCAGTCCGTCGACGGCGGTTCGGCGCTTGCTTCCAGCCTCCGGCATGAAGTGAGCATAGTAACCGAGGGTGATCGCGGGCGAGGAGTGCCCGAGCCACCGCGCCAAGGTCACAACGGACTCCCCGGCCTCCAGCATGATCGAGGCATAGGTGTGTCGTGTGGCACGTGGAAGCCGTCTTTCGGGTGGGAACCGTTGTTGAGGTGCTGCCGCGGTCGGCCACCGGCCGGCGTCCGGCGAAGTCCCGTACGGGAGCCTTGCCGTCCCGTTTGCGCGGGCCGAAGGCGTACTCGGGGACGCCGTCGACGGCGGTGTGCCACTTCCGCTCCGAGCCGGGTCCAGCGGATGAGGTCCGCGCGGGCCCCGGGGTCCATGGCGTCGCGGCTCTCCGCATCGCGGACCAGGTCGAGCACGGTCTCGGCGTGCCAGGGGCCGGGGAAGAGCAGGACGGCCGACTCGCGCGCCGCCGCATCCCGCAAGGCGGCTTGGACGTCCTCGGGGATGTCCTTCTCGGCGAAGGGACGGCGGCTGGTGTGCCGCTGCCGGATCGCCTCGTGCAGCCGCGCCAGGTCGTCCTGCCGCAAGCGTCGCTCGCCCGGGTCGGCCAGGTGGACGGCCGCGAGCAGCAGTTCATCCTGTGGGTCGGGCAGCACTCGGATGTCTGGGGCGAGGTCCGGGTGCGCGGCGGCGACGCGCAGGTTGCACAGCGCCGCCCCGCAGCCGATGTGCAGCGCCCGGTTGCCGGGATCGGACCGGGGCATGGCCCGCGCGAGGTCGGCTCGCAGCATCAGGAGACGCTCGTCGGCGACGTAGTGGAGGCTCAGCGTCCCTCGTGCCGCAGCCGGTCCTGGGCCTGCGTGGCGATGACCGCGGCCTGGATGCGGCGTTCCACGCCGAGCTTGGCGAGCAGGCGGGAGATGTGGTTCTTGACGGTCTTCTCGGCGAGGTAGAGCCGCTGGCCGATCTGGCGGTTGGTCAGGCCCTCCCCGATCAGGGCCAGGATCTCCCGCTCCCGGGCGGTGAGCCCCGGCAGGGCGTCCGGCTCCTCCTCCGGCTGCTGGTCCTGGCGCAACCGGGCCATCACCTTGGCGGTGGCGCTCGGGTCGAGGAGGGACTGGCCGGCGGCCACCGTGCGTACGGCCGAGACCAGGTCGGAGCCCTGGATCTGCTTCAGCACGTATCCGGAAGCGCCGGCCATGATCGAGTCGAGCAGGGCCTCCTCGTCGTCGAAGGAGGTGAGCATCAGGCAGGCCAGCTCCGGCATCTGCGAGCGCAGCTCACGGCAGACGGTCACGCCGTCGCCGTCGGGCAGGCGCACGTCGAGCACGGCCACCTGCGGGCGCAGCGCCGGAACCCGCACGAGGGCCTGCTCCACCGTGCCCGCCTCGCCGACCACGGTGATGTCCGGCTCGTCGTCCAGCAGGTCGCGCACCCCGCGCCGTACCACCTCGTGGTCGTCCAGCAGGAAGACCCGGATCGGGTTATCGGGTCCGGGGCGCTCGCTGTCCGCCATCGACGGCTCCTGTCCTGTGTCGTCTTCCTCCGGAACCGAACACCGCAGGATGGGCGGGACCGGTTCTCCCCTGTCGCAGATCTTGCGCGATTCCGGGCCCAACGGCCAGGGCCGACCGGCCCTTCTCGCTCTGACATTTCCGCATTCCCACGCTATCGGTCTTGGTCGCCCATCAGGATCGGTCTCGGTCGCCCATCCGGCGTCGGCCGGTGCCGAACGCCGAGGAGACGGGGCGGGCCTCCACCGTGAGGACCATGTCGTCCGAGTGGGGACCATCGGCCCTGGAACCCCGGCCGCCCGGTCGTGAGGCTCGGGACGAGTGCCGGCGCAAGCGTCCGCGGCCCTCTGGTCCCGTATCCGGAGGTCTCTTCCCATGAATCGCCCCATCACCGTCGGCCTGGACGGCTCCCCCGAGAGCCTGCCGCCGCCGACTGGGCCGCCCATGAGGCACAGCGCGGTGGCGCGCCGCTGCATCTGGTGCATGCCTGGATCCGGCAGCCATGACGTCGGGGAGGTCGTGGTCGGGATCGAGGATCTGGGCGTCCCGGCCGCGCCGCTGCTGGAATTCGCCTTCGCCGCGGCCGCCACTCGCAGGTCCGCACCGCGCGCCGTGCACGCGCCGAACCTGCCGCCGCTGTACGGATACGGCCCGGTTGTGGGGCAGCCGGCCAGCCCGAAAAGCGGAATCACGGGTCAGTCGGAGAAGGCACTGTCCGACACTCTCACGCCGTGGCGCAAGGAGTACCCCGGGAGCACGAGCAACCGGGGCACCTCCGCCGACGAGCGGAGGTGCCCCGGTCCGAGGAGCATCCGGCCCTCAGAGGAGCCACCGGTTACGGCTGACGAAGGGCAGCCGGGCCCATGCCTTGCCCAGACCCCAGGTGGCACCGGCACCCACGGCCGCCAGTGCGATGAGGACGACGGCGTAGACGAGGTGGTAGTCGGCGAACGGGTTGGGGGACATGCTCGCCGAGCCGTCGGAGAGGTGCTGGGCGGGCGGCCACTCCGCGATCCACATCAGTGCCATCATCGCCGTCCCGGCGACGGCGGCGAGCCGCAGGCCGATGCCCGCGATCAGGGCGAGGCCGACGCCGAGCAGGCCGAGCATGAACAGCCAGTCGGCCCAGGTGGCGCCCGCCCACCCGTGGAAGGTGGACTCCATCGGTCCGACGGCCACACCGCTGAGGAAGCCCCTGGTGGGCGAGCCGCCGTCGATCCAGCCCTTGCCCGACTGGGTCGCGTAGCCGAAGCCGAAAGTCTTGTCCAGGAACGCCCACAGGAAGACGAACCCCGTCAGGAGACGGAGCCCGGCGAACACGTACGCACGGGTCCCCGTCGCGGCGGCGGTCGTCGCCTCGGCGGAGGCGGGAGCCGTCCCGGCCTTGCGCCGGGACGGGAAGCGGAATCCGTGGTACCGGTGGGGGTGACCGTGCACTGCCATGATGCTCATCCCTTTCGAGGGCTGTGACGCGCAGAATGTGGTGGACGACTCTCGTTGCGCCTTCAATGTCCCGCGTCGACAACGCCCGTCGGAGGGGCCGCAGGGCCCGGACAGCGGGCCGAACGGCCCCCGATCCGGGCCCCGTTGGCGTCGGTCAGCCGTCCCAGGACCAGTCGGCGACCTCCGGCAGGTCGGTTCCGTGAATGCGGATCCAGTCGTGGTGACGCAGTCGCGCGTCCTCCATCCGCTGGCGTACGGCCGCGCCGGGCACCGCCAGGCCCGGGACGCGGTCGATGACGTCCATGACCAGGCGGTAGCGGTCGAGGTCGTTGCGGACCACCATGTCGAACGGCGTCGTCGTGGTCCCGATCTCCTTGTAGCCGCGCACATGCAGGTTCTTGTGGCCGGTGCGCCGGTAGGCGAGGCGGTGGATCAGCCACGGGTAGCCGTGGTAGGCGAAAATCACGGGCTTGTCCTGGGTGAACAGGCCGTCGTACTCGAAGTCGGTCATGCCGTGCGGGTGTTCCTCGCCCGGCATCAGGCGGGCGATGTCGACGACGTTGACGACCCGGACCGCGAGTCGCGGCAGGTGGAGGCGGAGCAACTGGGCGGCGGCCAGCACCTCCTGGGTAGGGACGTCACCCGCGCAGGCGAGGACCACGTCCGGTTCGCGCGTGCCGTTCCCGGTGCCGGCCCAGTCCCAGATGCCGGCGCCGCGCGCACAGTGGGCCTTGGCCTGGTCCATGGACAGCCAGTCGAAGCAGGGCTGTTTGCCGGCGACGACGACGTTGACGTAGTCGCGGCTGCGCAGCGCGTGGTCGGCCACGGAGAGAAGGGTGTTGGCGTCCGGCGGCAGGTAGACCCGTACCGCCTCGGGGCTCTTGTTGAGGATGTGGTCGATGAAGCCGGGGTCCTGGTGGGAGAAGCCGTTGTGGTCCTGCCGCCACACATGCGAGGTCAGCAGGTAGTTGAGGGAGGCGATGGGCGCGCGCCAAGGCAGGCGGCGCGTGGTGCGCAGCCATTTGATGTGCTGGTTGACCATGGAGTCGACGATGTGCACGAACGCCTCGTAGCAGGAGAACAGGCCGTGCCGACCGGTGAGGAGGTAGCCCTCCAGCCAGCCCTGACAGGTGTGTTCAGAGAGGATCTCCATCACCCGGCCGTGCCGGTCGAGGTGTTCGTCCACATCGAGGGTGCCGGCCTGCCACGCCTTGCCGCTGGCCGCATAGACGGCCTGCAGGCGGTTGGAGGCGGTCTCGTCGGGACCGACGAGGCGGAAGTCGCGCCGGTCGGCGGTGTTCCGCATGACGTCTTCCAGCAAGTCGCCGAGGACGCGGGTGGGTTCGTGCAAGGTGGCGCCGGGTTTGTCTACGGGGACGGCGTACTTCTCCAACGGCGGCAGGGGCAGTTCGCGCAGCAGCAGTCCCCCGTTGGCGTGCGGGGTGGCGCCGAGCCGACGGGCACCGTCCGGGATGCAGTCCAGCACCTGAGAGCGGGGGCGGCCGTGCTCGTCGAACAGCTCTTCGGGACGGTAGGAGCGCAGCCACGCCTCCAGCTGCCGCAGGTGATCGGGGTTGTCGCGGACAGCGGCCAGCGGCACCTGGTGGGCGCGCCAGGTGCCCTCCACTGGCAGGCCGTCGACCTCCGCCGGGCCGGTCCAGCCCTTCGGGGTGCGCAGCACGATCACCGGCCAGCGGGGGCGCTCGGTCGCGCCGTCCTCGCGTGCGGCGCGCTGGAGGGCGGCGACGCGGTCCAGCGCGGTGTCCATGGCCTCGGCCATCGCCCGGTGGACGGCCGCCGGGTCGTCGCCTGTGACATGGAGCGGGTCGTGGCCGTAGCCCCGGAGCAGTTCGTCGAGTTCGGGCTCGGGGAGCCGGGCGAGCAGCGCCGGGTTGGCAATCTTGTAGCCGTTGAGGTGGAGGATGGGGAGCACCGCGCCGTCGTGGACGGGGTCGAGGAACTTGTTGGAGTGCCAGGACGCGGCCAGCGGACCGGTCTCCGCCTCGCCGTCGCCGATCACGCAGGCGACGACCAGGCTGGGGTTGTCGAGGGCGGCGCCGTAGGCGTGCGAGAGCGCGTAGCCGAGTTCACCGCCCTCGTGGATGGAGCCCGGTGTCTCCGGGGCGACGTGGCTGGGCACGCCGCCGGGGAAGGAGAACTGCTTGAACAGCCGGGCCATGCCGTCGGCGTCGCGGGTGATGTCCCGGTAGGTCTCGGTGTACGAGCCCTCCAACCAGGAATTGGCGAGGACGGCAGGCCCGCCGTGGCCGGGGCCCCAGATGCACAGGGCGTCAAGGCTGCGGGCCTTGATGACGCGGTTGAGGTGGGTGTGGACCAGGTTCAGGCCAGGGGAGGTGCCCCAGTGGCCGAGGATGCGCGGCTTGACGTGCTCGGGGCGCAGCGGTTCGGTCAGCAGGGGGTTGGCCATGAGGTAGATCTGGCCGACGGCCAGATAGTTCGCGGCGCGCCAGTGGGCGTCCAGGGCGTTGAGCTCCTCGTCCGTGAGTACGCCGGGCGCCTGCTGCGTGTCGGCGGGCATGTGGGATTCCCTTCCGGGTCGGTGCGTCGGTCAAAAGGTGCGCAACGGTCAGCGCCTCCCCACTCTCCGCCCACCGAAGCGGGGCCCGACAGGGCCGACCGGGCCATCCTCCGACACCGTGCTCGCCATCAGGTCGCCGTCGGCACCAGCACCACCGGGCAGTGGGAGTGGTGCAACAGGACGTGCGCGACCGGACCGAGCTGCGGACCTACCCGGCCCGTGCGGCGGTGCGCGCCGATGATCACGACGCCGGCCTCGCGGGTTGCCGCCAGCAGGGCGTGGGCCGGGCCGGTGCGGACTGTGCGGCTGTCGACGTCGACCTCGGGGTACTCCTCCTTCAGTCGGGCGATGCTGAACCGCGCAACGGCTTCCTCCGCCCGGTCGTTGCGCGCCTGGCGCTGCCGGCCGGGGCTCGTCGCGGCTACCAGCGAGGGCAGTTCGCGTGTGGTGTGCCGGTGCGTGGAGGAGTCCAGGACACGCAGCCGGGTCCTGCGCCGCTCCGCCTCCTGGAAGGCGTAGGCGGCTGCGTCCGCGTCGGCGTCGCTCTTCAGGCCGAGCAACACCTCGCGCCCGTTGTCGCAGGGGTGGTCCCCGCGGACGACGAGCAGCGGACCGTGCGTGTGCGCGGCCAGGCGCCGGCTCACCGAGCCCGCCAGCAGACCGGTGACCTCGCCGAACGCCCTGGTGCCCACGACGGTGAGGACTGCGCTCTCGCTCTCCCGCGCCAGCGCCCGCACGGCGCCGTCCTCCACGGCCCGAGTCTCCACCGGCAGACCCGGATGACGCTCGTGGACCCGTGCGGTGGCCGACGCCAGAACCGGCCCCGCCTCGTCGCGGTCGGCCACGGCGTACACGATGCGCAACGCGGTGCCGAGGCGCACCGCTTCCTCGGTGGCCCGGTCCAGTGCCCGTACGGCGACCAGTGAACCGTCCACACCGACGGCCACATGACGGAGAGTCATCGTCTTGTTCCCTTCTCTTCTCGTGCGGGGTATGCGGCCTGCGGCCTGCGGCCCTCGTGGGACCGAGGAGCGTGGGCAAGCTCGCCGTCGGCCGACCGGGCGTCGATCCCGCGGCGGCTCCATGGCGATGGTCGTCGTCCGCGGCCCCTCCGTGGCAGGGGCCGACAGGGCCCGTCGATACGCCGTACGGCCCATGTGTTGTCGGGCCGAGCGGTCCCGGACCCGGACGGAGGAGAAGGAACGGGAAGGAGGAACAGGGACGTTCAAGCGGTGAGGGTTCACCCCGACGTTCAAGCGGTGAGGTTCACCCCATGGAGGGTGCGTCCGCCGACGAGCTCACGCCCGGTGATCAGTTCGGGCTCGATGCGGACGAAGACCTCTCGCGGTGAGGGCACCCAGGAGACCGGGCCGGTGCGGACCAGGCGTTCGTGCTCGGTGGGGTCGGTCACCACCGTGGCCGCGCCGGTGACGACGACGCTCCAGCCGGAGGGCCGGACCGCGTCGACCTCGTCCGCCTCGAAGGCGACCACCGCGCCGTCGATCGCGCGGACCAGTTCCGAGGCCGCGGAAGTGCGCAGCACAACCGCGCCGTCGCCGTCCACGCTGAAGTTCACCGGCAGCACGGCGGGCAGGGCCTGGCGCGTGTAGACGATGCGGCCGACGGGCACCTTGGCCAGCCGCCGCAGGCACTCCTGCCGTCCGAGTTCGTGGAAACCGTCGTTGGGGTACATCAGCCGGCCCGCCCTTCGCCGAGTACAGCGGTTCTGCGTCTTTCCATCCTGAGCCGGATGAGGCCCGGGATGAGGGGCCGTCGGTCCCGGCCATGCCGGAGAACGACCCGTGTCACACCGTGATCGATGGGCCCGCCCGGCCGCTCCGGGGCGTGTGGGTGCCACTCGGGTCGGTCGACCGATCACACTGCCAGACGGACCGGCAAATACAACAAAACCGGACAGTAGGGTCTATCCGCCCTACCCGCGCCTCGCCCTTCCCTGTTGTCTCGAACCATGTCCGACATCGACCCCAGATCCGCGCCTCACCACACGGAACGCACCGTCGGTGACACAACCGTCGTGGAGCTGCGCGGCGAGTTCGACATCTTCACCGCGCCGCCCCTCGCGGCCCGGCTGGACGCCCTGACCGCCGGCCCGCACCCCGATCTGGTGCTGAACCTGCGCTCGATGACCTTCGTCGACTGCACCGGTCTGGGTGTGCTGTGCCGGGCTCGGAACCGAGCCCTGGCCCGGCACGGCCGGTTGCGGCTGGTCACCGACAGTCGCGGCTTCCGGCTCGTCCTTCGCGTCGTGGGCCTTGCGGGCGTCTTCGAGCTGCACCCCAGTCTGAGTACGGCCCTGGCCCGTACACCGGAGGCCGTCGCCGCGCCTGCCGCCACAGACGGCAAGGACGCCCAAACGACCGTTCCCGCCGTACTGCTGCGTTCGGACGGCGAGGTGGACGCGGAGACCCTGGCGTACGCCCGCACGAAGATCGACACCGTCGTCGGCCGGCCGGGACTTCCTGACGTCACCGGCGAGGTGCGCATCACGCGAGCGGCCACCCACCACGCGGACCGTCCTTGGTCGGCCAGGGCAGCCCTGCACGTCGGCAGGTGCGAGGTGGTCGTCCTCGCCGAGGAAGCCACCGGCAGAGAGCTCGTCGACCAGCTCCAGGACCGGCTGCGCCGCCAGACCGACAAGGCCGCCCACCCCGGGCATCACGGCCACCGCAAACCGGCACCGCCATGGCGCGGCGGCAGCCCGATCCCACGTCCTGCCGACGGCAGCGGCAGGACGGCGGACTCCCACCCGGCCTGAGCCCGCGGCAGGCCCGGTCGGTGACGGTCCACCGACCGGGCCCCTGCCCTGCGCCTGGCGCGGTGTACCGGGTCGCGGTGACTTCCTTGAGCATCGCCCCAGACGACCGACAGCGGAACGACAGCTGCTTTTGACGCCGACGTGATCTCGTACAGGTCAAGATGTGCACCCTGTCTGAACGTTCAAGCACAGCCCTGTCGTATTCATGGGCGAAAGTGCAAAGCAAAGATCGGAAGGAATCGTCGGCATGACCAGCGAAACGATCAAACCCGCGTTGGACCCGGCCCGTCGTACCGTGATGGCGGCGGCCGGGGTGGCGGGACTCGCCGCCGCACTGACCGCGTGCGGGTCGGACGACGAGGCGTCGAGCACCTCCGACTCTTCGAGCTCCGCCGCCCAGGACGCGGGCAGCGGCAGCGCGGGCGGCGACGACAGTGCCGACTCGGGCGACGACAGCTCCGGCTCGGGTGGTACGGCGATCGCCAAGACGTCCGACATCCCCGAGGGCGGCGGCAAGATCTTCGAGAGCGAGGGTGTGGTGATCACCCAGCCGACGGCGGGCAAGTACAAGGCGTTCTCCTCCACCTGTACCCACCGTGGCTGTGCCGTGAAGAGCATCGCGGACGGTCTGATCAACTGCCCGTGTCACAACACCAACTTCTCGATCGAGGACGGCAGCGTGAAGAGCGGTCCGGCGACCACCGCGCTGCCCGAGAAGAAGGTCAACGTCAGCGGCACGTCGATCACGCTGGCCTGACGGCCCGTATGAGTGCTCCGGTCGGCCCGGCAGGTCGGCAAGCGCTCAAGAAGTCCGCCGTCCGGGCCGCTTGAAGCAGGCCAGCACCTCGTCCGTGGTCGCGACCGTGGCGACCAACGCGAGGGTGTTGCTGATCATCGCGGGGGTGTACTCGGCAGGCACCCCCGCGATGGCGTCCCGGGGCACGACGGCGGTGTAGCCGAGGTTCACCGCGTCGAACACCGCGTTGGGAACGGCCACGTTGGCAGAGACACCGGTGACGATCAGGGTGCGACAGCCGAGGTTGCGCAGCAGAGCGTCGACGTCGGTGCCCGCCAGCGGGGAGAGCCCGTGCAGCCGCCGCACGATCAGGTCCTGCTCGGCGACGTCGATGGGCGGTGCGACGCGTACGGCCGCGGTGCCCGTCAACTGCCGTACGGGCAGCCGTTCGACCGCGCGGAACACACGGGCGTTGCGGCTCGCGCCCCGGCCGTCCGGGCGCCGCTCGGCGACGGCGTGCACAACCTGGACCCCGGCCTCGTGGGCCGCGCCGACCAGCCGGGCCACATTGGTGAGCGCCCCCGACGAGCGGGCCTCCTCGGCGAGTTCGGGCAGCGCGCTCTCCGGCCCCACCACGCCCTGCTGGCACTCGACGGTGAGCAGCACACTGGTCGCCGGATCGAGAAGTTCACTCAGACGTTCGTACGACGCCATGGCTTCCCCTTGTCGCCGACGGCCGGGGCGGGCGAGCGTAACGTCCCTTGCGTATGGACGGAAGACAACGGATGCTCTTCTGACGTCACGTCAGCGGAGGGGATTCCATGACCGTCACGCAGCGCCGCGGCCGGAAGATCATGATGACGTCCGAGGAACTGGACGAGTTTCTGACCGCCCAGCGAACGTGCCGGGTCGCGACCGTCTCGTCGGACGGCGCACCGCACGTCAGCCCCTTGTGGTTCGTCTGGGACGGCACCTCGCTCTGGCTGTACTCGATCACCCGCAGCAGGCGCTGGGCCGCGCTGCGCAAGGATCCGCGCGTCGCCGTCGTGGTCGACGCGGGCGAGGAGTACGGCGAGCTGCGCGGTGTCGAGCTGTCGGGCACCGTGGAGGCCGTCGGGGAGGCTCCGCGCACGGGCGAGCCGCACCCCGAACTGGCCGAGGTGGAGCGGCTGTTCGCCCGGAAGAACTTCGGCCTGGACGAGATGCCGCACGACGGCAGGCACGCCTGGCTGCGCCTGACCCCGGAGGCGGTGGCCTCCTGGGACTTCCGCAAACTGGGGTCGCCGTGACCTCCCCGGTCGCTCTCTACGCCCCGCACGCGCTCCCGGCCGCGCCGAGCGCCTCCACGGCCGCCCTGATCGAGGGCCGCCGGTCGGCGTCGGCGCGCCACACCGCGTAGACGGTCCGCTGGACCCGGTGCCGCACCGGTACGGTCCGCACCCCGGCCGGCATCGGGTCGCGCCCGAGCCTGGGCGCGATGCAGACGCCCAACCCGGCGGCGACCAGCGCGAGTTGGGTGTGGTGCTCGCCGGCGCGGTGGGCGATGTGCGGTTCGATGCCCTTGGCGCGCAGGGTGTAGATCAGCCACTCGTGACAGAACTCGCCCTCGGGCCAGGCGACCCATGGCTCGTCCGCCAGCTCCTCCAGGTCGATCTCGTCCCGGCCGACGAGCGGATGGTCCTCGGGCAGTGCCACGTCCACCGGGTCGTCGAGGATGACGGCCCGGGCGAGCCCTTCGGGTACGGGCAGCGGCTTGTTGTACCAGTCGAGGACGACGGCCAGGTCCATATCGCCGCGGATCACCGCGTTGATCCCGAACTCGGGCTCCAGTTCGCGTGTGCGTACCCGGAGCGCCGGATGCTCGGCCCGCAGCGCCCTGAGCACCACGGGGAACAGCCCGCGCACGGCCGTCGGGAACGCGGCGAGCCGCAGTTCGCCCACCACCTGGCCGCGCTGGGCCTCCAGATCCGCCTGGGCCAGCTCGACCTGGGACAGGATGCGGGCCGCGTGGTCGGCGAGGAGCAGTCCCGCGTCGGTGAGGCGCACACCCCGCCCGTTCTTGGCGAGGAGCTGCTGTCCGACCTCCCGCTCCAGCTTGGCCATCTGCTGCGAGACGGCCGACGTGGTCACATGCAGCCCCTCGGCCGCTCCGCTGACCGAGCCGTGCCGGGAGAGGGCGTCGAGCGTGCGCAGGCGTTCCAGGTTCAACATATAAGCGATACTACGAGATTAACCTCAATAAATCTCGCTTGTCCTACGAGGTGGACGGCGGCATCGTTGCGGACATGACCACCGCCACCGTCTCCCGCACCTCCACCCCCGCCCCCGAAGCCCGCCGCAGGACCGTCGGCTGGCGACCGCGCTTCGCCTTCCTCTCGCTGATCTGGGGCTTCAGCTTCCTCCTCATCAAGGTCGGCACGGAGGCGTACGCGCCCTTCCAGGTCACCTTCGGCCGGCTGCTGTTCGGCACGCTGGTCCTCGCGGCGGCGATAGCGGTCAAGCGGGAGCGGCTGCCGCGCGGCGCCCGCACCTGGGGACACCTCACGGTGGCGGCCCTCCTCCTCAACGCCCTGCCGTTCTCGCTGTTCGCGTACGCGGAGCTGACGATCCCGTCCACCCTGGCCGGCATCTGCAACGCGACCTCGCCCCTGTGGGGCATGGCCCTCTCGCTGGTGGCGCTCTCCGAGGACCGCCCGACCCGGGTCCGTGTCGCCGGCCTCGGCCTCGGCTTCCTCGGCGTCCTGACCGTGCTCGGCGCCTGGCAGGGCTTCGCCGGCCTGGACGCCAAGGGGACCGCGATGGCTCTGCTGGCCTCGCTCAGCTACCCGATCGGCTGGATCTACGTCCGCCGCACCCTGGCCGGCACCAGCGACTCGAACCTCTCCCTCACCGGCGCCCAGCTCCTCCTGGCCACGGCCCAACTCGCCTTCGTGACACCACTGTTCACCACCCTGCCGACCAGCTTCCCGGTCCTGCCGCTGCTGGCCGTCGTCGCCTTGGGCGCCCTCGGCACGGGCGTGGCCATGCTCGTCCAGTACGGGATCGTCGCCGAGGTGGGCCCGACCACCGCCCAGATGGTCACCTACTTCATCCCGGTGATCGCCACGGCGGCAGGCGTCGCTCTTCTCGGCGAGTCGCTGGCCTGGTCGACCCCGGTCGGCGCGGCGATCGTGCTGGCGGGCGCGGCGCTGTCCCAGGTCAAGCCCCGCACCTGACCTCGCGTCACACGTAACCGCCTTCGGACACCGGGACGATGGCGGAGGCCACGGCGTCCGCCAGCCGCCCGATCTCCTCGTCGGTGAGTGTGGAGACGGTGATCCGGATGCCCTGCGGTGCGTTCATCCGGAAGCGGGCCCCGGGCGCCACGGCCCACCCGGCGTGCAACAGCCGCGCGACGGCGCCGGTCTCGTCCGGCACCGGGATCCAGACGTTCATCCCGCTGGGCCCGTGCGCCTCGATCCCCCGCTCTGCGAGCGCGCCGATCAGCGCGTCCCGCCGCCGCCCGTACGCCGCCGCCACGGCCGCCACGTCCACCGCGCCGCCCGACCACAGCCGTACGACGGCCCGCTGCACCAGCCGGCTCACCCACCCGGGCCCGAGCCGCTGCCGTCCCCGTACCCGGTCGACGGTGTCGGCGTCCCCGGTGAGCACGGCGAGCCGCAGATCGGGGCCGTACGCCTTGGCGCCCGACCGTACGAACGCCCAGCTGTGGGTGACTCCGGCCAGCGGATGCAGCGGCTGGTCGACGATCCGGCAGCCGTGGTCGTCCTCGATGAGCAGCGTCCGCGGATGCTTCCTCAGGACCGGCCGCAGGGCACGCGCGCGCGTGGCGCTCACCACGGCCCCGGTCGGGTTCTGCGCCCGGTCGGTGACGATCAGGGCGCGCGCCCCGCCTTCCAGGGCCCGTCGTACGTCGTCGGGGAGCGGCCCCTCGTCGTCGACGCCGACCGGGACGATGCGCAGCCCGAGCGCCGGGACGAGGTCGAGCACACTGCCCCAGCCCGGGTCCTCGACGGCGACGGCGTCCCCCGGCTTGAGGTGGACGGCGAGCACGCGCTCGATGGCGTCGAGCGACCCGGAGGTGACGGCGACGGGCCCGTCCGGCACACCGTCGGCGTCCAGGTCGGCCCGAGCGATCCGCGCCAGCTCCGGCTCCAACGAGCCGGATCCGTACAGCACGGGCGCCCGGTCGCCCTCCTCGGCGGCGGCCGCGAAGACCCCCGCGAGCGGCGGCAGCAGCGCCGGGTCCGGATTGCCGTCGGCGAGGTCGCGCACCCCCTCCGGCACCGACACCCTGATGTCCTCGCGCCCGGTCGTCGCCGGCCGCGCCCGCACCCGGCTCCCCCGGCGCCCGGCGGTCTCGATGACCCCGCGCTCACGCAACGTGCGATAGGCGGCGGCGACCGTATTGGGATTCACCCCGAGCCGAACCGCCAACTCCCGCATGGGAGGGAGCAGTTGCCCCGGCTCCAGCTCACCCGCGGCCACCGAGCGCTCGACGCTGGCGGAAATGTCCGCCGCGCCCCGCCCTTGGATCGGATATTCTCCTAGCACAAAGCAGATTATGCACTAGTGCAATGGAGAACGCAATGCCGGGGACCCAGCAGTCGACGACACCGACACCCGCCGCCGCCTACACCCCCACCGACCGCACGGTCCCCACCCGAGCCGCGCACAAGGCCTCGTACGACAAGGAACTGGTGCACTCGATACTCGACGAGGGGTACGTCTGCCATCTGGGCTTCGTCCGCGACGGCGCCCCCGTGGTGCTGCCCACGCTCTACGGACGGGTCGGCGAGACGCTCTATGTGCACGGCTCCACGGGCTCGCGGCCACTGCGGATGGCGGACCAGGCCGACCCGGGCCTCCCGGTCTGCCTGACGGTCACGCACGTGGACGCGCTGATCCTGGCCCGCTCGGGCTTCCACCACTCGATCAACTACCGCTCGGTGGTGGTGCACGGCACGGCGTACCAGGTCACCGACCCGGAGGAGAAGCGCCTGGCCCTGGACGCCCTCGTGGACCATGTCGTCCCGGGCCGCTCACAGGACTCCCGGCCCGCCAACAACAAGGAGTTCGCCGCCACCGCCGTACTCCGCCTCGACCTGACCGAGGTCTCCGCCAAGACCCGCACCGGCGGCGTCAACGACGAACCCGAGGACCTCACTCTGCCTCACTGGGCGGGGGTCCTGCCGCTGCGGAAGGGCTACGAGGCGCCGATCCCGGACGGGGACTTGGCGGAGGGGGTGGAGGTGCCGGCGTACATCAGGGCGATGTGAGCGCCGAGCGGTGCCGCGCCCCGAAAGGGGCGCGGGTCTGTATCGATATGCGGCTCCGCCGCGTGGGTCCGAGCAACCGCACCCCACCCGCGGTCAGCCGACGACCGAGGTCCCCCGGACACCCCCGTCGCCGACCGCAACCGGACCGTCGGACCCCTTGACCGGTGTCGAGGACTGAGCGATGAACGCCCCGGCCAACACGACCACGCCCCCGATGATCTGCGGCAGCGACAGATGCTCCCCCAGCAACACCCAGGCCAACACCGTCGCGATCACCGCCTCCAGACAAGCCACAACCCCGGCCACCTGCGGCGACAACCTCCGCACGGCCACCACCCCCGTGACGTACGCCAGCACCGTCGCGACCAGCACGAGCCACCCGAGCAGCAGCCACGCGGCCACGACCGTGCCGTCCATCCGCGCCGTACCCGAGAGCACCGCCCAGTCCATGCTCCAGGGCCGGGCCACCACCGTGAGCGCTGCCGCACCGACAAGCAGCCCGTACGCGATGACGCCTAGCGGGTTCGGCGCCTCGGCACCGGCGTCGCCGCCCTGGTCGGAGAGGACGAAGTAGCCGACCTGACAGCAGGCGGCAGCCAGGGCGAACACGAGGCCCAGCGGGTCGACACTCAACCCCGACCAGACCTCCACGACACAGGCGAGTCCGCCGACCGCGAGAACGACCCCGACACCGGCGGCCCGGGTGACCTGTCGCCGCTGCACGAACCGCACCCAGCCGAGGACCAACGCGGGCGCGAGGTACTCGAGGAGCAGCGCGACCCCGACGGGCATCCGGGAGATCGAGGCGAAGTAGAAGGCCTGCACCCCGGCCACGGCCAGCAGACCGAACCCGGCGAGCAACGCGGGCCGCCGGCGCACCAGATCCTGGTGGCGCACGGCCAGCGGGAGCATCACCAACGCGGCCCCGGCGACGCGCAGCCACACCACGTGGAGCGGGTCCAGCCCCGCCTCGATCAGCGGTTTGGCCGTGACCCCCGATCCGCCGAACGCGACCGCCGACCCGAGGGCGAGCCCGAGGCCGACGCCCTTGCCACCGTTGCCATGACTGCGCTGAGACGTGTGCACCGGCACATGATGCCAGCCACCGACAGGAGCGTCACTCTCTTTGACACCTGTCTCACCGTCCGGACGCAGGACCGACCCCGGCCGCCCGCCACTCCCCCAGCCCCTCTCAGTGCCTCACCTCACGCCCCACCACGTACTCCTCGGCCGCGGCCCCGAACCCGCCACGACCTTCCACAGCCCCCAGCCCGCCACCCTCCTCCGTCACCCCGAACCCGACTCCCGCCCCGGCCCCGGCCTCGATCCGCCGCGCCAGCGCCTTCGCGTCGATCCCCGCGCTCCCCAGCACCTCCACGGCCCGCGACGCGGGGGACGACACGATCGAGGCGAGCAGATCGACACCATGCACCCGCTCCTCGCCCCGCCACCGGGCGCGCTCGTACGCCTGCTCCAGGGCGCGGGCTGCCGCGGGCGACCAGCCCGCCACACCGGCCACCGTCACCGGCAGCGCACCCGAGTCCTCGACGTTGCCCTGCCAGCGCAGCCCGTAGCCGATGCTGCGCTGTACGAGATAGCCGAGCAGCCGGGCGATCCGCGGGTCGTCCCCGAAGGCCGCCCGCACGGCGGGGTCGGACTCCAGGAGGGTGTGCAACAGATGGGCGGTGTCGATCTGCCGGTCCTCGTCCCTGAGCGCCCGTCTGCGCGCAGCGGTCAGCACAGAGGCCAGTTCGTCGGTGAGCCTGGGCTCGACTTCCGCGTGGTTCGGTCCATGGTCCACGGTGTGACGCACGGCCGACTGCCGGGGAATACGGGGTCGCACCCCCTTACCCCATCAGCCCCACCGTGCCGAGTCATCCACGAAAGGAAGCATTTCCGCGTCCGACACAGGTTGTGGACGGACGCTCCCCTTCTCCTCCCTACGGATGACTTACCGCCGTTCGGCGCGGCACTGACACGCCAGGCCGGCTGACCGCCCCCGCGTCCCTCCGATCCATGCCCTCCACACTTTCTGACGGTTCATCAGTATTGAACCTTGGCGGTCCTGCGGCTACGTTCCGCTGCACCGAAGCCCGAGACGAAGGGGTGGTCGCATGGCCGAAGTCAGCGCGGAGGCACGCATCGAGGCACCCGCCGAGAAGGTCTGGGCCCGGCTCGTCGACTGGTCCGCGTACGGCCAGTGGAACACGACCCACACCGGCTTCCCCAAGGGCGGCCCGGAGACGCTCGAAGTGGGCGGCACCTTCCAGGAGAACATGAAGCTCATGGGCTTCCCGGCGGAGGTCGAGTGGACTGTCGCGGAGCTCGAACCCGCCCGGGTCCTGGCCATCCGCGGCAAGGGCCCGATGGCCGTGGACCTCGCCACGCGCTACACCCTCACCCCCGACGGCGCGGCCACCACGGTCCGTATCGACGGCCAGTTCAACGGCGCCGCCGTCTCCCTGATGGCAGGCAAGCTCAGGGACTCGGCCACCGCCGCGCTCAACGAGTCGCTGCGCAAACTGGGCGGCCTGGTGACGTGACCCGCCCGCACGCCTGACCCGGCGACGCGAAAGCGCCCCGCGGATCCACTCCGCGGGGCGCTTTCGCGTCGCTACGAGCCCTCCGGGGCCACCAGCCTTTCGGGGCCCTCGGCCCCAACTTGTCGACCCTCGACCGTCAGCCCTCGGCTTTCGGCCCTCGGCCCTCGGCCCTCGCCTCAGTCCTCGTCGGCAAGAATCAGATACAGCTTCTTGCGCGCTTCGTTGATGACCGCCAGCGCCTTGTCGCGCTGGTCCTTGCTCCCGGTCTTCCAGACCTGGCCGAACGCCTCCATCAGGCCGAAGCCGGCCGTCCGGATCTCGCTCAGCGCCTCCCAGTCGACGCCTCGCGAGGCCTCTTCCCAGGGGGCTTCGGGCCCCTCCTCGGCCGCGGTGCGGCCCGCCTCGGTGAGCGAGAACAGCTTCTTGCCACCCTCGGTCTCACTGGTGATCAGGCCCTCGTCCTCCAGCAACTGAAGGGTGGGGTACACCGAGCCGGGGCTGGGCTTCCACGCCCCGCCGCTGCGCTCGGCGATCTCCTGGATCATCTCGTAGCCGTGCATGGGCCGGTCCTTGAGAAGGGCCAGGATCGACGCGCGTACGTCACCTCGCCGCGCCCTTCCCCTGGGCCCTCCCCTGCCTCGACCACCCCATGGGCCCGGCCCGAAAGGCCCGAAGGGGCCCGGTCCGCCATGCCCCGGCCCGAAGGGACCGAAGGCGCCACGCAGCGTCTCGCCGTCACCTCGGCCGTGCGGGCGACCCCCGCCGTGGCCGCCATGGCCACGCTCGAATCCGAAGTCCTGTCCGTTGCCCTGTCCACGGAAACGCATCGCAATCACTCCATTCCATCGTTGATCTGTCGCGATGCTTCAACGATATATCGGAACCTGTCGTACGACAAGGCCCCGACGAAAGTCCCCACCCCCGAAACCGGTCCAGCGCCCCGCAATTGGCCTTGGCCTGCGACTTTGCGGGTGGCCTACCGTCGTCGTCCATGCGGATCCGAATCGTCGACGCCTTCACCGACCGCCCGTTCGCCGGCAACCCGGCAGGGGTCCTCCTCCTCGACGCCTTCCCTGACGACGCCTGGATGCAGGACGTGGCCCGGGAGGTCAATCACGCCGAGACGGCGTTCACCCATCGCCTCCCCGAGGGCGGCGAGGCCGACTGGGCGCTGCGCTGGTTCACCCCGGTCACCGAGGTCACGATGTGCGGCCACGCCACCCTGGCCACCGCGCATGTGCTGGCCACCACGGGCGCCCACGAGGGCCCGGTCCGGTTCGACACGCTCAGCGGCGTCCTCACCGCCACGCCCCAGCCCGACGGCTCCCTCACCCTGGACTTCCCGACCGCGCCCCTCCTCCCGGTCGAGGTCCCGGAGGGGGTCGCCGAGGCCCTGGGCGCCGAACCGCTCGGCGCCTTCGACACCGGCCCGAACATCGGCGACCTGCTGATCGAACTGGCCGACGAGAAGACGGTCCGCGGCCTCACCCCGGACCATCGGGCGCTCGGCCGCTACTCCGCGCGCGGCATCATCGCCACCGCGCGCGCCGCCGACCCCGTCGCCGAGTACGACTACATCTCGCGCTGCTTCTTCCCGAACGTCGGCATCGACGAGGACCCGGTGACGGGCAGCGCCCACACCGCCCTCGCCCCGTTCTGGTCCGACCGCCTCGGCAGCCCCGCCCTCACCGGCCTCCAGGCCTCCGCCCGCTCGGGCCTGGTGCGCACCACCCTCCAGGGCGACCGCACCCTCCTGTCCGGCCGCGCGGTCACGGTCATCGACGGCGAACTGCTCGCGTGAGCGCACGACAGGGGCGTACGACCTCGCCGTACGCCCCTGTCAGCACCCGCCGCGCTCACGGCAACGGCAGCCAGTCCACCTTCCCCTTGAGCAGGGCGTAGCCCACGAACGCGCCGATGTCGAGCAGCGAGTGCGCCACGACCAGCGGGCCGACACGGCCCCAGCGGCGGTAGAGGTGGACGAACACCACGCCCATCACCATGTTGCCGACGAACCCGCCGATGCCCTGGTAGAGGTGGTACGACCCGCGCAGCAGCGCGCTACCGGCCATAGCCTTCCCCGGTGACCAGCCCAGCTGGTCGAGCCGGCGCAGCAGATACCCGACCACGATCACCTCTTCGAGGACCGCGTTCTGGATCGCGGAGAGGATCAGTACGGGGTACTTCCACCACACGCCGGGCAGCGCCTCCGGCACCACGGTGAGGTTGAAGCCGAGCGCGACAGCCGCCAGGTAGAAGGCGATGCCCGTACTGCCGATCACCGCTGCGATCGCCGCCCCGCGCCCGAGGTCGGGCCAAGGCTTCGTACGGTCGAAGCCGAGCGTGCGCAGACTCCCGCCTTCCCTCAGCAGGAAGTGCGCGACCAGGGCGACGGGCACCAGCGCGGTCGTGATCCCGAAGAGCTGCCACGCGAGGTCGAGCCAGGGCCGGTCCGGCGCGGCCGAGGCGTTCATGGTGGCCGCCTGGTCCTTCAGCCCGCCCGGCTTGGTCACCGAGCCCATGAAGCTGATCAGCGCGGCCACCCCGCTCGCACCGAGCGAGAGGCCCAGTACGAGCAGTGTCTCGTCCCGCAGAATCCGTCGAGTCGGCCGTTCCTCCGGCCTCGAACCGGCCCCCGACCCCGCCTCCAGCTGCACCCACGCCTCCAGTCGTCCTGTCCCACCGCAGGACCATCATGACCCGCGGACCCACAGAACCGACCGGCGGCCCGCCCCCAGGGCCGAGGCACGGGGCGCGGCCACGGCTTTCACGGGCGCGGGGAACTGCGCGAGCAACCACGGCGTACCCGCACCCGCTGAGGACTCAACGCCCCCGCACCCCACTCTCGACCGCCTCCCCGAAGCCCCACGGCCCCACGGCCCGACGGCCCCACCCCCGTCACCCCAACAACGGCACCGGCTCCGGCAGCCCCACCGGCCAGGTGTGCACCGGATCCCCGGAATGCATCAGCTCGCAGTAGCGGCGGGTGGTGGCCGCAAGCGCCGCCTCCCGTCCGATCCCCTTCCGCAGCGCCCGATGGAACGTTTCGACCTGCCACGACGCCCCGTTGACCCGACGCCGGCAACGCTCCTCGATCACCCCGAGGTACAGGTCCCGGTCGGCCGGCTCCACACCCCACGCGTCCAGTCCCGCCTCGGCGAGCGGCAGGAGCTCGTCCCGGACGAGGTTCACCGCGTCCACCGGCCCCACGCCGCCGTACCGGCCGCGCCTCGGCCACTGGAACTGTGCGTCGATGCCGTACCGGCAGGCCGCGTCGAAGTTGGCGGCGGCGGCCTCGAAGGGCAGCCGCGTCCACACCGGCCGCGACTCCTCGGCGAGCGCCCGGACGAGCCCGTAGTAGAACGCCGCGTTGGCGATCACGTCCGTCACGGTCGGCCCGGCGGGCAGCACCCGGTTCTCGACCCTGAGGTGCGGGACTCCGTCGGCGATGCCGTACACGGGCCGGTTCCAGCGGTACACCGTGCCGTTGTGCAGGCTCAGCTCGGCGAGCTTGGGGATGCCGCCCTCGTCGAGGACCCGCAGCGGATCCTCGTCGTCGCAGATGGGCAGCAGCGCCGGGAAGTAGCGCAGGTTCTCCTCGAACAGTTCGTACGCCGAGGAGATCCACCGCTCCCCGAACCAGGTACGCGGCCGTACCCCCTGCGCCTGGAGCTCGGGCGGCCGGGTGTCCGTGGACTGCAGGAACAGCGGCGGCCTGGACTCCCGCCACAGCTCGCGTCCGAACAGGAACGGAGAGTTGGCGCCCACGGCGATCTGCGCGGCGGTGACCGCCTGCGCCGCGTTCCACACATCGGCGAAGCGACCCGGGGTGACCTGAAGGTGCAGCTGCACGGAGGTGCAGGCGGCCTCGGGCACGATCGACTTCGAGGTGCACAGAAGCCGCTCGACGCCCTCGATGTCGAGCGTGAAATCCTCGCCTCGGGCGGCGACGATCTGATCGTTGAGCAAGGCGTAGCGGTCGCCGTCGGAGAGGTTGGAGGAGACAAGGTCGTCGCGGTCCAGCGTGGGCAGAATGCCGATCATCGCGATTCCCGCGTCCAGCTCGCCCGCCTTCCGGTTGGCGTAGTTGAGCGAGGTGCGCAGCTCCTCGGAAAGCCGGTCGAATACCCGGCCACCCAGCCGATGTGGAGCTATGTTGACTTCCAGATTGAACATGGCGAGTTCTGTTTGGAAATCTCGGCTCGCTATCCGTTCCAGCACTTGCGAATTCAACATTCTGGGCAGACCGTCGGCTCCCACGAGGTTCAGCTCGATCTCCACACCCATCATGTTCTTGGGGCGGTCGAACCGCTTCTCCTCCAGCAGCCGCGCCAGTCCCGCCAGACACTGCCGCAGCTTGTCGCGGTAGTGCTGGCGGTCGGACAGGCCGAACGGCCCCGCCACGACCTTCTCCCCCATCGAAGCGTCCCTCCTCGGATGGGCAGGCCGACGATCCGGCCGCTGCTGTCCCGGGTCACGGTTGATGATGCCCAGGCACAGCCGCCGATAACGTCCCTCGCGGGACATACGCACGCTAGGCTGAGCCCGGCTTCCTCCAGCCGCATTCTTCCGGCATGCTTTTGGCACATTCACTGGGCAACCAGAGTACGCGCTTTCGGTCCGCCAGGGCGGCGTCAGGCTTTCGTAAAAAGTGCCGACGAGAACCGGCCGTCCGCCGCGCGACGGCAATCCGAGGTCGTCACCGCGGGCCGCACGGGAAACCGGGAGGAATCCCGCGTTTCAACGACCGGTTTCTGCCTTGCTGTTCATATCCGGTGCGGATAGACGAAACATCGTCTGAACACGTGTCGTATAAACTCGGTTATCGAGGCGGAGAGTTGGTACTCGCGGTCCTCGGTCCCGCCGTCCTGGTCACGCACGGCGGGCCTCACCCACGCACCGGACCCAGGGCACCCGTCTCTCCGAGCCCGAGAGCTGACAGCGTCGTCCGCCCCCGCCCTCGCGCCGTCGTGCCTGTCGAATGAGAGGCGACCCACCATGCCGCTGCATGTCCCCCCGGCTCCCGCACCCGCACTGCGCACCGTCCTCACCGCGCTCGCTTCCCCGACCGCCGTCCGCGAGGCGCGAACTCCCTCCTTGCAGACCGCCCAAGGACCGGTCACCCCCGAACTCCCGCTGCCCGTACACGTACTGGACCGGATCACCCCGGAGGGCACGGGCAGCACACGACTGGCCGGCTGGCGTTTCCTGATCCACTGCGCCGACCGCGCGGTGGCCGCCGCCGAGACCCGACTGACACCCGACGGCTGGGTGTTCTCGCACTTCTTCGAAGGCCCGTACATCGCCTCCACCGAGCGCGCCCTGCGCCAGGCCGAGACCTTGCAACAGCCTTACCAGCCCCGCCTGCTGTCGGTGCCCGAGCTGTACATGCTCACGCTCTGGCTGCACGGGGACACCGCCGCCGACGGCGCCACCGGCCACCCGGCCGCGACCGACCTGCTGGTCCCGCTGGCACCTGCTCCACCGGGCATCGCCGCCCATCGCCCGCACCGGGTCGCCGAACTGCTCGCGGTCCTGACCCATCGCCTCACCCCGGCCACCGCGCCACCGCTGCTCGGCTCGCCCGCCTGACCCTCACCACCCGTCTCCTCTCGCGCACTCCGCGTACCCCGCCGCCGAATTACCGGTGACGGGGTACGCGTTATGCGTCACCGGTGACGGGGTAGAGGATTCTCATCGCCGCGATTTCCCGCTCTTTCGCGCGCCATTACGCTCGTACGAGCAATTCACAATGCCTCTCCCCTGGGACTAGCCCTTTCTGACCATGGCGAACCACCCGAAGGGACAGTGCGGTTGAGGTGAACCGTCCGCCAGAGTGATGCGTCATCAACCTGTGAAGAAGCGGTGATGCGAAATCCCTGCGGATTGGCGTCCGTGGGGCAACACTGGGACAGGACGACTAATCACAACGGGGGCGGCCATGAACGAGGCTTCAAGCCGCGGGTCAGACACCAAAGCCATCTCACACCACACGACAGAGCGAAAGATCCCACCAACCATGTGCCAGCACCAGCCACTGTGCCCGACCGCCGAATCCGCCGACCGGGAAGGCGCCCGTCTCATGGCGCACCACCCGGAGCAGGGATGGAGCCTGCTCTGCAACGGCGTTCTGCACTTCGAGGACACCGGTGAGCTCCTGCCGGACGGCCAGATCATCGCCCCGCACCGCCCGTCGGGCACCGACCACGTGATGACGGCCGCCTGAGCCGCGCCACACGGTCGGGCACGAAGGGCGACCGCCCCCGCGCGGGGCGTGCGCCCGGACAGAACGAGGGGCCGGTTCGAAGAGCACACTCTCCGAACCGGCCCCGACGCGTATCCGCGGTCGATCACTCTTCGTAGGCGTCCAGCGGCGGGCAGGAGCAGACCAGGTTCCGGTCGCCGAAGGCCTGGTCGATCCGGCGCACCGGCGGCCAGTACTTGTCGGCGGGCGTCACACCGGCCGGGAAGACGGCCTCCTCACGCGTGTACGCGTGCTCCCACTCCCCGCCGAGCGCGGCCGCCGTGTGCGGCGCGTTCCGCAGGGGGTTGTCGTCCGCCGGCCACTCACCCGCGGCGACCTTCTCGATCTCCGCGCGGATGGCGATCATCGCGTCGCAGAACCGGTCCAGCTCGACGAGGTCCTCCGACTCGGTCGGCTCGATCATCAGCGTCCCCGCCACCGGGAACGACATCGTCGGCGCGTGGAAGCCGTAGTCGATCAGCCGCTTGGCGATGTCGTCGACGCTGACACCGGTCGACTTGGCCAGCGGCCGCAGATCGACGATGCACTCGTGCGCGACGAGCCCGCCCGGGCCGGTGTAGAGCACCGGGTAGTGCGGCTCCAGCCGCTTGGCGATGTAGTTCGCGCTCAGCACCGCCACCTGCGTGGCCCGCTTGAGCCCCTCGCCGCCCATCAGCCGGACGTACGCCCACGAGATGGGCAGGATGCCCGCAGAGCCCCAGGGAGCCGCCGAGATCGGCCCCACGCCCGTCTCGGGGCCGGCCTCGGGCTGCAGCGGGTGGTTCGGCAGGTAGGGCGCCAGATGCGATCGCACGGCCACCGGCCCGACGCCCGGACCGCCGCCGCCGTGCGGGATGCAGAACGTCTTGTGCAGATTCAGATGCGAGACGTCACCGCCGAAGTGCCCCGGCTTGGCGAGCCCCACGAGAGCGTTGAGGTTGGCACCGTCCACGTACACCTGACCGCCCGCCTCGTGCACCTGGGCGCAGATGTCGGCGACGTGCTCCTCGAACACACCGTGCGTCGAGGGGTACGTGATCATGAGTACGGCCAGCTCGTCGCGGTACTGCTCGATCTTGGCCCGCAGATCCTCGACGTCGATCTCACCGTCGTCGGCGGTCTTCACGACGACGACCTTCATGCCCGCCATCACGGCGCTCGCGGCGTTGGTCCCGTGCGCGGAGGACGGAATCAGACACACCGTCCGCTGCTCGTCGCCGTTGCCCCGGTGGTACCCCCGTACGGCGAGCAGCCCGGCCAGCTCACCCTGCGAACCGGCGTTGGGCTGGAGCGACACCTTGTCGTACCCGGTGGCCTCCGCGAGTCGCTCCTCCAGCTCACGGATGAGCGTGAGATAGCCCTGCGCCTGCTCGATGGGCGCGAAGGGGTGCAACTGCCCGAACTCGGGCCAGGTCACCGGCTCCATCTCGGTGGTCGCGTTGAGCTTCATCGTGCAGGAGCCCAGCGGGATCATGCCCCGGTCCAGCGCGTAGTCCCGGTCGGCGAGCTTGCGCAGATAGCGCAGCATCGCGGTCTCGGAGCGGTACTGGTGGAAGACGGGGTGCGTGAGGTACTCGTCGGAGCGCAGCAGCGAGCCCGGCAGCGCCTCCTCGGCGGCGACATCGAGGGCCTCGACATCGCCCTCGACCCCGAACGCGCCCCATACGGCCGTGAGCTGGGCCCGCGTGGTGGTCTCGTCGCAGGAGACGGAGACCCGGTCGGCGTCGACGAGGCGCAGGTTCACGCCGTTCTCCCGCGCGGCGGCGACGACCTCGGCCGCCCGGCCCGGCACCCGCACGGTGAGCGTGTCGAAGTAGGCGCCGTGCACGACCTCGACTCCGCCGGTGGCGAGCCCCGCAGCGAGGATCGTGGCGTACCGGTGCGTACGCCGAGCGATGCTTCGCAGCCCCTCCGGCCCGTGGTAGACGGCGTACATGCCGGCCATCACGGCGAGCAGCACCTGAGCCGTACAGATGTTGCTGGTGGCCTTCTCCCGGCGGATGTGCTGTTCACGCGTCTGCAGGGCGAGCCGGTACGCCTTGTGCCCGTCGGCGTCCACGGACACACCCACGAGCCGCCCGGGCAGGCTGCGCGCGAACTTCTCGTGCACGGCCATGTAACCGGCGTGCGGCCCGCCGAAGCCCATCGGCACCCCGAACCGCTGGGTCGTGCCCACCGCGATGTCGGCGCCCAGCTCACCGGGGGAGGTGAGCAGCGTGAGCGCGAGCAGATCGGCGGCGACCGTGACGAGCGCGCCGAGTTCGTGGGCCTGGTCGACGACGGGCTTGAGGTCGCGTACGGCACCGGAGGCGCCCGGGTACTGCAGCAGCACACCGTTGATCTCACGAGCGGCGATGTCGGCCGGGATGCCCTCGCTCAGATCGGCGACGACGACCTCGACCCCGGTCGGCTCGGCACGGGTCTCGATCACGGCGATGGTCTGCGGCAGCGCGTCGGCGTCGACGAGGAAGAGCCCCTTCTTGTTCTTCCCCATGCGCCGGGACAGCGCCATGGCCTCGGCTGCGGCGGTGCCCTCGTCGAGCAGGGAGGCCCCGGAGGTGGGCAGTCCGGTGAGATCGGCGACCACGGTCTGGAAATTGAGCAGCGCTTCGAGCCGCCCCTGGGAGATCTCGGGCTGATAAGGCGTGTAAGCGGTGTACCAGGCCGGATTCTCCATCACATTCCGCAGAATCACCGGCGGTGTGAACGTCCCGTAGTACCCGAGCCCGATCATCGAGCCGAGCACCTGGTTACGGTCCGCGAGCGTACGCAGCTCCGCGAGAACCTCGGCCTCCGTACGCGCGCCCGGCAACCGCAACGCTTCGGCGTTCTTGATCACATCCGGGACGGCGGCGGCCGTCAGCTCGTCGAGCGAGCCGTAGCCGACGTTGGCGAGCATCTTGGCCCGGGCCTCTTGATCGGGGCCGATGTGCCGCCGCTCGAAGGGGATTCCCTGTTCGAGCTCGGCAAGCGGAATGCGATGGGCGGTCATTGCGGAGGCCTCCTGGTCTGACGCGACCTTCGAGGGACACCACGGCACGGGTGCCCCGACGGCCTCCCCCTCTGTCATCTCGACCTGAGAGCTTCACCGGTCCATGAACGAACCGGCTTTCACCGTCGGTGAGAGCGGAAGCCGTCGACACCCGCTCTGCTTTCCAGAGTGACCTCGTCCGTGCGGTACGTGGGCCTGAGAGATTCCGGGGAGGATTTGCTCCTTCGGCGCCTCCGATGATGTCTGGAGGACTCTCCCGCACAGGGTCAGCAGCCGCCGTCAGCCTATCAGCGCGGTCGACGCACAGGTCTTCGAGTGGCCGCCTCCCCTGATGTGCCTTTTCGTAGGGTAAGAGACGATTCGTGGCGACAGCCCCTTTGCGACCACTTGGAGGGACCGTGCAGACCGATATCGATCCGCGCAACCTGATCGGCCGCAAGGCGTTCGACCGCAAGGGCACCAAGATCGGCACGGTGGACGAGGTCTACCTCGACGACGCCACCGGGACCCCGGAGTGGGCGGCGATACGCATGGGCCTCTTCGGCCGCGACGCCTTCATCCCCCTGGAGCCCAGCGAACTGATGGAGGGCACCCTCCGCGTCCCCTTCGACCGCGCCCTGATCAAGGACGCTCCCGACTTCGGCGTAGGCCGCCACCTCTCCCCCGAACAGGAACTCCAGCTCTACCACCACTACGGCCTGGACGTGGCACCCCCGCCCCCACTGGACCGAGACTTCGGCCAGATAGCGGGCCAGGAAGACGTCTGACCTACAGCCCAACCCCCAACCGCCCTCACCCACACCAGCCCGAACCCCTCGCCCCTCCCGGCTCCCGGCTCCCGGCTCCCGGCTCCCGGCTCCCGGCTCCCGGCTCCCGGCTCCCGGCTCCCGGCTCCCGGCTCCCGGCTCCCGGCTCCCGGCTCCCGGCTCCCGGCTCCCGGCTCCCGGCTCCCGGCTCCCGGCCAGTCTCGCCCGCCACCGTCCTTGGTCCTGGTCCCACCTGGCCTCAGCAAGCTTCCGTCCCTGCCTGGCGCGCGGCTTCCGCCCCGCCTCGCCTGCCGGGTCGGTCGACTTCAGCACGTGGGCCTCAACCAGGCAGCTGCCTCGCCCCCGCCGCCGACGCCTCCTCAACCACACCCACCGCGCACATTCCGGCCGGTTTCGCCTCTTCGTCCCCCGGCTCAATGTCTTCCCACTCGCCACCCCTGCAGATCCTCCAGCCCCCTGATCCCCGCCCTACCCCTCCAGCTCCAACCCCAGGCCGCGCTCCGCTTTCGCCCCCGACGCCTGCTCCGACTCACGCCCCGGCCTCGTCGGCCCCCCAGAAACCAACGGCAACGGATCCACCGGCTCCAAATCCGGATCGCCCGTCCGAAACGTCCGCACCCGCCCCGGCCCCGAGTCAGGCGTCTCGAACCGCACGGTCACGCGCCCGAGCCCACTGCCCTGCACCCACCCGTGCCCGTACTCGGCATGCCGCACATCGTGCCCCGGACGCCACTGCCGCTCGGCACCCCTGCCCTCCTCCACCACAGGCGCCTCGGCCACCGCCTCCTCCTCCGCCGCCTCCGGCTCGCCCGCGGCCTGGGCGAACAGATCCTCCTGCGTGTAGTCGGCAAGCCCGCTCACCCCGACCCCGAGCAGCCGCACACCCCCTGTCGTGTCCACGGCCTCCAACAACCGCGCTGCGGCCTCCCGCACCACGGCCACGTCGTCCGTCGGCCCCCGCAACGTCTCCGACCTGGTCAGCGTCGAGAAGTCGTACCGCCGCACCTTCAGCACGATGGTCCGCCCCGACAGCCCGGCCTCCCGCAGCCTCCGCACACACCGATCGGCCAGCCGCTGCACCTCGAGCCGCACCCTCACCCGGTCATGGATGTCCACGTCGTACGTGTCCTCCACCGAGACGGACTTCGTGTCCCGCTCGGCGACCACCGGCCGCTCGTCACGCGCCAGCGCCATCGCGTACAGCCCGTGCCCATGGGCCTTCCCCAGCAGCCGTACGACCTCGTCCTCACCCGCCTCCACGATCTCCTCGACCGTGGTGATCCCGGCCCGCCGCAGATGGTCCCCGGTCGCCGGCCCCACACCCGGCAGGATCCGCACCGACATCGGCCCGAGCAGCGCCCGCTCGGTCCCGGGCTCGATCAGCACCAGCCCGTCGGGTTTCGCCTGCTCGGAGGCGATCTTCGCGAGCATCTTGGTGGCCGCGAGCCCCACGGACCCCGTCAGCCCTGTCACGGCCCGTATGTCGGCCCGCAGCTTCGCCCCCGCCAACCGCGCCGACTCCTCGTCCCAGGCCGCTCCCCCGGCCTCCAGATCCACGAACGCCTCGTCCAGACTCAACGGCTCAACCAACGGCGACAAGGCGCGCAGCAGCCCCATGACCTGTTCGCTGATCGCCCGATAGAACATGAAGCGTGGCGTGAGATACGCGGCGTTCGGCGCGAGACGGCGTGCCTGCCCCATGGGCATCGCCGAGTGCACCCCGAAGACCCGTGCCTCGTACGAGGCGGTCGCGACCACTCCACGCGGTCCGAGCCCACCCACGACAACCGCTTTCCCTCGCAGGCTCGGCTTCGACGCCTGCTCCGCGGAGGCGAAGAAGGCATCCATGTCGAGATGCAGGATCGTAGGCGCGGTTCTCACATCTCCGATGCTGCCCTACGCCACTGACAATGCTGCGGCCAACCGGCACGGCCAGGCTCCGGCGGCAGTCCGCCCACACGACGAACGGCTTCGGCGTCAGCCTCAGACCGCCCGGTTGCGCCTCCGCGCCAACTCGTCCGCCGGGTTGTGCCCGACGAGGGTGTCCCCCGTGTCGACGCGCTCTCCGTGCAGCTGCGAGAGAGCGCTTTCTACGTCACGCCAGACGACCCCCACAGCGATCCCGAAGACCCCCTGGCCGCCCTGGAGCAGGGCGTGGACCTCGTCGGGGGACGTGCACTCGTAGACCGTCGCACCATCGCTCATCAGAGTCATCCGCTCCAGATCACTGAAGCCCCGGTCCCTGAGATGCTGCACGGCGGTGCGAATGTTCTGCAGCGACACGCCCGTGTCGAGGAACCGCTTGACGATCTTCAGGACGACGACGTCCCGGAAGCTGTAGAGCCGCTGCGTCCCCGACCCGTGCGCCGACCGCACACTCGGCTCGACGAGGCCGGTACGGGCCCAGTAGTCGAGCTGCCGATAAGTGATGCCCGCGGCAGCGCACGCCGTGGGACCGCGGAACCCGACCGTCTCCTGCCCCTCGGCCTCCACCTCGCCCCCCGGCACAGCCGTCGGCCGCTGCGGGACGTGACCGGCCGCGCTGCTGTAAAGCGGGTACGGACCGTTCTCCCCCAGGCTGCGTCCGGGGGCACCCCCAGCCGTACCGTCGCCGCTGCTTCTCACGCCGACCTCCGTCCTTGACCTGCCTTCTCGACGGTAGGCAGCCACCAGGGGCGCGTCAACGACCGCCACACTCGGCACGCCGAGTGATAATCACCCTGAGAGTGGTTTCCCGTGCCCTTCCGCGGGGAAAGGCTAGCCGAATGCCTTGAGATCAACTCCTTCGACACCAACACTGGCCACTGGCATGTGCCAGAGGCGCGAGAGTGACGACCCCCATCACATTCGAGTTCCGGGCCGATCAGCAGCGAGACAGCAAGGCCACCCACGCCCCTGCGCACGCCTCACCGAAGCCAGGCATCCTCGCAGGCCACGGCGCCACACCAGCACTCAATCCGGCAGCCGCAACCCCGGGGCTCACTGACTGTTGGTGCCGAAGTCCTCTGGCGAGATCTGGTCGAGGAACTCGCGGAACTTCTCCACCTCGTCCTCCTGCTCGTCCGGGATCGCGATGCCCGCGTCGTCGAGCACCCCATCGCTGCCGAAGATCGGCGTCCCGGTGCGCAGCGCCAGCGCTATGGCGTCGGACGGCCGGGCGCTCACCTCTACCCCGCTGGCGAACACCAGCTCCGCGTAGAAGACGCCTTCACGCAGATCCGTGATGCGTACTTCCGTGAGCTCCTGGCCGACGGCTTCCAGCACGTCCTTGAACAGGTCGTGGGTCAGCGGTCGCGCGGGGGCCATGCCCTGCTGGGCGAAGGCGATGGCCGTGGCCTCCCCCGGCCCGATCCAGATGGGGAGGTAGCGGTCGCCTCCCACTTCACGCAGGAGCACGATCGGTTGGTTGGAGGGCATCTCGACCCGGACACCTACGACATCGAGCTCGTTCACACAGCAACCCTAGGCCGTGCCGTGGATGTTTGGGTAGTCGGGAACAGATCGGCCGACCGATCCGCCTTGGGCGAACACCCCGCCTCAGCGGAGCCGTACACCCAGCTCCATCTGCACGAGCGCCGCGTGCAGCTTGACCGTGAGCCCCGCCAGCTCACGCGTACGATCCTCCGCGTGCGCCCTGGTCTGCGGATTGCGATGCCGGCGCAGCGGGGCGACGACCTGGTCGACCAACCCCGCCTCCCGGTCGGCAGCGGCCTTCATCGCCCTCAGATGCCTCGGCTCGATCCCGAACCGCCCCAGTTCCACCATCAGCGCGGCCACGGTGACGGCCTCGGCGTCGTACGTCCCGTCCTGCAACGCCGCGAGAAGCCCGTACGACTCCCACTCGGCGAGCTGGTCCTCCTCGACGGCGGCGGCCGCGAGCAGCTCGGTACGGCCGATCCGGGCGGCGGTGGTCTCCTCGGGCTCCCCGAAGAGCTCGCTCAGGCGTTCCCCATCACCGACGTCACGCTGGCGGCCCAGAGACGGCAGACGTACGTCCTCGCCGCGCTCCAGGGCCTCCAGGTGCTCCCGGATCACCTTGAGCGGCAGATAGTGGTCCCGCTGCATCCTCAGGACGTGACCGAGGCGCTCGACGTCCTCGGCGCTGAACTTGCGATACCCCGATGGGGTCCGCTGCGGTTCGATGAGCCCCTCCGTCTCCAGGAAGCGGATCTTGGAGATGGTGACTTCGGGGAACTCCTCGCGCAGCACGTTCAGCACCGCGCCGATGCTCATCAGGCCACTGTCCGCGGCGGTGGTGCCGTTCCCGGCACCACCGCTCGGTGTTCGAAGCATGGACCTTCCCTGACGGGTCAGTAGCCTCGCTGGCTCGCGTAGAAGACCAGCCGGTACTTGCCGATCTGCACCTCGTCACCGTTCGACAGCGCGACCTCGTCGATCCGCTCCCGGTTGACGTACGTACCGTTCAGGCTGCCGACGTCGGCGACCTTGAACGAGCCGTCCTGACCCCGGCGGAACTCCACGTGCCGGCGCGAGACGGTCACGTCGTCGAGGAAGATGTCGCTCTGCGGGTGGCGACCCGCCGTAGTCAGATCGCTGTCCAGGAGGAAGCGGCTGCCGGAGTTCGGCCCACGGCGGACGACCAGGAGCGCCGAGCCGAGCGGCAGCGCCTCGACGGCCGCCTGCGCCTCGGGCGAGAGCGACGGAAGCTGCGTCTGCCCCGTGGTCTCGGCGTCGTAGGCCTCGAGGCCGGAGATCGAGATCGTCGAGGTCGTCTCGGACGCGCGCTCGGCGGCGACTCCCGGCCGCAGCGGTGCACCGCAGTTGGAGCAGAAGCGGCTGTTCTCCGCGTTGCGGTTACCGCACCTCGTACACACCAGCGCCGACATCGACGGATCCTCCTGCCGCGGCTGCCCCGACGGGGCATTGGACGCGTACGGGTCAAACCCTCCACCCGTACTTGAGGTTGACGGTTCCCCGAAACCTATGCGGCCGGACTGGGCAGGGTCAACAGACGGCGCGCCCTGACCTCCGGAAATGTCACCACCCGGACCAGCGACCTGGTCCCGGAACAGCGGCCGCTCGCCGCCCTGGCCCTCCACGTCCGAAGGCTGCACGCGATGGCGGGAGGTCGCATTGTCGCTGCCCTCTCGCGCGCTCTTGCCGAACAACTTCGCAAACAACTTCACGGGCGATTCCCCTTGACCGAAACAGACCCGCCCGTGGGGCAGGACGAACCCTGACTGAACACACCGGCCGAGCCGGACAACCTCACAACGTCCGTATCCACCAGACAGTTTCCACCACGCACCACCCATTCGGTGCGCCGACCCCCCGCAACCTCATGCCCCTGCCGGAAGGCCCCCATGCACCTGCGGTTCACTGGGAGGACGACCGAGCGTAGTCAGGCCGCTCCGCAGCTCGCAAGGCATCCACGACGATCTTGTCCGCCCGCTCGACGGTCACGGTGGCCCGCTCCTTCTCCAGTGTCTGCACGACGCCTCCGGGGATGTTCAGTGCGGGCTCGAGGTCCTGCGGGTTGCCGATGACCTTGAAACGAAAGGGCTGGGTGATCTTGTTCCCATCGACGCTGACTCCGTTCCCGGAATCGGTCAGATAGGTACTGGCGACGACCCTCACGCCGTTCACCTGGATCGCCTCGGCGCCTGCCGCGCGCAGCTCCTGGATGGCGTCGAGCAGCATGTCGGCCTCGACCGTCCCCTTCGTGTCGTCGATCGTCAGTGTGATGCCGGGTCCCTGAGCCGCCACCGTGCCCGCCAGAATGCCGAGTTGCCTTTCCTTCTCGACCGTCTGCTTGCGGGCTTCCTCGGCCTGGTCCGAGCTGTTCTCCAGCTCGGTGCGCTGGCCTTCGAGACCCTGCTTCTCCTCCTCCAGACGCTGAGTACGGTCATCCAGTTCATCGAGAATGCGAACGAGATCTTCTTGGCGTGCTCCGCGCAGCGCGCTGTCGTCGTTGTTGGAGGCCACCTGGATGGCCAGACCGAAGCCGAGCCCGAACAGCAGGAGGGCGACGATGAGTTGGGCACGCGTGAAGCGCGGCGGCCACAGCCCCTTGGCGAGCCTGTCGCGCCCGGTCAGCGTCGGCTGCCGCTCCTGCGCGACCTCACTCGGCTCCTCGGCGGGCGCGGAGGGCACCTCTTGGGGCAGCTCCCGGCGCAGCCGGGTCGTGGGCGAGTCGTCCTCGTGACCGTCGCCCCGGTTCGGGGTCGGCCTTCCGTCCTGATCGCGCATCGGCCTCACGCCCGGAAGACGTGCCGACGGATCGCCGCGGCGTTGGAGAAGATGCGAATGCCGAGCACGACCACGACGCCCGTGGACAGCTGGGCGCCGACGCCCAGCTTGTCACCCAGGAAAACGATCAGGGCGGCCACGACGACGTTGGACAGGAACGACACGACGAAGACCTTGTCGTCGAAGATGCCGTCCAGCATCGCGCGCAAACCACCGAACACGGCGTCGAGCGCCGCGACGACGGCGATGGGGAGATACGGCTCGACCACCGCCGGCACCTCGGGCCGGACCAACAGTCCGGCCACCACTCCCAGGACGAGGCCCAGTACGGCGATCACGATGTGCCCTTCTCTGTGCTCGGTTCAGCTGTACGTACGATCACACTCGGCGCGGCCGGCACCTTGACGTCGTCCTCGACGGAGATGCCCGTCCGGATGTCGAAGTTCTCATGCAACGCGTGCAGGTACAGCCCGTCGGGGCTGTTCTGGAACCTGGTGCTCAGCCGCTTCCCGTCCCCCACCGCAAGCACCGTGTACGGCGGCGCCAGCGGCTTGTTGTCGACCAGTATCGCGTCACCGGCGGCCCTGATCGCGGACAGTGCGGTCAGCCGCTGCCCGTTGATCGAGATGGCCTCGGCACCCGACTCCCACAGTCCGTTGACGACCCGCTGCATGTCCCGGTCACGCACGCGCCCGGTGTCGGAGAACCCGGAGGTCTCGCGCGGATCACCGTCACCGCCCTGGCTGGCTTCCTTGGCGTCGTTGACGACGAGTTTGATTCCCGGACCGTGCACCTCGACAGCGCCCGAAAGGATGCCGACCAGGTCTCCCTGATCGTCCCCGCCGCCCGTCTTGAGCGCCTCGCGCTGCCGATCTCCCACCTCGTCACGGAGGGAGTCGACGGTGTCCTCGAGCTCGTCCGCGACCGCGGTCTCCTGCTCGATGCGGTCGATGAGTTCCTCACGCTCCTTGGCCACCACCGGAGCGCTGATACGCGCCTCGGCGGCGCCCACGGTCACCACCAGGGCCGCGAGCACCAGACCGGCCGCGAGCCCCAGCTTGGCCCGTACGGTCTTGGGCATGCCGCTGGTGCCCTCGGCCTGCTTCCGAGCGGCCGCCTCGGCGTACCCGTCGTCGAGGCTGTGGTCCATGACGTTGTTGAGCAGCGACATGGAGGCGTCCGGACGCGTGGGGCGCGTGGCTGTGCTCCGAACGGGGGGCTGCTGCGGCATGCCGCACATCGTCGCACGTCGCGACCACTACCTCCGAATGGCCCTACCGGCGTGCCGGACAGGCCCCGTTGGGGGCACTTGTCCGGCACGCGCGCGTACTGGCTGTTTCAGCGCCCGGCGCTGTCCACAATCGTCGACCACTCGTCGAGCAGGGCCTGCGCGGAAGCGTCGTCCGGTCCCTCCGCCCACAGATGGGTGACGGCCTCGGCGGGGTCGGGCAGCACCATCACCCACCGCCCGTCGGTCTCCACGACCCGCACCCCGTCGGTGGTGTCGACGAAGCGATCTCCGGCCGCCTCGACGACGCGGCGCATCACCAGGCCCTTGACGGCCCACGGCGTCGCGAGATCCCTCTTCAGGACATGCGCCCGGGGAATCCGCGCGTCGATCTGGCTGAGCGTGAGCTGCGTGCGCGCCACCAGTCCGATGAGCCGTACGAAGGCCGCCGTCCCGTCGAAGACGCTGCTGAACTCCGGCACGATGAACGCGCCGCGCCCGTCGCCGCCGAAGATGGTCGTCTCGTCGCCGCCGACCCGTGTCAGATCGTCCGGCGAGGTCGTCGTCCACTCCACCTGCGTGCCGTGGTACGCCGCGACCTGCTCGGCGATTCTGGTCGTGGTCACGGGCAGCGCCACCCGCCCGCTGCGCCGCTCGGCGGCGACCAGGTCGAGCATGACCAGCAGAGCCCGGTCGTCCTCGACGATCCGCCCCTTCTCGTCGACGAGCGACAGCCGCTCACCGACCGGGTCGAACCGCACACCGAACGCGGCCCTCGACGACGCCACTATCTCGCCCAGCCGCACCAGCCCCGACCGCCGCATGTCGGCCGTCTCCGTGGGCCTGGACTCGTCGAGACCGGGGTTGATCGTCAACGAGTCGACACCGAGCTTGCCGAGCAGACTCGGCAGTACGAGGCCGGCACTTCCGTTGGACGCGTCCACGACGACCTTCAGCCCGGACTCGGCGATCCCGGTCGTGTCGACATTCCGCAACAACGACCCGGTGTACGAGTCGAACACGCTGGCCGGGAAGTGCAGATCCCCGATCTCACCCGGGAACGCCCGCCGGTACTCCTGCCGCGCGAACACCCTGTCCAGCTTCCGCTGACTCCCCTGCGAGAGGTCGGCCCCCTGCCCGTCGAAGAACATGATGTCGACGGAGTCGGGCACCCCGGGCGTGGTCCGGATCATGATCCCGCCGGCACTGCCCCGCGCGGTCTGCTGCCGGGCCACGGGCAGCGGTACGTTCTCCAGATCCCGTACGTCGATGGCGCTGGCCTGGAGCGCCGAGATGACCGCCCGTTTCAGCGCGCGAGCACCTCGGGAGTGGTCGCGGGCCGTGGTGACGGTGGAGCCCTTCTTGAGCGTCGTGGCGTACGCCCCTGCCAGCCGCACGGCCAGCTCCGGGGTGATCTCCACATTCAGGATCCCGGACACACCCCGGGCGCCGAACAGATGAGCCTGTCCTCTCGACTCCCAGATCACCGAGGTGTTGACGAACGCACCGGCTTCGATCGTCTTGAAGGGGTAGACCCGTACGTTCCCCTGCACGATCGATTCTTCACCGACGAGGCACTCGTCACCGATCACGGCGCCGTCCTCGATGCGTGCGGCCCGCATGATGTCGGTGTTCTTCCCGACCACGCAGCCACGCAGATTGCTGTGCTGCCCGATGTACACGTTGTCGTGGACAACGGCCTTGTGCAGAAAGGCTCCGCTCTTCACGACGACGTTCGAGCCGACGACGGTGTGCTCACGGATTTCCACGCCGGCTTCGACCTTGGCGTAGTCCCCGATATACAGGGGCCCTCGCAGAACAGCGTCAGGATGCACTTCGGCACCTTCGGCGATCCACACTCCGGGGGAGAGCTCGAACCCGTCGATCTCGACGTCGACCTTGCCCTCCAGGACATCGGCCTGCGCCTTCACATAGCTCTCGTGGGTCCCCACGTCCTCCCAGTAGCCCTCGGCGACATAGCCGTAGACGGGCTTGCCTTCCTTCATCAGTTGCGGGAAGACATCGCCGGACCAGTCGACGGGAACATCCGCCTCGACGTAGTCGAAGACTTCGGGTTCCATCACATAGATGCCCGTGTTCACCGTGTCGGAGAAGACCTGGCCCCAGGTCGGCTTCTCGAGGAAGCGCTCGACCTTTCCCTCCTCATCCACGATGGTGATGCCGAATTCCAATGGGTTCGGTACGCGCGTCAGACAGACAGTGACCAGCGCGCCCTTTTCCTTGTGGAAATTGATGAGTTCGGTGAGGTCGAAGTCTGTCAAGGCATCACCGGAGATGACGAGGAAAGCGTCGTCCTTCAGCGCTTCCTCGGCGTTCTTGACGCTCCCGGCGGTACCGAGTGGCTTCTCCTCATTGGCATAGGTGAGCTCCATCCCAAGCTCTTCGCCGTCACCGAAGTAGTTCTTGACGAGCGACGCCAGGAACTGGACGGTGACGACAGTCTCGTTGAGCCCATGCCTTTTGAGCAGCCGTAGCACATGCTCCATGATCGGGCGGTTGACCACAGGCAGGAGCGGCTTGGGCATGCTCGAGGTCATGGGGCGAAGGCGTGTGCCTTCGCCTCCAGCCATCACGACGGCCTTCATGTCGGAAGCGTCCTCCTTGAAGAGACGGTCTAGCCGACTTCACCCGTCCAGATTGTCCCGCACTTTTCCGACGCGGGCCATCGAGCCACTACGGCCGCACAATCAGGCGAGCTCAATCGGCCATGGCGTCCGCCCTGACAAGTCGGCGGACTTGTACTACGTAGAGGATCCCTGCCCACCAGTACAGCGTCGTACCCCATCCGGCGAACGCCCATCCGAAAATAGCAGCGAGTGACGAGATCCAACCACTTCCGTCACTGAGCAGCAGCAACGGGAAGGCGTACATCAAGTTGAAGGTAGCTGCCTTCCCGAGGAAGTTCACCTGGGGCGGCGGATAGCCGTGGCGCCTGAGGATGCCCACCATCACCAGCAGAACCAGCTCTCGCAGGAGCAGTGCAGCGGTCAACCAAAATGGCAGAATCTCGCGCCAGGTGAGACCAACCAAAGTCGACAGAATGTAGAGCCGGTCGGCCGCGGGATCGAGGAGCCGGCCGAGGCTGCTGATCTGGTTCCAGCGGCGGGCGAGCTTGCCGTCCAGATAGTCGCTGATGCCGCTCAGGGCCAGTACCAGAAGCGCCCAGCCGTCGCTCTTGGGTCCCCCGAACTCCGGCCAGAGGATCAACCACAGGAAGACGGGCACGCCGACGAGGCGGGCCATGCTGAGGATGTTCGGGATGGTGAGGACCCGATCCGTCTGGACTCGGGTCTCCTGAACCTCCACCCGGGGGCCTCCTGTGCAAAACGAGCCGATGATGCCCCCTGACCTTACCTCAACGCAAAAAAGCTCTGGCTCCGGGGCGGTATGCCCAAGAGCCAGAGCTGTAAAAGGAGTTCGGCGGCGTCCTACTCTCCCACAGGGTCCCCCCTGCAGTACCATCGGCGCTGTAAGGCTTAGCTTCCGGGTTCGGAATGTAACCGGGCGTTTCCCTCACGCTATGACCACCGAAACACTATGAAACACTCAACCGCACCACACCGTGACCATGGCATGGGGTTGTTCGTGGTTTCAGAACCAACACAGTGGACGCGAGCAACTGAGGACAAGCCCTCGGCCTATTAGTACCAGTCAACTCCACCCATTACTGGGCTTCCATATCTGGCCTATCAACCCAGTCGTCTACTGGGAGCCTTACCCCATCAAGTGGGTGGGAATACTCATCTCGAAGCAGGCTTCCCGCTTAGATGCTTTCAGCGGTTATCCCTCCCGAACGTAGCCAACCAGCCATGCCCTTGGCAGAACAACTGGCACACCAGAGGTTCGTCCGTCCCGGTCCTCTCGTACTAGGGACAGCCCTTCTCAATATTCCTGCGCGCGCAGCGGATAGGGACCGAACTGTCTCACGACGTTCTAAACCCAGCTCGCGTACCGCTTTAATGGGCGAACAGCCCAACCCTTGGGACCGACTCCAGCCCCAGGATGCGACGAGCCGACATCGAGGTGCCAAACCATCCCGTCGATATGGACTCTTGGGGAAGATCAGCCTGTTATCCCCGGGGTACCTTTTATCCGTTGAGCGACGGCGCTTCCACAAGCCACCGCCGGATCACTAGTCCCGACTTTCGTCCCTGCTCGACCCGTCGGTCTCACAGTCAAGCTCCCTTGTGCACTTACACTCACCACCTGATTGCCAACCAGGCTGAGGGAACCTTTGGGCGCCTCCGTTACCCTTTGGGAGGCAACCGCCCCAGTTAAACTACCCATCAGACACTGTCCCCGATCCGGATCACGGACCCGGGTTAGACATCCAGCACGACCAGACTGGTATTTCAACGACGACTCCACCTGAACTGGCGTCCAAGCTTCACAGTCTCCCAGCTATCCTACACAAGCCGAACCGAACACCAATATCAAACTGTAGTAAAGGTCCCGGGGTCTTTCCGTCCTGCTGCGCGAAACGAGCATCTTTACTCGTAGTGCAATTTCACCGGGCCTATGGTTGAGACAGTCGAGAAGTCGTTACGCCATTCGTGCAGGTCGGAACTTACCCGACAAGGAATTTCGCTACCTTAGGATGGTTATAGTTACCACCGCCGTTTACTGGCGCTTAAGTTCTCAGCTTCGCCACACCGAAATGTGACTAACCGGTCCCCTTAACGTTCCAGCACCGGGCAGGCGTCAGTCCGTATACATCGCCTTACGGCTTCGCACGGACCTGTGTTTTTAGTAAACAGTCGCTTCTCGCTGGTCTCTGCGGCCACCCCCAGCTCGAGGAGCAAGTCCTCTCACCAGTGATGGCCCCCCTTCTCCCGAAGTTACGGGGGCATTTTGCCGAGTTCCTTAACCATAGTTCACCCGAACGCCTCGGTATTCTCTACCAGACCACCTGAGTCGGTTTAGGGTACGGGCCGCCATGAAACTCGCTAGAGGCTTTTCTCGACAGCATAGGATCATCCACTTCACCACAATCGGCTCGGCATCAGGTCTCAGCCTTGATGAGCGGCGGATTTGCCTACCACTCGGCCTACACCCTTACCCCGGGACAACCACCGCCCGGGATGGACTACCTTCCTGCGTCACCCCATCACTCACCTACTGCAAGTCTGGTCCGTCGGCTCCACCACTCCCCTTTGCCCGAAGGCTCCAGGGCGGCTTCACGGACTTAGCATCGCCTGGTTCAATGTTTGACGCTTCACAGCGGGTACCGGAATATCAACCGGTTATCCATCGACTACGCCTGTCGGCCTCGCCTTAGGTCCCGACTTACCCTGGGCAGATCAGCTTGACCCAGGAACCCTTGGTCAATCGGCGCAAACGTTTCTCACGTTTGTATCGCTACTCATGCCTGCATTCTCACTCGTGAACCGTCCACAACTCGCTTCCGCGGCTGCTTCACCCGGCACACGACGCTCCCCTACCCATCCCAGCGGGCGTTGGCCCTCATGCTGGAATGACACGACTTCGGCGGTACGCTTGAGCCCCGCTACATTGTCGGCGCGGAATCACTAGACCAGTGAGCTATTACGCACTCTTTCAAGGGTGGCTGCTTCTAAGCCAACCTCCTGGTTGTCTCTGCGACTCCACATCCTTTCCCACTTAGCGTACGCTTAGGGGCCTTAGTCGATGCTCTGGGCTGTTTCCCTCTCGACCATGGAGCTTATCCCCCACAGTCTCACTGCCGTGCTCTCACTTACCGGCATTCGGAGTTTGGCTAAGGTCAGTAACCCGGTAGGGCCCATCGCCTATCCAGTGCTCTACCTCCGGCAAGAAACACACGACGCTGCACCTAAATGCATTTCGGGGAGAACCAGCTATCACGGAGTTTGATTGGCCTTTCACCCCTAACCACAGGTCATCCCCCAGGTTTTCAACCCTGGTGGGTTCGGTCCTCCACGAAGTCTTACCTCCGCTTCAACCTGCCCATGGCTAGATCACTCCGCTTCGGGTCTTGAGCGTGCTACTGAAACGCCCTGTTCGGACTCGCTTTCGCTACGGCTACCCCACCCGGGTTAACCTCGCAACACACCGCAAACTCGCAGGCTCATTCTTCAAAAGGCACGCAGTCACGAGAATGAAGACAAGTCTTCATTCCGACGCTCCCACGGCTTGTAGGCACACGGTTTCAGGTACTATTTCACTCCGCTCCCGCGGTACTTTTCACCATTCCCTCACGGTACTATCCGCTATCGGTCACCAGGGAATATTTAGGCTTAGCGGGTGGTCCCGCCAGATTCACACGGGATTTCTCGGGCCCCGTGCTACTTGGGTGTTTCTCAAACGAGCCGCTGATGTTTCGACTACGGGGGTCTTACCCTCTACGCCGGACCTTTCGCATGTCCTTCGCCTACATCAACGGTTTCTGACTCGTCTCACAGCCGGCAGACTGTGACAGAGAAATCCCACAACCCCGCATACGCAACCCCTGCCGGGTCTCACACGTATACGGTTTGGCCTCATCCAGTTTCGCTCGCCACTACTCCCGGAATCACGGTTGTTTTCTCTTCCTGCGGGTACTGAGATGTTTCACTTCCCCGCGTTCCCTCCACTTGCCCTATGTGTTCAGGCAAGGGTGACAGCCCATGACGACTGCCGGGTTTCCCCATTCGGACACCCCCGGATCAAAGCCTGGTTGACGACTCCCCGGGGCCTATCGTGGCCTCCCACGTCCTTCATCGGTTCCTGGTGCCAAGGCATCCACCGTGCGCCCTTAAAAACTTGGCCACAGATGCTCGCGTCCACTGTGCAGTTCTCAAACAACGACCAACCACCCGCCACCCCACTGGAGATCCAGTGAGTTCACCGGGGTCGGCACTGAAGGCAGCCGTAACCGGCCGTGCCCTCAGACACCCAACAGCGTGCCCGACCGGACCCCGTCCGAAGATCATGCTTTCCACGCTCTGACGAGCAGTACTCACAGCCTCCGACCCGGAAACCCAGCCGAATAATCAACGTTCCACCCATGAGCAACCAGCACCGGACGTTCGCCGATGTACTGGCCTCTGACCGTGTCCCGAAGAACCCGGTAAGAAATGCTCCTTAGAAAGGAGGTGATCCAGCCGCACCTTCCGGTACGGCTACCTTGTTACGACTTCGTCCCAATCGCCAGTCCCACCTTCGACAGCTCCCTCCCACAAGGGGTTGGGCCACCGGCTTCGGGTGTTACCGACTTTCGTGACGTGACGGGCGGTGTGTACAAGGCCCGGGAACGTATTCACCGCAGCAATGCTGATCTGCGATTACTAGCAACTCCGACTTCATGGGGTCGAGTTGCAGACCCCAATCCGAACTGAGACAGGCTTTTTGAGATTCGCTCAGCCTCACGGCATCGCAGCTCATTGTACCTGCCATTGTAGCACGTGTGCAGCCCAAGACATAAGGGGCATGATGACTTGACGTCGTCCCCACCTTCCTCCGAGTTGACCCCGGCAGTCTCCTGTGAGTCCCCATCACCCCGAAAGGCATGCTGGCAACACAGAACAAGGGTTGCGCTCGTTGCGGGACTTAACCCAACATCTCACGACACGAGCTGACGACAGCCATGCACCACCTGTACACCGACCACAAGGGGGCGACCATCTCTGGCCGTTTCCGGTGTATGTCAAGCCTTGGTAAGGTTCTTCGCGTTGCGTCGAATTAAGCCACATGCTCCGCTGCTTGTGCGGGCCCCCGTCAATTCCTTTGAGTTTTAGCCTTGCGGCCGTACTCCCCAGGCGGGGAACTTAATGCGTTAGCTGCGGCACCGACGACGTGGAATGTCGCCAACACCTAGTTCCCACCGTTTACGGCGTGGACTACCAGGGTATCTAATCCTGTTCGCTCCCCACGCTTTCGCTCCTCAGCGTCAGTAATGGCCCAGAGATCCGCCTTCGCCACCGGTGTTCCTCCTGATATCTGCGCATTTCACCGCTACACCAGGAATTCCGATCTCCCCTACCACACTCTAGTCTGCCCGTATCGAATGCAGACCCGGGGTTAAGCCCCGGGCTTTCACATCCGACGCGACAGACCGCCTACGAGCTCTTTACGCCCAATAATTCCGGACAACGCTCGCGCCCTACGTATTACCGCGGCTGCTGGCACGTAGTTAGCCGGCGCTTCTTCTGCAGGTACCGTCACTCTCGCTTCTTCCCTGCTGAAAGAGGTTTACAACCCGAAGGCCGTCATCCCTCACGCGGCGTCGCTGCATCAGGCTTTCGCCCATTGTGCAATATTCCCCACTGCTGCCTCCCGTAGGAGTCTGGGCCGTGTCTCAGTCCCAGTGTGGCCGGTCGCCCTCTCAGGCCGGCTACCCGTCGTCGCCTTGGTGAGCCACTACCTCACCAACAAGCTGATAGGCCGCGGGCTCATCCTTCACCGCCGGAGCTTTCCACCACCAGACCATGCGGCCGGTGGTTGTATCCGGTATTAGACCCCGTTTCCAGGGCTTGTCCCAGAGTGAAGGGCAGATTGCCCACGTGTTACTCACCCGTTCGCCACTAATCCACCCCGAAGGGCTTCATCGTTCGACTTGCATGTGTTAAGCACGCCGCCAGCGTTCGTCCTGAGCCAGGATCAAACTCTCCGTGAATGTGTACCCGTAATCGGGTCGACACCACGAGAGCGGTGCAAGAGGAGGAATGATCCTCTCGCACACAGCGTCCTCGCTGTGTTTACTTCAAAGGAACCTCGCCCCAACCAGACGAACTGGCCGGAGACGGGGTATCAACATATCTGGCGTTGATTTTTGGCACGCTGTTGAGTTCTCAAGGAACGGACGCTTCCTTTGTACTCACCCGAATTATCTTCTCGGGCTTTCCTCCGGGCGCTTCCCTTCGGTGTTTCCAACACTATCAGTGTTTCTCCGTCTCTCTGACCACCGTCCCGCAGACATGCGGAAGCTGACCCCGAGATAGGATCTGACAAGTTGAATGCTGCTCGACCAGGACACTTGACTGTGCCGCTCGGCCCCGAGCAGGAGTACGACTGTACAGGCGGGCTCGGAGCAGGCGCAAATCGATTACGTCGTGCACGGCGGTCGCCAACCCGTACGTCTCATGCGGAACCGTCAGTTCATATGACATACGCTGCTGCCCAGTGCGCCGTCCGGGACAGGCACTGACGGCCCATCTGAATCTCCACTCCTGGGAGGCTTCCCATGACCACAGTGACGTCCCCTCTTGCAGGACGCGCCATCGGACTGGCCGCCGTGCCGGACCCCGTCTTCTCGGGAGCCATGGTGGGCCCCGGCACAGCGATCGATCCCGTGCGCGAGGCCTCGGAGGCCGTCGCCCCTGTGGACGGAGTCATCGTGTCGCTGCATCCACACGCGTTCGTCGTGGTCGACAGTGACGGCCACGGTGTGCTGACGCACCTCGGAATCGACACAGTGCAGCTGAACGGCGAGGGCTTCGAACTGCTCGTCAACAAGGGCGACACCGTGACGCGTGGTCAGGCCGTCGTGCGCTGGGACCCCGCTGCCGTCGAGGCCGCAGGCAGGTCCCCGATCTGCCCCGTCGTGGCCCTCGAAGCCACGGCCGGGTCCCTCTCCGAACTCCGCGAGGACGGCGATGTGAAGGCCGGCGACACTCTCTTCGGCTGGGCGTGACGTCAAAGCCGTACTCGACGGCACATACGAAGAACCATCACGGCGGCGGGACCCGCCGCACTATCGGAGACGGGTGAGATGGAGACAACGCTGCGAGGCGTCGGCGTGAGCCACGGTGTGGCCATCGGCGAGGTTCGGCACATGGGAACGGCGGTGCTGGAGCCGCCTGCCAAGCAGATCCCGGCGGAGGACGCGGAGCGCGAACAGGGGCGTGCCCGCAAGGCCGTGGATGCTGTGGCGGCCGATCTGATGGCGCGCGGCAACCTGGCCGGTGGTGAGGCCCAGGCCGTGCTGGAGGCACAGGCCATGATGGCCCAGGACCCCGAGCTGATGGCTGATGTGGAGCGACGTATCGCCGTGGGGAGCACGGCGGAGCGTGCGGTCTACGACGCGCTCGCCGCGTACCGCGCTCTTCTGGCGGGGGCCGGTGAGTACCTCGCGGGTCGTGTCGCCGACCTCGACGACGTGCGGAACCGTATCGTCGCCCGACTGCTCGGGGTACCCATGCCGGGCGTCCCGGACAGCGACGAGCCGTATGTCCTCATCGCTCGTGATCTGGCGCCTGCGGACACGGCTCTGCTCGACCCCACGCTGGTTCTCGGATTCGTGACCGAGGAAGGTGGCCCGACCAGCCACAGCGCGATCCTGGCGCGGGCACTCGGTGTGCCGGCCGTGGTGGCGCTGCCGGGCGCCGGGGAACTGGCCGAGGGCACGGTCATCGCTGTCGACGGCAGCACCGGCGAGATCTTCGTGAACCCGAGCGCGGAGAAGAAGGCGGAGCTGGAGGCTGCCGCGGCCGAGCGGAAGGCGGCGCTCGCTTCGTCGACCGGACCGGGTGTCACGTCGGACGGCCACAAGGTGCCGCTGCTGGCCAACATCGGTGGCCCCTCTGACGTACCGGCGGCCCTGGAGGCCGGGGCCGAGGGTGTCGGGCTGTTCCGTACCGAGTTCCTCTTCTTGGACGACAGCAAGGCGGCGCCGTCGGAGGAGAAGCAGGTCGAGGCTTACCGCCAGGTCCTGGAAGCCTTCCCCGAGGGACGCGTGGTCGTGCGGGTGCTGGACGCCGGCGCGGACAAGCCTCTGGACTTCCTGACCCCGGTCGATGAGCCCAACCCGGCACTGGGTGTGCGCGGGCTGCGGACCCTCCTCGACCATCCCGAGGTGATGCGTACGCAGCTGACGGCGCTCGCCAAGGCCGCGGAAGGGCTGCCCGTCTACCTCGAGGTCATGGCGCCCATGGTCGCGGACCGTACGGACGCCAAGGCGTTCGCGGACGCCTGCCGCGAAGCCGGGCTTCAGGCGAAGTTCGGCGCGATGGTGGAGATCCCCTCGGCAGCACTGCGGGCGCGGTCGATTCTTCAGGAGGTCGAGTTCCTTTCGCTGGGGACCAATGACCTCGCGCAGTACACGTTCGCCGCTGACCGGCAGGTGGGCGCGGTGTCCCGGTTGCAGGATCCGTGGCAGCCCGCGCTGCTCGACCTGGTCGCGCTGTCCGCCGAGGCGGCGAAGGCCGAGGGCAAGAGCTGTGGTGTCTGCGGTGAGGCAGCGTCTGACCCGCTGCTCGCGTGTGTGCTGACCGGTCTGGGTGTCACCTCTCTTTCCATGGGTTCGGCTTCGATTCCTTACGTCCGGGCGACGCTGGCGAAGTACACGCTGGCGCAGTGTGAGCGGGCCGCGGCTGCCGCGCGTGCGACGGACACCGCGGAGGAGGCGCGCAGCGCGGCTCAGGCCGTGTTGTCCGGCGAGTGACGTCGAAGCCCGATCGGCTGTCGTAGAGGGGCGCTCCACCTGAGGGTGGGGCGCCCCTCGCCCATTCAGTGGGTGTGCCCGCCCGGAGCAGTGCCTCCCTCCCCGAGGTCGGGTGGGGCGCAGTAGTCGACGCCGGATTCCGGTGAGACGAGGTCTCCGGATTCCACGTCCGTGCAGTAGGCGTCGAAAACCTCTCCTGCGGTGAGCGGTTCCAGGCCTTCTCCGCGCAGGCGCCAGCCGTAGACCCGGTCGGTGGCGTCCGAGGCGCTGGTGCGCATGACCAGTCCGCCGGGGCTCCTGGTGGCGATGCCGACGGCCAGGACCGTCACGAACTCCAGGGCTTCGGCCTCGTCCAGATGCGTACTGCCGTCGACGTCCTCATCCACGTGGAGCGCGGACATGAGCGGTTGGGGTGAGGACGAGACGCTGCACACGAGGTGGCGTCGGCCCGGACTCGCGGTGTCGAGGATGCGGGTGAGCAGTTCGGAGGCGTGGGCGAAGGCCGAGCGTCCGATGTCGTGGCCGCAGGAGGCGCAGTCGCCGATTCGGGACAGGAGATTGGTGGCGTACTCCCAGGTGGCCTGGCGGACGGCTTCGTCGATCAGGTCGGTGACGAGTTCGGACAGGGGCTGGCCGTCGTACGGGATGCTCGGGCCCGTCGTGGCCAGCTCTCCGGTGAAGCGGGTGCGGCTGGACGGGGCGTCCGGTTCCAGGCCTGCGTCGGCGCAGAACTCCGCGTACTCCTCCGGGTCGAAGAGGGCGACCGTGGTGTGGTTGCCCTGCGCGGCGAGTGTCCTGAGCAGGGCTTCCACTTGTCGGAGGTAGGTGGCGTGGTCGTCGAAGGTGAAGGTGCGGTAGCGCCGCATCGCGGTGAAGTCGTGCTCGTCGGCCAGCAGGCCGATGGTGCCTGCGATTTCGCGGCGCAGCACCCGTCGCATGCTCTGGTGTCCGGTGTGCGTCATGTTTCCCCCCGTGTGCGAGCAGTCGATCAATGCTCACTCACAGTAACTGTCACCACTGACAACGGGCTGCGGGCTGCGGGCTGCGGGCTGCGGGCTGCGGGCTGCGGGCCGAGCGCATCAGCCGCGCTTGCGGGCCAGGTCCTCATAGAAGCGGAGGAGGTCGAGGTTGTCGATCGAGCCGGGGTTGACCGCTCTTTCCATCGGGGTGCCCTGGAGGAGGCGTTTGACGGGGACCTCGATGCGTTTGCCTGTGAGGGTGTGCGGGACACCGGGTACTTCGATGACCTCGTCGGGGACGTGGCGCGGGGAGAGTTGCTCGCGAATGGTCTTTTTGATGCGGTTCAGGAGGGTTTCATCGAGGACCGCTCCCGGGGCGAGGTGCACGAAGAGGGGCATCCAGTAACCGCCGTCGGGCTGTTCGACGCCGATGACGAGAGACTCCTTGATCTCCGGGAGTCGCTCGACCGCTTCGTAGATGTCGGCGGAGCCCATGCGGACGCCCTGGCGGTTGAGCGTGGAGTCGGAGCGGCCGTGGATGACGACGGAGCCTCGGGAGGTGAGGGTCGTCCAGTCTCCGTGGCGCCAGACTCCGGGGTAGGTGTCGAAGTAGCTGTCGTGGTAACGGGTGCCGTCGGGGTCGTTCCAGAAGTGGATCGGCATGGAGGGCATGGGGTTCGTGACCACGAGTTCGCCGACCTCGTCGACGAGGGGTTTGCCACTGGGGTCCCAGGACTGCAGATCGGTGCCGAGGCTGGGGGCCTGGAGTTCGCCGATGTACACGGGAAGGGTCGGGACGGCTCCTGCGAAGCAGGAGCACACGTCGGTGCCGCCGCTGACGGAGGCGATCCACAGATCGTCGCGGACCTCGTCGTGCAGCCAGCGGAAGCCGTCGGGCGGGAGTGGTGAGCCCGTGGTGCCGACGCACTGGACGCGTGAGAGGTCGTAGTCGCGGCCGGGGTGGACGTCTGCCTTGCGGCAGGCCATGACGTAGGCGGCGGAGGTGCCGAAGAGGGTCGCGCCGGTGCGTTCGGCCACGTGCCACTGGGCGCCTGTGTCGGGGTAGCCGGGGCTGCCGTCGTAGAGGACGACCGTGGTGCCCGCGAGGAGGCCGGAGACGAGGAAGTTCCACATCATCCAGCCGGTGGAGGTGTACCAGAAGAAGCGGTCCTCGGGGCCCAGGTCGCAGTGGAGGCCGAGCTGTTTGAGGTGTTCGACGAGGATGCCGCCCTGGGACTGGACGATGGCCTTCGGGAGTCCGGTCGTGCCGGAGGAGTAGAGCACCCACAGAGGGTGGTCGAACGGCACCTGTTCGAAGACGGGTTCCACGTCGGCGGAGGTCAGGGTGGACCACTCGAGGGCGCCTTCCGGTGCCTCGGTGCCCAGCAGCGGGATGTGGACGACAGCGCGGAGGGTGGGCAGTTCGCGGCGGAGTTCGGCGACGGTGTCGCGGCGGTCGTGTTCCTTGCCGCCGTAGCGGTAGCCGTCGACGGCGAACAGCACGACCGGTTCGACCTGTTGGAAGCGGTCGAGGACGCTGCGGGCGCCGAAGTCGGGGGCGCAGGACGTCCATACGGCGCCCACCGCCGCCGTGGCGAGGAGGGCGACGACGGCCTCGGGAACGTTCGGGAGGTAGCCGCTGACTCGGTCCCCCGGACGTACGCCGAGGGCGCGCAGTTCGGCGGCGAGGGAGCCGACCTGGCGGCGCAGTTCGGTCCAGCTGACGGGGCGTGGCTCGTGGGTCTCGTCGACGTGCAGGAGGGCCGGTTCGTCGGCGCGGGTCGCGGTCGCGCGCAGGGCATGTTCGGCGTAGTTGAGGGTGGCTCCGGGGAACCACTCGGCGCCGGGCATGGAGCGATCGCCGAGCACGCGCGCGTAGGGCGTGGAAAACCGTACGCCGAACCATTCGGTGACGGCTTTCCAGAACGTCTCCAGTTCGTCGACGGACCAGCGGTGGAGGGCCGCGTAGCCACCCTTGGCCGGGGCTCCGTGGTGCTCAGCCGCCCAGGCCTGGAACTTTGTGATCTGTGCCTGGGCGATGCGTTCTGGATCGGGCTGCCAGAGCGGCGAGGTGTTCGCTGAGGTCATGGGGCGGCTCCCGGACTGTGCGCGTCGTGTGCGTCGGGCGCGCACGGGCAGGGGTGTGCGCGTGACGCGGCTGACACGGACGATGCCATGTGATCGACTCCGACACCAGGGCGCGCCGCAGATGGTCGGCCAGGTGAAGATGTGCTCCCACCATGGGTGAACGGAAGTTGAACGACTCACACATCCGGGCCGGTCGATGGCAGGGTGAGCGGCATGGACGGTCGTGACCTGGTGCGTTCGGTGAAGGCGATCGGTTCGGCGGGGGTGGCTCAGGGGCTGCGGACCGTGCGGGCCGCGTGGCGCAGAAGTCGTGTGGACGCCGCCGGGTTGCCTCAGCGGGGCGCCGAGCGCGCGCGGGTGCCCGGACCGGTGCTGGACGTGGAGCCGGGGCCCGGCGGCGGCACGGTCCGGTTCAGCCGATCCGATCTACGGATCACCGTCGATGTGAACGGAGCCGTCTTCTGGGGCTGGGACGGGGCTGAGCCGGAGCCGTCGTACGCGTTGGCGGTCGGGTACCCGGAGCCGGATCCGCGGGCCGTTCTGGAGCCGGACAAGGACGGCGGTTGGCGGGTCGTGGCCGAGCGGGTCACGGTCGTCGTGTCGCGGCACGGTGCTGTAGAGGTGCGTACGCCCGGTGGAGTGACCCTGCGGCGGGATCTGCCGCCCCGGTGGTGGGAGCCGGTGGGTGGGGGCCCGGGGCGGTGGATGCAGCGTTCCGAAGTGGCCGCCGACGCGCGGTTCTTCGGTCTGGGCGGGCGTACGGCCGGGCCCCGGCTGCGCGACGGAACGTATCGACTGTGGAACACCGATCCCGGTCATACGTTCGCGCCCGGCGATGATCCGCTGTACATCACCATGCCGGTGCAGACGGTGGTGGCCGACGCGGCCACCCATCTCGTCTTCCACGACACCACGTGGGACGGCACGGTGACGCTGCGCGAGGGCGAGGAGGGCGCGGGGTCGGGGCACGACCGGGCCGGGACGTCCGAGCTGCGGATGGACGGCGGTCCCCTGCGCTGCTGGGTGATCGTGGGCACCCCGGCGCGCGTGCTGCACGCCTGGGCGGCGCTCACGGGGGCTCCCGCGCTGCCGCCGGCGTGGGCTCTGGGGCACCATCACGCGCGGTGGGGCTTCGGAAGCGAGCAGGAGGTGCGGCGGATCGTCGCCGGTTATCGGGAGCACGAGCTGCCGCTCGACGCGCTTCACCTGGACATCGACCACTACGACGACCATCAGGTGTTCACGGTCGACCCCGAGCAGTTCCCGAAGGTGCCGGGCCTCGCCGAGGAGCTGGGCCGTGACGGGATTCGGCTGGTGTCGATCGTCGACGCCGCGGTCAAGGCACAGCCGGGGAACGCGGTGTACGACAGTGGGATGGCCGAGGACGCGTTCGTGCGGGACACGGGCGGGCGTCTCGTGAAGGGCCTCGTCTGGCCCGGGGAGTCGGTTTTCCCGGACTTCACGCGCGCGCGTACGCGCGCGTGGTGGGGCGGTCTCTACGAGGAGCGGCGCGCGCAGGGGTTCGCCGGGTTCTGGCACGACATGAACGAGCCGACGTCGTTCACCGCCTTCGGGGAGAACACGTTGCCCAGGTCGGCGCGGCACGATCTGGAGGGCCGCGGTGGTGATCACCGTGAGGCGCACAACGTGTACGCCCTGTGCATGGCCCGGGCCGGCTTCGAGGGGCTGCGTGACCTGGCGCCGCAGGAGCGGCCGTTCGTCTTCTCACGGTCCGGGTGGGCCGGTATGCAGCGCTACGGGGGCACGTGGTCCGGGGACGTGGCGACGGGCTGGCCGGGGCTTCGCGCGTCGTTGTCCCTGGTGATGGGGCTCGGGCTGTGCGGGGTGCCGTACTCGGGTCCCGATGTGGGCGGATTCGACGGGAGTCCCTCTCCGGAGCTGTATCTGCGGTGGTTCCAGCTCGGTGCGTATCTGCCGCTGTTCCGTACCCATGCGAGTCTGCGGGCGGGCCGCAGGGAGCCGTGGGAGTTCGGGCAGGAAATCGTCGACCACGCGCGCGTTCTGCTCGAGGAGCGGCGGAGGCTTTTGCCGTATTTCATGACGCTGGCCCACTTGGCGCGGCGTACGGGGGCGCCCTATGTGCGGCCGTTGTGGTGGAACGCGCCCGAGGACCGTGCGCTGCGTGACTGCGAGGACGCCTTCCTGCTCGGTGACTGTCTGCTGGTGGCTCCGGTGCTGAAGCCGGGGGCGGAGCGGCGTGCGGTGCAGCTGCCGCAGGGGCGTTGGTACGACACGGTGACCGAGCAGCAGTACGAGGGGCCGGGGCAGGTGCTGATAGAGGCTCCTCTGTCGCGGATCCCCGTTCTCGCGCGCGCGGGTGCCGTTCTCCCGGTCCGGGGCGCCGACGGCGGCCTGGCGCTGGAGGTGTGGGCACCCGCGCGGGGGCGGACCGGGGGCGGGCTCGTGGTGCCGGACGCGGGCGACGGCTGGGACGAGCCGGAGGTCGAGCGGTACACGGCGCGCTGGGAGGGGCGCCGTGTGGTGGTGGAGCGGGACGGGGACGAGGGTCCGGGCGAGCCCCCGTATCCCGTGCGGGTACGCGGGCTCGCCCAGGAATGAGCCTGGCGGCGGCTCAGATGTAGCGGCCGTCGAAGAACGCCTGGACGGCGAGGGTGTGCAGGGGGAAGGCGAGTTCGGTGGGCCTGCGCAGCAGGTGCCAGCCCTCCGTCTCGTCCGTCGCGGTGGGCGGCGGCAGGTTGGCGGCTGGACGCTCAGGGAGCAGCCCGAACAGGAGCAGGTGGCCGTCGGGCGAGCTCATGGCGTCGGCGAGGCGGACGTCGCGGTCTGCCGCGGCGATGCCCGTCTCCTCCTTGAGTTCACGGGCGACGGCGTGGCGCCAGTCCTCTCGGTGGTCGATGAATCCTCCGGGCAGGGCGACGCCGCCGCGCGCAGGGGCGATGGTCCGTGTGATGACGACGAGGGCCGTGCCCTTGGTGTCGTACACGGGCTGGAGGGCCACCGCTACGGGGAGCGGATTGCGGTAGGCCACGGTGTTGCAGGCCTCGCAGGTGCGGGGCCAGCCGGAAACGCCCTCTCCGTAGGGCGATCCGCAGCGCGAACAGTGGGAGTCCGGCGCTGAGTTGGCGGTTGGGTGTTGGGTTGCGGACACGCGGCGGACTGTATCCGATCATCTGCTGGTCGTCTTGCCGGGGCGGCTCAATGCGCCAACGGCCTTTGTGACGGGTGTGCGGCAAGAGGCGGCCGGAACCACCCCCGTGGACCCCGGCCGCCCCTCCCGATACTCCGACGCCGGGAGGGCCCTGTTGGTTCTCCCCGGAGGCTCTGCCCAATTGTCGCGCCTCGTGGCACACTCCTGACGTCCCGTCAGACTCTGGTGCCGGGGAGGGTTCTTGTCTCGTACGCGCACACCTGTGGTCACCGGTTGGTTCGACGGGGAGGGTGACGACTTCCGTCTGCTCGGCACACGCTGTTCGGCGTGTGCCTCGGTGTTCTTTCCCCGCGAGGACGTCTTCTGCCGCAATCCGGCCTGTGCGGGCGGCGTCCTGGAGGAGCTGCGGCTGTCCCGGCGCGGCCGCGTGTGGTCGTACACGGACAGCCGTTACAGGCCTCCGTCACCCTATGTGACCGATCGGGAACTTCCGTGGCAGCCGTACGCGTTGATCGCTGTGGAACTGGCCGCAGAGCGGATTGTGGTACTCGGGCAGGCGGTGCCCGGGGTCGCCGTCGCCGATCTGGCGGTGGGCATGGAGGTGGAGGTCGTCCCCGGCGTGCTGAACGAGGACGCGGAGACGACCTGGACGACGTGGCACTGGCGGCCTACGGGGGTGACGGCATGACGCGGGACGTGGCGGTGCTCGGCGCGGGCATGCACCCGTGGGGCAAGTGGGGAAGAAGTTTCGTCGAGTACGGGACGGCGGCCGCGCGGGCTGCGCTGGCCGACGCGCGGGTCGACTGGCGGGACGTCAGCTCGATCGTCGGCGCGGACACGGTCCGTGGCGGTTATCCGGGGTATGTGGCGGGGGCGACCTTCGCGAAGGCTCTGGGTTGGCAGGGGGCCCGGGTCACGAGTGTGTACGCGGCCTGTGCGTCCGGGGCGCAGGCGGTGGGCGCGGCGCGGGCCCAGATCCTGGCGGGTCTCGCGGATGTCGTGCTCGTCGTGGGCGCGGACGCGGCGCCCAAGGGGTTCTTCCGGCCCGCCGGCGGGAACCGGGCCGACGATCCGGACTGGCTGCGGTTCAGAGTCCTCGGGGCGACCAATCCGACGTACTTCGGGCTTTACGCTCGCAGGCGGATCGCCGTGCACGGGGACACCCTGGAGGACTTCGCCCAGGTCAAGGTGAAGAACGCGGCCTCCGGCGCGCTGAATCCTTACGCGCGCTACCGCAAGCGGGTCACCGCCGAAGAGGTCGCCGCGTCGGCGGTCGTCGCCGATCCGTTGCGGCTGCTGGACATCTGTGCGACCTCGGACGGCGGTGCTGCCCTGGTGCTGTCGAGCATGGACTTCGCCCGTCGGCACGGAGTCGCCGAGCCTGTGCGGATACGGGCGGTGTCCACGGTGACGCCGCGCTACCCCACCACCGTGCTGGATCTGCCGGACATCGCGACGGACTCCGCGGTCGCGGTGGAGCCCGCGGCGGAGGCGTTCCGAGCGTCGATCGCGCGGGCCGCGTACGAGGAGGCCGGCATCGGGCCCGAGGACCTGTCGCTCGCCGAGGTCTACGACCTGTCCACGGCGCTGGAGTTGCAGTGGTACGAGGATCTCGGGCTGTGCGCCGAGGGAGAGGCGGCGAAGTTGCTGCGGGAGGGCGTGACGGCACCGGGCGGGCGAATACCGGTCAACGCCAGCGGGGGGCTGGCCTCTTTCGGGGAAGCGGTTCCGGCGCAGGCGATCGCCCAGGTGTGCGAGCTGACGTGGCAGTTGCGAGGCGAAGCGGGTGACCGGCAGGTCGCCGGGGCACGCGTGGGAATCAGTGCCAACCAGGGGCTGTTCGGCCATGGGTCGGCGGTGGTCGCGGTGCGCTGACCGGCCGGAGCGAACGTGGGCGCGGCGGAGGTCCATGACCGCGAGCTGGTGGTGTTCTGGAGGTGGTGTTCGGACTGACGACTCGCCCGCCCGGGGCCGGTGACGTGCGGCCGAGGCCCGTCGGGATCCTGAGCGCGACGGCAGGCCGACCGCTTCGGCGATCCGGGCGGCCGCCCGCAGAGACGTTGCTGCCGCTGCACGTGAACGCCTCGCCGCACCCCTGGCAGGCCTCGGCGGCCTGGCCGCGCTGCGCGACGCCGTACAAGCGGCGCGGCGGCTGCGGTGGGGGGAGGCGACAGTCGACGCCGCCGTACACGCACGTGCCGCCGCACTGCCCCGCTTCGCATGCCGTCTCCGGTCCGCCGGTACTGCAGTTCCTTCGGCCTGCCGCGCTGCTGTCCGCCTCGGCGTCCGCCGGTGAGGTGCGGGAATTGCTCACTGGGGCTCCGGAGGTGTCCAGGGTGCTGTCGTTTGGCGACGGTGGTGTGTCGGCCCTGGACCCTCACGGACCACCGGCAGGCCGGGGCATGTCTCGCACCCCTTAGGTGCCGGGGCTGCCGGGAAGCCGAACCGGTGCGGACGGGGCGCGAGGTGGAGGGGCCCGGAGACCGCTGAGGACGGTCGCTGCCCGGTGCGCTCGGCCGGACCGGCATCGGCACGCGTCGCCGGTGGGGAGCCTCGGTCGAGCCGCGCACACCGCCCCGCACGGCCGCCCGCCCGGTACGCGCCCCCGTAGCCGCTCCCAACCATTGCCGTCCGCGTCCTTGACGCCCCCTGAGCGCCGGTGAACACTTCCGGATGTCAGTCGGCATCGCCGCATTCGAGCGTCTTTGTGCACTGCGCCGCTCGGGTTCCCTGCCTGCGTAACGGGCCGTTTCCCACAGGCGATTCGGCTGCGACGGCACGCTCGTCACGGACGCCGGGCGGGGCGCGGGATCCTTCCTGCCTTCGGCTGACGTAGCCATGGGAACGCACCCTGCACGCAAGGTCCGGGGTCGATCACCCCGGCCGGGGCCTAGGAGCCGCCATGAGCAACGGAGACATTTTCGTCGGCGAAGTCATCGGCACGGCCATCCTGATTCTCTTCGGCGCCGGTGTGTGCGCCGCCGTCACTCTCAGGTTCTCGAAGTCGAGGGCGTCGGGCTGGATCGTCATCGCGTTCGGCTGGGGCTTCGCCGTGCTGGCGGGGGCCTACACCGCCGCGCCCCTGTCGGGCGGGCACCTCAACCCGGCCGTGACCATCGGGATCGCGGTCGACTCGGGGACGTGGGACAAGGTCTGGGTGTATCTGCTGGGCCAGATGGTCGGTGCGATGCTCGGTGCGGGACTCGCCTATCTGACCTACTTCGCACAGTTCCAGGCAAACGTCCGCAAGGAGGGCACCACCGAGGGCACGGCGGACGAGCCGACGCCGACCCTGGGCATCTTCTCCACCATCCCGGAGATCCGGAACCCGGTCGCCAACCTGATCACCGAGGTCATCGCGACGATCGCCCTGGTCCTGCCGATCCTCGCCTTCGGGCGGAACACGGGCATCGGCATCGGGCAGATCCCGGGCGAGGAGGCCGGAATCTACGGCTCCGGCATCTCGGTCCTGCTGGTGTCCTTCCTGGTCGTCGGCATCGGTCTCTCCCTCGGCGGGCCCACCGGCTACGCGATCAACCCGGCGCGCGACCTCGGCCCGCGCATCGTGCACACCTTCCTGCCGATCCCGAACAAGGGCACCTCGGACTGGGGTTACGCCTGGATCCCGGTCGTCGGCCCCCTGATCGGGGGAGCCCTCGCGGGCATCGTCTACAACCTGGCCTTCTGACGCCCTCGAAAGCCCGATCCAGGCGAACGCCCGATCCACGCGGACTGCCGACCCACGCAGCCTTTCGACGCACGAAGTTTTCTGACGTAAGGGGACGTCATGCCGGACACCACCCAGAAGTACGTCGCCGCCATCGACCAGGGCACGACCTCGAGCCGCTGCATCATCTTCGACCGGAACGGCGCGATCGTCGCCGTCGACCAGCGCGAACACCGCCAGATCTTCCCCAAGCCGGGCTGGGTGGAGCACGACGCCACCGAGATCTGGTCGAAGGTGCAGGCGGTCGTCGCGGGAGCGATCGCCAAGGCGGGCCTGCGCGCCGACCAGCTCAGCGCGCTCGGTATCACCAACCAGCGCGAGACGACGGTCCTGTGGGACCGGGCGACGGGAAAGCCGGTGCACAACGCGATCGTCTGGCAGGACACGCGTACCTCCGCGCTCTGCAACGAACTCGGCGGCCCGGACGGGCAGGACCGTTTCCGCGAACAGACCGGACTGCCGCTGGCCAGCTACTTCTCCGGTCCGAAGGCCGCCTGGCTGCTCGACAACGTGCCGGGGCTCAGGGCCCGCGCCGAGCGCGGCGAGATCGCCTTCGGCACGATCGACTCCTGGCTGATCTGGAACCTGACGGGCGGCACGGACGGCGGACGGCACGTCACCGACGTCACCAACGCCGGACGCACCATGCTGATGAACCTGGAGACCCTGCAGTGGGACTCCTCGATCCTCTCGGCGATGGACGTCCCGGAGGCGGTCCTGCCGGAGATCAGGTCCTCCGCCGAGGTGTACGGCACCGCCGTGGGTCAACTCGCGGGCGTGCCCGTCGCGTCGGCGCTCGGAGACCAGCAGGCGGCGGTGTTCGGGCAGGCCTGCTACGACGTGGGCACGGCGAAGAACACGTACGGCACCGGCAGTTTCCTGCTGCTCAACACCGGGCACCGGCCCGTGCCGTCGAAGAGCGGGCTGCTGACCACCATGGGGTACAAGATCGGCGGCGAGGCGCCCGTGTACTGCCTGGAGGGGTCGATCGCGATCACGGGCGCCCTGGTGCAGTGGTTCCGCGACCAGCTCGGCATCATCCGTACCGCCGACGAGATCGAGCCCCTGGCGGCGAGTGTGAGCGACAACGGCGGGGCGTACATCGTGCCGGCCTTCTCGGGTCTGTTCGCGCCGTACTGGCGGTCCGACGCACGCGGTGTCATCACCGGGTTGACGCGGTACGTCACCAAGGCGCATCTCGCGCGTGCGGTGCTGGAAGCGACGAGCTGGCAGACGCGTGAGGTCGTGGACGCCATGTTCCAGGACTCCGGGGTACGGATCACGACCCTGAAGGTCGACGGCGGCATGACGAAGAACAACCTTCTGATGCAGCACCAGGCGGACGTCCTGGACGTGCCGGTGATCCGGCCGAAGGTCTCCGAGACGACCTGTCTGGGCGCCGCGTACGCGGCCGGCCTCGCCACCGGGGTGTGGAACGACCTCGACGAACTGAAGTCGCACTGGCAGAAGGACGTCGAGTGGACGCCGGCCATGGAGGCGTCCGTCCGTGACCGCGAATATCACAACTGGCGCAAGGCGGTGGAGAAGAGCTTCGGCTGGCACGAAGACGGCGTGGGCTGAAATCGAGCTCCACGCACGCGTGCCGATCGTTTTCCGAGAAGGGGCTCCACGTGCGCGCACGCGGGGCCACGGCTCGTACCCCTGTCGGTGGGGGTACGAGCCGAACCTCAGGTGGCCACGGGGTCGCGGTGCCCTGCCGCGTACGCCATGGCGTGCCGGACGACGGAGACGAGGACGTCCTTGACCGACTCCCGGTTGCGCGCGTCGCACAGTACGACCGGCACCGCGGAGTCGAGGTCGAGGGCCTGGCGGACGGTGTCGGCCGGGTAGTGGGCGGCCGCGTCGAAGCAGTTGACGCCGATCACGAACGGGATGGAGCGCCGTTCGAAGTAGTCGACGGCGGCGAAGCAGTCCTCCAGACGGCGGGTGTCGGCGAGCACCACCGCGCCGAGGGCACCGGAGGCGAGCTCGTCCCACAGGAACCAGAAGCGGTCCTGTCCGGGGGTCCCGAACAGGTACAGCACGAGGTCCTCGCGGAGGGTGATGCGCCCGAAGTCCATGGCGACGGTGGTGGTGTGCTTGCCCTCCACACCGGTGATGTCGTCGACGGGACGGCCCGCCTCGGTGAGCACCTCCTCGGTGCGCAACGGCTTGATCTCGCTGACCGCGCCGACGAGGGTCGTCTTGCCCACGCCGAAACCGCCGGCCACGAGGATCTTGAGCGTGACGGGCTCGACCGGAGGTATGCCGCGCTCAGTGCGCCCGAGGATCATCGGTCTCTTCTCCTGCTGGATGGTTGTCGCGCGGCGGTGGCCCGTAGCCTCCGCCGCCGGGGGTTTCGATGACTAGTACGTCGCCGGGCGCGACTTCTGTCGAATCACTTCCGCGGAGATGTACGACGCTGCCGTCGGCGCGCTCCACGCGGTTGGCGCCGAGTGTTCCCGGGCCGCCGCCGGCCATCCCGTAGGGCGGGACCCTGCGGTGCTGCGACAGTGTGGACACGGTCATGGTCTCGTGGAACCGGATCCGGCGGACGGAGCCGTCGCCGCCCCTCCAGTGTCCCCTACCGCCGCTGCCCCTCCGAACCCGGAACTCCTCGAGACGGACGGGCAGTCGCCACTCCAGCACCTCGGGATCGGTGAGCCGTGAGTTCGTCATATGGGTCTGCACCACGGGTGCGCCGTGGAAGCCGTCACCCGCGCCGGAGCCGGAGGCCACGGTCTCGTAGTACTGGTGGCGTTCGTTGCCGAAGGTGACGTTGTTCATGGTGCCGGAGCCCTCGGCCTGGACGCCCAGGGCCGCGTACAGGGCGCCGGTGATGGCCTGTGAGGTCTCGACGTTGCCTGCGACGACGGCGGCAGGTGGTTCGGGAGCGAGCATGGAGCCGGGCGGGACGACGATGTCGAGGGGGCGCAGGCAGCCGTCGTTGAGCGGGATGTCGTCGGCGACCAGGGTACGGAAGACGTACAGGACGGCCGCGTTGACGACGGCGAAGGGGGCGTTGAAGTTGCTGGTGAGCTGCGGGGACGTACCGGTGAAGTCGACGGTCGCGCGGCGGTTATCACGGTCCACGCGCACGCGCACGCGTACGCGGATGACGGCGCCGGAGTCGGTCTCGTAGGCGTACTCGCCGTCGTCCAGGGCGTCGATGACACGACGGACGGCTTCCTCCGCGTTGTCCTGGACGTGCCTCATGTAGGCCTGGACGACGTCGAGCCCGAAGTCGTCGATCATTCGGGCGACTTCGTCGGCGCCCTTCTGGTTGGCGGCGATCTGGGCCCGTAGGTCGGCGAGGTTGGTCCTCGGGTTGCGGGAGGGGTACCGGGCCTCGGTGAGCAGGCGGAGGGTCTCCTGTTCGCGGAAGCGGCCGTTCTCGGCGAGGAGCCAGTTGTCGAAGAGGATGCCCTCCTCCTCGATGGTGCGGCTGTTCGCCGGCATGGAGCCCGGCTGGATGCCGCCGATCTCGGCGTGGTGGCCGCGGGAGGCCACGTAGAAGAGGATCCGGTCGCTCTCCGTGTCGAAGACCGGGGTGATCACGGTGACGTCGGGCAGGTGGGTGCCGCCGTGGTACGGGTCGTTGACGGCGTAGGTGTCGCCCGGGCGCATCGAGGTGCCGCGGCGCCGGATGACCTCCTTGACGCTGGTGCCCATGGAGCCCAGGTGCACGGGGATGTGCGGGGCGTTGGCGACGAGGTTGCCCTCGGGGTCGAAGAGGGCGCAGGAGAAGTCGAGGCGTTCCTTGATGTTGACCGACTGGGCCGTGGACTCCAGGCGGGCGCCCATCTGTTCGGCGATCGACATGAAGAGGTTGTTGAAGACCTCCAGGAGCACGGGATCACTTTTCGTGCCGAGACCGGAACTCTCCGTGATCGCGGCGCGTTCCATGACCAGATGCCCGTCGTCGGTCGTCGCGGCCTGCCAGCCCTCGTCGACGACGGTCGTCGCACTGGCCTCGGTGACGACGGCCGGACCGGTGACGGTTTCGCCGGGGGGCAGTTCCTCGCGGCGGTGCAGGGGGACGTCGCGCCAGGCACCGCCCGTGTGGAGGCTGACCGTCTCCGGGGTGGCGGTGTGGCCTTCGTAAGGGGCGAGGGCAAGGAGATCGGGGGGTGTGGTGAGTCCGGTGGCTTCCACGGAGAGGGCTTCGACGACGATCGGTCGGTCGAGCGTGAAGGAGTACGTGGCGCGATGACGTTCTTCGAAGACGTGCCGCATGGTGCCGGGCTCGGTGAGCTCGACGGTGAGGGTCGTGTCCGTGCCGTCGTAGCGGAGCTGGGCACGGCGGGTGATCCGGATGTGTTCCTCGGGGACGTCCTCGGCGAGGAGTTCGGCGCGGGCGGTGTTCTCCAGGTCGTCGGCGGTGCTGCGGACCTGGGGCATCGAGGCGGACTCCAGGGGTACCTCGACGGACTGTTCACGCATGGCCGTGGTGTGGGCGAGGCCGATGCCGAGGGCGGAGAGCACACCGGCCATGGGTGGCACGAGGACGGTCCGGATGCCGAGCGAGTCCGCGACCCTGCACGCGTGCTGGCCGCCCGCGCCACCGAAGGTGGTGAGTGCGTAGCGGGTGACGTCGTGGCCCTTCTGGACGGAGATCCGCTTGACGGCGTTGGCGATGTTGGCGACGGCGATCTGCAGGTATCCCTCGGCGACCTGCTCCGGGGTGCGGTCGTCGCCGGTGCTGTCACGGATCTCGCCCGCGAGGGCGGCGAAGCGGTCGCGGACCAGGGCGTCGTCGAGCGGCTCGTCGCCGTCGGGGCCGAACACCCGGGGGAAGTGGGTGGGTTGGATGCGGCCCAGCATGACGTTGGCGTCGGTGACGGTGAGCGGGCCGCCGCCCCGGTAGCAGGCGGGCCCCGGGTCCGCGCCCGCCGAGTCCGGCCCTACGCGGTAGCGGGAGCCGTCGAAGCGGAGGACCGAGCCGCCGCCCGCGGCCACGGTGTGGATGTCCAGCATGGGGGCGCGCAGCCGGACGCCGGCGATCTGTGTGGTGAAGACCCGCTCGTACTCGCCCGCGAAGTGCGAGACGTCGGTCGAGGTGCCGCCCATGTCGAAGCCGATGACCCGGTCGAAGCCGGCGAGCTGCGACATACGGGCCATGCCGACGATGCCGCCGGCGGGCCCGGAGAGGATGGCGTCCTTCCCGCGGAACTGCCCGGCCTCGGTGAGCCCGCCGTTGGACTGCATGAACATCAGTCGTACGCCCTGGAACTCGTCGGCGACGTGCTGGACGTAGCGGCGCAGCACGGGCGACAGGTAGGCGTCGACGACGGCCGTGTCGCCGCGCGGGACGAGCTTCATCAGGGGGCTGACCTCGCTGGAGAGCGAGATCTGCGGGAAGCCGATCTGGGCGGCCAACTCTCCGATGGCCTGTTCGTGGGCCGGGTGGAGATGGCTGTGCATGCAGACCACCGCGACGGCACGGATCCCGTCGTCGTGGGCCTTGCGGAGCGGCTCGGTGAGTGCGTCCAGGTCGGGGGCGCGCAGCACGGTGCCGTCGGCGGCGATGCGTTCGTCGGCCTCGATCACTCGTTCGTACAGCAGCTCGGGGAGTTCGATTCGGCGGGCGAAGATGCGGGGGCGGTTCTGGTAGCCGATGCGCAGGGCGTCGCGGAAGCCGCGGGTGATGACGAGGAGGGTGCGTTCACCTTTGCGTTCCAGCAGGGCGTTGGTGGCGACGGTGGTGCCCATGCGGACGGCCTCGACGGGGGCGTCGGAGCCGTCCAGAAGCTCTCGGACGCCTGCGACGGCCGCGTCCGCGTACTGGGCGGGGCTGTCGGAGAGAAGCTTGTGCGTGAGCAGACGGCCGTCCGGGCGTCGCGCGACAATGTCGGTGAACGTACCGCCCCGGTCGACCCAGAACTGCCAGCCTGTCACGTCTCCACTCCGCTTCCGCGCTGCTCAGAGCGCCCGGAGGCCGTTGATCACGTCGCGCAGAATACTCTCGTCGACCAGTTCGGCAGGCGGTACGGGGCGTGTCACATGGACCATTTCCTCGTCCACGAGGTCCCCGACGAGGACGCGCACCACCCCGACGGGAACATCGAGTTCGGCGCCGAGCTCCGCCACCGACTGCGGGGTGTCACGGCAGAGCTCGACGATGCGTACGTGTTCCGGGGAGAGCGAGTGGTCCTCTTCCGGGTCGTCGACGTGCGGTTCCGTGACGACCACGGCGATCAGATCGAGGCGGTGCTGGACCGCGTGGCTGGTCCGGCCCCGCGTCATGGCGTAAGGACGGACCACTGGTCCGGCGTCGTCGTCGAACCAGTGGCTGCTTCCCTGACCGTCTCGGCTCATGCCATCCCACTACCCGCCCTGGGGCATGTCGTTGCGCGGAGCGGAACCCAGATGTACGCCGACCCGCTTGACCAGGAGCGTCATCTCGTACGCGACCTGCCCGATGTCGGTGTCGGCGTCGGCGAGGACGGCGAGGCAGCTGCCGTCGCCGGCGGCCGTGACGAACAGGAAGGCCTCGTCGAGTTCGACGACGGTCTGCCGGACGTTGCCCGCCTCGAAGTGGCGGCCGACGCCCTTGGCGAGGCTGTGGAAGCCGGAGGAGACGGCGGCCAGGTGTTCGCTGTCCTCGCGGGTGAGGTCCTTGGAGAGCCCTGTGGGCAGTCCGTCGCTGGAGAGCACAAGCGCCTTGCGGATGCTGGCGACGCGCTCCACCAGTTCGTCCAGGAGCCAGTTCAGCTCGCCGGACGTGCCGGTCGCGGTGGACCCTTCGGCCTTCGGTGCGGTCATCGACCGTCCCCCTTAGTCGTTCCTCGTGGTGCTGAGACGTCCCGGGCCCCGTCGCCCTCGGCGTTCTCCTCGCGGCCGCGCTGCCATCCTCGTTGCAGCGAGGCCATACGGCTGCGAACTTCGTCGGCGTCGCGATCCGCGAGCTCCGGCCGCGTCGCGGTGCGGGAGCTGTCGCGCTCGGCCCTGCGTGCGGGCCCGTCCTTCAACTGCGGGGCCAGATTGGCCTGGCGGACGCGGCGGGGCAGCGGGCCCGGGGCTGGTTCTGCCTGGTCGGCCACGGCGTCCGTGCGTCGGGTGGGCTCGCCGGTGCCGCCGTGCGAAGCCGTCCCGCCCGGGCCGCCGGACGGGGTCGTGCGACGGCGTTGCGGCAGGACGGGGGGCTCGTGGCCACCGGGAAGCAGGACTCCGGCCCGGCCCGCGCCGGGGCCGATGGCGAGTCCGGTGTGGTCGGTGCCGAGGTGGGGCGGCTCCGGGTGGCTCCCGGGCAGGGCGGTGATGGGCCTGGAGTCGGGGAGGCCGGGCGTCTGCGGTGCACGGCTCTGCGGGCGCTCCTCGTCCGCGCGGCGGGGCCTCGCACCTGTCACCGGGCGGCCGTGCGAGCTGACGAGATGCGGTGTCCGGCGCTGGGGCAGTGCCATGGGGCCCACGGTGGGGTCGGGATCGGCGAAGGGTGCCTGTTGTCCTTCGGCGTCGTGCGGGGCCTGGTGCTGGTCACCGGAGGCTCCGGCGAGAGGGCCGCGCGAGCGGAACAGTCCACGTTCGCTGTCCTCGTCGCCGAGGGCGCCAGGGAAGCCGCCGAGGGAGTCCAGGTCGACCGGCGCCTCCAGCTCGACCGGGCCGTCCAGCAGGGAGGCGGACAGCCCGGGAAGACGGATCGGCACCTGGGCGAGCGCGGCCTGGCGCTCCTCCTCGAGCTCGGCCTCCCGGCTGGGGTGGACGCGGTCGAGACGGAAGCCGATGCCGTTGGTGTCCGGGACCTCGTCCGTGAGCAGGGCGTCGGGGATGAAGACCACGGCCGTGGTTCCGCCGTACGGCGACGGCTGGAGCGAGACGCGGACCTTCTGCCGCTGGGCGAGACGGCTGACCACGAACAGGCCGAGCCGGTCGGTGTCGGAGAGTTCGAAGTCGGGGGTCTCGGCGAGCTTCAGGTTGGCGTCGAGCAGCGCCTCGGCGGCCATACCGAGGCCCCGGTCGTGGATCTCAAGGGTGAAGCCGTTGGCGACGCGCTCGCCCAGCACCTGTACGGCGGTGTGCGGGGGCGAGAACACCGTGGCGTTCTCCAGGAGTTCGGCCACCAGATGGGTGAGGTCGGCGACGGCCGGGCCGGTGACGGCCACGCGGGGCAGTCGGCGGACCTCGACGCGCTCGTAGTCCTCGACCTCCGCGACGGCCGCGCGCACGACGTCCATGAGCTGGATGGGCTTGCGCCACTGCCGGGACGGGGCGGCGCCGGAGAGGATGACCAGGCCCTCGGCGTGTCGGCGCATACGGGTCGTCAGGTGGTCGAGGCGGAACAGGTCGGCGAGTTCGTCGGTGTCGTCGGTCCGGCGCTCCATGGTGTCGAGCAGGGTGAGCTGCTTGTGGAGCAGGACCTGGCTGCGCCGGGCGAGGTTGACGAAGACCTCGGAGATGCCGCTGCGGAGTTCGGACTGCTTGACGGCGGCCTCGACGGCGGCGCGCTGCAGGGTGTTGAGGGCCTGGCTGACCTCACCGATCTCATTCTTGTCGTACTGCAGGCGTGGTACCTCGGTCTCCACGTCGACCTGCTCGCCCGCCGCGAGTCGGCGCATCACGCTGGGCAGCCGTACGCCGGCGGTCTCGTTGGCCTCGTGGCGGAGGCTGCGCAGGTCCTTGATGAGGGCCCGGCCGATGCGTACGGACATGAAGAGCGAGAAGAGGAGGGCGGCGAGGCCGAGGACGCCGGCGATGACGACCTTGAGGATGACGTTGGTGGCCAGGGGCCGGACGCGGTCCTGATAACGCTCACCCGCCTCGATGTTGAGGTCAGCGAGGTCCTTGAGGACGGGCGCCGCCACGCTGTCCCAGCTCTTGGCGGTGACACCGTGGGGCTCACCCGGATCGGCGCCGATGACGGCCTGCTCGACCGACCGCAGGGGTGCGGTGCTCGCGTTGTTCCAGTAGTCCGCGAAGCGTTCGCGCTCCGTGGAAGGCAGCATCGGCAGGCTGATCTCGTACATCAGGGTGCGCTGCGCCACGAGGTCGGAGACATCGCGGATCTCGTCCTGGGTGATCCGGTCCCCGACGAGCACGGAGCTGAGCAGGGCGTCCTCGCGTGAGAGGAGTTCGCGGGCACGGGCGGCGTTGATCAGCGCCCGGCCCTCCTTGTCCATCTCCACGCTGTCGAGGGCGGGGAGGTTGGACAGCAGGGTGAAGCAGGGGTCCACCAACTGGTTGTAGGAGGTGAGGGCCTGGGTGACGTCGACCGTGCCCTGCTCGACGGTCTCCCGCAGCGGCGGCAGAGTGTCGAGGGCGTCCAGGATGGCCGTGAGGCGCGTCGCGGTGCCCTCTCCCATGTCGTCCCGCAGTTCCGAGTCCCTGGTGTGCTCGCGGAACCTCTCGACAGCCTCGTCCGTGGCGGCCTGGCTGCGCTCGAGTGCCTTGAGCGCGCCGGAGGCGCCCGGGTCGGCCAGATAGACGAGGGTCTGGCGGCGTTCCTGCTGGAGGACCCGGATGGCGTCCTCGGTCGGGAAGCCGATCTCCTCGACGATGTCGGCCACCCTGAAGAGATCGCTTGCCTCCCGGCCGGTGATGACCGTGGCGAACGTCCAGATACCGGTCAGCGCCACAAGGGGCACGAGCAGCAGCGCCACGATCTTCCGGCGGATCGATTTCCCGCGAAAGCGCATGGCCTCCCCCAGCTCGCCCCCGTCGGCCCGGGGGTACACACGTGCGTCAACAAACGGCGTGAGCCTACTACCGACACACACGTATCTCGAAGGCCCACCCACCCGCACTCTGCTCGGGAGGGGAACAGGACATGGGGAGTTGTCAGTTCATTACGGGAGATTGCCTCCCTCTGTCCGGCACTTGAACCCATCGCAACCCGTCGGGGAAGTTGGCCGGTTGGCCGGATTTCTTCGCTCGTTGGGAATCTTCGGCGTTCGTCGATCGTCTTTCTGTACGGGAATTGGGGGCGGAATGGGCTTCAGGCGCCGCAGGCTGCACCCAGGTGGCGTGAGTCGACGCAAGCCGGGCACCAGAGAAGAGCCGGGATCTCGTGATCCCGGCGCCATCGGTCCACCGGCGGTGGGGAGTGACAAGTTGATGGGCACGGCGGAGCGGCGCGTAGCGCACGAGAACGGTGTGGCGACGCGCGAGGCGGTGCTGCGGGGCGCTCAGGCACCGGATCGTGGCCTCGCGGCGAGCGGGGGTGAGGCGGGGAGCGGACGGCGGTCCTCAGGCGACAGCGGCGGCCGGGAGCGGGCGCATTACCGGCCGTTGTGGATCGAGGAGCCCGCGCGGAAACGGCGGTTGCCCGACCCGGTGCGAACGTCGGCCGTGCGCGCCGTCCTCATCATCGCGGTGACGCTGATTCAGGCGATGGTGGCCTTCCTGAGCACGCTGGCCGGTTCCTGGCTGGCGTTCCCCATGGTGCTCAGCACCGTGGCCAGCACGGTCATGTCGACCTGGGGCGTGCTGGACGTCTGGGTGACCCGCCAGATGTGGAACCAGCGCAACGGAGTGGTCTCGGCCCCGAGCAGCACCGCCCGCACCCTGCGGCGCGAGCGTCGCCGGGCCCGCCGCGAGGCGCGGGCCGCGGAGCGCGCCCAGGAGCGGATACGTCGGCGGGGTGGCGCCGGGCAGCTGTCGCACCCGTAGGGCAACTGGGCCTCCGGCTTGGGGCGAGCGGCCTTCGTATCGCCTCGCCCCGGGTCGGTCCCCTGCTTCAGCCCGCCGTTTCGGCGCCACCCCGCTTGTCATGTGGACCAGTTGACGCCGAGTCTGTTTGCGCGGGCGTTCATGGCGAGCGAGCACGGGCGGTCGTCATGTCGCAGCGGTCCAGGACGCGAGGAATCGGTCTTGGCCGGAGCGCAGTCCGCGGTCCCGCCCTCGGGGACGCGGACGGGGGCACCGCCGCTGTGCCGTCCGGCGCACTGGATGCGGGCGTCGTACCAGTGCGGCGCCGACGCTGATGCCAGCCGCGACGACACGACCGTCGAAGTGCCGTCTCTGGTGACGGGTTCGTGGGGCCTGGGCCAGTGCGCCCCTGAAGGCCCGGGCATGGTCGAGGGTGGTTTGCGAGGTATGCGCTCCGGCAAGCCGGTCGCCCTGGAGACGTCGGCCGAGGCACCGGTGGCGATGACGACGCCGTCCGAGGAGACCGTGCGGCCGTGGTCGAGGGGTACCGTGCGGCCCCGGGCTCCGAGACCCCGGCCCGCACGCCCAGCAGCCGCGCGGCGTTGAGTTCAGTGGCCTCGTTCAGTGGCCTCCTCAGCGTCGATGAGGGCGAGGCGGGCCTCGGTAGCCGGCCCGCGACCGAAGCCACCTGGCCAGGGTCGGGCGGTCGTACGGCTGGTGGACACGTCACGACATTGACGAGTCGGCCGTCGAAACCCTGGGTCCACAGCGCGCGGGCCGCGTAGGTCCCGGTGCGCGAGGCCCCAAGGCGGGATCCGCCGCAGCAGTCTCCGCAATCTCCAGCACGGCCTGAAAAGGGTCCCGTCGCGCGAGTTGCTCGGCTACGCCTGGGCGGCCTGGCCGACGAGCCGGCCTCCACCACGGCACCGCCGCCCCGTGAATGTGGGCCACGGCGCCGAGTGCGGCAAGGATGTCCGGCTTCGCGCTCGAGGGCAGCCAGGGCTTGGCTGATCTTCATCAACCTCGTACCGGGCCATGTGATGCTGCACCGCATGTCGCATGTCCCCGCCTGCCGAGAACCGCCCGATCACGGGGCGCGACTGGCTCTACGCGTCGAAGGTCGTGGAGTCCGGAGCGGATGCGCAGAAGTCCGTGGAGCCGTTCCACCTGGATGAACGACCAGGGCTTCGAGGCCTCTGGACAGACGCGGCCCGCGACGGCATCCCGCGCGCAGCCGGAAGGGTGGTGTGCTGGTGCCGACCAAGCACCGCCCAGGAACCGCATAGGGATCTTCCATGAGTGGCTGATCCAGAAGCCGGCGGTCGCCCCCTCGGCAGGCACCGGTCAGCCCCGGCAGACAGCCGAGCCGACCAGGCGTGTCGGCCGTCACATTCGGCATGAACCACGGGTGTCCGGTTAGACGCCCAGCCGCGAGAGCGCCCGCCGTAGGGCGCTGACCAGGAGGAACGAGAACATGCCTGAACTCTTCATCGGCGGAGCGTGGCGATCCGCGCTCGACGGGCGGACCCGCGAGATCCGCTGCCCCGCCGACGGCAGCCTGGTCGCGGTCGTCGACGAGGGTGGCGGCAAGGACACCGTGGAGGCGATCGCGGCCGCCCGCCGCGCCTTCGACGAGGGCCCGTGGCCGTCCACCCCGGCCGTCGAACGCGGTGACCTGCTGCTCCGGGTCGCCGATCTGCTCGTACGCGACAAGGACGCGCTGGCCCGCGCCGAGTCCCTCGACACCGGCAAGCGGCTGGTGGAGAGCGAGTACGACATCGACGACATCGTGAACTGCTTCCGCTACTTCGCGCGCGCGGCCGCGGCCGAGACGGGCCGGGTCGTCGACACCGGCCAGGCAGGCGTCGACAGCCGCGTCGTGTACGAGCCGGTCGGGGTGTGCGCACTGATCACTCCGTGGAACTACCCCCTGCTCCAGACGGCCTGGAAGGTCGCCCCGGCACTGGCCGCCGGAAACACCTTCGTGCTCAAGCCGAGCGAGCTGACCCCGCACACCGCGATCCATCTGATGCGGCTGCTGGAGGAAGCCGGGCTGCCGGCCGGAGTCGCCAACCTGGTCCTGGGCGCCGGCCCCGAAGCGGGCGCCCCGCTCGCCGACCACCCGGACGTGGACCTGGTCTCCTTCACTGGCGGTCTGCAGACCGGGCGCCGGCTGATGGCCACGGCCGCCGGGACGGTGAAGAAGGTCGCGCTCGAACTCGGCGGCAAGAACCCGAACATCGTCTTCGCCGACGCCGACTTCGAGGCGGCCGTCGACATGGCGATGACCGCCGTTTTCCTGCACTCGGGGCAGGTGTGCTCGGCGGGGGCGCGCCTGCTGGTGGAGGACTCGCTGCACGACCGGTTCGTCGACGAGGTCGTACGCCGGGCGCGTGAGATCCGACTCGGCGGACCGTTCGACGAGCGGGCGCAGACCGGGCCGCTGATCTCGGCGGCGCATCGCGCGAAGGTCGAGGAGTACGTCGCGAATGGCCTCGCGGAGGGCGCGGTACTGCGTTGCGGGGGCGAGCGGCCGTCCGGGGACGCGTACGAGCAGGGCTTCTACTATGTGCCGACCGTGCTGGACGAGTGCACGAGCAGCATGTCCGTGGTCCGGGACGAGTCGTTCGGGCCGGTGCTGACCGTGGAGCGGTTCAGCGATGGCGGTGAGGACGAGGCCGTACGGCTGGCCAACGACACGATCTACGGTCTGGCCGGTGCCGTGTGGACGACCGATGAGGCCAAGGCGCAGCGGGTCGCGGCCCGGCTGCGGATCGGCACGGTGTGGATCAACGACTACCACCCGTATGTGCCGCAGGCCGAGTGGGGAGGTTTCAAGCAGTCGGGCTTCGGCCGCGAACTCGGGCCCTCGGGGCTCGCCGAGTACCGCGAGGCGAAGCACATCTGGCGCAACACCGATCCGAAACCACAGGGTTGGTTCGCCTGACTCCCTTGTAACCAGGGGTAGTTGACGCGTAGGTAGTAACTTCCCTCTCACTCGAACGCACCACCGACCACTCCCCCCTCACTGTTTTCGGCACCCGCACGAGCCACCCTCCTCCCTGCTCCCCGAAGCCCATCAGGAGTCCCGCTCATGGCAACAACCGAGCAACCACCGTCCGGCGCCCAGCACCCGAGAGACGACGCCGAACTCGCCGAGTTCGGCTACAAACCCGAGCTGAAGCGCACCCTCGGCAACTTCCACACCTTCGCCGCGGGCATCAGCTACATCTCGATCCTGACCGGCACGTTCCAGCTGTTCTACTTCGGCTACGGCAGCGGCGGCCCCGCCTACTGGTGGTCGTGGCCGATGGTGTTCGTCGGCCAGTTCATGGTCGCGCTCTGTTTCGCCGAGCTGGCCGCCCGCTATCCGGTCGCGGGCTCCGTCTACAACTGGTCGAAGAAGATAGGCAATCCGCATCTGGGCTGGCTGGCCGGCTGGATGATGCTGATCGCCTCGATCGTGTCGATCGCGGCGGTGGCCCTCGCCTATCAGCTGACGCTGCCGCAGATCTCCGACGTGTTCCAGATCGTGGGGGACGGCACCGGCACGTACGACGTGGCGACGAACGCGGTGATCCTGGCCGCGGTGCTCATCCTCTTCACCACCCTGGTGAACGCTTTCGGCGTGAAGCTGATGGCCACCATCAACACCGCGGGCGTCTTCATCGAACTCGTCGCCACCGTCGTGCTGATCGTGCTGTTCGCCGTGCACATCACTCGCGGCCCGCAGGTGGTCATGGAGACGAACGGCACCGGGGAGGGCTACGGCGGTGCCGGCTACCTGGGCGCGTTCCTCGTGGCCTCTCTGGCGTCGGCGTACGTCATGTACGGCTTCGACACGGCGGCCTCGCTCGGTGAGGAGTCCCTGGACCCGACGCGGAACGCGCCGCGCGCGATCATCCGGGCGATCATCGCCTCCTTCGTCCTCGGTGGCCTGATCCTGCTGTTGGCGCTGATGAGCGTCTCCAGCCTGAAGGGCGAGAAGCTGTCCACGGACGGTCTGCAGTACGTGGTGCTCGACGTGCTCGGGCCGACGGCCGGCAAGGCGATGCTGTGGTGCGTGCTGATCGCGGTCACGGTCTGCGCGCTGGCCGTGCACACGGCGGCGATCCGCCTGGCCTTCGCGATGGCCCGCGACAACAACCTGCCCGCGTCCACGCTGCTGGCCAAGGTCAGCCCGCGCTTCCAGACCCCGGTTCTCCCGGCCGTGATCATCGGCATCCTGGCGCTCGCGATCCTGGTGGTGAACATCCGCCAGCCGCAGATCTTCACCGTGGTGACCAGCATCGGCATCATCATGATCTACCTCGCCTACCTGGGCGTCACCGGGCCGATGCTGTGGGCGCGGCTGCGCGGCACGTGGCAGCCCGCCGGGGACGGCAGGTTCTCGCTGGGCCGCTGGGGCCTCCTCGTCAACATCGTGGCCGTGGTGTGGGGCGCGGGCATGACCCTCAACCTGATCTGGCCGCGTGCCTCGGTGTACAACGCGGCCGAGCCGTTCCACTGGTACCTGAGGTGGGGCGCCGTCCTCTTCGTGGGGGTCATCGCCGGCGGCGGCTTCGCCTACTACTGGTTCGTCCAGCGGCACCGCACGGGCGTTCTCGCCGAGCACCGGCTGGAGGTCGCCGAGACCGAGTCCGAGACCGGAACCACACCGCCCGCGCCACCGACGCCGCCCGCCCCGCCCGTCGCCTCCCCGGCGGCCGACTGAGAGCCGACCCCGCAACACCCGGCGCCCCAGCAATACAGGAGGTCAACTCCCCATGAACGTCTCCGTGAACACCCCGATGAACACCCCGATGGAAGCCTCGACGAACGCCCCGACGAACGCAGAAGAGTTCGACTACGTCGTGGTCGGCGGCGGCACCGCCGGCAATGTGGTCGCGGCCCGTCTCTCCGAGGATCCATCGGTCACGGTCTGCGTACTGGAGGCGGGACCCAGCGACGTCGGTGACGACGACGTGCTGAAACTGGAGCGCTGGATGGGTCTGCTGGAGTCCGGCTACGACTGGGACTACCCGGTCGAGCCGCAGTCCGGCGGCAACAGCTTCATGCGGCACGCGAGGGCGAAGGTCCTGGGCGGCTGTTCGTCCCACAACTCCTGCATCGCCTTCTGGGCACCGGCGGAGGACCTGGACGACTGGGCGGCGGCCGGCTGCGCGGGCTGGAGCGCGGCCGACCTGTTCCCGCTGTACCGGAGGCTGGAGAACAACGACGCCCCGGGCGACCACCACGGCCGTTCCGGCCCGGTGAGGCTGCGCACGCTGAAGGGCGAGGACCCGTGCGGGACCGCGCTGCTGGAGGCGTGCGCGCAGGCGGGTATTCCGACCGCCGACTTCAACACCGGTACGACCGTGGTCCGGGGTGCGAACTGGTTCCAGATCAACTCCGACGAGAACAACATCCGGCAGTCGTCCTCGGTGGCGTACCTCCACCCGGTCATGGACAAGCGGCCGAACCTGGTCGTACGCACGGGCGTACGGGCGAAGAAGCTGGTGCTGGAGGGGCGGCGGTGCGTCGGCGCCGAGTATCTGGACCCGGACCTCATCCACACCCGTACGGTCCGGGCGCGGCGCGAGGTCGTCGTGTCCTGCGGCGCGATCGACTCACCGAAACTGCTGATGCTGTCGGGCATCGGGCCGGGCGAACACCTGCGCGAGGTCGGGGTCGAGGTCGTCGTCGACTCGGCGGGCGTCGGCGAGAACCTCCAGGACCACCCCGAGGGCGTCGTCATGTGGGAGGCCGCGCAGCCGATGACCACCACGTCCAGCCAGTGGTGGGAGGCGGGCATCTTCTACGACACCGAGCCGGGTCTGGACCGGCCCGACCTGATGTTCCACTACGGGTCGGTGCCGTTCGACATGAACACGGCCCGGCACGGTTATCCCACGTCCGAGAACGCGTTCTGCCTCACGCCGAACGTGACGCGGGCGAAGTCGCGGGGGACGGTGCGGTTGCGTACCCGCGACTACCGGGACAAGCCTAGGGTCGACCCGCGCTACTTCACGCACGAGCACGATGTGCGGGTGATGACGTACGGCTTGAAGCTGGCCCGTCGTATTGCCGCGCAGCCCGCGCTGAGCGGCTGGGCGGGCGCCGAGCTGGCCCCCGGGCCGGACGTCCGGTCGGACGACGAACTGCTCGACTACATCCGCAAGACGCACAACACCGTCTACCACCCGGCCTGCACCGTGAAGATGGGCGCGGACGACGACCCCTCGGCCCCGCTCGACGCACGGCTGCGGGTCAAGGGGGTCGAGGGTCTGAGGGTCGCGGACGGGTCGGTCATGCCGGACCTCGTCACCGTCAATCCGTGCATCACGACGATGATGATCGGCGAGAAGTGCGCGGACCTGTTGAAGGACGGCAGCTGATCAACTGCTCGCCGAAGCGGGCCGTTTGAACATCCGTGTCGCCGTGATCTCGCTGTGCACCGCCTCCCCCGCCTGGGGCTGCTGCGGCAGTCCCGGGCGGAGGTGTTCCTCCACGCTGATGTACTTCAGGCCCGCTCTGAGGTCGGCGTCGTTGCGCAGGCGGATGACCAGCGGGAACTCCGCCAGCGCCGTCGTGTCGAACAGGCCGGTGGTGTAGAGGAGCTGGACGCCCAGCGCGTCCGACACGGCCCGCTGGAGCTCCAGCAGGTAGGTCGCGTTGGCGCGGCCGATGGGGTTGTCGAGGAACAGTGTGCCGGCGTGCCTGTGCTTGTCCCGGCCCCGGTCGTTGCTGCGCAGCGCGGCCATCGTGCAGTAGAGGGCGATGGCGGCGGTGAGCAGCTGGCCGCCCGAGAAGACGTCGCCCATCTGGCCGACGGGCACGCGCTCGGCGCGCAGTACGGCGTCGGGCTTGAGGATCTCGACGGCCACGCCCTTCGGCTCGAGCGCCGCGCTCACGCCCCTCAGCAGCAGGGACATGCCGTCGCGGCGCATGTCGGAGTTCTTCTTCACGGCCGCGCGGGTCGCCTCGTCGACCACCTCGCCGAGCCGTTCGCCGAGTGTGGCCTGGTCGGGCTCCTCGAAGCGGATGCGCAGGAACTCCTGCCCGGACCACTCGCCGAGCCCTTCGGGCAGCCGGGACAGCCGCTGGGCGGACCGCAGGGTGGCGAGGGACGACTCCACGAGGCCCCGCAGCCGGTCCACGATCGAGTCGCGGTTGCGCTCCAGCTGAGCCAGCTCGTCGGTCAGGACCCGGAGCCTGGGCGCGAAGGCCTCCGCCCACTTCTGCGCGTGCTCGGGCAGCGAGGACGCGGGCAGCTCCCGGATCTGCTGCCGGGCGGGCGTGCGCACCTGCTCGTAGCGCGTGGAGTTGGCGTGCCGTACGAGGACGTCACTGGCCTCGCGTACGGCGCCGTCGGCGGCGGACAGGTCGGCGGCGCAGCCGCGCAGGGAGCGGCGGGCCTCGGCTGCGGCCTTGCGGGCCTCTTCGAGGCCGCCGGGGTAGGGCTCGGGCTCTTCCTGCTCGTCGTCCGCGGTGTGGTCGCGGAGGAGGTCCCGGAGCAGGGCGGCGGTCTCGTCGAAGCCGCCGGCCGCGTCCTCGGCGGCGCGGTGGGCGTCCAGCAGTTCGGCGTGGGCCTCGCGGGCCTGGGTCAACGCCTCGGTGCGGGAGGCCAGTTCGGCGGTGGCGGTGCGCAGCAGTGCCTGGGCGTGCTCGGCGTCGCGCGGGAGCAGTTCCTCGGGCAGCTCGGTGTGTGCCTCGCCGTCCTCGGGGGCGTGCCGCTCGGCCTCGCCGCGCAGCCGCCCGAGCTGCTCGCTCGCGGTGGACACCCGGGTTTCGAGGAGCTGGACCAGCTCCTCGGCACGGGCGGCCGCGGCCTGCCGGGACGGCCCGTCGGAGCCGTCGGGTGACTGCAGCAGCTGCTCGGCGCGGTTGCGGACCTTGTTGGTCAGCCGGTCCAGCTCGGCGATGGCGGCGCTCTCGTCGCTCTCGGCCCGGGCCTGCTCGGCGCGCAGGTCGGCGTCGACGCCGACCTTCTCGTACACCTGGGAAGCGGCCCGGTAGGCCTCGCGGAGTGCGGCGAGGGGGTGCCTGGGCGTGTCGGCGGCGTCCTCCGGTACGTCGTCGGGGGCACCCGCGATCTCCGCGCGCTCGGCGCGCAGCGCACGCGCCGTGCGGCGGGCGTCGTCGGCGCCGCGCTGGGCGGCCCGCCGGTCCTCGTCGGCGGCGCGGGCGCGCTCCAGACAGGCCTGGGCGCGGGCCTCGGACTCCGTGGCCTCGTCGGCGAGTTCACGGACCTTGACCTGCCAGCCGGCCCGCTCGCGCAGCCGGAAGGCGAGTCCGGCGAGCGCGTCGGCGGCGCGGCGGGCCTTCTGCGCGGCCTCCTGCCGCTCGTCGCGCACCTGGGCCGCCTCGGCCGACGTCTCCTCGGTTTCGGTGCGCACGGTCCGTGCCTCCGCCAGCTCCGCCTCGGCCTCCTCGGCGAAGGCGCGCGCCTCCTGGGCTGCGGTCGCCAGCTCGATGAGCCGCCCCGCCGGACAGCCCGTGCGCCACGCGGCGAGCCGGGCCGCCAGCTCCCGGTCCTTGCCGAGCCGGGCGGCGAGCGCCCGGATCTCCTCGTCCCGCTCGGTGGCCCGCGCGCGCAGCGCCTGCCGCTCCTCGTCGGCGGCGTGTTCGTCGTGCATGGCCGGGTTCGGCGGTACGAGGAAGACGTCACTGTTGCTCGCGTCGGCCGCCGGAGGCGGGGCGAGCAGCGCGGCGGCCGTGCCGACAGCCACGGCGGACCGCGGGAGCAGGGCAGCGTCGCCGAGCGCCTCGCGGGCCCGGAGGTACGAGTCCGGGTCGGTGATGATCACGCCGTCGACCAGCTCGGGGCGGGCGGCCAGTACACGCGCGTGGTCGGCGGGATCCACGGCCTGGGCGAGATACCGCCAGCCGGGCAGGGCCGGGATGCCGTGCTCGCCGAGGTACTCGACGGTGGCCAGCACATCGGGGCCGGGCGGCAGCAGCCCGCCGTCGCCGAGGGCGCCGAGGATGCGGGAGTCGTCGGCCGCGGCGGTGCGCAGCTCGAAGAGATGCCGCTCGGCGGAGGCCACGTTCTCGTCGAGCAGCTCGCGCAACTCGTCGGCGAAACGGTCCAGCTCCTCGGGAGTGAGCGGGCCTCCTTCGTCGCCCTGTGCACCGCTCTCCGCCGTGGCGCCGCCGTCACGCCGAGGCTGCGGAACCACCTTGTGTGCTCCGCCCTTGGCGCCGAGGCCCAGCAGCTCGACGAGCCGCTCCTCCCCGGCCAGGGCCTCGGCCGTGCGCCGCTCCCCGTCGTACGCTCGCTCGGCGGCGATGGCCGCGTCCGCCGCGCGGGCGGCCGTCAGTTCCGCGCGGGACTCGGCGGAGGCCGCCTCCCGGGCGTGTTCGGAGGCCCGGCGGGAGGCCTCGCGCGCGGTGTCCCACGCGGCGACAGCGGTCTTCTCGGCGTCGCTGGCGGCGAGGGCGGCCCGCGCCGGGTCGGCGTCGGGCGCGCTGTCGTCGAGCCAGCCCGCGCGCACGGCTTCCGCGGTCTCCTGCTCGACCTCGCTGAGTCGCTGCCGCAGATGCCCGACCTCACTACGGGCCCGCTGCGCCTGCGTGGCGGCGGCCGTCGCGTCCCGGTGTGCGGCCTCACCGACCGCCTGCAGCTCGGCGGAGCGCTCTTCCCCTTCGTTCGCCAGGTCCTCGGCGCTCTGGGCCGCGCTCTGCAGCGCCCGTACGAGGTCGACGGCGGCCTTGGCGCGGGCGGCGAGCGCCGGGGCCGCGTCCCGCTCGGCCTCCTGGATCGCGGCGGCCACGCGGGCGACCCGGTCGGCGGCGGCCCGGTGCCTGAGCACGGCCTCGGCGGCCTGCCAGGCGGAGTGCAGCGTGCGCGCGTCGGCCAGCTCCCGCTTCTGCGCGGCGGCCGACTTCTCGGCGGCGGCCAGCGCCAACGAGGCGTGCCGGTAGGCGAGTTCGGCCGCGATCAGCGAGCCGCGGTCGCGGGCGGACTCGGTGTGCGTGACCGCGTACGCGGCGGCGGTGACCCGTTGGGCGAGGTCGGTGCCCCGCAGCCGCTCCCGCGCGGCCCGCGCCGACAGCCGCCGCGCCAGCGTGCGGGTCCGCCGCTCGGCGCTCGCGTGCACGTCCCGTGCGCGAGAGCGCCCCTCGGCGGCCTCGACGATCCGCCCGAGCAGATCCACGGACCCGGCGGTGAAGTCCCGTTCGGCGATCAGCTCGGCCCGTCGCCCCAGCTTGTTGCCGAAGCCGCCGACCAGGTCGGCGAGCCCGTCGGTGTCGCGTGTATCGGTCACGGCGCGCAGCAACAGGTCGGTGAAGTCGGAGTCCTTCTTCACCGCGAAGAGACCGGCCGCCTCACCCTCGTCGGCGTTCATCTCCCGCTGGTAGCGGAAGAGTTCCGGGTCGAGGCCGAGATCCGTCAGATGTTCGTTCCAGCGGTCGTGGCCCTCCTCCCAGTGCACGTCGAGGTGCGGATACGCCTTGCCTGCCTCGGTGATGGCGTCCCGGAAGCCCTTCATGGTCCGCCGCCGCCCCTGCGCGCCGGAGGCGCCCTCGACGGGCGGCCGTACGGCGGTGGACTCGGCGACGGGGAGGTTGTCGAGACTCAGGCCCGGCCCGGGCCGGAACGAGTACCAGGCCTCGGCGAACTTCCTGGGGTCGTTGGAGACCTGCCTCCCCCGCCACTCGCTCGCCTTGCCCACGACCACGCACTCGCCGGTGAGCGTGTGCTGCCACTCAAGCGCCACATGCCCGCAGTCGTCGGCGAGCAGGAACTTCCGCAGCACACCGGAGCTGGCACCGCCCAGCGTGTTCCGGTGGCCGGGGAGCATCACCGAGAAGATCAGCTTGAGCAGGACCGACTTGCCGCCGCCGTTCTCCAGGAAGAGCACACCGGCGGGCGCCGGCCGGCGCGGCGGCCCGGTGGGCTCCTCCTCGAAGAACTCCGCCTGCTGGGGCGCGGGGTCGGGCACGATGTCGCCCACACCCCGCAGGTCCAGCACGGTGTCGGCGTAGCGCGCACCGGCCGGCCCGATGGAGTAGAGGCGGACCCGGGACAGCTCGTACATGGCGGCGGACTTTCGCGGTCGTGACGGTGGTGCGGTCGGTGGTCGGGGTGGTCGGGTTCGGGGATCCGGGAGGGGCGATCAGGAGTGGAACGGCAGCCCGGCGTCGGACACCAGCTCCAGATCGTCGGTGTCCTCTGCGGGCAGCAGTGTGGCGGTGCCGTCGGTCACCGGGACGATCCCCAGCTCCAGCAGCTCGGCCATCGCGGCACTGCCCGCCATGTCACGCACCTGGAGCTGATAGCGGGCGGTCGTGCGATACGTACCGCCGTTGTCGTCACCCGTGCGCTGCAGGAAACCCGAGTCGGTGAGGAAGGCCACCGCCTTGCCGACGATGCCGGTGGTGGACCCGGCCAGCCGGCGCGCGTCCTTGGTGGCCCCGGTCGAACTGCGTCTCGCCCAGATCCGCCAGGCAGCCTCCAGTCCGGGCGCGTCGCTCGCCGGGTCGGTGTTCTCTCCCTGTTCCTCGGCCCGCTCCTCCAGCCGTCGGCAGGCCTGCCGTACGAAGGCGTCGACGCCGTTGACCGAGACCCGCCCGATGTACCCGTCGTCCGCGAGGTCCTCGGGCCGGGGGAACGCCATGGCGGCGACCGCGAGATGGGCGAGCCCGTGCAGGAACCGGTCGACCGAATCGGCCGAGGTCCGCCGCGCGTAGTCCCCCATGCGTACGGCGAACACCGAGTCCTCGGCGGCCGTCACCGCCATGCCGGCGCGCGGGGACACCTCCATCACGACCAGCCCGAGACCGGCGGCCACGGCATCGGCGAGCCGGGCGAACGCCGAGTCCTCCCGGTACCGTCGCAGCAACTCGCCGTACTCCTGATCACGGGCGGGCTGCAACTTGGGCTGAAGCCCGAACGCGACGAGCCGAGCGGCATCGGCGGCGTCGGCGGGCGTGAGGGGGGCGGCAGCCGCCGGCGCGGCGACGGCCTCCGGCTCACTCCACTCGACGTGCTCGCTCACGGCGAAAACTCCTTGATCTCGTGACAGGGGTCAAGTGCAGCCGCCCCTTCAGGGGCGCGGGGCCATGGCATGTGCGGCTCCGCCGCGTGTGCGCGATCAGCCACAGACGGTCCGCACACGAACGACGGCCTAAGGTCGACCGGCGCTCTCATGCCGCTTCCCTGTCCGCAGCCATTCCCACCGCGTCCAGCAGAGCCGTCCCCACGATCAAATCGGCGCCACCGAACTCCGGATCGTCCAACACCGTCCCGTCGTCCACGGAGAACAACAGCTTCTCCTCCCCCTGCCGATAAGCCGTACCGACCGGCGGACTGGCCGCATGAACAGCCAACAGGGCGACCAGATAAGGCAATTCGGGATCCGAGCGGCGCGCCTCCGCCAACAACCCCGACAACCGCCGCGGCGCGTCCGCGGGCAGATCGAGCAGTTCCTTCGCGGCGGCCAACTGCTCCTCGCTGAACCGGCTGTCGTCCGGCGTGGCGATCAGGTCCGGCTCCGGCATCTCCGCCCCCAGGTGCTCCCGCTCCACCGGCGGCGTGAACAGCAGGTCGACAAGGTCCCCCACCCGCACGGACACCGGCGTACGCAGCCCGGTCCCCCGGGCGAAGAACGCGTCGGTCACCCGCCTCGCCTGCTCCATGGGCAGCGGCAGCAGCGGCGCGACCAGGTGTCCGTAGAGGTCGATCCCCGAGGTCGTCATGGGGGTGGCGAAGGCCTGCCGGTCCTGCTCGGCGCGGAACAGCGGTCCGGCCTCGAGCAGTCGGGACTGGAGCTGGGTGTGTCGCCGGATGCAGTCCTTGACGATGTCGACCAGCTCCGCGGCGCGCCGCTTCTGCTCGGGGTCCTCGGACTCGTCGCGGGCCTTGCGGATGTTGGTGAGGATCGCGTTCTCGTGGCGGTACCGGTCGGCTACGTGGTCGAGGGCCTCGGCGATCATGTCGGGCACGGCCTGGAGCCAGTCGACCGCGCGGACATTGCGCCGCGTGGCGTCCAGGGCCTTCCTGAGCGTCTCCGAGTACTGCACCGTGCGGTATCGCGCCTGCTCGGCGGCGAGCTGGGCGTCGGCGAGGCGGCCTCGGTTGATCAGCACCTCCAGCTTGACCTCGGCGGCGATCTGGGCGCTGGTGACATCGGTGTCGAGGGCGCCCACGAGGACGTTGACGGCCTCGTCGGTCGTACGGAGGTAGACCCCGCCGCCGTACCCGGGGACCTCTTCGAGCAGCTTGAAGTCGTAGTCACGGCGCACATACGTGCCGTCGGGTGCGAACGTGCCGTACACGGCCCGGAAGCCACGGTCGACGCTGCCGACGTTGATCAGGTTCTCCAGGACCCAGCGGGCCACCCGCTCGTGCTCGGCGACGGGCCGCTGCGGGGCCTGGGCGGCGATGCGCGGGATGAGCCGGGCGACGATCTGGTCGTGGTCCGCGCCCGTGTCGAAGTCCATGTTCAGTGTGACCAGGTCGATGGCGGCGAGAGCGACCTCGGCCATGCCGTAGACCGTGTACTCACCCGCGAGGTTCGCCTTGCGCGCGTCCAGGTCGTGCAGCGGCGCGGTGCAGGCGAGCGCGCGCAGCCGCCGCGCCAGTCCCTCGTCGGCGGCCGGGCCCGGAGCGGGGCGCGGCCCCGCGCTGAGCTGGGGCGGAACACTGTCCGTCGATGCGGGTGAAGTCACGGTGCACAGACTAGGTCCTGGGTCTGACAACGACCCAAATCGTTCCACCGGCAAAGGCCCGGCGGGCCACCCGGCCGAGGCCGGGAACGACCGCTCGCACCGTGAACCACGCGCGAGCACCGTGAACGGCCTGCTCGCACCATGAACGCCCACTCTCAGCAGGAGCGACCGGTCACGTCACAGCGCCTCGGCCACCCTTCGCCCGTACACCTCGACCAACCCCCGCAGCGAGTCGTCGAGGTACGCCGCCAGCATCCGCTCGGCCTCCTCGTGCTCACCCGCCCGAAGGGTCTCGAGGATCAGTACGTTTCGCGCCAGATACGGCTCGTACAGCTTGCGCGGATTGTCCACGACGTGGAACGCGAGCCGCAGCTCGGCGAAGACGCTGCGCATCAGTTCGTCGGTGCGGGCGCTGCCGGCGAGGGCGACCAGTTCGCGGTGGAAGTGGATGTTGGCGGTGGACACCCCTTTCCAGTCACCCTGCCGCGCCGCCCGCTGCCCTTCGGCGACGGCGTCGGCGAGCCCGTCGACGTCGTAGGGCGGCGCGCCGAGCCCGCGTACGACGGCGCACTCGACGAGCCGGCGGGTGCGGTAGATGTCCTCGACGTCCTCGACGGTCAGCACCCGGACGAAGACCCCGCGGTTCAGCTCGTGCACGAGCAGCCGTTCGTGGGTGAGCAGGCGGAACGCCTCGCGGAGGGTGTTGCGGGAGACACCGAGGGCGCCGCCGATGCTGTCCTCGGACAGCCGTGTCCCCGGTGGGAAGAAGCCCTCGGCGATCCGGCTCCGGAGGATGTCCGAAACCCGTTCGGCGGTGCTGGTGCGCCCCAGGAGGGCCCGGTCGTCTGCAAGTCCCGTCAGTTCGGCGGCCATGCCCGGAATTCAACCGCAGAGACAAGAACGAAACAACACGGGTATTGAGGGATCGTTCAACGATCCTCTACCTTGCTGGGCAGGCGCCGCGCGTTCGACCCCTTCTCCGGCGCCCGTACTTCCGCACGGCTCAGCACGGATCAGTCCCTCACGCACCCTCCGTCCCTCATTGCGAGGTGCCCATGAGCACGACCCCTTCGTCCCAGGTGCCGACGACCACCCCTCTCCCCGGCCCCGACGAACCGACCGCAGACGGCGGCGCGTTCGGCTGGCTGCGCGCGCTCGGCCCGCGGGGCCGCCGCGCCTTCGCCGGCGCGTTCGGCGGCTACGCCCTCGACTCCTACGACTACTTCACGCTGCCGCTGAGCATGGTCGCGCTCACGGCCTACTTCGGCCTGGACAACGGCCAGACCGGCCTGTTCACCACGGTCACCCTGGTCGTCTCCGCGATCGGCGGCGCTGTCGCGGGCGTGCTCGCGGACCGGATCGGGCGCGTGAAGGCGCTGATGATCACCGTGATCACATACGCGGTCTTCACCGTGGCCTGCGGCTTCGCGCCCAACTACGAGACCCTGCTGGTCTTCCGGGCCCTCCAGGGGCTGGGCTTCGGCGGTGAGTGGGCGGTCGGCGCGATCCTGGTCGCCGAGTACGCGAGCGCCAAGCACCGGGGGCGTACGCTCGGCGCGATCCAGAGCTCCTGGGCCGTCGGCTGGGGACTGGCCGTGATCGTCTACACCACGGTCTTCTCCCTGCTGGACGACGACCTCGCCTGGCGCGTGATGTTCTGGACCGGCGCGCTGCCCGCGCTGCTCGTCATCTGGGTGCGCCGCTCGGTCGAGGACGCACCCGAGGCCGCGGCCGCGCGGGAGAAGAGTGCCGAGAAGGGCTCGTTCGCCGCGATCTTCCGGCGGGGCACGCCCACCGCTCCCGGTCTGCTGCGCACGACACTGTTCGCGGTGCTGCTCTCGACCGGCGTCCAGGGCGGCTACTACACACTGGCCACCTGGGTGCCCACCTACCTCAAGACCGAACGCGGACTGTCGGTCGTCGGCACCGGCGGCTACCTCACGTTCCTGATCTCCGGCGCCTTCGGCGGCTACCTCACCGGCGGCTATCTCACCGACCGGCTGGGCCGCAGGCGGAACATCTGGCTCTTCGCGGTCCTTTCGGCGGTGTGCATCCTGGCGTACGCGAACATCCCGAGCGGCGCCGACACCCTCCTCCTCGTGCTCGGCTTCCCGCTCGGTTTCTGTATGTCGGCGATCTTCAGCGGCTTCGGTTCCTATCTGAGCGAGTTGTACCCCTCGGCCGTGCGCGGCACCGGGCAGGGCTTCACGTACAACACCGGGCGTGCCGTGGGCGCCGCCTTCCCCACCACGGTCGGTTTCCTGGCCGACAGCTGGGGCGTGGGCGGCGCGCTGGTCTTCGGCGCGATCGGCTACGCCCTGGCGGCGGTGGCGCTGCTCGGACTCCCCGAGACCCGTGGAAAGGAACTGGTGTGAACCGGAGCACCGCTGAGGACCGCGCACTGACCCTCGTCGAGCCGCACGCGCACGCGTGGACCCCCGAAAAGGCCCGCGCCGAGTTCCGTTCGGGCGTCTCGGGCCCCACCGCCGGGGTCGCCGCCGGGCACACCCAGGCGAACCTGATCGCGGTCCCGGCCGACTGGGCGTACGACATGCTGCTGTTCTGCCAGCGCAATCCGAAGCCCTGCCCGGTGCTGGACGTCACGGACGCCGGCTCCTGGACGACCCCGCTCGCGGGGGGCGCGGACCTGCGCACCGATCTGCCGCGCTACCGGGTGTGGGAGCACGGTGAGCTGGTGGCCGAGCCCACGGACGTGGTCGACGTCTGGCGCGAGGACCTGGTGTCGTTCCTCATCGGGTGCAGCTTCACCTTCGAGTCTGCGCTCACCCGGGCGGGCGTCCCGATGCGTCACATCGAGCAGGGCCGCAACGTCTCCATGTACGTCACCAACCGGCAGTGCCGCCCCGCCGGGCGGGTGCGCGGGCCGATGGTGGTGTCGATGCGGCCGGTGCCACCCGAGCATCTGGAGGCCGCGATCCGGGAGAGCAGTCTGCTCCCGGCGGTGCACGGCGGCCCGGTGCACTGCGGCGAGGGGACGGGCCTCGGCATCGCGGACCTGTCCCGCCCGGACTTCGGCGACCCCGTGGCCGCCGAGCCGGACGACATCCCGGTGTTCTGGGCCTGCGGGGTCACGCCCCAGGCCGCGGTGATGGCCTCGCGCCCGCCGTTCGCGATCACCCACGCACCGGGCCAGATGTTCCTCACCGACGTCCGCGACGACCAGTACCGCGTGCTCTGAGCGGCGAGACCAGCAGGAACCGACCAGGAGAATGGGAGCCATGATCTCCATCGATCTCAACGCCGACCTCGGCGAGGGTTTCGGCCGCTGGCGGCTGACCGACGACGAGCGGCTGCTGTCCGTCGTCACCAGCGCCAACGTGGCCTGCGGCTTCCACGCCGGGGACGCGGTCACCATGCGGCGGGTGTGCGAGCTGGCGGCCGAGCGCGGCGTGCGGATCGGTGCCCAGGTCTCGTACCGGGATCTGGCGGGGTTCGGGCGGCGCGCGATGGACGTGCCGCCCGCCGAACTGGCGGCCGAGGTGGCGTACCAGATCGGTGCCCTGGAGGTCTTCGCGCGTGCGGCCGGCACGCGCGTGTCGTACGTGAAGCCGCACGGCGCGCTCTACAACCGTGTCGTGCACGACGAGGAGCAGGCGGCGGCCGTGGTGGACGGCGTCGTCCTCGCCGACGCCACGCTGCCCGTGCTCGGCCTGCCCGGCTCGCGCTTGCTGAAGGTGGCCGAACGGGCCGGGCTGCCGGCCGTCACGGAGGCGTTCGCGGACCGTGCGTACACCGAGCAGGGCACGCTGGTGCCGCGCGGTCAGGACGGTGCCGTGATCACCGACGCGGACGCCGTGGTCGAGCGGTCGGTGGACCTCGCCCGCTCCGGCACGGTCGCCTCCCACTCCGGGGAGCGCATTCCCGTCCGCGCCCGCTCCCTGTGCCTGCACGGCGACACACCGGGCGCCGTGGAACTGGCCAGGCGGGTGCGCGGCGGGCTGGAGTCCTCGGGGGTGCGCGTGGAGGCCTTCGTATGAGGGCGCTGCCGGTCGGGGACCGCGCGCTGCTGATCGAGGTCGGATCGGGCGAGGAGGCCGAGGCCCTGCACGCCGAGCTGCTGCGCCGCCGCGCGGCGGGTGACCTCGTCGTGGCCGAGATCGTCCCCGCGGCCCGTACGGTCCTCCTGGACGGCCTCGACGCCCCGTCCCGCCTCGCCGCCCGGCTCGCCTCCTGGGAGGTTCCGCCGGTTCCCGCGCGCGCGAAAGCGGTCGTCGAGATCCCCGTACGGTACGACGGCCCGGATCTGGCGGACGTCGCCGCGCACTGGGGTGTCGACGCGGCGGAGGTGGCCGCCATCCACGCGGCGGCCGAGTTCCGGGTGGCCTTCTGCGGCTTCGCGCCGGGCTTCGGTTACCTCACCGGCCTGCCGCGCGAGGTGCCGCGCCGCTCGACGCCACGCACGGCCGTCCCGGCGGGTTCGGTCGCCCTGGCGGGGCCGTACACGGGTGTGTACCCGCGTTCGTCGCCGGGCGGCTGGCAGCTGATCGGTACGACGGACACGGTGCTGTGGGACCACGCGCGCGTGCCCGCGGCTCTGCTGGCGCCGGGCACCAGAGTCCGCTTCACCCCGGTGGGCGCGGCATGACCGACCGTGCCCTCGTCGTCGTCCGCGCCGGCGCCCTGACCACCGTGCAGGATCTCGGCCGCCCCGGATACGCCCATCTCGGCGTGCCGCGCTCGGGCGCGCTGGACGCACCGACCGCCGCGCTGGTCAACCGCCTGGTGGGCAACCCGCCGGACGCGGCCGTCCTGGAGACCACCCTCAACGGCTGCTCCGTACGGCCCCGTTCGACGGTCGTCGTGGCCGTCGGCGGCGCCCCCTGCCCGGTCACCGTGGACGGCCGCCCGGCCCCCTGGGGAGCACCCGTACGCGTCCCCGAAGGGGCTCTGCTGGACATCGGGGCCGCCCGCGCGGGAGTACGCGGCTATCTGGCCGTCTCGGGCGGGGTGGCCGTCGAGCCGGTGCTGGGCAGCCGCTCCACCGACCTGCTGTCGGGGCTCGGTCCGCCCCCGCTGACGAACGGCACCGTGCTGCCCCTGGGACGGCCTGCGCGGGCACACGCGCGCGTGGACGTCGTTCCGCACCCGGCGCCACCCTCTGAGCTGGTTCTGCGCATGACATTCGGCCCCCGTGACGACTGGTTCACGGCGGCGGCCCGCCGCACGCTCGTCACGCACCCGTACGCGGTCTCCTCCGCGAGCAACCGCATCGGCCTGCGCACGGACGGCCCCGCTCTGGAGCGCGCCCGGCCCGGCGAGCTCCCCAGCGAGGGCATGGTGCTGGGTGCCGTCCAGGTGCCGCCGGACGGCCGGCCGGTCGTCTTCCTGGCCGACCATCCGACCACCGGGGGCTATCCGGTGATCGCCGTCGTCCACCCGGCGGACCTGGCGGGCGCGGCCCAGGCCGCGCCTGGGACTCCGGTGCGGTTCGTGGCGGTACGGCGCCGCTGAACCGCCGTAGGCAACCGGCCCCATCCGCGTCGGCCACTCTCTGCTCCCCCGGTTCACGCCACCTCCGGCCGCTGCTCCGGTCCGGACAGCGCGGCCAGCGCCGCCGCCACCGCGTGGGAGGCCGACAGGTCCAGCCGGGCACTGGAGCCGCGCGCCTTGTGGCGCACCTCGGCGGCGGCGAGGGTCAGGAGCTGCGGAAGGAGGTCGGTGCAGCGGCGGGCGACCCAGCCGGTACCTGCGGTGGCCAGCCACCACAGGCCGGCAGAGCGGGTGGGTGCGGGGAACTCGGGCTCGGGGCAAGGACCGGCCCCCGTCGCGAGCCCCGCCTCCGCGAGCAGGGTGTGGAAGCGGACGGCGAGCTGCCGGTGCCCGCGTTCGCCGGGGTGCAGCCGATCGGCGCTCCACATCGCGCGGTCCGTCAGCCAAGCCCCCTCGGACGCGTGCAGATGAACCGCCTCGTACCGTTCGGACAGGGCGTGGACGACGGTGTTGACGGCCCGTTGGCGCCGGGCGAGGGGGCCGGCGAGCGCGCCGGGCAGCCCGAGCATCGCGCCCGGGTCGGGCAGGCACGCGGTGAGCAGGGCCACGTCCCGGGCGCGCAGGGCCGCGTAGACCTCGTCGAGGCGGGCGGCGACGGCGTGGATGTCGAAGGTGCGGCGCAGGGTGTCGTTGACGCCGATGACGACGGACACGAGGTCCGGGCGGAGCGCGAGCGCGGCCGGGAGCTGTCGTTCGAGGACGTCACGCGTCTGGGAGCCGCTGACGGCGAGGTTGGTGAACTCCACATCCGGGCCGAGCCCGTCGGCGAGCAGGGCGGCCCAGCCACGCCAGTTCTCGCCCACGGGGTCGCCCACGCCCTCGGTGAGGGAGTCACCGAGGGCCACGAAACGCAGGGGTCTCATCCGACACCCTCCCGAACCGAAGGCGCGGAGGGCCCGGAGTGCGCCGAGGGCACCGAGGGCACCGACCGCCCGACACTCGTGTCGTGCGCGGCGAGGAACGCGTCCACCGCGGCCTGCCAGCCGAAACGCTCGGCACGCGCGCGTGCGGCCTCCCGGCGCTCGCCCTCGGGGCGGGCCAGCAGCAGTTCGACCGCGTCCGCGAAGGAGTCCCCGTCGTCGGCCGCGGTGGCTCCGGCCGACCCGACGACCTCCGGCAGCGCGGACGAGGAGCTGGCCACCACGGGCGTCCCGCAGGCCATCGCCTCCAGCGCGGCGAGCCCAAACGTCTCGGCGGGCCCGGGCGCCAGGCACACATCGGCGGAGGCCTGCAGCGCGCCCAGCATCCCGCGGTCGGCCACATGCCCCAGGAAGGTCACCGGAAGCCCCCGCGCCCGCTGTACGAGGCGGGCCCGCAGCGGCCCGTCCCCGGCGACCACCAGCACCGCCCGCCGTCCGCGCCGCAGCAGCGCCTCCAGGGCGTCCAGCGCCGTACCGGGCCGCTTCTCGACCGATAGCCGGGAGCACATCACCAGCAGAACGTCGTCCACGCGCGCGTGCCGCTCCCGCAGCCCCGGGTCGCGCAGTGCGGGGTGCCGGGCCACGAGGTCGACGCCCAGCGGTGCCCGTACGACGTTCCGGGCGCCGATCCGTACGAACTCGCGCTCCGCGAACTCGGTCGTGCACACCACCCGTGAGTAGGTGTGGGCCGTCCGGACGTTGAGGGCGTCGGAGGCCCGCCGGGCCATGCCCTCCGACAGGCCCCAGGTCCGCAGCACCCCGTCCGCGGTCTCGTGCGAGACCATCACCGCCGGCACCCTGGCCCGCCGGGCCCAGGCCCCGGTCCAGCGCAGGGTGGTCCGGTCGGAGACCTCCAGCCGGTCGGGCCGGAGCGACGCCAGGAGGGCGGCCACCCGGCGCTTGTCGGTGAGGACCCGGTAGCCGCCGGTGCCGGGCAGCAGCGGCCCGGGGAGCGTGATGACCCGCCCCTGCTCGGTCTCCCTGTCGGTGTGCCGCTCACCGGGCACGACGAGGACGCTCTCGTGCCCGGCCGCCTCGTAGCCCTTGCCCAGCTCGCGGAGCGCGGTGCGCAGCCCACCGGAGGTGGGCGCCACGAAGTTGGCGAGCCGCACGATCCGCAGGCTTCCGGTGGTCTCGTTCATGCCGCCGCCACCGTCCGCGCCGCCAGCACACCGGCGTAGTGCCCGATGAGTTGATCGCCGACGGCCGCCCAGGTGCGCCCCTCGACCGTGGCCCGCCCGGCGGCCCCGTACGCGGCCCGCAGCGCGGGGTCTGCGGCCAGCGCCCGTACGGCGTCCCCTACGGCAGCCGCGTCGCGCGGCGGCACCAGGAGCCCCGTACGGCCATGGGCCACGAGGTCCAGCGGGCCCCCGGCGGCGGGCGCCACGACCGGCACCCCGCTCGCCATGGCCTCCTGCACGGTCTGGCAGAAGGTCTCGAACGGGCCGGTGTGGGCGAAGACGTCCAGCGAGGCGAAGATCCGGGCGAGGTCGTCGCCGGTGCGGCGGCCCAGGAAGACGGCGCCGGGCAGTGCTTCGCGCAGCCCCGGCTCGCTCGGGCCGTCGCCCACGACGACGACGCGTACGCCGTCCAGGCCGCACACCCCGGCCAGCAGCTCCACCTGCTTCTCGGGGGCGAGCCGGCCGACGTAGCCGACGATCAGTTCGCCGTTCGGGGCCAGCTCCCGTCGTAGCGCCTCGTCGCGCAGGTCGGGGCGGAAGCGGACGGTGTCCACACCGCGCGCCCACAGCCGTACCCGGGGCACACCGTGTGCCTCCAGGTCGTGCAGGGCGGCGCTGGACGGGGCGAGGGTGAGGTCGGCGGCGGCGTGGACGGAGCGGATCCGGCGCCAGGCGGCCGCCTCACCGGCGTGCATGTAGGTGCGGGCGTATCCGGCGAGGTCGGTCTGGTAGATGGCGACGGCCGGTATGCCGAGGCGGGCGGCGGCGGCCATGCCGCGCACGCCGAGGACGAAGGGGCTGGCCAGATGGACGATGTCGGCCCGGTGTTCGACGATCGCCGCGGCGACTCTGCGGCTGGGCAGGGCGACCCGGACCTGTGGGTAGCCCGGGAGCGGAAGGGACGGGACGCGGACGACGGGACAGGGCGCCTGGAGGTCGGCGCCCGTTCCGGTGCCGGGGGCGTTGGCCGGGGCCACGACGAGCGGGAAGTGGCCGCGCGCGGCGAGGTGCCGCGCGGTCTGCAGGGCGCAGTGGGCCACGCCGTTCACATCGGGGGGAAAGGACTCGGTCACGATGACGACGCGCATAACGGTGTTGTCGTCGCACTGGACGTGGCCGCGTCAACGTGGATCTTTCCGGGCGGGGAACGTCCCATGAGCGTTGCGCTGCGCACTTTTCCAGCCGGGCCGTGTCCATGCCCACCTGATGTCCGGGTCACCCCGCGTTCACATGGCGGGCCTTTCGGGGCCGATCCGGCTGCGTACGGCTGTCTGGACCTCGGCCTCCTCGGCCGGGTCGGCGGCGAGGCGGCGGAGCTGGTCGACGACGCGCGCGTCTCCGGTCTCGGCGTGTCTGGCGGCGATCTCGCGGGTGGTCTCCTCGCAGTCCCAGAGGCATTCGACGGCGAAGCCGGCGGCGAAGGAGGGGTCGGTGGCGGCGAGCGCGTGGGCGGCCCTGCCACGTAGGTGGGACGAGGCGGTCTCGCGGTAGACATGGCGCAGCACAGGTGCGGCGCAGGCGATGCCGAGGCGTCCGGCGCCGTCGACGAGCGTCCACAGGGTCGGCGCGTCGGGTCCTTCGCCCCGTACGGCCTCGCGCAGCGCACCGAGCACCAGGTCGCTGTCCTGGGCGCCGCCCCTGCAGGCGAGCATGCGCCCGGCGGCCGCGCCCAGCGCGTCGGGCCGGTGGACCCAGCCGCGGGCCCGGTCCACGGCGGCCATGCTGCGCATCCGTTCGAACGCGTCCACGGCGGCGTCCACGGCCAGAGTCGATCCGTCGGCCACCGCGCCCTCGATGAGATCGAGGGCGTCGGGATCATTGCCGTCGGCGAGGTAGCGCAGGGCGGTGCAACGGGCGCCGTCGTCGCCCGTGCGGGCGGCCTGGAGGATCTCCGGCCGGTCCTCGGGGCCGGCGACGGCCATGAGGCAGCGGGCGGCGGGGACATGGAGGGCCGCGCCGCGTTCGATGCCCTGCTGGGCCCACTCGAAGACGGCCCGAACGCTCCAGCCAGGGCGGGGTCCGGAGCTGCTCATCTGCCGCTGCCAGCGGTCGAAGCAGCCCGTTTCCTGGGCGGCACGCACGCGCGTGGCGATCGATTCGCGGGAGTCGTCGGCCCACAATCGCCAGGGCCGGGGCTCGAAGGAGTCACGGACGGCGGCGGCGAGTTCGGCCTCGCCCTCGGCGTCGGTGGTGAAGCGGGCCAGCACGGGCTCGGCGAGGGCACGCAGGCCTTCGTCGTCGTCCCTGAGGGCCAGCTCGTCCAGGGCCCAGGCCCAGTTGGAGCCGGAGGCCGCGTACCTGCGCAGGAGGGCGAGGGCGTCGCGCCTGCCGTAGGAGGCGAGGTGCCCGAGGACCGCGAGGGCGAGCCCGGTGCGTGACTCGCAGCTGTCGAGGAGGTCCTCGGCGTCGAAGAGGTGCCGCTCGATCTCGTCGAGCTCTCCGCTCAGGTCGAGGTAGAGACGGGCGTAGTACAGGGAGCGGTTCTCCACCTGCCAGTCGTGGCGGGGGTCGCTCAGCACACAGTGGTTCAGCGCCGCGAGCGCTTCGGCCCGCGGTGCGGTGAGCGCGTGCAGCGTACCGTCGCCGCGGCCCCGCTGAAGCAGGCCGAGCAGCGTACCGCTGGGCGCTATGACCGGTTCGAACATGGGAAACAGCCTCACATCAAGCGTCGACGCAACCGGGAATCCGCATTACCTGGCCGCGTGACAACACGTCGGGGCGCCCGCCGTCTCTTGCTTGCTGTAGACCATCTTCCTCTGCCTCTCGTCGGTGGCCCATGCGGACCGCATCACGGCCCACGCGGTGCGGCAACACCTGCCCAGCCATCATGTCCGTGAATCACGACGTCATGATGACCCGGTGGTTCTTCCTGCCGCGACCGAAATATCCGGCGGCCCCGTACCGCCTCCCCCGTTTATCTTGTTTTGCCTGGTCAGGACATGTTGATCAGTGTGCTGCGAACAGTTCGAGCAGGCCCGTCCTGCCGAACATCCGGGCCGTGTCCACCGCGTTCGGCGTCCCCAGGAGCGGGTCGGCGCCGCCCTCCAGAAGTGCCCGGATGACCGCCTCCTCGCCCTTGAAAACCGCCCCTGCGAGGGGAGTCTGGCCCCGGTCGTTGACACGGTCGGCCTCACCGCCGCGCACGAGCAGCGCCCGTACGGCTTCGGCGTGGCCGTGATAAGCGGCGAGCATCACGAGGGAGTCGCCTCGGTCATTGGTGAGGTTGGCCGGAACACCCGCGTCGACATACGCCACGAGTTCCTCGGTCTCGCCCCGCCGGGCCAGATCGAAGATCTTGGTCGCCAGCTCCACGACCGCGGGGTCGGGGGCTTCGCTCATCGCGGGACCGCCTCTCGTTCACTACGAAACATCAGCAGCGTACGTCGGCGAGGTGCGCCGCCGTACGAGTGAATCGCCAGGGTACTGGCTCCTCACGCACATGAGCGGACACAAGCGAGGCAAAGATCACATCAGGCCTCACCGGGCGCAACAGCCGCAACAGCCCAGCTCGGACGGTCCAACAACACGTCCACCATCCAGGTGAAATGATGAGAATTTTCCTCATTTGCACCTTTAATCGTATGGATACATGCTGTGACCCTGGAAGAACTCATGGTGACTGTCCCCTTCAACCAGGAGAACCCAAATGATCCTGTCCATCTCCGGCGTGGTCCTGCTCGGCATCATCGTCTTCCTCTTCTTCCGGAAGGACGGCCTCAAGGCCTCGCACGCCATCGTCGTCACGCTGTTCGGCTTCTACCTCGCGAGCACCGCCATCGCCCCGAGCATCAAGGCGGGCGGCGAAAGCCTCGCGGGCCTCCTGGGCGGGATCAAGTTCTGACCCGCCCCCCTTCCGTACGCACCCCCAGGAGACCGCAGTGACCCGGCTCCCTCTCCCCCGCATTCTGAGCACCGGCGGCGCGCATCTCGCGAGGAGCCGGGAGCTGGCCCGCACGGCGGCAGACAATGCCACCGATGTCCTCCATCCGCTGATCACCATCAGCCGTGGACTGCGCCACCTGGCGACGACCGGGCGGCGCAGGTGGGCCGACACCCCGAAGGACCGCCGCGGGTCGCTGTTCTTCCTGGTCGCCTCGGTCGTCCTGGTCGTGGCTCTGGTGCCGTACGGACCGCTGCTCGCCGTCATCGCGGTGATGGCGGCGGCAGCCTGGGCGGGCCGCGAACGCGCCGGCTCGCAGCCCCCGGGCCCCACCGAGCCCCAGAGCCAGCGCCTGCAGTCCCTCTACGAGGCGCTGGTCCCGTACTTCTCCACGTCCGACGACCCGGAACCCCTGTACGCCCACGGCGGCGCCTGGGACAAGGCGTTCCCCTCCTTCGACTTCGACCAGACGGGCCGCGTGCGCCGTCTCCTGATCCGCTACCCGGCGTACTTCACGGACGGCGAGGCGGCCTCGCGGGCCCGTATCGAGCAGCTGCTGCACGCCAAGGCGGGCCGCGGCCGCGAATACCGCTTCGACTGGGACGAGGAGGGCAACGAACTGACGGTCACGGTCCTCGCGCCCCTCCCCACCGACATCACGGCCCAGCGCTTCGTGACAGCCCCCGGCGAGCTGGTCCTCGGCTTCACCGACCCGGCCCACGTCCAGCGCACCCTGCCGCTCGCCCACGGCGACGAACAGCGCGACGTCCCCCCGGTCGTCTGGCGCACGGGCGTCCGCTCCACCGAGCCGCACCTCCTGGTCGTCGGCGAACCGGGCAGCGGCACCACGACACTGCTGCGCTCGCTGGCGATCCAGGCCCTCCAGTACGGCGATGTCGTCATCGTCGAGGGCGGCGGCAGCGGCGAGTACGCCTGTCTGACGGGCCGCGCCGGCGTCCTGGCCGTCGAGTGCGGTCTGACCGGGTCCCTGGCGAGCCTGGAGTGGGCGGCCCAGGAGACGGAACGCCGCCTGATCGCGACGAACCACGCCCGCCAGGCCAACCGTCCCACCCCGGACGACATCAGGCGCCCCCTCTGGCTGCTCCTCGACCGCCCGAGCGCGCTGACCCACCTGGCCTCGGCCGACGGCCGCGCGGACCCCCAGTCCCTGCTCGAGGTCCCCCTCCGGCACGGCCGCGCAGCGAACGTCACAGTGGTCGTGGCCGAGAACTTCGACCATCTGGACACCCTCACGGACGCCGTGAAACAGCACACACGCGCGCGCGTGGTGCTGGGCCCCGCGTCGGAGGAGCAGCTGACCTCGATCCTGGGCACCCCGCCGCCCACGACCCCCACCCCGGACACCCCACCGGGCCGCGGGTACGCCCGTCTCGGCGCACCCCCCGTCCTCCGCCTCCAGGTCCCGGCCACCCCGGACCCGTACGACGAGGAATCACCGGCCCCCCACCGCGAGGCGGTCCTGAAGCTGCTACCGATCCGCACGACGCCGGCGGACGAGACAGCGGCGGAGGTGACCGCCCCGTCCTAGCCGCGGGCAATCGTGCCGCCAGGGGCGGCACGGGTGGGCGCAGCGGCACCCCGCAAGCGCCGGTGAGCGAAGCCGCCCCCGCCCAGCCACAGCACCGGGCGCCCTACGACCAGTGCCCCAGCCGAGGCGCCGGGCGCCTGAACGCCAAGCCCCCGGAGAACGGGGTCACGCCACGAACGTCCGCGGCGCGTCGTTCCCCCCGGTCGCCCCCGTCCGAACCAACTCCGCCGCCGCGCCCAACCGCACGGCCGCCTCCTCCGCCACCGCACCGCCCACGGTGAACGGCAGTCGCACATACCCCTCGAACGCCCCGTCCACCCCGAACCGAGGCCCCGACGGCACCCGCACCCCCACCCGCTCCCCCGCCTCCGCGAGCCGCGACCCGGACAGCCCACCCGTACGGACCCACAGCGTCAGCCCACCCGCCGGCACCGAGAACTCCCAGTCCGGCAGCTCTCTGCGCACGGCGGCCACCAGCGCGTCGCGGTTCTCCCGGGCCTGGGCCCGCCGCACATCCACGGCCCGCTCCCAACCACCGGTGCTCATCAGCCAGTTCACGGCCAACTGCTCCAGCACCGGCGTCCCCAGATCGGCGTACGCCCGCGCCGCGACCAGGCTGCGGATCACCTCGGGCGCGGCCCGCACCCACCCGATCCGCATCCCCGCCCAGAACGCCTTGCTGGCCGACCCGACCGTGATGACGGTGGACCCCGCCGGGTCGAAGCCGCACACGGGCCGGGGCATCTCCACGCCCTCGTCCAGAGATAGCTCGCTCATGGTCTCGTCGACGACGAGCACCGTCCCGGCGGCCCGGGCCGCGTCGACCAGCCGCCGCCGCTGGTCCTCGTCGGCGAGCGCGCCGGTCGGATTGTGGAAGTCGGCGACGACGTACGCGAGCCTGGGCGCCGCGTCCCGCAACACCTGCCGCCACCGGTCCAGGTCCCACCCCGAGAGCCCGTCGGCCATCGCGATCGGCACCAGCCGTGCCCCCGCCTCCCGCATCAGCTGCAGGATATTGGCGTACGACGGCGACTCCACGGCGATCCGCTCACCACGCCCGGCGAAAAGGTGGCAGATGGCGTCGATCGCCCCCATCGCTCCTGTCGTCACCATGATCTGCTCGGGCATGGTCGGAATCCCGCGCGCGGTGTAGCGCTCGGCGAGCGTGGAGCGCAGCGCGGGCAGTCCGGCCGGGTAGTCACCGTGCGTGTGGGCGTACGGCGGCAGTTCCTCCAGGGCGCCCTGCACAGCCCGGGTGAGCCACGGCTCGGGCGCGGGCAGGGCCGCGCAGCCCAGGTCGATGATGGAGCCGAGCGCCTCGGGCGGCAGGGGCTCGAGGCCGCGCGCGGGGAGCGGCTTCCCGGCCGGTACGGCGGTCCAGCTGCCCGCTCCCCGCCGGGACTCCAGGAACCCCTCGGCGCGCAGGGCCTCGTAGGCCGCCGCGACGGTCGTACGGCTGACGGAGAGGGACAGGGCCAGCTCGCGCTCGGCGGGCAGCCGGGCCGCGACCGGCACCCGGCCCTCCAGCACCAGCAGCCGGATGCCGTCGGCGAGCGCCCGGTAGGCGGGCGGGCGGCGTGTGCCGGGCCCCGCCGGGCGTTCCTGCTGGGAGGTGAGCAGTCGGGCGAGCTGTGCGGCACCGATTGCCGAGGTCCACTGTGCCATGATTCCAGTCCACCTTCCCAGAATTGGCCATGGATGGCTTCTTCTTCCAAGCCACAGAGTGTCATGCGTAAGGCCACCAGCACCAACAGGGGGGTACGTTTTGTCCGCCAAGCGCCATCTGGGCCGCCGGTTGCTCCAGCTCTACACCGGTCTCGCGCTGTACGGCGCCAGCTCCGCGCTCCTCGTGGAGGCGGGCCTCGGCCTGGAACCCTGGAACGTGCTGCACCAAGGCCTCGCGGAACTCACCGGCCTGACGATCGGCGTGGTGTCGATCATCGTCGGCGCCGCGGTGCTCCTCCTCTGGATCCCGCTCCGCCAGCGCCCCGGCCTCGGCACGGTGTCCAACGTCTTCGTCGTCGGCATCGCGATGGACGCCACGCTCGCACTGGTGCCCGAGGCGCACTCCATGGCCGTACGGATTCCGCTCCTCGCCGCGGGGATCGTCCTCAACGGCGTGGCCACCGGTCTCTACATCGCCGCCCGCTTCGGCCCGGGCCCGCGCGACGGCCTCATGACGGGGCTGCACCGGCGCACCGGCCGCTCGATCCGGCTGATGCGGACGGCCGTCGAGGTGGCCGTGGTCGCCACCGGCTTCGCGCTCGGCGGCACCATCGGCATCGGCACGGTCCTGTACGCCGTCTCCATCGGACCGCTCGCCCAACTGTTCCTGCGCGCGTTCGCCGTCCCCACGGCATCGGGCGGCAGCACGGTCGTTGCCGCCGGGCCGTCGGAGCGGGCCATACTGCCCGGGTGACGACCTCCATTCGCCATCCGTACCTGGACCATCCGGGCCCGATCGCCGTCGCCCACCGGGGCGGGGCCGCAGACGGTCTGGAGAACACCGTGGCCCAGTTCCGGCGCGCGGTGGAGTCGGGCTACCGCTATATCGAGACCGATGTACACGCCACGCGCGACGGAAAGCTCGTCGCCTTCCACGACTCGACCCTGGACCGCCTGACCGACGGCGCGGGCCGGATAGCGGACCTGCCATGGCAGGACGTCCGGCACGCGCGCGTGGCGGGCGCCGAACCGGTCCCCCTCTTCGGGGAACTCCTCGAGACCTTCCCCGAGGTGCGCTGGAACGTCGACGTCAAGGCGGAACCGGCCCTCCACCCCCTGCTCAACCTGATCGCCCGCACCAACGCCTGGGACCGGGTCTGCGTCGGCTCCTTCTCCGAGTCCCGGGTCGCCCGCGCCCAGCGCCTGGCCGGTCCCCGTCTGGCCACCTCGTACGGCAGGAGCGGCATCCTGGGGCTGCGGCTGCGCTCGTGGGGTGTGCCGGCCAGGCTGCGCGGCTCGGCGGTCGCCGCGCAGGTGCCCGAGGCGCAGTCGGGTGTGCCCGTGCTCGACCGCCGGCTGGTCCGCGCAGCCCACGCGCGCGGGCTGCAGGTCCACGCCTGGACCGTGAACGAACCGCAACGTATGCACCGGCTCCTCGACCTGGGAGTCGATGGCATCATGACCGATCACATCGACACGCTGCGCAAGGTGCTTGAGGACCGGGGGACCTGGGTCTGACGCGCTCTCGCGCGGCCCGCTCCACGGGGAAGCGAGGGCACGGGTGGGCACCGACACCGTGCGGACGGACTCAGCCGACGAGGCCGCCGGGCGCCGGCGCGAACAGCGCGGCTGGTACTTCTACGACTGGGCCTGCTCGGTCTACTCGACGAGCGTCCTGACCGTCTTCCTCGGCCCCTATCTCACCTCGGTCGCCAAGTCCGCGGCGGACGCCGACGGCTATGTGCATCCGCTGGGCATCCCTGTCCGCGCGGGCTCCTTCTTCGCGTACTCGGTGTCCCTGTCGGTGATCCTCGCCGTCGTGATCATGCCCTTGGTGGGCGCGGCCGCCGACCGCACGGGCCGCAAGAAGCCCCTCCTGGGCGCGGCAGCGTACGTCGGCGCCGGGGCGACGGCGGGCATGTTCTTCCTCGCCGGAGACCGCTACTTCCTCGGCGGCGTCCTCCTGATCATCGCCAACGCCTCCCAGTCCGTGGCGATGATGCTCTACAACTCCTATCTGCCGCAGATCGCCCCGCCCGAGGAACGCGACGCGGTCTCCTCCCGGGGCTGGGCCTTCGGCTACGCGGCGGGCGCCCTGGTCCTGGTCGTGAACCTGATCCTGTACACGGCCCACGACTCCTTCGGCCTCTCGGAGGGCATGGCCGTCCGCGTCTGCCTGGCCTCGGCGGGCCTGTGGTGGGGCGCCTTCACCCTCATCCCGCTCCGCCGACTGCGCGACCGCGGAAACCCGACGGGCGAGGCAGGTGAGGCGAAGGAGGCGACGTCCCCGGGCCTGCGCCAGCTGGCGGCAACGGTCCGCGACATGCGCCGCCATCCCCTGACCCTCGCCTTCCTCCTGGCGTACCTCATCTACAACGACGGCATCCAGACGGTGATCTCCCAGGCCTCGGTGTACGGCTCCGAGGAACTGGACCTCGACCAGTCCACGCTCATCGCGGCGGTACTCCTGGTCCAGATCCTGGCGGTGTGCGGCGCCCTCGGCATGGGGCGGCTGGCACGGCGGTACGGGGCGAAGCGCACGATCCTCGGCTCACTGGTCGCCTGGACGCTGGTCCTGGGCGCCGGCTACTTCCTGCCCGCGGGAGCCCCCGTCTGGTTCTTCGTCCTGGCCTCCGGAATCGGCCTGGTACTGGGCGGCAGCCAGGCCCTCTCCCGCTCCCTCTTCTCCCACCTGGTGCCGCCCGGCAAGGAGGCCGAGTACTTCTCGGCGTACGAGATGAGCGACCGGGGCATGAGCTGGCTCGGCCCTCTTCTCTTCGGTCTGACCTACCAGCTCACCGGAAGTTATCGGGACGCGATCATCTCCCTGGTGGCCTTCTTCGTCCTGGGATTCGCCCTGCTCGCACGGGTCCCCGTACGGCGGGCGATCGGCGACGCGGGCAATCCCGTACCCGACAGGATTTAGCACCGGGAGCGAAAGGGCTGTAGTGTACGCGTTTGGCCTGCCAGGCGTACCGTTACTGCGCGTCAAAGATGCCGAAACGCTGGGTGACATCTACTGTCAGATGTGACAAACCGGGCGCGGGTGGGTACAACAAGGGCGGCTACGACGGCGACGCATGACCCGGAACGGGACACGGAACGGGAATCTTTACCGCCGACCGGACGTTGACCGGATGACGACGACAGCGACACCTGTCCTGTGGGCGACAAGCCCGGGAGGCACGATTCATGAGTGAGCGAGCTCTTCGCGGCACGCGCCTCGTGGTGACCAGCTACGAGACGGACCGCGGCATCGACTTGGCTCCGCGCCAGGCCGTGGAGTACGCATGCGAGAAAGGGCACCGCTTCGAGATGCCCTTCTCGGTCGAGGCGGAGATTCCGCCGGAGTGGGAGTGCAAGGTCTGCGGGGCCCAGGCACTCCTCGTGGACGGCGACGGCCCTGAGGAAAAGAAGGCCAAGCCCGCGCGTACACATTGGGACATGCTGATGGAGCGGCGCACCCGCGAGGAACTCGAAGAGGTCCTCGAGGAGCGCCTGGCGGTTCTCCGCTCCGGCGCGATGAACATCGCGGTACATCCGCGAGACAGCCGCAAGTCCGCGTAGCCCCTCCGGGGGTTGAGCGGCATACAGCGCGACAAAGACCGCAGGCGCCGTACGTTTTCGTACGGCGCCTGCGGTCGTGTTTTCGCTGCGGCCCGGTGAGGCTTGGTGCTGCGGCTGAGGCTTTGTGCTGCGGCCCGGTGAGGCTTGGTGCTGCGGCTGAGGCTTTGTGCTGCGGCCCGGTGAGGCTTTGTCGCGCAGTCCCCCGTGCCCCGTGCCCCTTCAGCGGCGCGGGTGCCTTCAGCGGCGCGGGTGCCTTCAGCGGCGCGGGAAACTGCGCGCGCAACCACCACGAACCCCACCCACCCGAACTCCGAGGCGCAGCGGGGTCGCTCTCAGCGGGCCAACGGCGGACGAGGATCCTGCCCACCCGCACCGGCCCCCGGCTCATCCCGGATGACCTCGCCCTGCACGACCTTCCCGTCCGGCCGATGAATCCGCGCCTGCTGAAACGCGTCCCCCAAACCCCCGGCCCCAGCCGCCCGCAGCTTCCGCTCGAAGGCCCGCTCCGCATACCCCCCGAGCGCCTTCTGCACCGGCGGTATCAGCAGAACCAGACCCACCACGTCCGAGACCAGCCCGGGCAGCATCAGCAGCAGACCACCGAGCATCAGGAAGCCGTTGCCCTCGCTCTTGCCGGGGCCGGACGCCGTACCCGCCTGCTGCTGTTGCAGCGTCTCGGAAAGCGCTCGGAAGGCCCGCCGCCCGGCTCGCTTGACCACCGCGGAACCGATCAGGAAACCGGCGACCAGCAGCAGAAAGACCGAGAACCCACCGGCCGCGCCCGCGACCACGGTGAGCAGCCAGATCTCCAGCACCAGCCAAGCGGCGACACCCAGCGGCAGAAACGTGCGCAGCCGGGAACGCGGGGGCCGGACGGGATACGTGGGGGTCGAAGCGCCAGTCGTCATGGTCCCAGTGTGCCTGGGCCCTGCTCAGTGCGGGATAAGGGAACGGTCAGCCGTTCCTGTGGGAACACAGGCCCGCGTCTGTGAGGCGCACCCGTTTGCGCCCCCGCCAGGCCCGCGGCCGGCTCCCTACTCGCCGGGCTGCTTGTCCCGCCCCACGACCTTCCCGACGCGTTCCCCCACACCCCACGCCGTGACCCGCCACAGCGCCTCGACGAGGATGTCCCGGCTCATCTTGGAGTCACCGTGCTCCCGCTCGACGAAGGTGATGGGCACCTCGACGACGTGGTAGCCCGCCTTGATCGCACGGCGGGCGAGGTCGACCTGGAAGCAGTAGCCCTGGGAGGCGACCTCGTCGAGGCCGAGCCCTTGCAGGGTCTCGGTGCGGAAGGCACGGTATCCGCCGGTGACGTCACGGATCGGGACGTCGAGCAGGACGCGCGAGTACAGGCTGCCGCCGCGGGAGATGAACTCGCGGGACTTGGGCCAGTTCACGACCCGGCCGCCGGGCACCCAGCGGGAGCCGAGGACCAGGTCGGCGCTCTTCAGCGCGGTCAGCAGACGGGGCAGTTCCTCGGGCTGGTGGGAGCCGTCGGCGTCCATCTCGATCAGTACGCCGTAGCCGTGCTCCATGCCCCAGCGGAAGCCCGCGAGATAGGCGGCGCCGAGCCCTTCCTTGCCCTTGCGGTGCAGCACCTGGACATGGTCGTCCTCGGCGGCCAGCTCGTCGGCGAGCTTGCCGGTGCCGTCGGGGCTGTTGTCGTCGGCCACCAGGACGTGCGCCTCGGGGACAGCCGCCCGCACCCGGCCGACGATCGACTTGACGTTCTCCGCCTCGTTGTAGGTCGGAATGATCACCAAGGCCGTGCCGAGCGGGCCGAACCGCCTCTCCTGGCCGGCTGCCGCGGGGGTCCCGTCGCCGTCGTTCACTACTGCCCCTTCAAGTCCGTACGCAGGGGTCCACCATAGTGGGCGCTGCCTGCTATGAAGCGTCGGCGCCTGTCCAGTGGGGTGTCGATTCGACAAGGGTTGCGTGGGAGCACGCTCTCAGCCGCCTGTGCGCCGTCACAGAACGGGGCGGAGCAAGTGCGGAACCGGGCGGAGGGTGCCGTCCCTGGGCCCTGTCGGAGCTGGTTGCGGGTCGGGGCCCGGCGCCCTTCGGGCCGGCCTGGGCCCCGCTGGCTGCGGGTCGACCTCAAGCCGTTGTCTACTGGACGTCCGGGCCCCTCCCGGAGTCGCACCATCCGACCGAGCCGCGACGTTCCCTCGCCGCAGCGCGGACACTGGGCCTGGCTCCCAGTGGTGGTGCGCCGGTGCGGCACACCACCCCTGACCCAGCGGCGCTTCGGCGACCGCGCGGAAGTTCCCCGGTCGGACGTCCGGTGGTGGACCCGGCCGAACCTACCTGCCCCCTGCCGTCGGCTGTCAACTGCCCCTCGACCTGCGGAATTTCCCTTACATCCCTGGTCGGCGGGGGAGGATACGCAGGTCGTGCGGCGGGGCGGCGGCCCCTTGTGGGAGACCTCGGCGCCGGGAGATCACTCGCCCGGCCGTACGAAGACCGTTCGCCCGCCAACCACCGTGCGCAGGCAGACGGGCAGGTCGGTGCCGGGGCTCAGGTCGGGCAGGCCGGGGGTGCCGGAGCGGGGGTCGGTGGACCAGCGGGCGACCCGGTCGTCGGGGGCCTGGACGACGAGTTCGCCGGTGCGCCACACGGCGTAGTCGGCGGGCGCGCCCGGCACCAGGATGCCCGCGTCGTCCCGTCCGATCGCCCGCCAGCCGCCCCGCGTGTGCGCCGTGAACGCGGCGCGTACGGAGACCCGGTGCTCCGGCGTGCGATGGAAGGCGGCAGCGCGGACCGTGCCCCACGGGTCGAGGGGGGTGACGGGGCTGTCCGAGCCGAAGGCGAGGGGCACCCCGGCGCGCAGCAGGGCCGCGAACGGGTTGAGGGCGCGGGCCCGCTCGGCGCCCAGCCGTCCGGCGTACATGCCGTCCTCGCCGCCCCACAGCGCGTCGAAGGCGGGCTGGACCGAGGCGGTGAGCCCGAGTTCGGCGAAGGCGGCGACCGCCTCGGGGGTGAGCATCTCGGCGTGCTCGACGCGGTGCCGGGCGGCCCTGACACGGGCGAGGCCGACCTTCTCGGCCGCCGCCCGCACCCCCTCGACCACGGCGGTCACGGCGGCGTCGCCGATGGCGTGGAAGCCCGCCTGGAGTCCCGCCTCCGTGCAGGCGGTCACATGAGCGGCGACGGCGGCCGCGTCCAGGTAGGCGGTGCCGGTGTGCTCGGCGTCGGCGTACGGCTCGTGCAGGCACGCCGTGTGCGAGCCGAGGGCGCCGTCGACGAAGAGGTCGCCCGCAGCGCCGACGGCACCCAGGGCGCGCGCCTTCTCCACATCGCGCTCGGCCCAGTAGCCCACGACCCGCGGTCCAGGCTCTTCGGCGGCGAGCCGCAGCAGCCCCGTGAAGTCCTCCTCGGAGGAGATCTCGGGGCCTCCGCACTCATGGACCGAGCCGATCCCGAGCGAGGCCGCGTGCGCGAGGGCGGCGCGCTGCGCCTCGGTGCGCTGGGCGGGGGTGACCACGCCGAGCGCGGTGGCCCGTACGGCATGGTGGGCGTCGCGGGTGAGCGGGCCGTCCGCGAAGCCGTCGGCGCCCGGGACGAGGTCGAGCAGTGCCGTGGTGACGACCGCCGAGTGGACGTCGATCCGGCTCAGGTAGAGCGGGCGGCCGCCGGTGGCCTCGTCGAGTTCGGCGCGGGTCGGCGGGCGGTGGCCGGGCCAGCGGGCGGCGTCCCAGCCATGGCCGAGGAGGACACGGTCGGCCGGGCGAGCCACCGCGAATTCCCGTACGAGAACGAGGGCCGCCTCCAGTGAGGGGGCGGTGGAGAGGTCGAGGCCGGTGAGCGCGAGGCCGGTGGCCGTGGTGTGCACGTGGGCGTCGGTGAACGCCGGGGTGACCAGCGCACCTTCGAGGTCGATCACCTCGTCGACGCCGTCCGCGAACGCGTCCGCCGCGCCCTCGGAGCCGACCCAGGCGATCTGCCCGTGCTCCACGACCATCGCGGTGGCGAACGGGTCGGCGGGGCTGTGGACTTCCCCACCGCGCAGCAACACGGTGCGATGGTCTTTTCGACTGGCGGTGCTCTCACTCATGGGGACAGTTTCGCGCCTGCCGCCCGCCCCGCTGCACCTGGGCCACGCTTTCAAGGCACCCGGCGCAGCCGACCGTGCAGCGGTCAGATCCTCGGCGGCCTGGCCTCGTACGGCGTCGACAGCACCACCGTGGTTCGCGTCGAGACCCCCGCGAGGGACCGCAGCCGCGCCAGTAGCTCCTCCAGCTCGTGCGGTGTCGCCACGCGGACCTTGAGGATGTAGTTCTCGTCGCCGGCGACGCTGTGGCAGGCCTCGATCTCCGGGACGCCGGCGAGGCGTTCGGCGATGTCGTCGGGGGCGCTGGGGTCGAAGGGTTTCACCGAGATGAACGCCGTCATCGGCAGCCCGACGGCCTCCGGGTCGACGACCGCCGCATAGCCCCGGATGACGCCGCGCTGCTCCAGTCGGCGCACACGCTGATGCACTGCCGATGTGGACAGGCCCGTGGCCTTGCCCAGGTCGGTGTAACTCATCCGCCCGTCCGCGACGAGCAGCTGCACGATCTGTCGGTCCAGCTCCTCCATGACGCAAGAACCTACAGGCAGCGTGATCTCCACGGATACTCAGTGGCGCAGGTCATGGCCGGTTCGTGATGTGGCTGAGAGGCCGCTGTGCGCCGCCCGGGTGGTATGCCCCCCGCAGCGGGCATCTGCGAGCGGCATGTGACGAAGACCACATCACCCGAACAGGCTTCGTGATGCCCTCGTGATTACCGCCGAGACCGGGCGGGAAGTGCTTGCTGTGGTCGAGGCCGCAGTGCCTTCACGGCCCAGCCCGAGGGGGAGAATCCCATGCAGAGTCTTAAGCGCCCTGGTCGTACCGCGCCCAAGCGCCTCCAGCCGGTCATCGAGCCCGAGCCGGAGAGTGTCGAACCGGACGACGAGTTCGACGCGTACGACACCTTCGAGTTGTTCCGGGTCATCTGCCCGGACTGCGCGCAGCCAATCGCCCTGCTGTCCGACGAGGACGACCTGCCCGAGCACGCGCAGGTGGTGTCGCCGTGGAACCCGTTCGGGCTCACGGTCTGTGCCGGTACGGGCCGTCCGGCCTCCGAGGCCCGGTCCGCGGACGAGGACGTCGAGCCTGAGGAGCAGGACACCGCCGTCGTGTTGACGCTTCCGCAGGGCCTCGACTGGCGGACACAGCCGTTCTCGCACGTCGGCGGCCCGGGCTCGCGCCCGATGCGCGTACCGGTGATGCGGCGTCAGGCCGCCTGACTCCAGGGCCTGCACCAGGGCCGCGGCTTCCGCGGCCGATCGGCTCCGGAACATCCGCTCCACACGCTTCGCGTACTCCACGCAGCAGTCACTCCCGCGCCCTGGCGTGCAGACCGCCACGGCGCGGGATCAGTGCGTCCCGATCCGGCGTAGGCTCCCGCACGGCCGACACGCCTGCGGCCCCCGTTGCCCCGTTCGGGACCGGCGCGAACTCAGGCGCGATTCACGCAAGCGGTGACCGCCGTGACCGTGGCGCGTTTGCCCGGTATGACCCCTACTTACTCGGTAACCGGGCGTCGACGCCACCTCATCGTCTCCGGCCCGGCAGAATCGGTTCCGCAGGGGCCGGTCCAGTCGCAGGACCCGCCGATCTACCGTGCCCTGATGCGGACTTGGGCCGACCGGGGCCGCACCCTGCCGGGGCGCCACGACCCGGAGTGGGTCCGGCTGGTGGCGCCCCCGGGCGGTCTCGACCAGTTCGGCACCGCCTTCGTTCCGTTCGCGGCGCGCGGCCCCTTCGGTACGAGTGACCGATACACCACGAACGGCACCTACGGCAGCTCCTTCAGCGGCTGGTTCCGCGTGACTCGGGACCAGCGAGGTGACGGGCGATGACCATCCGCTGAATCTGGTTGGTGCCCTCGACGATCTGCAGCACCTTGGCCTCACGCATGTACCGCTCGGCGGGGAAGTCCGCGGTGTAGCCGTATCCGCCGAGGACCTGGACGGCGTCCGTGGTGACCTTCATCGCGGCATCGGTGCACAGCAGCTTCGCCATGGCCGCCTGCTTGGAGAAGGGCCGGCCCGCGTCGCGCAGCCGGGCGGCGGCCAGATACAGCGCCCGGCCCGCCTCGATCTGCGTCGCCATGTCCGCGAGCATGAAGCGCAGCCCCTGGAAGTCGGAGATGGGCCGCCCGAACTGCTGCCGTCCGGTGGCGTACGCGACCGCCTCGTCCAGGGCCGCCTGGGCCACGCCGATCGCACAGGCCGCGATGCCGAGCCGCCCGGAGTCGAGCGCGGAGAGGGCGATCGCGAAGCCCTGGCCCTCGTCTCCTATGCGCCGGGCGTCCGAGACGCGCACCCCGTCGAAATGGAGCTGCGCGGTGGGCGAGCCCTTCATGCCCATCTTCTTCTCGGGCGCCGCGGCGCTCAGCCCCTCGGCGTCACCGGGAACCAGGAAGGCCGTGATGCCCCGGGAGCCCTCGCCGCCCGTACGGGCCATGACCGTGTAGAAGTCGGCGATGCCGCCGTGGGTGATCCAGGCCTTGGTGCCGGTGATCACCCAGTCGTCGCCCTCCCGCACCGCCTTCGTACGCAGCGACGCGGCGTCCGAACCGGACGAGGGCTCGGAGAGGCAGTACGCGCCGAGCAGGCCGCCGCCGAGCATCGCGGGCAGACGCTCGGCCTGCTGTTCCTTGGTGCCGTAGTTGGCGAGCGCGTGGCAGGCGAGGGTGTGGACGCTGACACCCAGGCCGACGGTCAGCCGGGCGGTCGCCAGCTCCTCCAGGACCTGGAGATAGACCTCGTACGGCTGGTCGCCGCCGCCATGCTCCGAGTCGTACGGCAGGGCGAGCAGCCCCGACTCCGAGAGCAGGCCGAAGAGTTCGCGCGGGAAGCGGCCGGCGTCCTCCTCCTCGGCCGCCCGGGGAGCGACCTCCCGCTGGGCGATCTCACGGACGAGCGAGATCAGATCCCGGGCCTCCTCCGTGGGCAGTTGACGGTCCACCGGCTGCGCTGCGCGGTCGGCCATGGCGACGCTCTCCTCCCTGTCGGGCACTGCGGCGGACGCGCACAGGGGTTGGAGCGGCGCCACCGAGACTTACGTGCCACAGACGAGAATGCGCCTCCCGGGTCACGGAAGCCGCTGATCAGAGGCTGTGGCGCTTGGAGTATGCCCGATCCGGAGCAGCGAGTCACCAGTTAACGACCGTTCATTACGACACATTCGGCGGCGCGCGCCGACCCACCCGAATTGGTCCGAACCATTGACCCGAATGGTCTAGTCCACTACGGTCTCCCCCAACGCGCTACCGCGTTCATGCCAATCGGCACAGCAGGTCCAGGCACCACCCCTCTCGCCACGCTCCCCTCCCCCGGAGTCACGATGCTCAGACCACGCCCTTCCCGTGTCCGCGTCCGGACACTGATCTCCGCCGCGTCCTGCGCCGCCCTCGGCGCCGGGCTCCTCGCCGGAGCGGGCACCGCGACGGCCTCGCCCGCACAGCCCGGCACCACGACCCACGCGCCCGGCGCGCCCGGCTCCAAGGTTGTCGGCTACTTCATCGACTGGGGCATCTACGGCCGCCAGTACTACGTGAAGAACATCGAGACGTCCGGCTCGGCGGACCGCCTCACCCACATCAACTACGCCTTCGGCAACGTCGTCGACGGCAAGTGCGCGCTCGGCGACTCCTGGGCGGACACCGACAAGCCGTTCAGCGCCGAGGAGTCCGTCGACGGCGTCGCCGACACCGCGGACCAGCCACTGAGCGGCAGCTTCAACCAGCTGCGCAAGCTGAAGAAACTGCACCCGAACCTCAAGATCATCTGGTCGTTCGGCGGCTGGAGCTGGTCCGGTGGATTCGGTGAGGCCGCGAAGGACCCGGAGGCCTTCGCGAAGTCCTGCCACGACCTCGTCGAGAACCCCAAGTGGGCGGACGTCTTCGACGGCATCGACATCGACTGGGAGTACCCGAACGCCTGCGGGCTCACCTGCGACACCAGCGGCAGGGACGCATTCAAGGACGTGATGGCGGCGCTGCGCGGCCAGTTCGGCAGAAAGTCGCTGGTCACCGCGGCCATCACGGCCGACGCGTCGAGCGGCGGCAAGATCGACGCGGCGAACTACGCGGGCGCCGCCAAGTTCGTCGACTGGTACAACCCGATGACGTACGACTACTTCGGCGCCTGGGACTCGACCACGGCCCCGCACTCGCCGCTGACCCCGTACCCCGGCATCGCCAACCCGGCGTTCAACACCGCCGCCACCATCGCGAAGCTGCGGAGCCTCGGCATACCGTCCTCGAAACTGCTGCTCGGCCTCGGCTTCTACGGCCGCGGCTGGACCGGTGTCACGCAGTCGGCGCCCGGCGGCACGGCGACCGGCCCGGCGGCGGGGACGTACGAGGCGGGCTACGAGGACTACAAGGTGCTCAAGACCACGTGCCCGGCCAACGGGACGGTCGGCGGCACCGCGTACGCCAAGTGCGGTGACGACTGGTGGAGTTACGACACCCCGCGGACCATCAAGGGGAAGATGGCCTACAAGAACGCGATGGGCCTGGGCGGCACCTTCTTCTGGGAGCTGAGCGGCGACACCGCGAACGGTGAGCTGATCAAGGCGATCAAGTAGCCACGGGGGAAAGACACTTGGGGTGGGGGTCGGTCGGCGGACCCTCACCCCGGGTCCACCTCGGGCGCTCAGCCGTCCCGGCGAGCGGGCTCAGGCGCGAAGTAGGCCGGTTCGATCTCCTCGATGGCCCGCATCGTGCCGCCCAGCGTCTTCACCAGCAGCTCGCGCATGGTCTCGCGCGACAGCTCCGGGCGGTCGATCCAGTCGAGGGTGGCACCCTCGACGCTGCACACCCAGCCGAACAGGCCCATGCGGACCACCGGCGCTATGTCGCTGCGGCCGTAAGCGCCTTCGGCGATGGTGGCGACGATCGCCGCGCGCACCCCGTCCCGGATGGCGTGCACCTGGGTGTCGAAGCCGACCCCGCCGCTCACGATGGTGCGGTACGCCGCCTGGTTGTCCTCGGCGTAGCGCAGATAGCAGTCGATGGTGCGGTGCACCCGCTGCATCGGCGGCAGTTGCAGGCCGCTCGCGGCGAACGTGATCAGGTCGGCGACCGAGTCCTCGACGATCGCGAGGTAGTAGCCACGCTTGGACTTGAAGTAGTAGTAGATCAGGCCCTTGGCCACATGCGCCTGGCGCGCGATGTCGTCCATGGACAGCGCGTCGTACGACGTGTCGGCGAACAACTTCCGCCCGATGGAGATGAGTTCGGCGCGGCGTGCCAGCGACCGGTCGGTACCACGCGCCCGCGGCGGCTCGACCGCACGCTGTTGACTACTATTCAATTTCGGTCCTGGTCTCCGACTGCCCAGCGGGACAACCGCAGTATGGCAGACCTGCACCACCAGCTTGTTCGACTCCAGATCGACAGAATCGGACAGCTTCGGACACGTTCGGATCAGAGCAGACCGAGTTGGGTGACCAACATCGCGAGAACCACGACCAGGATCCAGCCCATGAGGTGCTCGACGGTCTTCGGGCCGTCGTCCTCGGGGCCCCCGGTGCGGGGACGGACGCGGGCGGCGGTGGCTGAGGTGGCGGTCATGGCATCTCGCTGAGTGGTGTGGTCGTGCTGCGGACTCCCCCCGCGATTCCGTCCACCTTGCCACCGGATGGACCGTTTCCGATCGAGAGCTTGGTCACACACGCACGCCGGACGCCGTCCCGGGGACGGGCTCACGCAGCCCCACCGCCGCCAGCGCCGCGCGCTGCCTGACCGTCGGCCGTGCCGGGAAGTAGAGGTAGCAGACGCCGCCCGCGCCGGAGACGACCTTGGCGGAGGCGTTGTACCGCTTGGTGCGCAGCCAGATGTTCTCCCACTCGCGCCGGTCGTAGACCCGCCGCACGGCCTCGTTGCTCGGCGAGTTCGGGTCGTTCGCGATCACGTCGCCGTCGGCGGTGAAACCGATCACGGTCATCAGATGGCCCGCCGTGCCGTACCCCGCCCCCGTCAACTCGGTGGCGAGGAAGGACTGGGAGGTGATGACCGGGATGCCGGCCTCGATCAGCGTCTCCAGGTCGATGAGCGAACCCAGCCGGGTCACCACACCCTGGAGGTCGCGATAGGTGGCGGCGTACGCGGCGTTGAAGGGCCAGTTGCCGCAGCCGGCGTACTGGTGGTCGTAGGTGAACCGGGCCGCGTGGCACACCTGTGGGTCCGCGTACTCGGGGTTCACCCAGGCCAGGTCCTTGGCGATGGGCCGCCGCCCCCAGTACTCGATGATCATCTGAGAGGAGGTGGGGCTGCACCAGGCCTCGCCTCCGTTGTCGTACTCCGGGTACTGGCCCTTGTGGATCTCCTGCGAGTAGCGCGGAACGTCGAGTTCGCCGGCGTACCCGGGCGTCGAGGCCGGGACGGTGAAGCGGTCGGGGACGTCGGAGCCCATCGCGCCGAGCCGCCACACCGTGGGCGTGAGCCGCGTGCCCGGCGTGCGGTAGAGGGTCAGGCGGAGCCGGTACGAGGTGAGCCGCAGGCCGGAGGCCGGGGCGTCGACGGCGAGGGTGTCGGTGCCCACGCTGCTCCTGCCGTCGCTCTGGCCGTCGACCGAGGTCCGCCGGATGTCCCGGTCACCGGCGGCCCACCGGCCCAGGACGTACCACGGGGTGTCCGTGCCGTCGGAGTACGTGCCCTTCACCTCGACCTGGAGCCAGGTACCGGCCGGGGTGCGCGCGTTCCAGGAGGCGATGACCTCGGTGGCGGGCACGGCGAGCCGGTGCACGGGGGAGGTCCAGGTCGCGTACTCCCAGGTCGCGGTCCGCCCGGTGTGCGGATCGGTGTACGCGCTGGTCCCGGCCGGGGCGTCGATCACGACCCCCGGCCGCTCCCCCGCCACCACGTGGGTGCCCTGCCCATCGCCGCCACGCCAGTCGGCGTAAGAGGTCCAGGCGCGGTTGTCCACGAAGTCCTGAGCCGCCTTCGCGGGGGCCTCCGGGGCTGCGGCAGCCGCCGGGCCCGTGGCCGCAGACCCGGTGGCCACGAAGCCCACGGTCGCCACGGCGGCTGCCAGGAGTGTTCTGCGGGACGGCTCCGGCTCTGTCCTGGGGGACGACTCCGGCACGGTTCCGGGCGACGGCTCCGATGCTCTCGCCTCTGACGCGCTCGTCATGTGCGGATGACCCCCAAGATCCGGAAGGCTCGGTTCGAAACGCGGCTGTTCGCCCACTATGGACGGCCTGGGCGGCCTTCTGCCAGCACCTCGCCCCGCGCCACGCCAGCCAAGTGTTCAATCCCCGTATGCACGCCACTCCCACCGCCCCGGAACCGTCCGTCCACGACCTCGCCGCCCGGTTGCGCACCCTGCCGCCCTCCTGCGGGCCGGTCCGGCTGATCGGCGTCGACGGCCACGCGGGCTCCGGAAAGTCCACCTTCGCCGGGCTGCTGGCCACGGCTCTGGGGGACTCCCCGGTGCTGCACCTCGACGACATCGCCACGCACGAGGAGCTGTTCGCCTGGACGGACCGGCTGCTGAGCCAGGTGATCGAACCGCTGAGCCGCGGGGAGACGGCCCACTACCCGCCCTACGACTGGCGTGCGCGCGCCTTCGGCCCGGCCCGTGCCCTGCCACCCGCGCCCGTGGTGCTCGTCGAGGGGGTCGGCGTGGGCCGTCGCGCGCTGCGGCCGTATCTGGCGCGGCTGCTGTGGATGGAGTTGCCGCACGAGGAGGCCTGGGCGCGCGGGCAGTCACGGGACGGGGCGGAACAGAGTGACTTCTGGGTCGGCTGGGTCCGGGAAGAGCGCAAACACTTCGCCGAAGACCCTTCCCGACCGTTCGCCGATCTTCTGGTACGCCGGGGACGCGAGGGATACGAGGTGCTCCCGGGACCTGCTGAAACCGACGAATAAGGGCCACCCGTCACGCACGGTGACGAACCATCGGCAATGTGCTGAACACGTGAAGAGCGCCGGGAGGGAACTTCCTGGACTGCTTCAACTCGGCTTGACCGACCGGCCGTACAGGACTTACGTTCTCAATGTGCGGCTATTCGAGCCGCCCCCTGTACGCGAAGCCCCCGGTTGTTCCCCCGTGATCGGGGGCTTCGTTCTGCCCCCTCCCCGTTTTTCGGACGCCCTGGGACACGATTCCTTCACCCTCGGTCACCGTGCGCAGTGCGCCCCATCTGCCCCCACCTCGCAAGACGAGCCCTGCGGCACCCTTCGAAGGGCGAGCGACCCGCAGGTACGATGCCGAAGGTGCGACTTCGGACGGCTTCAGCAACGCACCGGCGCAACTCCCGTCCGCGGCACAGCGGTTCGACGAAGGCTGCCGACGGGCACCGGCCCGTACGGTTACCAACGGGGGCACGGTTTGTGGGGGACGTGATGGACTTCGGCTCGCGGGGCCCCGAGGCCCCGGCCGACCTCGCCTGGCTGCGAGGCGTGGACGCCTACACGATGGGCGCCTATCCGCAGGCGGAGGAAGAGTTCCGCGCGGCGGTGCGCATGGATCCCGGGATGGCCGACGGCTGGCTCGGGCTGCACGCGCTGCGGGCGGACACGACAACCGCGCTGCTACGGATGTTCCGGCACCGGGAGCGCTTCGGGGAGCAGCGCACCCGCCACGGGCGCACCCTCAACTCCTGGTACTGGCTGGGCTGGTGGGTGCAGCCGGTCCTGGAGAGCCCGCGCGATCTGCTCCTCGCGCACGCCTCGCACTGGCTGGACGGACGCCATGTACCTGAGCTGGACCGGGCGCTCGCGGGGCTGCCGCCGGTCGACACGGATCATCAGGTGCGCTTTCTGCACGCCTGCCGTGCCTACCTCGTCAAGGACTGGGAGCAGCTGGTCCGGCACACCGATCCGCTGATCGACGATCCGATGCTGGGCATCGAGGCGGGCCTGTTCGGCGGTATGGCCCGGGTCCGCCTGGAGACGTTCGGCCAGGCCGGGCCCCTGCTCTCCGCCGCGCTGATGCGCTGTCGCAGCGAACAGCCGCAGCGCAAGGAACTGCGGTACTGGCTGGCCCGGGCCCACGAGGGCACGGGACGCAGCGCCGCGGCCCTTCCTCTCTACCGGGCCGTGCACCGGGTGGACCCCGCCTTCATGGACACCTCGGCGCGGCTCGCCGCGATCGCCGAGGGAGACGGGTACGACGACGCGGTCGACCTCGCGGCTATCGCGCTCGGCGGGGCCGGGCAGGACATGTTCGACGGGCCCGACGGCCTTGACCCGCTCTTCGGCACGGAGGGGCGGGACGTGAAGCTCTCCGGCCCCGATCCCGACCTCCCGCCACCGGGCGGTCTGCCGCCCGAGGTCGGCGACACGGTCGTACGGGAGAAGTCCGTGGTGCCCGTGCAGCCGCTGCCGGCCGGGCCGACCGATCCGGATCTGCTGGAGGAGGCGCTCGCGGAGCTGGAGCGGATGGTCGGGCTGGAGCCGGTGAAACGGCAGGTCAAGGCGCTTTCGGCACAGCTGAACATGGCTCGGCTGCGGGCGGGCCAGGGACTTCCGGTCCAACCTCCCAAGCGGCACTTCGTCTTCTCCGGGCCCTCGGGGACGGGCAAGACGACCGTGGCGCGCATCCTCGGGCGGGTCTTCTACGCGCTGGGGCTGCTGGGCGGCGACCACCTGGTGGAGGCCCAGCGGGCCGACCTCGTGGGCGAGTACCTCGGCCAGACCGCCGTGAAGGCCAACGAGTTGATCGACTCGGCGATCGGCGGCGTGCTGTTCGTGGACGAGGCGTACTCGCTGTCGAACTCCGGATACGGCAAGGGGGACGCGTACGGTGACGAGGCCCTGCAGGTGCTGCTGAAGCGGGCCGAGGACAACCGGGACCATCTGGTGGTGATACTCGCCGGGTATCCGGAGGGGATGGACCGCCTGCTGGCCGCGAATCCCGGGCTTTCGTCGCGCTTCACGACGCGGGTGGACTTTCCGTCGTACCGGCCTCTTGAACTCACCTCCATCGGCGAGGTGCTCGCCGCGGAGAACGGGGACGTGTGGGACGAGGAGTCGTTGGACGAGCTGCGCTCGATCGCCGGGCATGTCGTCGATCAGGGGTGGATCGACGAGCTCGGGAACGGGCGGTTTCTGCGGACGCTGTACGAGAAGAGCTGTGCGTACCGGGATCTGCGGCTGTCGGGGTATCCGAGCATTCCCACTCGGGACGACCTGTCGACGCTCCGCCTGCCGGATCTGATGCAGGCGTATGGGGAGGTGCTGTCCGGGCGGGGGCCGCAGGATCCTTCGGGGATGTGAGGGGCAGGGTGGGCGTGGGGGTTTCTCGCCCCCGCTGCCCCTGCCCGCCCCATCACCAGGGGCAGTCCCATCCCCAGGACCGGCACCGCCCCTTCGACCCCGCTCACGCCGGAGACTCGGGGCTCCGCCCCGGACCCCGTTCGCACGGTTTCCCGCGCCCCTTCCAGATTTCAGGGGCGCGGGGAACGTCAGCCCGTCAGGACCCCCTCCGGTGTCCCGCTCGCCCTCGGTTCCGTCACCCGGGCCGGAGGCCGCGGGTCGCGGTGTGCCGGGTCGCGGACCTCGCCGACCAGGAGTTCGAGGACGTCCTCCAGGGCGACCAGGCCGAGGACCTTGCCGGAGGCGTCGGCCACCTGGGCGAGGTGCGTGGCGGCACGGCGCATGACCGTGAGCGCGTCGTCCAGGGGAAGCTCGGAGCGGAGGGTCGTCATGGGGCGCCAGACCTGCTGGGGGACGGCCCGTTCCGAATCCTCCAGGTCCAGGACGTCCTTGACGTGGAGGTAGCGGCCCATGAAGGCGCCGGTCTCCGCGACCACGGGGAAACGGGAGTAACCCGTGCGGGCCGTCAGCGCCACGACCTGGGCCGCGGTCACCGAGGGCCCCACGGTCACCAGGGAGTCGCGCTTCAGCAGGACGTCCGTGACCGGGCGGGAGCCCAGCTCGAGAGCGTCCTCCAGACGTTCCTGCTCCTCGGGGTCGAGCAGCCCGGCCTGACCGGAGTCCTCGACCAGCCGGCCCAGCTGGACGCTGGTGAAGACGGCCTCCACCTCGTCCTTGGGCTCGACCCGGAAGAGCTTCAGCACCACCCGGGCGCAGGAACCGAGACCGACCGTCACCGGCCTGCAGAGCCGCGCGAAGGCCACCAGCGCCGGGCTCAGCCACAGCGCCGTCTTCTCCGGCGCCGCCATCGCCAGGTTCTTCGGCAGCATCTCGCCGATCACCAGGTGCAGGAAGACGACCACGGCCAGCGCGATCACATACCCGAGCGGGTGGATCATGCCGTGCGGCATATGGATCGCCTCGAACACCGGTTCCAGCAGCTTCGCCACCGTCGGCTCCGCGACCGCGCCGAGCGTCAGCGAGCAGACCGTGATGCCGAACTGGGCCGCCGCCATCATCTGCGGCAGGTTCTCCAGGCCGTAGAGGACCTGGCGGGCCCGTGCGGTGCCCAGTGGCTCGATCTGGCTGCGGCGGACCGAGACCAGCGCGAACTCGGCCCCGACGAAGAAGCCGTTGGCGAGCACCAGAAGCAGGGCGAACAGAAGTTGCAGCAGGCTCATCGGGCCGCCTCCAACGCGGCTGCGGTCTCCGCGACGGGGACGCGGACGAGTCGTACCCGTTCGGCCCGGTAGTGGCCGACCTGTCGTACCGCCAGGCGCCAGCCGGGCAGTTCCGCCTTGTCGCCGGGCGCCGGGATACGGCCGAGCAGATCGGCGACGAGGCCCGCGACCGTCTCGTACGGGCCCTCGGGGACGTCGAGGCCTATGCGCTGGAGCACGTCGACGCGGCAGCTGCCGTCGACGTCCCAGGCGGGGCGGCCGTCCTCGGGCGGGGCCGCGGCGAGTTCGGGCAGGTCGTGCCCGTCGTGCTCGTCACGGACCTCGCCGACCAGTTCCTCGACGATGTCCTCCAGGGTCACGACCCCGGCCGTGCCGCCGTACTCGTCGACGACGACGGCGATGGGCTGCTCGCTGCGCAGCCGGGCCAGCAGCGGCTGCACGGGCAGCGACTCGGGGACGAGCAGCGGGGCCTTGGCGATCCGGCCGACCGGCGTGTGCAGCCGCTCGTGAACCGGGATCGCGAGGGCGTCCTTGAGGTGGGCCATGCCGACGATCTCGTCGATCCGCTCCCGGTAGACGGGGAAGCGGGACAGACCGGTGGCCCGGGTCAGGTTGACCACGTCCTCGGCGGTGGCCGAGGACTGCAGGGCGCTGACCTTCACCCGGGGCGTCATCACGTTCTCCGCCGTGAGGTCGCCGAGGGACAGCGTCCGGACGAAGAGGTCGGCCGTGTCCTGCTCCAGCGCGCCGGCCTGGGCCGAGTGCCGGGCCAGGGAAACCAGCTCGCCGGGGGTGCGGGCGGAGGCCAGCTCGTCGGTGGGCTCGACGCCGAAGGCGCGGACCAGCCGGTTGGCGACCGCGTTGAGCCCGGCGATCACCGGGCGGAAGAGACGGGAGAAGACGTGCTGGGGTCCCGCGACGAAGCGCGCGACCTGCATCGGCTTGGACACCGCCCAGTTCTTGGGGACCAGTTCGCCGATCACCATCTGCACGGCGGACACCAGCAGCATGCCGACGACCACGGCGACACCGGAGACCGCGCCTTCGGGTATGCCGATGGCCGTGAACGGGCCGTGCAGCAGTTCCGCGAGGGCCGGTTCGGCGAGCATGCCGACGACGAGGGAGGTGATGGTGATGCCGAGCTGGGTGCCGGAGAGCTGGAACGACAGCTCCCTGAGCGCGCCCACGACCTTGTGGGCCCGTCGGTCGCCCTCGGCGGCGGCCTTCTCCGCCTCGGGTCGCTCGACCGTCACGAGGCCGAACTCGGCCGCCACGAAGAAGCCGTTGGCGAGAATCAGGAGGAACGCCGCCGCGAGGAGCAGCAGGGGGATGGTCATGCCGCCGCCTCGGTATGTCGGGAGGGGGCGGCGCAGGTACTACAGGACGATCCGTCCATCGCTGGAGGGAATCACTCCTCGGGTAGCAGGGGGCCACTGGAGCACCGGGTGGTACAGCAGCGGCGGAGGCGCAACGAAAACGCCTCCGCCAACAGATTAATCAAGACATGGGCTCGTGCGGCAGGGGCGACTTCCCCGAGTCAGCCCTGATCTTGCTCACGTTTCGCCCCTGATCATGTTCGGGGGGCGCCCCTTGTGCCGCTGGGGGTCAGCTCTGACGCTGCTCCGGCTCGGTGATCGAGCGGGCCTGGACCAGGGCCCGCAGGGCACGTGCGTCCTCGATCGCGCGCTGCTTGGCGATGCCCGGCTGGATGCCGAGCGCGGGCAGGCTGGTCCCGTCGGTGAGGTTCAGGAAGACCCACGGGTCGCCGACGCGCAGGTTCACCTCGACGATCTCCGCCCAGGCCAGCTGGCGCTTCCCGGCGATGTTGACGACGGTGACCCCGGACTCCTCGGCGACCACCTTGGGCCTGGACAGCAGGGCCAGCACCCCGGCGAGCATGGCCGCGGTGAAGACGAAGCTGAGCCGCTCCCCCGGGCCGAGCCTCGGCAGCAGGAGCGCGATCGCCGTGATCACCACGAAGATCGCGGCCCCCGCGGACAGCAGCACGGCCCGGGTACGGCCCGGCCGGAAGGTGATGGGCAGGGCGGGAAGGTCGGACATGGTGTACGGCTCCCTGGGCCTCAGAGGCGGCAGGCGTGGATGGCCGTGGTCAGGATGGCCCGGGCACCGATGTCGTACAGGTCGTCCATGATCCGCTGGGCCTCCTTGGCGGGGACCATGGCGCGGACGGCGACCCAGCCCTCGTTGTGCAGGGGGGAGACGGTGGGGGACTCCAGACCCGGCGTGAGCGCGACGGCCTTCTCCAGCTGCTCGACGCGGCAGTCGTAGTCCATCATCACGTACGTACGGGCCACCAGGACGCCCTGGAGGCGGCGCAGGAACTGCTGGATCTTGGGCTCGGCCTCGTCGGAGGTGTCGGCGCCGGTGCGGCGGATGACGACGGCCTCGGACTTCATGATCGGGTCGCCGAAGACCTCCAGGCCCGCGTTGCGCAGCGAGGTGCCGGTCTCGACCACGTCCGCGATGACCTCGGCGACGCCCAGCTCGATGGCGGTCTCGACGGCGCCGTCGAGGTGGACGACGGAGGCGTCGATGCCGTTGTCGGCGAGGTGCTTCTCCACGATGCCCTCGTAGGACGTGGCGACCGTCATGCCGCCGAGGTCCTCGATGCCCTTGGCCGTGCCCGGCTTGGCGGCGAAGCGGAACGTGGAGCGGGCGAAGCCGAGGGGCAGGATCTCCTCGGCGTTGGCGCCCGAGTCGATCAGCAGGTCGCGGCCGGTGATGCCGATGTCGAGGCGGCCGGAGGAGACGTAGATCGCGATGTCGCGGGGGCGGAGGTAGAAGAACTCGACCTCGTTCTCCGGGTCGACGATCCGCAGCTCCTTGGACTCCCGGCGCTGTTGGTAGCCGGCCTCATGCAGCATCTCCGCCGCAGGGCCTGACAGGGAACCCTTGTTGGGGACGGCGATGCGCAGCATGAGGCGAGCTTCCTTCTCTTCGTTCGGGTCGGGTGTGCGGGTGGGGCTCAGAGGTGGGCGTACACGTCGTCCAGGGAGATGCCGCGGGCGACCATCATCACCTGGACGTGGTAGAGCAGCTGCGAGATCTCCTCGGCGGCCGCTTCCTTGCCCTCGTACTCGGCGGCCATCCAGACCTCGGCGGCCTCTTCGACGACCTTCTTGCCGATGGCATGGACGCCCTTCCCGACGAGTTCGGCGGTGCGGGAAGTGGCGGGATCGCCGTTGGCAGCCTTGTGTTGGAGCTCGGTGAAGAGCTCCTCGAACGTCTTCTTGGACATGGTGACGCCCACCCTACGCGTTATCCGCCCGGCCTCAGCGCCAGGGTTCGGATACTGAGCGGAGGGTGGCCGCCGTCGCCACGGCCGCCGTCACCGCCTCGTGTCCCTTGTCCTCGTTGGAGCCCTCGATGCCCGCGCGGTCCAGGGCCTGTTCCTCGGTGTCGCAGGTCAGTACGCCGAAGCCGATGGGGACTCCGGTGTCGACGGAGACCTGGGTGAGGCCCTGGGTGACGCCTTGGCACACGTACTCGAAGTGGGGTGTGCCGCCGCGGATGACGACACCGAGGGCGATGATCGCATCGTAGCCACGGCCGGCGAGGACCTTGGCGACGACCGGGAGTTCCCAGCTGCCGGGAACCCTGAGCAGGGTCGGCTCGTCGATGCCGAGGTCGTGCAGGGCGCGCAGGGCGCCGTCGACGAGGCCGTCCATCACCTTCTCGTGCCACTGGGCCGCGATGACCGCGACGCGCAGGTCGCCGCAGTTGCGTACGGACAGTTCGGGTGCGCCCTTGCCGCTCAACGTTGCTCCTTGTTTCCTGAATCTCGTACGAGCTGGTCTTGCCGTCTGTCTTATTGGTTGCCGCAGGTGGACGCGGTGGTCGTGTCCAGCCAGGGCAGGTCGTGGCCCATCCGGTCCCGCTTGGTGCGCAGGTAGCGGAGGTTGTGCTCGCCCGCGGTGACGGGCATCGACTCGCGGTCGTTGACCTTCAGGCCGTGGCGGACGAGCGCGTCGGTCTTCTCGGGGTTGTTCGTCATCAGGCGCAGGCTGCGGACGCCGAGGTCCTCGAGGATCTGCGCGCCCGCGCCGTAGTCCCGTGCGTCGGCGGGCAGGCCCAGCTCCAGGTTGGCGTCGAGGGTGTCCCGGCCGCGCTCCTGGAGTTCGTACGCGCGCAGCTTGGACAGCAGGCCGATGCCGCGTCCTTCATGGCCGCGGAGGTAGACGACCACGCCGCGGCCCTCGGCCTGGATGCGTTCCATGGAGGTCTGGAGCTGGGGGCCGCAGTCGCAGCGCAGGGAGTGGAAGATGTCGCCGGTGAGGCATTCGGAGTGGACACGGACGAGGACGTCCTCGCCGTCGCCGAGCTCGCCGTGGACGAGGGCGATGTGCTCCACGCCGTCGACGGTGGAGCGGTAGCCGTACGCCGTGAAGTCGCCGAAGGCGGTGGGCAGCCGGGTCTGGGCCTCGCGCCTGACGGTGGGTTCGGCGGAGCGGCGGTAGGCGATCAGGTCCTCGATGGAGATGATCGTCAGGCCGTGCTTGCGGGCGAACGGGATCAGTTCGGGCAGGCGCAGCATGCGGCCGTCCTCACCGGCGATCTCGACGATCGCCCCGGCGGGGCGCAGGCCCGCGAGGCGGGCGAGGTCGACGGCGGCCTCGGTGTGGCCGTTGCGGGTGAGGACACCGCCGGGCTTGGCCCGCAGGGGGAAGATGTGGCCCGGGCGGACGAAGTCCGTGGCGTCCGCGTCTCCGCTCGCCAGCAGCTGGAGCGTGGTGGCGCGGTCGGCGGCGGAGATGCCGGTGGTGACGCCGTGGGCGGCGGAGGCGTCGACGGAGACCGTGAAAGCGGTCTCCATCGACTCGGTGTTGTCCTCGACCATCTGCGGGAGCTTCAGCCGCTCCAGTTCGTCGCCCTCCATGGGCGCGCAGATCAGGCCCCGGCACTCGCTCATCATGAAGGCGATGATCTCGGGGGTGGCCTTCTCGGCGGCGATGACGAGGTCGCCCTCGTTCTCGCGGTCCTCGTCGTCGACGACCACGATGGGACGCCCGGCGGCGATGTCGGCGATGGCCTGTTCGACGGGGTCGAGCGCGAAGTTCTCGATGTCGTCGTTGGTGTAGAGGATCGGCGCCGTGGTCATGCCGGGGCTCCTTCCAGGGCGGGCTTGCGGGTGCGCAGCCACCAGTCGCGCATGCCCCACAGGACGAGCGCGCCGTAGATGACGTAGACGAAACCGGAGAAGGCGTAGCCGTTGGCGAAGTTGAGCGGGACGCCCACGAGGTCGACCAGCAGCCAGGCGAACCAGAACTCGACCATGCCGCGCGCCTGGGCGTACATGGCGACGATCGTGCCGGTGAAGATGTACGCGTCCGGCCAGGGGTCCCAGGACAGGGTGGGGTACGCGGTGAAGAGGCCGCCCACGGCGAGGGTGCCGAGCGCGGCGCCGCCGATGAGGAAGGCCCGCTCGCGCCAGGTGGCGAACCGGACCTTGATGTGGCCGTCTCCGGTCTGGCCCTTGTTGCGGTTCCACTGCCACCAGCCGTACGCGGCGACGGCCATGACGATGACCTGCTTGCCGGCGCTGCCGGTCAGATGGCCGACGAAGGCGCCGAAGAGGACGAGGCCGGAGAGGAACTGGACGGGCCAGTTCCAGATGGAGCGCAGGGCACCCAGGGCGAGGGCGATCAGGCCGAGAATGTTTCCGATCATGTCCGACCAGAGGATCTGCTGGCCGAAGGCGGTGAACGCGACGGAGTTGAGGGAGTTCACTTCGCCGCTCCCTGTGGTCCCAGCAGCCGCTCGACGTACTTGGCGATGACGTCGACCTCGAGGTTGACCGGGTCGCCGGGCTGCTTGCGGCCGAGCGTGGTCAGGTCGAGGGTGGTCGGGATGAGGCTGACGGTGAAGTAGTCGGGGCCGGCCTCGACGACGGTGAGGCTGATGCCGTCGACGGTGATGGAGCCCTTCTCGACCACGTACCGGGTGAGGTCGGCCGGGAGCGAGATCTTGACGATCTCCCAGTTCTCGGACGGCTTGCGCTCGATGACCTCGCCCGTGCCGTCGACGTGGCCCTGCACGATGTGCCCGCCGAGGCGCTCGCCCACGGCCATGGGGCGCTCGAGGTTGACGCGGGAGCCGACGGTCAGGGCGCCGAGGCTGGAACGGTCGAGGGTCTCCGCCATGACGTCGGCGGTGAACCAGTCGTCCTCGTGCTCCACGACCGTGAGACAGACGCCGTTGACGGCGATGGAGTCGCCGTGCCGCGCACCCTGCGTGACGACCGCGCCACGCAGACGGAAGCGTGAGGAGTCGCCGAGCTTCTCGACGGCGGTGACCTCACCCAGCTCTTCGACGATTCCGGTGAACACTTCCCGGGTCCTCCTGCCTCGTAGGGCACGGACTCCGGGGCTGTCGAAGACGACAGACATGAGCGGACAGCGGCACAGGGAGCGACGCCGTGTGAAGACCCACCCCTGCCTGAGGTAGGCCAAAAACAGACGGCGGCGCGCACGAATGCCCGCCCGCCGCGCACTGCCTCCCATCCGGACTTTAACCGTCGGTCCAGGAATTTCACCTGGTCAACCGATCACTGGAAGCGATCGGGTCGCGGACTATAACCGCCGGTTCGGACTTTCACCGACCCCGGAGTGCGCTGCTTCTGGTACAGGGCCAGTGTGCCACGCCTGATCGGCACCCATGCGGGTGAAGTCTGTGGGGTGGCTCACAGGCGGCACCTCTGGACTTCGCTCGAGACTTCCCTCGCCCGATGGACCACTCACAGTCCGCGACCCCTTGACCACTTTGGTCTAGTCCTTTTAGATTCTGCCGTCGCGGGGTACCCGGACCTGGAACCGGACTTACCCGGACCTGGAACCGGACTGGTGACACCACGGGTACGCCCGCCCGATGACGGCCCGGCGGCGGTGATGACGGCCCTTGCCCCGCCGCCGGGTCCCCTTACGCCGGTGGCAGGGTGGGAGGGTGACGACGACCGCCGACGAATTCGAGACACACCGGCCGCGCCTGTTCGGCCTGGCCTATCGCCTGCTGGGCTCCGCCGCGGATGCCGAGGACGCCGTGCAGGACGCGTATCTGCGCTTCAGCGGCGCCGACCGTACGGTCATCGATCAGCCCGCCGCCTGGCTCGCCAAGGTCGTCACCAACCTCTGCCTCAACCGGCTGACCTCCGCGCGGGCGCGCCGCGAGCGGTACACCGGGTCCTGGCTGCCGGAGCCGGTGCTGACCTCCGACGGCACGCTCGGCCCCCTGGAGTCGGCCGAGCGGCGCGACGAGGTGTCGCTCGCGCTGCTGGTCCTGCTGGAGCGGCTCACGCCGACCGAACGTGCCGTGTACGTGCTGCGGGAGGCCTTCGCGTACGGGTACCGCGAGATCTCGGGCGTACTGGATCTGACCGAGACCCACTGCCGTCAGCTGCATCGGCGGGCGGCCCGGCGGGTGGCCGTGTCCGAGGCCCGGTTCGAGTCGGCGCCGGAGCAGCGGGCGGGGCTCGTGGAGTCCTTTCTCGCGGCGGCCCGGGACGGCGATCTGGCCGGGCTGGAGAAACTCTTCGCCGCGGACGTGACCTGGTGGTCCGACGGCGGCGGCAAGGTCAGCGCGGCCCTGCGGCCGATCGAGGGGCGCGAGAAGGTGCTGCGGCTGGTGCTGCGCGGCTGGCCACGCTTCGCCGAGGGCCTGGACTTCGCCCCGGCCGAGGTCAACGGCTCGCCCGCGCTGCTCGCGCTGAGCGGGGAGACCCTGGTCGGCACGGTCTCCTTCGACTTCCGGGGCGAGGCCGTGACGGGCGTGCGGGTCGTGATGAATCCGGAGAAGCTGGAGTTCGCGGGGCGGCAACTGGTCGACCGGTGAGATCGGCCGAAGATTTTCCGCCCGGCTGTCACATTTCGCGGGGCTGTCCGGTCGTACCTGCCGGAGGACGTTCCAGCAGGGAGCGTCCGCTGTCCGAAAGGGCTGAAAAGCATGACGACGATCCTGGTGACAGGCGGCACCGGAACCCTCGGCCGGCCCGTCGCCGACCGGCTGCGGGCGGACGGGCACGAGGTGCGGGTGCTCAGCCGGCACGCACAGCCGTACGCCGTCGACCTGATCGCGGGTGGTGGCGGGCTGGACGCGGCGCTTGCGGGCGTGGACACGGTCGTGCACTGCGCGAGTACGCCCCGCGGAGGTGACGAGAAGGCGGCGGCGAACCTGATCGGGGCGGCGCGCCGGGCCGGTGTGGGCCATCTGGTCTACATCTCGATCGTCGGGGTGGACCGGGTGCCGTTCGGCTATTACAAGGCCAAGCTGGCCGTGGAGCGGTTGGTCGAGGAGTCGGGGCTGGGCTGGACGACGCTCCGGGCGACCCAGTTCCACGACCTGGTGGTCCAGCTCTTCCAGGCGCTGTCGAAGCCGCCGGTCATGCTGCTGCCGGCCGGTCTGAGTGACCAGCCCGTGGCCGTCGCCGAGGTCGCAGACCGCCTCGCCGAGCTGGCCGCGGGCGCCCCCGCCGGGCGCGTCGACGACATGGGCGGCCCCGAGATCCGCACGTTCCCGGACCTGGCCCGCGCCTACCTCGCGGCCACGGGGCGCCGCCGCCCGATCCTGAGCGTCCCCCTGTTCGGGGCGGCGTACCGGGCTTTCCGGTCAGGGGATCATCTGACGCCGGACAAGGCGGTGGGGAAGGGGACGTTCGAGGAGTACCTGGCGGGGCGGTTCAGGGGTGGGCGGAAGTGAAGTAGGGGGTGAGTGGGGCGAGCGGCCAAGGAGGGGAGGCCTTGGTTGCGCGGCGGGAGCAGCCGGGGAGCGCTGTGCGCCATCGGGCCGGCAGGGTTTCGGCCGGCGTCGGGCGTCATCGGGTCGGTGGGGCGAAGAGTTCGTCCTGCGCCGCGTCCCGGGCCATGAGCAGCGCACCGCGCAGTACGCCGGCACCACCGAGCGCGCTCGGCCGGACCTCGGTCGGCAGCGGAGACATGGCGGACAGCCGGGCCTCGACACGGGCGGCGAGGACGGCCCCGCCGGCCTCACCCACCTCGCCGCCGAGCAGTACGCGACCGGGGTCCAGGACGGCGACGACAGAGGCCGCGCCGAGGGCCAGCCGGCCGGCGAGGGCGTCGAGGAAGCGGGCGCCGGGCTCCGCCGAGGGGTGGGGGTCGTCTGGCGGAGCCGTATCCGTCGCGTAACTCGCGCCCTTGGCCGACTGCACCGGAGGGCCGGGCGCGTCCAGCCGAGCCGTGCCTGTCGCATGCCCCGCGCCCTCCACCCGATGGCCGGGCGCGCCTGGCGAAACACCACCCGCCGCACCACCCGCACCCTCCGCCGAAAGGCCGGGCACGCCTGGCGAAACACCACCCGCCCTCTCCGCCGAAGGGCCAGGCGCGTCTGCCGGAACCGTCCCCGTCGCCGTACCCGCCCTCCGCACCGAAAGGCCGGGCGCGCCTGCCGAAACACCACCCGCCGCACCACCCGCACCCTCCGCCGAAGGGCCGGGCACGTGAGTCGAACCAGGCTCGGCGTCCGCCGACAAGCCCGCGACCTCGGCCACAGCCGCGCGGACCACCCCCGCCGCCGCGTGCAGCCCCTGTCCGGCCGTCGCCTCGGCCACGACCCCGTACTCCCTCGCCAGTTCCGCGATCGCCGCGGCCCCGGCCAGCGAGTGGAACCCGCCCGCGCAGTCGGTCGCCGAGGGGAGTCCGGACGTGCCCGGGACCGGGAGGAAGCCGATCTCGCCCGTGCCGCCGGAGGCGCCGCGGCGGAGGGCGCCGTCGAGGACGACCGCGGCGCCGGTGCCGAGGCCGAGCCAGAGGAGCACGAAGGTGTCGCGGTCTCGGGCGGCGCCCTCGCGCTGTTCGGCGAGGGCGGCGAGGTTGGTCTCGTTCTCGACCAGGACCCGGGCCTCAGGGAGCCGTTCCTGCAGGGCGGCGACGAGGCGGCGATGCCATTCCGGGAGGCCGGAGGAGTCGCGGAGTTCACCCGTCGCGGGGTCGATCAGGCCGGGGGCGCCGATGCCCACCGTGTGCAGCCGGTCGGCGCCCGCCTCCTTCACCGCCCGCTCGACCAGCCCGACCGCCTGCTCCACCGCGGGCCCGGTGCCGGTGTCGTCGCCGATCGGCACGGACGCCTCGGCGAGGACCGACCCGAGCAGGTCGCAGACCACGACCGAGACGCCCTCCGTACGGACGTCCAGCGCCGCCAGGTGGGCCCGGTCGGCGACGATGCCGTAGAGCTTGGCGTTCGGGCCGCGTCGCTGCTCGCCCGACTCCCCGACCACCTCTATCAGACCGGACACGGACAGACGTTCGACGAGGTCGGCGACGGTCGGCCGGGACAGGCCGGTGAGCTGCTTCAGCTGTCCGGCCGTCAATGGGCCTTCCTGCTGCAGCAGTCGCAGGGCGAGCCGGTCGTTGATGGCCCGAGCGGTGCTCGGTGATGCGGGCATGCCGGGATCCTTCCAGATCGACGGGCCCTCCACCCAGCCTGTCGCGCTCTATCCATCAGGAAGGGTCCCTGATAGTTTACGGCGGCGCGAGCGGGCATCCGAGCGCGGTCCGACACCGGCGCCAGGAGGGCCGAGAATGAGTGAAGTGGTCCAGCAGCAGCGCGACGTGAGGCGCGCCCGGTACGCCGTGGCGGCCGTGTTCGCCGTGCACGGCGGCGTCACCGGCTCGTTCGCGACCCGCGTCCCCTGGATCCAGGACCACGCCTCCGTCAGCGCGGGCCAGCTCGGCCTCGCGCTCGCCTTCCCGGCGATCGGCGCGTCCCTGGCGATGCCGCTCGCGAGCCGGATCACCCACACCTTCGGCGCCCGTACCGCGATGCGCGGGCTGATCTCGCTGTGGACACTCGCCCTGGCCCTGCCGTCGCTGGCGCCGAACCTGTACACGCTGTGCCTCGCCCTCTTCGTGTACGGCGCGACGGCCGGCATGGCGGACGTGGCGATGAACGCGCTCGGCGTCGAGGTCGAGAACCGCCTCGGCAAGTCGATCATGTCGGGCCTGCACGGCATGTGGAGCGCGGGCGCCCTCGTCGGCTCGGCGGCCGGCACGCTCGCCGCGCATCTGGGCTCGGACGCCCGGCTGCACCACGCGCTGGCGGCGGCCGTCCTCACCGCGCTCGGGCTCATCGCCTGTCAGTGGGTGCTGGACCTCAGGCCCACCGAGGACGAGGAGCCGCCGCCCCGCTTCGCGCTGCCGCCGAGGTCGGCACTGCTCATCGGCGCGGTCGGGTTCTGCGCGGTGTTCGCGGAGGGGGCCGCGCTGGACTGGTCGGCGGTCTATCTCCGCGACCGGCTCGACAGCTCAGCTGGGCTCGCGGCGGCGTCCACCACCGGTTTCATGCTCACCATGGCCATCGCCCGGATCGCGGGCGACGCCGTCGTGAACCGCTTCGGCTCCGTGCGTACCGTACGGGCGGGCGGAGTGCTCGCCGCGCTCGGCGGTCTGCTCGTCGTCGTCGCGAACCACCCGGTGGTGGCGATGACCGGCTTCGCGCTGATGGGCCTCGGTATCGCCGTGGTCGTCCCGCTCTGCTTCGCCGCGGCGGGCCGCAGCGGCCCGAACCCCAGCCAGGCCATCGCGGGCGTCGCCACCATCACCTACACCTCGGGACTGGTCGCGCCGAGTGCGATCGGCGGGCTCGCTCAAGCCACCAGTCTCGTCGTGTCGTTCGGTCTGGTGACGGTGCTGGCATGCGGGCTCGCGGTGTTCGCCGGCGTGCTGCGCACCGGCGACCGGGACCGCCCGAAGGTCAGTCGGCCGGACGCAGCAGTTCCCGGCCCACGGTCCTGAACCGCTCGCTCCACGGCGCCGGCCGCAGGGTGCCCGCGTCCAGCCGGACCAGGACGCGGGTGCCGTGGGCGTACGTCACCGAGCCGTCGGCCGAGCAGAAGCGGAAGCCGTACGTCAGGCCGGTGGTGCCGAGCCGTTCCAGCCACAGGTGCGTGGCGTACGCGCCCGGGCTGGTCACCGGCGCCTCGTAGCTGATCCGCAGTTCCTTGACCGCGTTGCAGAAGTCGCCGGCCGCCGTCCAGTCACCGTCGAAGCCCCAGCCCCGCTCCCGCCAGTGCTGGGTCCAGGCGCGCTCGACCATCAGCGGATAGCGGGCGTTGTGCAGCATGCCCAGCGCGTCCAGGTCGTCGAAGTGCACGGCGACGGGAACGAGCCGGCCGTAGGCGACGGCAGGGGCTGCGGGGGCTTCGGCGGTCACGGGTGGTGCTCCTGAGGGCGGCTGGAAAGCGACTGTCGGACGCGATCATCCTAAGCAAACGCTCACCTGCGATGGATGTGCCGTTGGACACTGACGCGACCTGCCCGAGCCGACCGACCACCGGCACCGGCACCGGCACCGGCACCGGGCTCAGCGCAGCGCCAGCTCGTACGCGTACTGCGGCGAGAACGCCCCCGCGTCCCCCCGGCAGCCGTCCGACTCCCCCGGGAGCTTCACCCACAGATACGCGTCGACCCGATCCTCCCCGGTGTTCAGTGTCGGCGCCCGGCCGAGTGCGCGGCCGACGGGGTCGCACCACTCGCCGTCGACGGGGGCGCCGTTGCCGTTGCGGCTGGTGTCGATGACGGCGCCGAGATCGGCGGGGCCGCCCAGGTCGTCCAGGACCCGGCGGACATAGGCGACCTCGGCGTCGGTCCGGTTGAAGTTCGACACATTGCTGAAGACGCCGTCGGAGGAGGCCGCCGAGGCGGCGCCCGCCTCGCGGAGCAGCGCGGCCTGCTTGTCCGCGGTGTTCCACCCGGAGTGCCCGGCGTCGTGGTAGACGCGGGCCTCGGGGTTCGCCGACTTCAGGACGCGGCCCGCGCGGGCCAGCGAGGCGAAGCGGTCGGCCCGGGCGCCGGCGGAGAGACAGTCGGACTGGGCGATCGCGTCGGGCTCCAGGATGACGATGACCTCGTCCGAGCCCAGCCCGGCGGCGAACGCGTCGATCCAGTCGTCGTACGCGTCCAGGCTCGCCGCCCCGCCCTGCGAGGCCCCGCCGCAGTCGCGGTCCGGGATCGCGTACGCCACGACGACCGGCACCCGGCCCTGCTCGGCGCCGCCGGAGGCGACGGCCCGGACCTGCGCGGTGACGGTGGCCGGGGTGGGGTCGGTGAACCAGACGGCCGCCGGGTGGTCGGCGATCCGGGACTCGATGACGGCGCTGCGCGGGTCGTCCGGGTTGGCCCGGACCCAGTCGAGGACCTGTGAGCCGGAGTGGCGGTAGAGCCGCGTCGCCGGGTCGTCCACGGGCCCCTCTCCGTCCTCGGGTTCGTCCGGGGTCGGTGGCGCACTGGGCTCCTGCGAAGACTCCGTCGGCGTCGGCGATGCCGATGTCCGGGACGGGGACGGAAGCACCGGGGTCGGCGGGACCGGGTGGAGCCGGAGCGTGGGCGAGCGGGTCGCCTGGGGCCGCGCCTCGTCGGATCCTCTGTCACCGTCCAGGGCGGTCACCATGCCGGTGACCGTTCCGACTGCGGCGACCACCGACGCGGCGGCGACCATGGCGTGACGCCGGGCGGCGCGCCTGCGCTCGGCCCTGCGTGCGGCCAGGCGCTGGGCCCGTAAGCCTGACACGTGGAACTCCCCCCACTCCCCCGACACTTCCCGACGTCCCCGGGCGACTCCCTGACGCTCCCCCTCGGACGCCCCGAACACTCCCCCGGACACCGCTCCCTCGAAGCCTTGGCCCGAATACCGCCCGTGCATGGCCCGTACGCGGCCGGTCCGCGCCTCCCGCCACAGCTGTTCCCCCGTTCTGGGGAAGCGCCGGGCCCGGCGGCACCCGGATCAGCCTAGGCCTGGGACCCTGCCCCTATGGCGCAGTTGGAACATTTCACCAATTCCATCGACTCCGTGGACGCAGTCGTCTCCCGTATGCGCGCCCTCGACGCGACCCTGCCCGAGAGGGACGGGCTCGCGGTCTTCAACCGCGTCTACCTCTCCGTCACGGAGTCGATCGGCCGATGCGTCGACGCCGGTGTGTTCCCGGACGCCGAGGCCGCGATCGCACTGGACACGCGGTTCGCCGAGCGGTATCTGACGGTGGCCGAGGGAGGCCCCGCGCCCGCGTGCTGGCGGCCGGTGCTGCAGTTGCGTCGCCATCCCGGCGTACGGCCGCTGCAGTTCGCGTTGGCGGGCATCAACGCGCACATCGGGCACGATCTGGCGCTCGCCGTGGTGGACGCGAGTCGTACGCTCGGCTGCGAACCCGTCGATCTGGAGGACGAGTTCGACCACGTGGGCGATCTCCTCGTCTCGTTGGAGGAGCGCATCCGCGAAGAGCTGATGCCGGGTCCCGATCTGCTCCAGATCGCCGATCCGCTCACGCATCTGCTCGGTTCATGGAGTCTGGAGCGGGCCCGGGAGGCCACCTGGTCGGCCGCGCGCGCCCTGTGGGCGTTGCGCGAACTGCCCGATCTCGCCGATGAGTTCACGCTCCGGCTGGACGCGGCGGTGGGACTGGCAGGACGAATGTTGCTCACACCACTACCGCGGTGAGCACGCACACCCCGGCTCCACTGCGAACTACCGTGTGAATATCCCACGTTCGACTTGAGTAGATCTCTCGAGCGATCACGCGAGCAGATCCGCAGAATCTTCGCAGAGGAGCACATGGCATGGCGTTACGGCTCGGGCTCGGCCTTCCGCAGATGCGGCAGTACGACATCGGAAGGGACGTGCCCGACGTGGCGCACACGGCCGAGCGCATCGGCTACGACAGTCTGTGGGCCTTCGAACGGGCCCTGTTCCCCGAGCCGCCGTCGCAGGGCCTGTACGGCCTGGAGGGTCTGCCCTGGCCGGACCAGTACCGGCATGTGGCCGAGCCGCTGGTCACCCTCACCCTCGCCGCCGCGGCCACCGAGCGGATCCGGCTGGGCACCAGCCTGATCGCACCGCTGCACGTGCCGTTCCAGCTGGCCAAGTCCCTCGCCTCGCTGGACGCGGCGAGCGGCGGCCGGGTCGTGGCGGGCCTCGGCACCGGCTGGTCTCTCGACGAGTACGCGGCGGCCGCCGTCCGGCCCTTCGTGGAGCGCGGCCAGGTGCTGGACGAGCTGATCGAGGTGTGCCGGGCCGTGTGGGGCCCGGACCCGGTGTCGTACGACGGCCGGCTCACGAAGATCGAGTCGGCCTCGGTCGGTCCCAAGCCCGCCCGGCCGATCCCCATCCTGCTCTCCGCGAACACCGGCCGGGCCCGGCGCCGACTCGTCGACCACGCCGACGGCTGGCTTCCGGTGGGCCTCGGCGCCGAGGAACTGACCGCACAGTGGCGCCAGTTGCAGGACCTGGCCGCCCTGCGCCGCCGCATCAGACCGCTGCGGTCGGTGCTGCGGGTGAACGCCGAGTACCAGGCGAAGGTGTACGACGGTGCCGACCGCCATCCCTTCCAGGGCAACGCCGACCAGCTCGCCGAGGACCTCGCCGCGCACGCCGAGATCGGCCTCGACGAGATCTTCCTCGACCTCCAGGGCGGCCTGCGGGACGCCGAGGAGCTCAAGGACGCGGCCGCCGAGGTGTACGAGACCGCACGCGCGGCCGGCCTCTGAGCCCGCTCAGTCCTCCGGGAGTTCCACGGGCGAGATCTCGTCGTAGACGTCTCCCGGCCCGGGGTTGGTCGGGTCGGTCGCCCCGCCGAAGTGGTGCATGACTCCCCAGACCGCGTTGAGCGCCGTCTGGATCGCGCCCTCGGCCCAGCCCGCCGTCCAGGAGATGTCGTCCCCGGCGAGGAAGATGCCCCGCTTGTCCTCGGCCAGCCGGTCCTGCATGAAGTGCGTGAACAGGCGCCGCTGGTAGCGGTAGTGACCGGGCAGGTTGGCCTTGAACGCGCCCATGAAGTACGGCTCGTTCTCCCAGGAGACGGTCACCGGGTTGCCGATGACGTGCTTTCTGATGTCGACCTTGGGATAGATCTCGCCGAGCGACTTCAGCATGACGTCCATCCGCTCGTTCGCCGACAGCGGCAGCCACTTCAGGCTGTCGTCGCACCAGGTGTAGGAGAGGCAGATGACGGCGGGCCTGTCCGGACCGTCGTCCAGCAGATAGGTCCCGCGGGTCATACGGTCGGTGAGGGTCATCGACATGACGTCCCGCCCGGTGTCCTCGTCCTTGTCCAGCCAGAACGGCCGGTCGACGGGCACGAAGAGCTTGCTGGACTCCATGTAGTGAGTCCGCTCGATCGCGGTCCAGTGGTCGATCGGGAAGAGCGAGTCGTCGCAGGCGATCTTCGACAGCAGCATCCAGGACTGGGCGGTGAAGATCGCCGCCTGGTAGGTGCGGATGTCGCCGTTCGCGTCGGTGACCGTGATCCGGTTGCCGGCGGTGCGGTGCAGCCGGGTCACGGCCGGGCGGGGTTCGCCGCCCTCGTGCAGGCTCGCCAGCGAGGTGCCGTACGCCCAGTGGACGATCTTCTCCGGCTCGCGCTCCCACAGGCGCTGCGGCAGCTGCTGCGAGCCGCCGACGATGCCGCGGTGGTGGTCGTCGGCCTCGGTGTAGACGACGCGGAGGATTTCGAGGATGGAGTTGGGGAAGTCGGTGTCCCAGCCGCCGGTGCCGAAGCCGACCTGCCCGAAGATCTCGCGGTGCCGGAAGGACTTGAACGCCTCGGAATCGCAGAGGAAGCCGTAGAAGGTCTGGTTGTCGAGTTTCTCGACGAGCTTCGCCCAGATCTCCCGGATGCGCGGGACATCGCGCTCGCGCATGGCCTGGTTCATGTCGGAGAAGTCGGCGCCCTCTTCGAGGCACTTGTTCCAGGCCGCCGCCACGTCCCGGTAGACCTGCGGCAGGTCGTCGATCGTCTCGGCGTAGTGCGACTCGCCCTTGAGATCGACGACGGTCGACGGGGTCGCCTCGGCCAGGGGGTTGGGGAACGGCCGGGTCTCCAGGCCCACGAGGTCGATGTAGTGCTGGAGGGCCGTGGAGGAGGGCGGGAAGCGCATCGCGCCCATCTCCGCGGTGAGTCCCTCGGTGTTGGGGCCGTCGAAGCCGACGGTCCGCAGTCGCCCGCCGATCCGGTCGGCCTCGTACACGACCGGCTTGAGCCCCATCTTCATCAGCTCGTACGCGGCCACGATGCCGGACAGCCCGCCGCCGATGACCGCGACCTCGGTGCCGTGCCCGGTCGCCGGTATCTGGCCCAGCCCCGCCGGGTGCGCGAGGAAGTCGTCGTACGCGTACGGAAAGTCCGGCCCGAACATGGTGATCGGCGGCTGCTGCTCGTCTGCGTGCTCGATGGCGTTGGGCACGGTGGACGTCATGGGGTACGGGCTCCTTGCACAGGTGGAACGGGGTGGGGAGGTCAGACGAGGGACCCGTAGAGGCCGGGGCGGCGGTCGTTCAGATACGGGTTCGCCTCGCGGGAGGCGGCGAGGAGGGCCGGGTCGGCCTCGGCGAGGACGAGCTCCTCACCGCGTCCGGCGCGGGCCCGGGCGACCCCGTCAGGGCCGGCGAGGGTGGACAGTCCGACGAACTCGAACTCGTCCTCCGCGCCGACCCGGTTGACGTAAGCGACGTACAGCTGGTTCTCGAAGGCCCGCACCGGGATCATCGATTCGGCGACGAACTGGAACGGGTGCATCTGGGCCGTGGGCACGAGGAGCAGGTCGGTGCCGGCGAGGGCGTGGGCGCGGACGTTCTCCGGGAACTCCACGTCGTAGCAGATCATGAGGCCGACGGTCAGTCCGCCCAGCTCGGCCTGGACGACGGCCTGTTGGCCCGGTGTGAAGTGGTCGCGCTCGAAGCAGCCGAAGAGGTGGGTCTTGCGGTAGTTCGCGAGACGGGTGCCGTCGGCGGAGATCAGCTGGGCCGAGTTGTACACCGCCTCCGCGTCGCGCTCGGGGTAGCCGTACGCGACGGCGAGACCATGCCTTGAAGAGATCTCCGCAACCGCGTCCGCACTGTCCCCGTCGGCGGGCTCGGCGAGACGGGCGATGCCGTCGCCGATCGCGTACCCGGTCAGGAACATCTCCGGCGCCACCAGCAGCCCCGCCCCGGCAGCGGCGGCCCGGCCCGCGGCCTCGTCGAGGACCTTCAGGTTCTCGACAGTCGAGCCGGGGCGGCCGGAGCTCTGGAGCAGGGCGGTGCGCATGCGTGATCCTCACCGGGCGGAAGGGGTTGGGGGGCAACTAGACGGTACGGGCGGCCGACCAGCAGGGACAAGAAGGAGCCGTTGCGCGCCGGTGAGCGGTTCGTTGCGTCCTCGGGCGGGGTGACGGCGATTCGTTGCGCACCTTTCGGCGTACGTCGGCGCCCCGGTCGGGACCAGGGCCTGTCGTCAAATTCCCGTCTGCTCGCGACGGCAGGCCCTAGGGCCCTTCAGCCGGAAGCCGTGGAGATGCGTCAGAAGGGCGCGAGGTATCCGAACTCCAGTCCCTCGCCACGAGCACCAGCGCCGTCACCAGATAGGGAACCGAGAACACGGCGAAGGCGGTGCTGTGGGCGTGGGAGGCGGCGATCAGGGCGTATGTGCCGAAGACGGCGACCGTGGCGAGTTCGGTGCCCAGGCTCGCGACCGAGGTCAGGGTGGCGCGGCGGGGGCCCTCGATGCGGTCCTGGAGTCGGGCGTCGGCCAGGACGTTCACGAACTGGAAGCCGCCGAAGGCGACGCCGACGAGAGTGGTGCCCACCGCGTTCCCGGCCAGCGCGCCGGCGGCCATGGCCAGCGCCGATCCGGCGAGCACCACTCCGAGCCCGCCCGTACCGAGGCGTTCGCCCGCGCCGGTCAGCAGGCTCCCGATCGTGGGTCCCACGTAGATCAGCAGAAGCAGCAGCGGAACCGTCCGATCGGCCACGCCGATGTCCCGGACCAGCAGGGGCGCGTACTCGTCGAGGGCGCCCCACACCGCGCCGACGGCCGGGACGAGCAGCAGGGCCCCGCGTACGGAACGGTCACGGCGGATCTCGACGAGTCCGGTCCGCAGAGTGGTGAGCGTGGTGGCTGCCCGGCCGCCGTCCTCGTCCCGGACGGGCTTCTCCCGGTGCTCCGGAAACCGGGTGGCCAGGGCCGCGGTCAGCACGCAGACCAGCACGCTCGCCGCGCCGACGGCCGGGTAACCGCCGACCGCGAGCACCGGTCCGGCCAGACCCATCGCCGCCATCACGGCGATCATCCCGGCCGCCTGGGCCCGGCCGATCACCCGGGCGTACCGGTCGGCCGCGCCGAGCCGGGCCAACTCGTCGTAGACCAGCGCCTCCAGCGCGCCGGAGCTGAGCGCCCCGCGTACGCCCCAGAGCACGAAGCCGAGCGCGAAGGCCCAGTACGACGGGACGAGCACCCACAGGGCGAAGCCCACGGCGGTGAGCAGCGGCCCCAGCCACAGCAGCAGCCGGCGGGAGACGGCGTCCGCCCAGGCGCCGGAGGGGACCTCCAGCACGATCCCGGTGACCGACCACAGGGCGAACAGGGAGGACACCTGCCAGATCGACAGGCCGGTGTCGCTGAACAGCAGCGCGTACACCGGGTAGAGCAGCACGAAGTCGTCGAGGAACGCGTAGCCGTACAGCGTGGCCGTCAGCCGCCGGACACCATCGGTTTCGTCGGCGCGGGGCACACGCGCAGGTGAGAGAGTCATGAGGCCTTCCCGTGGGGGCGATTCGGACGTCGTGGACACGACGTCCGAGGCGGCCCTCGGGAGGCACGGCTGGTGGATCAATGTCGCCAGGTCATGGAACCGATGGTAGGCGGGCGGGGGCGTTCGGCCCAGTGGATTCCGATTCCGAGATTCCGAGCTACTTGGCCCCGGGGGTCCCCGAAGAGAACCTCCGCAGCAGCGGCGACAACACAAGCACGGACTTCGTCCGCTCCACGAACGGCTCCCCCGCGATCCGCTCGAGCACCCGCTCGAAGTGCCGCATGTCGGAGGCGAAGACCTGCACCACCGCGTCGGCCTCCCCGGTGACGGTCGACGCGGCGACGACCTCCTGGTAGCGCTCCAGCCCTCGCTGAATCGTCTCCGGCGAGGTGTTGCGCCGGCAGTAGATCTCGACGAACCCCTCGGTCTCCCAGCCGAGCGCGGCGGGGTCCACCCGCACGGTGAAACCCGTGATGGCCCCGGTCGCCCGCAGCCGGTCCACCCGCCGTTTGACGGCAGGCGCCGACAGGCCGACGAGTTGGCCGATGTCGGAGTAGGAACGGCGGGCGTCCTCGGCGAGGGCGTGCACGATGCGTTCGTCGAGATCGTTCAGCACTGCGGGTGGATCACTTCTCTGGAGTCGATGGAGACGATGGAGACGTCGGAGTCGATGGGGTCGACGGAGTCGCGAGACGGGAGCGGCGATAGCCGTAACTGAAGTAGAACACGAGCCCGACGGCCATCCAGACCCCGAAGACGACCCAGGTGACGCTGTCGAGGCTGCCCATCATCCAGACGCAGAACGCGAGGCCGAGCGCGGGCAGCACCGGCGACAGCGGCACCCGGAAGGTGCGCGGCATCTCCGGCCGGGTCCGCCGCAGCACCACGACCGCGACGTTGACCAGCGCGAACGCGAACAACGTACCGATGCTCGTGGCGTCGGCGAGCTGCCCGAGCGGAATCGCGGCGGCGAGCACGCCGCAGAACAGCGACACGATGACGGTGTTGACGCGAGGCGTCCCCGTCCTCGGGTGGACGCGCGAGAACGCCTTGGGCACGAGCCCGTCCCGGGACATCGCGAAGAGGATCCGCGTCTGGCCGTACAGCACGGTCAGCACGACACTCGCGATGGCGATGACGGCCCCCGCCGCGAGCAGCGTCCCCCAGAACGCGTCGCCGGTGACGTCCTTCATGATCCCGGCGAGCGCGGCCTCGGACTCGCCGAACCCCTTCCAGGGGCGCGCCCCGACGGCGACGGCGGCGACCAGGACGTACAGCGCGGTCACGATGACCAGCGAGAGCATGATCGCCCGTGGCAGGTCGCGCTGCGCGTTCTTCGCCTCCTCACCGGCGGTGGAGGCCGCGTCGAAGCCGATGTACGAGAAGAACAGCGTGGCCCCGGCGGCGCTGACGCCCGCCATGCCGAGCGGCATGAAGTTCTCGTAGTTGCCGGAGCGGAAGCCCTGGACGCCGATCAGACAGAACAGCAGCAGGGCGGCGATCTTCACCACGACCATGATGGTGTTGGCGCGCGCGGATTCACGGGCCCCGCCCAGCAGAAACGCCATCGCGAGCAACACCACGATGAGCGCTGGCAGGTTGAAGACGCCCCCGTCACCGGGCGGCGCCGACAGCGCGTCCGGGATGGTCACACCGACCGTCCCGTCCAGCAGCTCGTTCAGGTACTCGCCCCAGCCGACCGCGACCGCGGCCACCGACACGCCGTACTCCAGGACCAGACACCAGCCGCAGACCCACGCGACCAGCTCGCCCATCGTTGCGTACGCGTACGAGTACGAGGAACCCGAGACCGGGATGGTGCCTGCCAACTCGGCGTAGGAGAGGGCCGAGAACAGCGCGGTGAGACCGGCGATCACAAAGGAGAGGGTGACGGCGGGGCCGGCCTTGGGGACGGCTTCGCCGAGGACGACGAAGATGCCGGTGCCGAGGGTGGCGCCGATGCTGATCATGGTCAGCTGCCACAGCCCGAGGGAGCGCCGCAGCGAACCGCCCTCGCCCTGGCCGCCCTCCGCGACCAGGCGTTCCACGGGCTTGCGGCGCATCAGCCGCGCGCCGACGCCTCCCGGCGGCGGGGCCGACTGACTTGGGTGGTGCGGGGGTGCGCCTTGGTCGAGCACGCGCCGGCTCCTTCGTCGCTGAGGATCAGGGCGGGTGGGGACCGACGGCGCCGAGAAGCAGGGGCCACCGAGCAGGAGGTCCCCGCCACGCCACGTACAGCGCTTGACCCTATGAGCCAGAGCTTTACGAGCGTAATGCGGCAGCCTTGCGCAGCGACGCAAGATCGTTGCGTTCCTCGCAGACGAGCGTAGGTTCGTTGCGCGGCGCCCTGTGGCCGTGGTGCGTGGCAGCGCTCTGGAAAGGGGCACGGGGAACTGCGCGACCAGCCACGACCAACCCGCAGCCGCCGAACCGCAGTTCCCCCGAGCTCCGAGGCGCCCTCAGCTCCAGCTGGCGTGCAGCGGCTTGCCCTCCGCATACCCCGCCGCGCTCTGAATCCCCACAACGGCCTTCTCCGCGAACTCCTCCAAGGACCCGGCACCCGCATATGTGCAGGACGACCGGACCCCCGCGATCACCGAGTCGATCAGGTCCTCGACGCCCGGCCGGGCCGGATCCAGGAACATCCGCGACGTGGAGATGCCCTCCTCGAACAGCGCCTTGCGAGCACGGTCGTACGCCGACTCCTCGCTCGTACGGTTGCGGACGGCCCGCGCGGAGGCCATGCCGAACGACTCCTTGTAGAGCCGCCCGCCGGCGTCCTGCTGAAGGTCGCCCGGCGACTCGTACGTCCCCGCGAACCACGATCCGACCATCACGTTGGACGCACCGGCCGCCAGCGCCATGGCGACGTCACGCGGGTGCCGGACGCCCCCGTCGGCCCACACGTGCTTGCCGTACTTCTTCGCCTCGGCCGCGCACTCCAGGACGGCCGAGAACTGCGGCCGTCCGACACCGGTCATCATGCGGGTCGTGCACATCGCGCCGGGGCCGACGCCGACCTTGATGATGTCGGCGCCCGCCTCGATCAGATCCCGGACGCCGTCGGCGGCGACGATGTTGCCGGCCACGATCGGCACCTGGGGATCGAGGTCGCGCACCAGCTTGATGGCGCTGATCATCGACTCCTGATGGCCGTGCGCGGTGTCGATGACGAGCGTGTCGACGCCCGCGCCGAGCAGTTCCTCGGCCTTGCCCGCGACATCGCCGTTGATCCCGACGGCGGCGGCGATGCGCAGCCTGCCGTTGGCGTCGACGGCCGGGGTGTAGAGCGTGGCGCGCAGGGCGCCCTTGCGGGTGAGGATGCCCGCGAGCCTGCCGTCCTTGTCGACGGCGGGGGCGTACCGGCGGTTGGCCGCGTCGAGGCGGTTGAAGGCCTCGCGCGGGTCGATGTCGGCGTCCAGGAGCAGCAGGTCGCGGGACATGACGACCTCGAGCTGCGTGAAGCGGTCGACTCCGGTCAGGTCCTGGTCGGTGACGACACCGACGGGGCGGTGGTTCTCGTCGACGACGACGCCCGCGTTGTGCGCCCGCTTGGGCAGCAGGGCCAGCGCGTCGGCGACGGTCTGGTGGGGGGTCAGCACGATCGGGGTGTCGAGGACGAGGTGACGGCCCTTCACCCAGGAGACGACCTCGGTGACGACCTCGTTCGGGATGTCCTGCGGGATGACGACGAGGCCGCCCCGGCGGGCGACCGTCTCGGCCATGCGGCGGCCCGCGATGGCGGTCATGTTGGCGACGACCAGCGGGATCGTGGTCCCCGTGCCGTCCGGGGAGGCCAGGTCGACGGCCTGCCGGGAGCCCACGGCGCTACGGCTCGGGACCATGAAGACGTCGTCGTACGTCAGGTCGTACGCGGGCTGGATGTCATTGAGGAAACGCACGTGCCGCACATCCCGGTCGTTCAGAGGTGACCCCCTGACCGGACCGCCAGGGGGAAGAGCACGTACTTCATTCTCCCATGTCGGCGGGTACGAGCGGCCCCGACGAAACATCCAGAGGGGCCGCCGCGGCTCTAGGAGGATCCTCCGAGAGCCAGCACGATCCGCAGCTCGGTCCCGGTGCCGCTCCAGTGGTCGGCGGCTTCGGTGAAGACCTCCTGCGCGATGCTCCAGTCGTTCGGCGTGGCCCCGGCGAACTCCTGCCAGTCGGTGACCACGACCAGCCGTCCCCGTGCGGGCGGGGCCCACGACAGATCGGTGAGGCAGTCGGCCAGGGCGTCCCAGTTGCGGCCGAAATAGTCCGGAAGGGCGAGGGCCCGGGCGCAGCGGTCCATGAAGGCCGGTTTGTCGGTGACACCGCCGAGGTCCAGCTCGAGGTGGACCCAGCCGCCGGCGCCCAGCACCTCGGCGAGTGTGCCGTCGCTCATCTCAACACCGCCCTGCGCGATTCGTAGTGATCACCGGTGTAGTACATCCCGCCGCACGCGCCCGCGCCAACGCGAGAGGCGGACCGTGGCGGCACCTTGTTCGATGCCATCACGATCCGCCCGCACACCGCACACCCGCACAGGGCTCGCCGTCAGCGCCCTTCAGAACACGTCGGGCCCCGCAGCGCCCGCCCGGGACTCATCAAGGACGTCGTGGTCGCCCAGGATCCGCCGGGACGTCGGTGTCCGTCCAGGACCCGCCAGGACGTCAGTGCCCGTCCGGGTCCGCCCGGTTGAGCGCCTGCCGTGGCGTCCGCCCCGCCGTCAGCAGAGAGTCCGCCGCCGCGGTGTCGGTGACGAGGCTGGTCACCAGCCCGGAGCGCAGCACCGCGTCGATCGCGGCGGCCTTGCGCTGCCCACCCGCGATGGCGACGACCTCGGGGATACGGCGGAGCTGGTCGGCCTTGACGGTGATGCACCGCTCACCGAGGTCCCGGCCGACCCGGCGCCCCTCGGCGTCGAAGAGGTGCGCGGACATCTCGGCGGCGACCCCGAGGGAGGCGTAGTGCGCGCGCTCCTCGTCGCTGAGCATGTCGTGCACCGTGGAGATGCCCGCCTCCCACGAGCCGATGGAGACACAGGCGACCGTGACCTTGTCGAAGTACTCGAAGGCCCGGGCGATCCCGGTCTGATGGCGCAGCGCGGCCGCGGTGGCCGCGTCCGGCAGCAGCATGGGCGCGTAGATGGGGTGGGCGTCGCCGCCCGACACCTGCGCCGCCCGGCGTACCGCCTCGACGGAGCCGCGCTCGGCGGTCCCGGCGTCGTACACCCCCGTCAACTGCACCACCGTGCAGGGCGGCAGCCGGTCGAGGGCGGCCGCCATGTGGATGGTGGAGCGTCCCCAGGCCAGGCCGAGGACATCGCCCTCGGTGACCAGCTCGCCGAGGAGGTCCGCGGCGACCTCGCCGAGGTTCTCCGGGTCGGGCGACTCCTCGGCCTCGGCCGGGGACTCGACGACCACGGCGTGCCTGAGGCCGTAGCGGGCGCGCAGAGCGTCGGAGCGCTCGGCGTCCAGCTCGGCGGGAACTCGGATCTCGATGCGTACGAGATCTCTCTCAAGGGCGGTCTCCAGGACACGGGCCACCTTGAAGCGGCTCACGCCGAACTCCTCGGCGATCTGGATCTTGGACTTGCCCTCGAGGTAGAAGCGGCGCGCCATGGCTGCCGCCTGAACCAGCTCAGCGGGTCCCATCCGCATGGCTGACCGGCCCGCCGACATACCCGACACGGCCTTCTCCTCACTGCTCTTCACACATGGATACGCCGTTCATCCTTGCAGATCCGGCGTATTCGATCAGCCCGGAGGAACGCCGTTCACGTTCCCTTGGCCCGGTGGTCGCATGTCCGCCCCACCCCTAGCTCTACGGTCGCACGACCCGACGCGCTCACGAGGGCGCTCGGCCGGACAGCGACCGGATACCTTTCGGTCCCGCGGCTCGGCGGCGGGTCAGTGGGAGCAGGCCCAGGCCGCCCCCGCCGTCACCGTCTCCGCCTGGGCGCGCAGCGCGCGGACCGCTTCCGCCGGGTTCTCGGCCCCGTACACCGCGGATCCGGCGACGAAGACGTCGGCGCCCGCCTCGGCACAGCGCTCGATGGTGGCGGCCGAGACCCCGCCGTCGACCTGCAGCCACATCTGGAGGCCGTGCTTGCTGATCAACTCGCGGGTCCGGCGGATCTTGGGGAGCATGATGTCGAGAAAGGCCTGGCCTCCGAAGCCCGGTTCGACCGTCATGATCAGCACCATGTCGAGCTCGGGCAGCAGGTCCTCGTACGGCTCGATGGGAGTCGCGGGCTTGAGCGCCATGGAGGCCCGGGCACCCTTGGCCCGGATCTCGCGGGCGAGCCGCACCGGCGCGGCGGCCGCCTCGGCATGGAAGGTGACGGAACCGGCGCCTGCCTCGACGTACTGGGGCGCCCACCGATCGGCGTCCTCGATCATCAGATGCAGGTCCAGCGGCGTGTCCGTAGCACGGGCCAGGGACTCCACGACCGGCACACCGAGCGTGAGGTTCGGGACGAAATGGTTGTCCATCACGTCTACATGGAGCCAGTCGGCCCCTTCGACCGCCTTCGCCTCTTCGGCGAGACGAGCGAAGTCGGCGGACAGGATACTGGGGTTGATCTGCACGGCCATGGCCCAAGCCTCCCATGTCCGCGGCCGATCACTCGCCCCGGTCCTCGCGTACGGCAGCGGGGGCGATCATGACAGAGGTTCGGAAACGGCCTGAACGAGGCGTCGGGCACCTGGTCTGCGGACGGCGTGCCAAGTGGGTCGTGCTGGGGCTGTGGCTGGTGCTGCTCCTCCTGACGGCGCCGTTCGCGGCGAAGCTGACCGACGCCCAGGACAACGACGCGGCGTCCTGGCTGCCCGGCTCCGCAGAGTCCACCCAGGTCCTGGAGATCTCCGAGGACTTCAGGCCCGAGCAGATCCCCGCGGTGGTCGTCTACGCCCGCGAGAGCGGCCTCACGGCTGCGGACAGGACGCAGATCGAGCAGGACGTACGCGAACTCAGACAGCTGCGCGACCACGGCATCATCGGCGACCAGACCCGGGGCCCCGTCTACGACCGCGCGAGCGACCCCAGGGCCGCCCAGATCTATGTACCGATCACGATGGACGAGAAGGGCTGGGAGCGGATCGCACCCGCGGTCGACTCGATCCGTGACGACGTCGGCGAGGGCGGCGCCGGGCTCTCCGTGCACATCACCGGCCCGGGCGGTACGTCCGCCGACTTCTCCGAGGCCTTCGAGGGCATCGACTCCACGCTGCTGCTCTCGGCGATGGGCGTCGTCATCGTGATGCTGCTGTTGACGTATCGCAGCCCGACCCTGCTCGTGGTGCCACTGCTGGCGGTGATCGCCGCGCTGTTCACCGCGCAGGCCCTGATCTACTTCCTGGCGGAGCACGCGGGTCTGACGGTCAACGGCCAGAGCGCGGGCATCCTGACGGTCCTGGTCTTCGGCGCGGGCACGGACTACGCCCTCCTGCTGGTCGCCCGCTACCGCGAGGAACTGCACCGCCACGAGGACCGCCACGAGGCGATGGCCCTGGCCCTACACAGGGCCGGCCCCGCCGTGCTGGCCTCCGGCGCCACGGTCGTGGTGAGCATGCTGGTGCTGCTGGCCGCCGAGATGAACTCGACCCGCGGCCTCGGCCCGGTCGCCGCCATCGGCGTCGCGGTGGCCCTGCTGGCGATGATGACCCTTTTCCCCGCCCTGCTGGTGATCTGCGGCCGCTGGATCTTCTGGCCGGTGATCCCCCGCTTCGGCACGGACGACCCCACCGAGCACGGCCTGTGGGCCCGTATGGGCCGACGGATCGTGCCCCGCCCCCGGATGATCTGGATCGCCACGGCGGCCGCCCTCGCCATCTGCTCGCTCGGCCTGATCCAGATGCGGGCCGAGGGCATCACCAACGCGGACGCCTTCACCGGCGAACCGGACTCGATCGTCGGCCAGAAGGTCTCCGCGCGCTACTTCCCGGCGGGCAGCGGCGACCCCCTCGTGATCATCAGCAACCAGCCGCAGGCCCAGGATGTGGGCCACGCGGTCGCCGAGACACGCGGAGTGGTCCCCACCTCTCTCGGCCTCCCGCCCGGCACGAAACCCGCGCACGACGGCAAGGTCCTCTTCGAGGCCACGATGACCGCCCCCGCCGACAGCGAGGCCGCGAAACAGACCGTGGAGCGGGTCCGGGACGCCGTGCACGCGGTGCCGGACGCGGACGCCCAGGTGGGCGGGGGCACGGCGGCCCTGCTGGACATGGACGAGGCGACCACGCACGACAACATCCTGATCATCCCGCTGGTCCTGGTCGTGGTGACGCTGATCCTGTGCGCGCTGCTGCGCGCCCTGGTCGCCCCACTGCTGCTGGTCGGCACGGTGATTCTGTCGTTCGCCGCCGCACTGGGCCTGAGCGCGCTCGCGTTCCGCCACCTTTTCGACTACGCGGGCGAGACGACGGACTTCCCGCTCTTCGTCTTCGTGTTCCTGGTCGCCCTCGGCATCGACTACAACATCTTCCTGACCACCCGCATCCGCGAGGAGGCCGCCCGCCAGGGCACCCGCCCCGGCGTGGTCACGGGTCTGGCGACCACGGGCGCCGTCATCACTTCGGCGGGCCTGGTCCTCGCGGGCACGTTCGCCGCACTCGGCACCCTCCCCATGGTCGCCTTCGCCGAGATCGGCTTCGCGGTGGCCCTGGGCGTCCTCCTTGACACCTTCATCGTGCGGTCCGTCCTGGTCCCGGCCCTGTTCCTGGACATAGGCCCCAGGATCTGGTGGCCGCACCGCCTGTCCCACGAGGACGGTGGGGGCACCCCACCGAAACCCACCGAGAGCGTCACCCCGTCCGGCGGATGAGCGCCAGATACATGGCGTCGGTCCCGTGCACATGCGGCCACAGCTGTACGTCCGGCCCCTCACCCAGCGCCGATACGCCCTCCAGCAGCGGCCGGGCGTCGATGAGGTCGGCCGTGTCGCCGTACTGCTTGAGCACGTCCTCGACGACCGCGCGGGTCTCGGCGAGGTGCGGCGAGCAGGTCGCGTAGCCGACGACACCGCCGACCCGCACCGACTCGAGCGCCGTCCGCAGCAGCGCCCGCTGCAGCGGAGCGAAGCCGTCCAGGTCCTCGGGCCTGCGCCGCCAACGGGCCTCGGGCCGCCGCCGCAGCGCCCCCAGCCCCGTACAGGGCACATCCATCAGCACCCGGTCGAAGGAGCCGGGCCGCCAGGGCGGACGCGTCCCGTCCGCCGCGATCACCTGATACGGCCCCGGATTGCCGTTCAGCGCCTTCGCGACCAGCCCTGCCCGGTGCGGCTGCTTCTCGGAGGCGAGCAGCACCGCCCCGCGCTCGGCGGCGAGGGCGGCGAGCAGGGCGGCCTTGCCACCGGGCCCGGCACACCCGTCGAGCCACGCCTTGTCGGGCCCGTCGAGCGGAGCGTTGGCGAGGGCGAGCGCCACCAGCTGGCTGCCCTCGTCCTGTACGCCCGCACGGCCCTCCCGTACGGCGTCGACGGCACCGGGCTCCCCGCCCTCGGCGAGCCGCACGGCGTACGGCGACCAGCGCCCCGGCACCGCGGACTCCTCCCGGAGCAACTCCTCGGTGGTGGCCCGCCCCGGCCGGGCGACCAGGGTCACCTCGGGCCGCTCGTTGTCGGCCTCCAGCAGATCCTCGATCCCGGCGCGCCCGCCGCCGAGCGAGTCCCACAGTGCGGAGACGACCCAGCGGGGGTGCGAGTGCACGACGGCGAGGTGGTCCTCCGGATCGTCGTCGTAGGGCGGGGCGACCCGCTCCAGCCACCCGTCCAGATCATGCTGCGCGATCTTGCGCAGCACGGCGTTGACGAACTTGGCGCGGCCGTCGCCGAGCACGACCCGCGCGAGATCGACGGAGGCGGACACGGCCGCGTGCGTCGGGATCCGCGTCCCCAGCAGCTGATGCGCACCGAGGCTGAGCACATCTAGCACCGGCGGATCGACCTCACGCAACGGCCGGTCGACACACTCCGCGATGACGGCGTCGTACGTCCCCTGCCACCGCAGCGTCCCGTACACCAGCTCGGTCGCGAGCGCCGCGTCCCGCCCGTCGAACTTGTCGGGTCCCTCTTTCTCCCGCGCTTTGCGCAACAGCGGCGGCAGGACGAGGTTCGCGTACGCGTCCCGCTCGTCCACGGCCCTGAGCGCCTCGAAGGCGAGCATGCGGACGGGGTCCTTCGTAGGACGACGGTAGGGCTTGCCCGGCTTACGGGGACCGCGGGACTGCTCGCTCACGAAAAAGGTGCTCCGGATACGGGATGAGATGGCACGACCAGCGTACGCCGCAGGGCAGACGGGGCCGGGGGCCGGATGACGGACGTGGACGGGGACCGGCGGCGACGACTGAGGCTTCCAGCCGCCGAGGGGCTGACGGCCCTAGGGCGTGTTTCGAAAGTAGCGTCGTCCGCCCGGAGGGCGGGGCCCGCGGCGTCTGGTGCGGTGCATCGCAAGGCGGAGGGTCGTCCGCGTACTGGGTGTACGCGGACGACCCCGACAACGCGGCGAGGTGCCGTGCCAGACGCCGCGGGGCAGACGGGACTTTCGAAACACGCCCTAGCCGCCAAGGGACTCCCCGTCCGTGATGCGCACGCCGCGTGCCCAGTCGGCGGCCCGCATGGGCTTCTTGCCCTGCGCCTGCACCCAGAGCAGCTCGACGGCGTACGAGCCGGTCCCGACGTACACGTTGTTCTTGCCGACGTCGAGCGCGCCGGGGGCGAGGTCGGTGCGTTCGGGTACGGGCGCGGCCTGGACGAGCTTGAGCCGCTCGCCGCGGAACGTCGTCCACGCGCCGGGCGCGGGTGTGCAGCCGCGTACCACGCGATCGACGCGCAGGGCGGGCGTGGTCCAGTCGACGTGCGCGTCCTCGACAGTGATCTTCGGCGCGAGGGTGATCCCGTCTGCGGGCTGCGCGACCGCCTTGAGCGTCCCGTCCTCGATCCCGTCCATGGTGGCGGCGAGCAGCCCGGCGCCCGCGAAGGCGAGCCGGGTCAGCAGATCACCGCTGGTGTCGGCGGGCCGGACCGCCTCGGTGACGGTCCCGTACACGGGCCCGGAGTCGAGCCCCTCCTCGATGAGGAAGGTGGACGCCCCGGTGATCTCGTCCCCCGCCATGATCGAGTGCTGCACGGGGGCGGCGCCGCGCCAGGCCGGCAGCAGCGAGAAGTGCAGGTTGACCCACCCGTGGGCGGGGACGTCGAGGGCGACGCGCGGCAGCAGGGCCCCGTACGCGACGACGGGACAGCAGTCCGGCGCGATCTCCCGCAGCCGCGCGAGGAAGTCCTCGTCCCGCGGCCTGCCCGGCTTCAGCACCTCGATACCCGCTTCCTCGGCCCGCTGGGCGACAGGGCTCGAGACCAGCCGCCGCCCGCGCCCCGCCGGCGCGTCCGGCCGCGTGACGACTGCGGCCACCTCATGCCGCTCCGACGTGATCAGAGCGTCCAGTGCGGGGACGGCGACCTCGGGGGTACCAGCGAAGACAAGCTTCATGGGTGAGTGTGGGCCTCTCGGGCGGGAGTTCGGACACGCCCGCGCGTGCGGGGCGGGGCAGCGCACCAGTCTATGGGGGCACCGGTCCGCTCGCTCCACGCCCTGGCCCGCAGGCGCCGACGGCGGGCAACCCACACGGCGGACCGCGAACCTGTCAGCCGACTCGCACGGCGGTGCCCGGGTGGTCGCCCCCCTCAAACCCCAGTACCCCGGGGGCGCACCCCACGCCGCGCGCCTCCCGAATATGCCCCCACGCCCCCACACCGTGACCAGCGGAGCGAATTCGCGTTGGTCAAGAAAGAGTTGACCACTACGGGCCGCAAACGCGGCACATCCTTATTCCAACGCCGGTTCGAGAGGCTTGTTCATGGCCGACCACGCAACCCACGACGCCCAGGCTCGGGCCAGCCTGCACTTGCTGGTGCGGGACATCGAGCGGGTCCGCCGGCAGGTGGACGCACTACGCACACTGACCGCCCAACTGGGCAACGTCTACCGCCCGCGCCGCTCCGGCCCCTCCACGGGCTTCGTCGTCTACGGACGCGCCCCCGCCCCGACCGTCCGCCTCGCCCAGGAGCTGCGGGACAGTGTCGAGACCCTTGTCACGGCCGCCGTGGACTTCGACCGCTCACTCGGTTTCTCGTGGGACGCGGTGGGCTCGGCGCTCGGGGTGACCAAGCAGGCCGTGCACCGCCGCTACGGCGCCCGCCGCGCCGCCGCCCAGGCCGCCGCGGAGGCCGAGCGCACCGCGGAACCACAGGGCACCCGCACAGTGAACGTCGGCGCGGGCCTGCCCACGGTCCCGGCGGCCCGCTCGATGCCGGGCCAGATGCCGACGCAAATGCCGGCCCAGCTGCCGGCCCAGCTGCCGGCCCAGCTGCCGGCCCAGCTGCCGGCTCAAATGCCCACGCAGATGCCGACCCAGCCGACAGCGGGCAGCCCCACGCTCCGCGACGAGGCAAGACCCACGGCCTTCCCCGGACCGCGCAACGGCTGATCCGCCCCCTGTCTGCCTCCCGGTAGCCAACCGGGAGGCAGTCGCGTACTCCGACATATCACCGCCGGGCCGACCCCCTCGTTGCCCCACCTCAGAGCGCGGGCAGATCACCACCGCGGGCACCGTCGGCCATCCGTACCCTCACCCGATATCCAACGGGTCCACCCGAATCCGCACCTCGTCACTCCCCCCACGCGCCATCCGCGCCGCCTGCGCGCTCTTGAGCGCAGCGGCCAACGCCGCCCCACTCCCCGGCGGCACCCGGACAAGCGCACGCTCCCACCGCTCCCCCGCCGGTGGCGCCCCCACCCTCCGCTGCCGCCCCGCATCGATGACGGCCAGGGGCACCGGCCCCAACACTTCCGCGTCCGGCGGCAGTTCGACGCCGGCCAGGAAGTCGGCCACGCCCCCGACCACCGCGGACACGGCGGCCATCCGCGACACCGGCGGAAAGCCCAACTCGGCCCGCTCGGCCAGCTCCCGCACGGCGTGCCCCACCGGGTCCCACCGCACCAGCGCCTGCACGGGCCGCAGCGTCGGCTCGGCGACCACGACGACCGTGCCGCCCGCCTCCTGGTCCCGGACGAGCGCGGCGGCCCCGATCCACCGCCGCAGCGCCTCCTCACCGGCCCGCAGATCGGGCCGCCCGAGCATGGCCCACCCGTCCAGCAGCAGCGCGGCGGCATACCCGCCCTCGGCGACCGGCTCGGCGCCCGGCGTGCTCACGACCAGCGCGGGCGTCCCCGGCACGGTGTCCAGCACATGCTCCCGCCCGGAGGTCCGCACCGGTACGGCGGGAAAGGCCCGCCCCAGCTCCTCGGCGGTCCGCCGGGCCCCCACGACCCGCGCCCGCAGCCGGAAGCCCCCGCACTCCGGGCAGTGCCAGCTGTCCTCCTCGCGCCCGCACCACCCGCACAGCAGAGCGGAAGTCCCCTCCCGCGCCTCGAACGGCCCGGCACAGTGCCGACACCGCGCGGGCTCCCGGCACCGAGCACAGGCCAATCGCGGCACATACCCCCGCCGAGGCACTTGCACCAGCACAGGCCCGCTGCGCAGCCCGTCCCTGGCGACCTGCCAGGCCAGACTCGGCAGCCGAGCCGCCCGCGCGGCCTCGTCCCGAGCGAGCTCCCCGTCCCCCACGGTCCGTACGAGCGGCGCGGTGGCCCGTACCTGCTCCCGCCCGGCGACGATCGGCGCGGCCCACCCGCTCTCGACCAGTTGCGCGGCCTCGACCGTGCAGCTCCAACTGCCCAGCAGGAAACCGCACTTGTCCCGGGCGGCCCGCAGCTCCAGCACCTCCCGCACATGCGGAAAGGGAGCGTTGTCATCACTGTGGCCCGCATCGCCGTCGTCCCACACGACCACCAGCCCGAGATTTTGCACCGGCGCGAACATCGCGGCCCGTGTCCCCACCACGGCCCGCACGGCTCCCCGCCGCACGGCCAGCCACTCCCGATACCGCCGCTCCGGACCGGCCTCAGCGGTCAGCAGGGCATGCTGCCCCTCCCCCAACAACCTCCGCAGCGCCTCGTCGACCCGCGCGGCGGGCCGCCCGGCCGGTACGACGACGAGCGCCCCCCGCCCCGACGACAGCGTCGCCTGCACCGCCCGCCCGATCTCCTCGGCCCAGTCCGGCCCGGGCAACGCGGTCCACACGGCCCGGGGCGCACCGCCACCGGCCAGCGCCCGCAGGAACCCCTCCCCGCGCGCATACCTCCGCCAGGACCCCGGCTCGGGCGCGTCCGGCGCCGGAAGCGGCTCGGCCATCTCCACCGCCTCGGCCCGCGCATGCCGCGGCGGCACGGCCAGCTGCAGCACATCCGCGAGGCTCCCGGCATAACGATCCGCCACCGCCCGCGCGAGCCCCAGCAGTTCGGGATCCAGCACCGGCTCGGGCGAGACCACCTGCGCCAGCGCGGCCAGCGGCCCGGCATAGTCGGACTCGGCCAGCCTCTCGACGATGAACCCGTCCCTCAGGCCACCGCCCTCGCGACGCCCCTCCCGGACATTGTGGGCGCCCGCCCCGAACCGCACCCGGACCCGGACCCCGGGCTGGGCATCGGCGTCCAGCTCCTCCGGCACCGCGTAGTCGAAGTACCGATCGAGATGCAGCACACCCTTGTCGACCAGCACCCGGGCAACCGGCAGCTCCTTGGCCAGCGCGGCCCCCCGCCACGTCCGCGGCTTGGCCTTCGGCACCTTGGCCTTCCGCACGGCCTCCCGGATGAACGCGAGCTGCTCGGGCACCGCGTCCCCCGCGCCGCCGCCCCTCTTCCCGTCCTCGCTGCTCACGCCTGCATTCCTACCAAACCCCACTGACAACCGACGCCCTCGAACTCCCCGCCCGCCCGGCCTCGGGCCCACCCGTCGCCCCGCACACGGCAACGAGGCCCGGTGCCCCCAGGGGACAACGGGCCTCGCGAAGAACCGAAGACCTACGAACGCGTGGGGCCTACAGCCCCGCCGCCTTGCGCAGCGCCTCCACACGGTCCGTGCGCTCCCACGTGAAGTCGGGCAGCTCGCGGCCGAAGTGACCGTACGCGGCGGTCTTGCCGTAGATCGGGCGGAGCAGGTCGAGGTCGCGGATGATCGCGGCCGGGCGGAGGTCGAAGACCTCGTCGATGGCCTTCTCGATCTTGTCGACGTCGATCTTGGCGGTGCCGAAGGTCTCGACGAAGAGGCCCACGGGCTCGGCCTTGCCGATCGCGTACGCCACCTGGACCTCGCAGCGCGCGGCCAGACCGGCCGCGACGACGTTCTTGGCGACCCAGCGCATCGCGTATGCGGCGGAGCGGTCGACCTTGGACGGGTCCTTGCCGGAGAAGGCGCCGCCGCCGTGGCGGGCCATGCCGCCATAGGTGTCGATGATGATCTTGCGGCCGGTGAGGCCGGCGTCGCCCATCGGGCCGCCGATCTCGAAGCGGCCGGTCGGGTTCACCAGCAGGCGGTAGCCGTCGGTGTCCAGCTTGATGCCCTCGTCGAGGAGCGCCTTCAGCTCCGGCTCCACCACGAACTCGCGGATGTCGGGGGCCAGCAACGACTCCAGGTCGATGTCGCTCGCGTGCTGCGAGGAGACCACGACCGTGTCCAGCCGGACCGCCTTGTCGCCGTCGTACTCGATGGTGACCTGGGTCTTGCCGTCGGGACGCAGGTAGGGGATCGTGCCGTTCTTGCGGACCTCGGACAGGCGCTTCGACAGGCGGTGGGCCAGGAAGATCGGCAGCGGCATCAGCGTCGGCGTCTCGTCCGTCGCGTAGCCGAACATCAGGCCCTGGTCACCGGCACCCTGACGGTCCAGCTCGTCGTCATCACCCTCGACCCGGGTCTCGTACGCCGTGTCGACGCCCTGTGCGATGTCAGGGGACTGCGAGCCGATCGACACCGACACACCACAGGACGCGCCGTCGAAGCCCTTCTTCGACGAGTCGTAGCCGATCTCCAGGATCGTGTCGCGGACCAGCTGGGCGATCGGCGCGTAGGCCTTGGTCGTGACCTCACCGGCCACGTGCACCAGGCCGGTGGTGATGAGCGTCTCCACGGCGACGCGGGACGAGGGGTCCTCGCGCAGGAGCGCATCGAGAATGGCATCGCTGATCTGGTCAGCGATCTTGTCGGGGTGACCCTCGGTCACGGACTCCGAGGTGAACAGACGACGGGACACAACGCTCCCTGTGGTTGCAGCGGCTGCTGGCTGATCATTGGCGGACGAGCTGGGGGCTGCGCCCGGCGTCGTCCGAGAACAGTTTATCGGTCGGGCTCGGCCACCGGCCCACCTGTCTCGCCTCTCGGGAGCTCTGTGACCTGCGGCACCTGCATTCTGCCCCGTGGCCGACGGTGTCCGCCAGGGTCGCCACACCCCTAATGTGAGGGGTTCGAGTGAGCCCTGGCGCGAATAGAACGGTCAGCGCAACCGATGCGCCACCAGGTCCCACACCGTTTCGGCCAAGGCTTCCTTCGGGCCGTACGGCACCGGGGTCTCACTGCCGTCGGCGCCCAGCACCACGGCCTCGTTCTCCTCGGAGCCGAAGGTCTTGCGCTCCCCCACCTCGTTCACCACGAGGAGGTCGCACCCCTTCCGCGCCAGCTTCGTACGGCCGTTGGCGAGGACGTCGTCGGTCTCGGCGGCGAAGCCGACGACCACCTGTTCGGGGCGCGGCCGGTCGGCCGATATCTCCGCGAGGATGTCCGGATTACGGACCAGGACGATGGGCTCCGGCTCCTGCCCGTCCTTCTTCTTGATCTTGCCGGCGGCGTACGTCTCCGGGCGGAAGTCCGCCACCGCCGCCGCCATCACGACCACATCGGCGTCCGAGGCCGCCTTGAGCACCGCCTCGCGCAACTGGACCGCCGTACCGACCCTTACGACGTCCACGCCCGCGGGGTCGGGCAGTCCGGTGTTCGCCTCGATCAGGGTGACCCGGGCGCCCCGGGCGGCAGCCGTGCGGGCCAGGGCGTACCCCTGCTTGCCGGAGGAGCGGTTGCCGAGGAAGCGGACGGGGTCGAGGGGTTCGCGGGTGCCGCCGGCGCTCACGACGACATGACGGCCGGCGAGGTCCGGTTCGGTGACGCCCCTGGCGAGCACCCGGCGGCAGACCTCGAAGATCTCGGCGGGGTCGGGCAGCCGCCCCTTGCCCGTGTCGACGCCGGTCAGCCGGCCCACTGCGGGCTCGATGACCACGGCGCCGCGGCGGCGCAGCGTCGCCACGTTCTCCTGGGTGGCCGGGTGTTCCCACATCTCGGTGTGCATGGCGGGGGCGAAGACGACCGGACAGCGGGCGGTGAGCAGGGTGTTGGTGAGGAGGTCGTCGGCCAGGCCGTGGGCGGCCTTGGCCAGCGTGTCGGCCGTGGCGGGGGCTACGACGACCAGGTCGGCCTGCTGGCCGATGCGGACGTGCGGCACCTCGTGGACGTCGTCCCACACCTCGGTCGAGACGGGGTTGCCGGAGAGCGCGGACCAGGTGGCGGCACCGACGAAATGCAGGGCGGAGGCCGTGGGCACCACCCGTACGTCATGCCCGGACTCGCTCAGCCTGCGCAGCAACTCGCACGCCTTGTACGCGGCGATGCCACCGCTGACCCCAAGAACGACCTTCGGCTTGCCCACCGGGCCTCCCGCATTCGACACCAGCACGCCGCGGCTCGTCGGCGTACGAGTCCATCACACACCACAGGCCCGGCAGTCGCGCTGCCGGGCCTGTGGAAAAACCAACTGCAAGCGGAAAATACTACTGACGCCTACGCGGGGCCCTCGACGGCCTCGGACGTCAGCAGACCCGCGTTGATCTCGCGGAGGGCGATCGAGAGCGGCTTCTCGTGGACGTGGGTGTCCACGAGGGGACCGACGTACTCGAGGAGGCCCTCGCCGAGCTGCGAGTAGTACGCGTTGATCTGGCGGGCACGCTTGGCCGCGTAGATCACGAGGCTGTACTTCGAGTCGGTGGCCTCGAGGAGCTCGTCGATCGGCGGGTTGATGATGCCCTCGGGCGCGGAGATGGAAGAGGACACGCTCTACCTTCCGATGGATGGGAAAAGATCGGTCGTGATCACAGAAACCGGACAGAACCCGTGATCACACAACATCCATCAAGGCTAGCAGCTCGCGAGCCACGTCCTCGACGGAGGTGTTGACCAAGGTCACGTCGAACTCCGGCTCGGCCGCCAGCTCGATCTTGGCGGCCTGCAGGCGGCGCTCGATCACCTCGGGCGGTTCGGTGCCCCGCCCGGTGAGCCGGCGCACCAGCTCGTCCCAGGAGGGAGGAGCCAGGAACACCAGCTGAGCGTCGGGCATGGTCTCGCGGACCTGCCGGGCGCCCTGGAGGTCGATCTCCAGCAGGACGGGCTCGCCCCGCTCCAGGCGTTCCAGCACGGCGGCCCGTGGAGTGCCGTAGCGGTTGCCGGCGAACTCGGCCCACTCCAGCAGCTCGCTGTTGGCGATCAGCTTGTCCATCTCCTCGTCGGTGACGAAGAAGTAGTGGACTCCGTGCTTCTCGCCGGGGCGCGGCTTTCGGGTCGTCGCCGACACCGAGAGCCAGACCTCGGGGTGGGCCTTGCGCATATGAGCGACGACCGTGCTCTTGCCGACCCCTGAGGGGCCGGAGAGCACGGTCAGTCGCGGACGTACGTCCGGGGGCTCGGGGGTCGCGCCCCGGGATGTTGCAGCCATGCAGCGATTATTCCAGCAATCCCGGAGTGCCCGGGACTCCCTCCCGACAGGGCCCGGGATCAGGAACCGGTACTGCCGAACTCACGCTCCAGGGAAGCGATCTGGTTGGAGCCGAGGCCGCGGACACGACGGCTCTCGGAGATGCCGAGTCGCTCCATGATCTGCTTGGCGCGGACCTTGCCCACGCCCGGCAGGGACTCGAGCAGGGCGGAGACCTTCATCTTGCCGATGACGTCGTTCTCCTGGCCCTGCTTGATGACCTCATGCAGGGAGGCGCCGGAGTGCTTGAGTCGATTCTTGACCTCGGCCCGCTCCCGGCGAGCCGCGGCGGCCTTTTCGAGCGCGGCTGCGCGCTGTTCAGGGGTAAGGGGCGGAAGAGCCACGCCTACGTCACCTCGGATGTCGAACTGTCGGATACGGACCGGTGAGGAACCTAGTCGCCCCACACCTAGGGAGCCACGAGCAACACGCTCGCCCGTTGACTCTGCTCGGAGACTAGCGGCCATCTCCGCTGGAGTCAGCGAGAACAGCGGAAAAGTCCTGGTCAGCCTCCCTGGAGTCGGACATAACCGGCATACTGCCCTGGATTTGAGGATGTATTCAGACTCAGGCCGTCCATGAAGCGCCCCTCGGGCACTCATCGGAGGTCTCAGGCCGCCGCCACCGCGGTGCGGATCTCCTCCGCGAAACGAGCCGAGGCGTCACGCAGCGCGACGACGTCGGGACCGTGACGGAGGACGCCACGGCTGACGTTCGGCACCACATTGCGCACGGCCGCCCCGAAGACCGCCGGGAGATCGGCCGGAGTGGCCCCTTGTGCGCCGATCCCGGGCGCGAGGAGAGGTCCGTTGATGTCCAGGTCGTACGAGGAGAGGTCGCCCAGCGTGGCGCCCACGACGGCGCCGAAGGAGCCCATGGGCTTTTCTCCCGCGTTCTCGGCCGCCAGGTGCGCCAGCATCGTCGCTCCGACGTTCCGCCCGTCACCACGCACCGCGTGCTGCACCTCGCCGCCCTCCGGGTTGGAGGTCAGCGCCAGTACGAACAGCCCGGCGCCGCTCTCGCGCGCCAGTTCCACGGCCGGCTTCAGCGAGCCGTAGCCGAGGTACGGCGAGACCGTCAGCGCGTCGGAGAACAGCGGGGCGTCCTTGCGCAGGAAGGTCTCGGCGTACGCGGCCATGGTGGAGCCGATGTCACCGCGCTTGGCGTCCATGACGACCAGCGCCCCGGCCGCCCGCGCTTCCTCGACCGTCTTCTCCAGTACGGCGATGCCGCGCGACCCGAAGCGCTCGAAGAAGGCGCTCTGCGGCTTGAAGACGGCCACCTGGTCGGCCAGCGCCTCGACGACCGTGCGGCTGAACCGCTCCAGGCCCGCGATGTCGTCGTCCAGGCCCCAGTCGGCGAGCAGGGAGGCGTGCGGGTCGATGCCGACGCACAGGGGGCCGCGCTCGTCCATGGCGCGGCGCAGCCGCGTACCGAAGGTCTCGGTCATGCCGTCCTCTTCCTCACGTCGGCGCCGACCGCTTCGGCGAGCGTGGCGTACGGGCTCGTGCGCAGGCGTGCCGCGAGGCCCTTGTGGATGGCGCGCGCCCAGAAGGGGCCCTCGTAGACGAAGGCGCTGTAGCCCTGGACCAGCGTGGCTCCGGCCAGGATGCGCTGCCAGGCGTCCTCGGCGTTCTCGATGCCGCCGACGCCCACCAGGGTGATCCGGTCGCCCACGCGCGCGTAGAGGCGGCGCAGGACCTCCAGGGAGCGTGCCTTGAGCGGGGCGCCGGAGAGGCCACCCGTCTCCTTGAAGAGAGTGGGTTGGGACTTCAGACCGAGTCCCTCGCGCGCGATGGTGGTGTTCGTGGCGATGATCCCGTCCAGGCCCAGTTCCACGGCGAGGTCGGCGACGGCGTCGATGTCCTCGTCGGCGAGGTCCGGCGCGATCTTGACGAGCAGCGGCACCCGGCGCGTACGGACCGTGCGGTCGGCGGCCTCGCGCACGGCGGTGAGCAGGGGCCGCAGTGCCTCCGTGGCCTGGAGGTTGCGCAGGCCGGGCGTGTTGGGCGAGGAGACGTTGACGACCAGGTAGTCGGCGTGGGGCGCGAGACGCTCGGTGGACTTCACGTAGTCCCCGGCGGCCTCGTCCTCCGGGACGACCTTCGTCTTGCCGATGTTGACGCCCACGACGGTCCTGAAAACCGGGGTGCGCGAGGCCAGGCGGGCGGCCACGGCGAGCGAGCCCTCGTTGTTGAAGCCCATGCGGTTGATCAGCGCCCGGTCGGCGACCAGGCGGAACAGCCGCTTCTTGGGGTTCCCGGGCTGCGCCTCCCCCGTCACCGTGCCGATCTCGACGTGGTCGAAGCCCAGCATCGACATCCCGTCGATCGCGACGGCGTTCTTGTCGAAGCCGGCGGCCAGCCCGAACGGACCGTGCATGCGCAGCCCGAAGGCCTCGGTGCGCAGCTCTTCGTAGCGGGGCGCGAGGGCGGCCGCGACGAAGGTGCGCAGAACGGGGATGCGGACGGCGAGGCGGATCCAGCGGAAGGCCAGGTAATGGGCCTCCTCGGGGTCCATCCGTGTGAAAACCAGACGGAAGAAAAGCTTGTACATCGAGAGTCCTCAGGGGTCCTCATGAAGAGGGGGACACCGTTTCCGGTGTCCCCCTCAGGGCTGCTAGTCGCGGGCCGCGGTCAGGTGTTCGGCGTGTTCCTGGAGTGAGCGCACCCCGATGCCGCCGTGATTGAGCGCGTCGATGCCCTGGACGGCCGCGGCGAGCGCCTGGACCGTCGTCAGGCACGGCACGGACCGGGCCACGGCCGCCGTACGGATGTCGTAGCCGTCGAGGCGGCCGCCGGTGCCGAACGGGGTGTTGACGATGAGGTCGACCTCGCCGTCGTGGATGAGCTGGACGATGGTCCGCTCGCCGTTCGGGCCGGTGCCCTCGCTCTGCTTGCGTACGACGGTGGCGTTGATGCCGTTGCGCTTGAGCACCTCGGCCGTACCGGACGTGGCGAGCAGTTCGAAGCCGTGGGCGACCAGCTCACGCGCCGGGAAGATCATCGAACGCTTGTCGCGGTTGGCGACCGAGATGAACGCGCGCCCCTTGGTGGGCAGCGGACCGTAGGCGCCGGCCTGCGACTTGGCGTACGCGGTGCCGAAGACCGAGTCGATGCCCATGACCTCGCCGGTGGAACGCATCTCCGGGCCGAGGATCGTGTCGACGCCGCGCCCGTGGATGTCGCGGAAGCGGGACCACGGCATGACGGCCTCCTTGACGGAGATCGGCGCGTCGAGCGGCAGCTCACCGCCGTCGCCGTTGGCCGGAAGCAGCCCCTCCGCGCGCAGCTCGGCGATGGTCGCGCCCAGCGAGATCCGGGCGGCGGCCTTGGCCAGCGGCACCGCGGTCGCCTTCGACGTGAAGGGGACGGTGCGGGAGGCGCGCGGGTTGGCTTCGAGGACGTAGAGGATGTCGCCGGCCATCGCGAACTGGATGTTGATCAGGCCGCGGACCCCGACACCGCGAGCGATGGCCTCCGTGGAGGAACGCAGGCGCTTGATGTCGAAGCCGCCGAGGGTGATCGGGGGCAGGGCGCACGCCGAGTCGCCGGAGTGGATGCCGGCCTCCTCGATGTGCTCCATCACTCCGCCGAGGTAGAGCTCGTGACCGTCGTACAGGGCGTCGACGTCGATCTCGATCGCGTCGTCGAGGAAGCGGTCGACGAGGACCGGCCGGGAGGGGCTGATCTCGGTCGACTCGGCGATGTACGACTCCAGACGGGCCTCGTCGTACACGATCTCCATGCCGCGCCCGCCGAGCACGTACGACGGGCGGACGAGGACCGGGTAGCCGATCTCGTCGGCGATGGCCTTGGCGCCGGCGAAGGTGGTCGCCGTGCCGTGCTTCGGCGCCGGAAGCCCGGCCTCCGCCAGTACGCGTCCGAAGGCACCGCGGTCCTCGGCGGCGTGGATGGCCTCCGGGGAGGTGCCCACGACCGGTACGCCGTTGTCCTTGAGCGCCTGCGACAGGCCCAGCGGGGTCTGGCCGCCGAGCTGGACGACGACGCCCGCGATCGGGCCGGCCAGCGACTCGGCGTGGACGATCTCCAGCACGTCTTCCAGCGTGAGCGGCTCGAAGTACAGGCGGTCGGAGGTGTCGTAGTCCGTGGAGACGGTCTCCGGGTTGCAGTTGACCATCACGGTCTCGTAGCCCGCGTCGCTCAGCGCGAAGGAGGCGTGAACGCAGGAGTAGTCGAACTCGATGCCCTGGCCGATGCGGTTCGGGCCGGAGCCGAGGATGATGACGGCCGGCTTCTCGCGCGGGGCGACCTCGGTCTCCTCATCGTACGAGGAGTAGAAGTACGGCGTCTTCGCCGCGAACTCGGCGGCGCAGGTGTCGACCGTCTTGTACACCGGGCGCACGCCCAGCGCGTGGCGCACCTCGCGCACGACGTCCTCGCGCAGCCCCCGGATCTCGGCGATCTGCTGGTCGGAGAAGCCGTGCCGCTTGGCCTCGGCCAGGAGTTCGGGGTCCAACCGCTCCGCCGCGGCCAGCTCGTCCGCGATCTCCTTGATCAGGAAGAGCTGGTCGACGAACCACGGGTCGATCTTCGTGGACTCGAAGACCTCCTCGGGCGTGGCACCCGCGCGGATGGCCTGCATGACGGTGTTGATCCGGCCGTCGGTGGGCCGTACGGCCTCCGACAGAAGGAGATCCTTTTCACCGGGCTCGCCGACGAACGTGAACTGGCTGCCCTTCTTCTCCAGCGACCGCAGAGCCTTCTGCAGGGCCTCGGTGAAGTTGCGGCCGATGGCCATGGCCTCGCCGACCGACTTCATGGTGGTGGTCAGTGTCGAGTCGGCCGACGGGAACTTCTCGAAGGCGAAGCGCGGCGCCTTCACCACCACATAGTCGAGCGTCGGTTCGAACGACGCCGGGGTCTGCTCGGTGATGTCGTTCGGGATCTCGTCCAGCGTGTAGCCGACGGCCAGCTTGGCGGCGATCTTGGCGATCGGGAAGCCGGTCGCCTTGGAGGCGAGGGCGGACGAGCGCGACACGCGCGGGTTCATCTCGATGACGATCACACGACCGTCCTCGGGGTTCACCGCGAACTGGATGTTGCAGCCGCCCGTGTCGACGCCGACCTCGCGGATCACGGCGATGCCGATGTCCCGGAGGATCTGGTACTCGCGGTCGGTGAGGGTCATCGCGGGCGCGACCGTGATCGAGTCACCGGTGTGCACGCCCATGGGGTCGAAGTTCTCGATGGAGCAGACGACCACGACGTTGTCGTGCTTGTCGCGCATCAGCTCCAGCTCGTACTCCTTCCAGCCGAGGATGGACTCCTCCAGGAGCACCTCGGTGGTGGGCGAGAGGGTGAGGCCCTGGCCGGCGATGCGGCGCAGCTCCTCCTCGTCGTGGGCGAAGCCGGAACCGGCGCCGCCCATGGTGAAGGAGGGGCGGACGACGACGGGGTAGCCGCCGAGCGTCTCCACACCCTGGATCACGTCGTCCATGGAGTGACAGATCACGGACCGGGCGGACTCGCCGTGGCCGATCTTGGCGCGAACGGCCTCGACGACGTCCTTGAAGAGGTCGCGATCCTCGCCCTTGTTGATGGCCTCGACGTTGGCGCCGATCAGCTCGACGCCGTACTTCTCCAGCGTCCCGGCTTCGTGCAGCGAGATGGCCGTGTTGAGGGCCGTCTGACCGCCGAGGGTGGGCAGGAGGGCGTCCGGGCGCTCCTTGGCGATGATCTTCTCGACGAACTCCGGGGTGATCGGCTCGACGTACGTGGCGTCGGCGATCTCCGGGTCGGTCATGATCGTCGCCGGGTTGGAGTTGACGAGGACGACCCGGAGGCCCTCGGCGCGAAGGATGCGGCACGCCTGGGTGCCGGAGTAGTCGAACTCGGCGGCCTGGCCGATGACGATCGGGCCGGAGCCGATGACCAGGACGGACTGGATATCGGTGCGCTTAGGCACGCTGGCCCTCCATCAGGGATACGAAGCGGTCGAACAGGTAGGCGGCGTCGTGCGGGCCCGCTGCCGCTTCGGGGTGGTACTGGACGCTGAAGGCCGGCCGGTCGAGGAGCTGGAGCCCCTCCACCACGTTGTCGTTGAGGCACACGTGGGAGACCTCGGCGCGGCCGTAGGGGGTCTCGGAGACCTTGTCGAGCGGGGCGTCGACGGCGAAGCCGTGGTTGTGCGCGGTGACCTCGACCTTGCCGGTCGTACGGTCCTGCACCGGCTGGTTGATGCCGCGGTGGCCGTACTTCAGCTTGTAGGTGCCGAAGCCGAGGGCGCGCCCCAGGATCTGGTTGCCGAAGCAGATGCCGAACAGCGGGGTGCCGCGCTCCAGGACCGACCGCATCACGGAGACCGGGTGGTCGGCGGTGGCCGGGTCGCCGGGGCCGTTGGAGAAGAACACACCGTCGGGGTTCACGGCGTACACGTCGTCGACGCTCGCCGTGGCCGGCAGCACGTGCACCTCGATGCCGCGCTCGGCCATGCGGTGCGGGGTCATGCCCTTGATGCCGAGGTCGACGGCGGCGACGGTGAACTTCTTCTCGCCGATCGCCGGGACGACGTACGTCTCCTTGGTGGCGACCTCGGCGGAGAGGTCGGCGCCCTTCATCTCGGGGGCCTGTCGGACCTCGGTGAGCATGGTGCCCTCGTCGGGCAGCGCGTTGCCGGAGAAGATGCCGACGCGCATGGCGCCGCGCTCGCGCAGATGGCGGGTGAGGGCCCGGGTGTCGATGCCGGAGATCCCGACGACACCCTGCTTGCGCAGCTCGTCGTCCAGCGAGCGACGGGAGCGCCAGTTCGAGGGGACGCGCGCGGGGTCCCGTACGACATAGCCCGCGACCCAGATCCGCTGGGACTCGGGGTCCTCGTCGTTGACGCCGGTGTTGCCGACGTGCGGGGCGGTCATCACGACGACCTGGCGGTGGTACGACGGGTCGGTCAGGGTCTCCTGGTAGCCGGTCATCCCGGTGGAGAACACGGCCTCGCCGAAGGTCACCCCCACGGCCCCGTAGGCGCGGCCGCGGAAGATCCGGCCGTCCTCCAGGACGAGTACGGCGGGAACCCTGGTGGCTCCCCGGGTGGAGGTCGTCATCGTGCGCCTTCCGTTTCCGTCTTGTTGATCATGTTGTTCAGTGCCTCGACCCACTCGTTGTGCTCGGCCGCGCGGTCGGAGCGGAACCCGGAGTCGATCAGCCTGTCGCCGTGCTCCCAGGTGACGACCAGCAGCCCGCCCTCGGTGAGGACCTTGCCGGCGATGCCCTTGTCGAGCCGGGCCTCGCGCAGGGCCGCGACCGGGACGAAGAAGTCCGTCGCTCCCGGGCGTACGACGTCCAGACCCGCGTCCGTCAGCGTGAGCTCGACGCGGCTGCGGGTGCCCAGGCCGTGCGCCACGATGCGGTCGAGCCACTGCCCGGCGGTGGTGGAGCCGTGGTAGCGGCCGCTCATGCTCAGTCTCGCCTCACCGGGCTCGTCCGGCGCGGTGGAGAGGGCGGGCAGGTCGCTCTGGAGCGTGCCGCGCCACTTCCAGCCCTCGCGCATCAGCCAGTAGACGAGCGCGATGAACAGGGCGAGTCCGACGAGCCAGCCGATACGGGCGGCCCAGTCGGTGACCTCGGCCGATTCCTTCCCGGCTGCCAGCAGAAGTACAGGTGTCACGTGAGCTTCCCGTCGACGAGCGTGGCCTTGCCCCGCAGCCACGTGTGCGTGACACGGCCCGGCAGCTCGCGGCCCTCGTACGGGGTGTTGCGGCTGCGCGAGGCGAAGCCCGCGGGATCCACCGACCCACGGTATGCCGTGTCGACGAGCGTGAGGTTGGCGGGCTCACCTGCCGAGACGGGACGTCCGTGACCGGCCGCCTGCCCGATCTTGGCGGGCTTGACCGACATCCGGTCCGCGACGCCCGCCCAGTCGAGCAGTCCGGTCTCGACCATCGTCTCCTGGACCACCGACAGGGCCGTCTCCAGGCCGACCATGCCCATGGCGGCGGCGGCCCACTCGCAGTCCTTGTCCTCGTGCGGGTGCGGGGCGTGGTCGGTGGCGACGATGTCGATCGTGCCGTCGGCGAGCGCCTCGCGCAGGGCGAGCACATCACGCTCGGTGCGCAGCGGCGGGTTCACCTTGTAGACCGGGTTGTACGAGCGGACCAGCTCGTCGGTGAGGAGGAGGTGGTGCGGGGTGACCTCGGCGGTGACGTCGATACCGCGGGACTTGGCCCAGCGGACGATCTCGACCGAGCCGGCGGTCGACAGGTGGCAGATGTGGACGCGGGAGCCCACGTGCTCGGCGAGCAGGACATCCCGGGCGATGATCGATTCTTCGGCCACCGCGGGCCATCCCCCGAGCCCCAGCTCGGCGGAGACGACGCCCTCGTTCATCTGGGCGCCCTCAGTCAGCCGCGGCTCCTGCGCGTGCTGGGCGACGACACCGCCGAAGGCCTTCACGTACTCCAGCGCCCGGCGCATGATCACGGCGTCGTCGACGCACTTGCCGTCGTCGGAGAAGACGGTGACCCCGGCGGCCGACTCGTGCATGGCGCCCAGCTCTGCGAGCTTCCTGCCCTCCAGGCCGACGGTGACGGCGCCGATCGGCTGCACGTCGCAGTAGCCGTGCTCCTGGCCGAGTCGGTAGACCTGCTCGACCACACCGGCGGTGTCGGCGACCGGGAAGGTGTTGGCCATGGCGAAGACGGCCGTGTAGCCGCCGGAGGCCGCCGCGCGCGTGCCGGTCAGCACGGTCTCGGAGTCCTCGCGGCCGGGCTCCCGCAGATGCGTGTGCAGGTCGACGAGGCCCGGCAGGAGCACCTTGCCGTCGGCCTCGACGACCTCGGCGCCGTCGGCCGGGAGACCGACTCCCACCTCAGCGATGACCGACCCGTCGATCAGCACGTCCTGCGGCTCGCCGCCGAGCACCTTCGCACCACGAATAAGGATCTTGCTCATCGGTCTTACTTCTCCTCGATGGTGCGGGTGTGGGTGACGGCTGGTTCGTTTCCGCCGAGCAGCAGGTACAGCACGGCCATCCGGATGGAGACGCCGTTCGCGACCTGCTCGACGACGGTGCAGCGGTCGGAGTCGGCGACCTCGGCGGTGATCTCCATGCCGCGGACCATCGGGCCGGGGTGCATCACTATGGCGTGCTCGGGCATCCGCGCCATGCGGTCGCCGTCGAGGCCGTAGCGCCGCGAGTACTCGCGCTCGGTCGGGAAGAACGCGGCGTTCATCCGCTCCCGCTGCACGCGCAGCATCATCACCGCGTCGGACTTGGCGAGCGTGCTGTCGAGGTCGTACGAGATCCCGCACGGCCAGGCGTCGACGCCGACCGGGACCAGGGTGGGCGGGGCGACGAGGGTGACCTCCGCGCCGAGGGTGTGCAACAGGTCGACGTTGGAGCGGGCGACCCGGCTGTGCAGGACGTCGCCGACGATCGTGATGCGCTTGCCGGACAGGTCCTGGCCGAGCCCGGCGTCCCGGCCGACGAGGCGGCGGCGCATGGTGAAGGCGTCGAGCAGGGCCTGGGTGGGGTGCTGGTGGGTGCCGTCGCCGGCGTTGATCACGGCGGCGTCGATCCAGCCGGAGGTCGCCAGGCGGTACGGGGCCCCGGAGGCGCCGTGCCGGATGACGACGGCGTCGACGCCCATGGCTTCGAGGGTCTGGGCGGTGTCCTTGAGGGACTCGCCCTTCGACACGCTCGACCCCTTGGCGGTGAAGTTGATGACGTCCGCGGACAGTCGCTTCTCGGCGGCTTCGAAGGAGATACGCGTGCGCGTGGAGTCCTCGAAGAAGAGGTTGACGATCGTGCGGCCGCGCAGGGTCGGCAGTTTCTTGATCGGCCGGTCGGCGACCCGGGCCATCTCCTCGGCGGTGTCGAGGATCAGGACGGCGTCGTCGCGGGTGAGGTCGGCGGCCGAGATGAGATGACGCTGCATCTTTCAGGCTCCGTAAGACAGTTCAGTTTCGGGAGAATCCGGGCAGGCAGAGGCGCCGGGAGGGGGGCGTACGTCATCGCCGTACGCCTTCGTCCTAGTGCTTCGCGCCCGTGGCGGTCCCCTTCGCACCGAGCAGGACGGTGTCCCGGCCGTCCTCCTCGGCGAGCTGGACCTTGACCGTCTCCCGCAGCGACGTGGGGAGGTTCTTGCCGACGTAGTCGGCGCGGATGGGCAGTTCGCGGTGACCCCGGTCGACGAGGACGGCGAGCTGTACGGCGCGCGGACGACCGATGTCGTTCAGCGCGTCCAGCGCGGCGCGGATCGTGCGGCCGGAGAAGAGCACGTCGTCGACGAGGACGACGAGGCGGCCGTCGATGCCGTCACCGGGGATCTCGGTGCGGGCCAGCGCACGCGGCGGGTGCATGCGCAGGTCGTCGCGGTACATGGTGATGTCGAGCGAACCGACCGGGATCCTGCGGTCGGTGATCTCCTCCAGCTTGGCGGCGAGCCGCCGGGCGAGGAAGACGCCTCGGGTCGGGATACCGAGCAGCACCACGTCGTCGGCGCCCTTGGCGCGCTCGACGATCTCGTGGGCGATGCGGGTCAGTACGCGTGCGATGTCGGGACCCTCGAGAACGGGCCTCGCATCGGACGACTGCGGATCCTGTTGCGGATTCTGCTGCGTGTCCATACGAAACGGACCTCCTTCTCCGCCTCACGGGACGGACCTTAAAGGACGTCGAAATTGCGCCATCAACATTAGCAGGCCCGGGCAACGTCCCTGATCACCCCCCTGGCGCAATAGAGATCGGTTACCACGGAAGAGTCGGTCCGGACCATTCGGCTTGACGGGAAAGAGTCACGCTGCGTAACCTCACAGTGAGTCACCAGCCTTCGTCCGGGGAGCTATATGTCCAGCGAATACGCCAAACAGCTCGGGGCCAAGCTCCGGGCCATCCGCACCCAGCAGGGCCTTTCCCTCCACGGTGTCGAGGAGAAGTCCCAGGGACGCTGGAAGGCGGTCGTGGTCGGGTCGTACGAGCGCGGCGACCGCGCCGTCACCGTGCAGCGCCTTGCCGAACTGGCGGATTTCTATGGGGTTCCTGTGCAGGAGCTCCTGCCTGGCACCACGCCGGGCGGCGCCGCCGAGCCCCCGCCGAAGCTGGTCCTCGACCTTGAGCGTCTGGCCCATGTCCCAGCCGAGAAGGCGGGCCCGCTGCAGCGTTACGCGGCGACGATCCAGTCCCAGCGAGGTGACTACAACGGCAAGGTGCTGTCGATCCGCCAGGACGACCTGCGCACACTCGCCGTCATCTACGACCAGTCCCCGTCGGTCCTCACCGAGCAGCTGATCAGCTGGGGTGTCCTGGACGCCGACGCCCGCCGCGCGGTCTCCCACGAGGAGAACTGAGGGCCGCCAGGGCCTCAGCAGAAACGTGCCGCCGGGGTGACCTGAACCATTCGGTTCGGGCCACCCCGGCGGTTTCTTGCTTTGAAGGGGCGCGGGGAACTGCGCGAACGACCACGGACTACCCGCGGTCGGCAACACACAGCACCCCCAGCGGCGCTTCCTTACTCGCCTTCCCGGCGAAGCGAAGGCTTCAGGTCCTTCAGACGGCCGAGCAGACCGTTCACGAACGACGGCGAGTCATCCGTGGAGAACTCCTTCGCCAGCTGCACCATCTCGTCCAGCACAACGGCGTCCGGAGTCTCGTCGACCCAGATCAGCTCGTACGCACCGAGGCGCAGGATGTTCCGGTCGACCACCGGCATCCGGTCGAGCGTCCAGCCCACCGAGTACTGCGCGATCAATTCGTCGATCCGCTTCTCGTAGGCCGCGTACCCCTCGACCAGCTGCATCGTGTACTCGCTCACCGGCGGCTGCCGGGTGTCGGACCGGGAGTGCCGGATCCAGTCGGCGAGCACGGTCAGGACGTCGACTCCGCGCTGGTCGCCCTCGAAGAGGATCTGGAAGGCACGCTTGCGGGCCGTGTTACGGGCAGCCACGGTTAGCTGTTCACCCGGCCGAGGTAGTCACTCGTGCGGGTGTCGACCTTGATCTTCTCGCCGGTGGTGATGAAGAGCGGCACCTGGATCTGGTGGCCGGTCTGGAGGGTGGCGGGCTTGGTGCCGCCGGTGGAGCGGTCGCCCTGGACGCCCGGCTCGGTCTCCTCGATCACGAGCTCGACGGCGGCGGGCAGCTCGACGAAGAGCACCTCGCCCTCGTGCTGCGCGACGGTGGCGGTGAAGCCCTCGATGAGGAAGTTGGCGGCGTCGCCGACGGCCTTGCGGTCGACCATGAGCTGGTCGTAGGTCTCCATGTCCATGAAGACGAAGTACTCGCCGTCCATGTAGGAGAACTGCATGTCGCGCTTGTCGACAGTGGCCGTCTCGACCTTGACGCCGGCGTTGAACGTCTTGTCGACGACCTTGCCGGACAGCACGTTCTTGAGCTTGGTGCGCACGAAGGCAGGGCCCTTACCGGGCTTGACGTGCTGGAACTCGACGACGGACCAGAGCTGGCCGCCTTCGAGCTTGAGCACCAGGCCGTTCTTGAGGTCGTTCGTGGAAGCCACGGTTGCTTCAATCTCCTGGACTGACGTGGACGACCCCGGGGCACGCACCTGTCTAGAGGGCGAGCAGCTCCTTGGTCGTGATGGTGAGTAGCTCGGGTCCGCCGTCCGCCTCGGGGCGGACGACGAGCGTGTCATCGATCCGGACGCCGCCCCGGCCCGGGAGGTGGACCCCGGGTTCGACGGTGACCGGCACGCAAGCGTCCAGTTTACCCATGGCCGCGGGGGCCAACTGCGGGTCCTCGTCGATTTCGAGTCCGACACCATGTCCCATCAGGGCGGGGAGGCCGTCCGTGTACCCCGCGGAGTCCAGTACCTGGCGGGCCGCGCGGTCGACGTCGCGGTACTCGGCGCCCGGTGCCAGGCTCTCGCGTCCGGCGCGCTGGGCTGCGAAGACCAGGTCGTACAGCTCGATCTGCCAGTCGGCGGGCGAGGTGCCGATGACGAACGTACGGCCGATCTCACAGCGGTAGCCGCGGTAGATCGCGCCGAGGCACACGGAGAGGAAGTCGCCCTCCTCGACCCGACGGTCGGTGGGGCGGTGGGCTCGGCGGCCGGAGTGGGGGCCGGTGGCGACGGAGGTCGCGAAGGCCGGGCCGTCGGCGCCGTGGTCGACGAGCCGCCGCTCCAGTTCGAGGGCGAGGTGGCGTTCGGTTCGGCCGACGAGGATCGACTCGAGGAGTTCACCGAGGGCCTGGTCGGCGATCTCCGCGCCGATCCTCAGACAGGAGATCTCCTCCTCGTCCTTGACTACCCTCAGCTGTTCGACCGCGCCACCGAGGTCGGTGAGCCGCAGCCGGGGCGCCACCGAGCGGATCGCCCGGTGCCGGGCGACGGTGAGGTGGTGTTCCTCGACGGCGAGGGACTCCGTGCCCTCGGCCGTGGCGAGATCGGCGGCGGCGACCGCCGGGTCTCCGCCCGGGGCCGGCAGCACCTGGACGCGTACCGCCTCGTCGAGCCGCCCCTCGGCGGCGTCGCCGGTCGGGGGCTCCGCACAGAGGAGCAGGCCCTCTCCTCCTCTGCCCAGCAGCAGCGCGGCACCGCGCGGGGCCGCGCCCGCGAGGTAGCGCACATTCGAAGCACGGGTCACGAGCGCCGTCGCGCTGCCGCCCGCGTGGCAGCGTTCCCGTAGCCGGTCCCTGCGGGCCGCGTAGACCTCTGACATGACCCGAGCGTATGAGCTCCGCTCGTTCCCCGCCGGTTCAGTGCGGCCGAGTGGGGGTGCCGTGCGGGTCAGGGGCGGGGTGGAGCGGTTGTGGGCCGTCCGCGGGCCGTGGGGGTTGATCGCGCCCACGCGGCGGAGCCGCACATTGATACAGCCCCACGCCCCTTCAGAGGCTCCCCATGGTCACCACTTCGGGGGGCTGGCGATCGACCTCGCCAACACCTCGTCCAGGACCCTCGCGGTACCCGGCACATCCAACTGTGAGTTGTCGATGATCGGGAGGCCCGAGCCGTACCAGCCCGCCATGCGGCCGTGGATGCGGGCGACTTCCTCGTCCGTGAGACGGCGGTTGCCGGAGCGTTCGGCGTTGCGCTCCAGGACGATCTCCAGGCCGGGGAGGAGGACGACGGGCAGCAGGCCTGGGCCCACGTGGCGCTTCCAGCCGCCGAGGCCGACGACCGGACGGTCCGGGAAGACCGCGTCGTCGAGGATGCAGGAGATGCCGTTGGCCAGGAAGTTCCGCGCCGCGAAGCCACAGGTGCGGCGGGCGAGACGATACTGCGCCTCCGAGTGGTCGTTCCACCCCGTCTGGGGGTCGGCGAAGCCCGAGCGCACCCATTCGCGTACGTCGTCCAGGCTGATGTGCGCGGTGGGCACCCGGCGGTGGTCCGCCCAGAACTTGGCGACGCTGGTCTTGCCGGCACCGGCGGGCCCGATGAGCAGCACCGCGAGCGTGGTGGTCGTCGGGTCGGGCGCGCCCGGCGCGGGCGGCGGGCTCGGCATGCTGACGGGACCGCCCGGCGGCAGCTGCACATGCCCGGTCGTGTCCCTCGGCACCGAGGCGTGGTGCGGGACCTGCGCGGGTGGGTGCGCGGGGGCACCGGTGAAGCCCGGCGCGGGCGGCGGCACATGAGCGGGCGGGGCCACAGGCACGGGACGGGGGTGGCTCGCGGCCGGGGGGCCTTGGGGCGGCGGCCCAGGGTGCCCCTGCGGGTTCGCGGGCGGAGGAGCCTGGGGTGGGCCGGGGTGTCCGTGCGGGCTTGTGGCCGGAGGACCTTGCGGCGGGCCAGGGTGGCCCTGCGGATTCACGGCCGGAGGAGCCTGAGGCGGGCCAGGGTGTCCGGAGTGGCTCGTGGGCGGAGGCCCCTGAGGCGGACCCGGCTGTCCCTGCGGATTCGTGGCGGGCGGGTCCGGGTGTCCGGGACGGCCCGCGGCCGGCGAGCCCTGGACAGCAGCCGAAGGGGTCGTAGCCAACGGACCCTGGGCCGCAGCCGGAGGGTTCACAGCGAACGGGCCTTGCTGCAAACCAGACTGCCCCTGCGGGTTCACAGCCGGAGGCCCTTGAGGCGGACCCGCCTGTCCCTGCAGATTCGTGGCGGGCGGGTCCGGGTGTCCGGGACGGCCCGCGGCCGGCGAGCCCTGGACAGCAGCCGAAGGGGTCGTAGCCAACGGACCCTGGGCCGCAGCCGGAGGGTTCACAGCGAACGGGCCTTGCGGCGAACCAGACTGCTCCTGCGGGTTCACAGCCAACGGGCCCTGCTGCAAACCAGACTGCCCCTGCGGGTTCGCAGCCGGAGGCCCCTGAGGCGGACCCGGCTGTCCGGGATGGCTCTCGGCCGGCGGGCCCTGAGGGGCGGCCGGGGCGTTCGTGGCCGGAGGAGCCTGATGATCCGCCGGGTGGTTCGCGGGCGGCGTCCACGCGGTCGTCGGTCCCTGCCCCGGCCGGTGGGGCGGCGGCAGCGGAGCTCCCACTGCGTGCTGCATCCGGTGCCACTCCGTCTCGTACGTCACATCGACACTGGCAGGCGGGGCTCTGAGGCCCCGCCTTCACCGAACGGTACCGCCCCCGGCCACCGTTTGGTGAACGGCCGGGGGCGGCCCGAAGTGCCAAGTGGCCATCGACACAAGGCGAATCGGGCAAGCGCTGCCCGAGCGGGCGTTACCGCCCCACTTCGCCGGAGGCTCCGGAGGCTACTGACCCACCTCGCCGTACGCCGCGAGAAGCACGGCCGGGTCGGGGCCCTCCAGGACGGTCGGCTTGGCCAGGCCGTCGAGGACGATGAAGCGGAGCAGGTCGCCGCGGGACTTCTTGTCGACCTTCATCGCCTCCAGCAGCTTGGGCCACTGGTCGTAGCGGTAGTGCAGCGGCAGTCCGACGGACTCCAGGACCGTGCGATGCCGGTCGGCGGTCGCGTCGTCGAGGCGGCCCGCCAGCCGGCCCAGCTCCGCGGCGAAGTGCATGCCCACCGACACCGCCGCGCCGTGGCGCCACTTGTAGCGCTCGTTCTTCTCGATGGCGTGGGCGAGGGTGTGGCCGTAGTTGAGGATCTCCCGGCGGCCGGATTCCTTGAGGTCCCCGGAGACGACCTCGGCCTTGACCCGGATGGAGCGCTCGATCAGCTCGGCCGTGTGCGGTCCCTCGGGCGTCCGCGCGGCCTGCGGGTCGGCCTCGACCAGGTCGAGGATCACCGGGTCGGCGATGAACCCGGCCTTGATGATCTCGGCGAGCCCGGACACGTAGTCGTTGACCGGGAGGGAGTCCAGCGCCGCCAGGTCGCACAGCACACCGGCCGGAGGGTGGAAGGCACCCACCAGGTTCTTGCCCTCAGCCGTGTTGATGCCGGTCTTCCCGCCGACCGCCGCGTCGACCATGGCGAGCACAGTCGTCGGGATGGCGATCCAGCGCACCCCGCGCAGCCAGCTCGCGGCGACGAAGCCGGCGAGGTCGGTGGTGGCGCCGCCGCCCACGCCGACGATGACATCGGTGCGGGTGAAGCCGGTCTGGCCGAGGGCCTTCCAGCAGTAGGCGGCGACCTCGGCGGTCTTGGCCTCCTCCGCGTTCGGCACCTGGATCGCGACGGCCTCGTAACCCTGCTCGGCAAGGTCGGCGCGCAGTGCTTCGGCGGTGCCTTCCAGCGCCTCGGGGTGGATCACCGCCACCCGCTTGGCCCTGGGGCCGATCAGTCCGCCGAGTTCGCCGAGGAGCTGACGTCCGACCAGGACCTCGTAGGGCTCGGTGCCCGCCGTGCCGCCGACCTGGATACGGGTCACTGTCTCGCTCATGCTTCCTTCAACTCCAGTGCGTCCAGGGCGGCTTGGGCAACCTCTTCCGGCGTGCGGCCATCCGTCGCCACGACGGCCGAGGCGACCGACTCGTACAGATGCCGGCGCGCCTCCATCAGCTCCCGCCACTGCTTGCGCGGGTTGACGGCGAGCAGCGGCCGGGCGGCGTTCAGGCCGGTGCGCTTGACGGCCTCCTCGACGTCCATCGAGAGGTAGACGACACGCAGACCGGCCAGCAGTCCGCGCGTGTCCTCGTCGAGGATCGCGCCCCCGCCGAGCGCGAGGACGCCCTCGTGGCCTGCGAGCGCGCTGCGCACCGCCTGCTTCTCGATGGCGCGGAAGGCGGGCTCGCCCTCGTCGACGAAGATCTCCGCGATCTCGCGGCCCTGCTCGGCCACGATGTCGTCGTCGGTGTCGCGGTAGCCGACGCCGAGCCGCTCGGCGAGCATCCGTCCGACGGTGGACTTGCCGACGCCCATGGGGCCGACGAGCACGACCAGAGGCACCGGGCTCATCGGATCGCGAGGTGGTCGAGGTAGGACCGGACGTTGCGACGGGTCTCGGTGACGCTGTCGCCGCCGAACTTCTCCGCCACCGCGTCCGCCAGGACGAGCGCGACCATGGCCTCGGCGACGATACCGGCGGCGGGCACCGCGGAGACGTCGGAACGCTGGTGGTGGGCCTGCGCGGCCTCGCCGGTGGTCACGTCCACGGTCTGCAGCGCGCGCGGCACGGTCGCGATCGGCTTCATCGCCGCACGGACCCGCAGCAGCTCACCCGTCGTCAGACCGCCCTCGGTGCCACCGGAGCGGCCGGAGACACGCCTGATGCCTTCGGGGGTGTTGACGATCTCGTCATGGGCCTTGGAGCCCGGGACCCGCGCCAGCTCGAAGCCGTCACCGATCTCCACACCCTTGATCGCCTGGATGCCCATCAGGGCACCGGCGAGGCGGGCGTCGAGCTTGCGGTCCCAGTGCACATGCGAGCCGAGGCCCACCGGCACGCCGTACGCCAGGATCTCGACGACTCCGCCGAGGGTGTCGCCGTCCTTGTGGGCCTGGTCGATCTCGGCGACCATCGCCTTCGACGCGTCGGCGTCCAGGCAGCGCACCGGGTCGGCGTCCAGCTTGTCCACGTCGGCGGGCGTCGGGTACACGCCCTGCGGGGCCTTCGCGGTCGCCAGCTCCACCACGTGCGAGACGATCTCGATCCCGGCCGTCTCCTTCAAGTACGACCGGGCGACGGCGCCGAGGGCGACACGGGCCGCGGTCTCCCGGGCGGAGGCGCGCTCCAGGATCGGCCGGGCCTCGTCGAAGCCGTACTTCTGCATGCCCGCCAGGTCGGCGTGACCGGGGCGCGGGCGGGTCAGCGGGGCGTTACGGGCGAGCCCGGCGAGGATCTCCTGATCCACCGGGTCGGCCGACATGACCTGGTCCCACTTCGGCCACTCGGTGTTCCCGACCATGATCGCCACCGGTGAGCCCATGGTCAGACCGTGCCGCACACCGCCGAGGAAGGTGACCTCGTCGCGCTCGAACTTCATCCGCGCACCGCGGCCATAGCCCAGGCGCCGCCGGGCCAGGTGGTCCGCCACCATCTCCGTGGTGATCGGCACGCCGGCGGGAAGGCCCTCCAGCGTCGCGACAAGTGCGGGACCGTGGGACTCCCCCGCGGTCAGCCAGCGCAACCTGCTCAACGGTGCTCCTCAGTGCTCGCGCCCTGGTACTGCGTCCTGCCTTGGTGTACGCGCGTCCTCGCGTACGGCGACGGCTACCGGGTGCGCGGCCCCGGCCCGCCACCTCTGATCCTCCCACGTCCGGGGCCGGGATCCGGTCACAGGTCCATCAGGCGGACGGGCCGTACACGGAGCACCGCGGCGCGTCACCCCATCTTCGCCGCCGCGCTCTTGATCGCCTCGCGGATACGGAAGTACGTGCCGCAACGGCAGACGTTCGCGATCTCGTCGATGTCGGCGTCGGTGGGGTTCCTGGTGCGCTTGAGCAGGGCGACGGCGGCCATGATCTGGCCGGGCTGGCAGTAGCCGCACTGGGCGACGTCCTGTTCCAGCCAGGCCTCCTGTACGGGGTGCAGCTCGTCGCCGTCGGCGAGCCCCTCGATGGTGGTGACCTCGCGGCCCGCGGCCTCGGCGACCGGGACCACACAGGGCCGGACGGCCTCGCCGTCGAGGTGGCTGGTGCAGGCCTTGCAGACGTCGATGCCGCAGCCGTACTTGGGGCCGCGGATGCCGAGCAGGTCGCGTAGCGCCCACAGCAGGGGCAGGTCGTCGGGGGCGTCGACGGTGACGGTCTCGCCGTTGACGGTGAAGGTGTGGGAGGGCATGGATGTGCTCCTGGAACCTGGCGTGGATCAGTGGCTCAACGGGGGAAGGGCGTGAAGTCCACGTCGAAGTTGACGGGGAAGCTGCGGGGGTTGGTGCCGGTGGCCCGCGCGTAGGCGTTGGCGACGGCTCCGACGGCCGCCGGGACGCCGAGTTCGCCCGCGCCACCCGGCTCGTCCGCGCCCTCGATGACGTAGATCTTCACGTCCTTCGGGGAGTCCTTCTGGCGGGCGTAGTGGAACTGCGAGTAACTGCCCTCCAGCGGGAGCCCCTTGTCGATGTGGAGCCCGGCCCGCAGGGTGGTGGAGATGGCGTCGGTGAGTCCGCCGAGCAGTTGTGCCTCCAGGCCGCGTGGGTTGATCACCCGGCCCACGTCGGCCGCGATGACCGCCTTCGTCACCCGGGGCTTCTTCGGATCGGTGGCGTCGATCTCGACCAGGCAGGCCGTGCAGGACTTGTACTCGTCGTGGAAGCCGACGCCCTGGGCCCATCCGTCGGGCAGATCCCTTCCCCAGTCCCCTTCTTCCGCGACCTTGGCGAGAACGGCCCGCTGCCGGGCCGTCTTGAGGAACTCGCGCCGGAACGCCACCGGGTCCTTGCCGAGCTTCGCCGCCAGTTCGTCGACGATGATCTCCTCGGCCCCGCGGGTGTTGGCCGAGTACACCGAACGCCACGACCCGGTGTGCATCTTGATCGGCACCTCGGTGAGCGTCTGCGTGGTGATACCGAAGTTGTACGGGGACTTCACCGTGGTCAGGAACAGGGTCTGGGCGAAGGTCGCGTTGCCGATGCCGGACGGCAGGCTCGCCGCGGCGGCGGTGAGCGCGTCGCCGAGCCCGTGCCGGAAGTCGGTCTCCACGGCCGCCACCTGGTGGGTGAAGGTGAGCACCTGCCCGGCCGCGTAGGTGGCCCGTACACGGTGGTGGGTCGCGGGCCGCATCCGCCCGTGCCGCATGTCGTCGATCCGGGACCACATCAGCCGGACGGGACGGCCGCTCTTCTTGGAGACGACGGCGGCCTCCAGCGCCGCGTCGTGGAACAGCCGCCGTCCGAAGGACCCGCCCGACTGCACGACATGCACCTTCACCTTGGACACCGGCAACCCGACGGCCTTGGCGATGGCGGCCTGGGCGACGATCGGGGACTTCAGCCCGGACCAGACCTCGGCACGGTCCTCCCGCACGTCGGCCACGGCGGAGTTGGTCTCCAGCGGGGCATGGCTGGCGAACGCGAAGTCGAACTCGCCCTCGACCTTCTTCACCAGCAACCCGAGCACGTCCAGCGAGGGCGTCGCCGCCTTCAGCCTCGACTTGATCCCGTCGTCCGACAGCGTGTCGATGGTCCCGCCGCCCCAGGTGACCTCCAGGGCCTCCTTGCCGTCGCGGGCCTGCCCGAACGTCTCGGCGACCACGGCGACACCGCTGTCGATGGTGACCACGTCCAGCACACCCGGCATGGCCCGTACGGCGGCCTCGTTGGCCACCGACTTCACGGTTCCGTTGATGGTCGGCGGCCGACGCACCATGCACGGCTTGGCGCCGGGCACATCGAGGTCGAGGGTGTAGGTCTGCTTGCCGGTGACCAGGGCACGGGCGTCGATGCGTGAAGTGGGGGTGCCGACCAGGGTGTGCTCCGACTCGTTCTTCGGCGAGACCGTCAGCGAGCCGAGATCCAGGGAGGCGGCGGCCGCCGAGAGCGAGCCGTAGGAGGCGGTACGGCCGTCGGGCGCGACCACGACCCCCTTGCGCACGGTCAGGTCCTTCGCGCTCAGCCCCCACTGCTTCGCCGCGGCCCGCACCAGCCGGGCACGCGCGGCGGCCGCCGTGTGACGTACGGGGTCGTAGAGCGAACGGACGGAGTTGGAGCTGCCGGTCAGCTGGTTGAAGAGCAACTCGGGCCGGGCGTCGTCCAGTTGGACACGGACGCGGTCGAGCGGAGTGTCCAGCTCCTCCGCGACCAGCATGGCCACCGCCGTGGTGAGCCCCTGGCCGACCTCCTCCCGGGGCAGCCGGAAGTGGGCGATGCCCTCCTCGTCGACGCTCAGCACGAGCATGTTCGCGGTGGGTGTCCCGGCCAGGATCAGCAGGTCACCGAGGTCGACCAGATCGGCAGGCGCCGGCAGTGTGGGGATCGCTCCCTCGGCGCTGCCGGGGGCGTAGGCGTCCAGACCGATCTTGGTCGCGACGGCGAGGGAGGGCGCGGCCACCAGATAGGTGAGAAACCTGCGCCGCGAGTGACGTGACATGGGAGCTCCGTTCGACGACCCGCCTGCGTCGCCGGGCCGCCCCGTGATGATCGCCGCTGGTTACTCCCAGGTACAGGCGGCTTCACATAATCATCACAGTCCGGTGCACGCCACTTCGCTCCCCGGCGTACGCCCCGTTCAGCGGGCGGCCAGTGCCTGCTCCCCGGCCTTCCGCATGGCCGCCACCGGCGCCGGCTTCCGCCCCGTCATCAGCTCCACCTGCAACACCGCCTGGTGGACCAGCAGATCGAGCCCGCTGACCACGGCACCGCCGTACGCGGACCAGCGCGCCGCCAGCTCCGTCGGCCACGGGTCGTAGAGCACGTCGAACAGCGTCGCGGGCTTCTCAGGTACGGCACCCGACAGCGCGTCCGTCGCCCCGGCCGGGGTCGTGGCGACGACCAGCGGGGCCCGCAGCGCCTGCCCGGCGTCCGCCCAGTCCGCCGTACGCACCTCGATGTCCAGCCGCTCGCCCCACTGCCGCATCTCGGCGGCCCGCGCCTCACCGCGTACGTACGTCACGACCTCGCCGGTGCAGATCCGTGCGAGCGCGGCCAGCGCGGACGAGGCCGTCGCCCCCGCGCCGAGGATCGCGGCGGACTCCACCTGCTCGATGCCCCGCTCGCGCAGCGCGGCGACCATCCCGGGGATGTCGGTGTTGTCGCCGACGCGCCGTCCGTCCTCCGTGAACAGCAGCGTGTTGACGGTCTCCACCGAGGTCGCCGTCTCGCTGATCTCGTCCAGCAGCGGAATGACAGCCCTCTTGAGCGGCATCGTCAGCGACAGCCCCGCCCATTCCGGCCCGAGCTTCTCGACGAACCCGGGCAGCGCCTCCTCGTCGACCTCGAACCGGTCGTACGACCAGTCGACGAGTCCCAGCGCCTCGTACGCGGCCCGGTGCAGTACCGGGGAGAGCGAGTGGGCGATGGGGGAACCGAGCACTGCGGCCCGGCGGTTGCTGTCGGTGCGGCTCATTGTCCGTTCTGTTCCTTCAGGTACAGCTCGCGATTGCGGTTGTGCTCGGCGTTGGTCTCGGCGAACAGCGTCTTACCGCTCTTGAGCGAGACGAAGTAGTACCAGTCACCCTTGGCCGGCTTCAGAGCAGCCTTGATCGCCAGCTCACCCGGGTTGCCGATCGGCCCGGGCGGCAGACCCTTTTCCTTGTACGTGTTGTACGGGTCGTCGATCTGCCGCAACGAGTTGACCGATCCCGTGGCCAGCTCAGACTTACCGCGCAGGTAGTTCACGGTCGAGTCGAAGTCGAGCAGACCGTACGTCTCGGTGTTGTTCTCCTTGAGCCGGTTGTAGACGACCCGGGCGACCTTCTCGAAGTCCTTCTTGTTGTCTCCCTCGGCCTGGACGAGGCTCGCCACGGTCAGTATCTGCAGCGGATTGTCGAGGTTCAGATCCTCGGCCTTGTCCTCCAGGTCGAGTTCCTCGTACTTCGCCTTGGCGAGGGAGACCATTTCCTTCAGGACCTCCTTGGGCTTCATGCCCTTGGAGACCGGATACGTCGACGGATAGAGGAACCCTTCCAGCGGATCCTTGATGTCCTCGTTGTCGTTCGCCCAGTCAGGAAGGCCGAGCGTCGGCCATTCCTTCTTGGCCACGTCCTTGGTCGTGCCCTTCTTGAGACCGAGTTCCTTGTCGATCTTGGCGTAGACCTGAGCGTTTCGATCACCTTCGATGACGGTGAAGTTGTTCTGGCTCTTCGGGTCGAGCATCAGGGCGACGGCGCTCGCCGCAGACATCTCCTTCTTCATCAGGTAGACGCCCGCTTGAATTTTCGCCCCGTCGGGATTATTCGCCTGCGCGGTCACAAACGCGTCGACGCTTTTCACGACACCCGCCGCTTTCAGCTTCTGCCCGATCACCGAACCGAAAGTGTCCTTAGGGATGACGACGGTCACCGTCTCGCTCGTACCGTCCCCCACGTAATCGGGGTCCGCGCCGAAACGATCCCGATAGAACTGGTAGCCGAAATAGCCGACTCCGCCGATACCGCCACCGAGAACAAGAACAACCACCAGGCAAGCCAAGCCACTGCGCCGCTTCTTGCCGGTCTTCCCCGACTTCCCGGACTTGCCACCCCGGCTCTTGCGGCCACCGCGACCGGCGCGCTCCTCGGCTTCGTCCTCGTCGTCGTCATCGCCGCTACGCGCGAAGAACGCGTGCTCGCCCTGGTCCGGCCCCGGATCCCAGTCCTGCCGCTCCTCGGCCTGCTGCTGCTCCGGGACGGGTGCGGGCTCCGGCTCGGCACGACGGCGTGATGGCGGCTCCGGCGGCGGATACGCGTCGGGTGTGCTGTAGAGGTCGGGCTGCTCCGCGCCGCCGTAAGCCATGCCCTGGCCCCCGTAGGGGTCGACCGGGTCGGCTGCATATGCGGCCTGCGGGTGCATATGTGGCCCCGACTGCGCCCCGTTGTCCCAGCCGCCGTTGCCGTACTGCTGCTGATGATGCGGGTGTTGCTGCTGATACTGGCCCGGGTACTGCTGCTGACCGGGGTCGCCGTATTCCTGCTGGTACTGCTGCTGCGCGTAGGCGTCCTGGGTGCCGTTGCCCCAGCCGCCGTTGACCTGGTCGTACTGCTGCTGGTGCTGCTGCTCCGGGTAGTGCTGCTGTGGCTGGCCGCCGTAGGAGGACTGCTGGCCCAGGTGGGCCTGCTGTCCGTCCCATCCGCCGTCCCCGTACAACGGGTCGTCCGGATGCCACGGTTCGGAGCCTGGGCCCCGGCCATACTCAGTCATCGATCCCCTAGAGCCGCGAGGCGGCAATCACGCGGGGGTTGTGGCTCGGCTTCCGTCCCCGCCTCTTTTTGTGCGGTGGCTGTTCGAACACCACCGCATCGCGCGGAACGTTACCGTATCGCGATCAGATGACCACTTCGACGCCCTCGCCCGGAGCTTTACCTGACACCCTTTCGGATTCCAGGGCCTGTTGAAGAATGATCACGGCTGCTGCCTGGTCAATCACCGATCGGCCCTTCTTGGATTTCACGCCCGAGGCGCGCAATCCCTGGCCGGCCGTCACTGTGGTCATCCTCTCGTCGAGAAGTCTCACTGGAACGGGGGCGATCATGCGGGCCAGTTGCTGAGCAAAGCCTCGGACCTTCACCGCCGCCGGGCCCTCGCCCCCCTTGAGGGAGCGAGGGAGTCCGACGACGACCTCGATCGGTTCGTACTCCTCGACGAGTTGTCCCAATCGCCGCTGGGCTGCGGGGACGTCACGTCCGGGGACCGTCTCGACCGGGGTGGCGAGGATCCCGTCGGGGTCGCACGAGGCGACCCCGATCCGGGCGTCCCCGACGTCGATCGCGAGCCGACGGCCGCGGCGCATGACCGGGCCGTCTTCGCTGTTGTGATGTGTTGTGCTCACTTGGCCGTCTCGGCGACCAGGCGCTCGACCGCGTCCACGGCCTCGCCGATGGCGGCCGGGTTCTGGCCACCGCCCTGGGCGACGTCGGGCTTGCCGCCACCGCCGCCGCCGAGGGTCTTGGCGGCCACGCGGACCAGGTCGCCGGCCTTGAGACCGCGCTCGCGGGCGGCCTCGTTGGTGGCGATGACCGTCAGCGGCTTGCCATTGGCCGTGGTGAACAGGGCGACCACGGCGGCCCGCCCGCCCTGGATGCGGCCACGCACGTCGAGGACGAGCTTGCGCAGGTCGTCGGCGTTCGTGCCGTCCGGGACCTGGCCGGTCACCAGAGCGATACCGCGTACGTCCTTGGCGGACTCGGCGAGACCGCCGGCGGCCTGCAGCACCTTCTCCGCGCGGAACTTCTCGATCTCCTTCTCGGCGTCCTTCAGCTTGCCGAGCATGGCGGAGACCTTCTCCGGAAGCTCCTCCGGGCGGCCCTTGATCAGCTCCTGGAGCTGGGCGACGACCGTGTGCTCACGGGCGAGGAAGTTGTAGGCGTCGACGCCGACCAAGGCCTCGATACGGCGTACCCCGGAGCCGATGGACGACTCACCGAGCAGCTTGACCAGGCCGAGCTGCGAGGTGTTGTGCACGTGCGTGCCGCCGCACAGCTCCTTGGAGAAGTCGCCGATGGTGACGACGCGGACGCGCTCGCCGTACTTCTCGCCGAACTCGGCGATGGCGCCCTGCTTCTTGGCCTCGTCGAGGCTCAGGATCTCCGCGTGCACGTCCAGGTCGCGGGCGAGCACCTCGTTGATCTTCTGCTCGACATCGGTCATCACGGCCGTCGGAACGGCGGACGGGGAACCGAAGTCGAAGCGGAAACGGCCGGGCTGGTTCTCGGAACCGGCCTGGGCGGCCGTCGGGCCGAGGGCGTCACGCAGGGCCTGGTGGGTGAGGTGCGTGGCGGAGTGGGCGCGGGCGATGGCCGTGCGGCGACGGCCGTCGATCGAGGCCTGGGCCTTGGCGCCGACGGTCACCTCGCCGACCTGGACGACGCCCTTGTGGACGTACACGCCCGGGACCGGCTTCTGGCAGTCACGGATCTCGATGACGGCACCGGAGTCGACCTTGATCCGGCCGGTGTCACCGATCTGACCGCCGCCCTCAGCGTAGAAGGGGGTGCGGTCGAGGACGATCTCGACCTCGTCGCCCTCGGTGGCGGCGGGCGAGGACAGCCCGTCTACGAGGATGCCGACGACCGTCGACTCGCCCTCGGTGTCCGAGTAGCCGATGAACTCGGTCTCCCCGGCGGCGTCGGCGATCTCGCGGTAGGCGCCGAGGTCGGCGTGGCCGGTCTTCTTGGCGCGGGCGTCGGCCTTGGCGCGGTCCCGCTGCTCCTTCATCAGGCGGCGGAAGCCGTCCTCGTCCACGGAGAGGCCCTGCTCGGCGGCCATCTCCAGGGTGAGGTCGATCGGGAAACCCCAGGTGTCGTGGAGCAGAAACGCCTTGTCGCCGGCGAGGACCTGGCCACCGGAGGCCTTGGTCTCCGTCACAGCGGTGTCGAGGATGTTGGTGCCGGCCTTCAGAGTCTTGAGGAAGGCGTTCTCCTCGGCGAGGGCGACCTTCTCGATGCGCTCGCGGTCGGTGATCAGCTCGGGGTACTGCTGGCCCATCATGGCGATGACGACGTCGATGAGGTCCTGGACGACCGGGCCCGTGGCACCGAGCAGCCGCATGTTGCGGATGGCGCGGCGCATGATGCGGCGCAGGACATAGCCCCGGCCCTCGTTGCCGGGGGTGACGCCGTCACCGATGAGCATCACGGCGGTGCGGATGTGGTCGGTGACCACGCGCAGGGAGACGTCCGACTCGTGGGCGTCGCCGTATCGGACACCGGTGAGTTCGGTGGCCTTGTCGATGACGGCCATGGAGGTGTCGATCTCGTACATGTTCTGCACGCCCTGCAGAATCATGGCGAGGCGCTCCAGGCCGAGGCCGGTGTCGATGTTCTTGCTGGGCAGCTCGCCGAGGATCTCGAAGTCCTCCTTCGAGGTGCCCTCGCCGCGCTCGTACTGCATGAAGACCAGGTTCCAGATCTCCACGTACCGCTCGTCGTTGACGGCCGGGCCGCCCTCGACGCCGAACTCCGGACCGCGGTCGTAGTTGATCTCGGAACACGGGCCGCACGGGCCGGGGACGCCCATGGACCAGTAGTTGTCCTTCTTGCCGAGGCGCTGGATGCGCTCCTTGGGCACGCCGATCTGCTCGTGCCAGATGCGCTCGGCCTCGTCGTCGTCCTTGTAGACGGTGATCCAGAGCTTCTCCGGCTCCAGGCCGTAACCACCCTTGTCCTGGGGGCTGGTGAGCAGCTCCCAGGCGTGCTTGATGGCGCCTTCCTTGAAGTAGTCGCCGAAGGAGAAGTTGCCGCACATCTGGAAGAACGTGCCGTGCCGGGTGGTCTTGCCGACCTCTTCGATGTCCGGCGTACGGACGCACTTCTGCACGCTGGTGGCGCGGGCGAAGGAGGGCTTGACCTCACCGAGGAAGTACGGCTTGAAGGGGACCATGCCCGCGTTGACCAGGAGCAGAGTCGGGTCGTCCGCGATGAGCGACGCCGAAGGGACGACGGTGTGACCGCGCTCCTCGAAGAAGCTCAACCAGCGGCGGCGGATTTCAGCCGACTCCATCAGTGGTCCTCATTCCGGTTGTACGGGTACGGCGTGCTGTCGACGTACCTCGGATTCCTGCTGTACTTCGGGGTGTTGCTGTTCTCGATGGCGGCGATGCGCCGGGGGACGGGAAGCTCGGGGAGCTGATCGGGGTCGGCGTCGATCCCGAGCGCCTCGCCCAGTTCGGCTTCCCGCTGGGCCATGTTGTCGCGGACGTCGTGTGCGAACCCGACCGCCCGGTCCTTGAGCCTGTTCCCCGCCTCGATCGCCTTGTTGGTGGCCTGGGCGGCGAGGTGTTCGGGGGTGAGCTGCTTGAGCTTGCGGTTGACCTTGGTGGTCGCCCACACTCCGGCGGCCACCCCAGTGGTGAACCAGAACGTACGGCGGAACATCGCTCGCTCAGCCCTTCTTCCGCTTGTCGCGTCGCGCGCCCGCGACGGTGCGGCCCACAATGACGGTACGCCGGGGTTCCTTGGCGGGTGCGCCTTCCTTGCGGCCGCCGATGGCCCGGCGGACGCCGTAGCCGAAGGCCGCGACCTTGACCAGGGGGCCGCCGAACGTGGACGCGACGGTCGTGGAGAGCGCCGAGGCGTTCGACGTGACTTCCTGGACGTCGGAGGCGATGGCGTCGACCCGCTCGATCTGGGTCTGCGCGGAGCGGACGGCCGTGGAGGCGTCGGCGAGGAGGGGGACTGCCTGGTCGGTCACGTCCGCGACGAGCTTGGTGGTCGCCTTGAGCGTCTGGGCCAGCCTCGCCAGCGCGACGGCGAGGAAGGACACCAGGATCGCCCAGAAGACGGCCACCAGGATCCCGGCCACCTCTCCACCGGACACTGTGTGCACCCGCTCCCTGGAACATGCCTGAACATCGAAAAGTCGTGTCCCGAGCCTATCGCGCCGGGGGTACCGGTCCGTACCGCATTAATACGTACCGCGTGAACGGCGGAAGCCCGCCGTCCCGCTCGCCGCGAAGGGCTGAGGGACGACGGGCCGACGCTCGGTACGTACGTACTACGTCCGTCGAAGGATCAACGGGCGTAGTACTCGACGACCAGCTGCTCGTCGCAGATGACCGGAACTTCCTTGCGGTTCGGCTCGCGGTCCAGGCGGAACGCCAGGGCCTTGAGGTTCACCTGGAGGTAACGGGGGGTCTCGCCGTCGGCGGCGAAGCCACCCTCGCGGGCGACCTGGAAGAGCGACTTCTCACGGCTGCGCTCGCGGACCATGACGACGTCGTCCGGCTTGACGCGGAAGGACGGCTTGTCGACCTTGTGGCCGTTGACCTCGATGTGGCCGTGGACGACCATCTGGCGGGCCTGGTAGATCGTGCGGGCGATGCCCGAACGCAGGACCAGAGCGTCGAGACGGCGCTCGAGCTCGATGATCAGGGCCTCACCGGTCTTGCCCTGAACCTTGGAGGCACGCTCGTAGGCGCGGACGAGCTGGCGCTCGGACACGTCGTACTGGGCGCGGAGGCGCTGCTTCTCGAGCAGACGGACCTTGTAGTCCGAGTTCTGCTTGCGGCCGCGGCCGTGCTCGCCCGGCGGGTAGGGGCGGGCCTCGAAGTACTTGACGGCCTTCGGGGTCAGCGCGATGCCGAGGGCACGCGACTTCTTGACCTTGGGGCGGGACTGGTTCGCCACTTCTTTTCCTTTTCCTCTGTTCGGCTGCCTCAGGGTTACGGGAGGTCGCATCCGCAGCCGGGGAATCCCGCCAGGTCCACAAGGGACTTGTCGGGTAGCCGCTCCCCTGGTCTGGGCACATACATGCAGCACACGAACGGCCCACCGACCGGTCCCGGAACTCCGAGTGGTGGTGGGCTGCCCGCGACACCTACGACGGTGCGCGACGCTCCTGGATCCGAGGATCCGGCTGGATGTCCCGCCTGAGGCGCCGACCGGAGCCGGACACGGGACACAGCACTGAGCAGAAGTCTACAGGGGGTTCAGGACTGCTTTCGCCCGAGGCGCTTCCGGGTCCATTCGACCGCGTCGGCATAGCGGGCCTCGGCTCCGTGCCTGGTCGGCGTGTAGTACTCCCGGTCCTTGAGGGCGTCCGGGGCGTACTGCTGGGTGGCGATGCCCTCGGGCAGGTCGTGCGGGTACACATACCCCTGGGCGTGGCCGAGCTTGGCGGCGCCCTTGTAGTGCCCGTCCCTCAGGTGCGGCGGCACTGATCCGGCCAGCCCTTTTCGTACGTCCTCCATGGCGGCGCCGATGGCCGACGTCGCGGCGTTGGACTTGGGGGCGAGGGCCAGGGCGATGGTGGCGTGGCTGAGGGTGAGGGCGGCCTCGGGGAAGCCGATCATGGCGACGGCCTGGGCGGCGGCGACGGCTATCGGCAGTGCGTTGGGGTCGGCGAGGCCGATGTCCTCGCTGGCGGAGATCATCAGACGGCGGGCGATGAAGCGCGGGTCCTCGCCGGCCTCGATCATGCGGGCCAGGTAGTGCAGGGCCGCGTCGACGTCGGAACCGCGGATGGACTTGATGAGGGCGCTGGCCACGTCGTAGTGCTGGTCGCCGTCGCGGTCGTACTTCACTGCGGCGCGGTCGACGGTCTCCTCGAGGGTCTGGAGCCCGATCTCCTGCTCCCCCTTGTCGAGGGCGGCGCCGGCCGCGGCCTCCAGGGCGGTCAGGGCGCGGCGGGCGTCGCCGCCGGCGATCCGCAGGAGGTGGTCCTCGGTGTCCTCGGGGAGGGTGACGGCGCTCTTGAGGCCGCGCTCGTCGTGCAGCGCGCGCCGCAGGAGACCGCGCAGGTCGTCGTCGGTGAGGGGTTCGAGGGTGAGGAGGAGGGAGCGGGACAGGAGGGGGGAGATCACCGAGAAGTACGGGTTCTCCGTCGTCGCCGCGATCAGGGTCACCCAGCGGTTCTCGACGGCCGGGAGCAGGGAGTCCTGCTGGGCCTTGCTGAAGCGGTGGATCTCGTCGAGGAAGAGGACGGTCTCCTTGCCGTAGCCCCCGGTGGCGCGGCGGGCGCCTTCGATGACCGCGCGGACCTCCTTGACGCCGGCGGTGATCGCGGAGAGCTCGACGAACCGCTTGTTCGTCGCCTTCGACACGACGTACGCCAGGGTGGTCTTGCCGGTGCCGGGCGGCCCCCAGAGGATCACGGACGACGGACCGGCCGGGCCGCCGCCGGACTCGCCGACCAGTCTGCGCAGGGGCGACCCGGGCTTGAGCAGATGCTGCTGGCCCACGACCTCGTCGAGGGTGCGCGGGCGCATCCGCACCGCCAGGGGACTGCTGGACGGGTCCTTCTCCTGGCGTTCTTCGGCGGCGGCGGTGAACAGATCGGGCTCCACACTCCGGAGCCTACGTCAGGGGTCTGACAGTCCCGTTCACGGCCGGGGTCAGGCCCAGAGGTCGGCGCCCCAGCGGGTCAGGATCAGCATGGCGATGATGCCGACGTGCGTGACCGGCAGGACCCAGGTGAACTCGCCGAGGAACCGCTTCAGCCAGCCCGGGGCGGGCAGGAAGTCGTTGCGGATGTTGAACGAGGTCACGTACCAGAACATGGTGATCGTCGCGACCCAGGCCAGTGAGCACCACAGGCACAGCGCGTTGATCCGGTACAGGGACTGGAACTGCAGCCAGGTGCAGAAGGCCACGCCGAAGAGCGTGCCGGCGTTGAAGGTCAGCCAGTACCAGCGGGGGAAGCGGGCGCGGGCGAGCAGGCTCATGCCGACGCAGATGACGATGCCGTAGGCGACGAGGCCGAGCATCGGGTTGGGGAACCCGAAGACGGCGGCCTGCTTGCTCTCCATGATGCTGCCGCAGGAGATGACCGGGTTGAGGCTGCAGCCGGGGGTGAAGGTCTTGCCCTCGACCTTGGCCTCGAGGATCTTGAACTTGTCGATCGTGATGACCCAGGCGGCGAGCAGTCCGGCCGCGCCCGTGATCAACAGCATGATCGCGAAGGCGCGGCCGCCGCCCACCGTGCGTGGCGCTTCGGCCTGTTCCCGGTCGGTGGAGACGTCCCTGTCCTTGACTGTCGTCTTGCTCATCACGTCGTATCCGTAGCTTCCGTAGCTTCGAGGGGCCTTCAGGGCACGGTCATTCTGCCGTACACCCTCGCTCGTCCACGGTTCGACGGGCATAAGGAAATAGGACGCTTACGACTGAGTAGGAAGGATCAGGACGTCCTCAGCCGAGCCGGGACTCCAGTTCCGCCACGAGTTCGTTCACGCCGACGGCCGTCTGCTCGCCCGACTCCATGTCCTTCAGCTGGACGACGCCTTCGGCGAGGTCCCGCTCTCCGGCCACGATCGCGTAGCGGGCCCCGCTGCGGTTGGCGTTCTTCATCGCGCCCTTGAGGCCCTTGGCGCCGTACGAGAAGTCGGCCGCGATCCCGACCTTGCGCAGTTCGGTGACCTTGGCGAACAGGACCCGACGGGCCTCTTCCCCGAGCGGCACCGCGAACACGCTGGTGGACGCGGGGAGTTCGAGTTCGACGCCCTCCGCCTCCAGGGCGAGGACCGTGCGGTCGACGCCGAGGGCCCAGCCCACCGAAGGCAGCGCGGGGCCGCCGATCATCTCGGAGAGGCCGTCGTACCGGCCGCCGCCGCCCACCGCGGACTGGGAGCCCAGGCCGTCGTGGACGAACTCGAAGGTCGTACGGGTGTAGTAGTCGAGGCCGCGCACCAGCTTCGGGTCGTCCTCGAAGGCGACGCCCGCGGCCGTGATCAGCTCGCGCACCTCTTCGTGGTACGCCTTGCACGCGTCGCACAGGTAGTCCCGCAGGAGGGGCGCACCCGACAGCTGCTTCTGGACCGACTCGCGCTTGTCGTCGAGGACCCGAAGGGGGTTGATCTCGGCGCGGCGCAGCGTGTCCTCGTCGAGGTCCAGGCCCCGCAGGAAGTCCTGCAGCGCGGCCCGGTACACCGGACGGCACTCCTGGTCGCCCAGGCTGTTGAGGAGGATGCGGAAGTTCCGCAGGCCCAGCGAGCGGTACGCCTGGTCGGCCAGGATGATCAGCTCGGCGTCCAGCGCGGGGTCCTCGGCGCCGATCGCCTCGGCGCCGACCTGGGAGAAGTGGCGGTAACGGCCCTTCTGGGGGCGCTCGTAGCGGTAGTACGAGCCCGAGTACCAGAGCTTGACCGGGAGGTTGCCGACCTTGTGCAGGTTGGCTTCCAGGGCCGCGCGCAGCACGGAGGCGGTGCCCTCGGGGCGCAGGGCGAGCTTGGTGCCGCCCTTGGTCTCGAAGGCGTACATCTCCTTGGTCACGATGTCGGTGGACTCACCGACACCGCGCGCGAACAGTTCGACAGTCTCGAAGCCGGGCGTCTCGATGTAGCCGTAGCCGGAGTTGCGCAGCGGCGTCGCGATCGCCTCGCGGACGGCGAGGTACTTGGCGGAGTCGGGCGGCAGCAGGTCGTACGTGCCCTTGGGGGCCTGAAAGGTGCTCACGGAAGGTCTCTCGTCACAATCCTCGTCGGGGAGGGGTCGTCGGACCCGCTCCGCGTTCTTGGCGGCCTGTGGCCACCAACTGCCGCAGATACGGGTTGGTAGCGCGCTCCTGGCCGATGGTCGTCTGGGGGCCGTGGCCGGACAGCACCACGGTCGAGTCGTCGAGCGGCAGGCACACGCGGGCCAGCGAGTCGAGCATCTCGGCCATGTCGCCGCCGGGCAGGTCGGTGCGTCCGATGGAGCCGGCGAACAGCAGGTCGCCCGAGAAGAAGATCGGCGGGATGTCCGCCGTCTCGGGCAGGCCGAAGGTCACCGACCCCTTCGTATGGCCCGGCGCGTGCGCGACCGTCAGCTCGACTCCCGCCAGCTGCAACTTCGCGCCGTCGGTCAGCTCCTTGACGTCGTCCGGCTCCCCCACGGTCAGCTCGCCCATGAGCGGCATGCCGATGGAACGGCCGAGCGCCTTCTCGGGGTCGGCCATCATGTACCGGTCCTCGGGGTGGATCCAGGCCGGTACGTCGTGCGCGCCGCACACCGGGACGACCGAGGCCACGTGGTCGATGTGGCCGTGGGTGAGGACGACGGCGACGGGCTTGAGCCGATGCTTCTTCAGCGTCTCCTCGACTCCCTGGGTGGCCTGGTGGCCCGGGTCGATGATCACGCACTCCTCACCGGCGGCGGGGGCGACCAGATAACAGTTGGTCCCCCAGGCCCCGGCGGGGAACCCGGCAATGAGCACGATCGTCCTTCTTGTGTCGTACGAGGGTGGGTTGCTGCGGATCAGAGCCTACCGGCGCTGCCGTTTCCTCAGCGAACCCATATACGGTACGGGTCACACGCAAGCAGTCCGCTCACGAGACGTTGCGTACCCGTCGACGTACGAGACGCATGAGGAGAAACCCCCGTGGTCAGCCAGGAGCAGCGGCGGCGTCAGCTCGCCCGGGAGAAGTTCTTGCGGCAGCAGCAGCGGCGCACGTCCGCGCGACGCCAGGCACGAGTCCGCAACGCCGTGATCGCCTCGGTTCTCGGTGTGATCCTGGTGGGCAGCGTGGCGCTGTACACGACCGACGTCCTCAAGGGCGACGACAAGAAGGACAACGCGAGCGCGGAGGTCACGCCCAGCGCCTCGCCGAGCAAGGCGCCGGACCCGTGCAAGAAGGCGGCCAAGGGCAAGGTGAAGGAACTCACCTTCAAGAAGGAACCCGCCCTCACGATCGACAAGAGCGCCCAGTACACGATGGATCTGCAGACGACCTGCGGTGTCATCGACATAGCGCTGGACGCGGCGAAGGCCCCGCACACCGTGAACTCGTTCGACTTCCTGCTCAACAAGGGGTACTTGGACCACACCAAGTGCCACCGCCTCACCACGCAGGGCATCTACGTCCTCCAGTGCGGCGACCCGCAGGGCACCGGCATGGGTGGTCCGGGCTACACGATCCCGGACGAGAACCTGAAGGACTCGCGTCTGAAGGGCGACACGTACCCGGCGGGCACGGTGGCCATGGCCAACCAGTACAACGCCCAGACGAAGGAGGGCCGCGACTCCGGCGGCAGCCAGTTCTTCCTCGTCTTCCAGGACAGTCCGCTTCCGGCCAACTACACACCGTTCGGAACAGTTTCCGAATCGGGCATGAAGGTCCTGAAGAAGATCGCCGACGCGGGTGAGAACACGGGCATGGGCGACGGAGCGCCCAACGCGACCGTCGTGATCGACAAGGCGACTGTCAAGAAGTCCTGAACACGGGCAGTGAAATTTCGGTCGCGCGGGATGCGGACAGGCAACCCGCCGGTCGCCTATGTTGGCCGTGACGAAACTGTGGACGATGCCCAGGGGCGCTGAAGCCCCTCGGAGGCATCATGTGGAGGAGGCGCTGTGAGCAGCGACCCGTGGGGCCGCGTCGACGAGACGGGGACCGTGTACGTGCGTACGGCCGAGGGCGAGCAGGTCGTCGGCTCCTGGCAGGCCGGCACCCCTGAAGAGGCGCTGGCCTATTTCGAGCGCAAGTACGAGGGCCTGGTTGTCGAGATCGGCCTCCTCGAGAAGCGGGTACAGACCACCGATCTGTCGGCGAAGGACGCGCAGGTCGCGATCGACCACATCCGTGAGCAGGTCGACGCACACCACGCGGTCGGTGACCTGGACGCGCTCAAGAAGCGGCTGGACAAGCTCGTCGAGACGGTCGAGGCGCGCCGTGAGGAGCGCAAGCAGCAGCGCGCCAAGCAGTCCGACGAGGCCCGCCACTCCAAGGAGGCCCTGGTCACCGAGGCGGAGGAGCTGGCTCAGTCCGACCAGTGGCGGGCCGCCGGTGAGCGGCTGCGCGCCCTGGTGGACACCTGGAAGGGTCTGCCGCGGCTCGACCGCAAGTCCGACGACGAGTTGTGGCACCGCTTCTCGCACGCCCGCTCGGCGTTCTCCAAGCGTCGCAAGGCCCACTTCGCGCAGCTCGACGCGCAGCGCGAGGACGCCCGCAAGGTCAAGGAGAAGCTGGTCGCGGAGGCCGAGTCGCTGTCGAACTCGACGGACTGGGGTCCCACGGCCGCGCGCTACCGCGAGCTGATGGCCGACTGGAAGGCCGCGGGCCGCGCCCAGCGCGAGCACGAGGACGACCTGTGGAACCGTTTCCGCGGTGCCCAGGACGTGTTCTTCGCCGCCCGTAGCTCGGTGTTCGCCGAGCGCGACGCGGAGCAGTCGGAGAACCTCAAGCTCAAGGAGGAGCTGGCCGAGGAGGCGGAGAAGATCCTGCCGGTCTCGGACCTCAAGGCGGCCCGTGCGGCCTTCCGCTCGGTCAACGAGCGCTGGGAGGGCATCGGCCATGTGCCGCGTGACGCCCGGCCGAAGGTCGAGGGCCGGATGCACGCGGTCGAGCGGGCCATCCAGGAGGCCGAGGAGGCCGAGTGGCGCCGGACGAACCCGGAGGCCCGTGCCCGCGCGGCCGGTCTCACGGGCCAGCTCCAGGCGGCCGTGGACAAGCTCGAGGGCCAGATCGAGACGGCGCGCGCCCAGGGCAACAACGCCAGGGCCGACAAGCTCCAGAGGGAGCTCGAGGGCCGTCAGGCCCTGCTGGACCAGGCGCTGAAGGGTCTGCAGGAGTTCGGCGGCTGACGGCTTCCTGAGCATGTGAGAGGGGCTCCCGTACGAACCGTACGGGAGCCCCTCTCACATGTGCGGGCACCTGCGCCCGCAGGGCCTTACGACCCTGCGAGCCTTACGGCCAGTGGCCCTTACGGCCTGCGGGCCGAGGTCACGCGGTACACGTCGTAGACGCCCTCCACGCCCCGTACGGCCTTCAGGACGTGGCCCAGGTGCTTCGGGTCGCCCATCTCGAAGGTGAAGCGGGAGGTGGCGACGCGGTCGCGGGAGGTCTGGACGGCGGCCGACAGGATGTTGACGTGCTGGTCGGACAGGACGCGGGTGACGTCCGACAGCAGGCGGGAGCGGTCCAGGGCCTCGACCTGTATGGCGACCAGGAAGACCGAGGACTGCGTGGGTGCCCACTCGACCTCGAGGATGCGCTCGGGCTCGCGGGACAGCGACTCCACGTTGACGCAGTCGTTGCGGTGAACCGATACGCCACTGCCGCGGGTGACGAAGCCGATGATGGGGTCGCCGGGGACGGGTGTACAGCAGCGGGCGAGCTTGACCCAGACGTCGTCGACGCCCTTGACCACGACACCGGGGTCGTTGCTGCCGCGCCGCTTGCGGCTGCGGGTGGGCGGTACGACCTCGTCGATCTCCTCGGTGGCCGCCTCCTCGCCGCCCAGAGCCTGGACGAGCTTCTGCACCACGCTCTGCGCGGAGACATGCCCCTCGCCGATGGCCGCGTAGAGCGCGGAGATGTCGGGGTAGCGCATCTCGTGCGCGAGCGTGACGAGCGAGTCGCCGGTGAGGATGCGCTGGATCGGCAGGTTCTGCTTGCGCATCGCGCGGACGATGGCGTCCTTGCCGTGTTCGATCGCCTCGTCGCGCCGCTCCTTGGAGAACCAGGCGCGGATCTTGTTACGCGCGCGTGGCGACTTCACGAAGCCGAGCCAGTCGCGGGAGGGGCCCGCGCCGACCGCCTTGGAGGTGAAGACCTCCACCAGGTCGCCGTTGTCCAGGGTGGATTCGAGGGGGACCAGACGGCCGTTGACCCGGGCGCCTATGGTGCGGTGGCCGACCTCGGTGTGGACCGCGTACGCGAAGTCGACGGGGGTCGCGCTGGCCGGCAGCGCTATCACGTCGCCCTTCGGTGTGAAGACGAAGACCTCGTTGCGGGACAGGTCGAAGCGCAGCGACTCCAGGAACTCGCCGGGGTCCTCGGTCTCCTTCTGCCAGTCAAGGAGCTGCCGCAGCCAGGCCATGTCGTTGAGGTGGTCGTCCTTGCCGGTGGTCCTCGGCTGGTCCGAGCGCACCTTGGAGGCGCCGGCGACGGCCTCCTGCTTGTACTTCCAGTGCGCGGCGATGCCGTACTCGGCTCGGCGGTGCATGTCGAACGTACGGATCTGGAGTTCGACCGGCTTGCCGTTGGGTCCGATGACCGTCGTGTGCAGCGACTGGTACATGTTGAACTTGGGCATCGCGATGTAGTCCTTGAACCGGCCGGGGACCGGGTTCCATCGCGCGTGCACGGTGCCGAGGGCGGCGTAGCAGTCGCGGACCGTGTCGACGAGGACGCGGATGCCGACCAGGTCGTAGATCTCCGCGAAGTCACGACCGCGGACGATCATCTTCTGGTAGACGCTGTAGTAGTGCTTCGGACGTCCGGTGACGGTCGCCTTGATGCGGGCGGCCCGCAGGTCCTGCTGGACCTCGTCGGTCACTATGGCCAGGTACTCGTCACGCTTCGGAGCCCGCTCGGCCACCAGCCGGACGATCTCGTCGTACATCTTGGGGTAGAGGATCGCGAAGGCGAGGTCCTCCAGCTCCCACTTGATGGTGTTCATGCCCAGGCGGTGGGCGAGCGGCGCGTAGATCTCGAGGGTCTCGCGCGCCTTCTTCTCCTGCTTCTCGCGCTTGAGGTAGCGCATCGTGCGCATGTTGTGCAGGCGGTCGGCGAGCTTGATGACCAGGACGCGGGGGTCCTTGGCCATGGCGACGACCATCTTGCGCACGGTCTCGGCCTGGGCGGCCTCGCCGAACTTGACCTTGTCGAGCTTGGTGACACCGTCGACGAGGAGGGCGACCGAATCGCCGAAGTCGCGGCGGAGCTGGTCGAGGCCGTACTCGGTGTCCTCGACCGTGTCGTGCAGCAGGCCGGCCATCAGCGTCGCCGGGTCCATGCCCAGCTCGGCGAGGATGGTGGTGACGGCGAGGGGGTGCGTGATGTACGGGTCGCCGCTCTTGCGCTTCTGGCCGCGGTGCCAGCGCTCGGCGACCTGGTAGGCCTTCTCGATCTGGCGGAGCGTCGACGTCTCGATCTTCGCGTCATTGCTGCGCACGATCCGCAGCAGCGGCTCGAGAACCGGGTTGTACGGGTTGGACCGCTGGACTCCGAGCCGGGCGAGGCGGGCGCGGACGCGGTTGGAGGAGCCGGAGCGGGCCGGGGGCGCGGGGGTGGGGGTGGGGGCCGGTGCCGGGCTCTCGGGCGGGGTCGGCTTGGGGCGCGACGGCTCGGTGGCACGGTCGGCGGGCGCGGACTGGGCGTGCTCGACCGAGCCCTTCGCGGAGGTCGCGGCGCTCGTGGGGTTCGTCGCGTTCTGCGCGGGCTCCACCGCGGGGCCCGAGGCGGAATCGGGCTTGGCGGCGGTCAGGTGCTGGGCCTCGTCTGCCAAGAGGGCTCCTCGTGCGACATCCGGGTCCCCCGGTCAGGCTCCGGAGACCCCATGGTAGCGATCCCGCGCCCGGGGATCGCCTTCAGGCCAGTGTGAGGGCCGTCTACCTGTGAAACGCGAGAGGCGGGCGCCGGATTCCTCCGGGCCCGCCTCGGGGTGCGCGATGGGGGTGCGTGCGGTGGTCGGCTACCGCACGGGAAGCCTTAGCGCCACTTGAGCAGCGAGGCACCCTTGATCTGGATCTCGCGGTCGGCCGCGACGTTGCCCCACGGAACGTTCTTGATGAAGCCGGTCTTGCCGCATCCGGCGTTGTACCACTTGGTCTTGAAGCCCTTCGGGCCGCCCTTGACGAAGCCCTTCACCTTGATGCAGGGCGCTCCGCGCTCGGCGGCCCAGCGGTAGGTGACCTTCAGGCCCGGCTTGCCGAAGATGGCACAGCCGTACTTCGACTTGCTCCACTTGCCGGGGATGCCGACGGCGTTCTTCCAGCTGTTGCAGGCGCCCTTGGCCGTCACGCCCTCCGACTTCACAGACACCGTCGTCGTGCCCTTGGCGTCATGGGACGCGGCGCTCACCGGGGTGGCGGCGGTGTACAGGGCTGCGACCGAGGCGACGGCCACGGCTCCGGTGACGAGCTTGTGCTTGGTGGTCATGCTCTTGATTCCTCCCGTTTTTCCCCTTGCGGGGTGCTTCGGGATAGATCTTGGCAGTGGTGATCAAGCAAAGCGAGCTCGTTGAGCTAGATCTGAGCTGGATAGAGCACGAGTGGCATAGTTAGAACACGCAAGACATATTGCGATGGCCAACTTTCTTCGGAGGGGCCTCCGTTCGGGCGCCGAGACGGCCCGTACGACGGGAACGGGCGCCCCGGGAAGAATCCCGGAGCGCCCGTCACAGGGTCGTGCGAGTCGTCTCAGACGGTGATCAGCGCCTCCAACGGCGCCCCGCCGAGCACGGCCTCCAACCGCTGCCGCCCCGGCAGGAACGACAGCTCCATCAGCACCGCGACACCCGCCACCTCGGCGCCCGCACGGCGGATCAGCTGCAGCGACGCCTCGGCCGTACCGCCGGTCGCGAGGACGTCGTCGATGACCATGACACGGTCGCCCGCGGCCAGGTCCTCGGCGTGCACCTCGATCTCGGCGGAGCCGTACTCCAGGTCGTACGCCTGGCTGAGCGTGGCACCGGGGAGCTTGCCCGCCTTGCGGACGGGGATGAAGCCGACGCCGGCCCGGACGGCGGCCGGCGCCCCCAGTATGAAGCCGCGGGCCTCCAGGCCGACGATCTTCGTGGCGCCGTTCCGCACGGCCAGCTCCGCGAGCGCGTCCGTCAGCGCGGTGAACGCCGCCGGGTCGGCCAGCAGCGGGGTGATGTCCTTGAACATCACGCCCGGCTGCGGATAGTCCGCGACATCACGGATACGGCTGAGCAGCAGCTCCTTGACGTCGGTCATCGGCGCCTTCCGCTCCGGCCACGGCTGCGGGGCCCGGCCTGGGCACGCGGGCCCACGACGGCCGGGGTGGCTTCCTCGGAGTCGTCGTCGTACGAGCCGTCGGCGGCGTGGTCCTGGTCTTGGTCGGCCTGGGCCCGCTTGGCGAGTACGCGCTTCTTGAGGGCCTTCAGCTGCGGCTCGCGCTCCTTGAGGTCGGCGACGAGCGGCGTGGCGATGAAGATCGAGGAGTACGCACCGGCCGCGAGACCGACGAACAGCGACAGCGAGATGTCGTTCAGCATGCCGGCGCCGAGGACACCGCCACCGATGAACAGCAGACCGGCGACCGGCAGCAGCGCGACCACCGTGGTGTTGATGGAACGCACCAGCGTGCTGTTGATCGAGCGGTTGGCGACATCGCTGTACGTCCAGCGGGTCTGCTTGGTGATGTCCTTCGTCTGCTCCTTGAGGCTGTCGAAGACGACGACCGTGTCGTAGAGCGAGTAACCGAGGATCGTCAGCAGACCGATCACCGTGCCCGGCGTCACCTCGAAGCCGACGAGGGCGTAGATGCCGATCGTGATCGTGATGTCGTGGATCAGGGCGATGAACGCGGCGACCGCCATGCGCCACTCGAACGCGATCGCCAGATAGATCACGACGAGGACCAGGAAGATGACCAGGCCCTGCCATGCCTTGTTGGCGACCTGGTCACCCCAGTTGGGGCCGACCAGCTCACCGGCGACGTCCGACTGCTTCATGTCCATGTCTTCGGCCAGCTTCGCCGAGACCTTGTCGGCCGCGGGAGTGTCGATGCCCGCGATCTGGATGCGCAGGCTGGCCTCGTCGCCGCTGCCGAGCTTCTGGACGATCGCGTCGTGGCCGGAGGCCTCTTCCGCGTACTCCTCGGCCTGGGCGACCGAGATGCTCGTCTTCGGGGTGGTGAAGACGGCACCGCCCTGGAATTCGATGCCCATGGTCAGGCCGCGCACCGCCAGGCCGAGGATGGCCGTGATGGTGATCAGGATGGAGACGCCGTACCAGATCTTGCGGTTGCCGACGAAGTCGTAACCGACCTCGCCGCGGTGGAGTCGGGCTCCGAGGTCGCCGAGCTTCGACATCTCAGGCCTCCTTCGGGTCGGCGGGGACGGCGGGACGGCGCGTGCGGCGCAGCGGCGGCCGGGCGCCCAGTCGCTTCGGGTCGAGACCGGACCACTTGTGGCCGTTCCCGAAGAACTTCGTACGGGCGAGCAGCGTCAGCAGCGGCTTGGTGAAGAAGAACACCACCACGACGTCGAGCACGGTGGTCAGACCGAGCGTGAACGCGAAGCCCTGGACCTTGCCGACGGTGACGATGAAGAGCACCGCGGCGGAGAGGAACGACACGAAGTCGGAGACCAGGATCGTGCGCCGGGCACGCGGCCAGGCCCGCTCGACGGCGGGGCGCAGCGTGCGGCCCTCGCGGATCTCGTCACGCACGCGTTCGAAGTACACGATGAACGAGTCCGCCGTGATACCGATCGCGACGATCGCACCACACACGGCCGGCAGGTTCAGCGCGAAGTTGATGGCCGGACCGAGCAGGGTCATGATCACGTAGGTCATGATCGCGGAGACCAGCAGCGACGCGATGGCGATCAGCGACAGGCCGCGGTAGTAGACGACCAGGTAGATCACGACGAGGGCCAGACCGATCGCACCGGCGATCAGACCGGCGTGCAGCTGCTCACCGCCGAGTGCGGGGCTGACGGTGGTGACGCTCGCCGTCTTGAAGGTGAGCGGGAGGGCGCCGTACGACAGCATGTTGGAGAGGCTCTGAGCCTCTTCCTGAGTGAAGCTGCCGGAGATCTCGGCCTTGCCGCCGGTGATCGCGCTGGTCACCTGGGGGTGCGAGACGACCTCGTCGTCGAGGACGATCGCGAACTGGTTCATCGGGGGCGTCTGGGCCGCCAGCGTCTTGGTGACCTCGGTGAACTTGTCGCCGCCGGCATCGGTGAAGTCCATGACGACCTTCCACCCGGCCGCGGTCTGAGTGTCGAGGATCGCCTGGGCCTTCTTGACCTCCGTGCCGTCGACGCCGACCGGGCCGAGCACGAACTTGCTCCAGCCGCCGTTCTCCTGACCACAGGCGATGATCGTGTCCGTGGTCTTGCCCTTGCCGAGCTTGGCGCGCTGCTTGGGGTCGGCACAGTTGAGGGCGTTGTAATCGTCCAGGAGAGCCTGGGTCTCCTTGTCGACCGTGGGCGTCGCGGACGGCGATGCGCTGTCGGTCGTCTTGGGGGACTCCGAGGCCTTGGTGGACTCCGAGGCGCTGGAGGACGGCGTGGAGTCGGCCTTCAGCGCGTCGGTCACCGCGCGGCCCTGCGAGGTGGCGGTCGCCGTCGGGGAGGAGGACTCGGGGGAGGTCACCTTGTCGGCGCCCTTGTCCGCGTCCTTGTCGCCGCTCGACTTGCTGGGCGAGGCGCTGCCGCTTGAGGTCTCGCTCGGCGTGGTGCTCGGCGTCGTCGTGCCGCTGTCGGTCTGCAGCAGCGGACGGAAGTACAGCTTGGCGGTGGTGCCGACCTGTTCCCGGGCCTCCTCGGAGTTCGTGCCCTTGGGAATGTTGACGATGATGTTGCGATCGCCCTGGGTCTGGACCTCGGCCTCGGAGACGCCCAGACCGTTGACACGGCGGTTCATGATCTCGACCGCGGTGTCCATGTTGGTCTTGTTGATCGCCGATTCCTGGCCGCTCCGCGCCTCGAGCGTGATGCTCGTACCACCGGCGAGGTCGATGCCGAGACGCGGAGTGGTTTCTCCGGAGGCAAACATTCCCCCGGTGAGCGCCACGATGGCGATCAGGATGAGGGCCAGCGTGCGCCCGGGCCTGCTCTGGGCGTTCGCGCTCCGGCCCTTCTTAGGTGCTGCCACCTTCTCGTACTCCCTCTCGGGCCGCCGCGCGCGGGGTCAGCGCGGTGACGGCCATGACATGGTCAGGAATCCGTGCGAGAAACGCACGTGCCCGGGACGCGGACAGGTTTCGCCGCGCTCCCGGGACATGACTACTTCGCGTCGGACTCGCCGTCGGTCTTCTTCGGCTCCGCTTCGCCCTCGTCGGCCTTCGCCTCGGCGGGCTCGTCGGTCGCGTCGTCCGCCGCGTCCTTCTTGCCGAGGTCGATGGGCTTGTCGTCGGAAGCGGAAGAAGCGTCGTCGGAGGGCTCGTCGGTCTCGGTGAGGGAGGAGGCGTCGTCCGGGACGACGTCGGACTTCAGGTCGTGCTCGATGCCGTGGACGATGCGGTTGTACTCGTCGTCGGTCAGGACGGCACCGATGGCGTTCTTGGCGAAGAGCAGATCGACGCCCGGCCCGGCGTCGAGGAGGACCGTGTCCTCGTTGACCTCCTTCACCGTGGCGTACATGCCCCCGATGGTGCGGACGCCGGAACCGGGCTGCAACTGGTTCCGCATGTCTACGGCCTGCTGTTGCTTCTTCTTGGCCGATCGGGTCATCAGGACCATGGCCCCGATGAGCACGACGAACGGGAGGAGGGTCATGAGACTCACGGGTCGGAACTTCCTTCACATGACCGCGATGACGAGCGGCCTGATGGATGATGGGGGAATGTGTGTTGCCGACAGGAGCGGCATCGGCGGAGTCTAAGCGAGTCCACCGTGATGGAACAACGCACAGCATCGCACCGTGGTTCCTGGTCAGGCGAGTACCGCACTGTCACGAGAGGGTCACGCCCCGAACAGGTCCTGTTGTCCGTTTCCGCCGGTCGTGCCGCGTGGCGGGGTGAGGCCGAGGTGCGCCCAGGCGGCGGGGGTCCCCACCCGGCCGCGAGGAGTACGCGCCAGTAGGCCCTCACGGACGAGGAAGGGCTCGGCGACCTCCTCGACGGTCTCACGCTCCTCCCCCACCGCGACGGCGAGCGTCGACAGACCGACAGGACCGCCGCCGAACAGCTTGAGCAGGGCCTCCAGGACCGCGCGGTCGAGGCGGTCGAGGCCGCGGGCGTCGACCTCGTAGACCTTCAGCGCGGCCCCCGCGATCTCGCGCGTGATGACTCCGTCGGCCTTGACCTGCGCATAGTCCCGCACCCGGCGCAGCAGGCGGTTGGCGATTCGGGGGGTTCCCCGGGAGCGGCCGGCGATCTCGGCGGCGCCGTCCGTGTCGATCTCGACGTCGAGGAGGTTCGCGGAGCGGTGGATCACGCGCTGCAGTTCGGCGGGTTCGTAGAACTCCATGTGCGCGGTGAAGCCGAAGCGGTCGCGTAGCGGGGGCGGCAGCAGCCCCGCGCGTGTGGTGGCGCCGACCAGGGTGAACGGAGGCAGTTCGAGCGGGATGGCGGTGGCGCCCGGGCCCTTGCCGACGATGACGTCGACCCGGAAGTCCTCCATGGCCATGTAGAGCATCTCCTCGGCGGGCCGGGACATGCGGTGGATCTCGTCGAGGAAGAGGACCTCGCCCTCCTGGAGGGAGGAGAGGATCGCGGCGAGATCGCCGGCATGCTGGATGGCGGGGCCGCTGGTGATGCGGATCGGGGCGCCCATCTCGGCGGCGATGATCATCGAGAGGGTGGTCTTGCCGAGGCCCGGGGCGCCGGAGAGGAGCACGTGGTCGGCGGTGGCGCCACGCGCGCGTGCGGCCCGCAGGACGAGGTCGAGCTGCTCGCGGACCTTCTCCTGGCCGATGAACTCGTCCAGGTCCTTGGGGCGCAGGGCCGCCTCGACTGCCTGGTCCTCACGGTCGGCGGACGTGCCGACGAGCCGCTCGGGGGCGGCGGAGGTGTCGGTCGTGTCGTCCCAGTTCATGTGACGTGCCTCGGGGTGTAGTGGTCGGGCCGGTGGTTCAGCGGGCGCGGTTCAGGGTCTGCAGGGCCGCCCTGAGCAGGTGGCCCACCTGGGGCGTGCCCTCGGCCGCCTCGGCCTGCGGTGTCACGGCGGTCACGGCCTCGTCGGCTTCGCGGGTGGCGTACCCGAGGCCGATCAGGGCGGCGTGCAGCTGGTCGCGCCAGCCGGTGGTGATCGGCGTACCGATCGCGGGGGTGCCGACCGGCTCGCCCAGACGGTCCTTCAGCTCGAGCAGCAGCTTCTGTGCGCCCTTCTTGCCGATGCCGGGGACGGCGATCAGCGCTTTCTCGTCACCGGTGGCGACCGCTCGGCGCAGGGCGTCCGGGCTGTGCACCGCCAACATCGCCTGGGCCAGGCGCGGGCCGACGCCGCTCGCGGTCTGGAGCAGCTCGAAGACCTGGCGCTCGTCGTCGTCCACGAAGCCGTAGAGCGTCAGGGAGTCCTCGCGGACGACGAGGGAGGTGGCGAGCTTGGCCGGCTGGCCGAGCCGCAGCGTGGACAGCGTGTTCGGTGCGCACTGCACGGCCATACCGACCCCGCCCACCTCGACCACCGCTGTGTTGGGAGCGAGTGCGGCGACCGTGCCGCTGACGAAGGCGATCATGCCGTACGGCCTTTCGTTGCGTTGGCTGTGTGCAGGGCGACGGCCTGCTGGAGGCGGTTCTGCGCGGGGGCGCGCCAGATGTGGCAGATGGCGAGGGCGAGGGCGTCGGCGGCGTCGGCCGGCTTCGGGGGCGCGTCGAGCCGCAGCAGACGGGTGACCATGGCACCGACCTGGGCCTTGTCGGCGCGGCCGCTGCCCGTGACTGCGGCCTTGACCTCGCTCGGGGTGTGCAGGGCGACGGGGATGCCGCGGCGGGCGGCGCAGAGCATGGCGACGGCGCTGGCCTGGGCGGTGCCCATGACCGTCCGCACGTTGTGCTGGCTGAACACCCGCTCCACGGCGACGCATTCTGGGCGGTACTCGTCGAGCCACTGCTCGATGCCCCGCTCGATCGCGACGAGGCGGTGGCCCAACTCGGCGTCCGCGGGCGTACGGACGACTCCGACGCCGAGCATCGTGAGCGGTCGTCCGGCGACGCCCTCCACGACACCGACACCGCAACGGGTCAGCCCCGGGTCCACCCCCAGTACGCGCACGCGCCCCTCCCATCGATCACCTGTTTGTGCAGGCTATCGGGTGCCACTGACAACGGCCGACAACGCGACGGGCCGACGGGGGTGTCCCGTCGGCCCGTTGAAGCCCATCGGCCAAGGAGCCCGCTCGGCTCCCGGCGGTGCTACGCGTCGACCTTCTCCATGACCTCGTCGCTCACGTCGAAGTTGGCGAAGACGTTCTGCACGTCGTCGCTGTCCTCGAGAGCGTCGATCAGCTTGAAGATCTTCTTGGCGCCCTCCTCGTCCAGCTCGACCTGCATGGTCGGGACGAAGTTGGCCTCGGCGGAGTCGTAGTCGATGCCGGCCTCCTGGAGGGAGGTACGGACCGCGACCATGTCGGTGGCCTCGCTGAGCACCTCGAAGGACTCGCCCAGGTCGTTGACCTCCTCGGCGCCCGCGTCCAGCACGACCTCGAGGACGTCGTCCTCGGACAGCTCACCCTTGGGGACGATGACGACGCCCTTGCGGTTGAAGAGGTACGACACGGAACCCGGGTCGGCCATCGAACCGCCGTTGCGGGTCATGGCGACGCGGACGTCGGAGGCGGCGCGGTTGCGGTTGTCGGTGAGGCACTCGATGAGCACCGCGACACCGTTGGGACCGTAGCCCTCGTACATGATCGTCTCGTAGTCGGCGCCACCGGCCTCGAGACCGCCACCGCGCTTGACCGCGGAGTCGATGTTCTTGTTCGGGACCGACTGCTTCTTAGCCTTCTGGATGGCGTCGTACAGAGTCGGGTTGCCCTCGATGTCGACGCCGCCCATCCGGGCCGCGACCTCGATGTTCTTGATCAGCTTCGCGAAGAGCTTGCCGCGCTTGGCGTCGATCACGGCCTTCTTGTGCTTCGTCGTAGCCCATTTAGAGTGGCCGGACATCTGCCTGTCTCCTTCGCGTAAACCCATCTCTGCAACGAACCCCAGAGATCCTACAAGGACTCCGCCGCCCGGTTCGCGCGCACCATGTCGACGAAGAGCGCGTGCAGCCGGTGGTCGCCGGTCAGCTCCGGGTGGAACGACGTGGCGAGGGCGTTGCCCTGGCGTACGGCGACGATGTGACCGCCGTGCTCGGCGAGCACCTCGGTACGCGCGCCCACCGACTCCACCCAGGGGGCACGGATGAAGACGCCTTCTACAGGATCGCCCTCGACGCCCTTGACGTCGACCGCCGCCTCGAAGGACTCGTTCTGGCGGCCGAAGGCGTTGCGGCGCACGATCATGTCGATGCCGCCGATGGTCTCCTGGCCCGAGCGAGGGTCGAGGATCTTGTCGGCGAGCATGATCAGGCCGGCGCAGGTGCCGTACACGGGCATGGCGTCGCGCACGCGCGCGCGTAGCGGTTCCATGACGCCGAAGAGGACGGCCAGCTTGGAGATGGTGGTGGACTCGCCGCCGGGGATGACCAGGCCGTCCACCTCGGCGAGTTCC